>NZ_JABFHO010000001.1:1685000-2885000 GCF_013404085.1 Winogradskyella helgolandensis | reverse complement strand
TTGGTTTATGACTTCTATACATCTCAACCAATAAACTTATTTCTATTTTATAGGTATTAGCAACAAATTCAAAAACATTAACCTTGCACCTGTATAATGAAAACATCTTTGAATACAAGGCTTTCCAATCGTTTGGCTCTACGAATATCGCAATAGACTTATAAGCCGATTTTAAGAAATCTAACTCATTATATAATGTATCATCTAAATCAAAGACTATAACTGTAGTATTATCAACCTTTATATCCATGTACTAAAATTTCATCATCATAACGAATCATTAATAAGTCCTTTTCCCACACATCAAATTTTTCTTCAATGGTTTTTCCATGTAAGTATTCGTCAATAATCCATTTTGTGAAATTAGCACCAGACAGATAAGATAATGGATAGCCACCTCCAAATCGCGGGTTTATCTCAATAGCATAAATTTTTTGATCATCACGTCTATTTACAAAAAACTGAGCTGTAAGACAACCAACAGCCCCTTCGATATAGTTTAAGTTTTTCTTTATATAAGGCACCAAACTATTATTGACTGTCAAAGCCTTATAAACTTCTCCGTCTCTAACCTCGATCCTCTTTCTAGGCACAGCACATTTTAATTTATGGTCTTTACCAAAATATAAATCACATGTAAACTCATCAAAATCATCATGGTCCAAATACTCTAAAAACATTAATTTTTCATTACTAAAATGATAATCAGTAAACTCTTCTTGCGTTTTTATTAAAAATGTATCTACACTTCTACTCCCATCTATCGGCTTAATAAAAAGTGGTAATTCATAATTATCTTTAGTAAATTCTTTTGCGACATTTACGTTGTGTGCTTCAAAAAACTCATGTATTACTCTTTTATTTCTACATTTAGAAACAAAATCAACGGATGATATCACAACCTCAATGCCTTCTTTCTTAAATTTTTCTTTGTTTTTCGCCAATTCAAGCAGTTCTGTGTCTATAGTTGGTACAATTAGGTGAATATCATTAATTTTACAAAATTCAATCAAAACAGCTATATAATCTGATTCATCTAGCCTTGGCACTTTAAAAAAGCCATCTGCAATTTGGCATGCTGCAGATAAAATAGGCTCAGCATCTGAAGCAAAAACTTTAGAGTTTGGGTTCGACTTTATTATTTCTTTTTGAAATGATCTTACTAAAGAAACTCGTCTTCCTGCCGAAGTAATTAAGATATTCATTTTGTCTATTTAGATTAAACTTTTTTAAACAATTTTAAAAGTTGATAAATATAATATAGTTAGTACTATCTTTGTAAAAAAAAGATATAAAGTACTAAATTACATGTAAACTTACAAATCTAATTTTTTAAAAAAGTTAATTAAATGTAATGTTTCGTGACAAGTATAAGTTTAAGATATGGGGTACACTAATTGAAATTTCAAATTGATAGTTTTATTAAAATAATGAACGTAATTATTTACTGTTTGTCGTTTTAATTTGGGTTAAATCAAGATAATAACGCATATTTACACTATTGAATTAGATCGTGTCCCAGATCCCTCTATTGACATGAAATTGAATAGTAATATAATAATTACTTAACAATTTTTACATATGAAACCTAAAATATGGCTTTCCTCACCACACATGAGTGGTAATGAATTACCTTTTATTATAGAAGCTTTTGACACTAATTGGGTCGCGCCATTAGGGCCAAATGTTAATGGCTTTGAAAACGATATACAATCTTACCTTAATGAAGACAAACATGTTGCTGCATTAGCATCTGGCACTTCCGCTTTGCATCTAAGTCTTATATTATTAGGGGTTGGCCAAGGAGATGAAGTGATTTGTCAAAGCAAAACATTTTCAGCATCTGCTAATCCTATAGTTTACCAAGGAGCTTCTCCTGTTTTTGTAGATAGTGAAAGAGAGACCTGGAATATGTGTCCTGTACAATTAGAAATTGCAATTAAAGACAGAATTGCTAAAGGACATGTACCAAAAGCGATTATTACAGTACACTTATATGGAATGCCATATAAAGTGGATGAAATTAACAAAATTGCATTAAAATATAATATTCCTATAGTAGAAGACAGTGCTGAATCATTGGGAAGCCAATTTAAAGGGAGAAACTGTGGAACTTTCGGAGATTTTTCTATCTTATCTTTTAACGGTAATAAAATTATTACAACATCAGGTGGTGGTGCTATAGTTACTAGCACTTTAAAACTTAAAGAAAAAGCAGTTTTCTTAGCAACACAAGCTAGAGACAATGCTCCTCATTACTTGCACTCTGAAATTGGATACAACTATAGAATGTCTAACATCGTTGCTGGTATTGGTCGTGGACAAATGACAACCCTAGATAACCATGTCGCAAAACGTCGCTCTAACCATCAATTCTATTTCGATTCATTGAAAAATATAGATACAATTACTTTTCTCAAAGAACCAGATGGTTATTTCTCTAACCGTTGGCTATCTTGTATTCTTTTAGATTCTAAAGAGACTCGAGAAGGCTTAAGATTAGCATTGGAAAAAGAAAATATTGAATCTAGACCATTATGGAAACCGATGCACCAACAGCCTGTTTTCAAGAAATATCCTAGTTACCTTAATGGTGTTTCTGATGATTTATTTAATAGAGGATTATGCTTACCAAGTGGTTCAAATCTTACTGATAATGAATTAGAAAGAGTTATTTCTGCAATAAATGCGTATTTTGTAACATGCTAATTAATTTTCTAAATAAAATATCGAAAAAATATGCTTCAAAATGGCTTGTTCTATTATTTGATATAATAATTGTAATAGCGTCATTCTTCCTAGCGTATCTAATTCGATATAATTTTCAAATTGATTTTGATTTTATCAATCTATTAAACCAAATTCCATATGTAGCCATCGCTGCAGCAATTAGTTTTATTTCTGTTGGCTCATATAAAGGTGTTGTTAGATTTACTGGGTTTAAAGACATTATAAATATTATTATTGGAGCTAATATTTTAGCGACAATTCTGATCTTTTGTACATTTTTGAGCAGAAGAGCGTTAGGAGAAGACAGTATATTTAATGTCTCTGGTTCTATCATTTACATAAACTTACTACTAAACATCTTATTTCTTATTGGTGCAAAACTGTTTATAAAATCTATTTATAACCACATCACTCAAGATTTTCAATCTATTTCTAATGTTTTAATTTTTGGAGCGGGTAATTCTGGAATGTTAACCTATGATGCCATTCAGAATGACACTAAAAGCGGGTTTGATGTTGTTGGTTTTATCGATGACGATGAACGTAAAATAGGAAAAAAAATAAACCTTTTAAAAGTTTATAGCATAGATTCTATTGATGAAGACTTCATTCAAAAATATAATGTTGAGGATGTTATAATTTCAATTCAAAATATAGATCCTACTAGGTTACTTCAAATAACTGGCAGCCTTTTTTCACTAGGTCTTAAAGTAAAAATAGTCCCTCCTGTTCAAAGTTGGATAGATGGCGACTTAAGTGTTGGTCAAATTAAAGAAGTTAAAATTGAAGACCTTTTAGGGAGAGATCCTATTAATATAAAAAATCCTGATTTAGAGGAACAATACGATAATAAAGTTATTTTAGTAACAGGAGCAGCAGGTTCTATAGGAAGTGAAATTTGTAGAAAAATCAGCCTGTATAACTATAAGAAATTAATCTTAGTCGATAATGCAGAGTCTGCACTTTATGATATTCAGCAAGAATTTAGACAACAAGGCTTAGAAAATATTGACGCTATAGTGGCTGATGTTCGTAATAGAACTAGAATTGATCAAATATTCAACCTATATAAACCTAAAATAATTTTTCATGCGGCCGCATATAAACACGTACCTTTAATGGAAAATAATCCATTTGAAGCAGTAAGTGTGAATATTGGTGGCACAAAAAATGTTGCAGATATCGCTGTCAAACACAGTGTTGATAAATTTGTTTTAATTTCAACAGATAAAGCTGTTAACCCTACAAACGTAATGGGTGCAACCAAACGAATTGCAGAGCTTTATGTAAGCTGCTTAAAAGGAAAAGGACATACGAAATTTATAACAACTAGATTCGGAAATGTTTTAGGCTCAAACGGATCTGTTATTCCTTTATTTAAAAAACAAATAGAAAAAGGAGGTCCGCTAACTGTAACTCACAAAGATATAACTCGTTATTTTATGACGATCCCTGAAGCTTGTCAATTAGTCTTAGAAGCCGCAGCCATGGGTAACGGTGGTGAAATTTTTGTGTTTGACATGGGAGAACCTATTAAGATTTTCAACCTTGCTACTAACATGATTATTTTATCTGGCTTAAGATACCCAGAAGACATTGATATAAAAATAACAGGCTTAAGACCTGGAGAAAAAATTTATGAGGAACTTTTAGCTGATGGTGAAAACACAAAAAAAACCTATCACGAAAAGATTATGATTGCAAAATCAAGACACGTTGATATTAGTAATGTCGAAAAACAAATTAACAAACTAACGGCTATAAATTCATTAACACAACCGTTAGAAATAGTATCTTTTATAAAGTATTTAATACCAGAATATATTTCAAATAATTCAACTTACGAAGTGTTAGATATTAAAAAATAATTCACACTTTAAAGCAAACCTAGAACAATCACTCAAATGAAAACACGTATTCTTATAATTTCCATATTAGCGATAATTACAGCAACATCTTGTGGATCTCGAAAAGATTTCATCTACTTTCAAGACGAGGCACTTTCAGAAGGACAGCTTTCCTCTGAACCTACTGAACTAAGATACAAGCCAGACGATATTTTAACAATTAACGTAACAGCTTTAGACCCAGCTACTGTTAGTCCGTTTAATTTACCAGTGGTTTCTCACAACACTACAAATTTAACAAGTGCCCAAGGCAGCTTAACCCAACAAACCTATTTGATTGATTACAATGGTAATATTCAGTTTCCCGTCTTTGGAACTCTAAAAGTTGAAGGCCTAACCCGATCTGAATTAACCAATCTTTTAGTTGAGCGTATTAGCACAATGGCAACAGATCCAATTGTCAATGTTAGGTTAGCAAATTTTACGATTACCGTTATCGGAGAAGTTTCTAGGCCAGGAACTTTTACGATGCAAGATGAAAGAGTGACTATTTTAGAAGCGCTTGGTTATGCTAGTGATTTAACAATATTTGGAAAACGAAAAAACGTAAAATTGATAAGAGAAATCGACGGGAAAAAAAAGTTTGCAAATATTGACTTAACATCAATTAATTCAGTTAATTCACCCTTATATTACTTACAACAAAACGATGTCATATATGTAGAACCAAATAACGCCAAAATACGCTCTTCAACATATAACCAAAATAATAGTGTCTTAATTTCTGCCATAGGCACTTTAACAACGGTTATAGCTGTATTCCTAATAAAATAATTTAAGCTTTTACAATCTAGTATTATATGGAATCTAAAAACATAATATCTACTAAAGCCATAAAAAAAACGCTAAGTCTATACCTTTCTAGATGGAAGTTAATTTCATTTTTTGTAATTATAGCATTAGCACTAGCTTTCCTTCACTTGAGATATTCAACTAATCAATATGAGGCTTCTGCTACGATTAGAATAAAAGACGATAAAGAATCTCAAAAACTACCTAGTTTAGCTGAACTTAGTGGAAGTAGTCTTTTATCTGGTAAATCGAATGCAATAAAAGATGAGATTGCAGTTATGACATCGAGAACTTTAATTTCTAATATTGTCAAGGCTTTAAAACTCAATATTACGTATTATAAACAAGGTAAAATAAAGGAACAAGAGATCTATGAAAATCCCCCAATAAAAATAAATTTTTTTGCCCATGATTCTATTATCCATAAAATAGACACTACACTTTTTATTAAGATAAAATCCCCATCAGAGTTTTTAATGTTTAAAGATGATGGAAAATCACTTATAAACCGTGATGACGCTTTAGGTAAATCTTTCTTATTCGGTGACCGAATAAAAACAGGATTTGGAGATATTGTCATTGTTCCTAATAGTGGAAAATACAGTCCGAAAACAGGGAGTAACTTAAGAGTATCAATCAATCGCATTTCTTCAACAATAAGTCGGTATAGTAAAAAACTTTCTATATCAACAGGAGACGAATCTAGTGTTGTAAAATTAGGCCTTGAGGATAACATACCAAAAAGAGCAATAAATTTTTTAAACCATCTAATAAAAGAATACAACAACGATGTTATTATGGATAAAGAAGAGGTCGTTCAAGTAACTTCTGACTTCATAAATAATCGGCTAGAATTAGTATTTAAAGAATTGGAAGAAGTTGACTTTACCGCTGAACAACTTCAAAAACGAAATAATTTAACAGCCCTTGGTGCTCAAGCGGATATTTACTTACAAAGCGAAAGGCAAAATGAATCGCAAATAAATAGCACGACTAATAATATTCAATTAATTGACTACTTACAGCAAGAAATCCAAGAAAAGAATAAAAATTCTGACCTCCTACCTTCTATAGGGATTTCTGACGGAAACGTAGGTCAAGTCACTCAAACTCACAATGAATTAGTTGCGGAGCGCGATAAACTTTTGAAAAATTCTTCTGAAAGTAATCCAGTGGTAATTAATTTAAACAATCAAATCAATTCTTTAAAGGAAAACTTATCGAGTTCACTTGAAAGCATGAAAAAATCAAGTGAAATTACCCTTAACAGTCTTAATCAAGAAGAAGCAAGAATTAGAGGACAACTGTATTCTGCTCCAACTAAGCAAAAACAACTTAGAGGTATAGAACGCCAACAAAGCATTAAAGAATCACTTTACTTATATTTATTAGAAAAACGGGAAGAGTCAGCTATTACACTTGGAATGTTCACATCCAATGCTAAAGTTATTGACAATGCCTATTCGTCATATACGCCTGTATCACCTAATAAAATGATAACATATTTAGCTGCTCTAATCTTAGGTTTGATGATTCCTATTGGCATTATCTACATGAAGGACTTATTAGATACAAAAATTTATGATAAAGACGACCTTTTAGAGGTTCTTAATATCCCGTATATCGGTGATATTCCGTTAACAAGCAAAAAGACCAAGCTAGTTTCTAAAGTTGATTATTCACCGAAAGCTGAAGCTTTTAGAATTATCAGATCTAACATAGATTTTTTATTAAAAAACAATAGCTCTAATACTAAAAAAATATTTATTACATCCACAAGAGCTCAAGAAGGCAAATCACACACTAGCACTAACTTAGCGTCATCTATTTCATTTTCAGAAAAAACAGTGTTACTAATTGAAATGGATATTAGAGTTCCTAAGATTATGAAATATCTTAACGAGAAACCGACTACTGAAGTTGGCTTATCAGATTATATTGCGAATAAATCAATAAAACCAAATGAAATTATAAATAAATTAAAGAGCAATGCGTATTTAGATGTTATTTCCTCTGGAACAATACCTCCTAACCCTTCTGAATTATTGATGAGTGATAGAGTTAAAGATTTATTTGATTATTTTGAAGATAAATATGATTATATTATCGTAGATACTTCAGCTGTAGGCTTGGTAAGCGATACAATGTTAATCTCAAAATTTGCAGACATATTTATTTATGTTGTTAGTGCAAATAATGTTGACAAAAGACAATTATCTGCAGTAGCTAAACCGCTTTATAAAGATAACAGGTTGCCAAATATGAATCTGCTTTTAAACGGAACTAATTTTGATAAAAAAGGCTATGGTTATGGCTATGGTTATGGCAATAATCCTCAAAGGAAGAAAAAATGGTATAGCTTTTTTTCAAAATCAAAGTAAACTAAAAAAAACACTATTTATGAAAACCTTAATGCTACACAGTATTGGTTGTGAAAAAGAAAATTGGTATAGAAAATGGCTTTCTATTTCTATTATTCATTTTGAGAATTTCTGCAAGTATTTAGTTGATAATAACTATGAAACTGTATTTCTTGACTCTTGGGAAAAAGACTCAAATTCTAAAAAGAAAATAGTACTTACTTTTGATGATGGTTATCTAGATAATTGGGTATATGCTTTTCCAATACTTAAAAAATATGGTTTGAAAGGCACCATCTTTGTTAACCCAGAATTTATTCCTGATGGTACTGAAATTAGACCAAATCTAGAAGATGTTTGGAATAATAAAATTAAAAAATCCAAACTTCAACCACTTGGATTTCTAAATTGGGTAGAATTGAATGCTATGCAAAGCTCCGGTGTGATTGATATCCAATCTCACAGCATGAGTCATAACTTTTATTCTTATTCAAATAAAATAACAGATATTTATACTGGTCAACCGAAATACAATTGGTTACCATGGTTATCACAACCAAAAAGAAAACCGTATTATATCAATGAAGACCAATCAAAATTTGCTGAACATGGCACTCCCATTTTTGAATATGATAGGGCTTTAAAAGTTCGAAAGTATATCCCCAATGAAAAATTTATCGAATATTCCATTAATGAATATTCAAAAGCAGGAGGTGTAACTAACAAGAAAGACTTTATTAAAAAATTAAACAAAAAGCTCAACGAGATTCCTGGACAATTTGAATCAGATGAAGACATGAGAGATCGCTATACCTATGAGTTATTGGAAAGCAAAAGAATTATTCAACAAAAACTCAATAAACCCGTAGATTTTATTTGCTGGCCGGGTGGTGGTTTTAATCAATTGAGTATTGATATCGCTAAAGAAGCTGGTTATAAAGCTATGACTGCTTCAACAAAAAAAGTGAAATTTTTAAATACAGTTGGTATACAGAATATCAGTAGAAATGCAATGACTTCTTTTATACAGACCCCAAAGCGAGATCATTTCATCAAAAACCCTCAATTCTTAGTGAATCTATTTAAATACCATGATGGAAATAGTATTAGCAAATACAAATATCGATTCCGAAAACTAATTCTTATAATTCTAGATAAATTCCATTAAGATTTTTAATTTTTTGTCCTTTTATTCTGTCGTAAGAGAAAAGAATATCAATTGGGAAAATCTTAATTGAAATACTCATTACTTTTCAATTTATATAAAAATAAAAGCCACTAAATTACATTAGTGGCTTTTATTTTATACTTAAGTTACGGTTAAATTCTTACAACTTACGTCTCCGCTTCTCCGCCTTCAACAAAGTTAACTCACGACTAGTCTGACCTGCAACAGATGTATTCTCCTCTGCCCTTCTAATTAAATACGGCATCACATCCTTTACTGGACCAAACGGAATGTACTTCGCTACATTATAACCTTGAGCAGCCAAATTAAAGCTAATATGATCACTCATACCATATAATTGTCCAAACCAAACGTTATTATCTTCCTTAGATATATTAAGAGTTTCCATAAGTTCCATAGCCAAAAAACAGCTTGCTTCATTATGTGTCCCTATAAAAACTGAGACACCCTCTAAATTGTTAAGTATATAATTCAGTGTTTCATTAAAATTATCGTCAGTAGCTTTTTTATTTTCACAGATTGGAGAGTCATATCCTTTTTCTAAAGCACGTTCGCGTTCTTTTTCCATATAAGCACCACGAACAATCTTCATACCAATTTTAAATCCATTGTATTTGGCACGTTGGAGTAACGCTTTTAAATAGTCTAAACGATCCCAACGATACAATTGCAAGGTGTTATAAACTATAGTAACATCTTTATTATAGCGAAGCATCATTTCTTCTACTAAATCATCTGCAGCATCCTGCATCCAACTTTCTTCACCATCAATTAAAACTTCGACATCTTTTTCTTTTGCGAGTTTACAAACGGTATCAAAACGGTTTACTATTCTTCCCCATTCTGCTTCTTCTTCAGCAGACAACTCTACTCCTTCTGTCTTCTTTTGGTATAATTTAAAACGTCCAAAACCAGAGGGCTTAAAAACCACAATTGGCATTGCCTCTCTATCATCACAAAAACGAATGATTTTTAATATTTTCTCTAACGCATTATCAAATTGATTTTCTTCGGCTTTACCTTCAACCGAATAATCCAAAACGGAACTCACTCCTTCTGTATATAATTTATCTATAACCGGTAAACAATCTTCTTCATTCACACCACCACAGAAATGATCAAAGACTGTTGCTCTTATCAACTTTTCTACTGGCAAATGTGCTTTTAGTGCAAAATTGGTTGCTACCGTACCAATCCGAACCAAAGGCTCAGAGGAAATCATTTTGAATAAAAAATACGCTCGTTCTAATTCTGAATCAGATTTTAAAGTAAACGCCGTACCTGTGTCCTCAAAGAGTGATCTATTTATCATGAGCTAAAAGAATATAAATGCAAATATATTTATTATAGTCTTACATTTTTTTCTAAAAAGGAAGTATTTTCACGTCATATTTGCACTTAATTTATCATATGGAATCTATTTCGACAAAAAACGCCGTAGTACACTTTAATTCTGAGGTTTACACCAACCTAAATAACTATATAAAAACAGTCAACCCTTCTAAGATATTTATTCTTGTTGATACAAACACACACGATTATTGTTTAGCTAAGTTCTTAGAGCGCATTGAATCTGGAGAAATAACTGTTGAAGTTATGGAAATGCCAAATGGAGAAGAACACAAATCCATTGATATTTGTACTGGTGTTTGGGAAGCTCTATCAGAATACAATGCTGATCGAAAAAGTTTGTTAATCAATTTAGGAGGTGGAGTCGTTACGGATTTAGGAGGATTTGTGGCGAGTACTTATATGCGCGGCATAACTTACATCAATATTCCAACGTCATTATTAGCTATGGTTGATGCCTCTGTTGGTGGAAAAACCGGTGTTGACTTAGGATCTCTAAAAAATCAAGTTGGCGTTATTAATGAAGGTGAAATGGTTGGCGTAGATACATCTTTCCTAGATACACTTCCGCAAAACGAAATGGTTTCTGGTTTTGCTGAAATGCTAAAACATGGTTTAATTTTTGACGAAACCTATTGGAATACCTTAACCCATCTCGAAAATTTAAATCTTTCTGACTTAGATCGACTTATTTACGACTCAATTGTTATTAAAAACACTGTTGTAACATCTGATCCAACCGAACAAGGCTTAAGGAAAATTTTAAATTTTGGACATACATTAGGTCATGCCATAGAAAGTTATTTCATGGAAAATGCTGACAAAAATCCTTTGCTTCATGGTGAAGCTATCGCCATAGGCATGATTTTAGAAACCTATTTATCCACTAAAGTTTGCGCATTAAGTAATGAGGACTTGGAAATAATCACAAACGGTATTTTAAAAACATTCTCCAAGGTTGAAATCACTAAAGCTGATCAACAACATATCATCGAATTATTAAAATATGACAAGAAGAACAGTCATGGTGTTGTGAAATTCGTACTTCTCGAAGCTATTGGAAAACCAAAACTAGATTGCGTAATTAGTAATGACTTAATTTTAGAAGCCTTTGATTATTATGCTAATTAGAGATAACGCTCTTTTATAATTTTTACGTGATGATTTTCATGTCCCATAATTATATAACCTATTGCTCTAACTGAAATAGGAAACCCAGAAGCTTCACCTACAAGAGGTAATACATCTGTGTCGAATGAACTAAATAATGTAATTGTTGCTTGTCGCACCGCTCTATATTCTTCTAATAAACTTTCTATAGATCGATTTGCTGCAAATGCATAGTCAACATAATCGTTTTGCTCAAAACCTGCTAAAGGTGTTTTATCCTGCCTAGCTATTCTTAATGCGCGATAAGCAAAAACACGTTCAGTATCTATAGTATGTAGTAATACATCCTTTATAGTCCACTTTCCTTCTGCGTAAGCATAATTATGCTTTTCCTGTGGAATATTTGAATAAAAAGAAACCAAATCATCTAAATTTTGTTTCAATCCGTCCACAATACCTATATCTTTATTGAGAGCATCAATATAAGGTTTATAATAAGAATTGTACTCTGAGGTCTTCATGGTATTCAAATTTATATAATTTCTAATAAAAAAAGCCCCAAGTCAAAATAACTAAGGGCTTTTGTTAAACTATTCTATTTTGACTACAACTCATTAAAAATGGTATGCATCAAACGTTTTTTATCGTTAAGACTCTCTTCTAAAGAAATCATTGTTTCCGTTCTATAAACACCATCAATATCATCTAACATAAAGATAATATCCTTTGCATGCATCGTATCCTTAGCTCTAATTTTACAGAAAATATTAAATTTTCCTGTTGTAATATGTGCTACCGTTACATAAGGTATATCTGAAATTCGCTCTAAAACAAATTTCGTTTGCGATGTATTTTGTAGAAAAACACCAACATAAGCAATGAATGAATAATCCAGCTTTTGGTAATCTAATGTTAATGAGGAACCCATTATAATTCCTGCTTCCTCCATTTTCTTTACGCGTACATGAACAGTACCTGCAGAAATCAATAATTTCTTTGCTATATCTGTAAAAGGAATACGCGTATTATCGATCAACATATCGAGAATCTGGTGATCTACTTCATCTAATTTAAACTTTGCCATAATTATATAATCTTTAAACTAAACGCAAAAATAGAACATTTACATTAACAATTATGCATTATAAGTGAATATTTTTACGGTTTTAATGAGATTCTTTCATTATTTATCATTACGAAATCGATTTCGGAACCTATAATGAGACCAGAATTCGTTATTGTTTTAACCAAAAACTGATTGGCTTCTATTTCTTTATGACCAAACTTGGTGTTTAATATCGAGATTTCTTCAATTATTGGAATAAATTCTAATTTTCCGTCTTTTAATACCTCTTTATATTGAATTGCTATATCAACAAGACCGTTCTCATTTTCACTCTTTGCATTTCTTATAATAATATCATAGAAGCATTTTGCATTTTCTGGAATATCAAAATAAGCTTTATACGCATCAATATTAACTCCATTTATAATAGCATCGAGTCCTTTTAAAATAGCAACAAACATTAAACGTCTCACTACTTCTCTATCGTAATCATTTTTATAATGTCCTGCCTCATACAATAGCGTTGGCACTCCAAAATTCTGAAACGTATCTCCAACACAATTCAAATTAAAACCATCATCGTAACGTCCTATACTATTTGGGATCTCAACTTGTAACAATTCATTAATTCTCGCAATAATCACCATAGCTGCTTTTCTATTAGCTGTTAACTGCCGCTCTCGGTCTTGTGCTGGCGATAAAAATGACAGTGTAGCAACGTTATCGGTTTCACCAGCACTAAAAATAGTTCGTTGCCCATGTAAGTTAAAACAATAATCGGGCTTAAAGTCTATATATATTTGACGTAACACTTTACTTTCTGGCTGAGACAAATCTTGAGCATCTCTATTTAAATCAACTTTATTTGCATTGACTCGTGTATATCGTTCAGCTCCGTCAGGATTTAAAATAGGAATAACCATTAAAGTACATTGTTCTAAAATCTTTTTTGAAAAACCTTGTTCAGTTTCAAAAAGATTAAAACAATCAAAAAGTGCTTTTGTTGAAGTTGATTCATTGCCGTGCATTTGAGACCACAATAAAATCTTAATAGGTCCACTACCAAATTTCAAACTATATATTGGCCGCTTTTCAACAGAATATCCAATAGTAGAAACTTGAGGTTTTGATAAATTTTCTAAACATTTTTCTATATCAGAATTAGTAATATATCGACCATAAAGTTCTGGTGTTTTAACCTCAGAAAATTGGTGATTTAAAAATTGTAAATTCATATGACTAAATTAATGGTTACAAATGTAATCATTTGATTTATTACATTTGTAAACAACAATATTGCAGGTATTTGTTACATTAGTAAACATTAACTTCAGCAAAATGATTTTCCTAAACCAAACATATTGAAAATTATTTAACACAAAAACAAATACACATTGAAAATTATTGTTTTCAGTGTTTTAAGGACAAAAATCAAACCTAAAATTTAAGTTGTTTAAAATTATTTCACCCTAATTAACATTTGTAAAAATACTATTGTTTACATTTGTATCATTACATTTACCAAACTCAAGTTTACAATGATAAACTCTACCGATTTCACTAAACGTTTACAAAAGGTCATCGATTTCTATGGTGAATCTGCCTCAAGTTTCGCAGAAAAAATCGGTGTACAACGCTCTAGTATTTCACACATTTTAAGTGGCAGAAACAAGCCTAGTTTAGATTTCGTAATGAAGGTATTACACTCCTATCCTGAAGTTGAATTATATTGGTTAATGAACGGCAAAGGGAATTTTCCGAGCACGACTAAAATATCTGAATCACCAAACTCAAACCTACCAGAAACAAACACCAAGCCTCAACTCCCTAATTTAAACACTGTTTCAGATTCGAATTCTGAAATCGATAAAATTGTAATCTTTTATAAAAATGGTACTTTTAAAAGCTACAAGCCTTAATACTAATTACACTATTCATTATCTTTGCAAAAAGGATTTATATGAAGTTTTTTCTTTCAATACTACTACTAACACTACTAACGAGTTGTTACTCAATAGAACGCGATTGTTCTGATTTTAAAACGGGTACTTTTGAATTTACATACATTATTGATGGCACTGAGCAAACCTCGCGATTTAGGCGTACTGAGGATTTCAATATTGATTACCATGAAGAAAAAGCAGATTCATCATCTATCCGCTGGATTAATGATTGTGAGTTTATATTAAAAAAACTACACCCAATCAGCAATTCCGAAAAAGAGGCTATTCACATGAAGATCCTATCTACAACTGAAGATTCTTATACTTTTGAATATAAACTCGCCGTTAAAAGACCGAATAAGCCTTCACGAGTCGAAAAAGGTACCGCAATAAAAATAGAATAACATTATGCTCGATTTCTTACTGACTTCCGATGCCATAATGGCATTACTAACTTTAACGTTTCTAGAAATCATCCTTGGCATAGATAATATTGTATTTATATCTATTGCAGCAAATAAATTACCAGAACACCAACGAAGTAAAGCTACCCGAATAGGACTATTACTAGCCTTAGTACAACGTATTATCCTACTCTTCTTTGTTTCCTTTTTAATTGGCCTTAGCAAACCCTTTTACACCATAGAAACCAGCTGGTTATCCATAGGAATTAGCTGGCAAGCCATAATTTTATTTGCAGGAGGCTTATTTTTAATATACAAAAGCACCTCTGAAATACGAGAAAAGGTTGAAAACCCATCTCACGATGAAGACACAGCAAAATCTAAAGCCATAAAATCACTTAGCAATGCTATTGTTCAAATAGTAATTCTTGATTTTATTTTCTCAATAGACTCTATCCTAACAGCTGTTGGCATGACCAATGGACTACATCCCAATCACAACTACACGTTAATCTTAATGATTATTGCCGTTACGATTTCCATTGGTATTATGATAGGTTTTGCGAATCCGATTCGAAAGTTCATTGACAAACACCCTAGCATTCAAATTTTAGGGCTTGCTTTTCTAATTCTAATAGGGTTTATGCTAATCACAGAAGCAGCACATTTATCACATACTGAATTCTTCGGAAATACAGTTGGAGCAATACCTAAAGGCTATTTGTATTTTGCTATAGCATTTTCGCTCTTTGTAGAATTCTTAAACTTTAAGGCGGTTAAAAAGAAAAAATAGCAAATGGCATATCTATTCTGTCCGTTTAGATCCACTAAAAAAGCGTCACTTGCCCCTTCTCATCCATCCCTAAATCATCATCACTATCATCATCAGATGAACTATCAGATTTCGATTCATTTTCAGATTTTACAGTCTTAACTGTTTCCTCATCCACAACCTCTATCTCATCCGCAGGCACTTCTTCTGCCTCCTCATAAGGTAATGATTCCAATAAATTAATCTGATTTATTTTATCTTTAGTGAGTTGATTTCCAAGAGCAGTAATCCCTTTTACTGAAATAAATTCTTCAAGATTCACTTCCATGTTCGGTTTCCGTTCTTTACCACGTTCTTTCGTGAATTCTACATCTACCATTGGTCTCCAATCGGTTGAAACAATCTCTAACTGTGAGTCTGGATGATCTGAAATAAAATCCTCTTCCTTGCCTTCATGCTCAATAACAAAACGTTTTACATAATAGCGTTCTTTTTCACCATCAAAGTAAATTGCCGAAATTGGCTTTTTAGGGATCCATTTCTCCATAACAATCATATCACTGTCAAAATGCGTCGTCAATTCTGGTATAATTGTTTTTACAACTCCAGACTGATTAATAATAAGTAATCTATCCTCGCCCCTAAATTCACCAATTAACTCACCTCTATTATCAACGTTCAAACGCTGAACGGTGTCATCAAACCATATTCTACGAGGTTTTAAAGTAGACACACCTCTTTCTTTTAATTCCACGCGCTTAATTGCGTATTTAGTAACAACATTACCTTTAGAAGCTCTACCTTTTATTAAAACATCGGCGAAATCTAAATCCCACTTTAACTTCTTAATACTACCAACTTGGCGCAACATAATAGTCACCACCTCAGCTTCACCATTAGGATTTGCGGAGAAATACCATAACGCAGAGCCTTTATTCCCGTTGGTTAAATCATACTCACGATCTCGTGTCATACTCGTTACAGCGAATCGTTTCACATAAGATGGACCACCTTTACCATCACGATAAATCATATTGTAAATGGTACGTTTGTCTTTTTTCTTAAATACAGCAACATGAATAATATTCTTACCTATAAAAGTTTTAGAATCTACTTTAGTCACCATCATTGTGCCTTGATTCGTGAACACAATAATATCATCGATATCACTACAGTCACAAACATACTCATCGCGTTTTAATGCTGTACCAATAAACCCTTCTGCTCTATTAACATAGAGTTTTGTGTTTCTAATCACCACTTTTGTCGCATCTACATCATCAAAGATTCTGATTTCGGTTTTGCGCTCTTTTCCTTCTCCGTATTCCTTTTTTAATCTTTCGAAATACGCTATAGCATAATCAATTAGATTGGCTAAGTGATGTTTTACTTCAGCTATTTGATCCTCTAGAGCATCTATCTTTTGTTGTGCTTTATCGATATCAAATTTAGAAATACGCTTAATTCTAATTTCTGTTAAACGCGTAATATCTTCAACCGTGATAGCGCGTTTTAAGTGTTTTATATGTGGCTGAAGCCCTTTGTCAATAGCACCAATAACTCCATCCCACGTTTCCTCTTCTTCAATATCGCGATAAATACGTTTTTCAATAAAAATACGCTCAAGGGACGCAAAATGCCATTGCTCTTGAAACTCTCCTAATCGTATTTCTAATTCACTCTTTAAAAGCTGAACTGTATTATCTGTAGAACGACGTAACATTTCGGTGACACCAACAAAATAAGGCTTATTATCCTCAATCACACAGCCCAATGGAGAAATAGACGATTCACAACTTGTAAATGCATAAAGCGCATCAATCGTTTTATCTGGTGACAAGCCTGGAGGCAAATGAATTAAAATCTCTACTTCAGCCGCCGTATTATCTTCAATCTTTTTAATTTTTATTTTCCCTTTATCATTCGCTTTAAGAATAGAATCAATTAATGACGATGTTGTTGTACCAAAAGGAATTTCGGTAATCATTAATGTATTCTTATCGCGTTGTGAAATCAAAGCCCTAACACGAACCTTTCCTCCTCTTAATCCATCATTATAGTTGGTGAAATCTGCAATACCTGCAGTTGGGAAATCTGGAAGAATTGTAAATCGCTTTCCTTTTAAGTGTTTTACAGAAGCGTCAATCAGTTCAATAAAATTGTGTGGTAAAATTTTCGTAGACAAGCCAACCGCAATCCCTTCGCCACCTTGTGCTAATAACAAAGGAAACATTACAGGAAGGTTTATAGGTTCCTTACGTCTGCCATCATAAGAGGACTGCCAGTCTGTGATTTTTGGATTATAAACAACATCTAAAGCAAACTTAGAAAGTCGTGCTTCAATATAACGCGATGCTGCAGCACGATCACCTGTTAATATATTTCCCCAGTTTCCTTGGGTATCAATTAACAAATCTTTTTGTCCTATCTGCACCATAGCATCTGCTATACTCGCGTCACCATGTGGATGATATTGCATTGTATGACCAACAATATTCGCTACTTTGTTATAACGTCCATCATCTAAATCTTTCATAGAATGCATTATACGACGTTGCACCGGCTTAAATCCATCTTCAATCGCTGGTACAGCACGCTCTAGAATTACGTAGGATGCATAATCTAAGAACCATTCTTTATACATTCCGGTAACCTTAGTTATTGTCTCTTGGCTACCATCGTCTTCATTTAACAACTCGTCATGTTCTTCTATCATCTATTTCTACAACTTTTTGCTTTTATTTTCCTTGATAATCTTTTTTAGAGACTGCCTTACATATTTTACTTTTTTATTTTTTAAAAGTGTAATATTAAAACGCTCCCTTGTCACTTTCCCATTACTTTGCGTTGTGTAAACAATTAAACTCTTATAAAAATAATAATTGACTATTCTGTACCCCGTAATTTTATGTCTGGCGACCTCTACTTTATTTTCTCTGTAGTTAAAATGATCTGTAAGTATTAATCCACTATTAGTAATAATAACATTTGCGCCATCGCTATCATACTCAAAGAATCGTGCTACAAAATGCACTATAATTACAGTGACTAGCAATCCTATTAATACATATATTGAACTTCCTTCTACTAAATTATAAGACTGAAAAACCGTAGCCAATAAAACGGCCGCGATAATTAATATAAAATAAATAGAAATTATGGTGTTTTTTATATCTCTATTATCTGTTCTCATGCAATTACTTTCATTATTTACCTTTAATTTTATCTTTCTCTACTCTATCTTTTAAACCATCATCTGCTTGATCATATTCATTATACCAAATATCGACCACTCTAACTCCCATATACCTATCTTTTAAATCGCAAAAAAGCCTAACCTCAGAAGGGGCATCTAATTTATCAAAATTAGCACTATAACGATATACTAAATAACCATTATTTGAAATAAGTTTTTCTTTGAGTTTTAGGTTTTCAAAACCTCCTAACTTTGAATAAATAGAATCTCGCTCATTAACTATACTTGAGGTCCAAGACTTAACTTTTTTAGGATAAGCTAACAGCTCCGGCTTAATGTAGTTTAAAAAAGAAGAATCTTTATATTTATAATTACTTAACACAAAATCTTTATGTTGCGCTAAAATAGTATTAGATGAATCTTCAACGGGCGCTCTCTGAAGATCTTCATCACTAAAAAAATTAAATTTTTCATCCCAATCTATGAGATAATGCATCCAATGCACTTTATTTTCCTCATTAAAAACTACTCGGAAATCAATAGCTCTATCAAATTCGGCATAGTTAGCTTTATACCTAAAGTGTTTTCGACCTAAACTATCAATAACAACATTTTTTAGTTTAACATTTTTCACCTTTCCAAATCTCTCAAAAAACCAATCACACATATTATAAATTCTTTGAGGGATAAACCTACTCAAAAAACGACTAGTCGCCTGGCTTTCATCTAGTTTAGGAAAATCGCTTAACTCACAATAATTCAGTGCTCCAAAAACATATTTAAAAGCATTTTCCCTTAATTCATAATCTATACTAACTATTGGGATTTCTCTATTCTGCCCCTCTATACTATTTGAAAAATAAAAAAACACGAATAGTATAGAAATAAATCTCAAATTAAATAATTTAAACATCTTCCTCAACAACATCTAATTCAACTTTAAGATTGTCAATAATAAATTCTTGACGCGTTGGTGTGTTTTTACCCATATAAAAGGACAGTAACTCTTCAATAGACATGTCTTTGTCTAACATTACAGGATCTAAACGAATATCTTCACCTATAAAATGCACAAATTCATCTGGTGAAATTTCACCTAAACCTTTAAATCGGGTAATTTCTGGTTTTGGTTTTAATTTTTCCATAGCATCACGTCGTTCGTCTTCGGAATAACAATAAATCGTTTCCTTTTTATTTCGAACTCTAAATAAAGGGGTTTGCAAAATATACAAATGCCCTTCTTTTATAACTTCTGGAAAGAATTGCAAAAAGAATGTTATTAATAACAAACGAATGTGCATACCATCAACATCGGCATCCGTTGCTATGACAACATTGTTATAACGCAAATCCTCAAGTGATTCTTCAATATTTAGAGCGGCTTGCAAAAGATTAAACTCTTCATTCTCGTATACAATCTTTTTACTTAAGCCATAACAGTTTAGAGGCTTTCCTTTTAAACTAAAAACGGCTTGTGTATTCACGTCGCGCGACTTTGTAATACTTCCAGAGGCAGAATCACCCTCTGTAATAAATAAAGTCGATTCTAAATTCCGGTCGTGTTTTGTATCCCCAAAATGCACTCTACAGTCGCGTAATTTTTTATTATGAAGACTCGCTTTCTTAGCTCTGTCTTTGGCTAACTTTCTAATACCCGACAATTCTTTACGCTCACGCTCAGCTTGAAGAATTTTACGTTGAATTTTCTCAGCCGTATCCGGATTTTTATGTAAAAAGTTATCTAAATAGGTTTTTACAAAATCATTAATATAGGTTCTAACCGTTGGCAATTCGCCACCCATATCTGTAGAACCTAATTTTGTTTTTGTCTGACTTTCAAAAACAGGCTCCATTACTTTTATGGCAATTGCCGTAACAACAGATTTCCTAATATCAGATGCCTCGTAACTTTTTCCATAAAACTCTCTTATAGTTTTAACTATAGATTCTCTATACGCAGCTAAATGCGTTCCACCTTGAGTTGTATTTTGCCCATTAACAAAAGAGTGATACTCTTCACTGTATTGTGTTTTACTATGTGTGATAGCGATTTCTATATCATCCCCTTTAAGATGAATGATTGGATATAGCATATCTGACTCGTTAATGTTCTCAGACAGTAAATCTTTCAATCCATTTTCACTATAAAACTTTTCGCCATTAAAAACAATGGTTAATCCTGGATTTAGATACACATAGTTTTTAAGCATCTTAACCACATATTCGCTTCGATACTTGTAATTTTTGAATATAATTTCATCAGGAATAAAAGACACTTTCGTTCCTTTTCTTCGAGAGGTATCATCTAAAAGTTCTTGATTGGTAAGATTTCCCTGTTCAAATTCTGCTGAAGCCGACTTACTATCTCTCGTTGATTCTACTCTAAAATAAGACGATAATGCATTTACAGCTTTAGTACCAACACCATTTAAACCTACAGATTTCTTGAAGGCTTTAGAATCATACTTACCACCAGTATTCATTTTAGACACAACGTCTACCACTTTTCCTAATGGAATACCACGACCATAATCGCGGACAATAACACGTTCACCTTGAATGGAAATTTCAATCGTTTTACCTGCTCCCATCACATACTCATCAATGGAATTATCTAAAACCTCTTTTAGAAGAATATAAATACCATCATCAGGAGACGAGCCATCACCTAATTTACCGATATACATACCAGGTCGCATTCGGATGTGTTCTTTCCAATCGAGTGAGCGTATGTTATCTTCGGTATAGCTAGTCTGGTCTGACATAAAAGTGGGCAAAATTTAGATGAAAGGCTAAATATAATACTATAGCTTAAAACATGAAATAAGGAGGCGGTAAAGTAATTAACAAAACAGCATTAATATGTTGAGAACATTGGAGTTTTTTAAATTTCATCTCTAAAACGAGACCTTTTTACATTACACCCCCTAATCTTACGTCTTATTTGATATAATTATGCTCAATTATTCTTTTTTATATAACGACATAAAAACACCTAACTGAGAATAACTTTTAATCAATTTCCAATTTGTCATAATTTCATTTAACTCATCATCTTTGGTCTGATTATCTATATTAGAAAGCATTATGAATTGATTTGTTTCAATATTAAAATCTGTATAACGCTCTGCTTCTGTCAGCACTTTAAATTCCGAATTATCCCGCTCATTAAACCGAATTCGTGTTCCTATTTCAGAAGGCTTTATCCCAACTGAATCTATATAATATTCCATTTGCTCTTCAACGGTATAACTATTTAAATATGCTAATGAGCTATCCCAAGATTGAGAAAGAGTCGCAGGATAAATCCAGAAATGACCAGAAATAAACATCAACACAATAGCCACATACATTAATGGTTTTTTAGACAGGTTGTAATGTGTTATTAAATTAATGAGCAAAATAACTGCCAATAAATAACAAATCATAAAATACCGATCACCAATTGGGTTTGAAAATGGCACCATACCTATAAAAAAGATAAAGGCAAACACAAAAAACGCAATGGCTATTCTATCAATTCTAACACTCCTATTCGACTTATCTCTTATGTATTTCACTAATAAAGGCAATAGAAATAACACAATAATAAAGCGCCCGAATTCTAAAAAGCTTTTCGCATAGACAATACTATTTATGAGCACTTGTTTTAACCCTACCGATTGTCTTTGCGCATTATAGTTTTCTTTCTGAGTGATTAAAAACCAACCTAATTTTTCATATTGAAAATAACAAAACATAGCAAAACTCAATAGCGCAACAACATAACCTAAATAGATCGGTTTTCTGTTTTTAATTAATTTGAACCGCGTGTAAATGACATGAATTAAAACTATAGATATAACAATATAAATACCTCTGAGATTGGTAAATAATAAACCCGACAATGCTAAAGCAAAAAGTACCGGTTTCGATTTAATGAGCGCATTTAGTCCAAGAAGCGTAAAAAACAACAGCAACATATCGTTGTTTAAATTAGTGGTTTGCGCTATAAATGTGGGTTCTAAAAACACCAATAAAACGGCAGAAGCTGAAACCAATTTTACAAAATTATTCTTACAAAGTAGTACTAGCTGCCAAACGACACCAATATTAACAATCAATAATAACAATCGTGACGACCAAAGTGCTTTTTCAAAAATAGTCCAGAAAACAGCCAATAAGGTAATCCACAATGGTGGATGCCCAGAATTACGTTCAGTAGGCACAATAAATTCTGTAAGTCCATTGGCATAAATCCAACTGGCACGCGACGATTTACTAATACCATCCCAAAAAAAAGGTGTCTGTTTTAGCAGTAGAAACTCTACAACTAACACACACACCAAAAAAAATAAAATCTGTTTAAAACTTATCTTTTTTAAATACTCTATCATTTGTGCAAGTTACACATTAAACAAGAAATGCATTACATCTCCATCTTTAACAATATAATTCTTTCCTTCTACTTTCATTTTTCCTGCTTCCTTTACTTTAGCTTCACTTCCGTATTCTACAAAATCATTATAAGCAATAACTTCTGCTCTAATAAATCCTTTTTCAAAATCGGTATGAATTACACCAGCTGCTTGTGGTCCGGTTGCACCAATATTTACAGTCCAAGCTCTTACTTCTTTAACACCAGCCGTAAAATAGGTCTGTTGCTTTAACAGCTTGTAAGCTGATCTAATTAATTTTGCAGAACCAGGTTCTTCTAATCCTATATCTGCTAAGAACATTTGGCGCTCTTCGTAATCGTCTAATTCATTAATATCTGCTTCTGTACCTACAGCCAATACTAAGACCTCAGCATTTTCATCTTTAACCGCTTCTTTAACTTTATCTACATAAGCGTTTCCTGTATTTGCTGCGCTTTCGTCCACGTTACAAACATACATTACCGGCTTATCTGTAATAAACTGAGACGGAACAACGAAATCTTCGTAATCTTCTTCAGAAAATTCTAAAGCTCTAACAGAAACACCTGCTTCTAAGCCTGCTTTTATTTTTAAAAGCACTGCTTCTTCTTTCTGCGCTTCCTTATTACCAGTTTTTGCAGCACGCTTAACTTTATCTAATTTCTTATCTACAGTATCTAAATCTTTTAACTGTAATTCCATATCAATAGTTTCCTTATCTCTAATAGGATCTACAGAACCATCAACATGAATAATATTAGGATCGTCAAAACAACGTAATACATGTAAAATAGCATCGGTTTCTCTAATGTTAGCTAAAAACTGATTTCCTAAACCTTCACCTTTAGAAGCTCCTTTTACTAAACCTGCAATATCAACAATCTCTACAGTTGCTGGTAGTACACGTTCTGGATTAACCAATTCTTCTAATTTCTCTAATCTTGGATCTGGTACATTTACCACACCGATATTAGGTTCTATAGTACAAAACGGAAAGTTAGCACTTTGCGCTTTGGCATTAGATAAACAGTTAAATAAGGTTGACTTTCCTACGTTTGGTAATCCTACAATTCCAGCTTTCATCGAAAAACTTGTTTTTCGTTCCCACAAATGTGGGAAACTTGTTAATTTTTAATCGCAAATTTTGCGATTGCAAATGTAGTTAATTAGTGGAATAGTTAGATTATATTTTTTTGAAATGATTAAGACTTAGTTTTTCGGTTCAATTCTTATAAAAAAAACAAATATGTTGGATGTATCTTCCATAAGGCCAATGTAAAACTCCCCGTAGAATAGACAATAATTCTATATCCTAATTACAATAAATAGAAACTTAGTTATAACGCTGTTTAACAAACAGCAGGCTACTTATTAAACAAGACACAATTAAGTCGTTTTTAATTTAATAATTAATCTTTTATTTTTTGCGTTTTTCACCTGTTCATTTAATAATTTCAAGTCTTCAAATTTTTCGCTAGGAATTGTACTCTTAAAGATATTGTAATAGGAATCCACCTTAAGTTGGTTATCCTGATTCTTTTTTAGCTTAAATGTATATTCCCCAATATCAGCATTATAATTAATATTACTATCCTCTATACCCAATACTTCAATTGCGCATGGGAATTTTAAGTTAAATATTAAGATATCAGAATAACTAAAATCTAAAAAATAACTTAAATCAGAAGTTTTAGAACTACTTTCTAACGTTTTGTGATTGATTAATTTATCAATAGAAAGACTCACTAAACTATCATTAATAAAAGTCACCACATTATTCAATGTACCTTCTCCATTAATTGTATAAGCAAACGGCTTATCTCTATTTAATGTTCTACTAAAGACTGTATCGATCTGTATGGTATTATCCTCTCCTTCAAACTCGGTTAAAGAATCATAAAAATCACTTATTTCTTCATTTTGATCAAGCATACTAAAAAAGGATCTTAACTCAGTAGATGGCCCTCCCGAAACTCTAAATCGGTATTTAAAAGAGGTCGTTTTCTGCTCAATATCCACAGTACCATAAATTGTTTGATTGATTGTGTTGTGATTTGAATTCATTTCTGGTAAATCTATAACACTTACAGACACAGAATCAACTTCTGCTAGTTCTAAATCTCTATCAATAAACTTGTCCTTTCTTTTCTTCTTACCATTATAGTATGGCTTAACTAACACGGCCTCTGTGCTATATAGTTCAGTTGGAATTTCATTAATTTGATACATATAAAAATCTTCATGTGGATACAAAAATTTTAAATGACCATTTTCATTTTCGAAGGCAAAAAATATATGTGCGAATTCTCCCTTTCTAATTAAGTGCTTATCTATTGGTCCCAAACGTTTTTCTCTTCCGAACACAGCCCAATAGTCAATTTCTAAATCTTCTAATAACTGTCTGTAAAAACGTCTAATACTAAAGGGATCGAATCTTTGTTCCTTTAAAAAGTAACCATTAGATTTTATAAACTCATCTTCATTAGTCGGTTGCATCGTAAAGTTATTTAATACTTCATTATGCAATAAATTAAACTTATAGTATTTAGAACTATCTTGAGCAGTTCCAAGCACTCTACGTTTCCATCTTTTATAATACGATGACCTATCAGAATCTAAGGCCATTGGTTGCGTTAGAAAATTAAACTCTATATTATAGACATCTTTCCAAGTTTTTAGTTCACTGTCTTTGTTTTCTAATGCGTAATAAAAGTATGGCTTTTCACATGGCAAACAGTACAAATCATTAACTACAATACCTTCAATTTTATCTTTTGAAAATTGTAAATACACCATTGAGTCATTTACAACTATTTTGGGCTTTGGGAAATCGTTATACACTTTATAACGTACCGTCATATCTCGAGCCGTTTTTACTGAGTATTGCGAATTCATACTCGGCAAGTCTGAATATAAATTTACATAATTTAACAACTCTGACTCTTTCAGATTTTTATAATACACATACGAAGTCTCTATAGTATCTCCAGGTTCTACTGCAGGCACAGGATAGCTTATATCACCAAATCTTTCTTTTTTAGAACTTCGTTTAAAGACCAAACTAGAATCTAACTCCACAACAGAACCATCTGCCTTTAAAGTTCTAATTTTAATGGACTTTAAATGATTACTAACATATTCATCTAAATTTAAAAAAGCATAATCTTCTACTCCTTTTGTAGTATTAACAACTAATTTGTTATTGACAGAGACATACATTTTGTATCTCATCCAGTTTTTTCCATAAGTAACATCTTTGTAAGAATGTAAATAATAAGCATCTGAGTTTTTACAAAGCTCCGTAAATGGATCTTCTGTTTTAAATTCTAAAGGTTTAAGACTCATAAAAAGAAGACTTAAACTTATAAAAATTACACTAATCTTTAAGTTTCTTAAGAACAATCGGTTCATTAATTATTGTTTTAAATGAATTCAATATTTTATTAATTGGATCGACATTTTCCTCTTCCACAAAAATATGATTAAGGCTAAAATCGTAATAACACTCAATTTCTAGATTAGAAATAGCACTAATAGTAAGTCGCAATAACATCCCTTCTTCCTCGTAATTATACGCTATAGGTTCAAATAAGTCTATAGCCTCGTTTAATTTTATTTTTGCAGTGACAATTTTATTAAAGGTATTATTTAAATACGTTCCCTCTATTAATGTTTCTCTACTTTCTGAATCTATAAGTCTTGGCAGAAAATCAATAAACAAATACCTATTCATGCCATCGCTAAACGTTTTTCCATTAATAGAAATATCACTTTTAAAATCTAATTCCTTTGGCACATCTGAGATAACCAAATTAGATAGTTTTTGATTTCCTAAAATCTCTTCAAAAAACGTATTACTAAATGTAGCAAAATCCTTTTGATCTTCATAATCTTGAATACGTCTTAAATAATTTCCTGAAACACCTGTATAATCTATTTGAACTGTCCCTTCAATTAAATCATTAGTAGGATTAATTTTCAAATTTAACTGGTACTTAATTTTGTTCTCTTCTGGTTTAAAACGCTCAACTTTATAAAAATCACCACCCTCTGCATTCACAATTAAAATGGTACGATCTTGCAAGCTTTGTACTGGTGTACCTTGCACATGAATAGGGTCTGTGGGATCTAACAATAGTTTTTCATCATTAATATACGCTACACAAATCACATGATTAGCAGAGCTTAGCGAAGGAAAGTCACAATCACTAATATGATCAAAAGTTGCAGCCAAAGCCAAATCGCAATGAATACCTTTATAACGTAATGCTTCTGATAAAAAGTTTGAAAGATCCTTACAATCACCTTCTTTGTTAGAAAAAACAGTATTGCTATGCGTCGGAATAAATGCTCCCATCCCTATTTCTATAGCTACATATTTAAAATTAGTCCTCACGTAATCGTAAATGATACTAACCACTTCTAACGAATCTGAAACATTATAGGTTAATTCATCTAATTTTTGTCTCACCGCTGTATTTAAACCTTTTTGTGGTAGAACATTTTTAAAATACCAATCGTTCATATATTTAGTAGACTGGTTTTCGTATGATTTTGGCATAACTAAAACCCGCATTAATGGTACTTTCATATTTTTATAAATCCCAAAAAACTGCAAAGGGTCTGGCTCCACTTTCATAGGTGACACCTTGACTTTCCATTGATAACCATGCTCAGAATGAATAGAATCTATAGAATGAGATGTTATTAGGTCTTTATGAATAGTATTATGGCTTAGCACAAACTCATTAGGAACATCTATCTCATAATTTAAGGTGTCAATCTGATTATATGAAAACAACGGCAAACTAGAAAAATACATAAGTTCCCTGCAGGATACCTTATAAATTAACTGTACTTCTGTTTCTGCTGGAATAAAAACAGATTTCACCTTTTGACTCGTTATATAATCTAAATTAACTTGCTCTTCTTTAATCTTTTTTAAAGTTATTTTTTTTAAGCGCCTTCCTTTGATTTCAAAAAGCTGAATATCTGAAACTTTTTCTAACTCTGTATCGTAGAAAATTGGATACAACCGTGGTTCATCGCTATATGGAAAATGAATCGTAATCTGATTTGTAAAAGATGAATCTTTAAGAATCTGAATGTGTTCTGACTTCGATTTTATATGAATATCTTGAGTAAAACCAAGGGAATACATACACATTAAAAGAATTAATACAGATACCCTAAACATAGAATTCATAAAAGAGACAGACATTTTAGTAAACTTACTTCATCCTGCAATATATATTTAATTTGTTTCTTTATAAAACTTACTAAATTATAATTTAAACAGAATCAAAACATTGTTTACCCATACATTAAGCATAAGAACGCAATTAAAAACCCCAAGTCTAAGACTCAGGGTTAAAAATTTAGAAGCATCATAAAACCTACATGCGGTAGTCATTCTGAGGTCAGAGAAATCTCATCACCATAATCAATTCTAATGTGGTGATTACTCAAAGACCTACATATTGTCAAACAAAATCTAACTTTTTTTATGCTAGCTATGCTTATGATTTTACATTAATTATATTCAAATTTATATATTTCCATCAGGCGTAATCCAATCTGCATTTCTTACAAAAAATACATATTGCGCATAATCTGTGGTTGCTGTACCCTCTAAAATATCATATCCGTCCCAAATAATAATGAGCTTCTTAACCTTCGTTCCTCGGGTAGAATTTAAGTACGGTGAATCTTTAGCGTCTAATTTTAATAAGCTTATAGAATTTGGTTCCGTTACTCGTTTATAATCCGCTATACCTTGAATATACATGAACAATCGATTATCTTGCGAATACTTAAATCGTGTAAAATCCTGACCTTTATCTTGCATGAATTTTGGCAATGCTCTGCTATCTACTGTTAATTTAGAATCTACATATAAGGCATTCATGCTTACCATTTTATTATGATATGGCATCGTAGTATCCTTTTTTATTTTCCCTGCTAACATATAATCATAGGCTTGTAAAGTGTGTGCAAATCCAAAACCACCATAAATATTTTCATCTTTCCAATGGTTTTGTGTGTAATATCTTTTGAAATTCTGATACATGAATTGATCTCTAGACCTTATTCTCTTATGGTTCGCTAAATTAAACTGAATGTTCTTAAGAAGGTTAGCATCCTCTGATGTTAGCTTTGATTCTTCTGACGCTATGATGGGAATTAACTCCTGTTCTGACCAAGATATTAATTCATCATCATCTGTTGGAATTGTTGATTGATATGCTACTGGTAATTTCTCTTTTAGTAATTGTCTTAAAAGATTGAAATCTGAAATTTTATCGATAGCCACAAGCTGAAATTTAGAAGCTTCTGGAAGTGTAGTATAGTACGCTCGCATTTTCACCCATTTGTTTCGGTATTGCTCAGAGATGCTTCCGATATAAACTACCCATTCTTTAAGGATATCTTTTAATTCATGTTCATCGGATCCTTCTAAATACTTCTGAAGATAATAACCTTGAGCAATATCCATCTCCGCTAAGTAAATGTCTATGTTTACTTTCTCGTTAAGTTGCGTGAACATGGCATAATCAATTCGTGGTGATGATGCTACTTCGTGAACCTCTCCTACAAAAAAGAGTTTATTATTATAAAAGTCATCATCTAAGGAATTAAATTGAAGCGTGTCTGCCATTTCTACAACTTCGGTATGGTCTTTTAAATAGTTAACATATTTGTGCGAAGAACAGCTCGTTAATACTACGATTAAAATTGTAAAGCTTAAGATTTTGAAATTTTTCATTGGTGTTGTTTTTAATGTTCCCTACAAATAGAACGCATAAAAACCACTAAAAAAAAAGAGTGTGATGAACCTGAGGTTTTTGTGTCGAAAATGAAACTTCAGGGCTAATCTTGAAGGTCTTGGGACGAATTTGAAAGCCGCTTAAACAAGGCCGCATAGTACTTCTGGGAAATTGGAATGCTATCTTCGATATGAGAAATTTTCATGAAACGCTTTCTAGCATTTCCTTCTACAGCCGTTAAATAATCTAAATTCACTAAATACGAACGGTGAACTTGCCATGCATTTGGTAATTGTTTTATAATGTTAGAAAGTGTACTTCTAAACATTTTTTGTTGCACCCCATCTTTTGTGAGATAAAAGACTTCAACATAATTTTGCTGGGATTGCGCATAGATAAAATCCGACTCTAAAATAGTGAGGGTTTCAGATTTACTTTCGCCTTGAATCGTTATGCTTTTTTCTACTATGACATTCTTTTTATCTTGAAGTGGCACTTCAATTACGCCATACTTTGAACGCAGATACAACCACAAAGGCACAATGATTGGTGTAAACGGCAATCCGAACGTTCCAATAAAACCCCAGATATAAGATGTGTTTAAAGTAGAAGCTCCACTAACCACATAAAAGTGATAGAAAAAACAACATACAAATATTAAGAATAGTGTAACGAGTATATAAAGGAATTCACTTAGCACAAACCAACGATTCACTTGCCGCTTATATACATAATTTTCAAATGGGTGAACTACGAGAATAGGCAGTACAATACAAATCGCATAACCTGCTAACCTTAAGTGTTTATAAGAAAAACTATTACTGGTATCAAAAGGCTCTAAAGTAATAAGTAATAATGGGAGAATTGCACCAACTAATAAAGCGATCCACAAGGTGTGTTTCCATGTTTTAGTGTAAGCAATGGTTTTATTAAATGCTATCATCTGCACTTTGTCAATAGTTTTGTGTGCAGTAAAAATAACAAAACCTAACCAAGGTTAAAAATTAGAAATGATAAGGCTAGTCCCCTAACCTTGTATTATATTTTTAAACGTTGGAGATCCTTCTACAATACTACCGACTCCTTTTTTATTCACTTTAAACGTGACATCTTTTGTCGTCGTAAAAAGTAACACAGATAGAAATGACGTTTTTAAATGTTGATTAATAATAGGTAATGCAGATTCTAAGCTCATCTCCTCCTCTATATCTTCAACCTCTCTTGGTCTGAAACTGTATTTTAGCATTACTCTAAAATCATCTTTAGCATAGATGGGCCTTAGAAAAATATTCTTTAGCTCAGGTTTCCCAATGGTTTTAGCCATAGTTAATTTAGCAAAAGTACCTTCATCAATACTTGCTTTTACCTGTTCCCAAAATTCTATAAATACATCTTGATACGTCATACATTTAAAACAATAATATCGGTAGATTCTTATTCGCGATCTAAAAGCTTTTTAGACACTTTATAAGTCGCAGCATACACTAATCCTTCTTGGCGTTTCTTAAAATCTGAAAATGCTTTGGTGTACCATTTTGGATCTGTGGCTTTCTTTTTAAAAGCATCATGATTGGCAATCTCGAAGGCTTTACCGTCTAAAGAAGGTTCAATTTTATAGATACTAAGTCCAAAATGTTCTGCTCTTTTTAAAACGATAGCAAAATCGGATTCCGAAAAATAGTGAATAGATTCGTCGTCAAATCCATCATTCTCATTTTTTAAATCGATAAATATATGTTTTTCTAAAAATTCTGATTGATCCATAGTTTTTATAATTAAATTACTTGGTTTAAATCGTTGCTACAAGTAAGGTACAAAGTTAGTTGTTCTGTCATATAAATGAGTCCGTAGTATCATTTATATTTAACAAAATAAATCCCAAGCCAAAAACTCAGGATTTCTATTTAACAGAGAGGTTTATTAGTAATAAATGTCAATGCTATTTCAAAATCAAAGGCGAATGATGTTCTCCTACAATTTTCCATCCATTAGTCGTCTTCACAAACAATAGAGATAATTGATCATTAACAACTACCAATTTTTCTCCGAACATAAGCTGAAAATCAGTATGCATGGTCACATTAGCAACATCCCCATACACTGCGATATGCATATCATTAGCATCAAATTTCACCACTTCCGTGACAGCACTAAACGTAGTGCGTTCAAAGTCTTCATTTTCTTTACTACCATTACGAGGCTCACCATTCTTAAACTCAGTAAACTTTGGACTGTAAGCATGAAAATCAATTAGCTTATCCATATCACCATCTTTTAGACTTTGAACGATACCCTCCCAAGTTTCCTTAATTTCTTTTTCTGCTTCAGGAAACTCGTCGTTAATTAAATCAATTTCTACTTTTTCGATTTCAACTTTGGTTTCTTTAACCTCTAGTTCTTTACATCCTGTAATTACAATTCCAAGAATAATAAACAATGTGATTGTTAATTTTGATTTCATAGTTATATATAGTTGATTAATAATAAGTTAAAGATACACAAAATATAACACCTTTATATACGCAAACTTACGTACACCTCTAAAAATCAATCGTTAAACAAAAAATATCCCAAGCCAAAGTCTCAGGATGCAATACTACAAACCGTATATATTATTTAGCGTAAGCACCAGAAGAATAGGTTAACTCGTAACTGTGCGTGTAGATCTCGAAAACTATTCCAAAAGGATCTTGAACGCACACTAAACTTTCGCTAAAAATTTTAATAAAATTATCGAATTTCGTTTAAAATTATAAAAAATAAAAAGAGGATAGCTCTAGAACTACCCTCTTTTCAACAATCAACCAATCAATCTAATTTAACTCTCGTATTATGATTATTCAACATCAATGATACCAACCACTTCATAAGCTCTTGTACCATCTACTTGTACTTTTTCATATAATATATTGGCATACTCATAGTATGTTTGTCCATCTATAGTTACTTTTTCATAATCATCTGGCAATTCATACACGACCGTTCCGATTTCTGGATCCACAACTTCATATTCATTATTAATGTATAGATAAAACGTACCGCTAACATTATAATAATTATGTGTATTAAAACGTACGCGTTTATAATTTGTTGGTAGTGATTTTATTCTAAATCCTACTTTTGGTGCAATTACAATATAACGTCCTCGAGACTGTGTATAAAACTTATTATTTCCGTAATAGTAATTCTGTCCTTTATGAGTAATAACCGTTCTATTAGGAACTGTTCTAACAGAGACTACTTTTTTTGTCGGTTTTTTGTAAACTACTTTTTTACTAGATATTCTATTATTGTTTGTTGAAGTTCTAGTTGTTGTAGAAACCGTTCTTGTCGTTTCAACTTTCTTTGTTGCATTAGTTCTTTTTGTTTGTGCAGAACCTTGAGATGCAACTGCCATGATAAATAAAGACGGCAAAACAAATGCTTTTATAAATACTTTCATAATTTTAAAATTTTAGTGATTAAACTTTTTCGATCAATACTAAGACTTCATTTAACATTGATAGTTTAAAGGTATCTGTATTAATACTGATATAAAAAGTAAATAGACGATTCCATTTATTGTATCTACCAACAGGATCATTTTATAGATATTACTCTTTAAGTATTAACCATTTTTAAAATTCAAGATAAAAAAAAGGCATACTATAAATAGTACACCTCTTTCAGCTATTAATCTAGGGGTAATTATTTTAGTAAACTCAATAATCCTGTTAATTCAGTAAGATTTAAGCTTGAATTGCTATCCGTATCTAGCACATTAAAATTATCAGCAACAGAACCAATCGCTTCTGTAGAGCTAATAGCCTCATCATTATTAGTGTCTAATAGACTAAAAAGACTAGTAATTTGTTGAACAGTTGAATTAGAGCTCAATGAGCTTAATAAAGTTGCTGCTTGAGATACTGTTGAAGTATTAACGTCTTTTACGCTACCACAACTAAACATAGTAATTACTACGGCTAATGACAGAACTATTTTTTTCATAATATGTGTTTTAATTTTTTAAGCTGCACAAATGTAGCTCTGTTTAACTGTGTAGTAAAGTAAAATAGACGAACAAGGCCTTTTCATCTCTAAATCAAGGAAATGTCTAGACGAAAGAAAATCACAACACCTACAAAGAGTTATTATTGATAAACTCCAAGAATTTTGACTTGTATTGTTCTGATACAGTGACACGTTGGTTATTAATAATTATTTGACTACGCTCAATAACATCAATATTATTTAGCGACACAATAAACGATCGATGGACACGCATAAATTGCGTTTCAGGAAGCTCTTCTTCTAATGATTTTAGACTCATTAGTGTCAAAATAGGTTTTGGATTGTCCTTTAACCATATTTTAATGTAATCCTTAAGACCTTCAAAATACAAGACATCGGCTAGTTTAATACGTAATTGCTTGTACTCAGACTTCACAAACAAAAACTCTTTTTCTTCAGATAATACGCTTTGACGTTTTCCTCTTACCAATTCAAACCACGTATTGGCTTTATTCGCAGCGGCTAGGAATTCGGCATAATCAAATGGTTTTAGCAAGTAGTCTATCGCCTCGACCTTAAAACCTTCTAAGGCATAATGATCAAAAGCTGTTGTAAAAATAACACGTGTTTCTTTGGGCAACATTTTTGAAAACTCTATACCTGTTAAATCTGGCATCTGAATATCTAAAAATAATAAGTCTACTGGGTTTGATTTTATAAACTCCATAGCCTCAAGCGCACTACTACATTTTTTCTTTAGGTCTAAAAAGGGTGTTTTTTCCGCATAACTTTCTACTAAATTGAGCGCCATAGGCTCATCGTCTACAATAACACATGTAATTTTAAGATTGCTCATAATTTAGTTGTCTCTAGTTTAAAATAATTAAATGGTTTTACTACGCTATTTATTGTACCGTATATCGAACAATAACTTCATTATCCAGGATAACATTAGTTGACCATATAAATTTTGCATCTGCGGTACTATTATCAAAAACATCGATAAAGTTAGTGTATGCTGGTTTATTATCCACACCAATCGTTTTATTTGTATACTCTGTAGCATTAGGCCAGTCCATATCATTAAAGTCTGCTGATTGCCAATTCGTAGGTGTTTTCCAATGCAAAGCATAATATGAGGTTCCATCATTAGAATCTTCAACACTACAATTATTGCTTAATCTTAAAGTCCCTTCTTCTGCTGCACAGGATACATCTTTTAAAGGTGCTGTATAAAATGTCTGAGCTTTCCAATCGGAATTTGTTGTAGCAACTATATGGTCTTTAGCATCTTTAAAAACCGCTACCATACCACCATCTCCAGGATGAAAGGCTTGTCCTCTATTGGCTTCAGACCCTAAACCGCTATTTTCTTCCCAATCGACTAACTTCATAGCAATGGTAAACGGTGTATTCACCTTGAAGCGCACAATATTAGAATTAAACGGCGTAAAAGGCACATTATCTTTACCTACTGGTACTCCGTTGATGTATATTTCAAAATAATTATCGGCAAATACATAAGCCGTAATGACGTCTCCATCCGCATCAACTTCTATAATATCTGTACCATCTAAAGCGGCTAAAGCTTCATCTGCGGATGCATATTCTACTTTAGTACATGGATTAAATAAATCTGAAGCCATAGGAAAACGGTCATCTGTGAAATTTACCTCAGCAGGAACCGTCCAGTTAGTACCATCGGTTGCTGTAGATACACCTATTGGAGCTTTTCTACCTCTATCGCATTCAAAAATATTTTCAGTGATTACTTTTGCAGGGCCTAGAGATATAGAAGCAGTACCACTATATGTTTGCGTTATGGTTTTAACGGTATTGTTACTGTTTTTACAAGCTAGACAACATATAAATAATAAGAGTACTAAAAGTTTTGACTGTTTCATTATGGTTTAGGTTTATAGTTTTCTACTATTATTGTGCCATCAGGGTTTATAAATTCATAGGTGTAATTATAATTACTATCCCAATGGTATTTTATGATATATTCTTTTGAATCTAAACGGTATGTTAATGCATAGGCATTGGTTCCCAAGTTTTTAAAATCCATAATTTCTGCACCTCGTAAAGGTCGTAATGCTGGTCGTAATTCTTGTGTTCTGGGTTGCGGATACACTTGATTTTCTGGGGCTTCTGTTTTAGGATCTAATACAACTTCGCCTCGCATACCAGCAATAAAATAAGGATAGTCTTTAATAGTATGGTATTGGTAAGAACCATCAACATTCATTTTACCAAAGTATGCGTCTAAGGCATCTGTTGTTTCTCCGTATACCGGAAACCCATCCACAGCATAAGCTACCGGATTCCCTGCACCCACTTGATCTTGTAAGTGTAATGGTGGTAAATGGTAATGGTAATCGTCTGCACGCCCACAATGTCCTCCCCATTTATCGAGTTCACCAATGGCATTAGCATCTTCACCTCTATTGTTTAAAGGATTAAAAATAGGAATACCATTAACCGCTACAGCAATGGCGCCTTTAAGTAAATTGGTTTTTGTAGATAATGGATTTTCTGCAAGTTTTGGTTTTAAAGGAATTGCCCAACTATTATTTCCTGTATAATTTTGTTGAATAGGCACTTGTTGTTGCCAGTTTGTGATACCTACCATCATCTCATGATCCGGTAAGCCGTTTGATGACACATAAAGAAAGTTGTCATCTGAATGTGTTGTGACTCCATCAAATTTATCGAAAAACGTTTGCATCAAAGCTACCTTATTTTGCGGTACTTGCTCCGTACTTGTTGTAGTCGTATTAGTGTTTTTGCACGACACCATTACGATGACTCCTAAGCCTAGCACTCCATGAGATAGGTACACTACTTTTTTTCGTTTTATCAGTTTAAAAACAGAAAAGAACAAAAGAAAGCCTCCTAAACCCACAAGTACACTATTAAAATAGGATACTGATGGCGCATCAGTTTCAATAATGACATGACTATTTAACGCTCGTACGAACTCGCTTTTAGTTTTAATATAGTGTTGATCTTCATTAGAAAAATCTGAAATCGGATAGCTTTTAACGGTATGGTCCGCATCTCTAAGCCAAACATTGTTATCTTCATATGTAATAAAATCGGCTTGTATTATGTCATTGCTGGTTGTTATTTTCCATTCCTTTAAAACTGCACCATGTCCGCCTTCATGGGCAAAAAGATTAATGTTAACAAACAATAAAATGCAAATTATAACCGACGTTTTGATGTGCTTCATTTTAATTATTCATTAGTGCTTTCATTTTTTTGCATAGTAAAACAGGTATGCGTATAAATATTTTTTTTTGTATCGTTAACTTAGTTGGTTTCAATTTCTAAAACAGCTACAAAACGATTCTCTTTAACTTGGGTTGTAAAACTACTCTTATTAAGGTATAATAATTCTAAACGTTTTTCAATATTGTGAAGTCCTATTCCAGAACCACTTTTATCGTCAGTCTTTTTTGGAAGATTATCATTTTCAATAGTAAACACCACAGTTTTTTCATTCACCGTCATATTTATCTGAATGGAGCTTTGTTTACTTGCTGACACTCCATGTTTAAATGCGTTTTCAATTAATGAAATGAAAAGTAAAGGTGCGATTTTGATACCTGTTTCTTCCGAAGGAAAACTATAATTAACTACAGTTTTGCCAGAGACGCGTAATTTCATTAAGTCGATATACTTTGTCATGAAATCTATTTCTTTTGAAAGTAGAACCAATTCCTCGTTTGTGTCATACAACATATAACGCATCAGTTTACTTAAACTATGAATGGATGTTTTGGCTTGATCTGGTGAAATATCCACCATGGCATAAATATTATTTAACGAATTAAAAAAGAAATGTGGTTGTAACTGGTAATGTAAATGTTGCAACTCGGACTTCAATTTAATATGAGCCGCTTCTTTTCGTTCGCTCTCCGTTTGTATCCAACGCTTGGTCGTTTTTATAGCTATAGAAAATAGTAAAGGCGCCATATACGATAGCATTTGGATATATAGAAACATTTTAAACGGAGGACCATTACCATCATCGTTAACAGGTTTCTTTAATAAGCTTGCAAAGAAATTATTTTCTATTTGTTCTTTTAAAGTAATAAATACGGCTATCATTGCGATATTAACAACTACAAATTGCCACATTTTTTTAGTAAATAAAAACCGATCTATTAGTACAAAGTAATTGGTATAGAAAATGACAGCATAAAACACTATAGGAATCCAGAAATGTGCTACAATCCTATTTATTTCTTGCGATTGCCCATAAGATAATACGTAAGGCATACTGAACAATACTAGCCATACTAATAAGTGTGAGAATACCGTAATTTTATTGTTTTTATACATTAGGTCTTATTTAATCGTAGCAAAAGCTATTACAAAGTTATTTTAATCTGTGATCGTTATTTTTTGGCAGCAATAGTTTCAAAAGTAAGGTTTATTGAAAAATTTCAAATAAAATTATTGATTTCATTCTAAATTCAATTAGCATTTCTCACTCTATATTCCTGACTAAGCGCACATAATTATAATAACGTTCTCCTCCTTCACTTGCAGGTCCATTTTCGTGTTTGGTATCAAAACGTACTGCGCCTGCCCCATGAAAATCTAAACCTTCATTGTTTACGGCACGTCCAAATGCCACATACCACGCATAATAATAGGGTTTTTCTTTTTGAAATCGGGCTGAAGTACTTGACCAGAAATAGGGATAATCTATTTCATTATTCTCGTTGGTGATTTCTGAAGTTTTAAATATTGGATCTATCGCAGGACCATCTTTTGATGTGTCTTTTGCTCCAGGTGCAAAATCATAATCCACAATACCCTGTAATTCTTTGATATTCGGTAAACGCCAATCTGAATAGCCTGCCAATTCGGAACCTTCGGCATAGATTAAGGCTGCTTTCCAATCGAGACCTTTTTGACTATCATTTTTAGACCACATTAACCCTGTAGCCTTGTCTGTGATGGTTTCATTTCCATTATCTTCAAAATCATTGGTTCCATAAACAGCACCACGAACAGCTCGTACATGTTTTAACATCGGATTTCCAGTTGGGCGCTCTCCATTACCTGGAGGTGGTGGTCGATTGTCATCTTTTTGCTCTCCTTGTTGCCCTTGTGGGTTTTGAATTCTTGGAGGTGGACCTTTACGGTCTCCTCTATCTTCAGGCTCCTCTCCAGGATAAGCTTTAATATGCCCTGTGGCATGATTGACTCCAAAAGCAGCTATATACCCACCTTCTTCAGTATGACCAACGTATGGATTATCTGCCCAATATTGTTCGCTCTTATCGACATGTTCATTATTAACTAACGAAAAATAAGCGGTATCTAAGTACGGCCAACCTTCGCTAAAATCGCTAATAGAAAATAATTCTTTTAAGGTTGGCATTCTCCAATCATCATAGCCTCCTAATTCTAAATTTTCGACATAATCTTTTGCTCCTTGCCAATCAAATCCTTCTGTGGCAGGCACTTCTTGCCACATTAATCCTGAATTTAAATCTGAAATTGTTCCGTCTTCATTTTTTTGAAAAGACATTTCATGCCCTTTTAAATAATTAGCATCTTGTCCGTAGAGAGAATCTCCAGGTTTTAAATCATTTAAAATCTCACCATCTTCTCCATAGGCTACAACTTGTCCTGTAGCTATTTGCGTATAGTTACGTTCTGTAACTGCAACATTAGTGGAATTCGTTTTTTTGTCATTGCATGATGCCATTGAAATCAAAAGAAATAGCAAAAATGCAGCTTTTAACATCGTTCTATTGATAAGAGTTTTCATTTTATTAAATATAATAATTAAACTAGTTTTTTATTCGTAACGCAATGCTGTTATAGGATCTAATGCCGAAGCCTTTCTTGCAGGGTACCATCCAAAAAAGATTCCCGTGACTGCACATACTGCAAAGGATATCACAATAGAATACAGTGCTACGCTGGTGGGCCAATTCAAAAATTCTTCAATAAAAACTGTTGCTCCGAGGCCTAAAACAACCCCTAAAACACCACCTGTAATACTAATTAAAATGGCTTCTATTAAGAACTGCATTAAGATGTCTGAACCTTTTCCTCCGACAGCCATACGCAGTCCGATTTCTTTTGTACGCTCCTTAACAGAAACATACATAATATTCATAATACCAATACCACCAATTAATAATGATATACTTGCAACTGCCACTAAAAGAATGGTTAACATTTCACTAGTAGAACTAAAAGTAGAAATTAACTCTTCCATGGAACGCACTGTAAAATCATCATCTTCACTGTCCATTAATTTATGTTCTGCACGTAAAATGGAAGTGACTTGCTCTACAGCTTCTGGTGCATCATCTTCACTAATTGCAGAGGCCATTACTTGATTTAAATAATCAATAGCTAAAATTCGTTTTTGAACTGTAGTATATGGAGCAATGACCACATCATCTTGATCTTGTCCAAAGGTGTTTTCACCCTTTTCCTCTAAAACACCAATCACCTTAAAAGGAATATTATTAAAACGAATCATTTGCCCTACAGGATCTTGCCCTTCGGTAAACACATTATCGACAACGGTTTGCCCGACAACGACAACTTTTGAAGCCGATTGTACTTCAGCATTAGTAAACATACTGCCGCTTTGTAAATCCACGACTTTAATCTTTAAATAATCAGGATTTACACCATAAATAGTACTTGGCCAGTTGTTAGAACCGTTAATAACTTGCCCACTTCCATTGACAACAGGAGTTATATAACTTAGTAAATCTGCTTGTTCTTTAATCACTTCGTAATTTTGAAGTGTTAATGTTTGAACATTTCCTCCACTTCCTCTAGCTGGACCTCTATCATCAGCACCAGGTCTAATGGTAATCATGTTAGATCCCATTGCCGAAATAGTGGTTCTGATACTTTCTTTTGAACCTTCACCTATAGCCAGCATAGCAATTACAGATGCCACACCAATGATGATTCCTAACATAGTTAATAATGTTCTTGTCTTATTAAGAATGATAGCTTTTGTTGCGATTTTAAATAAATTTAATAGTCTCATCTGTTTATAATTATTTTGATTTTAAGATCATATAGAATACCACAATTACATATAAGTTCATATTGAAGTTTTAATATGGCATTCCATAATTAATCGTCTTGTTTAGGTAATTTGGCTAGCTCTTCTACTGCTGACTGTACCTTATGGTTTTTATAATCTTGCATTATACTCCCATCCTTCAACACAATAGTTCTACTGCTAAACGTGGCAATATCTGGCTCGTGAGTTACAAATGTGATGGTAATGCCTTTTTTGTTTAGCTCTTGAAACAAGGACATAATCTCATAAGAGGTTCGCGTATCTAAGTTTCCTGTGGCTTCATCAGCAAGAATCATTACCGGATTATTAACTAAGGATCTTGCAATAGCCACACGTTGTTGTTGTCCTCCTGAAAGTTGCGAAGGTGTGTGATGCAATCTGTCACCTAAACCAACCATTTCTAAGGCTTTGATTGCTCGCTCCCTTCGCTCTTCAGAAGTTACTTTGCTATTATATAATAAGGGTAATTCTACGTTCTCAATCGCTGATGTTCTCGCTAATAAGTTGTAAGATTGAAAAATAAACCCAATCTTTTCATTTCTTATGGTTGCCAGCTGATTACGACTTAAATCTTTTACACTAACTCCATCAATTTCATACAGTCCAGATGTCGGTTGATCTAAGCATCCTAGAATATTCAGCATCGTACTTTTTCCCGATCCACTAGAACCCATGATGGTAACAAACTCACCTTCATGTATGGTAAATGAAATTCCCCCAAGGGCATGAACCGTTTCGGTGCCCATGGTAAACTCTCGTTTTAAATCTTCTATTTTAATGATTTCTTTACTCATGGCTTTTTACTTCTTTTTGTTTCCTCCTGGACGTTGTGGCATAAATGGACTTTCGTTTGTTCCTGAAGGACTAGCCTCAGATTTAGCAACACCTTTTAAACTGTATACTAATTTGTCACCTTCTGAAATACCGCTTAGGACTTGTATGTTTACTCCATCACTTGCTCCAAGAATTACAGGTTTTTGTGTAATGCCGCCATTTTTATTTACCACCCAAAGTGAGGTTTCGTCAATGCTACTATCTTCTGTATTATTTGGCAGATTGTGCTGTGTATTATAAGCTTCCATAAGGGCAGCTTCTGGCTTAAAGTTGATGGCTTTGGCTTCTGCTGTTAACACATCATTTAATTCTAAAGTATAAATTGAAATGGTTGCTGTTAAACCAGGTTTTAATTTTAAATCTTCATTTTCAGCTTTGATAACTACGGTATAGGTTACAACGTTTGACGTCACTGTTGGATCTAAACGCACCTGAGTTACAACTCCGTTAAATATTTCACCGATGTAAGCATCTACAGTAAACTCTACACGTTGTCCTTCTTTAACTTGTCCTATATCCGCCTCATCAACATCTGCTTCGACTTGCATTTCTTTTAAATCTTGAGCGATGGTAAATAAGGTTGGGGTACTATAACTCGCTGCAACCGTTTGGCCTTCATCAATAGCTCTAGACAAAACAACTCCATCAATAGGTGAATAGATATTAGCATACTCTAAATTGGTTCTGGCCGATTGTAAGTCTGAATATCGTTGTGTTACTGTACCTTTCGCTGTTTGTAAATTGTAAAGGGCATCATCGTAATCCGATCTACTAATGACCTGATTTTCAAAAAGCGTCTTTTGTCTATCAAAAATAGTTTGCAGGTAATTTCTTTGACTTACGGCATTGTCATAAGCCGCTTGCATTTGTGTGAGTGATGCTTTAAGATTTGTTTTATCTAACTCCGCAATAAGTTGTCCTTCTTTTACTTCACTATTGTAATCCACATATATTTTTTCTACCACACCAGAAACTTGTGTTCCAACTTCTACTTGTGTAATGGGCTCCATGGTACCAGTAGCCGTTACCATTGTGGTGACATTCGCTTTTTTGGCTGTAATGGTTTTTGCTTCTATTACTATAGCTTCATCTCCATTTAGAAAAATGTAGCCTACAACAGCTAATACTGCCGCAACTATGATGATGATGATTATGTTTTTTTTATTTTTCATGATGTTTCTATTTGTTGATTAAAGTGTAATTGCGTTTCCTTGATAAAATTGTAATAATTGATGGTATAAAATGCTCAAATATTTAGCTTGTAAATAATTTTGTTGTGCGTTAGTGTATGTGTTTTGACTAATCACTAAATCCGTTGTGCTTAAACCACCTAATTCATATTTCTTTTGTGCGAGTTTATATGATTGTTCTGCTGCTGATTGTGATGCTTCTGCCGCAATAAGTTGTTCTTGTGTTGATACGGCATTTTGGTAAGCTGTCTCTACTTTTTTATACACTTCCTTTTCCGTAAGTTGTTGTGAGATTTGTGCTTTTTCTATATTAATTTGTGCAGATTGAACCGCTGCTTTAGTCTGATTTCTATTAAAAATTGGAATATTTAAAGACAGACCTAAACGTTGATTGAAATTAACATTAAACTGATCCGAAAAATTATTATCATTTACACTTGTATAACCAGAACCTAAACTACTTACTAATGTTAAGGTTGGTAGATAAGCTCCTTTCGCAATCTCTAAATCCTTTGCACTAACCTCTACTCCAATTTTACTCGCGTTAATTTCTGGAAGAATACCTAAGGCATTATTATAGATTGCCATTTTATCGAGTTGAATAGTGACATAATCAATATCTGTACTTAATGTTTCGATTTCAATATCTTGCGTAGGATCTAATTCTAATAATTGCTTTAAGGCAATAATGTATTGTTGATAAGTGTTTTTAGCCGTTATGATAGCATACTTATTAGTTGCAGCTTGACTCTGTGCTTCCGTGTAATCACTCAATGCAATAGTACCTGCATCTAATCTTGCTTTAGCTCTTTCAACCTCCTTTTCTGAGGCGCTTAAATTGTTTTCAGCAATGGTGATCCCTTCTTTAGCATATAGAATTTGTAAATAATTCTCTAAAATACTTATGATGATATTGTTTTTAGTTTCTTCCTCTAAGAAGACACTTTGGTTTAATAACAATTCATTTTGAGCGATTTGATTATTAATTTGATTCCCTTGAAACAAGGTCATAGAACTATTAAGACTGACATTAGTACTATAAATTTGATCAGTAACATAATCACTAGTAATAGGATCAATAGAATTACCGTTAGAAAACGTTTCAGAAGCTGTTCCATAAAGATTTGGTAGTCTAGAAGACTTAGCTTTGCTGTAATCTACTTCGGCTTGTTTATTATTTAAAGCAGCATCTTTTATGGTGATGTTGTTTTCTAAAGCATATTCTAAACAATCATCTAAAGTCCACAATTTTGAAGTTTCAGTATTTGTTTCTTGCGATATACTGACCTGAAATACCAGAAGTGCTATTATGATAAAAAATCGTTTCATTTTTGAGCGTTTTTAATTTTACACTACAAAGATGAAGCGATATCCTATTTATATAAAGTCTAATAGATGTTTGAGTTAATTGACTATACTAAAGCCAATATTTTATAGATGAGATTTTTTGTAATTAGGGAACCCAGACCTTATTACTGTAGACAAAAAACAGTTTTAATTCAAATAAAGTGGATAAAAAATCACTATGTTTTATTTCTAAAAAATTTAAATCAACTGAAGATAATATTGTCGATGAATTCTGAATATGCTCAATAAAATTGACTTAGAATTTCACTATCCTAGTTTTAGCAATAGTATCCATATTCTTCTGTATAGATTTGGAAAACGGAAATCCATCTAAATCAAACTTAGTAACAGTCTCATAATAATCAATACCATTTTTAAAATATTGTTTCTCCCTTGTCTCGTACAAATTCTTGCTATCCCATGAATACGTCTTAACCGTTTTCATATAATCAAACTCATCTTCAAAATGATTTCTAGCTTCACTAAACCTTTTTATTAATTGATTTTTAGAATTGTAATGAAACTTTACGTTTTCAATACAAGTAGTATCTAGTTTGTGTTTTACCGTTCTTGAAATTAGACGCTCATCTTCAATTTTATAGAAATATATTAGAGTATTATTAAAGTTGTCTTTTTCTGTAACAATTATTTGGTTATCAACCATTTGATAATCCATTGCATAATCTGTTTCGTAATCGAAAAAGGTGTTCTTCGCAATCAAAAAACCTAAAGAGTCATATTTAAAAGCAAAACTGCAACACATAAAACTCTTCAATTTCTGTCTGATAACGTTCTCTTTATTTGAAGTATAAACATTTACAGTATCACCTTTATTCGCAGAAGCATATTTGCCATAAGTAATAATCTCAAAAACAGAATCAAGGTTCATTTGATGCATCAAAAAAGAAACATTATCAATGTTATCAATTTTTAATGGTGCTAACGAGTGGTTTTCTTTCCGTTGACATGAAACGATTGAAAAACCAATTATTACAATTAACAAATATTTCATATTTCAATTTTACAAAAAAAAATCCCAAGCCAAAGACTCAGGATTTAATTAAAATAAAATATTGATTATTTATGCTGAATTAATTTCAGTACAGACTTAACCATCAGGATGCATAAACTTCTGTTTTCCTAATAAAACTTCTTCAGTTTCCACATGGTCCTCATCTGGCACACAACAATCTACAGGGCAAACCGCTGCACATTGAGGCTCTTCATGAAAACCAACACATTCCGTACATTTATCTGGTGAGATATAATATACCTCATCGCTTATTGGCTCTTGTGTTTCGTCTGCGTCTACTTCTTTTCCATTAGGTAAAACTAATTTACCTTTTAAACTTGTACCATCAGAATAGCGCCAATCGTCAGCACCTTCGTAAATAGCAGTATTTGGACATTCTGGCTCACATGCTCCACAATTAATACATTCGTCCGTGATTATAATTGCCATAATAATTTCTGTTTTTATTGATCATTTAAAATGAGCTATACTTATTTCTGAAAATTTAATTTATTATCAAAATCAAAGCTTTTCTTGCTCATTTGCTTTGCTTAAATTTGCAGTTGCAAAAATAAAGCCAAAACATCGCATAACCAAACCCATTATGGATTTACAACAAAGAATTAACGCATTTGTAAAATTAGGCGCCTTTTTAAATCAATTTAAAGAAAACGAAGTTATTAAAAATGATACTATCGAAGCTAATGATTTGTTTTTTGATGGCTTTAAACACCAATTAAAACTAGCACAAGAACATAACGGGTGGTTTACAAAACAGAATATTACATTTACCCTAAAAAATTGGTCTAATGCCTTGACTAACAAGAACATTAACCAATGGGTAGAACAGTATAACTTTAACACTTTAAATCCACAAACGATTGCCATTATTATGGCAGGAAATATTCCTTTAGTTGGTTTTCATGACTTTTTGAGTGTCCTTATATCGGGACATAATGTACTTGTAAAACAATCGTCTAACGACAAGCACCTCCTTCCCTTTTTAGCGAAGTATTTAGAAGTTGTAGAACCTGGTTTTAAAGGTAAAATTAAGTTTACTGAAGAAAAACTAGAAAACTTCGATGCCGTTATTGCAACAGGAAGTGATAATACAGCGCGTTATTTTGAATATTACTTTAAAAACAAACCTTCTATTATCAGAAAAAACAGAAATTCAGTTGCTGTATTAACAGGAAACGAAACTAAAGAAGAACTCGAAGCTTTATCTGATGATATTTTTAGGTATTATGGTTTAGGCTGTAGAAATGTGTCTAAATTCTTTATACCAAAGGATTATAATTTTGATGCCTTTTTTAATGCCGTTTATAAATGGCATCCTATTATCAATGAATCCAAGTACGCTAACAACTACGATTATAATAAAGCGGTTTATTTAATGAGTGAGTTTGATATGTTAGAAAATGGATTCCTTATGATAAAAGAAGACGGCAGCTACGCCTCACCTATTGCTACGTTGTTTTATGAAAAATATAATGATATTTCAGAATTGCAACAAAAATTAGCAACGGATTCAGACAAAATACAATGTATAGTAGCTAATGGATTCGCTAATAATGAAATTACTTTTGGAAATACTCAAAATCCTCAACTTTGGGATTATGCAGACAATGTAGATACTGTTGAGTTTTTATTAGAAATATAAGATAAAAATTATCATTTTCGTAACATAATTTAAGCAATTAATTAGCACCTTTGTAGCTGTTTAAAAATTAATAGATTCAGAATTTATATGTTAAGATTCTGAACTAAATTCATAATACAATGAAAAAACATAATTTTAGTGCAGGACCATGTGTACTACCAAAATCGGTAATGGAACAAGCAGCAGCAGCAGTTTTAAACTTTGATGACGGACTTTCTCTATTAGAGATTTCTCACCGAAGCAAACCTTTTGTAGATGTTATGGAAAATGCACGATCCTTAGCATTAGAGCTGTTAGGACTAGAAGGTAAAGGTTATAAAGCTCTCTTCCTTCAAGGTGGTGCGAGTACACAATTTTTAATGGTAGCTTTAAACCTATTAGAAAAAAGAGCTGGTTATTTAAACTCTGGTACTTGGGCTGACAAATCTATTAAGGAGGCTAAAATCTATGATGACATATATGAAGTAGGGTCTTCAAAAAGTGCAAATTACAACTACATTCCAAAAGGTTACGATATTCCAGAAGATTACGATTACTTTCACTGTACTTCCAATAATACTATTTTTGGCACTCAGATGAAAAGTTTTCCAACTTCTCCAATTCCTATGGTGTGTGATATGAGTAGTGATATTTTTTCGCGTCAGTTAGATTTTTCAAAATTTGATTTGATTTATGCTGGTGCTCAAAAAAATATGGGACCTGCAGGAACAACTCTAGTGGTTATAAAAGAAGATATTTTAGGAAAGGTATCGCGTAAAATTCCATCAATGATGGATTATAAAACACACATCAGCAAAGGAAGTATGTTTAATACGCCTCCTGTATTTGCTGTTTATGTTTCTATGTTAACTTTAGAATGGTTAAAGAACTTAGGAGGTATCAAAGCAATTGAAAAGGAAAACGAAAAGAAAGCGAGTTTAATCTATTCTGAAATTGATTTAAACCCATTATTTAAAGGCTATGCTGTTAAAGAAGATCGTTCTTTAATGAATGCTACGTTCACTTTAGAAAACGAAAACCTAAAGGAAACTTTTGAAGCTATGGTAAAAGAAGCTGGTATTAATGGGATCAATGGTCACAGAAGTGTTGGAGGCTACAGAGCATCAATGTATAACGCTTTGTCTTTAGATAGTGTAAAAGCGCTAGTTGAAGTTATGAGCGAATTAGAAAGTAAAGCTTAAATTTTAGTTGTCAGTAGGCAGTATTCAGTATTCACCTAGACATCATAAAAAGAGCGTTTTTTAAAACAAAATAATAAAATTTAATATTAACTATAAAATTACCCGAATCAGTTCTCTTTCTTTAAGAAAGAGATAGGGATAGGAAAATGAAAGTATTAGCAAACGACGGAGTTTCTCAAAGTGGAATTAATGCATTAGAAGCTGCTGGTTACGAAGTTATCACAACAACAGTTGCACAAGAACAATTAGAAAACTACATCAACAAAAATGACATTTCTGTTTTATTAGTTAGAAGCGCAACAACAGTACGAAAGGATTTAATTGACAACTGCCCTAGCCTAAAAATTATAGGCCGTGGTGGAGTTGGTATGGATAATATTGATGTGGATTATGCACGCGGCAAAGGCTTAAGTGTTATCAATACGCCTGCTGCATCGTCACATTCAGTAGCAGAATTAGTATTTGGACATTTTTATGGTTTAGCGCGTTATTTACATAACTCTAATCGCGATATGCCATTAGAAGGTGATTCTAAATTTAAAAACTTAAAGAAAGCTTATGCTAAAGGCACTGAACTTAAAGGTAAAACTTTAGGTGTTTTAGGTTTTGGTCGTATAGGTCAGGCTACAGCTAAAGTGGCAATTGGAGCTGGAATGAAAGTTGTTGCTTTTGATCCATTTTTAGAAAAAGCGAATTTAGAATTAGAGTTCTTTGATGGTCAGAAATTAAATTTTGAAATTGAAACCATTTCAAAAGAAGACGTTTTGAAACAAGCTGATTTTTTAACACTTCACGTACCAGCACAGAAAGACTATGTTATTGACGAAGCTGAATTCAAACAAATGAAAGATGGTGTTATTATCGCTAATGCTGCACGTGGTGGAGTTGTTAACGAAATTGCTCTTGTTAAAGCCATAGAAAGCGGTAAAGTTTCTAGAGCTGCTTTAGATGTTTTTGAGAAAGAGCCACAACCAGAAATTCAATTACTAATGAATCCTGCATTATCATTAACTCCGCATACAGGAGCAGCAACGAATGAAGCACAAGATAGAATTGGTACTGAATTAGCTGAGCAAATCATAACTATTTTAGGTTAACATTATAAATGTGACCAAATCAAATAAAATGAGTCCTACTAACGTGGGACTTTTTTTGTACCTTCAAATGCTTAAATTTTATTAACCTTAATTATATACAAAATGGCAGGAATTTTAGACTTATTAAACAGTGATATCGGAAAATCAATTATTAGTGGTGTTTCTGGTTCTACAGGAACAGATCAAGATAAAACAAGTAGCGTATTAACAATGGCGTTACCTGTACTTATGAAAGCAATGGAGCGTAATGCTTCTACCCCAGAAGGAGCAGCAGGACTTATGAGCGCTTTAAGCAGCAAGCATGACGGAAGTATCTTAGATAACCTTGGCGGTTTATTTGGTGGTGGCGTTGATGATAACGTAAAAGATGATGGAGCTAAAATCCTTAGCCATGTATTAGGTAGTAAGCAACAAGGTGTAGAACAAGTTATTGGTCAAAAATCTGGTTTAGATGCTGGTTCAGTCGCTAATATTTTAAAAGTAGCAGCTCCAATTTTAATGGGTGTTTTAGGAAAACAAGCGAGCCAAAGTAATGCAAGTTCTCAGTCTGACATAAGTGGTCTTTTAGGTGGTTTATTAGGCGGTAATGATACTGCTAATGAACAAAGCTTTTTAGAAAAAATATTGGATGCCGATGGTGACGGTAGCGTTATCGATGATGTCGCTGGTATGGTTTTAGGTGGCGACAACAAAAGCTCAGGAGGTATTGGTGGTCTTTTAGGAGGTATATTCGGAAAATAATAGTTCCCATCCTTATTATATACAAAAGCAGTTCTAACGAGCTGCTTTTTTTGTTACTAAAAATTTAGCCTTTTAAAAACCGTAGTTTCACGCATTGAAACCCATAGTTTACATATTGGTAATTGTAATTCTCTTTAATATCATGTTGATTTGTAGTGTTAAAATGAAGTAAAACATTAATCACTCAAACATTTTTTTAATACCTTTAATTATTATGAATATGAAAAAAATTATCCCATTTATTATTGTCCTAATTCTAATTGCTAGTTGTAAATCTTACAACACCAATCCAGTCATCAATAATGAAAACAAGCACAGCTTAGTACAAAGTGACACTGTTTCTATTAGTAGCGATGAAAACGATTATGAAATCATAATTATAGAACCTGGATTTAATTCATGGTTACTAAGTACTGCAAGACCAGAAGGCTATCATTCTCAGCAATGGTTAGAGTCTCGGAATGCTATTTTAGTGCAAGCCTGGAACCAGAGAAACTTACAACCGCAGTCGTATGACCCTAATCTATATGAAGTTAGAATAGATTATGACACGCGTACAGATTATGGGTATGAGGTAAATTATAAACTATACAATTACTTTCTCTATTTTCAAATAACATACAACCAACGCCTATCTTCTTTTGCTCCTAGAATTTAGTATAGAAAGACATCTTAATTTATTAAATTTGCAGCACTGAAAACGTGCTATGGAAAAATTTAAAAAACAGTGGGAAATTCAACACAATTGGCAGTTGTTATTTCCCTTTTTTGGTTTGCTTATTTTAGGATATTCGGCTTTTAAAATATCGAATGCTATATTTCCAGATTATAATTTGGTTTTAAAAATCATAGAATCAATAGTTGTCTTTTATCTTTTATTAAAGTTAACCTTATTCATATTCAAAAAACTCGAAAAGAAATGGGTTCTCGATTATAAATGGGAAATGATTCGGGTTTTTATGGTGTTTGCATTTACAGGGACATCATCTTTATTTGTTGGCAGACCGATTATAAAACTCATAGGAATTACTAAAGAAAACTTAAACCCTATTCTTTACTGGTTTTTATTCATTATCATTGGGCTTATTTTCTATCAGATTCTTTTAGTTTCCTTTGGATGGCTTTTTGGGCAATTCAAGTTTTTCTGGGAATTTGAAAAGAAAATGTTAAGTAGATTTGGATTAAAACGTTTTTTAGATTGAATTTTAAAACCGCAATAACATCACTATTTAGAACATTAGCAATTATGCTAGTGCTAGCTGTGTTGTTACCTTCTGCTGTTAAATTGAATCATGTATTTTCACATCACACTCATGAAGTTTGCGAAAACGACAAGTCTTCAGATACACATTTTCATGATGCTGATATTGAATGTAATTTTTATAAATTCAAACTCTCCAATAATCTATTTATAGTTTTTAACAACTATGAATTAGCTTTAACAAAAACAGCTGTTACGCAGCTGCCTTCATATTATATTTCTTTAAAAAATTATCAGCATTCAATAGGCTTTGTTAGAGGACCTCCTTCGGTTAGTTAGAATTATAAATTTCTAATACTCTAATAAATCTATTTGAATGAAACGATTAATTATTTGCTTAGTTATAGCTATTTCTAGCTTTAGCTACAGTCAAAATTGCAATTATATTTTTTTAGGCGAAATCAAAGATTTTCATGACGGAACACCAATAGAATCTGCTACTGTTCACATTATAGAAAGTGATAAGTATTTAATTTCAGATTTTGATGGGAAATTCAAAATTGAAAATTTATGTACTGGCACCTTAACATTGACGATATCTCATATTGGATGCGAAACAAAAACAGTCTCGTACACAATTGAAAATGACGTTTTTAAAGTTATTTCCTTAGAGCATCATTTAGAAGAACTCAATGAAGTTGTGGTAAGTTCTCACTTAAAAACAGAAGGTACTAGCATTGAGCAATCTTTAAATAAAGCTGACTTAGAAAAATACACCGATAAATCATTAGGTGATGCGCTAAATTCTGTGAGTGGCGTATCGTCATTAAATACAGGAAATACGATTGTAAAACCAATGATTCACGGTTTGCATAGTAGTCGTTTGTTAATCATTAATAACAATGTGCGTATGTTCGACCAAGAATGGGGAGACGAACACGCACCAAATATTGATATTAATGCGAGCAACAAGGTCGAAGTCATTAAGGGAGCAAATACTTTAAAATATGGAAGTGATGCTATTGGAGGATTAATTCTTATACAGCCTAAACGCTATGTGGCTCAAGATAGTTTATTTGGTAGCACTATGTTATCGTTAAATTCAAATGGACGTGGTGGTAATATTAATTCTGAACTTATTAAAACCTATAAATCTGGGTTTTATGGTAGAATCCAAACAAGCTACAAACAATTTGGAGATTTTAAAGCACCTGATTATTATTTAACCAATAGCGGTTTAAAAAATCTCAACGCTTCTGCTAGAGTTGGTTATAGAACTTTTGAAAAAGGGTTTGACGCCTACTATAGCGTTGTGAGTAATGAGTTTGCTATTTTACAAGCATCACATATTGGTAATGTCGGAGATTTGGTTGCTGCCATAAATAGTAGAGAACCTCGTGTCATTGAAGATTTCTCATATACTATAGATTATCCTAAACAAAATATTTTGCATCATTTAGCTAAGATTGAAGCCTATAAACGGTTTAAAAATCTAGGAAAGCTAACCGTTCAGTACGATATGCAAATTAATAGACGAAAAGAATTCGATTTAAGAAGAGGTGATTTAGCAGACACGCCTGTTATAGATCTTAGATTATTTACAAATTCTTTACAATCTAATTTGTTAATAGATTATATAGAAAATTTAAAACTAGATGCAGGTGTATTGGTTCGTTATCAGCAAAACGATGCCGTTTCGGGTACAGGTGTAAGTCCTTTAATTCCAGATTTTGATAAGTATGACGCGAGTGTTTATCTTATAGGAAATTATGATTTAAATGACTCTTCTGAAATAAGTGCTGGAGCACGTTATGATTATACGAGAATTGAAGCTGAAAAGCGGTACAATCTAACAGATTGGAATGACACGTATAACTACGATGAATTATTTCCACAGTTTGAAACTAATGACATCGATAATTCTAAGATTTTAACACGTCCTGAATTTACATTTCATAACATTTCTGCTAACTTAGGGTATTCAAAGCAATTTAATAATGACCTATCGTTATTTGTTAATTATGGTTTAGCAACCCGAGTCCCTAATCCTTCAGAATTGTTCAGCGATGGTTTGCATCATAGTGCCGCAAGAATTGAAACCGGATTATTAACGTTAAACAAAGAGGTTGCTAATAAATTTGCCGTGTCTTTTGAGCATAATAATCAAGATTTTGGATTTTCAATTAGTCCTTATTTTAAATCCATTAATGATTATATCCAACTTATTCCTGTTGGTATAACCACTACAATAAGAGGTGCATTTCCGGTTTGGGAATACAATCAGATTAACGCACAAATATTTGGTGTTGATATTGATATCAATAAAAAAATCACCAATAGATTTAATTACAAAGGCAATTTGAGCCTTTTAAAAGGTGATAACCTTTCAGAAGACATACCACTCATTCATATGCCTTCAACAAATTTTACAAATAGTATATCCTATTATAATAATGAATTGAACCAATTATCAATTAGTTTAACTCACAAAACTGTATTACAACAAAACAAATATCCAGATTACAACTTTTATACATTCGATCCTGTATTACAAGAGGATGTATATGTAGACATTAGCTCTACACCTGCTGCTTATTCTCTATTGAGTTTTAATAGCACCGTTAGTTTTAAAGCATTTAAAACCGGATCATTGAAACTAGAACTTAATATCGAAAATTTATTTAATACGAATTACAATGAGTATTTAAATAGGCAACGTTATTTCTCTGAAGAATTAGGCAGAAATATTAACTTAAAAATAAAAATCAATTATTAATACAAAAAATTAAAATTATGAAAAATATCAAATCAATTAAAACAATTAAATTATTAGCCGTGCTTTTTATGTCAAGTATCGCTTTTGTAAGCTGCTCTAGTGATGATGACGACCACGATAATCATGACCATGAAGAAGAACTTATAACTACCGTTAAGTACACGCTTACTAACGGAGTAGATTTTGTGACTTTAGAGTTTCAAGATTTAGATGGTGAAGGTGGTGCAGACGGAACTTATGATATTTCTGGTCCATTAACCGCAAATACAACATATACTGGAACCATTCAATTATTGAATGAAACTGAAAGTCCTGCTGATAATATCACATTAGAAGTACAAGAAGAAGGTGACGAACATGAGTTCTTTTACACGCCATCAATCTCAGATATCACTATTACAAAAGATGATTCAGATGTTGACGGTAATCCAATAGGCATTCTAACAACACTAACTACAGGTAATGCTGGAACTGGTTCTCTTACTATAGAGTTGATCCACGAACCAACAAAACCTAATGACGGAACATCTGCAAATGCTGGTGGTAGCACAGATGTACAAGTTACATTTGCTGTAGAAGTTCAGTAATTGTTTTTTGTAATACAGTTAAAAAAAGCACTCAATTTGAGTGCTTTTTTTATGCTTTATTTTCAATAGTCTCCTTTTTAAAAACATAGGTATAAAACCACATTAAAGTAAATGTTGGTATCACATCAAAGCCAGGCAATCCTTCCTCTATTAAAGAAATGACTCCTGCTACTTTACCTGCTTTTCCTTTATATAATTTAGTCATTAACCAACCCGATATTGGTGCCCAAATAATATCTGAGAACTCACCGATTCCTGGGATTATAAATGAGACTAGGCCCAAAGCATCTAAAAGAAGACCAAATACTAATTTTTTGTATTTATTCATGTAAGTGTATTAATTACTTTAAGTGAATCAATTATTATTCCAAATAAATTTCGGCTGTCATTTTAGCATTTAAGCAATAATTTTTATGCGAGTTTGACAATTTATAGACCGTAGTAAATTTAAGCATATTCTTATAATTAATAAATCTACCTATTAGTATTGTACATTAATCCATTAAGTATTAATTTCACATCGTATGAGTAAAACTGTTATTTCCGCAAAGCAAATTAAGAAAGCCTATAAAGATCTTCAAGTCTTAAAAGGTGTTGACTTAACCATTTTAGAAGGTGAAATTATTTCTATCGTTGGAGCTTCTGGTGCTGGTAAAACCACCCTACTTCAAATTTTAGGAACCTTAGACAAACCCGATTATAAGTCAGACACTGAATTAATTATAAACGATCAATCCATTAAAACTTTAAATGATAAAGCTTTAGCAAAGTTTAGAAATAAGAATATTGGTTTTATATTTCAGTTTCATCAGTTGTTACCAGAATTTACGGCTTTAGAAAACGTCTGCATTCCTGCTTTTATTCACAACACACCAAAAGCTGATGCCGAAAAACGCGCAAAAGAATTACTAGATTATTTAGGTTTAAGTGAACGCATCCATCATAAACCTAATAGCATGTCTGGAGGCGAACAACAACGTGTTGCTGTCGCAAGAGCTTTAATAAACAATCCAAATATTATTTTTGCTGATGAACCGTCTGGAAATTTAGATAGCGAATCGGCAGATCAATTACACAACTTATTCTTTAAATTAAGGGATGAGTTTAATCAGACCTTTGTCATCGTTACGCATAACCAAGAATTAGCTGCTATGGCAGACCGAAAGTTAACAATGGTTGATGGGAAGATTGTAGATTAATATTTTTTAGTGTTATAATTAATGAGTCCGAAAAATGAAACTGAATTAATAAAGCAAGAGAAATCAATAAAGAGGGCTTTAGCTTTAGTTTTTATTCCAATACTCATAATAATTATAACCATTTCATTAATTCAAAATAATTCATTGAGTTTTCTGGAAAAAAAATACAAAAGCATACACAACTCATACTACTCAGGAAAAATTACGAATTTATTTTTAAATACAAATAACGGTAGAACGAGAACTATTAGGATAGATAATAAATGGAATAAAGAAATTCCTTTTTTTATTCATAATAAGTTAAACATAGGAGATTCACTTTTTAAAACAACAGAATCTGATTTTGAATATTATATTACAAAATATAATCAGGACACTATTAGTAGAGATGTAAACAAATTTTATAGAACTAAATACTTTGATAAACTTAATAAATAACAAACCCTAACTCTTCCTCATCATCCCCAAAGTAAAGCCTCCAAGAATTAAAATAACGACACCAATTACACCCCAAAGCCAATAGCTATTTTCAAATAGCGGTTTCACTTTTGGCTGTTCTAGTTTCTCAATAATTTCCTCGTTTCCAATACTTAAAGCATCCAAAGAATTTGGAATTTTACTGGTAAATTTAGCAATATCATAATTTGGTTTTCTAACGGAAGAATTCCCATAAACCAACATATAATCTGCAGGCTCAGTAAACCTAGCAATTAACTGATGTTCATAACCTTTTATAGAAACCTTACCAATAGACAACGGTTGATTATCACTATTGTAAATAATTAACTTTAAGTGCTTTGCAATGGTGTTATCAAAATTAAAACTATTCGCTTCAAGCGAATTTAAGGTGCCATTTGTTATGGTTTTATAATAGTAATTCCATCCTTTTTCTGTTTTAACACTATCATTCCGGTACTCGATTTTTAGTGGTCTGTAATAATCAAACGTGTTACTCACGTCAATTTGTATTTGACTTATCGAAACGGGTTGGTCTAACTCTAAATTAATTTCCGTGGTTTTAATTTTCTTAACATCATTAGTCTCAAACTTTTTGATATGATGTTCAATAAAACTTCCACCTGAAATTTCATGTTCAGCTAATTGCGCAGACACCAATTCTGGTTGCTCGTTGTGTTTCACTATAAGCCTAAAAAAACTGTATTTAGCATCAGGAAAAACAAGTTTTGTGAATTTATAATCGGTTGTTTCGTTTTTAATTGATAGAATTCGGTAATCCTCAAGTAATGTAAACCATTCTTGTTGGTCCTGACTACCCTGAAGTTCAATTTTCCAATCAAAATTTTGCTCTTTAAAATTTAAATTGATTTGATTGATTGTTGCTTCGGAATGCAACTGAAATGTAAAATAATAACCATTACTCCCTTTTGATTTGTTGATTATATCAAATGGAATCGTTTTATGAATTATTTTATCAGAAAAAATCTTTAATAAATATGGTGCTTCAACGGTATCATTTACCGTTGTTCCATAAATCCGAAGATCTGACAAATCAGATTTCACCTTTCCAAATACGGCATCTGGCAACGTGAGTTTGTGCCACTCATCAGTTACATCATCTAAAGTTCTTTTATAGTTATAAGTTGCCATCTGCGCTGTGCAAAAGGTAGAACAACCAATAAGAAAACCAATGAATAGTCTAGTCGTTAACGTCATCTGTAATCTGGTTTTTGTATTTATTGTATAAAAATGAAATGATTAAAAGTAGCACACCAAGCGATACAAACACAATGGTTTTTGAAATGGTATTAAGATGCACAATATCGTAAAAGAAGAGTTTTATTAAGGTAATTCCAAAGAAAATCATACCTCCAATTCGTAAGTAAGCTTTGTCTTTCCATATACCAAAAGCAATTAAAAGGAATGAATATACTCCCCAAAGTATGCTTAATCCTAGTTTGTAAGACTGCGTGGATTCCGATATATCCATCCAATGAATAAGCTCACTACTCAACACCCAAATAATGGATATATGCAATAAAACATCGTACCCAATTTTGAATGCTTTAGAAATGCCTTCACGTTTTATAAACTTGTAACACGTAAATAATGCTATAGCTAAAAAGATAAACGACACATAGCGAATCCATAAATAAAAACTGCTTTGCGCAAAATATTCTGAAGAGTCTAAATAGCTTTCTCTCAAATCACTTAAAGCTAATAAACCTTGAATTAAGAACACAAATATGCTCATTACAGTGAAGCCTAAAATGATTTTCTCTAATAAGGTGTTTTTTATCAACTTGAAATTTATAAACGACAACAAAGCCACAAATAATAACGAATAATTGAGAATCCAAACGGTTTTAAAATCCCTTAAATCATAATTAAAGATAGACTTATCATAAGTATCCTCAGAAGGTATTATAATTTTAGTCGTATGATACAATTGATCCCAATACAGTTCAATTTCTAATCTAAAGGCATAATAAGCACTAAATACTAATATAGAGGGAATGACATAGGTTAACAAACGAGACCAATTTGAAGTTGGCTTTAAAGCTGAAGTATATTCGTCTCTAAGTGACAACCAAACTATAACTCCAAATGCAGAAACGAATAATAACGAGGTCAAAAAATGAATGTTAAAAACCGTAGTTATTTGATCCTCCACATCTAAGCCATAATAAGCACTGTATGCAAAAGACCAATCTTGTAGAAGACTTAAAAATGCTAAAATCATTAAGGGATACGATAATTTCTCGTACACTTTAATGCCTTTTGTTCGTCCTAGCCAGAACAATAAAGCGGCTTCACTTACCCAAAGTAACGTCACCCAATTGCCATCTAACTGCACAGGAATTGTAATGGTAATAAATACCAAAACCATAGCTGAAGCTAAATAAAACAAGTTCTTATCTCCTAATTTCATTTTATAGAAAATTACACTTACTATAAAATGGGTAACCGCATTTCCAAGTGTAAATAACCCTAATAAATGTGTACCTGTTTCATGGTTATCTAAAATCGCAAAACCAAAGCCATAAAATAAAAATGAATTAAGAAGCAGCAGCACCACATCACTCGATTGAAACACTTCTTTTTTCAACATTTTATAGGCTAAAAATGTCATATAAAATATAATAAAAAATATAGTTAAAAAGCTTAATGCCAAACTAAATTGTTCATCTTCAAAGTATTCGGAAAAGAACCAAGATCCAAAAATTAGCCATGTAAAAACAAAGGCTGAATAGTACAGTGATTTCCAATATTTTTTGAATGAAATAATTAAAATGCCGATATTAACAATAGCCGTATAACTGAACAATACTTCTATGCGTCCAGAGCCATCACTCAACAAAAACGGAACGGCATAAGCACCAACCAAACCAATATGAGCAATAACTTGTCGGTTATAACTTATGGCTGCAACAACTGTGAATGCTGTAAAAATCACCATGAGCGCAAACGTAGGCATCTGCGGAATTAAATCGTAAAAGTTATAAGCGAAAAATGTAATAAAATATAAGATTACAATTGAGCCACTCACTAAAACAGCACTGTACGCTTCATATTTCTTTTTGAGTTTGATGCCAAAACCAAGTAAGCCTATAGCAGTAAAATAGCCTAGAATAATTCGTGTTAATGGGCTAATTAAATCATTTTCAATGGAGTATTTTGCACCAATAGCAACACCAATAATTGTGATAACAATGCCTATTTTGTTCAGAATGTTTTCACCAATAAACTTCTCTAAACTCGATTTTGCTTTAGGTTTTTCATTAGCTACACTGTCTTGTTCTGTCTCAACAAACTCAGATTTAACTTCTGGCTCTGAAATGGGCTCTATAGTGGATTTGACATGTTCCTGAATCTCTATTATAGGTTCAGATTCGATTTCAATTTCAGGCTCAACAATACTGTTTTCTTTAACCGGAACTATTTCTTCTTCAATCGTACCGGATTTTAAGTGGTACAATTCAGCTTTTAAACTTTCAATTTCGGACGAAAACTCAGCTTGCTTTTTAAACAATAATTCTAATTTTTCAATTAGTTTATCAATAAGCTCTTGATTTGTTGCCATATAGATTGGATTTGGTCATCTTTTCATAAAAAAAGACGCGACTAAAATAGTTTATATTATTAGAATCGACTATTTCATATTGAGAAGTTAGGTTTAAAGCTAATTATTTCTATTTCAAATTTAACATATAAATTAATCTATCATTAAAACATTATTAACATCTGTTTAAATTTTTATGGCAATTAATACCATAAAATAGTACATTCGCTATGCCTAAATTAAAACAAATGACAGTGACGGAGTTCGAACCTATAATAGAAATACTAGAAGAAGCTTACGAAATACCACACCTTAATGCTACGCGTAAAATCTCAGCATTATTACCGCATGATTACTATGAAACTGAAAAACGCTATCCTGTACTCTACTTACAAGATGGCCAAAACTTATTTAATCCTGCTGCACCATTTGGTGATTGGGCTATTGATAAATCAATGGCACAATTGGCAGAACAAGGTTTTGGTGATCTTATAATAATTGCTGTAGACCATGGAAACGAGGAACGTATCAGCGAATATTTACCTTATTATCACCCTCGTTTTGGAGAAGGCAAAGGGAATTTTTACATTCAATTTATGATTGAAAAACTCATTCCTTACATCAATAGCCACTATAGAACCTTAACCGATTTTAATAATACAGGTATTGGAGGGAGCTCTATGGGAGGTTTAATTAGTTTACATGCAGGTCTAAAAAATCCTGGTGTTTTTGGTAAAATGATGATTTTCTCCCCTAGCCTATGGCTTTCTAATAAAATTTTCAAAAGCACTAAATCTTTTGAGCCACTACAAAAATCAAAATTGTATTTATATTCAGGTGGACAAGAAAGTGCAGAGCATTTACCAAATGCCCATCGATTAGGAGGCATTATCCAAGAAAAAATGATTAATGGTTATCAGATTGATTTTCATTTTTCAATTAATGAACACGGGAACCATTCTGAAGCCCATTGGAGAGAAGAATTTCCAAAAGCCGTAAAATGGCTCTATTTTAATTCATAGTTATGACTTACAAACACACCAAAACATTAGATACCTCAAAGGACTTTATTCTACCTTGTAGAAAAGACAATCTTGATGCTATAAAAGAATTTTTACCTATCGCTAAACCCGATTTTGACGGTAGCTTTTCTACCTATCAACTACTTTATGGAAAAGACGGTAACAGAATATACCTCATAGGTTTAGGAGAAGAAAAACATAGTGCTAAAATAGAAAATACATTTCAAAAATTAGCGTTCGAAACACAGAAGCATTGGGATAAAACGATTCAGGTTTACGCTGAGCATTTAAGTGACGAGGAGACCAAAAAAGCAGTCATTGGAATTGAAATGACGCAATATGAAATTGGTGAATTCAAATCAACAAAAGAGAAATCAAATAAAACAGCGATTTCATTTGCTTCAACTAAAACGCTTAAAACTATTTTAGACGAAGGACAATATACAGGAGAAACCATCAACAAAATAAAAGCCTTAGTTGATGCACCTCCAAATATTAAAACACCTGAATTCTTAGGGAAATGGGCAGAAAAATCAGCAAAAAAAGCAGATTATAAATGTACAGTCTTAAAACACAAAGAGCTCAAAAAACAAGGCTTCGATGCCGTTTTATCTGTTGGAAAAGGTAGCATTAATAAACCTGTCGTAATAATTACAGAGTACACTCCAAAACCAAGTAAAAAAATTGACATTGCCTTAGTTGGCAAAGGGATTACTTTCGATTCTGGTGGATTATCCATTAAGCCTTCAACCAACCTACATTACATGAAAAGTGATATGGGAGGAGCGGCTGTCGTTTTAGGTGTTGTAGAATTGGTTGCTAAATTAAATCTTGACATTAATATTGTTGGTATTGTGTGTTCTGCAGAAAATGCTGTGGATGCAGAAAGCTACAGACCTGGAGATGTAATTGACTCCTACTCTGGTAAAACCATTGAAATTATTGATACAGACGCCGAAGGTCGTTTAGTATTAGCAGACGGCTTAAGTTATGCTGTTAAAAACATAAAACCAGAATATCTTATTGATTTAGCCACCTTAACAGGAAGCGTTGTAAGAACCTTAGGCTATGAAGCTGCAGGCATGTTTACGCATAACCAAGACATGGCAAGGACGATGTCTGATATTGGTTATAAAGTCCACGAGCGGGTTTGGCAATTGCCAATGTTTGAAGAATACAAAAGTGACTTACATAGTGATATTGCTGACTTAAGAAATTTCAGCGGTAAACCGTTGACAGGAGCGACAAATGCTGCACAATTTTTAGAATCGTTTACAGAAGAGCATAAAAATTGGATGCATTTAGATATTGCTGGTGTGTCTTTTGGAAGCTCTCCTTATGCAAAAATGAAAAGTGCTTCAGGTTATGGCATTCAATTAATTACAGAATTTATTAAGAAAAAAGCTTCAAAATAATTATCAGTTTCGTAAATTGTTTGTTCATTATAATTATCAACCAATCAAACTGTGGCATTACTATAATAAGCAAAGCCATAGAGATTCTAACTAAGAAAACATGTCCAAACAACCATTAAATTTCCTTTGTATTTCCACCTATTTTAAAGGTGAAGATTTTCTAAAAAGCGTTAAAACTGAAGGTAATAATGTCTATTTATTAACTAAAAAGAAGTTAGATAAAGAACCTTGGCCATGGGAATCTATAGATGACACTTTCTATATTGAAAAATGGAATCATGAAGACGTGGTTAAAGGAATCGCTTATAAATCGAGAACCATAAAATTTGATCGCTTTGTAGCACTCGATGATTTTGATGTTGAAAAAGTAGCACTACTTCGAGAGCATTTTAGAATGCCTGGCATGGGTAGAACGACGGCACATTATTTTAGAGATAAACTCGCTATGCGAATGAAAGCTTTAGAAGAAGGCGTCAACGTCCCAGAATTTACAGACTTATTTAATAACGATTCTATTAATGACTATGCGGATCGCGTCAGTCCTCCATGGTTAATAAAACCAAGAATGGAAGCCTCTGCTACTGGTATTAAAAAAATTCATTCTAAAGATGAATTGTGGCATGTTGTTAATGAACTTGGTGATGAACGTGATAATTACCTCGTTGAGAAATTTGCTCCAGGTGATGTGTATCATGTTGATGGTTTAAATGTAGACGGAAAAGTTGCTTTCGCCAGAGTGAGTAAATATTTAGACACCCCTTTTGAAGTCGCGCATGGTGGTGGTATTTTTAGATCGGCAAGTTCCAAAATTGGTTCTAAAGAAGAAAAAGGCTTACAAAAAATGAATGCTCAAGTGATGAAAGCCTTCGGTATGCAATTTGGTGCGTCTCATACAGAGTTTATACAATCTAAAGCTACAGGCGAATTGTTCTTTTTAGAAACCTCTTCTAGAGTTGGTGGAGCTAATTTGGCCGAAATGGTAGAAGCAGCATCAGGAGTTAATCTTTGGGGAGAATGGGCAAAAATTGAAGCTGCAAATCTTAGAAAAAACGTTTACAAACTTCCAAAAATCAATAATAAATATGCAGGCATCGTAGTGTCTTTAAGTCGCTTCGAACATCCTGACACGTCTAGTTTCACCGACAAAGAGATCGTTTGGAGAATGACCAAAGCGTGGCATATCGGATTAATTGTAGTTTCTGATTCTAGTGAACGTGTTTTAGAATTATTAGATCAATATACGGAACGTATTGGTAAAGAATTTCATGCGAGTTTGCCTGCACCTGATAAGTCGGAATAATAGACACTCTTATCTAATATAATTTACATTCCTAAATAATTTAGCCCTTGTTAATCTTAAATTAACAAGGGCTAAAATTTAATCACAAAAACTATGTTTTAGTCCATTGATAAAGCTCTAAATTCACCATTTTCTATTGAAATGGTTGTATCGTCGTCATTTGTTATTGTTGCAGTAAAAGTTCCTTCAACATATTCACCAGTTGATTGTGTAACTGTAATTGTACCGCTTTCTGCAAAATCGAAATCGAAATTTAAAGACTCAGAAGTGAATGATATTTGGTATTCTGCATCGAAACCTGGCTCAACATCAAAACTACCATTAGTAATACCTAAAGGTAACCAAAGTGCAATTTGAGTATCACCTGCATCTGAAAGACCTTCACCATTATTACCATTAAATGTAATAGAATTTGATTCTGCACTAACTATATCAACAAAACTATAGTCCTCACTATCAATTGTAAATGTTATAAAAGTATCAGCTTCTAAATCCCCAGAAGAAGAACTATCATCATCAGAACTACAAGACGTAAATGAAAGGCCACAAATAACAATAAGGCTCAGTAATTTGAATTTTAAATTTTTCATAATAATTAAGGTTTAATAACATAACCAACATATCCTTATATTTTAATATGTTCTAGTTAAGATTTGGTTTTTAAATATCTAGATTTTTTCTAGTCGATAAATATAGTGTAAATTTTAAAAGAACTGATTTATTAATATATATATGGTAATCTGTTTTAAATATTAATAATTTCGGACTTTTCAAAGTAAAAAAAATTTATTCTTACTGCTAGTGAAAGTTTGACTTCGACTTCGCTCAGCCATAAAAGAATATTTACGAGGTAAAAACTATCCCTCAAAAAAGCCAGTACTACCACCAACCCAAGTTTTGTCCTTGTTATACTTTACTCCAACCATTTCGCCTTTACTTAAGCGCATCAAATTACTTACAATTTCGGTTTTGTTGGTTTTAGAATTATGAAGTAGCATCATTCTAATTTCACATTTCGCTGGCTCATCCATAGTTTCAATAACTGGTGCATAAGCCACTTTTTCTTGGAGTAAATAGTTAGCTTTGTTTGTAATCTTATCAATCATGTTTTTAGTGACATGAATCTCTACTCCTGCGCCTGCAAATGAATATAAAGGTTTAAGAACGTAATTCTCTAAATCCTCAGGAATGCTTTCTAGTTGATCTAAATAATAAGATTTAGGAACATAATCCCCTTTTAACAAAGGCATAGTGTATTTACTTATTCGGTAAAACCAGTTCGGATGCCCAATCCATTCAGCATCAATGTCATCTTGAAAACTGAATGCTGTCTTCAAATCTGTACGTTGGTGTAATTCATCAAAAATAATACGGTTGTATATTTTTAAGACTTCAACTTCATCTCCATTATTATCTAAATAAAAGAGTGTTTTTCCTCTCTTTTTCAAATCAGTAATACAAAGCACTTTAATCCCAAGCTTAGCTGCAGTGGCATAAAAATCTATGGCTGTTGCTTGTTGTTCTGGTTCTATTTCTAAAAGAATAACCTGTTTTGGGTCAGTGTCACCAACAATTTCTTGCTGTAACAAATTAATATAATCGTTGGTTGTCATACCATTAAGATGCTGTGAAAAATCACTTGGAATAGCATCACCAAAATGCTCACGATATTTACCTCCAATAAGTTCTTGAAAAAAATACAACGACGGGAATCCCTGTAATTCAATTAGTTTAGGAGTCAATTCTCCATTGTCATCTTTACAAATACCGAAATCTAATTGGATAAATTTTGAATGTTCATCTTCATTTGGCACTATTGTATTAGCATCGAAAAATGCACCATCTGTTAACTCTTTAAAGTTAGGCTTATTAATAACAGCCATAATATCGTGACAAGCTTCAACCAATTTTTCTTTTAAATCCTTCGGAATAAAAACTGGTGTTTCTGCAATTTTGAAATTAACCTTAAAATTAAATAACGTATCAATATCATTTATGAACGTTTGATAGGTTTCTTCAGAAAACTTGGCATTATAAGCGTCGCGGATATTCTTTATCATTTTCAATTAAGACATTACAGGTTGATTAACTTTACTAATGGCATTTCTAATAAACTTTGGTAAAATCGTATTGTAAGTTAACTCAATTTTTTCAGGATCATCAATACGATCCATCATTTGGTTGTACTTCTCTACTCCAAAACTATCTATAACTTTCTTCTTATTTTCTGCTAAACCAAAATACGCTTCCATACTCACAGGTTCGGCTTCTGGGTGAAATTGTGTTCCTACAAACTCATCAGAAAAACGAACAGCCATAATAGCACGTTCTAATTCTACATGCGTTCTAATTTTTTCTAAACTCAAAATAGTAGATCCATGGTTTTTAAATACCGTTAGGCGCGGCTGAACAAGTTGCCAATCGCGAGAATCTACTGCATAAAACGGATCACTCAACCCTTCAAAAATAAGATCATTATGTCCTTTTTTTGTTTTATGCATACGCAAAATTCCAAAAGAAGTACTGCGTCTAGGTTTTAACTCTCCTAATTGAAAATAATGACACATCACCTGAAACGAATAACAGATAAAGAATACAGATTTCTTTTGTTCAGAAGATGTTTTATTAAAATCCCAAAGGTCTTGCATTAATTGTAGATACGGTTTCCTCCATTCCCCATCATCTAAAGGACTTCCTGGTCCTCCACTAGAAATATAAATATCGAATGATGTATCTGGCAATTCATTTTTTGCTCTGACATTGAATATTTGATACTCTAAGTCGTCATTAAAAGTACTCACTATCTCAGTGATACAACGCAACCCTTGATTGGGTTCATCGTTGTTCATATCTAAAATTGCTAGTTTTAATTTATCTTTTTTCATATTCATTTGCTGTCTTTCGACTTACTTTGTAATCTATCTTCGTATGAAATATATTTCTTACTCAATAATGCTCAAGATAAACTTCAGCGGTAATCTAATACGTAGGGTTTATTTTTATAATCCTGAAATAGTTTGATCTATAATATAATCAACTACTTTAGTCAGGTCTTTTGTTTGTTTAAATATTTCTAATTGACGGTCTGCTCCTGTTCCGTTCTTAAGCATTTGGTGGATGTACTCAATTTCTTTTCTCGAGCCTAAATCATCCACAACATCATCAATAAAATCTAGTAATTCTAACATCAAAAGTCTGGTTTCCACTTCAGACTCTTTACCAAAATCTATCATTTTACCATCAATTCCATAGCGACTTGCTCTCCATTTATTTTCGTTAATCAATGCACGATGGTAATTCATAAAATTAAGATTATGTTTTCTTAAGTCATATAATTTAGCCACTAATGCTTGAATAATTGCGGTAATACATATGGTTTCATCAACGGTTAATGGCACATCACAAATCCTAACTTCCAAAGTTGGAAAAAATGGATGCACTCTAATATCCCACCAAATTTTCTTTGGATTATCTATACAATTGGTTTTCACTAAAAGATTTACATAATGCTCATAATGCGCATAATTTTCGAAAACTCCTGGAATACCTGTTCTTGGAAATTTATCGAACACTTTAGATCGAAATGACTTAAAACCTGTATTTCTACCTTCCCAAAACGGAGAATTGGTTGATAATGCATATAAATGCGGTAAAAAATAGCGCATGGCATTTACTAAATGTATAGCCATTTCTTTATCTGCCATTCCCACATGAACGTGCAATCCAAAAATTAAATTAGAACGTGCCGTATCTTGCAACTCCGTAATAATCTCATCATAACGTGGATTTGGTGTAATCAATTGATGTTCCCATTTTGAAAAAGGGTGTGTCCCAGCAGCACCAATTTTAAAACCTAAATCACCTGCGATTCCAGAAATAGATTTTCTAAGAAATGATATTTGCGATCTTGCATCTGTAATATCTTCACAAATATTAGTACCAACTTCTACAACCGCTTGATGCATTTCTGCCTTCACTTGGTCGTTAAGATATTTGGCAGCCTCAGTTACAATTTTCTGATCGTGAGAAATTAATTCGCGAGAAATAGGATCAATAATTTGATACTCTTCTTCAATACCTAATGTGAACTTCATATAGAACGAGGGTTAAATTAAACCTGATTATTAAAAACAATCAGGTTTATGTGCAATTCTATTTTTTAGCAGTTTTTGACTTAGTTGCCGCTTTTTTAACTGGTGCTTTCTTTTTAGCGACTTTCGTTGCTGTGGCTTTTGGTGTCGCTACTTTTTCTTCTACTTTTTTTACTGGAGCTTTCTTAACTCCTACTTTTGCAGTAGCTTTAGCTGGCGCTTTCTTTACTCTAGCGTTTGTTGCTGTAGACTTTTTACGCCCTGCAGCTTTAGCTGGAGCTTTTTTTGCTACTGCTTTTTTTGCAGATGCTTTCTTTATTGGAGCCTTTTTCTTTGGTGCTTTTGGAGCTTCAATTTGATCTTTTACAAAAGTTCCCCAAGTAAGATTCATTTGTCCTTTCTTGTATTTCTTTGCTTTTGCAATGGCCATATCAGCTGCATTTTCTACAATCCAATCAAAATTTTCCTGTCCTACAGAATTAATATCAGCATCTGGAGCAGGATTACAAAAATCAATAGCATAAGGAATACCATCTCTTACAGCAAATTCAACCGTATTAAAATCATAACCTAATGCGGTGTTTAATTTAATACAATACGCTTCAACTAAGTCCAAAAGTTTTTGATCTACAGGAGGTCCATCAATGACATAACGCAAGTGATGTGGATTTCTAGGTTCATATTGCATAATATGTATTTGATCCGTACCTAAAGCGTAACATCTAAAATAATGTGTAAAGTTAATCTCCTCTTGCAACATCATCACTAAATTCTCAGTTTCTCCATGCTTTTCCCATAAATCCTCAGGACTTTCTACACGATAAACACTTTTCCAACCTCCACCATCATGTGGTTTCATATATGCAGGAAAACCAATAGTAGCAAACATTTTCTCCCAATCGAAAGGGAATTTCATATTTCTAAAAGAATTGGCATCGGTATCAGGCGGACGATGAGATGATGGTAAAATAAACGTTTTAGGCACTGGTACCCCAATAGTTTCAGCAAGTGCATTATTAAAAAACTTTTCGTCTGCACTCCACCAAAATGGATTATTTATTACAGCCGTTCCGGTAATAGCTGCATTTTTTAAATACGCCCTATAAAATGGAACATCTTGAGAAATTCTATCTATAATAACAGCATATTCATCAGATTTTGCCTGTTCTACAGTATCAATCGATACCGCTTCTGCAACCATATCTTTTATACCTTGTGCTTTAATTTTTTCGTTAACTCTGTCAATAAATGCCCAAGGGAAGGTGTCTTCTTGACCAAATAAAATACCTATTTTTTTCATGTTAAAAGTAAATTTGATGGTTTAATTAATTCGTTAGTTTATAGTTTTGATAAATAATGTGGAAACATTCTATTCCACAATGGCCAATCGTGTTCTGCCCATTTATGTTCATCATACCAGAAAGGTATGTTTTTTTCAGTTAAAATACTAGCTAATCTCTTATTGGCGTCTAAACAAATATCCCACTCACCTACTCCAAGAACAATTTTCATATTCCACAATTCTGGATGGTTAGCTCCTGGAAGAAAATCTACAGGATTGTTAAAAAATACATTATCGTCATAATGGCCGTCGACGAAAGATTTGATATCAAAAGATCCACTCATACTAAACATATGGCTAACACGTTCTGGATGTCTAAAAGCGAAATTCGCCGCTTGATACCCTCCAAAACTTGGGCCAGCAACAGCTAATTTACTTATGCCTCTATCATGACATATTTTATTAACCAACTCGTTCATTATAAACTCATCATACCATGCATGATTTTTAGCACGCTCTGCAGGATGAATATTCTTATTATACCAGCTTAATTCGTTAATGCTATCTGGGCAATAAATTTGAACCAAGCCTTGCTCAACAAACCACCTTGCAGATTCCACAAGTTTCATGTCTCTACATTCATTATGTTTTCCCATGGTTGTAGGAAATAGAATTAATGGATAACCAGCATGTCCAAAAACAAGCATCTCAATATCCTTGCTTAAGGTTGGGGAGTACCATTTAAAATGTTCTTCTTTCATGTGTATTTTCTATTGTTTTATAAGTGTCACATGGAACATCTTTATCAATGCTAGTTCTAATTGATTAGCCTTTAGAAGCAGATGTTTCAATTGTTTAGTTTTAAGTCAGTTAATTAAAAATTAAAGTCGGCAAAAATAAGCTATTTGTATCAATATTTAATTCATTATTGTTGAAAACTAAACAGTTAATCAAACACTTAATATAAAGACGTTTTTAAATATCGCTATTTAAATTGTAAATCGGTTAACTATAACAATTGTTTTTATATCTTTTTAATAATTATACATTTCCAGCAGTTTAAAATTGCTAAATCTGCAAAAGTTAAAATACAACTATTTTAATCAAAAATAAATCTAATACTTATTAACTATTTTAGTTAAAACCTGTTCAAATAAAACCTCCTTTTAAATCAATTAAAACTTACAAAACCGTTAAATTTGTAGTACATCAAATATTAGTACACATGAATTACAGAATAGAAAAAGACACCATGGGTGAGGTTAAAGTACCTGCCAACAAACTTTGGGGAGCACAAACAGAACGCTCTCGTAATAATTTTAAAATTGGAGCATCTGCATCAATGCCTTTAGAAATCGTTTATGGTTTTGCTTATCTTAAAAAAGCAGCAGCTTATACCAACTGTGAATTAGAAGTGTTATCTAAAGAAAAACGCGATTTAATTGCACAAGTTTGTGATGAAATATTAGAAGGTAAACACAATGATCAATTTCCTTTAGTGATTTGGCAAACAGGTTCTGGTACGCAGAGTAACATGAACGTTAATGAAGTGGTCGCTAACCGAGCACATCAAATTGCAGGACAAGTGGTTGGTGAAGGAGAAAAAACAATTCAACCAAATGATGACGTTAATAAATCACAGTCATCTAATGATACTTTTCCAACCGGAATGCACATTGCAGCTTATAAAAAAGTTGTAGAAACTACAATTCCAGGAATTATTCAATTACGAAATACATTACATAAAAAATCTTTAGAATTTAAAACCGTTGTTAAGATTGGTCGTACACATCTAATGGATGCGACTCCATTAACTTTAGGTCAGGAATTTTCTGGTTATGTGTCTCAATTAGATCATGGACTAAAAGCATTACAACATACGTTACATCATTTAAGTGAACTCGCTTTAGGTGGTACTGCTGTAGGAACAGGAATGAATACACCAGAAGGTTATGATGTTTTAGTCGCCAAATACATTGCTGAATTTACAGGTTTACCTTTTGTTACTGCCGAGAATAAATTTGAAGCTTTAGCAGCACATGACGCTATTGTAGAAACACATGGAGCTTTAAAATTATTAGCAGTGTCATTAAACAAAATAGCCAACGATATTAGAATGATGGCTTCTGGTCCTCGTTCTGGAATCGGTGAAATTATAATTCCGGCAAACGAACCAGGTAGTTCAATAATGCCAGGGAAAGTAAATCCAACACAATGTGAAGCATTAACTATGGTGTGTGCACAAGTTATGGGTAACGATGTTGCTATTTCAGTTGGTGGAACGCAAGGCCATTATGAGCTTAACGTTTTTAAACCAATGATGGCTGCAAACATTTTACAATCGGCGCAGTTAATTGGTGATGCTTGTGTAAGTTTTGAAGAACATTGCGTAAGTGGAATCGAACCAAACCACCAAGTCATTAAAGAGTTATTAAACAACTCATTAATGTTAGTAACAGCTTTAAATACTAAAATAGGTTATTATAAAGCGGCTGAAATTGCAAATACAGCACATAAAAACGGCACGACTCTAAAAGAAGAAGCTGTAAACTTAGGCTATGTTTCTGCTGAAGATTATGACGAATGGGTAAAACCAGAAAATATGGTAGGAACTCTTAAATAACGTCTAAACGACTAAAAAATCGACGAAATACACATTTCGTCGATTTTTTAGTATATTAGCATATCTAAACTAAAATGATTATGAAACAAAAACTACTCGTATTTTTAATTTTTGCTATTAGCTGCAATCTAAATTACGCTCAAGACTGGGTTTTAACTAATGTGGATCCGGACACTGGAGATGAACCTTATGAAATTGAAACAGGCGATATTAATGGCGATGGATATATAGATATTGTAATGGCTACCTATGACTACAATGGTGGTACTCCAAACCAAGATTATATTAAATGCTATTTGAATGATGGAATCGGTAATTTCTCAACTGAAATCACCGTGTCATCAACCATTCAATGGGTAGATGGATTAACATTAGCCGATATTAATGAAGATGGTGCTATGGATATAATAGCCACTTCGGTGAACCAAAATAAATTAGTCTATTATCTAAGTGCTACAAGCATGGATGGTACCTATAGCTATACTGAAGTTTCTGTAGATAGTGCCATTAGTGGCCCAGGACAAGTAGTTGCTGGAGACATAAATAATGATGGGCATATTGACCTCGTAGCTCCTTCTTATGATAACAATAGAACGCAATGGTATTCTGGTGATGGTTCTGGTAATTTTACGGCAGAATCTGATGTAGAAAATGGTTCTACAAATTATCCTTACTACGTAGACATTGCTGACTTTGATGCTGATGGTGATTTAGATGTGTTAGTCGGTTTTTTTGCCGGTAACATAGAAATTTATTATAATCAATATGATGGCACAGATCCTGATCCTAGCTCTACAGTTTCTTGGATTAAAGATACACAGTCTGTTGATACTGGCAATGGTTACTTATATGCTGTAAAATTCGCAGATGTGAATAACGATGGAAATATGGATGCCGTAAAATTAGATTATTATGGTGATGTGGAATGGTTTGATAAAGTCGTAAATGGAACATCTACAGGAACAATTATCTCTAACTCCAGTATCATATCCAATCCTGCAGCGATGATTATAGCCGATATGGATGAAGATGGATTAAATGATGTTATAGTAACAGATTATGGCAATGCTGATGATGCTATTATATGGTTTAAAGGAGCAGCGAATGCTTCACCAAGTACAACAAATCAATTAATAATTGATAATGGTAGTCAAATGCTAGATATCGCTGTGGCAGATTTTGATGGTGATTCCGATATCGATATTGCTGTTGTCGGTAATCAATCAGATACTGTTGATTGGATAGAAAATAAACTTAATGCATTAAGCATTAGTGAGTCTGAATTATCAACTCTAAGTATGTATCCAAATCCTGCAACAGATCAATTACATATTAATGGTTATAATTCTGAAAGTATAGAAGTCGTTGTTTATGATACTATTGGAAAAATAGTATTAGAAAATACATTATTACATGGAGAGTCATTAAATGTTTCAACATTAGCAAGTGGTTTATACACGATTAAATTGAATAATAAAATAACCTCAAAATTCATAAAAGAATAAAAAATTACGCTTTAAAATATCTAAAACGCTTGTATATTTATACTAGCGTTTTTTTTTGTTTAAAAAAATCGCAATATTTACAAAAATAGCAACTCATATGTCTCTACTAATTACTAATATTAAACAACTCATTCAAGTTCATGAACATAATACTACTATCCTAAAAGGTAGTGATATGAACAATTTACCTGTCATAGAAAACGCGTACCTCTACATAGAAAATGATACTATTATTGAATATGGCAACATGACTGATTGTGAAGGGTTTGATGCCGAAACTATTATTGATGCAACCAGTAAATTAGTTTTACCGTCCTGGTGCGATTCACATACACATATTGTGTATGCTGGTGATAGAACGTCGGAATTTGTAGATAGAATAAATGGCTTATCCTATGCAGATATCGCTAATAAAGGTGGTGGTATTTTAAATTCGGCCAAAAAACTTCAAGACACTTCTGAAGACGAGCTATTTGAACAATCTATAAAAAGATTAAATGAACTTATAGCTATGGGAACCGGAGCTGTTGAAATTAAAACAGGTTACGGACTAACGGTTGAAGCTGAATTAAAAATGCTCAGGGTTATAAAACGTATGAAACAGGAAAGTTTAGCGATAATCATTCCAACATTATTGGCTGCTCATGCTATTCCCGAAGAATATAAATCAAATAAGCAAGATTACATTAACTATATCACAGAAGAATTAATTCCGAAAGCTGCAGAACTACATATCACGAATTTTGTAGATGTGTTTTGTGAAGAAGGCTATTTTGACATTAAAGATACCGATGCGATTTTAGAAGCTGGAAAGAAATTCAATTTACAACCCAAAATTCACGTTAATCAATTTAATATTTTAGGAGGTATAGCGCTTGGTGTAAAACACAATGCTTTATCTGTGGATCACTTAGAAGAAATAAACGATGAGGATATTAAAGCATTAAAAGGAAGTAACACGATTCCTGTTGCCTTACCAGGTTGTTCCTATTTTTTAAGTATTCCGTATACACAAGCTCGTAAAATTATTGACGCAGGTTTGCCTTTAGCCATTGCAACTGATTATAATCCTGGTTCTGCACCAAGTGGAAATATGAATTTTATAGTGAGTGCTGCTTGTGTAAAATTAAAACTAACTCCTGAAGAAGCGATAAACGCTGCAACTGTAAATGGCGCCTATGCCATGGGAATTAGTAATATGTACGGAAGTATTACCCGTGGAAAAAAAGCAAATATTATTATCACAAAACCTATGAATCATTATAGTGAAATACCCTATGCATTTGCTCATAACCCTATTGAACAAGTGATTGTTAATGGTCAATTATTATAATAAAAAAATCCAGAAGTTTGCTTCTGGATTTTTTTATTATGGATTAATATAATGTTTCTTATTTACTTCAATTCAAATTCAGAAGAAGAAACCAACGCTTTATCACTAAATACATTAACTTTATAACGTCCTTTCTCAAATTTTGAATCTTTCAATTCGTTTATATATTCACAAATATTTAAGTTTCTATTTTCATAATTAAATCTACTAATTAAACTATAGTTTAATACTTCTTCATTTTCAAATTCAATCTGATCATTAGAGCCTAATACATTATTCTTAGGGTCAATAACTTGAACGTATAGCTCTTTATCACCAGCTTCTGCTAACATATTTTTAGCGACAGTAAAGCAAACTTTAATCTTATCACTTCGGGTAGCACGCTCAGTTGGTATTTGTTTACCACTATTTCTTTCAATGACACCCATTCCTACTAAACCAACAGCCTGTAATGCAGCAGCATCTCTAACAACAGTAGATAATTGTGTGTTTTGAACTAATAATGAATCGGTAAACATAGTACGTTCAGCTAATTGAACTTGTGTACTATCTAAAGAAGAGGCTAAGTATTGATTCTCCCCTTTTAAACGATCATTTTCTGTTAATAAAACGTCCATTTCTTCTTGTAACGCCATATATTTCTTTTTGTAGTTCCATAAACTACCAACGCTATTTTGAGATATTTTTAAAGAATCCATTAAACCTTGAATACGCTCTCTTGCAGCAATTAAATCTTGATTTTTAACCTCACTTTCAGCAATAGCTTCATCGTAATCTTTTGCCATGTTATTAAGATCGTTCATGACTTGATTCTTTTCACTCACTAATAATTTTTCATTCTCTTGCTTTTCACTGTAAAGTTTAGAGGTGTAGAAAGCGGTTACTAAAAATAATACTAATAATATGCCTAATCCTACTTTTAATCCTGTGCTTGATTTTTTTGAACCTTCCATAAGTTATTTGGTTTTAAGTATTGTTAATTCTTGTTTTATTAATCGTTATATGAGGCCAAAGTAATTAAATAAAAATGTACTTTTAATCTATTATTCTAATTATTTATCCAAATGGAGCATCTCATAGTATTTACAGAAAAAGAAAAACAACAACTTTTAACGAAACGTAAAGGTGAAACAAAATTTGGAGAACATATTCAGCTAATCCCTAACCTCACTAAGATATACGATGATATTGTTAATTTAGATGTTGACTATGTTGTATTTGGAATTAAGGAGGATATTGGAATCACAGCAAACTACGGGAAATCAGGATCTTACAAAGCTTGGGATGCTACTCTAAAAGTTTTGTTAAATATACAGAGTAATGAGTTTACATCTGCAAAACGGGTTTTAGTACTTGGACAGTTAGATTATACTGAGCAGCGCAACGCTTTAGTTGATGTAGATCTATCAAAAAAGAAACAAATATCCAAAATTAGAAATCTTGTAGGAATTATAGATAAAGATGTCACCTATCTAGTTTCGTCTATTATTAAAGCAGGGAAAACTCCTATTATTATAGGAGGTGGTCACAACAATGCTTATGGTAATATTAAAGGCTGTGCTTTAGCAAACAACGGCAAAATAAATGTTGTTAATTTTGATGCACATTCTGATTTTAGAGCAGAAGAAGGTAGACATAGTGGCAACGGATTTAGTTATGCTTTTGCTGAAGGGTTTTTGAAAAACTATTTCATTTTTGGATTGCACGAAAATTATACTTCTGAAACGTTATTAAAAAAGATGAAGAAGGTAAAAACTATAAAACACAATACTTACGAGGCTATTGAAGTTAGAAATGAACTCGACTTTTCATCTGAAATAAAATATGCATTAGATTATGTTTCTAATAGAAAATTTGGAATCGAAATTGATTGTGATGCCATCAGAAACATACCAAGCAGTGCTATGACACCAAGTGGATTTAGTGTAACCCAAGCAAGGCAATTTGTAAATGGTTTAGGTAAACATTCTAATGCAAGCTATTTACATATATGTGAAGCTGCACCTACTGAAAAAACCGAAATTCAAATTGGGAAATTAGTCACCTATTTGATTACTGATTTTATTCGTGCTCATAAACCTAAGTAATCACCAATTTTATGGTTTAAAATCTTCAAATGACGTTTAACAACAAGGAGATTGATTATATCCTATTTAACCTTCCAATTCTAAAATTATTTTTTAACTTTCTACTTTGAAATATGACAGAATTCATATTTACCTTAGACTAGCGCTTTTTAGCAAATGGTTTTAGACTACTATTGATTAAAAATAAAAACCCTAATCAAATTAATGAAAAGGGTTTTAAATACTTCAAGCACATGCAGGATCGCATTTTATTTGAACATAAAATCTATGACCCTAACCTCATAGTTAATCCTGCATTTGTACTTGATTTTCGACAATATCTTTAATAGGAACAATAAGTTTTCCTTTTGAATTTTTTAGTATTACTGAAATACTTTGTACAGCCTCTACTGTATATATGTCATCATTAAAAACAATCTTTTGCCCTACTTCATAAATCTTACGAGCATAAAACGTATTCAATAACTTACCTACCACTTCCCTCGCTCCTAAACCAAACGCAATAGCGAAAGCAAGTAAAAAAGCAGCGATAATCATATTAATATTATTACTTATAATTTCTGTATCTATTCCTGCTTGATTTAATGCTGTAACAGAAATAAATGTCAGCAATAAGAAAAACACGACTTGACTGATGGCTTTACCACCAGACATATCCATAGATTCAAATAGTGATTTTAAACCATTTTTTACAAAATTTGCAAAAAGCAAACCAAAAACAAATACTAATACAGCTGAAATTAACTTTGGTGCATAAGAAATTAAATCACTGATTTGATTTGATATGATCTCTAAGCCCAATGTTTCAGAAGCTATCATTATTAAAAGAACATATAAAATGTATTTAATAAAGGTTGAAATAATTTTAATTGAATCGATTTTCAATTTTTTACCTTCTATTATTTCTATATCGTTTAGCTTAGCGTCTAACCTATAAATTTTAGCCAAATTTAAAAGCTTTATGATTATTTTAACGATCACTTTTATGAGATATAACGCCACAATTACACCAATAAAACCAAACACAATTTTTAATAAAATTGGCCAAGATGATGACAAAATATCTGTTATAAATTCTTTAGAATCTTCCATTTATAATAAGGTTTATTTTAGGGTTTTATAAATATTAGTTTACTTTTTTCTTTTACTACTTACACTTTCAATTATATAACTTAGATTATACGAAAATAGCTCAGCTAACTCCATAAATAGCTTAGCCATAGCAATATCATGCATAACTTTGCTTTTCAGTTCCGCCGGAACTTCCTTTAAAGGTTGATCTATTTGCTTAAATGGATTCTCCATCTTTCGTATAATTTGTGTACTTAAGTACAAGTTTATCTTTTGCTCTTTTTAATCGCATTTTTACTGCGCTTTCTCCGATATCTAAAGCTTCAGCTAATTCTTTTATTGATAAATTATCTTGATATTTTAATAATAAAATCATTTTTTCGTCTGGAGAAATTAACTCCATAACCTTTTTTAATTGCTCTACCCTCATGTTTTTAAATTCATGAGTAGAATCAATATCTTCACCTATATTCTCAATGTCTATAATTTCAGAGCTAATAGATTTTTTCTCAAACTTCTTCGCTGTATTTCTGGTGACATAATTTACACAATGATTATAAGTAAATGCGTATAACCATGTTGAGAATTTAGAATTTCCTTTAAAACTTCCTAATTTCACAAAAACTCTTAAAAAAACATCTTGAGTTAAATCTTTCGCTTCATCCACACCATTAGCAAACCCATAACATTTGTTATAGACCATACTCGCATATCTGTCGTACAGCACCTCAAACAACATAGTGTCGTTGGTTTTTACGATAGCTTCTACAAGCGCTTCATCGGTTAGGTTATGAATAGCGTCTTTAGTCAAGGTAATTTTTTAATCTATTATTAATTGGTTATTGGTCTTAAGACACTCCTTTTTTTAAGAGGTCACATTATTATTAAATAAAATTCCTACTTTTTTAAATGATCTTCAATGTCACCTAAATGATGTTGTAAGGCTTTAGCTGAAATTTGGATTTCCCATATTAAAAACAATAGTGATAAAATGAGGAGTAATAGACCTAAACCAAAAGACCAAACTGCAACAATATGGTAATTTATGTAAATTAAAAACATAGTTAAAACACAAAACAACAAACTACTAATACCTGCGATTTGCATATATCGCGTTAATTTTACTCTTAATTTTAAATTTTTAATTTGTCTAAGAATAGAAGCGTCTTGATGTTTTAGGTACTTTTCACTAAGATCTCGAATTATAGCAGCATAAGCTAAAAACCGGTTAGTGTAAGCAAGCATTATTAACGAAATTGCTGAGAATAAAAGTGCTGGTGTTGTTAGCGTTAATTCTTCCATAAATCAATTTTTACAAAATTACAGAATAAAAACACTACAAATAAAAAAAGCGAACTTTATTAAGTTCACTTTTTACAAATAATTATGAGTAGAAAATTAGTCGTTCACTTTGTCTTTTAAATTCGATCGTAATATTAAAATACCAATTCTAGCAATAACGAATGAAAACAAACCAAATGTTGCAGTTAATAAAGATACTTTTAATCCTCCTGCAAAAATTGCTGGATCAGGATTTCCCATAGCCTCAACAGAATCAAAAGCGGTTATTAAACCAATAACGGAACCTAAAAAACCTAAGACCAAACCTAACAAACTAGAGTCTACAGTTAGTTTCAGCATTTTTTCGGATTGTTCTTTGTGCTTTTTTAGATTGGCAAAACCTTTTATTAAAAGAAAAATAGACAATAAAAGACAGATTAAAATTAGAGACATAAAGAAAGGGCCTCCTTCGTTAAATCGATCTACAAATGGATTCGATAATATTAAATAATTTGAAACTAATAGGTCGTTCATGATTGATGATATTAAATTAAACATAGGTCAAACTTAAATTATAAAAGCACTCAATAATTACAATTGCGACGAATAACCGTTTTAACGCGCGATTAAACCTATGGCTAAATCCATGACTAAATCCGTCATTCGTCTATAAACGCTTTATGCAGCACAAAAATGCAGTATTATTGTATTAAGATTATTGTAAATGCCTCAAAAGGAATTCATTTTAGAAAAAATTGGTCAAGGATTACTCCATGTTCTGTTTTGGTGTGCTGTGCTCCTATTTTACACCTATTTTTTTGGTGTTGGCAGCAATAGTTTTAACGATACGCTTATATTCTCATTGTTTTTAATGCCTATTACTATAGCCACAACTTATGTTTCTATTTATAAATTAATACCAGATTACCTCATTACAAAACGGTATTGGCTATTTGTTCTTTATAGTCTGTACACCCTGATTATTTCGGCCTATTTGGTAATGGTTTCTATCTTTTTTAGTCTGATTTATATTTCTAATTTCGACTACAATGAGATGAATCCATTGACTAGAAATATTCTATTCGTAATGACAGGTATCTATCTTGTAACCTTTATCGTAAGCGCTTTTAAGCTTATGAAGCTAAACATAGAAGCATCTAAAAAAACCAAAAACCTTGAAACTAAAATTCTTGAAACACAACTCAAATTAAAAGAACAAGAACTCAAGTATTTAAAAATGCAAATCCATCCGCATTTTTTATTTAACACACTTAATACCATGTATGGCTTTGCTTTAAAAAAAGCAGATGAAACACCAGAAATGATATTAAAACTATCTAATTTATTAGACTACCTTTTATATCAAGTAGATAAACCTTTGGTAAGTTTAAATGATGAAATAAATCATATTGAAGATTATATTAGTCTAGAGCAAATGCGATTTAATGATACTTTGAATGTGCAATTCTCAAAGAATATACATTCAGAAACTATTGAAATTGCTCCAATGCTGTTAATTCCCTTTGTTGAAAACAGCTTTAAACATGGCAAAATTAAGAATGGCAGTTTAAATATTGCTATTAGTATAGAAGCGAATGCTGATGACATAACATTCATCATTAAAAACAGTTACACTAAAGCATCAAGCTCTGGCGATGGTATTGGTTTAGAGAATATAAAAAAACGTTTAGAATTATTATACCCAAATCAGCACCAACTAAATATTAATCTACATGAAAATGATTTTGTTGTGTCATTAACAGTAAACCCAAAATTAAAACGAGATGATGCCTAAATCTATTACGTCCATAATTGTTGATGACGAAATTATAGCAAGAGAGATTATCGCTTCTCATTTGTCTAAAATTGAAAACATAGAAGTTATTGCACAATGCAAAAATGCTATTGAAGCTTTTAATTTTATCAGTAATAATAAGGTAGACTTAATATTTTTAGATATTAATATGCCTGAGATTTCAGGAATAGCTTTCGCAAAAGCTATAAACAAAGACATTAAAATCATTTTCACCACAGCCTATAGAGATTACGCTGTAGAAGGTTTTGATTTACAAGCTGTAGATTATCTTTTAAAACCAATTGCTTTTGACCGTATATTACAAGCCGTAAATCGTTTTTTTGAAGTCGCGTCCGCATCAATTGATAATGCTTTAACCATTACAGAATCTAACGACTTTATATTTGTTCGCTCAGATAGACGTATGATAAAGGTAGACTTTGTTGCTATCTTTTATGTTGAAAGTTATAGTGATTATATAAAAATCCATCTTCAAGATGAAACGATAATTACTAGAGAAACCATAACTGCTATAGAAGCTAAATTACCTAAAACTCAATTTTTAAGAATTCATAGATCTTATATTATTTGTATTGCTAAAATTCAATCATTTACAAATGAACATCTTACAGTTAATCGGAAAGCGCTTTCCATTAGTCGAAGTTATAAGAAAGAAGTTTTGAAACGTCTAGAAAATTTTTAACTTTAAACCTGAGTTCGATATAAGATTTAATTTCCAGAACCCTAAAAAAAGGTGAGATTTGAAGTATAAAATTTAAAGTAATATCGAGATATTTCAATAATTTTATACGAATAGATTGCATTTTTTTAGGTTTTCCACAGGATTTGATGAATTTTTTCCAATACTTGACATGATTTTTTTAAATTAACGAGTTAGTCCTTCAAAAATATATCTGCGAATTGAATAAAAATTCATTCAAACTGAAAACAAATATTATATCAAACTCAGGTTTTAAGAAATAAATACCCAAATCCTAACGTTACATAGCAACGGCTTTTGTATTGAAAAACACTAAATGAACGATTACCTACACAACACTATTCCTAATTTAAAACCATTTAATTATGACCATCATCACGATGCTCATTTTATAAACAAGCCTTGGGTATTAGTGAATGGCATTTCTAAAAAGAAATCGATTTATACATTTAAAGCCGATAATGTTCTTGAAATTTCAAGGAAAGACAATGTCATTAAAACGACTTGGAACATTAATATTCAGAATAGCTTTTCTATTGAAACTGAAGACGGAAAAATAACGGTAAAAGCGTTTTTTAAAGATGATGATATCTTGGTGCTTAATAATGAAAACAAGGAAGAATTCGCTATGTATATCAACGTTTCCAACTACGACGATGACATTAATTCGGTTGAAGATATTCAAGACTTCTTAAAAGAGAAATATAAAAAGAAAGTGAGCACTATTATCTATGATCACGAATTCTACTACATCGAAAAATCTAAAGAGTTTGGCCCATATAAAGTTGAAGTTTTAGCAGAAAAAGTAAACGCAGGCGACATAAGTGCGTATTGCTTTGTAAGAGATGTTAATGAGCACGATTACAGTAACCGCATGAGGATTGAGGATTTGCTACACGAATTATAATCCTTATTTTTTATATAAATCATATTTTGCAAGTTCAATTTCTACAATGGCTTCCCAATGTTCTTGAGTTTCTTTTTTATCACCATATTTGGTTTCATTGTCATATCTATTTTGACGTTCATTCAATTCGTTAAAAACCTTATCAAATATGGCCTTAGCTCGCACAAGATTCTCACTAGTTACCTTAGCATCTATTAACTCTTTTCTTAATTTCCGAGTATAAATTTCGGTAATATCAAAGTGAATTTGCTCATGTCTCAAAACATAGTCATTTCGTCCATTAGAAACCACCCAACTCTCATGGGTACTAAATACGCTTTGAACAAAAATTTGACCTTCCTTAAATAAATTAATACCAGATTCGTAACCAAAACCAGAACGCGTTAATGCTAAAGTGTTGGGATTATTAATGACATCTGGCTCACCTTTAAAATCATCCCAAGTTAATTTTCTATTTGCACTCCATTCGATTTCAGTTTCATAAATCTTCGGATTTGCAACCTTATAAATGGTTGCGCGTAAACGATGACATGTGCTCCAATTATCAGGAGTTTTATATTGCGTTATTTTTATAAGATTGGCACCAGCTGCTCTTGCCATGTTCTTAAGGTTAAGAATATTCTCATAATAGGTGCAATTCACTGCTAAACCTCCGTCTTTAGCTTGTACAACCCCAATAAGGTCTCCAATAATTGCTTGACCATCGTGTATATCTAAAACAACCACTAATTCATCCTCAGAAAGTGGAGGATAATTTTTATCTATTTTACTCTTTAACTTAGGTGAACAAGTAATAAAAATCACAAATAAAAAGTAGAAGAATTTCTTTTTCATTACAACGTAATTAAATTAAAAAAGCGAACTCAATAAGTTCGCTTTTCAAATAAGATTATGTTAAGCTTGCAATCCAGGAATCGCAACCATTTCATCCACATCTTTATCATAATCGACACCTTCAACATCGAAACCAAAGAGATTAAAGAAATCCGTTTTATAACCCTCTAAATCACCAATTTCCGGTAAGGTTTCAGTAGTCGCTTCTTTCCAGAGCTCTAATACTTTTGCTTGAATATCATCGCGCATTTCCCAATCGTCCACACGGATTCTACCTTGCGCATCTAATTGTAAATCTTCAGCATATAAACGTTCGTTAAATAAACGTTCTATTTGCTCTATACAACCCTCGTGAATGCCTTCTTCTTTCATCACCTTATACAACAATGAAATGTATAATGGAATGACCGGAATTGCAGAACTCGCCTGCGTTACTAAAGCCTTATTTACAGACACATAACCTTTTCCGTTAATGTCTTTTAATGAATCCGTAATTTTAAAAGCGGTTGCTTCTAAATGATCTTTGGCACGACCAATCGTTCCTTTTCTATAAACAGCTTCGGTTAATGAAGGGCCAATATAAGAGTAAGCAACCGTTTTAAAATCTTCAGATAATACATCAGCCGATTTTAAAAGGTCAATCCACATTTGCCAATCTTCACCTCCCATTACGGCAATCGTATTGTCAATATCATCACCTGAACATGGTTCTATGGATATTTCTTTCACGACTCCTGTATGAAAATCAACCGTATTATTAGTAAATGTTTCTCCAATAGGTTTCAAAACAGATTTAAAACGCTCTCCGGTATCTGGATGCGTTCTTACTGGTGACGCCAAACTGTAAATCAACATATCAATCTTCCCTAAGTCGTCTTGAATCAATTTTAAAGTTTGTGCTTTAATTTCATTTGAAAATGCATCACCATTAATACTCTTAGCATACAAGCCATCTTTATGTGCTTGCGTTTCAAAAGCAGCACTGTTATACCAACCTGGTGACGCTGGACGCCCTTCAGTAGGTGGCTTTTCAAAAAACACTCCAATGGTTGAAGCGTTAGAGCCGTAAGCACTTGTAATTCTTGATGCTAAGCCAAAGCCTGTTGATGCTCCAATAACTAAGACCTTTTTAGGCCCATTAGTTGTTAGGTTTGATTTTATATAGTCTATCTGATCTAATACATTTTTTTCACATCCCGTTGGGTGCGATGTTAAACATATAAACCCTCTAGTTCTTGGTTCTATTATCATATATTATAGTCTAAACGTGTAATGCTCTATCGTCTGTTGCTGCTAAAGCGGCTTCTTTTACAGCTTCTGCAAATGTTGGGTGTGCATGAGACATGCGTGAAATATCTTCTGCGGATGCTCTAAATTCCATAGCGGTTACAGCTTCTGCAATTAAATCGGCACAACGTGCACCAATCATATGAACTCCTAAAACTTCATCTGTGGTTTTATCGGCTAAGATTTTTACAAAGCCATCGATATCTCCACTGGCTCTTGCACGACCTAAAGCTCTAAATGGAAACTGCCCCACTTTATACTCTACATTATCTGCTTTTAATTGGTCTTCTGTTTTACCAACAGCAGCCACTTCTGGCCATGTATAAACCACTCCTGGAATTAAATTATAATCGATATGTGGTTTTTGTCCTGCCATCGTTTCAGCTACAAAAACACCTTCTTCTTCCGCTTTGTGTGCTAACATCGCTCCTTTAATAACATCACCAATCGCATAAATATTTGATGCAGATGTTTGTAAATGTTCGTTTACTTCAACTTGACCTCTATCATTTAATTTTACACCTGCAGCTTCAGCATTTAAGCCAGCGGTATATGGTTTACGACCAACAGACACTAAACAGTAATCGCCTTTAAATTCTACAACCTCACCTTTTTTGTTTTCAGCTTTTACAATAACCTCATCTCCATTGCGCTCTACAGACTGCACTTTATGAGACAACATCATTTTGCATTTGGCTTTCTTAAAGACTTTATTTAATTCTTTAGACAAACCAGCATCCATCGTTGGTAAAATTCGGTCCATATATTCAATAACAGTCACCTCAGCACCTAAACGACGATACACTTGTCCTAGCTCTAAACCAATAACTCCACCACCAATGATAATGAGATGTTTTGGAATTTCTTTTAATTTTAAAGCTTCCGTTGATGTTATGACGCGTTCTTTATCTAAAGTAATAAAAGGTAATGTTGAAGGTTTAGATCCAGTTGCAATAATGATCTTTTTTGCTTCAATCTCTTGCGCATCCTTCCCTTCTATCTTAATATGTGTCGCATCTATAAAAGATCCTAAGCCTTCAAAAACATCGATGTTATTTTTCTTCATTAAGAAATCAATACCTCCAGTCGTTTGGTCTACAACGGCTTGCTTACGACCAATCATCTTTTCGAGATTCACTTTGATCTCGCCAGGAATTTCGATACCATGATCTTCAAAATGTTTAGTAGCTTCTTCGTAATGATGTGAAGAACTTAATAAGGCTTTACTTGGAATACAACCTACGTTTAAGCACGTACCACCAAGTGTTGAATATTTTTCAATAATCGCTGTTTTCATGCCTAATTGTGCGCAACGAATGGCTGCTACATAACCTCCAGGTCCAGAACCAATTATGGCTACATCGTATGATTTCATAAAGAATTGTGTTTATCTGATTAAATATAATGCCTGCAAAAGTACAATTTTGATTAATGATTTACGAATTTTAAATCTCATTATTGAAGCCTACTATTTATGCTTTTCTTCTATATCTTCCAAAATCCATTCTAATTCTGGATCAACGGATTGCAAGCGATCCTTATAACTTGGCAAAATTTCTACATCTGGTTTTACACCATAACCGTCAATCGGAGTTTGATTATTAGGCCCCATATATACTAGAGGTATTCTAGCTCGTACTTTAGTATGTGGTAAATTATAAAATTTATACATACCAGCAACTGTGCCGTTGTAAGCTCCCCCTGTTTCTTCACCTACAAAAGTAGCGCGTTTTTTGCCATGCAATTTAGCTGACAAGACAGCGGATGCAGAAAACGAATTCCCATTAATTAAGACATAGATTTTACCTTTAAAATTTAAAGGTTTGGGCTCTTGCTCTTTAGAAGATCTAAGCTTGTAATATAGAACACCCTCTTTTTTTTCTGTTCTAAGAACTTCTAAAGTCGCAATTACAGGTGCCGCTAAAACAAAAACACCTTTAATCACGTTAGGTGAATTACTAATCATACTTTTTAGAAATGGAGTTCTTGAATTCACTTCACTTGGATTAATCATCTTAAAATTGTCATCGGTGAGGTATGAATATAAATAAGTGATTTGATCTAAACCTCCACCAAAATTGTTTCGTAAATCAATAATTAAGGTTTCCGTTTTTAGTGAATCTATGGTTTTAAAAGTCTCATCGTAAAAAGCTTTATAGTTGCCATATGTAAATCCTCTAATTTTCAATAAGGCGACTGTACTATCCTTACCTATAAAGTCTAAATTACGCGCATATTCATCTTTAACACGGTCATATCCGTATATTTGATTATATTTTTTTCGAGCTTTATTTTCTGTTTTTTTTGCTTTACGTTCAGCTTTAGTAAGCTTCGGTTTTGGCGTTAAAGAATCTGATGTAATCATATCTTTCTTAAGTGCAGTAGTATCCTTTACTAAAACACGTTTATACATTTTCACGAATGTAGAATCCAAATTTCTTAAGGTAAACGTAAGGCTATCAAAACGACCTTTATCTTTTACATATAACGACATAAAACGCGTCCCAGTGTATCTATTATAGAAGGTGGTATTGTAACCGTCAGAAGCTATAATTTTTTTATAACGATCAATTAAATCCTTAGCCTTTTCGTCTTCAATTTTTAAAACTTCGGCATTATCATAAATAGAGTCATTACCTCTAGCGTTAACAATAATGAGTTTATCATCTACGGATTCAAAATTTAAATTATTAATATCAAATTTAGATTTATTTAATGCTTGACGTTCTTTTTTAGTAAACTTAATACTTGGTGGAGATAATGACAAATGGCCTTGACCAACATATTTAGTTACAGCTGCTAATTGTTTGTAAAGTGTCCTACTATCCATTGGTTCATCAATGGCTTTTTTTAAGCTATCAAATTTATAATCTAAAACCTCCTTAGATGTAAACTGGTACAAATGCGGATGGTGACGTTGCAGTTGCTCATAAACCTTGTCTATGTCTTCGTGTAAATCTTCTACTGGATGTAATGTTGTAACTTGTATATTGTGTTTTTTTACACTAGCACATGATGCTAATAATAAGGTAATACAGAATGTAAGTAAAATTTTCTTGCTCATGATTCGGTGTTTGATTTTAGAAATTGATAGATGTTAAATTACACCCTTTACCTGAATAGACGCAAAAATAGTAAGAATGGTTGCTTTTAAAATAAATAAAAGATAGACATCCTCATATTTCTTTAATTTAAAGTAGGCCATAATTAAGTAACGACATTTATCGACGTGCAATGTTATAAACCACAATCTTGTATATGAAATAGGCCCAAACTTTTAATTGTTAGTACAATTAAAAAAATGGACCTATTTTCCCCTTGATTTATAGCTCTACAAAATTGCATATTAATATATGACTTGGCAATACTTAAATTAAGTATTTTTCGCTTTTATAACAGAAATTGATTCATCTTTAACATACCAATGAGTTCGCCAGTCGATGAAATATTAAGTTTCTTCAATATATTTCTTCGGTGAGTATTTACCGTATGTGGACTAATACTCAGCTTTTTAGAGATTTCTTTACTGGATTGATTTAACACGAGTAACCTAATAATATCGCGCTCTCTATTACTAATGCCGTCATTCAATAATTTCTGCGAAAAGTTATCAAAAAATAAGGTTTCATATTCATTATTAGCATTTAGCATTTTAGCTGATGCGGTTATTTCCATTTTTATATGAGGATCTAAAACCGTGTAATGGGCTAATCCAATGATAGGTTTACCATCAGTATCAAAGACTAATGGTGTGGTATTCTGAATGATATTAACATAAACATCATCACTGTTTTTTAGTCTAAAATTCCAAGTGTAATTGGCGTCCTTTCGCTTTTCTTCAGGAATCTCACCAAGTGTAAACTCCATTAAGCGGTTTAGCGCATTTAACCAAGCATCTATATCTTCTGGGTGAATTCTACTCCATAAGTAACGCATACCCATGGTCTTTAAATCATTAACATCAAGACCTAAGCAGGTTGTAAAATTTTTACTAATATATTCAAAGGTTAAATCTTGTGTATTAGTGACACAAAAAAACGTAGAGCTATAAGGCAAATATTCGTCGAGCTCCATAAACTTTTCAATGTGCTCTTTTAGAAATGGCTTGTCATAGGATTTAAAAATATACTTATACAAATCCTTTATTTCAGTGTATTTCATAGTGTAAAATTAGAAAATTTAAATAAATACATTCTCTAACTTTTTAACAAAAACGACTCCAAAACGGAAATAAATAACGCAACTAACACATTATAAATGCTTTTAAGCTTAAAATTATTGTGAAAAACAAAATTGAAACACGCTCAAAATGCAACGAATTACGCCTAATTTTAAAGTGAAATCGCTGTGGTATGCTTCACTTCATTAATCATAAACATACTATGGGTACTCCCAATGTGGTTGATCTTTGTTAATTTCTCAACCATAAACTCCCTAAACGCTTTCATGTCTTTTACTAAAACTTTGAGCAGATAATCATAATCACCACTAAGATGATAGCATTCTAAAACCTCGTTAAGTTGATTCACTTCACGCTCAAACATCACCACATACTCTTGTGAATGTTGCACCAATTTCACATGGCAAAAAGCAACAAAATCCTTTTGCACTTTACTTTTATCTACCAAAGCAACATACTGCTTTACAATGCCGCTCTTTTCAAGTTTTCTAATGCGCTCATAAACAGCAGTTACAGATAAATCTAACTGAAGTGATAACGCTTTATTGGTTTGTTTACTATCCGCTTGAAGTAAAGAAAGAAGTTTTCGGTCTGTGGTATCAAAAATCATAAGTGCTGTTTTTTCGGAAATAATGACACAATACTCAAATTTAGCGATAATAAATCTATTAAAATTAACTTATGTAGATTATTAAACCATAAATCAAAGCACCTATTGATTAATCATCTAAATATATCGAGATTTGAAATACATAAACACTTAATAAAATTATTATGACACGAGCATATTCAAAATCTTATCGCCTTAAAAGAGATGGTAAATAGCGAATTGCATGTGACCATTAAAAACAATAAAAATAAACACATGACTTTTAAACCTGCAAACAATATACAAGACCTACAATACTTTGGAGAATTTGGTGGTGTCAACCCATCCATTTCAGATTCATCAACCTATACCTTTTTATCGGCAAAAACCATGTTCGACACCTTTGAAGGGAATGCAGATGGTTGTTATTTATACTCACGTCATTCCTCACCGTCTAACTTATACTTAGGCGAAGCCTTAGCGGCTATGGAAGGTACAGAAACAGCAACAGTAACCGCCTCTGGAATGGGAGCCATTACACCTGTCATTTTGCAACTTTGTGATGCTGGAGACCATGTCGTAAGCAGCAGAACCATTTACGGAGGAACCTATGCCTTCTTAAAGAACTTTACACCGCGTTTGGGTATCAACACCACGTTTGTTGACATCACGAAGTTAGAAACTGTTGAAGCCGCTATTACCCCAAAAACAAAAGTGCTGTATTGCGAGTCTGTTAGTAACCCATTATTAGAAGTGGCAGACATCAAGGGTTTGGCTGAATTAGCAAAAAAACACAACCTTAAATTAGTGGTGGACAATACCTTTTCTCCATTATCCATTTCACCAATTAATTTGGGTGCCGATATTGTTGTACACAGTTTAACCAAATTCATCAATGGCTCGTCAGATACCGTTGGCGGAGTGGTTTGTGGTACGCAAGAACTCATAGACGATTTACGAAACGTCAACAGTGGTGCTGCCATGCTATTAGGATCGACGATGGATAGTCTGCGTTCGGCTTCGGTTTTAAAAAATCTAAGAACCTTGCATATTAGAATGATGCAACACAGTTATAATGCGACCTATTTAGCTGAACGATTTGAAAAGGACGGTTTAAAAACGGTATATCCAGGTTTAGCCTCTCACCCATCGCATAACTTATTCAAATCCATGATGAATGAAAAATATGGTTTTGGTGGTATGATGACCATTGATGTAGGCACATTAGAGAAGGCCAATGCCTTAATGGAACTCATGCAAGAACGTAACCTAGGCTATTTAGCCGTGAGTTTAGGCTTCTACAAAACCTTATTCAGCGCACCAGGAAGTTCTACCTCTTCCGAAATCCCTGATGAGGAACAAGAAGCCATGGGCTTAAGCGATGGTTTAATTCGATTTTCAATTGGTTTAGATGCCGATATTGAACGCACTTATAAAACCATGAAAGCCTGCATGGAAGAATTAAATATTCCCTAAGCTAAAATCACACGTATTTTATTAAAGGTTAGATGCTTATATAACAGTAAGCGTCTAACCTTTTTTTGGCGTCATATTCTATCATTTGTATTGCATTTGCATTTGGCTTAACAAAATCGTAACATTACGACACTAAACCGAACGAAAATGCAAGAAAACGACGAACTAAGTGAGATTCAAATAGAAGATCAAAAAATTATAAATAATAAAGAACTTAGTTTTCTTGAAGCTTTAATACCGGTTGTCATTTTAGTTGGACTATTAGCTTATAACATATTTTTCGTTGAAGACCAAGAATGGTTTGGCGCCTATACCAATCAAATTATTTTAGTATTAGGTGGTGGTATTGCTGCTGTGGTCGGCCTTTATAATAAAGTGACGTTTAAGACCATGCTCAAAGAGATTTGGGAAAACTTGAGAAGTGTTTTTGTACCTATCATGATTCTATTCTTAGTCGGAGCCTTAGCCGGCACTTGGCTCGTTAGTGGAGTAATTCCAGCTATGGTCTATTATGGCTTGCAAGTGTTAAGTCCCGAAATATTCTTACCCGCTTCCGTGATTATAGCAGCTGTCATCTCCATTGCCACAGGAAGTTCGTGGACCACCTCGGCAACCGTTGGTATTGCCCTAGTGGGTATCGGAACCGCTTTAGGCATTAATCCGGGGATGATTGCCGGAGCCGTGATTTCTGGTGCCTATTTTGGAGATAAAATGTCTCCTTTAAGTGACACCACCAATTTAGCTCCTGCTATGGCAGGTACCGATTTATTTACGCATATTAAATATATGGCCATTACAACGGTGCCAACGATTATAATTACCTTAATTGTTTTTGGAATTATTAGTTTTAATATTGATCCCACAGGAAGTGCAGATATCAGTAACCTCCTCGCTTCTATAGACAGCACCTTTAATATCTCTCCTTGGTTATTTCTAGTTCCTATTGCTGTTGTGGCTTTAATACTATTAAAAACAAAACCGTTATTAGCCTTAGCATCTGGAATTGTATTAGCGATTATTTTCGCTTTCGTTTTTCAAGCTCCTATTCTAGAAGGGCTGTCCGATTCTAAATTTACAGCCATTATAAATTCAATCCTCACAGATACAGCTATTGTTACAGACAACGAAAAATTAAATGATCTCTTCTCTGCTGGTGGTATGGAAGGCATGCTTTGGACCATCTACTTAATCATTTGTGCCATGATTTTTGGTGGCATCATGGATGGCATCGGAGCTCTAGCCCGAATCACAAAAGCCTTATTATCTATAGCAACGTCTATTTTTGGATTATTTGCAAGTACCGTGTTAAGTTGTATAGGACTTAATATTGTCGCTTCAGATCAATATTTAGCGATTGTTATTCCAGGAAAAATGTTTAAACAAGCCTATGAGGATAAAGGCTTAGCTCCTGAAAACTTAAGTCGTACACTCGAAGATTCTGGAACCGTAACCTCTGTCCTCATTCCTTGGAATACCTGTGGTGCTTACCAAAGTGGTGTTCTTGGTGTCGGTGTGGGCGAATACATTGGCTATGCTATTTTTAACTACTTAAGTCCATTCACCACATTAGTATTTGCAGCCTTAAATCTTAAAATTAAGATGCTAAAGAATAAATAGTTTTTAATTATTACAATCAAAATACATCATAGTCAAAAACTATTGCTTTATTAAAAATTAAAATTTGCTTAACGTATTAATTCACTAATGAAAAGTATCTTTGTAGTCGAAAATTAATAACCAATTTTAAAACTATAAAAACATGGCATTAGTAGGAAGACAATTTCCAGATTTAAACGTAAACGCAATGAATGATATGGGCGACACTTTTAAAGTGAACGTTCTTGAAGAAGCAAAAAACAACAACAAAAAAGTAGTATTATTCTGGTACCCAAAAGATTTCACTTTTGTATGTCCAACAGAATTACATGCTTTTCAAGCGGCTTTAGGTGAATTCGAAAAAAGAAACACCATCGTAATCGGTGCATCTTGTGATACAGCCGAAGTACACTTTGCTTGGTTAAGCACGTCTAAAGATAATGGTGGAATTGAAGGGGTAACCTACCCAATCTTAGCAGATTCTAACCGTAACTTAGCTTCAGCTTTAGGGATCTTAGATATCTTCAACGAACAATTTGATGAAGAAACAGGATTGGTAACAGTTGAAGGTGATAACGTTACGTACAGAGCAACATACATCATTGACGAAGAAGGAACCATCCAACACGAAAGCGTTAACAACATGCCATTAGGTAGAAACGTTAACGAATACTTGAGAATCATTGATGCCTTAACACACGTACAAGAAAAAGGTGAAGTTTGTCCTGCAAACTGGGAAGAAGGTAAAGACGCCATGCAAGCCAATGCTAAAGGGACTGCTGCTTATTTAGCGACTCATTAATATCTAATATTTAGACCTGACAGGTTTCAAACACCTGTCAGGTCTATTTAAAATTCAAGAATTATGATACAAGAATTAGATCAAGATAACCTACAAGACATCATCAATGGTAACGATACCGTAATCGTACAGTATTCAGCAACATGGTGTGGCAATTGTAGAATCATGAAACCAAAATTCAAGAAATTAGCTACAGAACATACAGGAGCAACCTTTGTGATCGCTGATGCTGAAAAATTTCCTGAAAGTAGAAAACTAGCAACCGTTGATAATTTACCAACATTTGCAACATTTAAGAACGGTGAATTTAAAGGCCAGACACAAACCAATAAGTTTGATGTGTTAAAAGAATTGGTAGACGACGCCGTATAACACAAAACACCACTAGCACATGAAACTACCCGTAATAAAACACCTAACGCAATTCATTGAAGACAATGACGAAGATTATATCATTGAAACCATTGAAACCTTAGAAGCCTTAACAGAAGTCCCATCGCTTAAAGATGAAGACCTCGACGTTATTGGAGAATTAATCTCTAATATGTACGGTGCCATTGAAGTAAATAAAATGATTAAAGAAGGCACGCCTAAAAAAGAAGCCGTTAACGGATTTATGAAACGCGTTTTAGGTTCTATTGACAAATAAGAGAAAAAGAAAAATTAGTATTCTTTAAAACCACTTGGCGAAAGCTTGGTGGTTTTTGCGTTTCTTACAGTTTCATAGCTAAAATTTTCAGCTATCTTCGTAAAACAGCTACGTTGATTAAAAACACACCCATGAAAAACTTACACCACTATATCCAATCACGATGTAACCTATCCCAAACCGATAGCCGTTTAGTGGAAACCTATTTTACCTCCCAAAATGTACCAGCCAACACCCTACTCTTAGAAGCCGGAAAAACAGAACGCTATGTGTATTTTCTAAGCGAAGGTATTGTAAAAGGCTATCAAAATGTAGATGGTAAAATTGTAGTGCAACATTTAGTCGCCGAGCACGATTTCTTCACCTCCCTAGAGAGTTTTATGAGCGAAACTCCAGCACCTGACTATTACGAAACCATTACCGACTGTAAATTGCTTAAAATCTCTAAACCAGATTTCGAGCTCATCCAAGCGCAATCCACCTTTTGGAGTGACTTCATAAAAACAGTCACCAACGAGCACCTCAATTGCAAAATAGAACGGGTCAAAGATTTCCAGGTATTATCAGCAAAAGAACGCTATCTAAAGTTTATAACACAACAGCCCAACCTAGCCCTAAACGTTTCTGTAGACAATATCGCATCCTTCTTAGGTATGGAACCACAATCCTTAAGCCGAATTAGAAAACAGATCACTATCTAACATTTGTTATTTTTCAACGCGGCATTACGGCAGACCTTTACGCAAACAAAAAACAATAGTGATGAGTAAAGACTTAGCCTTAGTAACCGGTGGCAACGGCCATTTAGCAAACAATCTAATCCGTTTGTTGCTATCCAAAAACCAAAACGTAAGAACAACCGTTAGAGATTTAAATAACACCGCACCGTTTAAAGGTTTAGATGTCGAGTTGGTACAAGCAGATCTTCTAGACAAAGTAGCCCTAAGAAAAGCATGTAAAGACGTCACGCATATCTATGCCGTTGCCGCCAATTTTAGCATGTGGGCAAAAGACCCAAAAACGGAGATTTACGACAACAACCTAAAAGGCACCCAAAACCTATTTGATAGCGCCAAAGCATGTGGCATTAAAAACATCGTCTATGTAAGTTCTGTAGCCGCTTTAGACTTTAATACCTTACCAGCCAACGTAGATAATGGTTATAATACAGACCGAAGAAACTGGTATTACAATTCTAAAAACGATTCTGATAAACTGGCTTTAGCCTTAGGAGAAACATATAACATCAGAACCGTTCTCATTTTACCATCGGCAATGATTGGCAGCCAGGCCCACAAACTCAGTTATTCTAACAACTTAGTCTATCAAATTTTAAAAGGCGAAATCCCTGTAGACACCAACGTCACCTTAAACTGGGTAGATGTAAAAGATGTGGCTTTTGGCGCTTACCAAGCTATGCTAATAGGCAAAGACCAAGAACGCTATATCCTTTCTAACCCAACACACACCACCTTACAAGACAGTGTAAACATAGCCGCAAAGCTATATCCAGAATTACAATTAAAAACCCCTAAAAAAGTACCCAAATGCTTATTGTACACGGTGGCAGGTCTCATGGAATTCAGCAGTAAACTCACAGGAAAAGAACCCTTATTGCAACGCCATTATTTAGATATGTTTTATGGACTTAAACAAGATTATGACATTAGCAAATCTAAAGAAGAACTCAACTTTAATCCTAAACCATCAAAACAAGCTTTAGAAGAGGCACTGACCTACTTAAAAACGGAATGGAAAGCGCAGTAGATGTAATCCATAATTATAATATATAGGGATATAAAACCACTTGGCGAATGCTTGGTGGTTTTTGTGTTTTATAGAGTTTTACTTTGCTATTACGGTTTACCGTAAGTAATTTAGAATAGAAGGTTTTAACTTAGCTTTTGACGAAGAGAAGCTGTACGTAACTTTACGTATAGTTTTTATAAGAAATTGAATTAACTCTGGGACTCATGACTTTAAATATTTAAAACACTGGATATTACGCGGCTAATTTGTGGGATATGAGTGATAAAATTTTTGATATAACAAATTACCTGCAAGCTGAAAAAAATCAGAACTATAAATGAAAACAAACGGATATTACATAAAAGCTAGGTTGTTTCCGACAATATTAACCTCAATTCCTATTCTCAGCTTATATTATTTTGGCTTCAGCGAAAAATTAATAGAATTTATGACTTTTTTAGAAGGTTATAAGTGGGCTAGTGACATTACTCTTTCGATTGCAATAATTTATTTCCTTGCTCAAATTAATAGATTCATTTCAAAAGAATTATTCCAAAATCTATTTTTCAAGGAAGAATTGAATATGCCAACAACTAATCTTCTTCTTAATTCTGACACTACTATGGCTAAATCAATAAAATCTCAAATAGTCCAAAAAATAGCTGCAGACTTTAATATTCTATTGCTAGATTCAAATTCTGAAAACCACAATGGAGAAGAAGCTAGAAAAACTATTTCAAGCGCTGTAGCACAAGTCCGGAATGCAACTAGAGATAATTCAATGCTTCTGCAGCACAATATTGAATATGGATTTGTGAGGAATCTAATTGGAGGAAGCGTTTTAGCTGCCATTACTTCAGTTTTTAATATATTTTTATTTCAATATACTTTTTCAAATCCTTTTGCCTTTAAACTTAATTTAGTCCTATTAGGTATCTACATTTTACCAATCCTATTGAGCAAGTTTTTAATTAGCAGATATAGTAAATACTATGCAAAAATTTTATTCGAACAATATTTAAAAAAATAAAGAAAATGGATTTCAGTATCGATATGTTATCTCTTGGTAATGCAGATTGTAATATTATATGGACAAAAGCAGATGGCTCTGACCTTGTTACGATAATAGACGGTGGCAACCCTAAAGATGCCAAAACCATAATAGCGCATTATGAAAGTTATATAAAGCCAAATATTGCTTCAAATAGCCCAATTCTGATTATTAATACTCATCCTCATTCTGACCATATAGGAGGTTTAATAGATTTAGTGCATTATTTCAAAAATCAAATTCAAAGATTCTATTACAACGACCCAACTGATTATATTGAGGAAGCCAAAAGAAATGAAATAAAAAGTTTGAATGAATCATTTTTGTATTCAAATAAAAGAGTCCAAAAACTTTTTGCTTCATTACAACAATCGGATAATCTAAGTGATGTTCTAGATCAGTATGGTATTTCTAAATTAGAGGCATTTTCAGATAGTCGATTAGACCACAATTTATTTGAATTTGTAGGACCATCAAGAACATTTTATCTCGAGCAACTTGCTTATTTCACAAATATTGACAATCTAAAAATCTCAGGTTCAAACATCCAACCTGAAAGCGAAATTAATGAAGTCCAAGAAGGTCTAAATTCTTGTGTAATAGTTGACGAAAAGAATGATGCGTCTGCAGAGAATCTGACATCTGTTTTAACAAAATTTGTTGATTCTAATAATCGTAAGTACTTGTTTACAGCAGATGCTGGAGTTGATTCTTTTGAATCAGCAGAAAATAATGGTTTTGACATTAGAGATTTACATATTTGTCAATTGCCTCATCACGGTAGTAGAAGAAATATAAGTACAAACTGGATTAGTAATTTTAATCCTAAACAATTTTGGGTTTCCGCAAATGGAAGTAAAAAGCATCCTAGAAAAGCTGTAATTAGTTGTATCAAGAAAAATCTTCCTGACTGTAATACTTACAGCACGCATAAAGGAGGAAATAAGCATATTAATTCTAAATCCAATCTTTTTCCAGAGAGAAATTGGAGCTCAGCAGAACCGCTATAAAAAAAAAGCCAGCAGGTAACACCGTATAAAATTTATTGCTAGTTCTAGCCTTCTTACGAAAATCCTTGCAGATTTTCTATTCGGTTTTTATTTGCTAAATTACGTGCTTAACCACGTAACAAACCATATACAAACACGTTGGCATTAATATAAATGAACGAAGATATAACCGAAAGAATTGAGCAGTATCTATATCTTGATACTAATTACGCCATAATCATAAATGGAGATTATGGAATTGGTAAAACTCATTACATTAAAAATGACCTATTCCCTAAAGTTAAAGAACTAAATGTTCCGTATACTGACAAGGACGAAAAGTTTTTGCCAATATTGATTTCACTTTTTGGAGCTAAATCTATTGAAGAAATTCAAAATCAAATATTTCTAGAATTATACCCAATTTTAAAATCAAAAGGAGTAAAAATCGCTGCTGGTTTAACAAATAGTGTTTTGAAATATTTAGGTAACGACCTAAAAGACATTTTATCTGAAACAGGTGCATCTGGAAATAACTTAAGCGACTATAGTAGAATTTTAATCTGTATAGATGATATAGATAGAAAATCAAAAGAATTAGACCTAAAAGAAGTTTTTGGATTTGTAAACAATCTTGTAGAAAATTTTGGTGCAAAAATCATTTTAATTGCAAATGAAGATGAACTTCGAAAAGAAATAAATATTGACAGAGATAATTATTCTTTGCTAAGAGAAAAAGTAATCGGAATTTCTGTAAGTTTTAGTGCAAATGTTTCTAAAATTTACGATGAAATTATACAATCGAAATACAAAGAGAAAAACGAACCATATTACAAATTCTTAGATTCGGAGAAAAAAAATATCACTTCAAGAATACTTCAAAATAACAGTAATCTCAGAAACTTACTATTTTTCCTAGAGCACTTCAAGATTATATTTAATGGCATTAATGCCTTTTTTGAAAAGGATGAGATATTAAAAGACTTCCATTCAGAAATATGGACCCAAATTTTAGACTTTACTTTGCCTATTGCAATCGAGTACAAGTCTGGAGTTCTCAAACCAGAATTATTTGATGATATTCAAAATTTATATAAAGGTGGATTATTTGATATTTCAGCCTTTTTGAGTGATGGAAATAAACTACAAGTAAAATCTGAAGAAGAAAAAGTCAAAACATATTCAGAAATATATGAAGAGAAATATTTAGACAAGTCAAGTCAAAAGAAAACACTTTATTTCGATTCAATTTTCAACTATATAACTGGAATTTCATCATTCAATATTGACGAACTAATTTCAGAGGTTAACAATAAGTATCAAGTAGAAGACAGCAAGATTCCTGAGAGAGAAAAAATAATGCAAAAACTATCTTATTGGCAATGTATCGACCTTCCTTTAAAAGATTACAGAAAATTGACAAGTCAATTAATAACCTTTGTTGACAAAGGAGAATATAAACTTGACCAATATCCATCTATATTTCATCTTGCAACTCGATTTGATAATATTTTGAACTTTAATTTAGTTAATCTAAAAAAACGATTCAAAAGAGGGATTAGCAAAGGAGAATTTGAGTACAAGCATAATCTAAGTTTCTATTTTTCTATAAGTAGCGATAGTGAGTTTTATGAGGATTTAAAGGAAATTGGAGAATATTGTATAGAAATTAATAAACAAATAAAAGTCAATTCAGAAAAAGAGGAAGTAAAATCACTGTTTGAACTATTCAAAAGTGACTTTAAAGCATTTTTGGAAAAAGTTAATGAACCAAACACTCAATTAAGATATTCACCTATTTTTTCAGAATTTAATTTTAATAAGTTTTGGAGAGCATTTAAAAAGGCGAAAAACACAGAACTGATAGAATTCGGATTTGATTTAAAAAGACGTTACACGAAATATGTTTATCCAGACTTAAACCCGGAAAAGGAATTTTTAGAAAACCTAAAAGCAAAACTTGAAATTGAAATTTCTAAGCCAAAAACAAGAAAATTGGACAAAATTACATTTGAATTTCTAGTAAAGAATATAAACGAGTCAATTGAAAATTTCGCATAAATACTAATGCCAACACCTATATAATTTATTGCTGGCTTCTCGCCTACTTACGAAAGTCCTCACGGACTTTCTTGGTAGGTAATTATTTACTAAATTAGTTGCTTAAACCACGCAACAAACCATATACAAACACGTTAGCAAAGATTTTGGTGCTTACCAACAATTTCAAGGCTACTAATAACATATTATTTATTAATAACAATAACATACTTATAAAAACCTTGTAATGTTTTTTAATAACTGGTTCAATGTGCTCTATTCTTTTCAAATATGATTCACTAAATTTGGAGCTTTACAAAAGCAACACGTTCTAAACCAACCCACACAAAAAAAATGAATATCAAATTAATAACAATTCTTTTCTTTGTATTGCTAACATCTTGTAATTCAAATAAAATAACAAGCATAGATTTTCATTACACGGAACCAGGAATATCATCACCTTCCCAGACTTCTTGCAGTAGTAATCTATTTGTAGACTTGGAAAATATACGTTACAAAAAAATCACCAATGAAAACTTTTTAAATAAGTTTGAACAACAACTGAATAAATTAAAAAAATCAGACGAATTTTCTATTAACAGTAGAATATTCGCGCTGATAAATTATAAAGATAAAAACTTAGATACGCTCTGTATTGGAGAATATAGAGGAATATGTTTGAATGGAAACATTTTATCCCATAATGACGATTTTCATAATCTCATAATGGATGAAATTGATTTTTATGACAAGAAATTATACGATAAATTACGTAGGAATTAAAAAGTTCGCAATTATAGCAAACTGAATATAGCCTTTTGCCAACATCATGTATAATTAATCGCCTAGCCCTAGCCCACTTCAAAAAATCCTCACAGATTTTCTATTCTAGTCATATGTGCTCTATTCCATTCGAAATTTATTCACTAAATTAGAAGCTCAAACACCCAAAGCACAACCACATGAAAAAAATCATCCTCTTACTTTTAATTTGTTGCGCATTTCAAGCCATTGCACAACAAAAACTAGAAATCGAAATCGACAACCCAGAACCCAGAGTTGGACAAAAAGTGACCTTATCCATTAACATGGACTTTTTAAATGAGTACTTAAAAAAAGAATTAGGAAAGAACATCAATGTCACGGGTTCACCCTCAATTTTCGGGATGTCATCAGAAGATTTTCAAAGAATCATTATTTTCGATAAAGCAAAAACATATAACATCGGACCATTCGATTTTGAATTTAATGGTAAAAAATATACCACGGATACTATGGAGGTCAATGTGCTTCCTAAATTACCCATCGAAAATGGCCTTTGGCTAAGACAAACAGAATTTGAAGGGCAACATTACCTAATTCTTGAACAGCTCATCAGCAACACATCTAATAAAACAGAAAATGAAAATGGTAGCTATTCGCATACCATTGGCGGAGTAATGCCAGAAGGCAAAGAATTTGCGGAGTTAAATGAGGACTTAACACAAGGCATTCAATTAAGCAATTACAGCTCTGCCACGAACTCTGTAACGCCTGACGATGGTGAATTGTTTGGTGTTGGTTTTTCGTATTCAATTAAAAAGTATAAAATAACATTTGACGAAGATTATAAAGGAGAATACCTCATTTCGGAATCAGACTTTAATAATCTACCTACAAAATTTGATATCGGAAATATTAAATTAAATAAATAATATGAAAAATACATTACTAATTCTAGTCTTACTGTTTATAAACTTAAGCCATGCACAAGAAGATTATGAAGTTGAAATTAACGGCAAAACCTATGATATAGCTTTAGATAAAAATTACGAGTTAGATTTAAACGGAACCAAAATTAAACTTAACGTAAAGCAAAAAGATACTTTAGTATACACAGACCCCTATTTTAACTTTAAATATCCAAAGGACTATAAAGTAGGAAAAAAAATTATTGATAGTGAAATTGAACAATTAATGCTAATGACAGCGGAAGGTTCAGGATTTATTATTCAAACATATTCTGGTATTAATCCCACCATGTTAAATGAATTAATGATTAATGAAGTCACAAAAGAAAGTGTTAATTACGGATTTAACTTGGTAAGAGAAGATTACGAAAGAACCTTAGATTCTGGTTTAAAAATAAACGTGAACAAAGCTATATTAACGTATAAAAACGAAATAAATATTTACGAAGTTGCTTCTGTCGGTAAAAAGGACTCAGGACTAATACTCATGTCTATGGAAATGAGCGATATGGAAAACTCTATAGGCAAAAACCTGATTAATATGATATGGAATACCCTGGAGATAAAATAAACAGTTTACGGAATGAAATACAGTAGCACAAAACAGACGCGCAATATACATTGGGGAAATAAATCTTGTAGTATTGGCTTAATAAAAGTTAAACCATATATAGGTTTCTAATAAATTTAAACAGTTGTACTTAAAACAATAAATGATAATTACTAATATAAAACACCAATTCTAAAATGAGAAAAATTCTACTTTTTAATGCTTTGCTATTCTTTATTAACTTTGCATTTGGACAAATAAATTTTGAAGATAAAGTCAATATTTATGATTATGATTCTTTAAGTGTTCATATCATTTATGATGATTTCGATTATGACGGTGATTTAGATATCATAAAACATGGTATCTCAAATTCAGGCAATGTTTTACTTCAAAAAAATGAAAATGGTGATTTTAATACTAAACCATCATCTTTAGTATCTACTGAAAAGAGTCTACTTATATCTCTAGACTTAAATAATGATAATTTTCCAGATTTAATAACGTATCAATTCGGGTCTTTAGGCGTGATGTATAATTTACAAAATGATACGTTTAGTGAAGTGGAAGCGCTTCAAAGTAATCTTGGCTTCTACTCTATTCGCCCTTTTAAGTTTGATTACAATAGTGATGGCTTTATGGATTTAATTGTAGTAAACAATAGCAATGATGCATATGTAATGCTAAATGATCAAATAGGAGGATTAGAGCCTGTTACCTTTTTAATGTCTGTAGGCAGTTTTAACCACATTTATAAAATAGATGATTTTAATAATGACGGTAATTCCGATATTTATATAAGGGATGGTAATCAATTAAAAATTTACTTGTACGATGTAGATCATGATGAAAATGATGATTCTGATGATTTTGTTCAACCTTATATTTTACAAGCAGATTCTTCGCTTATTTCCTATGGAATATTAGATCTAGATGGCAATGGATTTCAAGATATATTATACCTCAAAAACGGAGCAATATGGGCGAAATATTTCGACTTTAATGAGAGCCTAAGTCAATATACAGTATTAAATGACGTCATGGTTGTAGATAATATTCCATTATATTCGAATTACGGAAATGATCGTTCTATTCATATTGAAAATGAAAATAATGAAACTTATGCCGTATACGTTGCATTAGAAACTTCAGAAAATCAACAAGACATATACAAATTTAGTATTCTAGACAATGTATTTAGTACCGCTCAAATAATATTACCAAATTTTCAGATTAATACATTTGGTACAGACCAATTTAATTTTTTAGACCTTAATAATGACGATAATTTAGATTTTTGTTTTACTTCAAACTTTAATGAAAACAAAATGATTTTCATAAATAATGATATAAATGATCCAAACGACAAAACCATTTGTATTCAACAAGTTATTAAGCCAAGCACGTTTTCTGTTATAGATATGAATGGGGACGGTGTTGAAGATATTTGTGTAGGTACTCAAAATGGATTGGGATTTTTTGAAAAAACACCTAATAATGAATTAAGTGATTTAAGACCTTTAATTGGTGTAATGTCCAATCCTAACGCTTCCGTATATACCATTAACCATATTGCTGACATTAATAATGATGGCTTAGGGGATGTTATTGATTTTAAGAATTCTGGGGATTATATCAAAATATATAAGAATTTAGGAAATGACGATTTTGAATTTATTCAGTCTGTCCCACTTTCTAATATCCTTTTGGCTTCTAACATAGCTTTTGTAGACATAAATAATAATGGTTACAAGGACATAGTGTTTTCCTATACTGTTGATTCTCCATGGAGTACTAGTATTGAATTTCATTGGATAAAAAATAATAATGGAATTAATTTCGATAATCCACAACCATTAATTGTAAATAATGTTGACAACATCTTACCAAATTCAATAGCCTATGATGATTTTAATAATGATAATCAAACTGACATATTAGTTTTAAGTTCTTATTATGAAAATAATCAACTGGTTAATGAAGTAAATTTATTAGAGAATAATAACGGTCAATTTAACGGAAATAGTATTGCTACGTTCAGCGGCGATTACGGTAGAGGTCATATAAAAATAAATGATTTTGATCAAGATGGTGATTTAGATTTTTTTGTATACAATATAAATACAAATCAATATTATGATTATAACTTTTTATTTTTTAAAAATAATGGACAAAATAGTTTCGAATCAATTTCGATTGAAAATCTGAATATTGAAGATATAGAGTTTTACGATAATGATGGTGATGGCATTAATGAAATATATGCATGGAATCATGATGCTTCTTCTTTTACAAACAATATTTTTTATTATTCAACAACTGACTATATAAACTTTACTAAGGTTCAAATCGATTCTTATTCAGCTTCATATGATGAATCGGATCCTGTAACTAGAGGAGATCTACTCTTATATGATTATAATAATGACGGTAAGGATGATTTATTTATTAATAATGTGTCTCCATTTCAAGGATTAGTATCTGTTTATGATAATATTTCAGAGACATTAGGAATTGAAGACATCGAAAATGATAATAACTTAGGTCAATTACAAATACATCCTAATCCTTTTGTAAATTCTGTTAATTGGAATAATCCAAAAAATGAAACTTATAATTTACAATTATTTTCTCAAAATGGTAAATTACTTTTGGAAAAAACAACTACAGAAAACAGCTTAGATCTTTCTGCTTTTAATAATGGAATTTACATTTTTAGCATTAAAGAGGAAAATTCGGGATATGAATGGGTTTATAAAATCATTAAAAAATAACATGAAAAAAATAATCGGCATCCTAATCTTAGCAGTCCTACTCGTTTCTTTCACAGATCGAGACTTAAAGGGCTACATCACGTTGTTTGAAGATGCGAGTAGCGCCAAATATTACAAATACGGTGACAGCCATTATTTCGAATCTTTTGATAATGATAAAGAAATGATTGGAGACAAGAAATACTATGTCAGATACAGAAAATACGGATGGGGAACTGTAGATACCACCTACTATAGAAAAGGCTCTGAAAACTACTACCATATCAATAAAAAAACCTTAGAAGAATCTATTATTCTCCCAGTAAACCCTAAAGTGGGTGATCAGTGGCTAGAAAATGATAAAAGCTGGAGTTATGAAGTCATTGCCGACCAACAGAAATTTAAAACACCTGCAAATAAATACAAAAACTGTATTAAAGTACGCTGCAAACAACTAACCAATAAGGATAAAAGAAAAAACAAAGAGTATATCCTCTATTACTCACCCATATATGGATATGTAGGCAATGTAGACGGCAAAGGCAAAATTCTAAGCTATCTAAGCGAAGTAAAATTAAACGCTAAAGAAGGAGAGGTCATTGGAGATTTTAAATAGACTTAATGGACGCAAACAAAAAATAAGTAGATATAGCTTGTATCCTGTTCAATTAGTGGGGTATGAGTTATATAATACTTTGTATAACGAGTTGTGTGTAAGCTAAAAAAATACGTCAATGAAACAGAAATCTAACATTTCATTTTTGGAAATGGTTTTAATCAGTTGGAAAATAACTTTTATTATTGTTTGCTTTTTTCTGATTTACAGCCTCTACGATGGAAAAATAGGTGCAATTATTTTTTGTATTCTTTTTCTTTTATTTAATGGGCTCCTAATTAGAAAATACACTATTGAAAAACGAAAAAATGAAAAGCTTTAAAATGAAAATAGGAATTATAATCATTTGTGCTCTATATACTAATCTCGCATTTGGACAAAAAGACACTATAAATTCTGATTGGAATAAAATTATTGTTGGTAAATGGATAAATAAGATTGACCGAACTATAGACGGTAAAGAATACTCTGGACTGAATTGTCGAGATACAATTTCATATATTTCAAATGGAAAATACATATCAAAACAATGCGCTTGGAATGAAACTGGAAAGTGGAAACTATCTGACGACGGAAACAAGATAATACATTTTGACATTGATAATAAATACTGGAAAAAGGAATTAGGAACTGATGATTTAGGAGAAAGTCATTGCAAAATAATATCGTTATCTAAAACTGAACTGGTAACACAATTATTTAGTGAAGATGCGGGCGAAATCCATCAATATTATGTTCGACTAGAATAAAAGCCTACACACAACACCGTATATAATTCATTGCTAGTTATAGCCTACTTAAGATAATTCCATCTTCATTTTACAAGTTCTGGCTCTTTTAGAGAACGTATTATAACAAGCTTTAGGTTTACAGTTACATGGTTTAATGTGCTTAACTTTTTAAGGCTAATCGCTATACCGACTTATAAAAGTCTCATTATTATAAAATTATATTAGATTTGTAATAAACGCTATAGATTGGATATAGACAATAGCGTATATCCAATTGTTGTACACCATTTGAGAAAAACATTTGTAATCATATTGACCTTTATCGGATTTTTGTCATTTGGACAAGAAACGGAACTGAATTCGATTGAAAAAAGCGAGTTGGACAGTATTTATGTCAGAGCATTAAAAAATAGGTTTGACCTTTTACTTTCGAGCGGTTGGAAATATGTTGAACTCAATGAAAATGGACAACGGATTTCCAAACTGAACGTATCTGACCGATATAAGTTTTTGACCAATGAGGAACTAATTGATTTGTCAATTAAAGAAAAAAAGACAATTCGGGTTTTGCGTCTGACTCACGAAATAATCGGAATTGATACAGTTGATGTGAATTTTGGAATTGTAAATGTTACTGGAAAGCGGAAAATTCATTTCAACAATGGACTGAAATTTAAAAAAGCGGACTTTGCAATAAATTGTGGCGGAACAAATGGCTATGTTCCTGATATGAGATTTGTGTTTGACCGCAAGAAAAATAATTGGGAATTAATTGATGGAAAGTATAAAATACCAGCTGAATAATATATGAGATATGTTATCAAAATTTGGTTATTTACAATAATCGTTTCACCTCTTTTATTAGCATTAATATTAGGTGCTATTATAAATGATTCGAGTTTTACGAGTATATTAAATTCTTACGAAATAATATTTGTAATGATTATTGTCGGCTTTCTTTCGTCAATTCCTGCAATGGTAATATTTTGGTTAATTAAAAGGTTTTTGAAAAATAAATACTCAACCCTAAACGAGAAGATTATATTATCAATTTATAGCTTTCTATCGGTTTGGATTACATTTTTCATCGTAGATAGCGGATTTATTACAAGATGGTCTGAACAGACAATTTGGGTTTTGATATATTCGCTAACAATAGTGATAGGAGTTTGGATTTTTAAAAACAATAATAAAGAAATGACTGAATAAAAAACGGTGTACAACACCGTGTATAATTCATTGCTAGTTATAGCCTACTTACGAAAGTCCTCGCGGACTTTCTATCTGTGATTTATTTGCTAACTTTAGTGCTTAAACTCGCAACGAAATCATACACAACAACGTTAGCAACAAGCTGAAAAACCACTCTGAAATTTGAAATTATTAATCGCTTTATCAATCATCCTTACCTTTTTCTCTTGTAACGACGATTGGGATGAATTAGAATCTGAATATCAAAAATGCATAAATGACAAGACCTTTAACAGAGGAATTTTATACCCTCTAAATACATTGGAATCTGACTTAGAAAAATCGGTAAGCGTATTTGATTCGATTAAAAAGTTTGAACACTATTTAAACAAAAAAGGACATCTATCTGAGTTTAGTAAAAATGGATATTTGTCTTTAATCTCTGAAATTGACCAAGCTGATTATCTTGAAAAAGAGTTTGAGGAATTTAACTCAAGTCATTATTTCATTGAGAATAATCTGATGACCGTATTGTTTTTTGAGGAATTATTTTATGGTTGTGTTATGAGTTCTTTCAAAGACCAAATACATTATAATTTTATTTTAGAGACAAAAGACAAGGTTCAATTAAATTCCTATCCGAACAGGAAAATATTGACCGAATTAATAGACAAAATAGATTTTAAAAGTGAAACGCAAAGATTAATAGTTACTTATCTAATTTATTCTAACTTATATTGGAAATATGAAATGGAATAAAAGCCAGTTGCTAACACCGTGTATATTTAATTGCTTCATTGAGCTTACTTGCGAATATTCCTGCGGAATATTCACGGGTTCGTAAAAGTTTACTAATTTAGTTGCTCAACCACGCAACTAACCATACACAATCACGTTGGCAAACATTTAAGCGAATGAACAAATCAATTACCTTTCTTCTTCTAATTTCATTTTTTTTAAGTTGTAATAGAAATTCAGAACGAATTAAAATTACTGTATCACATTATGATAATCTAAATATTGACGAATCGAAATGGAAAGACATAGAATTAATCAAAGATTCCCTAATTGATTTAAAACAAACAAAAGTTGACTTATATTTTAGCCAAAAGGTTGCCAAAATACCTTATTATTTACCAACTAATGGAATTTATAAAGACTCAATAAAAGACAAAGAATGTGACATTGATTCTTTCGATGAAAGTGTAAGAAGTTTTGCATTTCTTAAATGTTATGAATATGATAGTATGAAACGTGTCAAAAGTATGAGTGTTAGCGGTTCTGGAACAATGGGAACTTGGAATTACAAATACGACGAATTAAATAGAATTACCAATATTGAAAATTTAGGAACGATTTACACGATAAAATATGATGACAAATATGGAATTCTAAAAGAAATAATCAAAGATTTATCAGGTAATCTCGAAGAGAGAATAGAAATTATGTACGAATAAAAAACGATTTGCCAACACCGTGTATAATTAATTGCTAGGTTCTTCCCTACTTGCGAATATTCCTGCGGAATATTCACGGGTTCGTAAAAGTTTACTAAATTAGTTGCTTAACCACGCAACTAACCATACACAACAACGTTGGAAGTAATATGAAAAAAGTCATTATCTACATTAGTTTTTTCTTTATTTTGGTAAGTTGTTTATCTAAAAAAGACAATATTGATTCTGAACTAAATATACTTAACGATATCTTTCTTGAATTAGTCGGAACTGAATATTATTATGAAAGACTTCCGATTCCACCAATGCCATTGGAATATGCTGAGAACAAACAAGATTCAATAAGCCACCATATTCAAAAAGAAAAGTATGATGAAGCTTTTGCTAATCCTAAATTAGATAAGTCAGAACTAGTATTAGGAATTAGTTCTAATTTCAATAATCCTAAAAGGGAATTTAGAGATTGGAATACCAAAGAATCAACATTTCCTAGAGAATACTATCCTGACTCTCTACATTCAAAAGACTTTGACCAACTCTTAATTGAATTAGTTGATAGTACATCATTTCAAAAAGGTAAATTGGAATTAGAAAAATTAGAACAAACAGGAAAATATAGCATTAAGGATTTAGGACAATTAGAAAAACAAAATAAAGAATATTGGAAAAGTAAAGAATACAGATATATTGCGTCAATTAGATTTTCTGATTTTAAAATAAATAAAAACAACGATAAAGCAATTTTTTACTTTGATTTCTTTTGTGGAAACTTATGTGGTTCTGGCGAAATAATATATTGTATTAAAGAAAATGGTAAATGGAAAATAGTGGAAAGAAACATGCTTTGGGTATCATAAATACTACTGCCAACACCGTGTATAATTAATTGCTAGGTTCTTCTCTACTTGCGAATATTCCTGCGGAATATTCACGGGTTCGTAAAAGTTTGCTAATTTAGTTGCTTAACCACGCAACTAACCATACACAACAACGTTGCCACACATTTGAGAAAAACCCGATGAACATTAAATTTCTACTAACTTTTTTCACACTTATTTCTGGACTTTCTGTCTTCGGACAATTTAGTCGTGAAAATATTTCAACGGATTCATCTGAAATTGAAATTATCAGAAATTCGGTTTATCATATTTACGAAGAAAGCTATAAAAACAAGGATTCTGTTTGGTATAGTGTTCATTTCATAAAAGACACGACGAGATTAAACACAGAAGGTTGGAAAAGAAAAAGCGGAAAACAACTTGGAATTTGGAAAGAATATAACTTCGATAAGCAATTATTATATACTCGTGATTATGACAATGCAATTTGCGAAGTGAACAGAAAATTATTTCCGCATCACGAAATACTTGAACGAATGAAAAAAAAAGTTGACAGCTTAATTATTTCTAATTATAGTAAGGAGTTTTTTGACAAGCAAGTGCGTTTCAATTTCAATTGTTATGCTTACGATAAAGATGGTTATGTAGGTAGTTGGACAGAACCTATGAAAAGAAAACCGACTGAATTTCTTTTACGTTATCAAGTCAGATTAAAAAACTCTGACTGGCAAAGTTCAATGATTGGAATTAGTCTTGACGAAAATGGCAACTACATTCCGAGTCACGACAGATTCAACAACAACGGATTTGAAGAATTAAACTCTGAAAATAGAACTTTTGAGATTGATAAAACAAAAGCTATTTCAATTGCACAAAAACACGGATTAAAAGGAGAAAATGTTTCCGAATTTTTAAAATGGGAAAGATTTAATAAAGCAACTTTTTATGATGGACAGTTCAAATATTATATTGCGGAATTGACAGACCAAATAGACGAAATAAAAAAAGAAGGTCGTTCGAGAATAACTTATAAGTTCAATGTTTATTCATTTAATCCCTGGACAGGAGAATTCTTGGAAACAAAGAAAATGAAACAAATTAAAGAATGGGGAAAAGACAGTGGATTTACATCTGACTTATTACCTGATGAATAAAAAAACGTGTGGCAACACCGTGTATAATTCATTGCTAGTACTCGCCTACTTACGAAAATCCTCGCGGATTTTCTATTCGGTTTGTATTTGCTAAATTAGTTGCTGAAACACGCAACTAACCATACACAAATACGTTGCCCACAATATGAAAAAAACCGTTTTCACATTAATAATTCTGCTCTTAACATTGAGCAGTTGTGCACAAGAAAATAATTGTGCCGAATTTAAAACTGGCGAATTTCGCTATGCTAAAGAAGGAATGCCTGAGAAAATTGTGCGGACTGAAAATATGCAAATCGAGACAAATCCAAATGACAAAATTGTAGTGAAAACCGCAATTGAATGGACTTCGGATTGTGAATATACAATGACTTACAAAGAGATTTTATATCATCCAAAAGACGTGAGTAGCGTAATTGGAAAGAAAATTTATTGCGAAATTGTGGAAACGAATGGAAATCGAGTAAAAGTTCACGCAAAGAGCGATACAATGGATGAAGTTTTGGAATTTATAAAAACAGATTAAGAAGACGTGAAAAGGATTTTATATTTAATGTTGTGCTTAACTTTAAGTTCGTGCTTTATGTTTAAAGATGACGGAATTGAAGTAAACATAAAAAACAACACAAACGAACCGATAACGAATGTTGAATTCACAACGACTGAAAGAATTGAAATAGTAAAAATTGACCGAATAGAACCAAATAAAAGTGCGACTGAATTTTTATCAATGAAGAAGAATAAGGCTGATGGAGCATATTCACTTACTTTTAATCGTGCGAATGGAAAAAAGGAAATTAGTGGTGGCGGATATTATACAAATGGAGGTTCACTTGACCATTGGGTAGGTTTTGAGATTGAGAATGATACGATAATTGTGAAATTTGACGCACCAATATACTGAAAAAATACTGTGGGCAACAACGTATATAGCTCATAGCTAATTAGTTGCTTAATCGAAGTTAAGGCATATTTGGAAAGTCGCCAAATTTTTAAATTTGACGATTTCCAATAAAAAAGATAAATAGTAAAATTTAAAAATCTGGCTTGTGCTCAACCGAATAGTTATCACTATTTTACACGCTACGAGCCATATACAAAACCGTTGTGTGTAATGCAAACCAATCTGTACGTGTGATTTAAATTAAAAAAAGATAAAATTGTTTCCATTAAAAATAAAATATAAACGAATATTAAATTCAAATTCTAACAGCGGACAAATTCTTGACCAAATTGAAAAGGAATTAAGACGTTTAAAAATTGACAAAACTCAACGCTCTGAACTAAAAATTAACTTTGAAAATTCTTTTTTTAACGGACAAGGAAGGTGGCATTTAATGGCGCCTGTTGACAAAGGATATTTGAAACTAAATAAGAATATGAAAGAAATAGAGTATTCTTTTTCTGTAGTAAGAACGTTTTATATCACAAGTGGAATGGCTTTGTTTTTCGGATTATTCTCTCAAAGTTATTGGTTTGGAATAATTTCTTTTCTGTGGCTTTTCGGAATGAATTGGATTATTACGTTAATTAGACAAAATATATTTGTGAATAAATTAAAAAGTAAACTAAATGAAAAAAGAACTACACACAACACCGTGTATAATTAATTGCTTGGTTCTTGCCTACTTGCGAAAATTCCTGCGGAATTTTCACGGGTTCGTAAAAGTTTACTAAATTAGTTGCTTAACCACGCAACTAACCATACACAAAACCGTTAGCTACAATTAAAAAAATCGATAGTTGATAAACCTTAACGAGAAATATTTCCTTGCTTCGTGGAATAACCGCAAAAACAAACCTTCAGATTTTGGGTTAAAAACTGTGGCTGATAAAGATTATTATATAGATAAGAATAATCTAAAATGGAAAAGTGAATATCTCTGGGAAAACCTTTGGGAACAAGAACAAGGTTTTGTAAGATTTCCAGAGCCAAATTTCAATGAATTATGGACTTTATTAACCGATTCCAATATTGAAAATAATAAACTTGGCGCAGCTGAACTTTTGAATCGCAACTATCCTTTTGAACTAAAAGAAAAATTAAAGGACTTATTTAAGAAAACAACCAAAATTGACCGAAGTCAGACCAAAAGATTAGGATTATTGGAAGTATTAACAAACGTCACCAATCACTCAAAAGTCCATCAGGTAAATCCTGAAAAAGTAAATGCTGATTATCAAGAATGGAAAAATCTAAAATCCAAATTTGACAAGCTAAAAACTGAAAGCCTGTGGAAACGAATAAAAAAACTGTAGCTAACACCGTGTATAATTAATTGCTTGGTCACTGCCGACTTACGAACATTCCTGCGGAATATTCTATTTGTGATTTATTTGCTAAATTAGGTGCTTAACCACGCAACTAACCATACACAATCACGTTAGCAACAATACCAAAACAGAATGGCAGTTTGGATTCAAATAATAGGATTAAGAAAATCGAAATCAATAGAAAAAGAGAAAGAAAGGATTTCCGAAATTCTCAATGAAATTGACTTTGACTTAGATTCTCAAAAGTTCCGTTATGATTTGAAAAAAAATAATTCTAATTTATATCCGACAAAAGGAAACGAATTCTTTGAAATAACGATGTTTGACGAATCATCATTAAGAATCCATTTTGAAAATCCAAATTTTATAGAATTCTCAGGTTCTTCTTGGTTATTTAGCCTTTGGTTAAATTTTGTTGACAAGAAACAATCTAGATTGACGAACAGAATCAGAAAAGTTTTTCGGAAAATTGCGTGTGAATATGGAATCACGGAAATAATATATTTTTCAGAATGGTTTTTTTCATTGGACTTTATAAGTAATGGAAATGCAACATTTGAAAATTTAATTGAACAGATAAAAAATAATCCAGATTGTGAACGGAATGAACTATTTGGGTTAGAATCTGAAGAGTATTATAAAGAAAAAATAAGTACAGTTGCCAACACCGTGTATAATTAATTGCTAGGTCACTGCCGACTTACGAACATTCCTGCGGAATATTGCTTCTCCGGTTCGCTGCGCTCGGGTCTATCTGTGATTTATTTATTAAATTAGTGGCGCAATAACGCAACACCCGAGCGCAGCAAACAGACGAAGTAAACCATATACAAGACCGTTGTAGCACATTAAAAAAAACTCGTAATCAAATCAAAATCCTTGGAATTACCGACTGAATATTTAGAATTAAAAAAAGAAGTGGAAACTTATTATGAGGAATTCCAATCTGACGAGAATATAAAATCTAAAACTGACAAATATTATAAAGGTATACAGATAATGTTCTCACCATTAATTATTCGTCCGAAAGTTATGTTTATCGGAATAAATCCTGGTGCTGGTTTTTTCAACACTAATAATAGACACGTTAAACGATTTAGTCCTTTAGAAAATTCGGAATATTTAAAAGGCGAGTATCGATTAGCTCAACAGACCAGAAAATTATTTGACAAAGCTGGTTTGACAAGTGACGATTTAAAAAATTCCGTGAAATCAAATTGTTTCTTTTTTGCTACGAAAAACGAAAAAGAACTTCATCAATTTTTAAGTCATTTAAAACCAACTAAAGTATATAACAAATCGGAAAAATGGATTGACGATTTAGTCAACTTAATTAAACCAAACATCATAATTTGCGAAGGAAAAAGTGCATTTAGTAGATTTGTCAAAAATAAAAATTGCGAAATAAATGACAGTGAAAATGTTCTTTATACAAAATGGAACGATATTAAAATCATAGGTTACAAACGTAATTTCAGTAATATATTGGGAATAAACAATGTGGCTAAAAGACTGAAATATTGCGCAGAATAACGTGCTACAACACCGTATATTATTCATTGCTAGTTAGAGCCTACTTACGAAAGTCCTCGTAGACTTTCTATCTGTGATTTATTTGCTAACTTTAGTGCTTAAACACACAACGGAATCAAACACTAGACCGTTGTGCTTCCTTACTCAAAACATCCTACAAATATGAAAATTGAGAAAATTAAAAATTACAATCAGAAACTATTAGCCGTTTTTGGTTCTATTTTAGTAATAATAGCTTTTGTGGGGCTTATTATGATGATCGTTGCAGGAATCTCTGAACTAAGATGGATGATAGACTCTAATGAATCAGATACGGGAATCTTATCAGACGAGAAGATTGAAGAATTACAAAAAGAAAATAAAAGGCAGCAAGTTATTTCTTATGATTTCCCTAGATTACTTGATACAATAAATTCTATCTACATTATTCCTGTAAGGCATCAAACGCTAAATTCTGCTGAGTTCATTGATGAAGAAGTTCTTGGTCTTCTGAATTCAAATGCTAAGGTAAAAACAGATAGTAGATATTCAAGTTATTATTATGGTTCTTTCAATAATCTGATTATTTCTGACTTAAAAAATAATACAACTAAGAAATTATTTGATACTAGAGTAAACTTTGGTGCAATAAGGACAGAGGTTTTTGATGATGATATATTAATACTCTTCACTGCTGCTAGTAAGGATACATATAAAGACGGAGTAGTCAATTTATCTGATTTAAAATCCTTATATATTTACTCCATCAAGAACAAGGAGCTTAGAGTGATATCTAATAACGGAACTGATATAGCTCATTATGGTTTTATGCATGACAGTAAGGATATTATGCTACGATTAGGGATAGATTACAACAAAGATGGTCACTATGATGATGAATCCGAACCTTCTGTGGTTAAAAGATATGATTTTAAGACAGATAAAATGGTTGAAATTGTTCCAAAAAATTTAGATATTGAATTACAAAAGCTACTAGAAGGTTCTAAGTAATAACGAAAACACAACAACATTTATTATGAATTGCTAGAATGGGTTTGCTAGGAAAATTCTGCGTATTTCCCTAACGGTTCGGTTTTTTTTATTAACTTAGTTCCTGCAGCTACAGCACCTGAGCGCAGCGAAAAAACAAAGCAGCTATAATTCTGACCCGTAATGAAGAAAACAGTCATGTTTTTTACGATTCTAATACTATTAAACACTTGCAAAATGCATCCAGAATCGTCAAGTACCAACGAGCTATCCCAAAAAGAGGATAGTGGTAAAGTCGATTTAAGTAAAAGCGGTTTGAGACTCAAAATAGGACCTACTTGGTATTCCAATGAATCAAAAATTCACTTTGTATATGGCGTCTCGGAAAAAAACACTAGCGACAATTTCATAACCGAATGGCACTTTAGTTTTGGTGGTAACATAAACTGCCAAGAAAAAGCACTTTCAGCGATATTTGACTTTAAAAATTCAAAAGATTTAATACTTCCTGACGCTATTAATAAATTATTGCCAGCTACGGAAAATAGTATTCAAAGAAAGCAAGAGAATTTAAAGGTTGTATTTGATTATAAAAATCTAAATCCTGGTTTATTGGTTTTTACTATTGAGAAAGTAAACTTAAAACCAAACAGGAAACAAAACAGAGTTGAATTAAAGATTAAATCTGATTGCAAAGAATATTTAAATCTACCTATAATTCTAACAAAATATGTGGCGCCAACAGTTAACGAATTAGTAGACGACTATATCAAAAACGAAATCAATTCACTACAAATAAGCGAATTAAAAACCATAAAAGTCATCTTCTCACATAATCAAACCTATAAAACAGAACACTTTTTGGTGGATATGGTCGATCAGAGAAATATGCAAATTCTGACCTATGATACATTAGCAAAAGAATTCATATTAACCGACATTGAAAAAAATGTGATTAGAAAAATAAAACACAGTAGCTAACAATAGCTACAGTGCTTTGCTTGCTGTGGTTCATATATCGAAACTCCTCACTCGCAATTACACCACAACACCTGAGCGCAGCAAAAAAACAAAGTAACTATACATAATCAAGCCGTTGCAGGTAATTTTAAAAAAAATGATAAATCGCTTTAAAAAGAAACAGGAAGAAATAAAAGAAGAGTTCACAATTGGAGAATTTGACTTTAAAATTGATTCAGATAATTCGACCATAGAAATTGACGGAAATAAAATTATTGACTTAACAATTAAAGCGGATGAAAATGTTTTTAACAATCTATGCGAAAACGATGATTTTGAATTTGGATATGGACTATATCCACCTGAATTTTATGCTCGAGGAATTGACCTTGGAAAAAAGAATCAGATAGTAATCAACGAAAAAAATCAATACGATTATGAAACTGCTCTCTATTTTATGGAACATAATGATGTGGAAATAAATTTAAGTGTTCACGATAATTGGATTTTAATAGCTGGATGGACTCATATTGATGGAAAAGAATATCCAATGGTATTAAAAATGAAAAAATAAAAAACACCTACAACACGGTGTGTAATTAATCACTTTGATCGTTGCCGACCGCGGAAATTCCAAAAGAATTTCCGCGGTCGTGTTATATTTACTAAATTGATGGCGCAAACCACGCAACAAAGCTTATACAACAATGTTGTACGTAATACAAAAACATATCAAAAATGAAAAACAATCTGATTTTTGTAATTTTAATATTGGCTATTGGAACGTCATATGGACAAGTAACCAAAGTGACTAATAAATCGTTTCCGACAAACTTTGACCAATCAAAATTCAATAAGATTAAAGAATTTACGAATGAAATGATTGCATACGACGGAAAAATACTTGAGATTAAAAACAGCAGGAACAATACTCCTTTTTATAAATTGGAGTTAGGGGAAGATAGTTATTTGTGGACTGTTTTAATGTTTAAAAACGAGGACAATTTAATTGGAGATAAAATTAGAGTTGTTGGCTATTTGAATAAAATTGACCAAAAAGACGCTAATGAAGAATACTTAACTGGAGAAAAATATATGGTTATGGCATTAGGACTAGTTGATTTTGAAAATGAGAATTTTCTATTTGTTAGTTCTGGATACAAACAAAAACAACAATGGATTAAAGGTGAAATACCTGGTCAATAATAAAACACGACCTCCAACATCGCATAAAAACAAGGCGTAGAAAATAATTACTAAGAGTTTCTATTAATAGCTGCTACTAATATAAAATAACCGAAATTTGTGTGAGTAGATGACGAGCTAACGTATTTATAATTAAGCTAGTCTGTAGGGTATAATTAGAATCTTAAAAAATTGACATATGCGTTTACGTACAAGTTGTGACCTAAAGTTTGAGATTTTTGAGCCAACTCCATTTATTCTTATGTTAAGGCCTCGCAGTGGTAGCCAACAATGGGTAGAAAGAGAGGAATATAAAATTACTCCAAGTACACCTGTTTTCGAATTCACGGACAATTATGGCAATCTGTGTCAACGCTTAATTGCCCAGCCTGGAATGTTCTCAATTTCGACGTCTTCAGAGGTTGTAACCTCTAATTTTATAGATCAAGGCTTTGGTGCACCATTTATTGAAATCCAGAATTTACCAGACTCCGTACTTAGTTATCTATTACCAAGTAGATACTGTGAGTCAGATCGTTTTAGTGAAATGAGTGCAACGATTACCGAAGGCCAATTAATGGGCTACAACCAAGTGTCAGCAATTACAAATTGGTTACGCCAAAACATTGAGTATTTGCCTGGCAGTAATAATCAACCCTTATCAGCCATTCAAGTTAATGATAGACAATTTGGCGTATGTAGGGATTTGGCTCATTTAGGGATTGCGCTTTGCCGTAGTTTAAGCATTCCAGCACGTATTGTTGTTGGTTATTTACACAACTTGCAACCAATGGATATGCACGCTTGGTTTGAGGCATATATTGGTAACCGTTGGTACACGTTTGATGCCACTCAAATAGGCTCTCCAGGAGGTTATGTTATTCTTGGTTTTGGTCGTGATGCTGCCGATGTTGCTATTTTTAATCAATTTGGAGCTTTGGTGAATCCAATAGAATATCTTGTTAAAGTTGAACAACACCATTAATCTAAATGGGAAAAGTAACGCATTGATTTTTAATAACATTAGCAGGTTATAAAAACGATATAGTGCTATTCGATTATTAGTTTACAAACAGGTTAACACTCCATTGAAACAGCCATATAAAAAACGGTTGACATCATATAAGGAAATCCGCAAACAGAGTGAATAACCATCAAATTATTTACGCTCGTCTTACGTAATATTTAACTTTTTTATGTGGAAATAACCAAAAACACTTGTGATTAAAAAGCATATAATACTAAATAAAGTAACAGAAGAAACACCAAAAATCAAAGGCATTTTATCCCCTAAAGAAACGGATAAAACACTAAACGAATATGGAAAATAAATAGATTGTTTTGGAGCTTGTGAAATAATGATACCTATAATAGCTAAAAACATTCCAAACCCTAAAGGAATAACAAAGTTCTTAAACCTAAAACTTAACCAAAATTGAATTCCAATAATACCAAAAGAAGCCACAAAAGAGGTCATTAACATTGTTATATATCGCAAATGTTCAGGTGAAAAATCTAAAAACCCTAAATCGGGATAAACAAAACCTAATAAAACACCAGATAAAAGAATGGCTATATAGTAATAGATATAAGTAACTATTATAGCTAAAATCACAATGCTTAATTTTCCGAAATAGATACTCGATTTGGGCACAGGCAAAGCAAATAAATGTTTTATTCCTAATGATTTATGCTCTATTTGCATGATCAAGCTCGTAATTAAGACGATAAACATGGGTATAAAAAAGGGAGTGGAATTTTCAATTTGAGTCACCATAAATTTTTCCCACGGATTTATTCCTGCTGCTGGAATTAATGTTTCACGCTCAAAAATATAGGCTATAAAAAATAATATGGGGAAAAGGACGGCACTAATAATGGTAAGCCAAAAAGCAAATGTGCGCTTTAACTTAATAAGTTCATTTTTTAAACTTGCTGGATAATATAATAGTGTTGACATCGTATTAATTTTCGGTTAATGATAAAAAAAGCTCTTCCAAGTTGTTTTTAATGGACACTTGATAGATAGTAATGCGTTCAGCTCTTAAAACATCTATCACGTCTGTAATTTCATTTTTAGTTTTTACTTCAAGTTGTATAAAATCATCAAGCAAAGAAATGTTTTCCATGTTCAAATTCTTAAGTAAAGTCATAGCTTCAAGAGACTTATCCACTTCTATTTCAAATTTGATGTGTGCGCCTTTAGAGGCTTTTAAACGCGCTACGGTATCTTGATATAACATCCTACCATTTCTAATAATGCCAACGTGTGTACAGGTCTTTTCAATTTCACTTAACAAATGGCTCGAAATAAAAATGGTTGTCCCAAACCTTTTGTTTAAGTCTTTGATAAGGGTACGCATTTCTATAATCCCTTTTGGATCTAATCCGTTTGTGGGTTCGTCTAAAATGATGAGTTCAGGATTACTTAATAAAGATATTGCTAACCCTAATCGTTGTTTCATCCCTAGTGAATATTCTTTTATCCACTTATTTTTAGCCTTAGTAAGGTTGACAATCTCTAATACCTCATCAATTCTACTTAACGATATATGTTGTCTGTAATTGGCAGATATTTTTAAATTGTCAATCGCACTTAAATGCTCATATAAAGACGGATTTTCTATCAAGGCACCTACTTTATTCAAAACTTTAAGTCTCGATTGTTCATTAAAAAGCTCTCCAAAAAGAGCCACTGTACCAGAGTTTTTCTTTAAAAGACCAAGAATTAAACGAATAGTGGTACTTTTCCCTGAGCCATTTGGACCTAAAAACCCATATATACTTCCCTTAGGGACCTTGAGCTCTAAATCTTCAATATCTTTCATGTTTTTGGAATAAGAAAAATTGAGATTTTTGGTTTCTACAACGAGCTGATTCATTTTTAAAGTTTAATAGGTTGGTATAGTATCATAACGATTAAACAGAAAAAATGTAACAAACTATAATATAAATCAAGTAGGATTTTACACATTTCACGCGAACAATACGCTGCACAAAACCATAAATAAGGTATGGCTAGTTCTTGCTTACTTACGAACCTTCCCGCGCTATAGTCTATCTGTGATTTATTTGCTAAATTTAGTGCTTAAAATACGTAACACCCGAGCACAGCGAACAGACGATACAAGCACATTGTACGCCATTAAAACCAAACTTTATGAATAAAAAATTATTGATTTTAGTATTGACCCTTTTTAGTCTCAACGCTTGTCAATCACAAACGAAAGACAAAACCGAAATGTATGAAACGGAATCTAAGGAATATGCATCTGAAAGTGGAAACTTCATAATTGACTTTCCAATGAAGCCTACATTGAGAGTTATAGACAATCAAATCGGAATGGATAAATATAAAATTTATAATTATCAAGCAGTTGCCGGACAACAAATGATATATATGGCTGAATATATCGATTTCCCAGAGTACATTATAGAATCTTGGGATAAAGAACAACTTTACAGCCAAATTTTAAATACTCTTGAAGCGAAGTATCGAGGAGTTTTTAAGCTAACTAAAAAAGAACCTATTGAACAACATAATCTGAGAGGAATCTATTTTGAATATTCCTTAAACCCAGATGCAAACATTCCAAGAGGAGTAAAAGGTGCAATTAAAGGGGCGATTTACTTCGTTGGAAATAGGTCTTACCAATTGACCTATCTAGGAGAAGAACAAGAATTAATTGAAAAATTCCTGAGTTCATTCAGACTGATAAAATAACGGCATACAACACCGTATTCAATGTATTGCTGCTTCTCGCCTACCATAGAAAATTCTCACGGACATTCCATTCTGGTTTTTATTGGCTAACTTACGTAGTTAAACCACGCAACATCCAAGCACAGAGAACAAACCACGTCAACAATACATTTAGAAATTTAAGAACATGACAACATACAAGGCATCATCAAGTTATTCAAATTATGAAGCAGTCATAGCCGCAGTAATGGTGCTGGGAATCGGTATAATATTAGCTATCACCTTAGAAACCCTTTGGATAAAGGTAATGACTGTATTTATAGCACTTGGAATTGTGGTTGTAATTATTCTCTATCAACGACAAAAGACATTTACTATTATATTCTCTGAAGATGAAATTAGAATAAAATATCCCTATTTAAGAACAATAATACAAGTTCCTTATTCGGATGTATTTCAAATTGAATTCATTTCTGTATATCGCTCACCAGACAGAAATCGAATGAAATTCAAAATTGCAAATAAAATAAAAACCTTAAGGTTTATGGTCGTGGCGCAATCAGACCAATATATTGAATTTATAAAGTGGCTAAAATCAAAGAATGACAAAATAGACTTAAAAGTGTTTCCATCTGATCATATATTGAATCATAAAATTCAAGAAGTGTATGGATTTAAATATCGAAAAATATTAAAGAAAACACTTTGAACAAAAACGACCTACAGCATACTTGGTGAGCAATTAGCATAACAACAATTGTAATCCTGATAAGTATCGTATTGGTAGATGGAACTGCATACCCAAGAATTCAAGCCTACCATTAAGAATTGAAATTATTGAATAATGCAAACCCAAGACAAATAAAAAACTAACTTAAGCCGTTTATAATTAATTGCTTTGTTCTTCTCTACTTGCGAAAATTCCTGCGGAATATTCACGGGTTCGTAAATGTTTATTAACTTAGTGGCGCAACCACACAACACCCGAGCGCAGCGAACAGGCGAAGCAAACCATATACAACAACGTTAGCCATAATATGAGAAACGGAACGAAAATTGATATTACCCAGTAAATTGATCCAATGAAAAATGTAATTCTGATTTTATCAATCATCTTTTCTAATCTGATTTTTTGCCAAATCGAAAAGTGTAGTGTTCAAGAAATACAACTTGAGACTTATGAATTCGTGCTGAATAATCTGAATCGAATAAATAAGAAATTTGAAAATAAGGAATCTCTTATTGAAGTTTCAATTGACTTCAAAAAACATACGCCTGAACAGGAAGTAACAAAAGATTACGCTGAAATTAAAAATACAGACTATTATCTGGTCTCACCTGAAAACTCATATAGCGGAGAAAATAAAGAAAAAATAAAAGTCTATTCAAAACTTGACAAATTAGTAGTTGATAAAATAAATAATTGCATTTCTAATTCAACAGAATTTAAAGAGCATCTTTACGGAAATATCACGTTTCGAATTCCATTAAATAAAAAAAATATTGGAATCGCAATCGAACAAGTAAAAACGAAGATAGAATAATAAAATACTATGGCTAACACCGTGGATAATTAATGGCTTTGTTCTTCCCTACTTGCGAAAATTCTTGCGGAATATTCACGGGTTCGTAAAGGTTTATTAACTTAGTGGCGCAACCACACAACACCCGAGCGCAACGAACAGGCGAAGCAAACCATACACAACAACGTTAGCAAACATTAACCACTCTAACTCAACAACGGAAATAATTGAATTTGGAAATCATAAATTATAAGAAATGACTGAAATTAAAGTTGAGAAAAACGAGGAAAATGAACTTCCAATACCTCACATTTGGAGACCGAGTTTTAAAGCAATTATAAACGCTTTTGTTAAAGGAGATTATAATTTAAGTTCAGAAATAAAAAACGTGAATCCGATTTCAAATGAAACTGCTGAACAAATCAAAGAATATATTGAAGATTATGGAGAAGAATTAGTTGAACTTCCGAATGAAACTTGGAATTCATCAGTTTATATTTGTTATGGAGATTATTGGAATGTACTTATCAACCTTTATACAAAAGACGAAGGATTGAGCGATTTAGTTCTGAATGCTGAAATAAGAGAAAACAATAGTGAATATTCAATTGACATTCAATTAGTTTATGTGCCATGAATAAAATTAAAAACGTTAGCCACATTTAATGAAACGAAACTTCTGGAATATAATTTTAATTTCCACCCTTTTTTCAGGTTGTCAAAATACGGGAACATTATTTGGAAATTACTCGTCTTGTATTGAGGGCGAATATACAGAAGTTTATTTCAAAAAAGATTCTATGAGAGTCGCTTCAGAAAATGAATGGGTTGAATTATCAAAATGGAGAAAAATTGAAATTAAAAATGATACTCTCTACTTTGAAACATTTGGAGAATGGAGAGACAAAACGAAAGCGATAATCAAATACGTTGGAACGAATAATACTGAATTAAACTTTTTGGAAACTGATGCGATTCTTAATTTGGAACGGATGAATATAGAAGTAACTTTTAAAGACTCATTAAAATTCTGGAATGGATTTAATAAACGTCTGATTTCCAAAAATTGCAAATAATAAAATAACATTTGCTAACACCGTGTATAATTAATTGCTTTGGTCGTTGCTTATTTGTAAAATTCCTTCGGAATTTTCTCAGGTTCGTAAATGTTTACTAACTTAGTGGCGCAACCACGCAACACCCGAGCGCAGCGAACAGGCGAAGCAAACCATACACAAAACCGTTAGGCACAATTAAAAAAAAATCGTTAATGAAAATTTATTTAGTCATTTTATTATCAATCTTAACGTTTTCTGGCAAAGCTCAAAGTGAAGCTGAATATTTATCTAAAACTCAAATAGAAAAGGATTTAGCAATAGTTGACGACATACTTCAAAACAAATCTTCTTATCAAGGATTAAACGGATATGACTACAGAGTAGATTTTGAAAATTATTTAAATACAGTTCCTGACAAAAAAATTACTCAATTTGATTTCGGACTTTTTTTATCCAAAACTATTGGAAAAATTGGAGACAGACATTCATTTATTAAAGATTACGACATTCGAGATTCACTTTACCTAACACTTGCATTTGCACCATTTAAGGGCAAGGTGTTGGTGGTTGATTTTCAAAGAGATATTAAAGAATATAAATTTTGGAATTCCGAATTTCCATATTTACAATCTATTAACAATATACCCATTCAAGAAATACTTCCAAAAATCCATATTGGCGACATTCTTGCACCTAAAGATGCTTATGCAACGAATGCAGTTCGAGATTTAAGAGACATTGAAACTATTTTTAGAACACTTAAAATAGAGTTACCAAACCCTTTACCAATAACATTATCTGACGACAAAGGAAACAAAAAAGAAATAAGTGTAAAACTTGTTGATGGTAAAAACAGAGCAACATTGTGGGATGACAGATTTTTTAAAAATACTTACCGTGTAAAAGAAGAAAAATATAATGATAAGGATTTTATCAAAAGGTTTTTTAGTTTAAACAATAATGTTGGCTATATCCAAATTGGCGAAATGATAGAAAAAGAGAGTTGTCCCGCTTTTTTTGAGTATCTAAATGAATTTATGACAAAAGCTGAAAAAAGTGATGCCATAATTGTAGATGTTCGAGATAATGGCGGAGGAACTCGTGACTTAATTCAAGAATTAGCAGGATATTTTATTCATCCAGATTCTATTTATGTTGTTAATGCAACCAAACAAAGAGGAAAATTACCTTTAGATAAAGAACTTAAAGAGAGACTACAAAGTCGTTATTTATTATCAAGAAATGATTTAGATATTAAAGAGCAAAATGCAGTTGACAAGTTTATGAATTCATTTGAGCCAATGTATGATTTGAGCACAGAAAAATTTAGCGAATTTCATTATTATATTCTCAATGGTCAGAAAATCACTAAAGGGAAATTTCATTACAATAAACCTATATATATACTTGCAAATGAAAGGAGTTTTAGTGCTGCTTCTGTTTTAGTTTCCGTATTTAAAGATTTACCCAACATAAAAATAGCTGGTGTAAATACTGATGGCTCAAGTGGGAATAGCGAAAGATTTGAATTACCCAATTCAGAATTACGCGGAAAAATAAGCACAATGGTTTCTTTTCAAAAGAATGGTAAAATATTAGATGGAATTGGGACAGAACCTGACATTAAAATAGAAAGAAGTTTAGACCAAATTTTCTTAAAAGAAGATTATCAACTGAATAGACTTTTGGAAATAATAAGTGCAGAATAACTGTGCCAACACCGTATATAATTAATTGCTTGGTCACTGACGACTTACAAACATTGCTGCGGAATATTCTATCTGTGATTTATTTGATAAATTAGGTGCTTAAACAACGCAACACCCGAGCGCAGCGAACAGGCGAAGCAAAACATTGAAATTTTAATGCGTGGATTCAAATTAAACAACATTATTGAAAATACCGCTTTTGAAATTAAAACGGTTGGTAAGCAAAATAAAGACAACTATACCATTGACTCTGTATTCTCATTAAAATATGAACAGCATACTGAAAGTGCAGAATCCATTATAAATTTTCATAAAAGTATAATTGACCTTATCGTAAAATAAGATTGTAACTAAAACTACACACTGAGTTTTTACTTAAATCTAAAATATTTATGTAATCTCTTGTTTTTCAAAAACAACCACTTTAAGTCAATTCACTTAAAGAATTAAATATTCATCTTTTTTAAACAAAAAGTATCCATTTTGAAATAATCGGAAAGTTAAGGTCTCACGAGAACAAATAATTAATTACCTGACTATAGTCTATTTACAAAAATACATTGAGATGTCACGATTCCAATAAAAAGTCTCCTGTAAAATGCTGCTGCTCCTTTTCGGGCAATGTATGAAAACTTGCGGCTTGTACATCTCGGAAGAGTCGTTCAAGGTGATGCTTATTATAAAAACTTTGTCCGCCTACAATGCCCATGGCTTTAGCCACCGTGTCCTTGCAAGCATTAGCAACCAATGTCTTTCTAGTCAATACGGCAACACCCATTGTAGCTTCTGGCTGAAAATCTAAATTATTGGTAATGGCAATCATATCGTTATGAAGCACCTGAGCCAACGTAAGGCTATTGTAAATATCTCCTAGCATAGTAGTAATATGAGGTGATTTACGTTGTTTTACTTTTATCGTTTCAAGGGTAAGCGTCATGGCTTTCTCTGCAACGCCAACATAAGGTGCCATAGTCAAGGGTAACGCCACGATAAGCACCGCATTCCAAAACATTGGAAATTCGCCTTTCAATCGTTTCATCACAATAGCAGCATTAGGAACAAACACATTGTCAAGGGTAACCGTCTGCGAACCGGTACCACGCATCCCAAGCGTATACCAATCATCCAATAACCCAATGCCTTCAGAGGTCATAGCAACTGTAAAGTGCAAAACCTGCCAACCGTCTTCTGGGTCATGATAAGGCATGCTGGTCACCAAAACATCTCCTAGTGCAGATTGACTGGCAAATTGCTTCCGACCCGAAACCAAATAACCTGTATCCGTTTTTATCATAGTCCCATTAGAATCAAGCCAATCACGTGCCCCTGTACTCACCAAGACCAGATTGTTTTTAACCACCTCTTTTAGAAATGGCCCTCCCGTGCCATGATGTGTATATTTCCATATATTGGCTGCAAGAAGATGTTGATGCATGGAAAGTGCCAATGCCGTAGAGGGGCAATAATGGGCAATTTTTACCAATATGGCGCACATCTCCTTAAAGGGCACTCCACCTCCACCCAAGGCTTTAGGAATCATAGCCGTTAAATAACCATTTGCTTTTAACAAGGCATAATTATCGGCCACAACAGTTTCGTTCTGATCGTGGGTAGTGCCGTTTGCTGCCAATTGTTCGCCTAACGCATCTATAAGAGACAACAAAGGTTGGGAAGTGGCTTTTGTATCTTTAGTTTTATGCATTTCCATAATCAGAGTTTAGACCTATTGTTATACAGTTATTAAACGGTGAGTTGTGCTTTTTGAAATTTTAAAGGAGTAATACCATGTGCAGTCTTAAAAACTCTTGTGAAATGCGCTGGACTTTCAAAACCACAATCAAAAGCCACTTCATATATTTTTTGCTGCGTATGTTCTAATAATGTTTTAGCATGAAGGAGACGCTTTTTAATAAGCCATTTTCCGGGTGAAGTGTCGTAAACATTATAAAAATCACGGTTAAAAGTACTTAAGCTGCGATGCGTTAGTCTGGCAAACTCATCTAGAGATAGATTATATATAAAATTAGCCTCCATGATATTTTGAATAGAAGGCTTTACATCTTGCGAAATCTGCTTAAAGTAACTCCCAATTTTGGGATTAGATGAGAGTGATAAAATATTGACTAATAATTCCTGAAATTTAATTTCCATCAAATATTTTGAAGGCTTTTCCTGATTAAAAAAGTACTCCACCATAGATGTAAAATAGGTATTTAACGTCCTATCTAAATTTAGAGGAATCACACTATCACTAGGGATCTTGGTTTTTAGACTACTGCCTATATCTGGTTTTTGGGAAATAAAATCTTTTATATAATCATCAGGAATAAAAATAACCATGGCACAAAAATCGGAATCAAAAAACTTATGAATAACGTTTGCTCCTTTTTTTACAAAAAGCACCTCATTAGCATGGGCCATATAGCTATGTTCTAATGTTCGCCATTTCTTTTTACCTTCTAATATATAAATAAAGTAGTTGAGATGAGACCATGCGGTAAAAATCGATTTTTCCTCCATACATCGATATTCCGAAAACATAAGTGAAGACACTTCAATTTTCTTGAATGTAGGATTGCTTTTTGCTGTATCGTAACCGTTTCCCATAGTTTTTGAATAATATAGATAGCTTAAAGTTACAATTTTAAAGCAGAATCAACGTATAAGAATCAGAATATCAAAGATTAAGCTTTTTTTTCAAGCACTGTAAAATTGAGTATTGATAAATAACAAGCGTGATGCCACCAATTCAAAGTAAAACTAAAATGCTAATCAATTTTTGCCGGTTTTAATATCATGTCATTTTCAGATGCCAGTGTTGCAAATTCTTCTGCACTTAGTGCTGTAGATGTTTTTCCAGGGGATGCACTGACTTTTTTAAAGAAATTCAACAAGCCGTGTTTAGCATTTGGTATCGTTGCGAATACCAATTTTAAAGGGGTATCTCCTGTGTTTTTAAAAGAATGCCATTCCCCAGGTGCGGTATACCATACGTAGCCTTCCTTAACAACGGTCTCTATACGCTTAGCGTTCTCGTAACTTATAACAATCCCCTCACCTGAAATAAAATAAGCAATCTCTTCCGTTTTGTTATGCTTATGTTCAGGGAGCGCTCCTCCGACTCCTAATTCATATTTCGCAAAACCTGAAGACGCATTAGGGTGACTTTCAGCATCCATATAAATTTGAAGCATACCTCCCGAACCGAGATGGTCTTCACGTTCTGGAAAAATCCATAATTCCTCTATAGAATCTGGAGTCATGATGCGCTTACGAGTATCAGATTGAGAAGAATGACTATGCGTATGCGGTTCTGTGTCGTCTGCATGATGATGTGGTGTTATGCCTTCTTCATCAATAGAAAGTTTGGCGATGTCTTCAGTAGTTTTTTTGTCATGGTTAGCTTTTTCACCACAACCTACAACAACATTACATAGGAGTAATAAACCGCCTAATACCAATACTTTAATAACATGCTTATTTTTAATCATAATGATTTGTTTTAAAGGTTGTACAGAGATTTAGTTGATTATGATACAAAATTAAAAAGAATAAACACTCCTCAATTGACCAAGCCTTTCAATAAATTGACTGAGTATGTCAAAACTATAATTTTGAAAGAAATTGTAGCCTCATTTTGATTCTGAACCATAAAAAACGAAGTTCAATAACGCATATCGTGTATGGCTAATTCTTGTCAACGTACAAAAACTAAAGGCTAAAAATAACGTCATAAACAGTTTTTTTTTAAGGCACATCTAAACCCCAACTACAAACATTTCAAAACCGTAATACCCACACTATCTTTAGCATTTAAAACATACAAAGCCCCATCAACCTCTTGGTAAAACCGCACACCAAGCACACAAAGTGTAGTACCAAGGCCACTCGGCAAAGTAGCAGGCTCTAAAGTTACCGCAGAAGCAGCATAAGAATGATCTAAAACCAAAGTTGTAGCCATATGCATCTCGTAACCCAAGCTGTCAAAATCAAAATCCAACACACCATACGTCAACGCAATATGAGTAGCACCTTCCACAAAGCCCACCTTTTCAATATCAAAATCAGCAATACTCAAAGCCAAACCAGTGTTAGAAACACGAAACTCAAAAGGTAAAACCTGCCGTACAAGACACGCTGGTGTATAGTTAAACTGTTGTAATAATTGAAGACCTTGCTCCTGCCCTATCCCATCAGCAACACAGCGTTCCCCACGTTTATGTGTTGTATCCAAAGCCTTTAAACGTGTAAACAAACCCATCAATCGACTATGAAAATGCGTAAAAGTATAACCCTTATAAAACGGAACCAAAGCAGATCTAAACGCTTTATTAACCGCAGAACAATGCCCAAACTCATTGGCATTCTCACGCACGCGTTGCATACTAGCCTTTGTTTTTATTCGTTTTCTAGTAAATCCACCACCCGCTTTCCGTGCAATCGGCTTGCCATTCAAATAATAAAAATTAATACCATTTAAGGTCCCTACTAAAGGGATAATTCCGGTCTGTTGTGCCATAGTACCACATTTTAAGTTAAACACCTACAATACAGCAATATACAAAAAATTATAATACAGGTTATAGCGTGGTTATAGCATGCTTATAAAATGCTTAAAACAAGCTTATAGCATGTCAGAAGTCAAATGAGACCAAAGCATACAACGTATAGTAATAAAAAATCGATTTATTGACTTAGGTCAAATGATCTGACTTTAGGCAGTATTAGTTTTGCCTATCAATAATAAAAACAAAAATGGTACTTACAGAAATAGAGACGTTAACAACATTTAATAACGACAGTCAACAACGCTTAGAAAAAGCCCTAATACACCTACAAAACGGAAATGGAATAATCCTAATGGATGATAAAGACAGAGAAAATGAAGGAGATTTAATATTCTCTGCGCATCATATGACGAATAACCAAATGGCACTTATGATTAGAAAATGTAGTGGTATTGTCTGTCTTTGCTTACCGAATAAAAAAGCAGATGCATTAGAATTACCTTATATGGTCAAAGAAAACACCAGCAGTTACCAAACCCCTTTTACCATTTCAATTGAAGCAAAAGAAGGCGTTACTACAGGGGTTTCTGCTAAAGACAGGCTAACAACCATTAAAGCGGCTTGTAAAGAAAATGCGACAAGCAACGATTTAGCAAAACCCGGTCATATCTTTCCTTTAAGAGCAAAAAACAATGGTGTTTTTGAAAGACAAGGTCATACGGAAGGCAGCGTAGATTTAATGAAATTGGCAGGCTTACAACCAGAAGCTGTACTTTGTGAATTAATGAACGATGATGGAACCATGGCAAAAATGGACACCATTTTAGACTTTGCAGATGAGCATAATTTGATCGTACTTTCTATACAAGATATTATGCATTATCGTAAATTTGTAAGAGACTACAAATAGATGACTGACACTATAGAACTCACTAATTTCATAAAAAAGAATATAAATATTGATGATGAAGATTTAAAAATCGTGTTGTCTTATTTTAAAACAATTAAAAAAAAGAAAAACGACATTTTGCTATCCCATGGAAAGAATAGTCAGGTAAGTTATTTCGTAAGAAAAGGCTGTTTAAGGCTTTTTTACATCAATGAGGAAGGAAAAGACGTCACACGTTACATCGCCTTCGAAAATCAATTTGCAACAGAACTAGTAAGTTTCATCACCAATGAACCTGCACAAGAAACAATTCAGGTGATTGAAAACAGTGAACTTCTTTACATCACTCACGATGATTTTAGACATCTTATGACCATTGTTCCTAAATGGAAAGATTTTTATAGCATCTATTTAGAAAAAGCTTATGTCAATAATGCGAAGAGATTAATCTCTTTTACCACACTAGATGCCTCAGAAAGATACAAGCAATTATTCAAGATCAATCCAAACATTGTGAAGCGTTTACCAAACAAAATTGTAGCCTCTTATATCAATATATCACATGAAACATTAAGCAGAATCAAGTCTAAAATTTGACACTAAAATTTATAAAACATGAAATACGCCGTATTACTCCCATTATTCTTACTACAAATGATTGTTCATGCACAATCGGCTGATACCCTTACCAGCATTGAAAAAGCGGATGACAAGTTATTATTAACAATCTTTCTTAAACACGATCAAAGTATGAATTTAAATGAGATTGAAAAGATAAAAACAGAACAAGCATTTTATGAGAATTTCCCATCTGAAGGTATATCAGTTGTGGATTGGTATGTGGTAATGGGAATTGGTCAGATGGTGGTATTAGAACTGCCTGCTTCCAAATTAAGAACGGTGAATGTGGCGCTTGAGAAAACGGCTTGGAAAGCTTTTAAAACAGAATTTTATACCACGTATAATTTGTATCCTATCATAGAACACAAATTGAAAAACAAGTCAAAAGTGACGCTAGATGCAACACCCAGTTCTGAAAAAGAAGATGACAAGTTGTTATTAACCGTCTTTCTTAAACACGATCAAAGTATGACTCTAAATGAGATTGAAAAAATAAGAACAGATCAAGGCTTTTATGAAAATCTCCCTCCTGAAGGGACTTCTGTAGTCAATTGGTTTGTGGTTATGGGACTTGGTCAAATGGTGGTGTTAGAACTTCCTGCCTCAAAATTAGCAGCTGTGAATTTAGCAATTGAAAGAACCGCTTGGAAGGCTTTTACAACAGAAATTTATCCAACGTACAACCTATATCCTTTCATTGAAAATAAATTAAAGAATAAGTCAAAGGTAGAATACTAGAATTTCAGAGACCATTAACGATCAAAAAAACAAAATCATTGAATAATCGACAGCACGCCATAAATGCAATCGAGAAAACCATTTATAATTTGCTCGCAACGGTTACAGCCATTGAATCAGCGTTAAAGAACAATGACTATTCACATGAATTAGGATTAGGAACAGCTCAACTATTAAAACACTTCTAACTAAACTAATGACACCATCACATCAGCATTACGCCATTGAAGACACGACGCGTTCACCACAAGCACATTGGTTATCTAACTTACTTAATGGCGCCTATAAATTACCAGGATTAGAAGGAAAAAGAGGAGCTTTATTTTCAAATGCCGTGTTAGAAAAATATATTGAAGCGGAAGAAAAGCACGATAATTTTGAGTTAACATCAGGACTAAACAGAAGCCTTAGAACATTATCTTCAGGTGAGCAAAAAAAAGCATTACTGTCGCATTTGCTCCAACAAAACCCAGATTTCATCGTCTTAAATAATCCTTACGAAGCGCTAGATAAAGCGTCTGTTTCCGTATTGAAAGAAGAATTAATGTCGTTGTCTAAAAGCATGCCTATTGTATTAATTTTCAACAGGCAAGACGATCTTTTACCCGTAATAACACATGTCATTACATTTGAAAACACAGAGATTAAAGCAATAGTACCCATTGAAGACTATAAATTTAAAAGAAGTACGTTTGTTTTTGATAAAGACATCCCTTCGGCGATAACAGCGTATACCAATATTCCAGAAGTGCTCATAGAACTTAAGAATGTCAATGTGAATTATGAGGATCGTTCTATTCTAAAAGATATCAACTGGACCATCAAAAAAAAGGAATTCTGGCATTTAATTGGCCCAAATGGCTCTGGCAAAACCACCTTACTATCCATGATTTATGGAAACAATAGCAAAGCCTATGGTCAAGAGGTATATCTCTTTGGTCAAAAAAAAGGCTCTGGTGAAAGTGTTTGGGATATCAAACAGAAAATCGGCTATATTAGTCCTGCGATGTTAGAGTTATTTAAACGTAGCTATACTGTAGAGCAAATGATTATTTCAGGCTTTTATGATAGTATTGGCTTATATCAAACACCGTCGACCGCACAAATACGTGCCGCTGCTCAGTGGCTAGAGGTCTTAAATTTAAGCGACAAAAAAAACACCTCGTTTCTCAAATTATCGCCAGCTGTTCAACGCTTAATATTAATAGCAAGAGCGATGATTAAACATCCACCGTTATTGATCTTAGATGAACCCTTAATTAATGTTGATGATGAAGGTAGAGCACTTATTTCAGCTTTAATAAACAAAATCGCCAAAGAAAGTGAGACCAGTATCTTATTTGTGGCCCATCGTGATGAAGCTAACATTCACCCTGATTTCATCTACGAGCTTTACCCCTCACCAAATGGTTCTGTAGGTATACCAAAATAACATATAGCGCGGTTTTACTTGTTAATGCTGAAATATTAAAGATAAAACACGAATCACATTAACACTAGAAAACAATTTGCAAATTGATGATGTTACAACATGAAGCTGAAAATTTATTGTTTTTGATAGTGGTAGAAATTCAACATAAAAAAACTGAGTTTAAAAAAGCTATAACAAGCTAATTTTTAAACTCAGTTTTTAATTTATGTAAACGTACCTATTAACTTAAAAGCCCAACAAGTTCAGTAAATTTCTTGTCTTTAGCATAGTCTAAAGCTGTTTTACCAGCTGTATCAGTAATACTAGTATCTGCCTTATGTTCTAAAAGCAATTTTACAATATCTATTTTGTTGTACTGGGTAGCAAAACTTAAAGCGCTTGTTCCATCTTTGTTAACTGCATTAATATCTGCACCATTTGCTAATAATGTCGTTGCCAAGGACGTATTTCCTTTGAAGCTTACTCCAATCAACGCTGTATTACCTGAGCCATCTTTGGCATTAATATCTGCGTTATTTTCAAGAAGAATACTAGTAGCTTCTTCATTATCAAAATAGGTAGCTAAAATAAGAGGCGTAAATCCACGTGCATCTTTTTCATTGACTAAGTTGGGATTTATACACATCAAAGCTTTTAATCGATCTTTATCTCCTGCTTTTATAGCTTCAAATAAAACATCTGTATCTCTTTTCATAATTTATAAAGTTTTAATTAAAAGGAATGCACGTTTTAAAGTCCATTCCTTTTAAAATATCAGTGTTCATACGTTTTAAATATCAAAACGATTAGCATTCATCACTTTTGTCCAAGCTGCAACAAAATCGGTAACAAACTTTTCTTTACTATCATCTTGTGCATACAATTCTGAATACGCACGTAAAATAGAGTTAGATCCAAATACTAAATCTACACGTGTTGCTGTGTACTTCACTTCACCTGTATGACGGTTTTTAATTTCGTAGGTGCCGTTCTCTTGAGATTTCCATTCGTAAATCATATTTGTAAGATTCACAAAGAAATCATTGGTAAGCGCTCCTTCGTTTTCAGTAAACACACCATGTTTTGTGCCTCCATAGTTGGTGCCCATAACACGCATACCACCAACTAAAACCGTCATTTCTCCTGCTGTTAATCCCAATAATTGTGTACGATCAAGTAACATTTCTTCCGGACTTACAACATATTCTTTTTTCTGATAGTTTCTATAACCATCAGCAAGTGGCTCTAAAGATTCAAAAGATTCTACATCTGTCATGTCTTGCGTCGCATCACCTCTCCCTGAAGTAAAAGGAACACTTACATTTAAACCTGCATTTTTAATGGCTTTTTCTATACCAACATTACCAGCTAATACAATCGTATCTGCAACACTAATATTGAATTCAGCAGCAATAGGTTCTAAAACCCCTAGTACTTTTTGTAATTGTGTAGGCTCGTTAGCTTCCCAATCATTTTGAGGTTCTAAACGGATACGCGCTCCATCTGATCCACCTCTAAAATCAGAGCCTCTATACGTTCTTGCACTATCCCAAGCTGTAGATACTAATTCTGAAATACTTAAATCTGTACTTGCAATTTTAGCTTTAACAGCATCTACATTATAATCGGAATTTCCTTTTGGAATTGGATCTTGCCAAATTAAATCTTCTTGTGGCACATCTGGTCCAAACCAACGATCTTTTGGTCCCATATCACGATGCGTTAATTTAAACCAAGCACGAGCAAATGCATCTGAAAACGCATCAAAATCGTCTTTAAATTTTAATGAAATCTCGTTGTAAATAGGATCCATTCTCATGGCCATATCTGCATCGGTCATCATTGGATTTAATTTTGTTGTTAAATCCTCTACATCTACAGGTTTATCTTCGTCTTTAATACTTACTGGCTCCCATTGTGTAGCGCCTGCAGGACTTTTACGTAATTCCCACTCATGGTTATATAACATTTCGAAAAAACCATTATCCCATTTTGTTGGGTTTGTAGTCCAAGCTCCTTCTATACCACTTGTAACGGTATATCTTCCTTTACCCGATTTTGTTGGATTTGCCCAACCTAAACCTTGCGCATCTACATCTGCACTTTCTGGATCAGGTCCTAAAATACTTGCATCACCATTTCCGTGTGCTTTACCAACGGTATGTCCTCCTGCTGTTAAAGCCACTGTTTCTTCATCATTCATAGCCATTCGCTTGAATGTTTCTCTAACTTGTAATGCCGTTTTTAAAGGATCTGATTTTCCATTGACACCTTCTGGATTTACATAAATTAATCCCATTTGTACAGATGCTAATGGATTTTCCATAGTTTCAGGATTATCTACATTATCATAACGCTCATCACTTGGTGCCAACCATTCTTTTTCAGCTCCCCAATACACATCTTTTTCTGGATGCCAAATATCTGTTCGTCCAAATGCAAAACCATAAGTTTTTAACCCCATGCTTTCATAAGCAATAGTTCCAGCAAGAATAATTAAATCTGCCCAACTCACTTTATTGCCATATTTTTTCTTGATTGGCCATAATAAACGTCGCGCCTTATCTAAACTCACATTATCTGGCCAAGAATTTAAAGGAGCAAAACGTTGGTTACCGGTGCCTCCACCTCCACGTCCATCAGCTAATCTATAAGAACCTGCCGCATGCCATGCCATTCTAATCATTAAGCCTCCATAGTGTCCCCAATCTGCAGGCCACCAATCTTGAGAATCGGTCATAAACTCATGAAGGTCTTTTTTTAAAGCCTCAACATCTAATTTTTTTAATTCTTCCTGATAGTCAAAATCAGCACCTAACGGATTAGTTTTAGTATCATGTTGATGTAAAATATCGAGATTAAGCGTGTTTGGCCACCAATCTGTTACTGACTTTTCGGTTGTTGTAATGGCTCCTTGCATAAAAGGACATTTACCTGATCCTGATCCTCCATGTGGGTTTAATTCTTCATTTTCTGCATGTATTGAACCGGCAGAGTCTTTAGCTGAGTTTTCCATATATCGTAATTTTTGTTTTAATTTTTTATAAAAATATAAAATATGATGCTGAATTTTTATTTATAATATTTTATTATCTAATATTTTAATAGCTAAAAACTATTGTTTTGCAAAAACCATAGTTTTTGTCAATAAAATTATGAATTATTTAAGCATTTATATCAATAAAATTTCGTAACTTTTCTTAAACATTTAAATCTAATTATTATGAGCACTACAGAATATACAAAAGTCTACTACGGAAATTTTATTTTAGTTACACGCGTTAAAGATGAATTGGAACATGCAGGCATAGTTCCTATAGTTAAAGACGAAGGTGAATCACAACGTTTAGCAGGATATGCGTCCATGAATCAAGGTTTTCAAGAAGTCTATGTTCATAATGATGAGTTAGACAAAGCTATGGTGATTGTGAATCGTGTTAAAGCTGAAATGGAAGCGGCTTCTTAATCCGTTGTTAATAGAATTATAGAGTTTTTTTATTTTTCTAAGCTTACATTAGATTTGTCTACAACCGAATCATTATTAAACAAAAAAAATGCTGGTATCTAAAATACCAGCATTTTTATAATAAAAAAGTATAGCGCTTATAAAGCTACTCCATACATACTTTCTCGTTGTTCCTTTATCTTCTTATCACTCATATACTCATCAAACGACATATAACGATCAATAACTCCATTTGGTGTTAACTCTATAATTCGGTTACCAACGGTTTGTGCAAACTCATGATCGTGAGTAGTTAGCATAATCGTTCCTTTAAAGTTTTTCAATGAATTGTTAAATGCTGTAATACTCTCTAAATCTAAGTGATTTGTTGGTTCGTCTAACATTAAAACGTTAGCTCTTGTCATCATCATTCGGCTTAACATACAACGTACTTTTTCACCTCCAGATAACACATCAGATGTTTTCAACGCTTCTTCTCCACTAAAAATCATCTTTCCAAGGAAACCTCTAATATTTACTTCCTCACGCTCTTCTTCTGTTTGTGCCCATTGACGTAACCAATCGACTAACGATAATTTATTATTAAAAAAGGCGCTATTGTCTAATGGCAAATACGATTGTGTTGTAGTCACTCCCCAATCAAACTTCCCTGAATCGGCTTGTTCATTTCCATTTAATATTTGATAGAATGCTGTAGTAGCTCTAGAATCCTTAGAGTATACAACCACTTTATCCCCTTTATTTAGGTTGATGTCAATATCTTTAAATAAAACATCTCCCTCTAAACTTGCCGATAAGCCTTGAACATTTAAAATCTGATCTCCTGCTTCACGATCGCGTTCAAAAATAATAGCTGGGTAACGACGGCTTGAACGTTTAATATCAGAAATATTCAACTTTTCAATCATTTTCTTTCTACTTGTTGCTTGCTTCGATTTTGCAACGTTGGCAGAGAAACGACGAATAAAGTCTTCTAATTCCTTCTTCTTTTCTTCGGCCTTTTTATTCTGTTGTGCGTGTTGTCTTGCAGCTAACTGAGACGACTCATACCAGAAGGTATAGTTACCAGAGAAATGGTTAATTTTCCCAAAATCGATATCAGAAATATGCGTACAAACTGAATCTAAAAAGTGCCTATCGTGAGATACAACAATCACACAGTTTTCGTAATTAGCTAAGAAATTTTCTAACCAAGAAATGGTTTCGTAATCTAAATCATTGGTAGGCTCATCCATAATTAATAAATCTGGATTCCCGAATAATGCTTGTGCTAATAATACACGTACTTTTTGCTTACCATCTAAATCTTTCATTAAGGTATAATGATACTCTTCCTTAATTCCTAAATTAGATAACATGGCTGCAGCATCACTATCTGCATTCCAACCATTCATTTCTTCAAACTGAACCTGAAGCTCACCTATTTTCTCAGCATTTTCATCCGTATAATCTGCATAAAGTGCATCTAGCTGAGACTTTAATTTGTGTAAGGGCTTATTTCCTTTTAAAATAGTTTCAAGAACTGTGTCTTCATCATGTAAATTGTGATTCTGTTCTAAAACAGACATACGTTTGCCTGGCTCTAAATGAACGCTTCCAGAAGTTGGATCCATTTTACCTGCAATAATCTTTAAAAATGTAGATTTTCCGGCACCATTGGCTCCAATAATTCCATAGCAATTACCATTATTAAACGTGGTGCTAACTTCATCAAAAAGTATGCGTTTTCCGAATTGAACCGAAAGATTAGAAACTGATAACATGTCTTATAATTTTAATCAATAATCCTCAATACTTATTGAGGCGAATTTTTGAGAGTGCAAAAGTAGAAAATTAAACGTTAAATATGCTACTTTACAATATTTTCAATCTTAAAAAAGCCTTAAAATTAGAATTCTAATCGTTTATGAATGGTTTTATATCTGATAAGAAAAAAGTACATAAGAAATTTCAAATTGAATAAAATAGCACATGCAACACATCTAAGATTTATGCTTTTGGCTGAAATAATTAGAGACATTTTCAAGATTTAACGAGGTATTAACAACAGTTACACAAAGCATCTTATATTTTTGTTTACTAATCTATTATATTTTTTATATGCTAACATTCCGTATCGCTTTTACTGTTGCTTTGTTATCAACTGTACTTGGATGTCAATTCAAAGGTAGTAACGCTAGTGACCATGCGTATATTGGTGGTGAGATTATTAACCCTAAAAATAACAGCGTCGTTCTTTATAATACTAAAGGGCAAATTATAGATTCAATTACCTTAGATCCTGATAACAGGTTTATTTATAAAATAGACAATCTTCACCCTGGTTTATATTCTTTAACACATGGAGGAGAATATCAAATGTTATTGTTAGAACCTAATGATAGTATTATGTTTAGACTAAATACTTATGACTTTGATGAGTCTTTAGTTTTTACAGGAAATGGTGCCAGAAAAAATAATTACCTCCTTAAAACCTATTTATCTAACGAAAAAGAAGCGAAGCAGTTAGTAAAATATTCTAAAATGGAACCCGAGGCGTTCAACACTTTTGTTGAAAACCGAAGACAAAATCAATTAAATGCGTTCCATGATTTTTTAAAACGTAATGAAGAATCAGAATTCTTTAAGTCTATAATAGAAGCGAATATTAATTATAACGCTTATGCTGATAAGGAGATTTATCCTTTTGCGTATTTTGGAAATAATAAACTCATCCACATTAAGGACTTACCTGAGGATTTTTTTGGACATAGAAAAAACATAGATTACAATGCCACGCATTTAAGTCGCTTTTTTGCTTACAACCGATTTCTATTTTCTCACATCGATAATTTAGCCATTCACGATTACTATAAGAATAATGCTTATCACAGTAAATTTAATAGACATGCGATGGATTATAACAAGTCTAAATTAGATTTAATAGATAGTATTGTTACAGATCCAATCATTAAAAATAATTTATTAAAATATAAAGCGCGAGAGTATATCAGTTATAATCATACTGAAGATGAAGCTAATGAATTACTTAATTATTACTTAGAAAAAAGTACTAATGAAGAGGATAAATTGTACATGAATGATTTAGTCTCTTCTTTAAAGTTATTGCGACAAGGTAATCCATTACCCAATATTTCTATTGTAAATTATAACGATACAGAACATTATATTAATTCGATCATTACTAGACCAACAATAATTTATTTCTGGTCGTCTAATTCTAAATCACAATATAGAAATAGTCATTATATGGTAGATAAGTTGAAAGTAAATTTTCCTCAAACGGATTTTATCTCCATTAATGTCAATGATAATAATGATAAATTCTGGAAAAAAATTATTGATAATTACAATTTCCCTACGATCAATGAATTTAAATTCAAAAACTCAAAAGAAGCACGTAAAATACTAGCTGTAAACTACTTAAATAAGTGCATTGTAGTTGATAAAAATGGCATTATTTTACATCCTAATGCTAACATCTTTAATTCTAATTTTATCGAAACGCTTGAAGACTTATTACAACAAAAGCACCTTATTGTAAAACAAGATGCTCTTAATCTTTAGTTATGTAGTTCTCACTTCATAACTATTTATTTGTTTGCTTAGCTTAATTCCCTTTATTGTAATCTGCTAAGAATTTTTCTAAACCACTATCTGTTAATGGGTGTTTCAATAATCCTGTGATAGAACTTAAAGGCCCTGTCATAACATCGGCTCCTAATTTAGCACAATCAATAACATGCATGGTATGACGAACAGACGCAGCTAAAATTTGTGTTTCAAAAGAATAGTTATCATAAATATGGCGAATCTCTGCTATAAGGTTTAAACCATCTGTAGAAATATCATCTAAACGACCAATAAATGGAGATACATACGTTGCACCAGCTTTGGCAGCTAATAACGCCTGACCAGGAGAGAATACTAAAGTGACATTTGTTTTAATGCCGCGATCCGAAAAATACTTACAAGCTTTAATACCATCTTTAATCATTGGTAATTTCACTACAATCTGATCGTGTAATTCTGCTAAGGCTTCACCTTCTCTAACCATACCTTCAAAATCGGTAGAAATAACTTCTGCAGAAACATCACCCTCTACAATATTACAGATCGCCACATAGTGCTTCATAATATTGTCTGTTCCTGTAATGCCTTCTTTAGCCATTAATGATGGGTTTGTAGTTACACCATCTAAAATACCCATATCTTGAGCATCTTTAATCTGCTCTAGGTTTGCTGTATCGATAAAAAATTTCATAAAAACTTGTTTATTATAGTTATGTTTTTGATAATCGCGAATTTACGACTTTAAGCCTCATTTACAGGAATGATTTTTCAGAATATATTAACAATCAAATCTAATTAATAATTATTGTAAATGTCTTAGATGTTGAAGACGCGCACAAAGCATCTTCGTATTGCCCAGACTCTTCATCATAATACTCTGGTGGATCAACATAGAGATGAACTTTAAAAGTATACGTCCCAGAAGTCCGCGGTATTCCTTCTATAGAAAGCGTTCTGAAATTAGCAAACATTTGCAACCCTTCTGGTAAGTCATCATAGATTTCGTAGGAATACCCATAATCATCGTCGTTAGGTTCGTTTTTTATTTCGGAAGTAAAATCTTCATAGTAATAACTGTTTACATAGCCTACATCAAAAGATTTGTTTGGTATTTCTGGCCTTTTATTGATAATACACTCTATTATATTTTCGCAACCAAAGCATAAAAAGCAAACTATTAAAGGGATAAATTTGAAGAGTTTCATTATGATTGGTTTAGTTTTTTCACCTCAAATAATGTACCACAATACTTATAATTTATAATGATTCATCAATAACTTCTCGTAAGTAGAATCTGGAAGAATGCGTTTTAAAACAATTGAGAATTTCTGCATAAAAGCTCCAACCTTATAATGGATTTTCGGATTTTTAGTCTGAATGATTTTATAGATCGCTTCTGCCATTTGCTGCGGATCACCTCCACTATCCACGTGCTCATCCATCATGCTTAACGTTTTTCCATAAGTCGCTTTATATGGAGAATTTTCTAAAGCCGGAGCGTGATAACGACCAGCTGCTATATTGGTTGCGAAATCACCAGGTGCCACATTAGTCATATTAATATTAAACCCTTTTAATTCCATTCTAAAGGCTTCCGTAATTAATTCTAGAGCACCTTTACTGGCACTATAAACACCTCGATATGGTAAACCCATATAACCAGCAATAGACGTAACATTAATAATTAAACCTGAATTCTGTTGTCTCATTATTGGTAAAACAGCCTTGATCACATTGATTGGTCCAAAAAGATTAGTTTCAAAATTGCGCTTTATTTCTGCATCAGGAATTTCTTCAATAGGACCAGTAATACCTGCTCCTGCATTGTTTAAAAGCACATCTATTTTAGATTCTTTAGTTAAAACTTCAGCTATACATTTAGAAATCGTTTCAACTTTGGTAACATCTAAGGCTACAATAGGAAATTTACTATTTGGATACTTATCAGGATTTCTGCTAGTACCATAAACCTTAAACCCTTTTTCTTGAAGACATTCACCAACAGATTTTCCAATACCTGAAGAACCTCCTGTTATTAATACAACTTTAGACATACCATTTTATAAATTACAATATCGAAAATACAAATTCTGAAGTTAGTAAACTTTTTATATCATACTAACCTAAAATTAGTACCTATATAAACTGAAAAAATCTCGATTCGCCAAGGCGTTCAAGATTTGAGTTTAGGGTACAAAAAAAGGCAAGCTACCTACATCACACCGCTACGACCATTTACCTTTGCTGCGTTCCCGCCCTGGAGGATTCAACAGGAGCTGGTTGTGTAGGACTTGCCAGCTGCAAAGATACAATCTTTTAATACTTTCACAATAATTATTTACAGATTTTTAAACTGAATTTAATTTAATAACTTGCTGAAAATTCAAACCAACGTTATGCACATTTCTAAATATTTCATCCTCTTAGCTTTAAGCTTATTTTTATCTAATTGTGGTGAAACAAATGCCTCTAAAATTTCAAGCTTATCGATTAATACATCGGTAAAATCATTAATGCTTGGTGATACCTTAAAACTTTCAATTAATAATCCTAAGCACCTTGAAATTGTGAAGGTTAGCTATCAATTAAACGGTAAACCCATTGAAAATACTCATATTTTAGATCAGGTTACCTTAGGTAAAAAAGAAATCACTGCAACAGTTAATTTGGGAGATAAAACGGAAACGTTTTCTAAATCCGTTCAGGTTTTTAATAATATAATTCCTTCATATTATAAATACGACGTTATAAATACCTATCCTCACGATATTACATCATACACACAAGGTTTGGAATTTTATAACGGTGAATTATATGAAAGTACAGGGCAAAGAAGAGAGTCTAAACTTAGAAAAGTGAATTTTGAAACTGGCGAAGTTCTAAAAAACATCAACTTAGATGATGATCATTTTGGTGAAGGGTTAACGATTCTAAATGATCAAATTTATCAATTAACATGGCAGGCAGGTATTGGGTTTGTTTACGATGTAAATACCTTTGAAAAAATAAAAACATTTAACTACGGAACAAGTAAAGAAGGTTGGGGAATTTGTAATGATGGTACAACACTTTACAAATCCGATGGTACTGAGAAAATCTATCTTTTAAACCCGAAAAATCTTAGTGAAAAAGGCCATATTGAAGTTTATACTGAGAAAGGTAAAATCCCGAATTTAAATGAAATGGAGTGGATTGAGGGTAAGATTTTTGCTAATATTTACCAACGTAATGGTGTTCTTATCATTAACCCAAAAACTGGAGGAGTTGAAGGTGTAATAGATTTTAAACCTTTAAGAAAACTAGTCACACAACATCCTGAGTTAGATGTTTTAAACGGTATTGCATACCATCCAGAACGCAAAACTATTTTTGTAACAGGAAAAAATTGGGACAAGATTTTTGAGGTTAAAATAATGAAACAGTAATATACTATTATGCAAATATTCGAAAAAACCATAATAGTTTCTGAAGATGACATAGACGATCTTAATCATGTTAATAATGTACGTTATGTGCAATGGATTCAAGATATTGCAAAAGATCATTGGTTGGCTTATGCCACAAAAGATATTTTAGAAACCTACTCATGGTTTTTGGTCAATCATTTTATTGAATATAAAAATCAGGCGTTATTAGGAGATAAGTTACTTCTAAAAACTTATGTACCAAAAATTGAAGCCGTTTCTACCACAAGGTATGTTGAAATTATCAATGCTAAAACCAATCAGTTAATTGTAAAGTCTAAGGCAAAATGGTGTTTGATTGACAATGGCACACAGCGACCTACGCGTATAATTCCAAAAATAGCTGAACTTTTCAATTAACATTTCATTAGGTTAAAGTTTATTTAAAACCCAGATTCCTTTCAACTTAATCACTTTACTTTAACGCATCAATCAAATCAACCATGCGTCTATTTATCCTTTTAATCTTTTTGTTAAGCTTGCCTTTTACGCTAAATGCCCAGATATTAACAGGTAAAGTTTATAATTCCAAAACAACCATAGAAAATATAAAAGTCTTTAATGACACTCAAAATCGTGTAACGGTAACAAATAAAAATGGAGACTTTACCATCAATGCTGCTGTAAATGACACGATTCTTTTCGAATCCTTATTTTACCACCCAAAAGCCGTAATATTAAACGAAAGTCATTTTGAAGGCACTGCCGTTTTTGAGCTCAAAGAAATATTAACAGAACTTGACGAAGTTGAAGTAAAAGCAGCACCTGAAGAACTTGTATTTGTAGAAGAAACCTATAATATTGAACTTAAAAATATAATTCAGGAAGACATAAAAAATCATCCAGAAAAATACAAACCTGCAGGAGCCACTTACGGTCCAGATATTTTTGCTATTATTGGCTTAGTTGCTGATCTTCTTAAAAAGAAAGACAAATACATTGCACCAACCTACCAACCAATTACCTATACACAAATGGATTCCCTATTTAGTAAGAGTTCCTTTTTCAACACACAATTAATTACTGATAATTTAAAGATTCCAAAAGACAAAAAATACCTCTTTTTTGATTTTTGCGAGGCTAAGCAAATGAGTTCTAAATTACTTAAAGAAGAGAATAAGATGCAATTCTTAGAAGAATTAGTGGTAAGTAGTCAGCTATTCTTAATACTTTTAGAAGAATATGGAGACAAGAGCGTTAAGAAAAATAAAGATTAACCACTCTCAATCCTGAGAAGACAGGAATGACAATCTTCATATATTTATAGGTAACTATAATAAATCCTAACTTCAAAAGTTATATTTTTAAGCCTTAATTATATTTATCACTTATGAAGCGATTGCTATCATTGTTACTTTGTTTTGGAATTTTACTATTTTGGAGTTCTTGTCGTAACGATTTTGAATTTACACCAAGCAAAGGAAACCTTGGTTTTGCCCAAGACACCATTTACTTAGATACTGTTTTTACCAACATTGGCTCTAGCACCTACAATCTTAAAGTGTATAATCGTAGTGATGATGATATTGTAATTCCGACCATACAATTCGAGAATGGCGTGAATTCACGTTATAGAATGAATATCGATGGCACTACAGGATTAGAAGGTGCTCAAGAAGGTAAATTCTTTGAAGATGTAGAGTTATTAGCTAAGGATAGTTTATTCATTTTTATAGAAACCACTATTAATATTTCAACTTTAGGAGCTTTAGAAAATCAGTTTTTATATACCGACAAAATTCTATTCGATTCTGGAAATAATCAACAAGACGTTGATGTGGTTACCTTAGTAAAAGACGCTGTTTTTATATACCCAAGTAAAGATGACACCACAGGTATCGTTGAAACCCTAAGTTTTGATGTTGATGGTGATGGTACACCAGACGAAACCACATTAGAAGGTCGTTTTCTTGCTGATGATGAATTAACATTTACAAACGAAAAACCCTATGTTATTTACGGTTATGCAGGTGTTGGAGCTGGAAAAATTTTAACCATGGAAGCGGGCGCACGGGTGCACTTTCATGCGGATTCTGGAATTATTGTCACAAATAACGGCTCACTGAATATTAATGGTACATTAAGTCCTGACCAAGAGACTTTAGAAAATGAAGTGATTCTAGAAGGTGATCGCCTAGAGCCACTATACGAGGATATCCCAGGACAGTGGGGAACCATTTGGTTGTATAACGGCAGTGAAAATAATACTATTAATTATGCTACGATTAAAAATGCTACCATTGGTATATTGTCTGAAGGAAACCAAGATGCACCAAGCGATAAATTAACGATAAGGAATTCTCAAATTTATAATGTCAGTAGTTTTGGAATATTAGGACGAGCTACATCTATAAGCGCAGAAAATCTAGTTATTAATAATGCAGGTCAATCTTCATTTGCGGCAACGTATGGTGGAAAATACAACGTGACCCATTCTACCATTGCGAATTATTGGAATAGTAGTTTTAGACAGTATCCTGCCCTACTCATAAACGATTATGTTCTTGACGAAAACAACACTGTTTTCACAAATGTATTAATAGAAGCCAATTTTAATAATTGTATTATTTATGGTAATGATAATCCTGAATTTTTACTTGAAAATGAAGGAGATGAATTTAATTTTAAATTTACAAATTGCTTATTAAGATTCAATAATAACGAACTTTCCGGTAGTGGTAATTATGATTTTGAAGACGAATCATTTTATTTGGGCAATGTATTTAATGAACAGCCCTATTTTGAAAATACTTCTGAGAATATGATGCGAATTGGTGACGATTCTGGAGCAAATGGCATCGGACTATCTACTTTTGCGGCTCAAGTGCCTTATGATATTTTAGATAAAAACAGAACTGCTTCCCCAGACGCTGGTGCATATCAGAGTGTAGTATTTGATGAAGACTAATTATGCTGTCTAAGAAACGTGTAAAACTCTTAAAACGTGCTTCAATAGTTACACTAATTTTTGGGTTCTTAGTTATACATTTTTTTGTGCCTCGACTTATTTCTGAAATTCGGAATCCTGTTGTAAGTTTAATAAAACGAAACAAAAATAGTAGCTTCAATATCACTACTAAAAAGGATTCAAAATTGAAACAAAAAGAAGTCGTGTTTAGTTCTTTTGACGGCCTTAAGTTATCTGCACGATTGACGTATTCTAGCTTAGATTCAGCAAAAGGAACAGTAATTTTATTGCATGGCATTCGTGCTAATAAAGATCAATTCAAAAATGTAATTGATTTCCTATCAGAGAACGGTTTTAACTCAGTAGCATTAGATTCTAGAGCTCATGGAAAAAGTGAGGGCAGTTTTTGTTCCTTTGGTGTCAATGAGAAAAAAGACGTTAAAACACTTATTGATTATTTAATTCAATATGAAAACCTAAATCATTTTGGAGTATGGGGACAATCTCTAGGTGGAGCCATAGGTTTGCAAGCTATGGGTTACGACGAAAGAATTAAGTTCGGCATCATTGAAAGTGCGTTTTCAGAGTTCAGAACCGTTGTTAACGATTATTTTGATCTCCATGCTGGTTTCAGCTACACTCCTTTTTCTAATTATTTGGTTAATAGAGCTGGGCAAATTGCAGAATTTGATTCTAATGATGCTTCTCCAATTGCATATTGCAAAAACATAAATCAACCGATATTAATTGTACATGGTAATGAAGACGAACGCATTAATATAAAATATGCTAGAGCTAATTTTTCAAAAATTCCAAGTTCTAAAAAAGAATTTATAGAAATTGATTCTGCCAATCACTCTAATGTTTGGAAAGTTGGTGGTGATGCGTATTTTGAACGTGTATTAGCGTTTATGAATGAAAACAAAAGCCTTTCAAAATAAATTATCTGACTTTATAAAGCTAATTAAATTCTAGAATTGGAATAATTATTGATGCTTTAAACTTGAAACTCATATAACTCATAAGTCATGATTTTAAAAAAAATATACCTGCTTTTAGCCCTACTTCTTTTTACATCATTTTACTTTAGTTTAAAGGCTCAAAATTCAGACCTGATTAATGCAAGCTTAAGTTTATTAAATAGCGTAAATAATGGTTGCGACTGTTGTAATACACTAAATATGAATCAACCTTTTTATGAAGGAAAAATTATCTTAAAAGACAACACTGTTTACACTGGTAAAATTAGTGTTAATCAACCTTTCGAGAATAAAATGATTACTATTTTGAATATTGATAACAACTACACCCCTATTGATAACGCCTTAATTAAAGAAGTTCACTTAGAACATACTGAAAATAAAAACCTGACAGAAACCAAGTTTATAAATCTGAATAGTGATGAACGATTATACAGATTAATCTATCTAAATGAATCTTTGGTTACTGTATATGATTCTTCGAATAAGCTATTTGACGATTTATTAGTTGGACGAATAATTATTAAAGAAAATAACACACTAACAGACACATGGAACTTTTGGTCTTCTGGACCAAAGAAAGATCTGATAAATTATATAAATGAAAGAGATTTTACCAATTTTAAGCAAAGAGATTTTGAGTCTTTAAATGACTTATTTGCTAAATTATAATAAGTAATTATGAATATAGAAAGCCTTTCAATTTAGTTTGAAAGGCTTACTATATTAAGATCGAACAGGTTTTAACTTCGTCGACTACGCTCAGTCACCAAATACATATCTGTTATATTTAAAATAACTTCTGATAATAATCATCGGCCATTCTTCGACTTGTAAACTCTGGTATCACACCATCCATAGCACTAAAAACAATATCCTGCCATTTCTTAGGTTCATCGTAATACGTTGAGATTACTTTGTTTTCTAAAATATCATATAAATTATCAGCATCAATTTTATCTTGATCCCAAACTGGTAAACGATAATCTAATTCTGGTAAAACAAAACAATTCTCTCCGTCTTTTTCAAACTCAGGAATCCAACCATCATTAGTCGATACATTTACAGAACCATTCATAGCAGCTGTCATACCACTTGTTCCAGAGGCTTCTCTTGTAATGCGTGGCGTATTTAACCAAATATCGGATCCACATTTCAATTTTTTAGATAAATCAATTTCATAACCGATGAGTACCGCTAAATTGTTTTCACCTTTAGATTGATTTACTAAATAATTAAAAACATCGATGGCTTGATAGTCGAAAGGATACGGTTTACCTGCCCAAATAATTTGAACCGGATACTTTTCGTTAGAAATTAATCTTTTAAAGCGTTCCATATCATGCAATAATAAATCGGCTCTTTTATAACCAGCAAATCGTCTTGCCCAAACAAAAGTCAACACTTTAGGATCAAACGTTTTACCTGTTTGTTTGTAGACTTCATCAAACAATTCCTTTTTTAGAATGGTTTTTCTAGTCTTATAAGCTTTGGCTTTTTTATTTGTCCATGCTTTTTTAATACTAGCATCTTGCCAAAACTTCTGATTTTGTGCGTTAGTAATTGGAATAATTTCACTTACGCCATCATAATCCTTCCACATATCATTAGCCACTTTAGCATGCAATTTTGAAACACCATTGGCTTTTTTCGCCATTCGCAGTGCAGCAATCGTATAATTAATCATGCCACCATTCACGGTTTCTTGTTGCAATTCTTCTTCAGAGAGTGTTCGTCCAAAAAAGCCGCATCGGTTTAAATGTCTCGCTTCGCGCTCTTCATTTCCTGCTTTTTCTGGTGTATGTGTTGTAAAGACCATCTGATCTTTCTTCACCCCTTTATCTCTTAAATAATAAAAGGCAGGCAAGGCATGTCCTTCATTAAGATGATAAGTATCTGCACCTCCTAAAGCCTCCACAACTTTAGCACCACCAATGCCCAAAATGATACTTTGCGAAATTCGTGTCACAGGATTGTTATCATATAAATGATTCGTTATCGTACGAGATAAATGATCATTGCCTTCAACATCTGTGCTTAAAAAGTACATGGGTACGGTTCCAAAAACTTCAGGTTTTAAAACATAAGCTCTCACTTTTACATATGGGTTATCGTGTAGCTTCACCTCTACTTCTATTCCTGTATCTTCAAGAAAATCAAAATGCTTTTCGTTAAATTCTGTTCTTAAAGTTTGGTCGTCATTTCTAGCTTGATCGTAGTAGCCGTATTTCCAAAGCATACCAATACCAATCATGTTTTGCTTTAATTCAAAACCAGATCGCATGTGCGAACCTGCTAAGAAACCGAGTCCTCCTGAGTAAATATTAAAAGATTGATCAATCCCAAATTCCATACTGAAGTAAGCAACTTTCTTCTTGTACTTTGTTGCTGGTTTATAAGGGTGATACCATGTATTATATTTGTTTTCCATTTGAAATAATTTTAAAACCGTAAAATTACCACAAAGCAGCTATGGTAACATATGATAAATGTCACTAAAACACACCTTAGTGTTAACTTTTTTTTGAAAATTAATCTACGAATAAAAAAAGCCTTTCAAAATAAATTGAAAGGCATTCTTATTTATACTCTAAACTTTACAGGTTTTGAGATTGACTACACTTCGTCACCAACACCTGTCAGGTATATTTTTTTGATATCTATGCATTAAACAATGCACGTCCACCCATCAACGCATTTACTTTTTCAGCAACACCTGCTAAAACTGTTTCGTTTTCATGATTGGTAAGTGCTTCATCTACTAAATCTACGATATATGGCATATCGCTTTCTTTTAAACCTCTTGTAGTCACTGCTGCAGTTCCTATTCTAATTCCAGATGTTACAAAAGGTGATTCTGTATCAAATGGCACCATATTTTTGTTTACTGTAATATCTGCTTTTACTAAAGCGTTTTCAGCATCTTTTCCTGTAATATTTTTATTTCTAAGATCAATCAACATCATATGGTTATCAGTTCCACCTGAAATTAAGTTATAATCTTTAGCAACAAAAGCTTTTGCCATAGCAGCTGCATTATGTTTTACTTGTAACATATAATGCATAAAGTCATCCGTTAAGGCTTCACCAAAAGCAATAGCCTTCGCAGCAATAATGTGCTCTAATGGTCCACCTTGATTTCCTGGGAATACAGCAGAATCCAATAAACCAGACATTTTACGAAGCTTACCGTTCTTTAATGTAATTCCGAATGGGTTTTCAATATTTTCACCCATCATAATCATTCCTCCTCTTGGACCTCTTAACGTTTTATGAGTCGTCGTTGTAACAATATGGCAATGTGGCATTGGATCACTTAAAATACCTTTAGCAATTAATCCTGCAGGATGTGAAATATCGGCTAATAAAACAGCACCAACACTATCAGCGACTTCTCTAAACTTCGCAAAATCCATATCACGTGAATATGCGGAAGCACCAGCAATAATCATTTTTGGCTTTTCCTTTTGCGCTTGGTCTGCTAACATATCGTAATCAATATAACCTGTATCTTTCTTTACTCCATAAAAAGTAGGACGGTATAATTTACCCGAAAAATTCACAGGAGAACCATGCGTTAAGTGTCCACCATGAGACAAATCGAAACCTAAAATAGTATCACCAGGATTTAAACATGCGTGGTATGCAGCTGTGTTTGCCTGACTTCCGGAGTGCGGTTGTACATTTACATATGCAGCACCAAATAAGGTTTTAGCACGATCAATAGCAATTTGCTCAACTTCATCAACAACCTCACAACCACCATAATAGCGTTTGCCAGGATACCCTTCAGCATATTTATTAGTTAGTACAGAACCTGCAGCTTCCATCACCTGGTCGCTCACAAAATTTTCTGATGCTATTAATTCTATGCCATCAATTTGGCGTTCTTTTTCGGCTTTAATTAATTCAAATATTTGTTCGTCGCGTTGCATAAATAATGTTTTGTTAAATCAATACAAAAATAGTGAATACATTAGTTTAAATATCAAAAATTATGTAGGTTTGAATGAATTTAATGAACAATTAATCAACAATAACTCTATGCCATTATCCGCTAACAATCCAGATCGTACCTCATGGTTACATGTCGGTAAAAATTCAGATTTCCCAATTCAGAACATTCCTTTTGGTGTTTTTTTAACAAGAGACGACATTATAACCATTGGAACACGAATTGGAGATACTGCAATTGATCTTGGTGCATTACATCAATTAGGCTATTTTGAAGGGATTCCGTTAACAGACGATATATTTCTTCAAGATACATTGAATGATTTTATTGCTGACGGCAGAAAAACTTGGCGTTTGGTTAGAAACCGAATCGCTCAGATATTTGATGCCGAGAATGAAGCCTTAAAAAATAACAATCCACATAAAGAAACCATTTTATTTCGTTTAGATGAAATTGAAATGCAACTACCAATTCAAGTTGGTGATTATACAGATTTCTACGCAAGTAAAGAACATGCTACTAATGTTGGTACTATGTTTAGAGATCCGGATAACGCATTAATGCCAAATTGGGTCCATATGCCAGTTGGTTATCATGGACGTAGCTCGTCTATTATTCCTTCAGGAATTCCGATTCATCGTCCGCAAGGCCAAACATTACCAGAAGGAGCTAATCAGCCGGTTTTTGGACCGTCTAAATTAGTAGATTTTGAATTAGAAATGGCTTTTATTACGACAGATGCTAACGACTTAGGTGAGCCTATTCCTATTGAAGAGACAGAGGAATACATCTTCGGGCTTGTATTATTTAATGATTGGTCTGCACGCGATATTCAGAAATGGGAATATGTCCCATTAGGACCATTCTTAGGAAAAAGCTTTGCATCTTCAATGTCTCCATGGATTGTGACTTTAGATGCATTAGAACCGTTTAGAACTGAAAGCCCAAAACAAGACCCTAAACCGTTAGAGTATCTTCAAACTAAAGGAAAAAAGAGTTTTGATATTAATTTGGAAGCTGCAATTCAACCAAAAGGCTCAAAAGAAACTACAGTTAGTAAATCGAATTTTAAATACATGTATTGGAACATGGCACAACAATTAGCACATCATACGGTTAATGGTTGTCCTATAAATTCTGGGGATATGATGGGCAGTGGAACCATTTCTGGCCCAACACCAGATTCTTACGGTTCTATGTTAGAACTAAGTTGGAAAGGAACAAAACCTTTAAAAATGAAAGATGGTACTGAACGTAAATTTATCAACGATTACGATACGGTTATTATGAGAGGTTACTGCCAAAATGATGATATAAGAATTGGTTTTGGACAGGTTAAAACACAGTTATTACCAGTATTTAACCCTAAGAAAAAGAAGTAATTTATTCTACTATAAATTATAAAAGGAAGACTAAGTCAATTGACAGAAGTCTTCCTTTTTTTTTGATATCATCTAAAAAAAAATGGAATTAAGTTAATAACGTTTTAGCATTTTTAAAAATCCAAATAAAAAAACCAGAGAACATAAATTCTCTGGTTTAATTTAAAAACTGTCAACCTAAATTGATTTAGGACGATATAAATATTTAAACTACCCTTTCAACCAAGCTGCTCTTACTTCTTTTTGAGCTTCAGTAGCATTCTCATCCTCAATTATAGATTCAGATGGTGCGTAAGCCTTAGTTAGTTTTGTCTTTATTTCTATTGGCTTACCATCACGCTCTAAATCCATTGTAATCTCTTGTCCTTCTTTCCATTCAAACATTCCACTTATCACGTCATTAGCGTTATACACTGTTAATTCTCTGCCATTTACTTTCTTAATCACATCACCAGCAATAACACCTTGTGATTTCCAAAAGGAGTTATTTAATACCATTGGTGAAAAGAAAATCGTTCCTTTAAGTTGGTCACCATCAAAAATAATATTTTGTTCACCAGCAAAAATATAATTAGTTTCCATGGCTGTTTCACCTAAAGTTAAACCAACTAATGCTAAATAATCATTGTAATTAATTGGTAAATCACCTTGAACATGCGTCCTTAAGAATTCACCAACACTTGGATAGGTCATTGCAGTAATTTCAGCAATAAGATTATCATCAACAAAAGGTTTTTCTTTTCCGTATTTAGCAGACAATTCTTTCATTAAGGATAACATACTTCTATTACCATTACTTTCTTTTCTCATTAATATATCAATACACATACCTATTAATGCTCCTTTATAATAGACATTATAATAATTAGTGGCATAAGGTTCGTTTAATACATTTTCACTCATAATTGTGAAACTCATAGCATCATCCCAACGCTTAGAGGTTTTAATTTTAGAATACATCGTATTGTAAAACTTACTGTTATCAATTAAACCTTCATACACTTGAAAATGTTGCGCAAAATACTCAGTCACACCTTCGTACATCCACAAATGTTTAGAAAACGTTGGTTTGTTATAATCAAAATAATGAACATCTTCAGAATGAACCGATAACGGAGTTACAATATGAAAAAACTCATGTGCAATCACATCTATCACAGACTCTTTAAGACTTTCAGGACTTTCATCTTCGGCAAATACACCTACTGTAGACGTATGATGTTCTAAAGCCCCAAAGCCTTTAGGATCGGTCTGACCACCTCTAGATAAATATAAATAGATATCGTATCGTGGAGTGCTATTGACATCACCTAAATATCTTTTTTGTGCCTCCATCATTGTGTAAACCGTCTCTTTTAAACTTGCTGCAGTATGTTTACCTGTAGGAGAATAAAGACTTAAGACAATTTTAATATCACCAACCATAAACTCCTCAACATCTAGTTTTCCATACATCATTGGATTATCAGTAATATCAAAATAGCGTTGACCAAAATAACTAGTTGTCATAGACTTACCATCTTCACTAACCGTCGTTCCTTTATCTTCTAATGCAGAAGTTCGTACAAAATCAGAAGGTGCTGTTATATCTACAGTATATTGAGCATTCTTTAATGCATCAAAATAACCAATAAATCCATGCAGATTTAATACAAAGTTTTCATCTTCAATATTTGTGCCTGCTGGAGAAAATGGCTCTTCACCACCAATACCTCCAACACTTTCAATATCAAAAGTATCATTAACATAATACTGAAGCTTATCTAATTTTTCAGCATCTGCAATAGTCCATGTATTGTCATCAACTTTTGTTGTAGCAAGTTCATTTCCATCATAATCTAAGGCTTTAAAATCGTCAATATATTTTCCGTAATTACCAATTGAATAAGTGCCTTGCACGACTCTTGGTAATCTATAGGTAACCGTTTCGGCAGTAAAACGACCAGGATTAATAGTTACTGGTACCCGATCATTATTTACCGCTGTTAAATCTAACGCTGTTTCAATAGGATGACTTACGGCTAAATCATCTACTGCTGGTTTTGCAGATCCACAACCGACTAAAACGATACTTAAGCCAAGAATGGCAAAATAATTCTTCATGTTATAATTTTATTTTTTTTTAATTGACGCACAAATCTACAATCTGTTACTACTAAAAACCTAAAGGTTTTGTTAAATTCGCAACATGTCACAACCGTTAGTTAGCATCGTTATTCCGTTTAAAAATACAGAAGCATTTATAAAAGAATGCATTACGTCCATTTTAAGGCAGACTTATTCTAATTGGGAAGCTATTTTTATTGATGATTATTCTGAAGATAATTCATACAGCATAGTTGAAAACTACACACAACAAGATTCTAGGGTAAAACTATATAAAAATAGTGATAGCGGAATTATAGAAGCTTTAAAAACAGCATACAAACACAGCTCCGGAAGTTATATCTCCAGAATGGATAGTGATGATATAATGACACCTACCCGACTTGAGACCATGGTCTCTAATCTTGAAAAATACGGCAAAAAGCATTTAGCTATCGGACAGGTAAAATACTTTAGAGCCGATGGGTTAAGTGGTGGCTTTGCACGTTATGAGCAATGGTTAAACTCGTTAACGGTTGAAGGTAAAAACTATTCTGAAATTTATAAAGAATGCGTCATTCCATCTCCTTGTTGGATGCTACATCGCGAAGATTTTGATGCCTGTGGAGGTTTTAATTCCGATATTTATCCCGAAGATTATGATTTAGCATTCCGGTTTTATAAAGCTAATTATACTTGTATTCCTTGCGATAAAGTGTTACTTCATTGGAGAGATTATAGCACAAGAACATCAAGAACACATGAGCATTATGCAGAGAATTCTTTTCTAGATCTAAAAGTAAAATACTTTTTAGAGTTGAATTATGATGCCTCACGACCACTAGCAATTTGGGGTGCAGGACACAAAGGAAAAACATTAGCCAAAATATTGTTGAAACAAAATATTCCGTTTAACTGGATTTGCGACAACCCTAAGAAAATAGGAAAACATATATACGACCAAGAACTTTTTAATTTTGATTATTTAAGTGAACTAAAGAATCCGCAAAGTATCGTTACCGTTGCTAATTTGGAAGCTCAAAAAGAGATTAAACATTATTTTGAAACTCAAAATATGCAAGCGATGATAGATTATTTCTTTTTCTGTTAAATTTCTCAAAAGCGGAACGGGGTAATCTCTTTGTATTCTATATATTTGAAGTATTAAGACCTTTCCAGTTTTCAAAACCTGAAAGGTCTGTCAAAAACTATAACAGTAGTCATTCTAATGAATATGAAATTAAAACTAGTATTTTTTTTTCTTTTTTTTATTTCGTTCTTTGGATGGTCTCAAACTGACAAGTATGACTATAAAGATGGATACAATTTCATATCTAAAGCTGAAAAATCTTTTAAAAAGAATAAGTAAAAAAAAGCTGAAGAATATTTAGTAAAAGCGAGAAATAGCAATTACGGTTTTTGTGGTAATTCTTGGGCAGGAGCTTATAGTTCTATTGAACTTTTAGAAGCTCAAATTGCGAATAAAAAGAAAAATTACGATCTTTCTTTAAAAATTTTAGATTCAATTAATGGATGTAGTTATGGAGGCGATTGCAACAGAAGAGATGTCTTAAAAATAGAAACGCTTTTCCTTAAGCATGGAAAAAACGAAGTAATTAATGCTTTTAAGAATGTAACTGAAGTAAATGAGAACCATGATGATACGAATAACCCATACTCAGTATTTTTAAAAGAATGTAATTACAATTTTAATTTTGGAGGCAGTTATAGTACTATTTATGTGGATAATAATGGAGAACCGATAGAACAAGAACAGACGAGCAATAAATTTATTATTGTCGCTAGAAAATATAAATTTTATAAATTAATTGAAAACTAAACTGCATATAAAATGACAGTTGAGTAAAAATTAAAAATAAAGAATGCAGTTTAAAAACCCCGAATTACTTTACGCCTTATTTTTGCTAGTCATTCCTATTCTCATACATTTATTTCAGCTTCGTCGTTTTCAGAAAGTTGAATTTACCAATGTTAAGTTTTTAAAATCAGTTAAACTTCAAACTCGTAAAAGTTCACAACTTAAAAAATGGATTACTTTATTAACACGAATGCTCCTCTTAGCATGCGTAGTTATAGCATTTGCACAACCTTTTATTCCAAATACTGAAGATTTTAACGACGCACAAGAAACGGTTATTTACCTAGATAACTCCTTTAGTATGGAAGCCAAAGGTAGCAATGGCACACTGTTAAATGAAGCGATTCAAGATATCATTAACACCTTACCCGAAGATGAGTCTATCAGTTTATTTACTAATGATGCAACATTCAAAAACACGACTGTTAAGGCTCTAAAAAACGATTTAATCCAATTAACACATTCGCCAACACAACTTAATTATGATGCTGTATACTTAAAAGGAAAACAATTGTTTACTAATCTAGGTGCTGCAACTCAGAATTTAGTTTTAGTCTCTGATTTTCAGCAAAAAGGGAAGCCACTTAATTTTGAAGTTGATAGTACTATTCAGCTAAAATTGGTACAGCCAAAATCAGTAATTACAACTAACATTAGCATTGATAGTGTTTATGTTACCAATGCAACAGCTGAAACCATAGATCTCAATGTAAAATTATCTAACACAGCTACACCTATTGATAATGTTTCTGTTTCCTTATTTAATGATGACATTTTACTCACAAAAAGTGCCATAGATATTAATACAGAAGCCGAAACGACCTTTACAATTGCAAACAATAAAGTCATTAATGGAAAATTAGTAATTGATGATGCTGGTTTGCAATATGATAATTCGTTCTATTTTAATATAAACTCGAAACCAAAAATTAAGGTTTTAGCAATTAATGAAAATGCTGACGACTCCTTCTTGGGACGTATTTATACAGCGGATGAATTTGATTATAATAGTTTCAAACTAAATGCACTTAACTTCAAATTGATTCCTGAGCAGAATTTGATTATTTTGAATGAGCTCGAAACCATTTCAGATGCTTTAAAAACAGCTTTAATTGCATTTAAAAATGATGGTGGCAAACTACTAATAATTCCTTCGGACACTATTAACTTAAACTCCTACAATCAAACACTTAAAGAATTAATCACAAATGAATTCGGCAATCAGAACACTAATGAGAAACGAATCACTAGCATTAACTATAATCATCCACTTTTAGCGAATGCATTTTACTCTAAAGTAACTAATTTTCAATATCCCAAAATCGAAAAATCGTATCATTTTTCTTCAAATTCAAATGCTGTTTTATCTTATGAAGATGGTACTCCTTTTTTAGTTGGCAATACAAATGCCTATGTGTTTTCTTCAGCATTAAACTCAGATAATTCTAATTTTAAAAACTCGCAATTAATAATTCCTGTATTGTATAATATGGGATTACAAAGTTTAAAATTGTCTCAATTATATTATACTATAGGTGATTCGAATTCTATTGCTGTTCAAACTTCAATAGGTCAAGATGATATATTAACTTTAGATTCTGATGACATTTCGGTTATTCCACTTCAAAAAACGTATAGTAAATCTGTAATTTTAGAGACAGAAGATTATCCAAATACAGCTGGGATTTTGAATGTTAAGAATAAAGAACAAGTGCTTCAAAATTTAAGTTTCAATTACAATAGAGCTGAAAGTAATCTTAATTATTATGATTTAGGCACGTTAAATAATGCCACAATAGATTCTAGCTTAGCAGCAACTATTAATACGATAAAAAGTAACACAAATGTTAATGCGCTATGGAAATGGTTTGTTATTTTTGCACTAGTATTTTTGATAGTAGAAATTTTGCTTTTAAAATTTTTAAAATAATTATTTCAAAATTCAAAGTGTTATAAAGTTAATGATGTATTTAGGCCGCCTGAATATCAAATAACTTAATAAATAGTCACCGAAACTAACATATTCAATTCATGAACGCACTCATAAAATCTGCAACCATCGTTGATTCTAAAAGTGATTTTAACAATGAAACGGTTGATATTTTAATTGAAAAAGGTCGAATTTCTGAGATCGCCAAGAGCATTCCTAATCCTAAAGATTACAAAGAAATAAAATTAGACAACTTGCATATCTCGCAAGGCTGGTTTGATAGCAGTGTGTCTTTTGGAGAACCTGGTTACGAAGAACGCGAAACCATAGTAAATGGTTTAAAAACTGCTGCTAATTCAGGATTTACAGCTGTAGCATTAAATGCAAATTCTCAACCAGTAATTGATTCTTATGCTGACATTACCTTTGTAAAATCTAAAGCTCAAGATCATGCCGTTAGCCTCTATCCTATCGGAGCTTTAACACAATTGAGCAAAGGGGAAGATTTAGCAGAACTATTTGACATGACTAATGCAGGAGCCGTTGCTTTTTATGATTACCAAAAACCTATTTCTAATCCTAACCTCATGAAAATTGCTTTGCAATACGCCAGTAATTTTGATGGTTTGGTTTGTTCTTTTCCTCAGGAATCTAAAATTTCTGGACTTGGAGTCGTTAACGAACATATAAATAGCACTAAATTAGGACTAAAAGGAAATCCGGCTTTAGCTGAAGAATTACAAGTTGCTAGAGATTTATTTTTATTAGAATATACGGAAGGTAAGCTTCATATTCCAACAATTTCTACCGCAAAATCTGTTGAATTGATTAGAGCTGCAAAAGCTAAAAAGTTGAATATAACCTGCAGTGTTACTATTCATAATTTAGTTTTTACCGATGATGTTTTACACGACTTTGACACGAATTTTAAAGTGCTTCCTCCTTTAAGAACTCAAACCGATTGTGATGCTTTAATTGAAGGTTTAAAAGATGGTACTATTGATATGGTAACCAGCGACCATAATCCTATTGACATAGAACATAAAAAGATTGAATTCGATTTTGCTAAATATGGAACCATCGGTTTAGAATCTACTTTTGGTGCTTTACGAAACATCTTTACGACTAAGAAAGCTATAAATCTTTTAACGAAAGGAAAGTCTAGATTTAACATTGTAGAAAGCGCTATTAACGAAGGTGAAATAGCCGATTTAACTTTGTTTAATCCAGATAAGACTTACGAGTTTAGTACAGAATTCATTTCATCACGATCAAAGAATAGTATGTTTTTAGGATCAAAACTTAAAGGTGAAACTTATGGCATCATAGCCAATAACAAAATTGCTTTAAAATAATGACTCAGAATACAATAGACGAAGGTAAAACTTTAGGATTAGTCGCCTACCTCACTTTATTTGGTACATTGATTGCCTTTTTTATGAACCAAGACAAAAAAAATCCATTTACTTTTTTTCATATTAGACAAGCTTTGGGATTGGGCATAACTTACATCCTTATCGCTTTTGTTATTACTAGTTTTGATAGCATAATGATAAGTATGTCCTTTTGGATATTCTTTTCAGTGCTCTATCTTTATGGCATTTATGGTGCTATTACAGGCAAGCAAAATAAAATCCCTTTACTTGGTGATTACTTTCAAAAAGTATTTAATTCTATTGGATAATAATTATGTCAAAATTACACTACATCACTAGACCATCTTCGCTCAAAGAAAACGCCCCACTTTTAATTATGTGCCATGGTTACGGTAGCGATGAAAATGATTTATTTTCTTTCGCTTCTGAATTACCAGAGGAATTAATGATTATCTCGTTACGTGCACCTTATACTATGCAACCTTACGGAAATGCTTGGTATGCCATTAATTTTGATGCTGATAAAGGTAAATGGAGCGATAATGAACAAGCAAAACAATCGGTAAATTTAATTGCTGAATTTATTGATTATGCTTGTAACACTTACGCTGTAGATTCTAATAATGTTACGCTATTAGGTTTTAGTCAAGGTACAATTTTGAGTTACGCTGTTGCCTTAACATATCCTGAAAAAGTTAAAAATATTGTAGCTTTAAGTGGCTATATAAACGAAGATATTTTACCAGAAATCATAGCCGAAAGTGCTGTTTCGCATTTAAACTTCTTTTGTTCTCATGGTGCTGTGGACCAAGTTATTCCGGTAGATTGGGCACAAAAAGCACCTGTATTTCTTAAAGAATTAGGAATTAATTATGTGTATTCAGAATATCCTGTTGGACATGGTGTTGCACCTCAAAATTTTCATGATTTAAAAGCTTGGTTAGTTAAACATATCTAACCAATCTTAGGATACAGGAAATATTCCACCAATTTATACTTTAGGTCGTTGTTTTCGTCAATTGAATACGTCACAAAAATTTCACCCCAAAATTCTCCATCCGTAAAATTAGCAACAATCCATTTATGATTCATAACTCTAACTTTATTAATAACTAATTTAGAATCTGTCATAGATACATAAGGAACAATTGGATGATCTTCCCCCTCATAATCATTCATATTATAAAGTCCATCGATTATGGCAGGAATCAATTGTTCAGTATCATAACCTAGTGCTTCAAAATACGTTAAAGCATCTTCGTTTCTATCAATATTAAAATAACTTAATTCGAAATTCTGTTCCTCTAAAGCTTTAATGGCCTTATCCTTTTCAACAACTTTATCTTTTATCTTAACAATATCCTCTTCATATTTATCAATAATATTCTTTGAATTTACATACTGAAAAACAATCAACAGCACGGAAAAAATAAATAAATACATTAAAATTTTATTCTTCATATCTAAATAGTAATTTGTAAATTATCGTAAGCTAAAAAAACGTTTTCAGGTAATAGTTGTTCTACATCATCATGAAAACCTAATAGATGGCTAATATGTGTTAAATAGGCACGTTTAGGTTTTACTTTGGCAATAAAAGCCAAGGCTTCTTCTAAATTGAAATGTGAAATATGTGGTTTAATTCTTAATGCATTCACCACTAAAACATCTAAATTTTGAAGTTTTTCAATTTCGGTATCAGCAATCGTTTTCATGTCTGTTAAATAGGCAAAATTATGAAATCGATACCCAAAAACCTGGAGTTTATAATGTAAACCGTCAATAGGAATAACGTTAAGGTTTCCTGCTAAAAAAGGCTCGTTTTTAACTTCTGTTTTCGTTACACTCGGAACTCCTGGATACTTGTTTTCAGTTGCAAAAATATAATCAAAACGCTTCTCTAATGCATTAAAAACACGTTGATGTGCATATAATGCAATATCTCCTTGCCTGAAAAAAAACGGTCTAATATCATCTAAACCCATCGTATGATCGGCATGCTCGTGCGTAAAAATAATACCATCAATTTTAGATACTTTAGCTCTAAGCATTTGTTGTCTAAAATCGGGTCCGCAATCTACTACAAACGTAAAATTTTCCCATTCTACCAAAACCGAAACACGTAAGCGTTTATCTTTAGGATTTTCACTTAAGCACACTGGGTGATCGCTCCCAATAATTGGAATTCCTTGCGATGTACCTGTACCTAAAAATGTTATTTTCAAAACTATTGAATTTCTAAAATGATCCTAAATTGTTATACTCGTAAAAAAACGTCTTATTTTCCTTTGTATTTCATTATAAATAAAAAAAACACGCTATACATTTATTATATTTTCAATTCAGAATTGTAATCACAAAAATAAACTTATTTTTTTGTTTGCAACAGTAAAACAGTACCTTTGCTAAAACGACGCAAACCCAATATCTATGAAGGACATAACGTACGCAGGCGATTCTGATTTTGAAAATATTCCATCTCTAGCAGACAAAGCTTTACGAATAAACCTTAATGCAGATATCTATGGCACCTTTTCTGAAATTGGAGCCGGACAAGAGACTGTACGTCAATTTTTTAGAGCAGGAGGAGCTTCTGGAACTATTGCTAAAGCGATGTCTGCTTATGATAAAGATTTTAGTGATGCGATTTATGGGATTGAAGATGATAAACGTTACGTAACTGAGGCCAGACTTCGTAAGATGCTGAATCACGAAGTTAATTTAATGGAAAAGCGTATAACGAGAGATAAACATCCGAACAAAATATTCTTCTCTTATGCCAATACCGTTGCAACGATAGATTTTGCGAAAAAATTTAAAGGTCACGGTTGGGTTGGCATCAAATACCAAGTTGCGCCTAACCAAGAGTATAACGATATTATAATCCACGTACGTTTTAAAGAAACGGATGCGCGATTACAACAAGAAACCTTAGGTAAATTAGGAACTAATTTAATTTATGGTGCATTTTACAAGTACAACCAACCGCGTAAATTATTACGCTATTTATACGACCACTTAGATAAAGATCAATTAGAGATTGACACTATTAATTTCTCAGGTCCAGTATTTGAAAACGTAGATAACCGTTTAATGAGTTTACAACTGGTTAAAAACGGAATGACAGATGCCGTAATGTTTGCGCCAGATGGTAATAATGTATTGCCTGCTCGTGTACTTTACAAAAAGAATATTTTAACACTTAGAGGAAGTTTTAGACCTGTAACTAAGGTTAATATGGACATGCTGGAGAAATCTTACGAAATGTTCATTAAAGAAAATAAAGTTGATAAAGATAAAACACAAGTTGTTTTTGAAATCACACTGTCCAATCTAAGAGCTGAAGGAGAAATTGACGAACAAGATTTTATGGATCGTGCTAAACTGTTATGTTCTTTAGGACAAACGGTATTAATCTCTAACTTCCAAGAATATTATAAATTGGTAGAATACTTCTCTCAATATTCTAGAGCAAGAATGGGATTAGCTATGGGTGTGAATAATCTTGTAGATATTTTTGACGAGAAATATTACCGTCATTTAAGTGGAGGCATATTAGAAGCCTTTGGAAAACTATTTTACAAAGATTTAAGAGTGTATTTATATCCAATGGAAAACAAGGATGGAACTGTAACTACAAGTGAAAACCTTAAAGTTCATCCACGTATGAAGGAATTATACAAATTCTTTAAATACAATGGCAAAGTTGTAGACATAACAGATTATAATGCATCTAACCTTACTGTGTTCTCTAGAACTGTCCTTAAAATGATAGTAGATAATGAAGATGGATGGGAAGCTATGTTGCCAGAAGGTGTTTCTAAATTAATTAAAGAAAAGAGCTTATTTGGTTGCGAATCTGAAGAGGTGATGCATAAGAATTGAGATATAATTAAAAAATCAAAAAAGCGACTATTACCTACCGAAAGTAGAATAATAGTCGCTTTTTTGTTTACTTTACATATTGTTATTCGCCTAAAATCTGCTCTGCATGAGCTTTGGTTTTTACTTTTGATATAACATCTTCAATAACACCATCTTCATTTATTACAAAAGTGGTTCTGTGAATACCATCATATTCTTTACCCATAAATTTCTTAGGTCCCCAAACACCAAAAGCTTCAATAACCGCTTTATCTTCATCAGCTAATAATGGATATTGAAATCCGTATTTAGTTTTAAAATTAGTTTGTCTTTTTGCACTATCTGCACTCACACCCAAAATCTCATAACCTTGCGCTTTAAAACGGTCGTAATTATCATTAAGGTTACAAGCTTCTGCAGTGCAACCTGGTGTACTTGCTTTTGGATAAAAGAAAACCACTAATTTTTTGCCTTTATAATCGGATAATGAAATAGCATTGCCTTTTTCATCTGTTGCTGAAAAATTTGGTGCCTTATCTCCTACTTTTAAATATGTCATAATTACGTAAATTTGTATTAAATCGCTTATTAGGTAAAAATACAAAATGACTAAACAAGAAAAAGTAAATTTCGTTATAAATACATTGTATAAATTATATCCTGAAATTCCGGTGCCATTAGACCATAAGGATCCTTATACCTTGTTAATTGCCGTTTTAATGTCTGCACAAAGTACTGATGTACGAGTTAATAAAATTACTCCATTGTTATTTGAACGTGCGGACAATCCGTATGACATGATTAAATTAAGTGTCGAAGAAATTAGAGAGATCATCAAACCTGTTGGCTTATCGCCCATGAAAAGTAAAGGCATCCATGGTTTGTCTCAAATTTTAATTGACAAGCATAATGGAGAAGTTCCTAAAACTTATGAAGATTTAGAAGAATTACCAGCGGTTGGACATAAAACGGCTGCTGTAGTTTTATCACAAGCTTTTGGTATACCTGCATTTCCTGTAGATACGCATATTCATCGCTTAATGTACCGTTGGAATTTAACCAATGGCAAAAACGTGGTACAGACCGAAAAAGATGCCAAACGTATCTTTCCTGAAGAACTTTGGAATGATTTACATCTTCAAATTATATGGTATGGCAGGCAATATTCACCTGCTCGTGGTTGGGATTTAGAGAAAGATATAATCACCAAAACTATTGGCAGAAAATCAGTTTTAGACGAATATTATAAAAAGAAGAATAAGAAATAATTGTCAGTCGCAGTCGCAGTATTCAGTAATTTAGAATTTAGAATTTAGAATTTAGAATTTAGATTGCAATTTAAAATTCATAGAACTATAAACAAGTTGTAGTGGTACAATTCTTGATGTCTTATCAGAAACCATCAATCAATGAAAAAAATTATTATTCTACTATTAGTAATTACAGCAACCGCTTGTATTCCTGTGCAGATTACGCCTAAATTTAAGAATCAAGATTATAAGGTAATGCTAGCTAAGAAGTTTCAAAAGAATATGCCTAGAGAGACTGCTTTCATTTTTAAAGACTCTAAAGATGCTGAAGAATTTTACAATTACATCAACAAAAAATACAATCTAAATAATATTGACGTGGGCTACAATGTTCCTTTTCAACTCGAAGGCCAAACGCTTTATTTATCATATCATGAAGCCGAACGTACGGATAAAAACGTGAACCTTCCTCTAGTTTTAATTGATGCAAAACGAGAAAGTAACGGAAACTCAAGCTTATTCGAAAACAATTATACAAGTAGAACAGGCCATTGGTATCTTATCCTAACCGTTTATGATGAAAACATCAAAAACTGCTTAAGAGATCAGCATCCTCTAAAGGAAAAAACAATAGAATACTTAAAAGAATTAAAACAAGAATATCTAACAACTCAAAACTACGAAGAGTTGTTATTGACAAAAAAATCCTAATGCTTTCACATCAGGATTTTTCTTCAAAATTAATTTAGTAGTGCTTCAAACTTCAATTTATTATAATCTATAACACTTAAAGCCTTTGAGTAATTCAAAAGGAAACTTATGGTTTCTTCTTTTGGTAATAGGCTATTATTTTTTGGGGAAGCGTGAGAGTAAATTTTTGCCATTTTATCAATTTAAGAGTTTATATATAGCAAAAACGCACTTCTATATACTTTATTGTATTAATTAGTTAAAATGATGTTATTTTGTTCAATTACCTTACGCATATTAATAAGTGCATAACGCATTCTACCTAAAGCCGTATTTATACTAACACCTGTTCGTTCTGAAATTTCTTTAAAACTCATATCTTGATACATGCGCATTAAAAGTACTTGTTTTTGATCTTCTGGTAATTCTTCAATAATACGTCTTACATCAGATTCTACCTGGTCTTTTATAAGTACTTTCTCCGCATTTAAAGTAGAATCACTTAGTACAGAAAAAATACTAAACTCTCCTGCATTATCAAATTTAGGCATACGACTATTTTTTCTAAAATGGTCAATTACCAAATTGTGAGCAATACGCATAACCCAAGGTAAAAATTTACCTTCTTCATTATATTTACCACGTTTTAAATTCTTAATAACCTTGATAAACGTATCCTGAAAAACATCTTCAGTAACATCTCTATCATAGACTTTAGAATAAATAAAACTGTAAATTTTTTGCTTATGCCTTTCTATTAAAACTGAAAGTGCACTCTCGTCTCCGTTAATGTAGTTGCTAACCAACGCTGCGTCTTGGATAAGTTCGTTTTTCATAATAATTACTTTAGTCCTTAGTAGTTGCTTACTAAGATTGGGGTTACTAGCTGTTTTCTAAAAGTAATATTATGCTATACGCAGATGTTTTTAAATTATGAATAAGTTTCAAATATAACAACAATCATTCCAATTAAACAAAGAAAAGTACTAAAATTTAACATTTTGTCGGATAAAGCGCTCCTTTAATGGATGAAGGTTTTTAATAGAATAAAAAGAAAAGCCCCAAAAGCAAAGACTTCAGTATAACTAACTAATAAAATTTCTTTGACATTATTAAAAAAATAATATTAAAAAAAGCAAGACTATTTCTCTGAAAGAACTAAAGACAATAACCAAAAACCCATTAAAATTTATGAAAACCCAGACTAAAGTTTTCAAGAATGATCATTAATGAATTTTAAGACATAATTTAATCCTTATTCCCTATTATAGTATCTTTGCAAACTTAGATACCGAAATCCACCTATGATTACTACTGATTTAGACGTTAGCCCAAAAGAAAACATCATTATAAAAGGTGCAAAATTGCACAACCTTAAAAATATTGATGTGGTTATTCCTCGTAATAAACTAGTGGTAATTACGGGATTATCAGGTTCTGGAAAGTCGAGTTTAGCCTTTGACACCTTATATGCTGAAGGTCAAAGACGCTATGTTGAAAGCTTGAGTAGTTACGCACGTCAGTTTTTAGGTCGACTCAATAAACCCAAAGTAGATTACATTAAAGGAATTGCTCCAGCTATTGCTATTGAGCAAAAGGTAAATTCAACCAATCCACGTTCCACAGTTGGTACAACGACAGAAATTTACGATTATCTAAAATTATTATTTGCGCGTATTGGAAAGACCTACTCTCCTATTTCAGGCGAAGAAGTAAAAAAGCATACGGTTTCTGATGTCATTAATTATATTTCAAAATTTAAGGAAGGCACCAAATTATTACTCTTAGCTCCTATTATATTAGAAGACGGACGAACCATTGAAAACAAACTTCAAACGCTACAACAACAAGGTTATGCGCGTATAAAAGTAAAAGACGATGTTGTTAGAATAGATGACGCCTTAAAACAAAATATTAAATCAGATAAAAATCTATTCTTAGTAGTCGATAGAATTGTATTTAAAAATGAAGAAGATTTTCTCAATCGTTTGGCAGATGCTGTAGGAACTGCTTTTTATGAAGGTGTTGGTACTTGTATTATAGAATCACTTTCCGATAAAAAACAAACCGTATTTAATAATAAGTTTGAATTAGACGGCATGTCTTTTTTAGAACCTAATGCACACTTATTTAGCTTCAATAATCCTTATGGAGCTTGCCCTAAATGTGAAGGTTATGGAGATGTGATTGGAATCGATGATGATTTAGTAATTCCTAATACCGCTTTATCTGTTTTTGAAAATGCCATTTTCCCTTGGAGAGGTGAAAGTATGAGCTGGTACAGAGATCAGTTGGTTAACAATTCTCATGAATTTGATTTCCCTATTCACAAACCTTATTTTCAATTAAGTGATGAACACAAAGCACTTATTTGGAAGGGCAATAAATACTTTGAAGGTTTAGATGATTTCTTTGCAGAATTAGAATCTAAAGCGTATAAAATTCAGAATCGCGTGATGTTATCGCGTTATCGTGGTAAAACAAAATGCAGCGTTTGTAAAGGAAAGCGCTTGCGTGTGGAAGCTAGTTATGTAAAAATTGATAATGCTACTATTACAGATTTAGTCGATTTACCTATAGACGAATTAACTGTGTTTTTTCAAAAATTGGAGTTAAACGACAGTGATACTAAAATCGCCAAACGTCTCTTAACTGAAATTAATACACGACTAGGTTTTTTATCTAATGTTGGATTAAATTATTTAACCTTAAACAGAAAATCGAATACCCTTTCTGGTGGAGAAAGTCAACGTATAAACTTGGCGACCTCTTTAGGAAGTAGCTTAGTTGGTTCCATGTATATTTTAGATGAACCTAGTATTGGCTTGCATCCTAAAGATACTGAACGTTTAATTGAGGTTTTAAAATCTTTACGTGATTTAGGAAACACGGTTATTGTGGTTGAGCACGACGAAGACATTATGAAAGCTGCAGATTCTATTATAGATATCGGACCAGAAGCCGGAACTTTAGGTGGAGACGTTGTTGCTGTTGGAAATTTTAAAGAAATTTTAAAGGCAGATACACTCACCGCTAAATACCTAAATGGTCAATTAGAAATTGAAGTCCCTAAAAAACGAAGAACTTCAAAATATAATATCGAAATTGTTGGTGCTCGTGAAAACAATTTAAAAAATGTAAATGTTACATTTCCGTTAGAAATGTTAACGGTTATTACCGGAGTTTCTGGAAGTGGAAAAAGCACCTTGGTTAAAAAGATTCTTTTTCCTGCCATACAAAAGAAATTGACAGGATTTAGTGATAAAATAGGACAAGTATCAGAAATAAAAGGCGATCATAGTATTATTGAGCATGTCGAATTTGTAGATCAGAATCCGATTGGTCGTTCTTCGCGTTCCAATCCTGTGACTTATATTAAGGCTTATGATGATATCAGAGCATTATTTGCCTCACAAAAATTAAGCAACATAAGAAATTATGCGGCCAAGCATTTTAGTTTTAATGTCGATGGTGGCCGTTGTGAAACATGTAAAGGAGAAGGAGAAGTTACTATCGAAATGCAGTTTATGGCAGATGTCCATTTAACTTGCGATACTTGTGGCGGCAAACGCTTTAAAAAAGAAGTCTTAGAAGTTAAGTTTGAGGGTAAGTCTATCGATGATATTTTAAATCTTACCATTGATGATGCTATAGCTTTTTTCAAAAGCCATAAGCAAACTAAAATTCAAGGAAAGTTGCAACCGCTTCAAGATGTTGGTTTGGGTTATGTCACTTTAGGACAATCCTCTTCTACCCTTTCTGGTGGTGAAGCGCAACGTATTAAGCTCGCTACATTTTTAGGAAAAGGAAGTAAAAGTGATAATGCGCTTTTCATATTCGATGAACCTACAACCGGACTTCATTTTCACGATATTAAGAAGTTATTGAAATCGTTTCAAGCATTAATCTCCAAAGGCCATTCAATAATTGTAATTGAACACAATATTGATTTGATTAAATGTGCCGATTATATTATAGACTTGGGTCCAGAAGGAGGAAAACATGGCGGACAAGTCGTTGCTGCTGGTACACCTGAAGACATCGCAAAAAACAAAAACTCAGTAACAGGAAAATATTTAAAAGAGAAATTATAGAATGGATTTGCCTAAAGGTTTTCATAAAGAAGTTATTGAAGTTAGAGGAAATTCACTTAACAATAAAGCTTCTATAAAATCTAAAGTTTCAACCTCTCCCTTAAAATATGGTGGAGCAAGTTTTAAAACCAATGTTTTAATTCAAGCAAATCCTTCTAAATTAATTTATAAACCTTCCATTGGAGCTGCCATCTTCAGCTTTATATTTTTAGCCGTTGGTTTAGGAGTTCTTTTTTATGCTTTATTTCCATTGTTTCAATCCCAAATTGAATCTGTTTCAATCCCTTGGTTTTTAATTCTTTTTGGACTCATTTTTTCTGGTGCAGGAGGTTTCATGTTTTATATATTTTATAAACCAAGAGTATTCGACAAGCAGCAAGGGCTTTATTACACGACTTATCAATTCAAATTACATAAATCGAGAAGGCAACACTCTGAAGACTATTTACCTTTGAAATCAATTGTTGCTATTCAAATTATTGGAGAGCACGTTCAAAGTGATGACGGTTCTTACAAAAGTTTTGAACTCAACTTAGTTTTAGATGATGCTTCTAGAAGAAACGTCGTTGACCATGGAAACCTTAAATCTATCATTAACGATGCTGAGATGTTGAGTGCATTTTTAAATGTTCCAATTTGGCATGCTGGTTCTCATACCGACTAATAAAACAGAAAGGCAAATGTCATTATTGTTATTGTAGAAATTAAAACCACCGGAAAAAAGAGCATTGTAACTAAAGAGGTTTTAATAAAACTCAAAAACCAACCTTGACGGTAAAAGCGTTTTATTGCGATAAAAAAGTATATAAAACAAGATAAGGTAATTAAGAAATCTATCCAATCTGGTATTTCATAAATTAAGTTGATGCCAAAAATGATACTCAAAACGGTAAAAATAAACGAGAAATAATAAAAACTAAAGACCAAATGATGTGCATACCTCCCTCTAATAAAATAGAACAGTTTAAGTATTAATGCAAAAATTGGTAGTACAAAAAATAAGGCAATCGGTATAGTATCGTAAAATCTACTTAAAATATTACCTGCATCTTTGGCTTTATAGAATTTAAGAACCTGCGTATATATTTTTCGCGTTAACCAACCATCATCTTCTTCTAATCCCATGGCTACATAGATATCTTTATCAGAAGCATTTATACCTATTAAAGAATCGATTTGTGACTCATCAATACCAAAGAAATCACCTTTCCGCGTGTAAAGGTTTTCTTGATTTGTGATAGAATCTATTTCTTTATCACTCATACCAGTAATAAATTTATTCTTCTTAAGTGCAAGACCAACTTCCTTTCTAGCTATGGAATCATTTATATGCTTTAACGAATCTCTTTTTCTTGTTTGCACAGAATCTAAAATAACAGTTCCATCTTTATCAAAAATCTCTAGAAAATTATTGTTGAGATCAGAAACTTGTTCTCTAACTGTAAACGAAAAAATAAAAAAGAATACTACAGAAATAAACAAATACATCTGTGCAGGATGCAAATACATTAAGCGCTTTCCTTTTATAAATTCTTTTGGCAAATACCCAGGTTTAAACATTAAAGGCACAAAGCTTTTAAAGAAACGTGCATCAAATGAAAAGTAATTACTAATGGTATTATAAAATAATACACCTATGGTAAGTTCATCATTTGCTTTTTGACCACAATGCGGACAAAACTGAAAATTGTCATCAAAAGGTTGTTCACAATTCTGGCAATGTATTTGATTCGGTTTCATGGTCGATTGTTGGTCTTGGTTTAAAAGTAATAAAATTTACAACATCTCAGGTATTAATAATAAAACACATATCACTAATTGTAGATATTTCGGTTACCTTTAATAATAACACATTAACAATCAGGGATTTATATTTTTGGCACGCTGTTTGTTTTATACTAACCGAGTTTAATTTAAAACCCAATTATTATGAAACGAATTATATATTTATTTGCAGCTTTAGTCGCTATAAGCACAACTGCATTCGCAACTACCACCACAACATCAGAAGCAGAGTCTTCAATTAATAACTATGTGAAAGGTTATGGCAATTCTTTCATATTTAATGAAGCGGGAATTGAATTTTCTGTTTTTGCAGATGGCCAGTTTGATTTTTATTTACCAAATTATGGACCAGATGTAAGCGTCGGAATTAACACTCCTGGTTTTAGTTTGAGTTTTAACTCTGGTTATGATTATAATCCTTATTTACAATATGATAGTTTTGGAGCTATTATTCAAATTGAAAATACACCAATCTATTATGATTATTACGGACGTGTAAATCAAATTGGAAACATTTTTATCAACTACAATAGTTTTGGTAGAATTAGTAACGTTGGAGGATTAAATGTGTACTACAGAAACAATGTGTTTTATAGATATGATGGCTACATCAACATATACAACAGATCTTATGTTTATAGACCATGGCACCAGTTTTATGCGGCACCACATGTTAACTTTAGTGTTGTACATGTAAACCCATACAGACAATATTATACACCTGTAAGACATATTTATTACAGACCTTATACTAATAATGTTAGACATTATAACATTGGAAGACGTGATAATGGCCATGCTGTAAGAAGAACGACTACCACAACTAGAACACGTATCAGTTATGCGCAAACTCCGAGAAACAGTGCCGAACGTAATATTAGAACTCAGGCACAACGTAGAAATGCAACTATAGCAACTGCAAGAACAACACGTTTAAGTGAGGCTAATACAAGAACTACTACACGCAGTACAGCTGCAACCAGTAGAACAAGTACTAATCGTGTTTCTAGAGCGGTGACACCTACACGTTCAACGACAAGAGCTACAACACCTGTAAGAACAACGACAAGTACAACAACAAGAACGAATACACGAGTTGTGACACCAAGTAGAACTCAGACGCAACGTTCTACTAGTGTAACACCAACTAGAAGTACAAATAGAAATGTGACCAGAAGTAGTTCTTCTGTGTCTAATAATACAGTGACAAGAAATAGTTCTTCGGTTAGAAAACCAACGACAACTAATTCTCGTATATCTAATAGAACAACGTCATCGTCTGTAAAGGCAAAATCTAGCACAAGTAGAACAAGCAACCAAAGTTCTACAAGATCTAGCTCAAGACGAACAAGAGGATAAAAAGTTTTTTTGGTTGGTTAGAAGTTCCCGTATGTAGTATGCCTCAAAGCACCTTGCGGGAATTTCTTGTTTTAATACGTACCTAAAGTTTTAGGTACTTTTTTATTTGTTCTGAAATATCTTCAGACACATTCAGTTTATAAATAAGAATAAGATATACGACACCAATTAATCCAGATTTCAACATGATATTAGCAACAGGATGAAATGGAAATTCCCAAAAATAAAATGCCAACGATAATACAATCAGTGTGAGGACAACCTTAGCAGAACCTGTTGTAAATGGTAGCATATTAAATTTCTGTTTTACGAATATTATTTTGATGGTATTATAAATAAACACGGCCAAAAACGTAGCAAAAGCAGAACCGTCAATACCATAAATAGGAATAAAAACGGCATTCAGCACAATGGCCATAATCGCTAATAAGACACCAAAAAATAACACCATTCTGTAATAATCACTATTAAATAAAATTGCATTGTTGTTCCCTAAACTATTATCATACAGTTTTGCCAGACTTACAATTAGCACAACAAATAGGCCTCCTGTAAATTCCTCTGGAAGGATTTCATAAAGCTGATTGATATTTAAAATAATTAATAGAAAAATAAAACCACTCACTACTAAAAGCGTCGTAGAACTGCGTTTGTATAAATCTTCTAAAGCTACCTTGTCGTTTTCGTTAAGATATTTAGCCGTTAATGGCAACATAATTTGATGCATAGCGCGTTGCGGAACAGCAATAACTGTAGCTATAAAAATGGCAACACTGTAGTAAGCCACCTGCTCAATATCTGGTAATATTAACCCAATCATAAACTTATCGATATCGAGAATAAGCATGGCTACCGAACCGGCAATAATCATTAAAGCCGAATACTTTAATATTGAAAATTGATTTTCTAATTTTTGAAAGTTCAACTTTGGAAATCTTACTGAATACGCATAAAGTTTCATAATTAGCATTCGTAAAACATAAACTCCAACCATTGCAACTATGAAATTGTCTACTGTTAACCACTCTAAATACACCGCAAAAAGTAATATCATAATACCTATGCGGTGAAAAACCTCTTTCATTACATTTCCGAAAACAGTTTGCATTTGCACTTTTGTCCAAGCAAAAAAGATTTCAAAATAAGCCATAGCAATAGCTAGAATAAAAATATGCCAGACATAATTTTCTACAATTTGGTTTTCGTTTGAAAGCCAATTAACAATAGCATCATACGCAAAATAACCTATAAAACCAGTTGGTATAATAAACAATAACGGTAGAAATAGCATTAAAGTTAGAAAACTATTAATGCTGTTTTTTGATTTAAAAGATGAATAGAATTTGACAATAGCATTATGAACTCCAAAGGCCATAAAAGGCATCATAATATTAGCCGCTGAAAGCAAAAAAGCAACTAGTCCATAATATTGATCTGATAAAAAGTTGGTGTAAAGAAAAAGCGTATTAATGGCACCAATACCAAAGCCCAAATACGTTGTAATGGTGTTTTTGAAAGACTGGTTTAATACAATTCCCATAGCGAAGCAAAATACGATTAATTAATCTCAAATTTTAAAATGTTGATCGAAAACACCCCTAAAGTCCCCTCCAGGGAACATTCCTATTAATAAGCTTCTGGGTATTGTCACTTTGGGTGAAATTTAGACGTGTTTTAACAATCCTGCTAATTTTTCAGTCAAAGCTCTTCTGCTATAAGGTTGTAGACCGATAGCATTTACTTTTAATGCATTGTTTTGAAACGCTTCAAAATAGCTTAAGAGTTGCGTTTTTAATTCCGCTTTTTGCTGGTAGTTAAAATACGTTCCTGTATTGGTAGATTTGATGATTTGTTCTACATCTGAATCTTTTGGGCCTATTGCTAAAATTGGTGTTTCAGAAATGAGATACTCAAAAACTTTTCCTGGAATTATCGCTTTGGTATCTTCTGAATCGATTTCAATTAACAATAATACTTGTGATTTCATTTGAAACTTTAACGCTTCATCATGATTCACATAACCAACAATATTGACATGATCTTTTAATCCATTTTGATGAATGGATTCAATGACATCATCACTAACTACACCAATTAATTGCAATTTGAAAGCTTCAGAAAAAGCACTATTTTCTTTAATTAATTCTGAAAGTGTTTCCCATAACACCACAGGATTTCGTTCCGATAATAACGACCCAATATGTGATAACGTAAAGAGCTCATCCTTCCCTTCTACCCTAACCGAATGTGAATCATAACCATTCGTAATAACAGAAATTGGTTGATTCGTTTTAGTTAGGAATTCATTTTTGGTATGATTACTAGTTACTATAATTTCATCCGCTGAATTTAACACGTCTTGTTCTAAACCTAGATGTTTAATTTTTGAAGCCTCTGTTAATTTTAACTCTTTGTGATACCCAATAGTAGTCCAAGGATCTCTAAAATCGGCTACCCATTTTACTCCTAATGTTGCTTTTAACTGTAGGCCAATTAAATGTAAACTATGCGGTGGACCTGTTGTAATTATGGTTTCAATTTTATGTTTTTCAATATAATCTGATAAAAACGAAACGGAAGGTTTAACCCAGTTTTTACGCGCATCGGGAATAAAGAAATTCCCTCTCACATAAAGCATCGTTTTTTCAATAAACGATTGCTTTTTAGCTTTAGGAATGACTCCTGAACTTATTTTATTTGATTTCCCTTTTGAAAACACACTCGCTAAAACATAAGGTTCATTAATAGGCTGTTTTAAAATAGTAACTGTATCAGGAATTTCATTTACCAAACTTTCATCCATTATAGGATAGTTCGGGTTTTCAGGACAATAGACTATAGGTTCAATTCCAAATTTAGGCAAGTACTTCACAAATTTTAACCAACGTTGCACGCCTGGACCTCCTGCTGGTGGCCAATAATAGGTTATTATGAGTACTTTTTTTTTGCTCATTTCTATCATTCCTGCGAAAGCAGAAATCTACTTTTTTTTGCTAATTATGGATTCCTGCTTTCGCAGGAATGACAATTTAAGCTTTTCGCTTTTTCACTTCAAAAAACAAACCTGCTAAAAGCAATATTCCTAAAACAATAGAACTCGCTAAAGCGACTTTACTTCCTGTTTCTACAACCTGCGGTTCAAACTTAAATTCTATTGTATGATTTCCTTTTGGAACTTCTAAAGCTCTCAATACGTAATTCACATGGAAATGTGGAACCAATTCACCATCAATGTAGGCATTCCAACCATGACTATAATATATTTCAGAAAATACCGCTACACCTTCGTTTCTATTGTTGGATTCGTATTTTAAATAGTTAGGTTTAAATTCTTTTAACTGAATCGTTGCTGTTGAATCAAATTGATAAACTGGTTTTAAGTTATTTTCACTTACCACTGATTTTTCTAAAACAGCTGTACTTTTGGTATCTAAACTGTCTAACACCATAATTTCCTCATTGGCATTAGCAACAACTTGAAGTTTTGAAACAAACCAAGCATTGCCATTAGCATCTGTGTTAGTATAAGGAAAAATTTGGCCTTGTTCTTCCGCAATGATATATTTAGTGTTAAGCATGTTAAGGACATTCATGTTGTTTTTATACACATGAAATTCTAACAACTCATTAACACGACCTAGTTTAGCGGCATGATAACCAAACAACGAATTATGAAAATAGGCAGACCTTGCAGGTTTACGCTGTCCTTCATTAGACATATCTAAAACTCTGAAATGACTTTTATCATTTAAGATTTCTAAATCAGCACTAGTCGCTTGGTAAGGTTTATCTACTTTTAAGGCAGATACAAAATTATCATTATTAACATATTCTCTATCTACCGTAACTAAGTCAAAAAGGATTAACACAGCAAATATAACTACGACTAAATTTTCAGATAATTTCTTTTTTAAGAACATAAAAATAGTTCCTGCTGAAAGCAATACTAAAACCAAAGCTCTCAACGTATCTGCAGTCATCAATGCTTTACGGTCTTTAATTACAGCATCAATAAAAGGTTGTCCATATGCACCAATATATTGATCATCTCTGAAACTTTCAAAATCAAATAGAAAAGATTTAAATACTAAAAAGATTAAAGCTAAACCTGCTGTGATTGCAACTGAATATTTTAAGGCTTTTAGTTTTTCTTCATCCTTCTGAAAATCATTAAATAAACGAACTAAAGCCATAATTCCTAAAACAGGAATACATAATTCTAAAATCACTTGGATAGAGCTTACGGCTCTAAACTTATCATATAATGGAACAAAATCAATAAAGAAATTCGTTATAGGATTACTATCTGGTTGAGGGTTTTCCACAAACAACCAATTTTTCCCTAATGATAATATCCACGATAATAATGTGCCACCTAAAAGCCACCATTTCAATCTCCCTTTTACTAAAAACAATCCTAAAACAAAAAGAAAAATAATCACTGCACCCACATACGCTGGTGCTTCAACTATGGTTTGATCGCCCCAATACATTGGTGCATTTCTTGCGCCATCTAATGCATCAATTGGAGAAGCTCCTAAATTAATATATGCTTTATAAGTTTCAGAATCTTTACCTACATCTTCAGAATTTCCTCCGCCCATAAATTTTGGAATAAAGAGATTGAAAGATTCTAAAATACCATAGCTATATTCCGTAATATATTCCCTGCTTAATCCTGAAGTTACCTCTTTAGGAGATCCATCTACATTTATAGTTAAATCACTCTTGCCTCGTGTACTTTCTTTAACATACTCTTGAGTCGCCATAATATTTGTAGCGTTTAACCCAACAGCTAAAATCGCAGCAATAGAAAGTAATCCAACAGACTTAAAAAAATGTGGCAATTGTTGTTTTTTGTAAGCATCGACGAGATAAGCCACTCCTAAAACTAACACTAATAAAAGGAGATAATAAGTCATCTGAAAATGATTCGTTACGATCTCTAAACCTAAAGCAATAGTTGTTAAGAAAAATCCGAGTATGTATTTCTTCCGAAAAGTGAGTACAATACCTGCCAAAACCAAAGGCATATAGGCTATGGCATGCGCTTTAGAATTATGTCCAACTCCAAGTATAATTATTAAGTAGGTTGAAAACCCAAAGGCTAATGCTCCCAATGCCGCCAACTTAAAATCGACTTTTAAAGCCAATAATAAAATATAAAATCCTATAAAATATAGGAATAAGTAATCTGCTGGTCGTGGTAAAAACCGTAAGGTTAAATCGAGTTCTTTAATATAATTGTGCGGATATTTTGCCCCTAATTGATAGGTTGGCATACCGCCAAATGCACTATTAGTCCAATAGGTTTCTTCTCCCGTGGTTTTGGCAAACTCTTTTTGTTGTTGAGCCATACCAATGTAGTGCATGATATCACTTTGGTTGATTTTTTTGCCTTGTAAAACAGGACTAAAATAGGCTAAAGACAAGGCTACAAACCCTATTAAAATTAAGACATGTGGTAATAAACGTTTTATAGAAAATGTCATGAGAATACTTTAGATTGAATGATTCTGAAAAGTAGTTATTTTTTTTGAAATAGTGCGTGAGAATCCTTTATTCAAAGGAAACCTATTCATCAATCTCTTCGTAATCGATGTATTCTCCTACTTTTTGATTTGAAGATTTATTATCGTTAGGCATTTTATCGATTACCGTTTCGCCTTCCTTTTGCTTTTGTTCTTGTCTTTGCTGGTTAGGATTTTGGAATCCACCAAATTGTCCTCCAAACTTCTGTTCTGCTTTTTTAGCAACAAACTTTAGTAATAAAGGCGCGAAAAGACGTGCTAAAATCTTAAAGCCAAAGTAAACGAGTAAAATAATTAAAATAGTTCTCAGTAATCCCATGATAAACATAATATAATCATCAAAAATACGATTATACTCATTTATAATCCGATATAATTCCTTAAAAAAACTATAAAATATCTATATTTGACTTCAATCTACAATAGACCGAATGGTTTTAAATCCATAAATAATGCGAATACTCAAATCAATACTTACTATAATTCTTGCCATCAGTTTTAATTCTGCTTCTGCCCAATATACCGAAGTAATTAACTCTAATCGTCCTGGTGTATCTAAAAGTGCTTTTTCTGTAGGAACGGGAATTGTGCAATTTGAAGCTGGAGCATTTACCGTAAAAGAAGAACATGCCCTCGCTAATTATGACGTCTCAGGATTTGGTCTCGATTTTGGTTTGCGTTACGGTTTATTTTTTGAAGAGTTAGAATTATCATTAGATGGAGTTTATCAGAATGATAATATTACATACAATAGCGCTTTGATTCCTGTTGAAGACAAGCGTTCTAATTTTAAAAACTTTACGCTTGGTGCTAAATATTTGGTTTATGATCCGTATAAAAATGCTGAAGAAGCGAAACCAAATTTATATAGTTACCATGCCAACAGTAAATTTAGTTGGAAATCTTTAATACCTGCTGTTTCAGTTTATGTAGGTGCAAATTTTGATTCAAAAAACAATCCATACACGGCTCCAGATATTGAAGGATTTAGCCCTAAAGTAATGATCGCAACGCAAAACAATTTTAATGGAGGTTGGGTTTTTGTGATGAATTTAATTAAAGATAGAATTGGAACTGACCAATCTGATTTTCAATATATCTTTACTTTAACACATTCGTTCACACCACAATGGGTTGTGTTTGGAGAAACGCAAGGCATTAAAAGTGATTTTTATGCTGATAATATCTTTAGGTTTGGAGGTGCTTACCTATGGTCCAAAGATTTTCAGTTAGATGCTAATATTGCCTTCAACACAAAAGACACACCAACGGTCTTTAATATTGCTTTCGGAGCTTCATATCGTTTAGATTTCCATAAGGACAAAGAAATTGATAATGGTAATGGCAATGACGGTAATTTTAAGAAAAAGAAGAAAAAAGAAAAGAAAAAGAAAACAGATGATTTCGAGTCTTAATTTATAGCCTTTCCTAACTACATGATAACAATAAAAGAAGCCACATCAAAAAAGGACTTAAAAGCATTTGTTCGTTTCCCGTTTAAATTATACCAAGACTCTAAAAATTGGGTTCCACCTATTATTAAACAAGAATTAGAAACCTTCAACAAAGAAAAAAATCCAATATTTAAAGATGCCGAAGCACGATTTTTTTTAGCCTATAAAGCAGGAGAAATTGTGGGCAGAATTGCTGCCATTATTAATTGGCTTGAAGTAGACAAACAAGGCATAAAAAAAATGCGCTTTGGTTGGTTTGATTTTATTGATGATTTAGAAGTCAGTAAGGCACTATTAAAATCCGTAGAAGATATTGGAAGAGAACAACAACTAAGTTATGCAGAAGGACCTGTTGGGTTTTCTAATTTAGACAAGGTTGGAGTAATGACAGAAGGCTTTGATCACCTCGGAACCATGATTACTTGGTATAACCATCCCTATTATATTAACCACTATACTACTCATGGCTACAGTATTGAAAAAGCATACTCAGAAAATAAATTCCCTTTTGAAAATGTAAAACCAGAGTTCTTTAAAAAGGCTCAAGAACTTATTAAGCGTCGCTATAAGTTAAGAGCACTTAATCTCACAAAAACAGAAGAAGTAATGCCTTATGCAGATCGTATGTTTGATTTGTTTAATGAAAGTTATTCGTCCTTATCGTCTTTTGTTGAAATAACAGATATTCAAAAAGAATATTTTAAAAAGAAATTTATCAGTTTTGTTAATCCAGAATATATCAAATTTGTAGTGGATGAACACGATAAACTAGTTGGCTTCGCTGTTGTTATGCCTAGATTTGCTAGTGCTTTAAAAAAAGCTAATGGTAAATTATTTCCATTTGGTTTTTCGCATATTCTAAAAGCTAAAAAGAATAGCAAAGACGTTATATTTTACTTAATAGGAATTCATCCGGAGTATCAAAACAAAGGGGTTCATGCTGTAATATTTAATGAATACTATGAAACTTTTAAACAAAAAGGCATAGAAACCTGCTATAGAACACCAGAACTTGAAGATAATGTTGCCATCAAACAAATATGGAAGCATTTTGATCCTGAAATTTATGTACGTAGAAAAACGTTGCGAAAAGACTTGTAGAGTCTAATGACTGGTTGGTTGCTAGTTGTTAGAACAACATAATAAATAAAAAACGGTCATCACAATTTATGCGATGACCGTTTTATTTTATATTGCGTTAGGTGATTACTTATTCACCCATCGCTGCCATTAATGCTGCAGACATTCTTTTATAAGTTCCGTTTACCAATCGTTCTCTGATGGCATCAAAAGCATCTAAAGTTTCTTTTACATCCTCTAAAGTATGTGTTGCTGTAGGAATCATTCTTAATAAAATTAATCCTTTAGGTATCACGGGATAAACTACTATAGAACAGAATATTCCGTAATTTTCACGTAAGTCTCTTACCAAAGCCATAGCTTCAGGAATACTTCCTTTTAAATATACAGGAGTTACACAACTTTGAGTCGTTCCAATATCAAAACCACGTTCTTTTAAACCTGATTGTAACGCATCAACGATAGTCCAGAGATTCTTTTTAAGTTCTGGCATTGTACGTAACATATCCAAACGTTTTAATGCACCTACTACGAGTTGCATCTGTAAGGACTTAGCAAACATTTGAGAACGTAAGTTATATTTTAAATAATCTATAATTTCTTTATCTGCCGCAATAAATGCACCTGTACTAGCCATTGACTTTGCGAACGTTGCAAAATATACATCGATATCATCTTGAACACCTTGCTCCTCACCTGCACCAGCTCCAGTAGCACCAAGTGTACCAAATCCATGAGCATCATCTACAAAAAATCTAAAGTTGAATTTTTTCTTAAGTGCAACAATCTCTTTTAAACGGCCTTGTTCTCCACGCATTCCAAAAACACCTTCTGAAATTACTAAAATTCCACCTCCTGTCTGCTCTGCCATTTTTGTAGCACGCTCAAGGTTTTTCTCTAAGCTTTCAATATCGTTGTGCTTATAGGTAAAACGTTTTCCCATGTGTAAACGTACACCATCAATTATACATGCGTGTGCATCTACATCATAAACAATAATATCATCTTTAGCAACCAAAGCATCAATGGTAGAAACCATTCCTTGGTATCCAAAGTTTAATAAGTATGCCGCTTCTTTATTAACAAAAGTAGCAAGTTCACTTTGTAATTGCTCGTGTAAATCTGTGTGACCAGACATCATCCTTGCGCCCATTGGATATGCAGAACCATATCTAACACCTGCTTCACCATCTACTTTTCTAACTTCAGGATGATTTGCTAAACCCAAGTAATCATTGATACTCCAAGTTATAACATCTTTTCCTTGAAACTTCATTCTATTAGAGATTTCACCTTCAAGCTTTGGAAACACAAAATAACCTTCAGCCTGAGCTGCCCATTTCCCTAGTGGTCCCTTATCTTTATAAATCTTCGCAAATAAATCCTTCATGCTTTAAGTTTACTGTTAATCAATTGTTTACACAAAAAATCATGCGTTATCAATCAATAATCTTTAGTTAATTTAATCTAGTTAGTGCTCGCAAAATTAATTAATTATATTATGAATGCATAATTTATTTAATTAAGTATTAACTAAGTTTTGAACAATAGCCTATCATTATCAATTATTCAAAAAATATTAATTGATAGATTTTGGTAGATATCACTTTTTAGACTTTACTTAAAAACGCTTATTCGTTAAAACAGTACACTTATGTCTTCAGTCTCTTCAGAAAAAGATTCTTTGTACATTGGTATACCATATTATAACTATTTTGATTTTATTTGATAGTTAATTACAAAGGCTTATAATGAAAGTCTTAATTATAGCCATTCAATTTTTATGAAGATTATCGTTTCATTTCTTATTATTTTATTTCTATCGATTTCTACAAATCTGTTCTCGCAAACTACGGTTATAGATAGTCTTAAAAAAGAATTATCTATACATAACGAAAATGATTCCACTAAAGTGAATCTATTATATGGTGTTGCATTTTCGTCTTTTCAAAACGATTTAGAAACAACCAAATTATACCTCGGTAAAGCAGAAGATTTAAGCAATGATTTAAATTATACAAAAGGTAAAGCCAAAGTCTTATACTTAAAAGGCATTCTCGAAAGCAGAAAATCTAATTATAAAGCAAGCTTAGACTTTTTTAAAGGCTCACTTAAGCATTATGAATCTATTAACGACCAAAGTGGTATTGCCGCAATCTATAATGCCTTTGGAATTACTCATTTTATTCAATCTGAATACGACGAAGCTATACTCTATTATCAAAAAACATTTGAAATTCAAAAAAGTCAAGGAAAACCAATCAATCTTATTAATAGCCTATTAAATATTGGGAATGTCTACTCTGAAACAGGAAGGTACAATGAAGCTATTTTAAATTACAAAAAGGCATTAAATATTAGTATAGAAATTAATGATAAGGTAAATATTTCATCTATAAATTATAATCTAAGTGTACTTTACAAAGTACAAGGCAACTATCCTTTAGCTATAGAATCTGCAAATAAGGCTTTAGAATTTAGAAAAATAATTAGAGATACTCTCGGGACTGCGCATGTACTTAATAACCTAGGAGATATTTATACATCCATAGAAAAATATGATACCGCTTTAGACTACCAGGAACAATCGTTAGACTACGCATTAAAAAAAGAGAATAAAAGCCTAGTGGCTACAAATTATAACAATATTGGTACTATTTACCTACAAAAGAAAGCATATCCAAAGGCACTCAAATATTATGACAAAGCGTTAGAAATGAGTCAAGAAGTTAATAATGTAAAACAAATTATTGGATGTTTTATCAATCTTGGAGAAATTAATCTATTACTTAATAGACCGGCAACTGCACGAGAAAAATATATAAAAGCAAAAGCCATTAGTGAAGAGACTAATAAAAGGGATTACTTAGCTTATTGCTTCTTAGGAATTTCTGAATCATATATACAAGAAAAAAAATATGAAAAAGCACTTCCTTTTACTCTAAATGGCAAGAAATTATCAGAGGATCTAGAACTACTTGAACCACAAAAAAAAGCTTCAGAGTTACTAAGTGAAATCTATAAAAACACCAATAACTACCAAAAGGCTTTTGAAAGTTTTAAACAATTTAAAACTTTAAACGATAGTCTTTTTAATAAAGATAATATTGAAAAAATAACGCAATTAGAATATGAATACAAGTATAAAGAAGCCTTAGACTCTGCTAGCATTAGAGAATTAAAGCTGACTAAAATAGTTAATACAACATCACTAGATTTAAAAAAATCACAACGTAATTTATTACTTGGTATTATTGGATTTTTAGTCATGGTTTTAATTTTGGGGACTATAATTTTCATTTTAAGAATACGAAATGAAAAATCTAAATCGCAAAATATAGAAATAGAACAGAAATTGTTACGCTCACAAATGACACCTCATTTTATTTTTAATTCATTATCTGTTCTGCAAGGCATGATTTTAAATAAAGAAGACAAAAAAGCGGTATTTTATTTATCTAAATTTTCAAAATTATTGCGTATTATTTTAGAGAACTCTAGAGATAAAATAGTACTGCTTGGCGAAGAGTTGGAAGCAGTAAGCAATTATTTAGAACTTCAAAATTTAGAAGAATGTCAAGCTTTTCAATATACTATTTTGGTAGACGAAACTATAGACACAATGTTATTTAAAGTACCACCAATGCTCATTCAACCATTTATCGAAAATGCAATTGAACACGCTTTTAAAAATCAAGAAGACAATCGTAAAATTGATATTCAGCTTAAGTATGTCCATAAAGAGTTAATTTGCACCATAACAGATAACGGGATTGGGATAGATTCAGAAAAAGCACCTAAAAATCGACATAAAAAATCATTAGCGACAACCATAACTTCTGAGCGATTAAAAGTTTTAGCTAAAGATTTTAAGATGAAAGGCTCTATAAATATTGAGGATAGAAAAAAATATAACGCACAAGGAACTATAGTTACTTTAGTAATCCCTTATAAAATAGATTTAGCATAATGAGATCACTAATCGTAGAAGACAAAGCATATATTAGAAAAGGATTACGCAACTTATTACAATTAATTGATGGTGATATAGAAGTCATCGGAGAATGCGAATCTGTAAAAGATGCTATTGTGGTTACGACAACTTGTAAACCCGAATTAATTTTTCTTGATATTAATTTAACGGATGGTAACGCTTTCGATTTTTTAGAGCAAACTGAACATCTACCTTTCAAAGTTATATTTATTACTGCTTATGAGGAATATGCTTTAAAAGCCTTGAAAATAGGTGCTGTAGACTATTTATTAAAACCTGTTGATATAGATGATCTTAAATCCGCACTACAAAAAGTTTCTACAGTGCCTCTTAAAGTCCAAAAGCAAAACATAGAGACTGTAAAACAGATCTGGAATAATGAGGATCACAAACTCATATTATCACTTCAAGATAGTTTTCAAGTTATAGATTTAAACGAACTACTATTCTGTGAAACAGACAAAGGTTATACGACGTTTTATTGTAACGATGGTAAAAAACATATGGTTTCAAAAACATTAAAAGAATTTGAAAACCAACTTTCTAAAGCTAATTTTATTCGTCCACATCAATCGTTTATGGTCAACCTAAAGTTTATTGATCGCTATGATAAATCTGGTACTATTCACCTTAAGAATGGAAAAAAAATACCAGTATCTACTCGAAAAAAGGAATCCTTCCTTAATACCTTTTTAAGCTGGACCAAAATATAAAACGCTAAAAAATAGCCAATTACAGTTTTTAGTCTTGTTTTTTACGGATATTTCTTCAAGTGCGGCACTTATTTATTTTAATATACCAGACATAGATTTCCTGTTTTTTTCTTCGCTTGTACCATATACATTTATCTCTCAAATCGATAAATTTTATATATGGAAACTATTAAATCAAACTTAGGCAAAGGCGGATTACTACTTGCTGCCATGGGAATTATGTCCATAATTCTTTCAATTTTCAACTACAATATTAGATTGCTTTCTTGGGTAGATGCCTGGGGTAATACTATGGGATGGATTATTAGAATCCTCTTAATTGTTGGTGGAGGAGCTTTGTTTCTATTCTTTGGAAACGATCTAGAAGTTGACGTCGATATAGACGAAAATTAGAATTAATTAAAAACCAAATAAAATGAAAACATTTAAACACACCATAGTACTAGCAATAGCAATAGCTACATTAATAGCTTGTGGAGGAAACTCGGGACAACAACCAGCAACAGCAGATGGTTTTTCGGGTATAGAAAGCGACATAAAAAGTGAATTTGGCAACGATGCCTATTATACAGATCTAACAATTACTCATAATAAATCTATAGGGAATATTATAGGTGTTACTGTAACCGAAGATCCTAGTTCTTTAAAAATGGAACAGTGGAATCAAACGCAAAGTGTTTGGTCACAAAATCAACAAATATCCCTTGAGGTGCCACAAGGCACAAAAGCAGAAGACTATATCTTTCAATTAGATGATAACATTAATCTAAAAACATTAGGAGAATTAGCTGAAAAAGCTAGCAACCAATTAACAGCAGATAAAAAGCTTGAGAACCCAACATTATCTATGGCATTTGTAAAGTTTCCAAAAAATGGAGATGTTTCTAAAACCGAATATACCATAATGTTAAAACCAGAACATGGAGGTACCACATTTACATTTAGTTATGACTTAAGTGGAAACCTTATAAAAATGGATTACTAAACCACGACCAAATTTTACTTTAAACTTTAATTTAAAACCAAAAATTATGAAAAAATCACTACTTATTTTAACGACCCTATTTATCTCTTTGATAGGGTATTCGCAAGCTGTGGGAGATACTTTTACGGAAGACTTTATAACCTACGAAGTAACCTCTGTTATGCCTAACGAAGTTGAAACTACAGGTTATAATTCCGCTGGTGGCACAGTAGTAGATATTCCTGCTACAACAACAAATAACCTAACTACTTATGCTGTTACTGCTGTTGGATTTAATTCTTTTAATGGCAAGGGATTAACTGCTGTCACATTTCCCAATAATATTATTAGTATAGGGCAACAATCTTTTGCAAATAACAGTATAACTAGTATCACATTTCCAAATAGTGTTATTAGCATTGGTTCAAGTGCTTTTTATGTTAATAATTTAACTCATGTTACTATTCCAAGTGGCGTAACAGATATTGGTTTTGCTGCGTTTAGAAGTAATCCTTTAGCAACAGTAACTTCACAAGCTACAATACCTCCTACTATATATGTTCCAGGTATCAATGATTCTTTTTATAATCGCGCTGCTATTGATTTAACGATACCAAGCGGTACTTCTGCTGCATATGCATCTGGAGGTTGGACAGGCTTTCAATCAGTAACGGAAGCAACACCATTAGCAATTGCCGATACTTTTATTGTAGGTTTTATAACTTATGAAGTTACTTCTGTATCTCCTGACACAGTTGAGGCTATTGATTATGATTTTTCTGGTGGCACAATAGTTAATATACCTGCTACAGTTCCTTTTAGTGTTACAACTTATGATGTTACTAGTATTGGTAATATGGCTTTTATGGGTAGTATCGTAAATGGTGATCAATTAACAAGTGTTACTATTCCTAATAGTATTTTGAGTCTTGGTGAAAATTCTTTTAACGGAAATAGCTTAACAGATATAATAATTCCTGATAGTGTTACGAGTATTGGTGGTCAAGCATTTGCGTATAATGACTTAGTAAATGCTAATATAGGAAACAATGTAGTGGATATAGCAAGTAGTGCTTTTAGAAATAACCAATTAACGAGTATTATTATTCCCGATAGTGTTACTAGTATTGGTGCAAATGCTTTTGGTAATAATCCATTAAATGCCATTATTGCTTTAGCGACAACACCAACAACTGTTATTACAGGAACTAATGATAGTTTTGCTAATGACCGTAGTAATATTAATTTAATTCTAACAGGTAATTCAACCAATGAATATGTTACTGATAGTGGTGCATTATGGACAGGTTTTAAAATGGTATTTGAAGCTACTTCTGCAACAACTGCTAAAGTTACAGATTATGAAGCTGCAAATGGCACATCCGTTACTATACCTGCTTCTATTACTGTTCCTAATGTAACTGTATTTGATGTTACAGAAATCGGAAGTTCCGCTTTTTATGATAAAGGATTAACTGATGTCATTATTCCTGAGGGTGTCACTACTATTGGAACTTCAGCTTTTGAAATAAATAATTTAACAAGTGTGTCTATTCCAGATAGCGTAACTGCTATTGGTTTAACCGCTTTTTCTACTAATTCTATTACGAATCTTTCATTAGGTATTAATGTAGAATCAATAGGAATTGGAGCATTTGTAGACAATAATCTTACAGATATAACTATACCAAGTAATATTACTTCAATCGGTTTACTTGCTTTTGGTAATAATCCATTATTAGCTAATGTTACGTCTTTAGCTATGATACCACCTACAATAACCACTGGAGCAAACGATACGTTTATTTTTGATCGTAGTAATACAGCTTTGCATATACCGGCAGGAACATTAGCTGCTTATGTAACAGATATTGGAGCTTTATGGACAGGTTTTAATCCAGTAACAGAAGATGCTGTTTTGAGTATTTCAGAGGCTGAGTTAACCAACGACGTAAAAGTAGTAACAACGACAGATGCCATAAAAATAATAGCATCTAACAACATTAAATTAGAAAACTATGCCCTTTATACTATTACAGGACATAAAGTTGCTACAGGTATAGAAAGCGAAATACCTATAAATTATTTAGCAAGCGGTATCTATGTTTTAAAACTAGATTTTAAAAACGGAACAGTAGTTAAAAAAGTAGCTGTGAATTAGATATTAATTAAAGTGTTTTAATAGTAAGGCGCCAAAAAACTATTAAACCAAAAATTGAAAGCCACTTTTACCTTATGTGTTAAGGTGGCTTTTCAACTGATAAAAACCAAATGATATAAGCAATGGAAAAATCAATAACAACTAAAAACGAGTACAACTCTTTAGATGCAATTAACACCTATTTAAAAACAAAAGCATCAACTTTTGAATGTTCTAAAGAATATGACAGTTGGGATGTGAGAACAAATGCTCATGGGCAAATGGAACATTGTATTATTCTAAAGAAGAGTGCAATGCACGGCATGAAGGTGCATTTTGAAAAAGACAATACACTAAAAATGACATACATTATACCAAACAAAATGATGCATGCTTATTTCGGTAAAAGCCAGAAACGTTACCGCAATGTTTTAGAAATCATTACAGGAAAAATAAAAGACACATTATTAGCACCTGCCCAGCGTAAAGCTTTTGAAGAAATGGAACAGGTATTTGAAAAAATTTCGGCATAATAAAATACTTTTGATATATAGCTTTTTTTACATACTAACAAAAACCAAATTGAATCTCGAAAGTTATTTAGATTCAATTTGGTTTTTAATTACTAAATTATGTGCATAAATAACAATGCTAAACGGTAATAACGATGATAACCTATCAAGTAGAACATAATTTATCTCCAGCTGAGTTTAAAGAGGTACTAATAAAATCGACACTTGGTGAACGGAGACCTGTAGATGATTCCGAAAGAATTAAAGCCATGGTAGACAATGCCAACTTAATCATTACCGCTAGAGATAACGATAAATTAGTAGGAGTTTCAAGATCTGTAACCGATTTTGTGTACTGCACCTATTTATCAGATTTAGCGGTTGATAAAGCCTATCAAAAACTTGGTATAGGAAAAGAACTCATTAGATTAACAAAGAAAGAAACACCACAAGCAACGCTTATTTTATTGGCCGCACCAGCTGCAGAATATTACTATCCGCATATTGGAATGACTAAAACTGATGTTTGTTTTTTATTAAAGGACCTTAATGATTTAAAATAATAAAAACTAAACTATCAATGTTATAAATTGAAAGCCGATTTAATTTACAGAAAAGCAAACCTAACTGATTTTAACCAACTAAAATCACTTGGCAAAGCTTCCTATTCAGAATTTTCTAAGGTATTAACCCTCGAGAACTGGAATAAAATGAATGCCTTTCTCGAAAGCGATGAAAAGTTAGTCAACCTCATTGAACTAAGTACTGTTTTCGTTTGTGAAAAAGAAGCAGTTATCATCGGAATGATATATTTAGTTCCTAGCGGAAATCCTACAGAACTCTTTCATGAACAGTGGAGTTACATTCGATTTTTAGGTGTTCATACTGAATTTAGAGGTCACGGCATCGGTAAAAAACTAACGGATTTATGTATACAATTTGCCAAGGATACAAACGAAACCTATATGGCACTTCATACTTCAGAATTTATGGATGCAGCCAGAACCATCTATGAGAAAAGAGGATTTGAGAAAATCAAAGCGATCGAATATCTCGGAAAAAGATATTGGATTTATTTATATAACATTGAAGCATAACAAGCTCGAAAAAGAACGATGAAAGCGTTAAAAAGAATTTTAAACTACCTTATTTGGACAATATTAGCGTTTATAGCTGCTTTTGGTTATATGCGAATTATTTTAGGACCTAAATTAATTGATTCTAATGGTTTTGAAAAAATAGCTAACATCATTTACGATTTAGCCTTTGTTCAAATTGGGTTAATTCTTGGAAGCATCATTGCCATTATATATATTCTTAGTGATGTGTTTTATTTAAGCAAAAGACTGATAAATACTAAAAAATCGACCATCATTCGTTTACTCGTCATTATTGTTATTGCCATTATTATTGTATCCACACACTATATATTAGAGAAAGTTATTGATGTTATTTAATACCTATTTAAACATTTTAAGCACAACTGAAATCATGAAAAAATCACTCATTATCTTATGCATTATCAACAGCTTTTTTATTTGCGCACAAGATTGTACGTTTTCACCTTTTAATGTGGCATTAAGTGATGATAGTGGAAGTGATACCAATATTAGAGATGAGCCTAATGGAAATATCGTTTTAAAATTGAACAAAATGGACGAATTTGTATTACATGCTACAGACTACAAAGATGGCTGGTTCAAGGTCGATAACATTTCAAGTGTTCATTATGGTTATGATATAACAAATCTAAATGGTTGGACGCATATGTCAACCATTGGTTTATGGACTAGAAAGAAAATAAACTTATTAGATGTTCCAGAAACAGGAACTAGTTTAGGTTCTATTGATGGAGAAAGTGGACCCGTAAAAATAAAGGACATCTGTTCCAATTGGGCTAAAATTGAATTTGATGGTTTATCTGGTTGGGTAGACATAGAATGGCTTTGCGGAAACCCTGTAACAACATGTCCTTAATTAATTGAAAAAAAATGAACTTATAAAAAATAAAATGAAGAACATTCTTATAATTATTGTACTCGTAATTCTTTCCTGTAAAAATAAAGAGACACCAACTAAAAGTGAAGCTGGTTTAATCTCCTTCTCAGAAATTAGTGAAACAACAAAAAATTACAATCCTGAAATTATTACTGAGACCATCAAAATAAATGATGAAGAACTAAGATCTGACTTATACAAAGGCACTTTAAATAGTAACATTAAAATAGCGTTGTACTTAAAAGAACAAGAACATGCTTGTGGAGGTTCTACATTTTTTTATTCTATGTATAAATACGAGAATCAAGACAAATGGATATTATTAAATGTTACCACAAATCAAGAACAAAACAACTACTGCATGGTTGAAAGGAACTTCTCTGGCGTTTTGTTCTTAGAAGAAAACTCAAATAGTTTAAACGGAAAATGGATAAGTCCGGACACAAGCAAACAATTTAATGTAGAACTTCAACGTGAAGAATTAGACATCAAGTTCGCAAAAGATCATACTATTATTGAAACATTAGACGAGATTCTATTTGATGATTTACTATATAATGCAAATGATTGTTAAGTCTTAAATAGAACCTATTATTAGAAATATAATATGAATTACGCAAAATCAATTAGTATGTAGAGTTTTAAAAACTATATTCATAAAAGAATTAAACTTGTAAAAACACATTAATGCTATCTTGAAAACCAAATCATAACTATGTTTCCAATAATCTTTTTACTAGTTGTAATTCCAATAAGCTTTGTCGTTTTTAATTTTATCTTTTATATTATTAAAGGCAGAATAAAAACAACAGAAAAAGTATTCAAAGCCTTTCAGATATGGACAGTTGTTATTGTTCCTACAGCGTTCATTCTAAACGCCGATGTTGGAGTCTTAAATGATTGTTGCACAGATAGTGCCTTATTTTCACCCGAACATCGATTAGGAATTTATACGTTACTCATCACCTATACCCTATTCTATTGCATTTCAATTTTCAAAAAAAGTGTTTTACCTCCTATTGTAGAATTGTTTACTAATTCATTTTTAATACTTGGACTCATCATTAATGTCCTGCTGTGTTTTCATATTCACCCAATGGAACTAGGATTATTCATGTGGATTTTAGGTAATGTACCTATCATCCTACTATTATTCATTGAATTAAATAAAAACCAGAAACTATTAAAACTCCATATAGAGCAAAATGAATTGCGTTCAACAAACATAATAGGGAAATTAAGCTTATCTATTTTAAAATTAGAACCCATTTTCAAATACCCAGTTTTAGCTCTAATATTAGTTCCTCTTTTAATCATATTATCATTATTCCTATTACTTTTCGGTCAAAAACCAGACAGTCTTATTAGCGCTTTTACAGAAACCTACAAACATGGCTTTTCACAATTAGATTACATGTGTGAAAATGTTGAATGTGGAGGTCATTTTCTATGTTCGGTTGGAGCAAACGGTCACCAATCCGTTGTAAAACCTATTAGATATGGCGAGCGCCATGGCCATAAAATAATTTGTAACCGACAATTATTAATTTCTAATGCCTTTGAAGATTTAGTACAAGATAAATGTCCTAAAATTCACAAGGTTATTAGAAAGAACTACAATAACATCGGAGACCTAATTCATAAATATTATGACATATTCAATATTAAACTCGTTTCAGATATCGTTTACATTTTGATGAAGCCTTTAGAATTGTTATTTTTATTTACACTTTATACAGTTGACAATCAACCAGAAAATCGCATTGCCGTACAATATTTAAGTAAAAACGATAGACAAAAATTAAGCGCTATAAAAACTGAAACTGCTAAAAAATAAGCATAAAAAAACCTATCACAGTTGCCTATGATAGGTGTATATTATAAAAAAATAATTTATTTTACATATTCAATAGTAGCCTGCACTTCAGATTTACTATCAAAAAAGCCTTGGTCTTCCATCCATTTATCATTATAGACTTTGCTCATATAACGTGATCCATGATCTGGAAATATCACTACGACTTTATCCGTTGGCTTAAACTCACCTTCTTCTTGTAATTGCTTAATCGCTTGCATGGCAGCACCACTTGTGTAACCTACAAAAAGACCTTCTGTGTTAGAAATTTCTCTAGCGGTATGTGCACTTTCTTCGTCGGTAACTTTTACAAACCGATCTATGGCATCAAAATCGGTTGCTGTAGGAATTAAATTTTTCCCTAAACCTTCAATTCTATATGGATAAATTTCTTTATCATCAAACTCACGCGTTTCGTGATATTTTTGTAATACAGAACCATAAGCATCCACACCAATAACTGTTACATTAGGGTTTTGCTCTTTTAAATATTTTGAAATTCCAGAGATTGTTCCTCCCGTTCCACTACATGCAATTAAGTGTGTAATTTCACCACTTGTCTGTTCCCAAATTTCTGGACCAGTAGAGTTGTAATGCGCATCAATATTTAGTTGATTAAAATACTGATTGATGTAGATAGATCCTTTATTTTCTTCGTGTAAACGTTTTGCAACTTCGTAATAAGAACGCGGGTCGTCTGCTTTAACATGCGCAGGACAAACATAAACCTTAGCTCCCATAGACTTTAACATATCTATTTTATCTGGAGAAGATTTAGAGCTTACAGCCAAAATGCACTCATAGCCTTTAATAATACTTACCATAGCAATACTAAAACCGGTATTACCAGACGTCGTTTCTATAATGGTATCACCAGGGGATAAAATACCTTGGCGCTCAGCTTCTTCAATAATATATAATGCAATTCTATCTTTAGAAGAATGACCTGGATTAAACGCTTCTACTTTGGCGTAAAAGTCACCATCGAAGTCAGCGGTCATTCTATTTAATTTGATTAAGGGAGTGTTACCAATGAGTTGTAACACATTATCAAATACATTTTTGTTGTTCTTCATAAATGAAAATTTTCAGCAGTCGTTATTTATTAGACACCTAAAACCTCGCAAAAGTAACATTTTTTTTTGACTTATTCCGTTTGGCGTTTGGATAGGTCGAAAAGGAAATGACTCTTTTTTTGTTTCAATGAAGAATATAAATCAAGTATAGCTATAGCTACGGTTTTTTTGTATTCTGAAACTGAGGTAAAAAAAGAACACTTTATCGCAATAAAATAAAGCATCTAAGAGTATTATACTGAAATCCCTTCTAAATCAAGCAAAAAAGCAAACTCTTCAGCATCCTCCTTTAAGCTTTCAAAACGTCCAGAAGCACCACCATGACCAGCATCCATATTAGTTTTGAGATATAATTTATTAGCATCAGTTTTTAGTTCTCTAAGTTTAGCAACCCATTTCGCTGGTTCCCAATATTGCACTTGCGAATCGTGAAGTCCTGTGGTGATCAACATATTAGGATACGCCTTCGCTTCTACGTTATCATAAGGCGAATACGATTTTATATAATCATAATAAAGTTTATCATTTGGGTTTCCCCATTCATCATACTCACCTGTCGTTAAAGGAATAGAATCATCTAACATCGTTGTTATCACATCTACAAAAGGAACCGCTGCAATAATACCATTGTATAATTCTGGTGCTGTATTAACTATAGCGCCCATTAACAATCCACCTGCACTGCCTCCCATGGCATATAAATGTTGTGAAGACGTGTAACGTTCCTTTATTAAATGCACTGAACAGGCTATAAAATCTGAAAATGTATTTTTCTTGTTCAGTAACTTTCCATCTTCATACCAATGTCTGCCCAAATATTCACCGCCTCTAATATGTGTGATTACATAGATAAATCCGCGATCTAACAAGGTTAATCTTATAGTCGAAAAATAAGGATCCATAGTAGAGCCATAACTACCATAAGCATATTGTAATAATGGATTTTTACCATCCTTTTTAATGCCTTTACGGTACACTACAGACATTGGGATTTTTGTCCCATCCTCTGCTGTTGCCCAAATACGCTCTGAGATGTAATTGTCCTTATCAAAATTCTTATCTAAAACTTCTTGTTCTTTTAATATGGTTTTAGACTTGGTACGCATATTAAATTCAATTACCGATGATGGCGTTGTCATAGAATTATACCCATAACGTAAAAGCTCTGTATCAAAATCTACATTTGTTCCAGTATAAGCTGTATACGTTTCATTATCAAAAGGCAAATAATAATCTTGAGTTTCATCCCAACGCTTAATTCTAATTTCGTTTAAACCGTTGCTACGTTCGCTAATAACCAAGTAATCTTTAAAAATATCAATGCCTTCCAATAGCACATCCTTTCTATGTGCTATAACGTCGCTCCAACTCTCAATGTTTGTATCAGATTCAGGCGTTTTCATTAATTTGAAATTGGTCGCTTTATCTTTATTTGTCAGAATATAAAAATGATTATCGTAATGTGAAATACTATATTCTAAACCTCTAATTCTAGGTTGAAATACCTGAAACTTTCCTTCAGGATTATCCGCATCCAAAATATGGTATTCGTTTGTCAACGTACTGTAACACGCAATTATAATATACTTTCTAGATTTTGATTTATAAACCGCAGCACCAAACGTATCATCTCCTTCTTGAAAAACAAGTTCGTCTTCAGATTTATCTCCTAAGCGATGTTTATAAATTTGAAATGCTCTTAGAGTCACTTCATCCTTCTTAGTGTAGAACAACGTTGTATTATCATTTGCCCAACTTGAAGAGCCCGTAGTACTTTCAATTCTATCGGAAGCGACTTCATGAGTTTTTAAATCCTTAATGAAGATATTATAGTTTCGTCGCCCTGTGTTATCAATTCCGTAAGAGACTAATTTATTATCTGGACTAATACTAATGCCTGCTAATTTGAAATACGATTCCCCTTCAGCCATCACATTACAATCAAATAATAAGTCTTCCGGATTATCTAAACTGTCTTTTTTACGTGTATAAATTGGATAATCTTTTCCTTTTTCAAATTTAGTAATGTACCAATAGCCATTATATTTATATGGTACTGATGAATCATTTTCTTTGATTCTAGATTTCATTTCTTCAAACAAATCCGACTGAAAATCCTTAGTATGTGCCATTTCGTTATCACAAAACGCGTTTTCAGCATTTAGATAATCAATCACTTCCGGATGTTCTCTGTCTTTCATCCAAAAATAATTATCCACACGAATATCTCCATGTTTCTCTATTTGATGTGGAATTTTCTTGGCAATAGGTGGATTGATATCAGATTTCTTAATCATTTTTTTCGTGAAATTTTGTCTTAAGGAGGCGCAATTTAGTAATTTTGTGTCTCAATAATTTAAAAGATAAGAATATGTTTGGAGATATGATGGGCATGATGGGTAAATTAAAAGAAGCTCAAAAGAAAGTTGAAGAAACAAAAGAGCGTTTGCATACCGTTTTAATTGACGAAGCAAGTAGCGACAATAAACTTAAAGTAACTATTACAGCCAATAGAACTCTAAAATCTATTGACATTGCTGACGAATTACTTCAAGATAAAGATATGTTGGAAGATTATTTAATCTTAACCATTAACAAAGCAATTGAAAAAGCAACCAATGTGCACGAAACTGAAGTTGCTGCTGTTGCTAAAGAAGGTATGCCGAGTATTCCGGGTATGGATATGTTTAAATAGTTTTTAATCTGATAACTTCTTAGTTGTTATTCTTACGATAATTGAACTAAGACACATTAGAGCGAATAAAGTCCAATAAATAAAGGAAATTTCAGACATTGATGTATTGTCTATAACCTTATATTCGTAAATCTTCATAAGAGGCAATAATAGGATTATCAAATTGCTAATATTATTTATAGCAATTTGATATTTTCCAATATTAAACATAGATGGTTTATCCAACAAATCTGGTCGATTAGGTAAAATAAAGAAGTTTGCAATTACATATATTATTGTAAAAGGAATTGATGCATAAAACCAAATTGTATTCCAATTTAAAAATTGCACCAAAAGGAAACTACCATAGAGCATAATTAAAACAATAACTGTACTCATTACAAAGTATGTTCTATTCTTATAAACTGTTATCACAAAGCTAGTGTTTGTAAAATTCCTAGAAATTTCTCATGCATTTGGTCTGTATAGTCTAAATGTGTGACCATTCTCAATTTATTACTTCCCATTCCAATTATATGGATATTCTTTTCTTTTAAGTTATTCAGAAATTGTGCTTCATCTACACCATCATTTAATTCAAAAATGACAATATTGGTTTCTATAGGTTCTACTTTTTTAATTATGGATAATTTGGATAACGCTGCTCCTATTTCTTTAGCCCTTTTGTGATCGTCTGCAAGTCGTTCAATATTATTATCTAGGGCGAATAAACCAGCTGCAGCTAAATAGCCAATTTGTCGCATATTACCTCCAAAGAGTTTTCTTAAACTGAGAGATTTTTTCATAATCTCTTCACCACCTACCAACACAGAACCAACTGGGCAACCTAAACCTTTACTTAAACAGACAGAAATGGTATCAAAGGTATTTCCGTATTGCAACGTTGTTTCATTTTTGGCAACCATGGCATTCCATAAGCGTGCTCCATCTAAATGAAATCCTAGGTTATTGGTTTTGCAAACTTGCTTAATCTTTTCGAGCTCTTGAAAATCCCAACACGCTCCTCCTCCTTTATTCGTGGTATTTTCTACCTCAACCAAACTCGTTTGACTGTAATAATATTCTGAAGGGTTAATGGCTTCTTTTACTTGCTCTGCCGTAAACATACCTCGTTTACCATCAATGAGTTTGCAAGATACACCACTGTGAAACGCTACTCCTCCAACTTCATAATTATAAATATGTGCGTATTTATCGCAAATCACTTGTTCACTAGGATTAGTATGTAATTTAATTGCAACCTGATTCGCCATACTTCCAGAAGGAAAAAATAAGGCTTTTTCTTTACCAAACATTTTGGCTAAACGGTCTTCCAATTCATTAACCGTTGGATCCTCTCTAAAAACATCATCTCCCACGGGTGCCGACATCATAGCAGTTAACATATCTTTTGAAGGTTTAGTAACCGTATCACTTCTTAAATCTATTATCATATTTATCGTCTTAATTCTAAAACATAAAACTACACAATTTCCAAAAAACCGATTCAAAATTATGGCACTTTAATCAGGCAACTTATATTTGCATAAATTATTCTTATTTATGATAACATCAGATCAAATAAAAGATCTCAATTCCCGTCTAGACGTACTTAGACAATATCTTTGACTTAGATGCTAAGCTCATAGAAATCGCTAACGAAGAAGAGCAAACTTTTGACCCTAATTTCTGGAATGATTCCAAAGCTGCCGAATTGATTATGAAATCCATTCGAGAGAAAAAGAGTTGGGTTAACGATTATAACGACGCTAAGTCGCTTTTTGAAGATTTAGAAGTCATTTACGAATTCTATAAGGAAGACGAAGCTCCGATGGAAAATGTAGAAGCTCGTTTTGAAGCTGCCGTTAATGCGATTGAAAAATTAGAATTCAAAAACATGCTTTCCGAAGAAGGAGATAGTTTAAGTGCTGTTTTACAAATTACAGCTGGTGCTGGCGGAACAGAATCTTGCGATTGGGCAAGTATGCTAATGCGTATGTACTTAATGTATGCTGAAAAAAGTGGTTTTAAAGTTAAGGAACTTAACCTTCAGGATGGAGATGTTGCTGGTATAAAAACGGTGACTTTAGAAATTGAAGGAGATTTTGCATTCGGTTGGTTAAAAGGCGAAAACGGAGTACATCGTTTGGTGCGAATTTCTCCTTTTGATAGTAATGCTAAACGTCATACAAGTTTTGCTTCGGTTTACGTATATCCTTTAGTTGATGATTCTATTGAAATTGACATCAACCCTTCTGATATTGAAATTACAACGGCAAGATCTAGTGGAGCTGGTGGACAGAATGTAAATAAGGTTGAAACAAAAGTGCAATTATTACATAAACCTTCAGGGATTCAAATTCAATGTTCAGAAACACGCTCGCAACACGATAATAGGACAAGAGCCATGCAAATGTTGAAGTCTCAATTGTATGAAATTGAACTACAAAAGCAAATGGCACAGCGTGATGATATTGAAGCTGGGAAAATGAAAATTGAATGGGGAAGTCAGATTCGAAATTACGTGATGCATCCGTATAAATTAGTTAAAGATGTGCGCTCAGCTCACGAAACAGGAAATGTAGACGCTGTAATGGATGGAGATATTGAACCCTTTTTAAAAGCCTATTTAATGATGATGGGACAAAAAGAAGATTCGGCATTAAAATTGTAATATAGTTATTAAAATAAAATCAGCATAAAATGATTGAAATATACCACAACCCGAGATGTTCCAAATCAAGACAAGGCCTTTCTATATTAGAAGAATCCGGTAAAGCATTTAAAACCATAAGATATTTGGAAGAAGATTTAACATCGGTTGAATTACAAGATATCATTATAAAATTGGGTATAAAACCTATAAATTTAATCCGAAAAAACGAAGCTATTTGGAAATCGGATTACAAAGGAAAAACCCTTTCTGATAATGAAATTATTGCAGCTATGGTTAATCACCCAAAGCTAATTGAACGCCCTATTGTAATTAATGGAGATAAAGCCGTAATTGGCAGACCACCAGAAGCAATAAAAGAAATTATTTAACTTTGCAAGCATGAAACGAGCCTGTTCAAAATGTTATCATTAACGAAAATGATTAAAAGCGAACAGCATGTGACCATAAAACAATAAACACAAACACATGAAAAAGATCCTTTTATTATCTTTTACAATTCTCTTAAGTTTAAATATCAATGCTCAATCTAATAGAGAACCTACAGAACAAGAAATTGCAAAGTACGAGCGTGAAGCAGAAGAACGCAAAGAAGAATATATCGGTAATTTCTTAACTACTTTAGAGGCCGATGATTTTCAAAAGCAAATCATTAAACTAAACATAAATAGTTTTCTCGATGAGAAAATGGCATTATTGAAAACAAGATTTGAACATCATCTTGATCGTGATGCAGCCATAAAAAATTTAGAAGACACTCACTTTTTAGAACTGAAAGAGCTTATTTCTGAAGATGACATGGCTAAAATTAAAGTACTAATTAAAGGTGATTTTAATGAAAAAGAAGTTGTAAAAAAGAAGAAGAAAAACCGTAAAAAAGAAAAACGTAACAAGAATAAAGACTAAAGAAATTTTAGCAACTTCTAATAAATTATAGCCATTTATCTTTAACAGAAGATTAACCAAATATAAAACAATGAAACGTATTTTTGCATTTAATCAATGCATCAAATACTAACTCATTGCGATGAAATCACACATTTTAACTACACTATTACTTATTTTTTCATTCACCTTTTCCTTTGCGCAAAAAGATTTTAAAATTGAAGGTACTGTTATTGAAAAAGACACTAATATTCCTTTAGAATATGCGACAGTTGTTATTAAGACAAAGGCAGATAACAAAATTATAACTGGAGGTATTACCGATACCAAAGGTAAATTTAAAGTTGAAGTTCCTGAAGGTTCTTACATCATATCTGTAGAATATATATCTTATAAAACAAAAAGCTTCCCAGAACAAAATATTACTAAAGACACCGATTTAGGCATTATTAACTTAGCATTAGACGTCGACACTTTAGACGAAGTTATGGTCGTTGCGGAGCGCACTACTGTAGAAATAAAATTAGACAAAAAAGTTTATAATATTGGTAAAGATTTAACTACTGCTGGTGGTACTGTAAGTGATGCGCTTAACAATGTTCCATCTGTTGATGTCGATATAGAGGGAGCGATTAGCCTTAGAGGTAATGAAAACGTACGTATTTTAATAAACGGAAAACCTTCTGCTATGGCTGGTTTTGGTGATAGTAATATCTTAAGTCAATTACCAGCAGAAGCTATTGAACGTGTTGAAGTGATTACCTCACCTTCTGCCAGATATGATGCCGAAGGTACAGCTGGAATCTTAAATATTATTTTAAGACAAAAAGAAACTTTAGGATTTAATGGCTCAGTGAATTTAACCGTAGGAAATCCAGATAATGTTGGAGTATCTGCGACCTTAAATTACCGTACAGAAAAATATAACTTATTCTCTAATTTTGGATGGCGTTATTTTGATGCACCTCGAATCAGTGATACTGATGTTGAATATTTTGATAGCACTGTTGATGGTGAACTCATTACGCCAGAATACCGAAGAATTATAGAAGATCAAGACGTTGAAAGACTGAATAGAAATTACAATACGAATATTGGAATGGAATATTTCCTTAATGAATCGTCTTCACTTACTGGTAGTTTATTCTACAATTTCGGAACAGACGCGGACGTATCTATTAATAAAAGTGAGCGTTATAATGATAGTAACATTTTAATTGAAGAAACGCGTCGTAGAGAAAAAGAAACTGAAAAAGATAATAGTTATCAAGTTGCTTTAAATTATGTAAAACGTTTTGGCGACGATAGCGATCATAAGTTAACAGCAGATTTTCAATTTGAAAATGATTCTGAAGATGGTTACACCTATTTAAATGAAAATTATGTAACCACTAACCAAACAGATCCTTCTCCTTTTCAAATAGAACAAGAATTTACAGATGAAAAGCAAAAAGAATATTTAATTCAAGCTGATTATGTTTTACCTCTAGGTGGAGATGCTCGATTTGAAGCGGGATATCGTGGTAATTTTAAAAACACCAATACCGATTATCAACTTGATCAAGAAAATCTTACAACTGGAGATCTAGAACTCAACGAGGCTATCTCAAACGTGTTTGATTACACTGAAAATGTAAATGCACTTTACACACAGTACGGAACAAAGTTTGGTCAGTTTTCATTTTTATTAGGTCTAAGACTAGAGAATACTCAGTTAAAAGGAAAAATTGATTCACGATTAACTGAAGACGAACTTGTTGAAGAGTTTGGATTTCCTATTGACACAGACTTTGATAAAAATTATTTAGGCTTATTCCCTACTGTAAATCTTATTTATGATCTTACAGCTCCAGATTCTGATATTGAAGAAAGTATAACTTTAGGTTTTAACAGAAGAATCAACCGTCCTCGTGGTCGGTATATTAATCCTTTTCCATCACGATCTAGTAGAACAAACGTATGGCAAGGTAACCCCAATTTAGAACCGGCCTTTTCAAGCACTTTTGATTTAGGTTACTTAAAGCGTTGGGAAAAAATCACACTAACGTCTTCAATATATTATCAGCATGAAACAGATTCATTTGAACGTGTACAAGAAAATACAGGCCAACAAACAACAGATGGTATTGACATCATTAGAACTATTCCTATAAACCTTTCTACAAATAAGCGTACAGGAGCTGAATTAGGCCTTATGTACACCCCTGAAAAATGGTTGCGATTAAGTTCTAGCTTTAATTTCTTTCAGTTTGAAACTGATGGAGACTTTAATGGTGTAGATTACAGCACAAAAAACACAAGTTGGTTTGCTCGTTTTAGTTCTAAGGTAACCTTACCATTAGCTATCGATTGGCAAACTAGTGCATTTTACAGAGGACCACAAGAAGATGCACAATCTGAGACTGAAGGTATCTTTTCTCTAGATTTAGCCCTTAGTAAAGAAATACTAAATAATAAAGCTACTCTATCATTAAACGTTAGAGATTTATTAAACTCTAGAAAATACCAAAGTGTAACCACTACAGATTTCTTTAGACGTGATGGTGAATTTCAATGGAGACAACGCCAAGTTAATCTTTCCTTTATTTATAGATTTAATCAGCAACTAAATAAACGTGAGCGACCTGATCGACCAGGAAATGGTGGTGGGGACGATATCGATTTTGAAGGCTAAAAAGAAGCTTGAATAAAAAAGCACAAATTGCTAAATTAAATGCAATTTGTGCTTTTTTTATGCGCTTAAGTTTCGCAATTATTTTACCTCTTTAAGTGCATTGTCAATTAATGTGCGTAAGTGTTCCTTATGAGCTTTACTAGATACATTACCACTCGGTGTAGCCATAGTTCTAATTTGCTTTAAATTATAAAGCGCCATTGATTTGGCATTATTAGAATAACGACTACTTTGTTTTCCTGTTAACATTTCAATAAGCGTATTGGTATACGAAATTTGTAAATTTTGTCTAAAAGAATTTACATTTTTATAGATATCTGCTTTAAAAATGGCAGAATTTAAATCGGTCATAAACTGAGATAAAGTGTATTCATTACCATACAACTCACTATCCGTAATTCTCTGTAGCGTATTGTAATGTAAAACATGGCTTATTACATTTTTTTGGTAGGTTAAAACTTGTTGATGAATTTTTGGGTCTTCTGTACCTCTCATAAAACCAAAACCACGACGTTGCATCGCTAAATCATTATACAAATCACTTGGGGCATTAAAAGCTGTTGGCGCAAAAGCATATGTTGTTAAGGCTTTCATTGCACGTTTTTGATCTTCTAAACTAACTGGTGTATATGGTTGTGTACCTCCTTCTTGCCCTATCATGGCTCTATCTACGTAAACACCACCAATAAATCTTGAAATTACATTAACAGCTGTAGCACGTTGACCACTTAACAAATAATAAGCACGTCTTAATTCTTGATAGGATTCTCCAGTTTTAGAGAATTTCGTTTTAACCTCGCTCATCATACTATCAACTAACTTAATTCTATCAATAGAATACCCAATTTGATCATTAGACAAATCTCCTATCATAACTCTAGGGTCGATTGCTTTACCAGGCGAACGCATATCATCAGCATCATTACCAAATATTAATTCGGGTTCTGTACTTCTGTTAAGCAACGCTACTTTCTCGTCTTCAGAGTTAAAAGGTGTATAACCAAACTGAATAGCCCAAACATCGTAAGGACCAACTGATGTATCGTAATACTGACCTTGCTTAGATCTGTCGTTAGTAATATTAATACCTGCATAATCCATTACAGAACCTGTTAAACATTTACCTTCAATAAAATCTTTATCTGCTAACTGTTCCGGTGAAAATAACTGACTCGCTTTCATGTTATGGTTTAAACCAAGCGTATGTCCAACTTCATGCATAATCAAAGCTAACATAGACTCTTTCTTCATACGAGCCATTTCAAGGTCTGAGCCAGTTGTAGATTCTATTAAAGCTTGTCCAAATAACGTGTTTTCATGCATTACATGCCCAAAAGAACATAATACTTCATTCTTTTTTAAATAATCTGATGGATTAAACTCTACATCTGCTTTTGCTAAATCAAACAACTGATCATAGAAAACGCGATTGGTAAAATGTACATATTCTAACATAATGTCTGCTCCAATGATCTCACCTGTTGTTGGATTAACAAAACTTGGTCCATAACCTCCAAAAGGTGGATTTGGTGAAGACGTCCATCGTAATACGTTATAGTTAATATCTCCTGCATCCCAATCGGCATCATCTGGTTGCATTTTTACCACCATGGCATTTTTAAATCCTGCTTTTTCAAAAGCTTTATTCCATTCTAAAACGCCTTGCTTAATTGTTTCTCTCCATTCTACAGGTGTAGAATTTTCCATCCACCACGTAATTGGCTTTACAGGTTCTGAAATTGCTACTTCAGGATCTTTTTTAACCAGATTCCAGCGATGAACTAAATCTTTATAAGGAGTAGAATTTGTCGCTGTTTGATCATTAACTTGTGTCGTAAAATAACCCACTCTAGGATCATCAAAAAGGGGTTCATAACCATTCTTTGGCATAGCAATTAAACTATGAAACACCTTAATACTTACGTTTCTACCATCAGTTATAGCTTGAGACCCACCGTTTAATACTGATGGACTTGAGTATACATATTCAACTTCAAGATTTGTGTTATCTTCATAATTATTTATTGCATTAATTTTTGTCTTTGTTTTATCTAAATTACCAAGACTAAAAGCCATTGGACTAGCACCTGGAAAACGAGGTGGTTTAACTTGAGTAAACGTTTCTTTTAAGAATAAATCATCTGCTTTTATTAAATATAAACCTTCTTTTTTATCATGGGCTTCAATTTTCACTGTTGCCATTATGCCTTCACTCGTATTAGCATCTTTGGATTTAGAAATGGCACTTTCAGGATCAAAATAAAAGGATGTGTTTTGAGATACAAATTCTATTTTATCGTAGTATTTCTTTACTTTAAAAACTTTTGATCCGCCATATGCTCCTCTAAATCTACCAGCATCAGTAACTCCGTTTGAAACTTGATTAAAATGAATATAATCTTTATCTAAATGTTCATCACTAATAACCATCTGTAAACTACCTGTAATAGTATCTCTGTACATTGTAAAAAGGCCTTCAATCTTCTTGCTTGACTCGGTAAGCTCTTTTATTGATTTTTCCTTTTTAGATGTTGGCGCAGGCGTTTCCGTTTTACTCTTTTTCTTTTTGCGCTGAGCTTCTACATTTTGGGGTACTATAAAAGCACACGTCATTAATGCTAGAGACAACAGTCTAAAGACATTTCGTTTTTTGATATTCATAATGATGAATTATTTGTTAGTATATATTTAGAATAAAGACAAGATAGAAAATAAATTAGAAATAACTTTCAATATAATTTCTAAAATCAATGTTTAAAAATAAAACTACTCTACTTTATGTCCAGGCAAATTCTGTCCGCCTTGGTGTAAAGTTAAACCATTGATTTCACCAGTATCATTCGTACTAAACGTAATACTTGCTTCAACAACTTTCAAAAAGAATTGATGTTCTGCCGATGGAAAAATTTCAAATTGTGGTTGATTCGTAGCTTGTAAAAAAAGTTGATTTTCTTTTCTTGTAATGGTCAATGAAAATGTAGGTGCCAATTGATATACTCCTATATAATTTTCTAAAACTGCTGCAGAAACCTCTATTTCATCTGGAAACTCCGATTTCTTTGGTAATTCTAAAGGTAATGGCGCGTCCAACAATTTCATTCCTATAGCATCAACAGTCGAAACAGAATTAGTTAAAACTACAACGCCTTTACTGAAATCATTTAAAAAACCCGTAAAAGCTCTGTAACCACCAGTACCTCCATTATGCCAAATGATTGTATTACTGTTCGCAAAGTGCCATCCTAATGCAATATTAAAGCTTTCACTTTCGTCTGAAAAAGCAATTTGATGACTTAACTTCATGGCTTTATCTAATGACGTGTCATTGGTAGATGTATTCGCTTTTAAAAATTTAACCATATCGCTAGTTGTAGATCGTATGGCACCTGCACCAGCTAATACATTTAAATCCCAATTATTTACAATTTCTAACTGCTCACTGTGTCCTAAGGCCAATTTCGCTTTCATGGCTTCTGTTAAAACAATACCTGTACTTTTCATTCCAAGTGGATTTGTAATTCTTGTTTTAACTAAGTCTTCATATGTTTCACCTGTATGTAATTCTAAAATATGACCTAATAACCCCATACCTAAATTTGAATATTCATACTGAGTTCCTATATCTCTTAACAAATCATAAGACGATAAAAATTCATAAAGTAAATCGGCTGAATAATCTGCAAATGGATTAGAATAATCTGCTGGTTCAAAATTATCTGACATTCTTGGCAAACTAGAAGTGTGTGTTGCTAAATCTTTTAGTGTAATTTGTTTTCCATTCCGCTGAGGCACAGTTACCGTTTTTGGTAAGTATTTTGAAATAGGATCACTAAGATTCATGTTTCCTTTTAGCACTTCATCGGCAAGAATAATAGTTGTAAAAACTTTAGAAATTGAACCGATTTCATAAACTGTATTTTCATCTACTCGCTTTCCATTTTCAACTTCTGTATCACCATAGTTAAAATAGATTACGTTTTCACCATCTATATAAGCCAATGCTACACTAGGATTAAAACCTTCATCTATACGGGCTTTAATATGATCTTTTATTTCATGAGGAACGTCTACATTCTGAGAAAACGAAAATTGAACAAACGCAAGAATTATAAGGAAAGTTGAATTGAATTTCATAGAAACATCTAGATTTATTCTTATATGACTATAAAAAAATAGAATAGTTACAGATTACGTTGTTTCATTAAAAAATAACTTCTGATTTAAAAATGATAATTCCTCAAAACTAGAAACAATCACATTGGCTAAGGTATAATCTTGACCTGAAGAATGTTCACTTTTAAAACCAGCACAAAAGATACCAGCCGCATGTGCTGCTTTAATACCGTTGGTAGAATCTTCAATGACCATACATTCCGATTTATGAAACCCTGTATGTTCTGCGGCTTTTATAAATATTTCTGGATGTGGTTTTGATTTTTCTAAATCGGCTCCACTAAATTTACCGCTGAAGAATTGATTTAACTCAAAACGATCAAAAATGCGATTTATATTAGGCATGGAAGCAGAAGACGCTACAACTAGTTTTAAACCGTTGGCATGATAATCTTTAATGCGTTCTAAAACTCCTTCAATTAAAGTTAAATCAGAATCGTTTTCAAACAAATACGTAAAGTGTTTTCTTTTAATACTAACTAAACTTTCGGGTGCCGTCTCTAAATTGAAATGATCAACTAAACGCTTACAGATATTTATTGTCGATTGACCTGTGAAGGATTCATATAATGGGTCATCAACGTCTATATTTACATCATTAAACATTTGATAATACGCTTTACGATGCAACGGCTCTGTATCTACAATAACACCATCCATATCAAATAAGACTGCTTTTAGCATAACATTTTTTAATTTGAAGCGAAGATAAAAAAGTAAATGGTATTCTTAAATCTAAGAACCGAACATTACTATTATGTTTATATTAAATTATGCTTAATTTTACAATCCGAAAACTATTTCAAAACACAATGGCAAAACAAGGCAAAGAGAAAAACACAAATAACAAAGCCAAGCACACTAAACTTATTACTCAGAAAAAGAATAAGAAGAAGTCTCAAGTAGAAGACCGCAAAGCACGTTTAAAAGCTATTGTTCAAAAATCGAAAGATTCTAAATCTGAATAATTCACTCATATAATTTCAAAAAAAATCCAAAGCTTAATTAAAGCCTTGGATTCTAAAATTTGATATTAAGAGTCTTTATTTTACATTATCTATAATATCTTGTACGACTTCAGGATTAGAAAGTGTACTTGTATCTCCTAATTGATCGATTTCATTACAAGCAATTTTTCTTAAAATTCTACGCATAATTTTACCTGACCGTGTTTTTGGTAAAGCATCTGTAAACTGAATTTTGTTCAACTTAGCTATAGGCCCAATTTGATCTGTAATTATCTGATTAATCTCTTTTCTAAGATTATCATGATTTCTACTTTCTCCTGTTTCTTTTAAAGTTACATAACCGTAAAGCGCGTTTCCTTTAACATCGTGTGGATAACCAACAATAGCACTTTCTGCAACTGCAGGATGTTCGTTAATGGCATCTTCAATTGGTGCTGTTCCTAAATTATGACCAGAAACAATAATCACATCATCTACTCTACCTGTTATTCTATAATACCCAACCTCATCACGTAAAGCGCCATCTCCTGTAAAATACTTGTTATCATAAGCAGAGAAATATGTGTCTTTATAACGTTGATGATCACCCCAAATGGTTCTGGCCATACTTGGCCAAGGATATTTTATACATAAACGACCATCCACTTGATTGCCTTTTATCTCAGCACCATGCTCATCCATTAATGCAGGTTGAATACCTATAAATGGCAAAGTAGCATACGTTGGTTTTGTTGGTGTGGCAAAAGCAATTGGCGTAATCATAATACCACCAGTTTCTGTTTGCCACCATGTATCTACAATTGGTGATTTCTTCTTTCCAACGTTATCATCATACCAATGCCATGCCTCTTCGTTAATTGGTTCTCCAACAGTTCCTAAAACTTTTATAGAAGATAAATCGTGTTTTTCTAAATGCTCAATTCCTTCTTTTGCCAAGGCTCTAATAGCTGTTGGTGCAGTGTAGAATTGATTGACTTTATGTTTTGCTATAATTTCCCAAAAGCGTCCAAAATCTGGATAACTCGGCACACCTTCAAACAATACCGTTGTTGCTCCATTGCATAATGGACCGTAAACAATGTAACTATGACCTGTAATCCATCCGATGTCTGCTGTACACCAATACACATCTTTTTCTCTGTATTGGAACACGTTTTTAAACGTATAGGCTGTGTATACCATATAACCAGCTGTGGTGTGCACCATGCCTTTTGGCTTCCCTGTAGAACCAGAAGTATACAATATAAATAGAGGGTCTTCAGCTTTCATAATTTCCGGCTCACAACGTTTGTCCGCACTATCTAATAGAGGTTGTAACCAATGATCACGTCCTTCTTTCATATAAATTTCCGAATGAATACGCTTTACAACTAATACTGATGCGATAGTTGGACAACCTTCTAAGGCTTCATCTACAATACCTTTTAAATCAATAGTTTTTGAGCCACGGTAAGACCCATCACTTGTAATGACCATTTTACATTCTGAATCATTTATTCTTGTGGATAATGCAGTTGAAGAAAACCCAGCAAAAACCACAGAGTGAATCGCTCCAATACGAGCACAAGCCAAAGTCGCTATTGCTAATTCAGGAATCATAGGTAGATAAATACAAACACGATCACCTTTCTGAATGCCTTGATCTTTTAAAACATTTGCAAATTTACAAACCCGTTTATGCAATTGTTTATAGGTAATATGTTCGGCTTCTTCTGAAGGATCATTAGGTTCGAAAATGATTGCCGTTTTATCACCTCTAGTATATAGATGTCTATCAATACAATTTTCAGTAATATTAAGTTCTGCTCCTTCAAACCATTTAATTTCTGGTTTTGAAAAATCCCAACTTAAAACGTTATCCCATTTTTTTCGCCACATAAAATGTTCTTCTGCGATTTCTTCCCAAAACACTTCTGGATTTCGGACCGATTTACGATACACTTGATAATATTCCTCTAAATGTTTTATGTGATAATTACTCATTTTTTATTGTTTTATTAATGATTCTAAGTCCCTCTTGAACATTGTAGTATTTGAAAGGAAACTTGTTTTATTAGTTTTCTATTTTTAAATATATTAAATCTTTAGTTTTAGCTATGAATACCAATTTTATAAACTTTATATACGGATTTTATTTCATCTACAATAGCGACATCATCAATGGTTGATGGTATATTAAATTCTAGGTCATCAGCAATATTTCGCAATAACTTTCGAAGTGTTTTTCCACTTCTTGTTTTAGGTAAACGTTCTACAACCAATACATCTCTAAATGATGCCACGGCACCTATTTCTCGTCTGACGTCTTTTACAATTTCTTTTTGAGTCTGTTCGGTTTCATAAACTTTATCGGTTTTTAAAACAATTAATCCCAAGGGCTTCTGCCCTTTTAAATCGCAGTGTACACCAAACACAGCACATTCTGCAACCGCTTTATGTGAGGATACAATCTCTTCCATTTCTGCTGTAGATAAACGGTGACCAGCAACATTAATAATATCATCTACACGACCAGTTATAAATACATAACCATCTTCATCTTTGTAACCACCATCACCTGAAAAATAATAACCCGGAAAACGATTTAAATAGCCAAACTTAAAACGATCTGGATTTCCCCAAAGGTTACTCAACGTACCAGGTGGCAATGGCAATTTTACAGCGACATAACCTTCAACTCCTGCTTGTACTTTTTCACCTTCCTCATTCAATATTTGAATATCATAGCCACTCACAGGTAAACCTGCCGATCCCTCTTTAATAGGTTGGATTGCTACGCCAACCATATTAGCCAACATTGGCCACCCACTTTCAGTTTGCCACCAATGGTCTATAACAGGAATATGCAATTGTTCTTCTGCCCAATTTAAAGTGGCAACATCACAACGTTCACCCGCTAAAAACAAATATTTTAAATTAGATAAATCGTATGGTTTAATTAAACGACCCGTTGGGTCTTCTTTTTTTATGGCTCGGATTGCTGTTGGTGCCGTAAACATAGCTTTTACATTATGCTCATTTATAACACGCCAAAATGTTGAGGCATCTGGTGTTTTGATAGGTTTACCTTCAAATACAATGGTTGTATTTCTATTTAATAAAGGTCCGTATGCTATAAAACTATGACCGACAGCCCAACCTACGTCACTAGCTGCCCAAAAGGTTTCACCTTCATCAACTCCATAAATATTTTTCATTGAAAATTTTAGAGCTGTAGCATAGCCACCTGTATCTCTAATAATGCCTTTTGGTGTACCTGTTGTTCCGGAAGTGTATAATATATAAGAAGGATGTGTAGATGCTAGCGCAACCGCTTCAATGGATGGAGATTCTTCAACTAAAGTTTTATAATCTATATCATAATCTTTTTTAGGAATTTCAACACCTAATTCTCTATCAAAAACGATGACATGATTTGGTTTATTTTTTGATTTTTCTATAGCTTCATCAACAAAAGGCTTGTAAGGAATAATACGCTCAACCTCAACTCCATTTGATGCTGTAATAATTGCTTTAGGTTTACAATCGTCAATACGAATAGCCAACTCATGAGGAGCAAATCCACCAAAAACTACCGAGTGAATAACTCCTAATCTCGCACAAGCTAACATCGAAAAAACAGCCTGCGGAATCATAGGCATATAAATAATACAGGTATCCCCTTTTTTAAGGCCTAAATTTTGTAATCCACCAGCTAATTTTGAGACTTCGTGATGTAATTGATCGAATGTAAAATGCTGTTTTGTATGGGTTACAGGTGAATCATAGATTATGGCATTTTGCTCACCAAAGCCATCATTAATATGTTTATCTATACATAAATAACTCAGATTGAGTTCTCCATCTTCAAACCATTGATTATAGTCAAATTGATCTTTAGACGTGATGATATTAGGGGATTTAAACCACTCTATGTCATTAGCCTGACGCTTCCAAAATTGCTCTGGATTCTGTATACTTTCTTTGTAAAACTCTTGGTATTTCATGACTTTGCTTTTTTAGAATTAAGTAAGCCAAACCAATTAGGATTAAGCACTTTAAGTTTTATAAGCACCCAAATAATAACCACAAAACAAACTCCCATAACTATAGAAAGCATAGGTGTTACATTGGTAATGTTTTCGAATTTAAACCTTAAAAAAAGCGTCGCTATGACATAGATACTTATGATTATATCTGACGCTAACGGATTAATGTGAAATTTCATGTCTTCAAATTTTAATTAAACTTAGTTTGTTTGCACACAAAACCAATTTAAATAAGACTTAACAGACTATTTCTAAGTCACAAGTTCCAATATTTCTGAAACTATTTTTTTTACTGAAAAAGGTTTGGTTAAATATTTATCCGCTCCAAGTTTTAAACCCTTTTCAATATCTGAAGCTTTATTTTTTGCCGTTAAAAACACCACTTTAATGTGTTTTAAACTTTCAGACGCTTTAATCAATGAAAGTGTCTGATAACCATCTACATTGGGCATCATAATATCTAACAAAATTACGTTAGGAATATGATGTTTTAATATCTCTAAAGCCTCGCTTCCATCTCTTGCAATAAACACTTCAAAACCTTGTTTTTTGAAGGTATATTCTAACGACATGACAATATTTGGCTCATCGTCAACAATTAAAATTTTCTTCGTCATACTTTAGGGTATCAATTTACTTAAAAGGGATTGTAAAAACAAGTGTTGCACCAATTTTTATGTCTTTTTTTGCCCAAATTTTTCCGTTGTGCTTTTCTACTATTTGTTTTGTAATCGCTAAACCTAAACCACTCCCTTCAGGTTTTCTTGTGTTTTGGTCTTGAGATTGGTAAAATTTATCAAAAATATAAAGAAAGTCTTCTTCTAAAATCCCTTTGCCATTATCTGAAACCGAGATTTCTAAGCGATCATTTCCTAACTTATAATCAACAATAACTTTACCTGTTTTGGCTTCACAAAACTTAATAGCATTAGACAACAAATTAGTTAGCACTTGAAGAATACGATCTTCCTCATAACTAATTTTAAAAGAATGCACATTATTATTTATAATTTGAACATCTTTTTTTGCAGCAATATGAGAAATACTAGCAATGGCTTTCCCTATTGTTTTTTGAATATCCTGATGCTTTAAATCTAATTGCAAGCCTCCTGTTTCTAATTTTTCAAAATCCAAAATATTATGAATTAAGCGTCCTAAACGATCCGAATCTTCTAAAATATTCTTTAAAAACTGTGCTTTAATTTCTTTAGGCATATCCTCATCATCTAGAATAACTTCGGTTGCAGCTCGTATTCCGGTAATTGGTGTTTTCAACTCATGCGCCACCGTATCTAAAAACTCATCTTTCTGTCTGTCTTTACTAATTAACTCTTCGTTGGCTTCTTTTAATCTAGATGTTAGTTGAGATAACTCATTAGACTTTTCCACCAACATTTTATTGCTCACAATATTCTCTTTAGATTCTTCTAATATCTTCAAGACCTCAACTAAGCTAATTTGCTCTTCTTTTACCACACTTGCGATTAATATTTTTGCTGAAGCGGAACCGATACTTCCTGTTAAGAGCCTTTCTGAAAAGTTAATTAACCGTGCATCTGCTAGCTGTGTATCTTGCGATAATTTATACTTCGTGAAAAATATTTTTAATGCACGAGCCGCTCTTTTTTCACCTAAAAATCGTTCCAAAACATTTTTAATATCTGAGACGTATGCTTCACCTTTCCAAACCAATGCACTATCTTGAAGATTAGTGAAGTTTTTACTATCCACAAACATTTCGGCATAATTACGTTCTCTATAATTTCCTTTAGACATTAATGAAAACATTAAATAGCTAAACAAATTAAAAGTGATACTCCAGAAAAACGCATGTGCTGGCGGACTTAAAAAATCAATTCCAAAAAGAGCATAAGGTTTTAAAGTTTCAATCCCCATTAATCCATATTGTCGGAAATCATCTGTGCCTAAGTACGATTCTAAAGTAAAAGGTAAAACTAAAGTATAAAAGGCGACAAAAAAACCTACAATCATTCCAATAATAGCACCTTTTGAAGAGCCACGATTCCAATATAAACCTATAAAAAATGACGGAGCCAACTGCGCTATAATAACGAACGAAATTAAACCGATTGAATATAAAGACAGTGCTTTTGAAAACAACACATAAAAGAAATAAGCTGTAATAATGATGGTAAAAATAGAAACACGACGAATGGCCTTAATGTATTTTGAATTGCGTTCTGGTTGGTTTTTAATGAATTTATCTAGAAAACCATAAGGAATCACCAAGTTGTTACTGACCATAGTAGATAATGCTAAAGTAGACACTACAACCATAGAAATCACTGCTGAAAAACCACCTAAAAACACCAGCGTTGCTAAAAAGGTATTCCCGTGTTCTAACGGCAGCAACAACGTGTAATATTCTGCATTTTCTGTAGAACCAAACGTGAGTTTTCCTGCCCACGCAATAAAAATCACAAAAATATTAAACAACAATAAATACAACGGAAACAACCAAATAGCCTTCTTTAAATGCTTTTCTCTGTTATTTTCTAATACTGCAACTTGAAATTGTCTTGGCAACAAAAACACCACCATAAATGATAAAGCAATCATGAAGAACCAATTAAAACCAGCTTCTACTTCTCCAAAAGTTGTCAATGCTTTAAAATTTTCTGTGATAGAAACTTTCTCATAAATGTCTGAAGTGCCATCAAACAAGAAAAATGTAATATAGATCCCTATAACTAAAAAGAACATTAATTTTAGCATGGACTCGAGCGCTACTGTGGCAACAATTCCTTTATGCTTTTCTGAAGCATCTGTATTTTGAGTTCCAAAAAAAGCTGCAAATATGGCGAGCAACAAAGCAATGTAAAATGTAGAATCATCAATGACCGTTGTAGAAATATAACTGTTCTCTCCTGATAAAATTTCGAAGGTTTCTGAAACAGCTTTTAACTGTAAGGAAATATAAGGTAAGGTTCCAAATAGACAAATGATGGTTACTAACGCACCTAAAAATCTGTTATTTCCGTAGCGTAATGAAATAAAATCTGCAATAGAAGAAATTTTATGATGCTTCGAAATTCTAATAATTTTTCGCAGTAATACAATCCATAGAGGCGCTGCGATTACAGGACCTAAATAAATTGGTAGAAAGTCAATTCCTGAATTTGCTGCTATACCGACACTCCCATAATACGTCCAAGCCGAACAATAAACAGCTAAAGACAAGGTGTATACGTAAGGATTATTAACCCACTTACTTTGACGTTTTTTTTCAGCAAGAAAAGCAATGTAAAACAACACTGCTAAATAAATAATGATGATTATGATTACGGCGTAACTATTCATAATGACGTTTTAAAACGATATATGAAATTACTATTGAAATCATCCAAAATGAAAATAACGAAAAGTATAATGTTGGAATCCCAAAAATGACCCCTTCAAAATTAAAAATGAGGATAAAGGGAATATTAAATACTAATAACAATGCTATTGATAAAACCACTAGCTTTTGTTCGTGACGTTTTTTCATTAATTGATCAATTTAAAGTCGCAATAACAAAGCGCCTACTAATATAAGAAATCAGTATTACAAATAAATGTAATACTGATTTTCAAACTAATTGAAATTAAAATAAATGATTATTAATGATCTTGAGCTTCACCAGCGCCAGAAGGTATTCTGATACTTTCAACCATATCTTGAACTTCTTGAGGTGGTGCAACTGACACTCTAGATATCACTATAGAGATAACAAAATTGACACACATGGCAATAGTTCCAAAACCTTCAGGTGATGTACCAAACCACCAATCTTCACTGGTTCCACCTCCAAACATATCGAGTTTAAAGCGCATCATGTAGTATAACATTAAACTCATACCAACGATCATTCCAGCAATAGCACCTTCTTTATTCATCCGTTTATCAAATATTCCTAAGATAATGGCAGGAAAAAAGGAGGCGGCTGCGAGCCCGAAGGCGAGCGCGACGACTGCGGCGACAAATCCTGGTGGATTAACTCCAAAATAACCAGCAATAACAATCGCTACAAATATTGAAACTCTTGCGGCTAACAATTCACCTTTATCAGAAATATTTGGTCGTAATTGCTTTTTAATTAAATCGTGAGAAACAGATGTAGAAATCACTAATAATAATCCTGCTGCTGTTGATAATGCTGCGGCTAAGCCACCTGCTGCTACTAATCCAATTACCCAATTCGGTAAATTTGCAATTTCAGGATTTGCTAATACCATGATATCTCTATCTACGTATAACTCATTGACTTCATCACTATTATTAGTTACAATACGTTCACCATGTTCTCCTCTAGCGTCGTCATAAATTGGTTTGCTACCAGATAATGAGTTTCCTGCAACGTATTGAATTTTACCATCACCATTTTTATCAGACCAAGCAATTAATCCCGTATTTTCCCAATTTTTAAACCAAACCGGAATTTCATCATAACGTTGATTACTTACAGTTTCAATTAAGTTTGTTCTCGAGAAAACAGCGATTGCTGGTGCTGTTGTATAAAGAATGGCAATTAAAAACAAGGCGTATCCTGCAGATTTACGTGCATCCTTCACTTTAGGGACTGTAAAAAAGCGAACAATTACATGCGGTAATCCTGCGGTTCCTGCCATTAATGCTAAAGTAATTGCAAAAACATCCCATGTGCTTTTTGTTCCACTTGTATATTCGTTAAATCCTAATTCGGTATGTAACGTATCTAGCTTATCTAATAGAAACGCACCACCTTCAACCTTACCTCCCATTCCGATTTGAGGAATAATATTTCCTGTCATTTGAAATGAAATAAAAAATGCTGGTACCATAAAAGCAAAAATCAACACACAATATTGTGCTACTTGTGTATAGGTAATACCTTTCATTCCGCCCAATAAAGCAAATACCAAAACTACGGTCATTCCTATAAGAACACCATAAGTAATATCGATTTGTAAGAATTGAGAAAATACAATTCCAACACCTCTCATCTGACCTGCAACATATGTAAATGAAACTATTAGAGCACACATAACAGCAACTGTTCTTGCTGTGTTTGAGTAGTATCTATCTCCAATAAAATCTGGTACAGTAAACTTTCCAAACTTCCTTAGGTAAGGTGCCAATAATAAAGCTAAAAGCACATAACCGCCTGTCCATCCCATAAGATAAACTGAGCCATCATAACCTGCAAAGGAAATAATACCTGCCATACTTATAAAGGAGGCGGCACTCATCCAATCGGCAGCAGTTGCCATACCATTTGCTAATGGAGACACTCCGCCTCCTGCAACATAAAATTCTTTTGTAGAGCCTGCTCTTGCCCAAATTGCGATTCCAAAATATAAGGCAAAAGTAATCCCTACTAATAACCATGTCCAAAATTGTACACTCATAATTTTTGTTTTTTTATTTAGTTTAGTTAAGGATTACTCGTCGTAACCGTATTTTTTATCTAGTTTATTCATTAATCTGACGTAAACAAAAATCAGTATCACAAATACATATATGGAACCTTGTTGGGCAAACCAAAAGCCAAGCTTAAATCCTCCGAGCTTAAATTGGTTGAGTTCCTCCCTAAATAGAATGCCGCATCCAAAGGACACCACAAACCATATTGCGAGAAGTATAAATAAATACTTCACATTTTCTTTCCAGTACGCTGATGCGTTTTTCTGATTGTCATTCATAGTTTCTAGTTTATAGGTAAATCATTGCTTGAAGTGTAATAGTATTTGAATCTATGGCACCGAAACTTTGATTAGTGTATTCTAAAGTTAATTTTGAATTGTGTCCGCTCATATAAGCATTGATGCCTACTCCTAGTGTAGATCTATTATCATCCACAGCATCATAAGAATGTATGCCATAACTGACATACGGTTGAAATCTCGTTTTTAATTTATCCCCATTTAAAACATAACCAACATGGTAATATAGCATGCTACCTGTTCCGTAAGCACCATAGAGATAGTTTTTCCCATAATTACTATTTTGATACATGGCATAAGCTGTCAAAGCACTACCATTTTCCCCAAGCGGTGCATCATAGAAAGCATCAGCAGCAAAGATGGCAACATCCTCCCCTTCAATATTTGGATTAATTGCTGTGCCAGTATCGATTACAGAACCTTTAGGATGCAAAAAGAAACCCGCTCCAACATTGAAGATTTTTTTCTCTCCTAAATAGGTCCCAACTTTATAAGGCAAAAAGTTGGATTCCTGATCTAAAAAGTTATAATCAAAATAACCAGCATAAGTTTTCCCTGCTGCTTTAGAACCTAAACTAGAACGGCCATTATAAACCGCATCTCCACCTGCAACAGCGGCACGAGCATCTAGTGATGACACAGATGCATCATTAATAGCCACACGATATTGTAACTTATTGAATTTCCCTTTTAGAAATACTCCCAAATGCCTAGCGAATTGATCAGATAAACCAATAGTTGCCCAAGCCTGACGATTGTTATCTAAAGTCATTAAATTAAGTGTGCTCTGATTGTTTAACCTAGATATTCCATTAAAATAATGTAAACCACCTCCTATGGTATGATCTTTACCTAAACTATATTGTGCCCATACATCGTGAAAGAAGAGCTGAGAACCATCTCCTTTTCCTGTTGGACTTAAATTAGCACTAGTTAAACTGTTTAATCCAAAATGCGTAAGAATTAAGAAGTCCTTATTAATTTGGGCAAACATTAAAATCCTAGCACGTCTTAAATTGAAGTTTAATTGACTGTTTTCGTTACCATTACTATCAAAGGTTTCATCTGCGGTATAATTAGCTTGAACTTGAGCCCAAGAAATTAACCGCAGATACTTTGTACCTTCTTCATTGAATTTGAATTTTAAACCACCCGTGTAATCTGGCGAACCTTGAGCAATCGTAAACTGAAAGACCATTATAAGTAGTCCTGTTAATAGTAAGCTTTGATTTTTCATGGTTAAAAAAGATTAGTTAGTACTTTAAATTGATTCTGTGTGCACCACTAAGCTCTTAAAAACATTGCTTTTAATAATATTTTATATATCTATTTGTTAATTTAATATACTAATCTTTAAATCGCTCCCATTTTATGAGCATAAATTTATCTCCTAACTCAGTCACCACAACACCTGCACCCTTTAAATTATTTGTATCTAAAAAATATCTACCAAGCTCATTAGCGTTTAGAATTTTGTAAGTGGGATGATAATTAGAGTTATAAGGACGCTTAATATTGTATTTTTTAACCCAATTCATGACACTGACATGAGAAATCCCGAGAATCCGTTCAATTTCCCTGTAGGTAAGTCCTTCTAAATAAAGTTGTAGTGATTTATTAACGTAATAGTCATCTATCTTCTTTCCTATTTTATTAACTGTGAAATAGTAGTTGCATTTTTTACATTTATAACGTTGTCTTTTATTGACAATTCCACTCTTAACATACTGATCACTACCACAATTTGGACATAAATCTATAGTCATATATATTTATTTAGCATAAATATATCAAATTAGCAATAAAATCATCAACCAATAGTTAAAAAATTTCATTTTTAATAAAATTAAAACGAAAAATATATCATATTAATTATTATTTGATGTAGAATTACGAAAACATAAAAAAGCCTATACGCAAAGCATATAGGCTTTTTTTGATATAAAATCTCGGAATTATTCCACTTTCATATTAAAGTAAGCTTCCTCTTCTTCTGTTAATAATCGGGAATGAATTAAAAATCGAAGACCTAAAGGAATCTCTAATGAAAAACTGGCACCTCTACCTTCTGTGATATCAACGGTTAAGTGGGTATGTTTCCAATATTCGAATTGATCTTGATTCATATAAAAATTCACGCCTTCAACTGCACCTAAAAGAATATCACTTTCATCTAGATACATCTCTCCTTCTTCAAAAATCATTGGCGCAGAACCATCACAACAACCTCCACTTTGATGAAAAATTAAATCACCATGTTTCGCTTGAAGTTGCTTAACTATTTCTGCTGCTTTATCTGTTATTTTTACGCGTTTCATAAAATGTGGTATAAAAAAAAGCTGAATTAAATATACTAATTCAGCCTTAATTAGCTATTAATAAAATCCTAAAAGAAACCTAACTTGTTCTTATCATAAGAGATTAACATGTTTTTAGTTTGTCTATAATGACTCATCATCATTAAATGATTCTCTCTACCGAATCCAGATTTTTTATAGCCACCAAATGGTGCATGTGCGGGATAAGCATGATAACAATTTACCCAAACACGACCCGCTTTAATAGCTCTTGGTATTTGATATAATTGATGGGCATCTCTGGTCCAAACACCGGCTCCAAGACCATACATAGTGTCGTTAGCAATTTCTAATGCTTCCGCTTCATCTTTAAACTTAGTGACACAAACAACTGGTCCAAAAATCTCTTCTTGAAAAACACGCATCTTATTATGACCTTCTAAAATCGTAGGCTTAATATAATATCCATTAGCTAAATCGCCATCTAATTTATTAGCTTCACCACCTGTTAATACTTTTGCTCCTTCATCTTTTCCAATTTTAAAATACGATTGTATTTTTTCATACTGATCGTTAGACGCTTGCGCACCAACCTGCGTGTTTACATCATAAGGATTATCCTGAATAATTGCATTTGTTCTTGCTACTACGCGCTCCATAAAAGCATCATAAATATCTTCTTGCACTAAAATTCTTGAAGGACAGGTACAAACCTCACCTTTATTAAAGGCAAATAAAACAGCACCTTCAATTGCTTTGTCTAAAAACGCATCATCTTCATCCATTACACTATTAAAGAATATATTTGGAGACTTCCCACCTAATTCCATAGTCACAGGATTTAGATTTTTAGACGCGTACTGCATAATTAATTGCCCTGTTGTTGTTTCACCTGTAAAGGCTACTTTATCTATTTTAGAACTCGACGCTAAAGGTTTTCCGGCTTCTGGACCAAAACCATGAACAATATTTAATACACCTGGAGGAAAAACATCTGCAATTTTCTCCATTAATAATGTGGCTGAAGATGGCGTTTGTTCCGCTGGTTTTAATACAACGCAGTTCCCTGTTGCTAATGCTGGAGGTAATTTCCAAGACAACATTAATAAAGGGAAATTCCATGGAATAATTTGACCAATGACACCAAGTGGTTCTTTAATATTCATGGATAAGGTATTTTGATCTAACTCCGTAGCACTACCTTCTTCTGCTCTGATGCATGCTGCAAAATAACGCCAATGATCTACAGCTAAAGGAATATCTGCGTTTAGAGTTTCGCGGATTGGTTTTCCATTATCACAAGTTTCTACAAGTGCAAATTCTTCTAAATTCGCTTCTATAATATCAGCTACTTTATTTAAAAGCGTAGCGCGTTCGGTTGCTGATGTATTTCCCCAAGCTTCTTTTGCTGCATTTGCAGCTTCTACTGCATTTTCTATATCTTCTTTTTGTGATCTTGGATATTTTGCGATTACACTTCCATCGATTGGAGATGTATTTTCAAAATAATCACCACCAACTGGTGGCACAAATTTTCCGTTTATAAAATTAGAATACTTCTCTTTAAATTTTGGCTTAGAATAGCTCATACCTTAATGTGTTTTATTGTTAATTATTTATTTATTTAGCACAAAAATTACTTATACTTTAGTTTTGATAAAGTTATTTTATCAAATCCCAAATAAATTGAACATATTGATTATATTTTTGAACATATCTCTTATTAACTATTTTTAAGATTTTTTTTTTGTAATATTGAGTATGAGCAACTTATTAACGCAACATAAAAGCCACAGAAAACTTACTACGTTAGTAGAAAATAGGACGACTTACAATGCTGAATATGCAGAACTTAATATATACGAAACACATGCGATTGCTGAGAAAGTGTCTTTAACATTCGACTTTCCTATTATAGCAAGTATGCTCACTGGAAAAAAAATAATGCATTTGGATGGTTTTGATGCTTTCGACTTTTTCCCAGGAGAATCTGTTGTTATGCCTACCAATAAAGAAATGGTTATTGATTTTCCAATTGCTACAAAAAATAAACCAACACAGTGTTTAGCTTTAGGCATCGATGCTTTTAAAATTTTAGAAGTTGTAGAAAAATTTAACCACAATGTGGCTATCGAAAATGAAAACAACACTTGGGATTTAGATAAAACCACATCACATCTTATAAATAATGTAGATGTAAATCATTTATTGGAACGACTAACGTACACTTTTACTAATAGTAATAAATCTAAAGATGTCTTGCTAGATTTAATGATTCAAGAGTTAATTATAAGATTACTTCAAACCAAAGCTAAATCTCTTATTGTAAATGACACTCATATTTTTAATGACACTAGGATTGGTACCGTTATTAAATTTATTAAAGAAAATTTAACGAACAAGGATATTACTGTAGATCTGTTGGCGAAGAAAGCCTACATGAGCACCTCTCACTTTCATAAGCAGTTTAAAAACACCTTAGGCATTTCTCCTATTGACTATATCAATTCAGAAAAAATTAAGTTTTCTAAAAAGCTCATCAAAACATCCCAAAACATGAGGATGTCTGACATTGCTTTTCAATCTGGATTTAATAACACGAGTTATTTCAACAGACAATTTAAGAAAATGGAAATGATGACTCCTCAGCAATTTAAAGCTTCTATAAGCAAATAATCACTCATTTTTTAGTCGTTTGATATACGCTTTGAGCTCAATTAACACTTTTGGAGCTAAGATTAACGTTGCCAACATCGTCGGAATCGCCATTAGAGCAAACACACCATCAATAAGGTTAATCATCATGCTTAAGCTCGTTGTAGCTCCGATGAAAATACTCAAGATATAGAAGTAATTATAATAGTGCTTTTTATCCGCTCCAAAAAGAAACGACATACATTTTGTACCATAATATGAGTAAGAAAATAGCGAGCTCATACTAAATACAGCAATACAGACTAACAACAGATATTTACCATAGTTAGGCATAACATCATCAAAAGCTGATGCCGTAAGACTCACTCCGTTATCAGAAGTCGTTTCCCAAACACCAGTAACCAAAATAGCTAAAGCCGTAAGTGTACAAACAATTAAAGTATCTATTGCAGGTCCTAGCATAGCAACTAATCCTTCGCGAATAGGCTCATCTGTTTTGGCTGCACCATGTGCCATTGGAGCTGTACCAATTCCGGCTTCATTAGAAAATGCTCCACGTTTTATACCATGAAGAATTAAAGCACCTATAACACCTCCTAAAAAGGTATCATCTTTAGGATAATAGTTAGCAGCGAAGGCGTCTGTAAATATAAGTTTCAAATAATATAATAACACATCGTTATGTGCTATAAGAATGATAATAACCAATAGAAAATATAGAGCCACCATACTTGGTACTAAACGAGAAGCAACGGAACCAATTCGTTTAATACCTCCTAAAATTACTAAACCAGTAATAAACACCAAAATAACACCAATAGTGAGATTCGTATATAAGCCTACTTGTACACCATTCGGAATTAATAAAATATCATTTAAAGCTTGCGTCAATTGATTCACATTAAAAACAGGCAAGGCGCCTATAAGGCCACAGAAACTAAAAAACACAGCTAAAGGCTTCCATGATTTCCCTAAACCTTCCATAATAAAATACATTGGTCCTCCTTGAAGTTCGCCAGCACTATCTTTACCTCGATACATTATTGCTAAGGTAGAAGTAAAGAATTTTGTAGACATCCCAATCACAGCACTAATCCACATCCAAAAAACAGCACCTGGTCCACCAATTGAAATAGCAACCGCAACACCTGCAATGTTTCCCATGCCTACAGTTGCAGATAATGCCGTTGTTAAGGCTTGAAAATGCGATATTTCACCAGGATCATTTGGGTCGTCATATTTTCCCCTAAGTACATTTAAGGCATGCCCTAAATACCGAAACGGTAAAAAATGAGAGCGTATTAATAAATATAAGCCTCCACCAATTAATAAAATAAGCAAGGGTAATCCCCAAGCTAAAGATGAAAAGTCGCTGAGTAGTTCGTTTAAAAATTCCATAGATTATAAATGTAGTAAACGGTTTTTATTATATAAGTTTCTGTTGCTAAAATTTGTAAATAAAGCATCAGATTTTATGATCATATAAATAACAAGCCTTAACAAAAGCATACTTATCTAAGATTAAATTTTTAACAACGAACAATTCTGTACAGTATAAAGTATGCAATAATGAGATTTTTATTTCCGAATTTTATAAAAATCATATAAACATTAAGATTTATAGTGGTTTTACTTGTGTTTCCATTAAAATTCTAATACATTAAGAATAGACAATAAACCTCTTTTTACCTTATGAAAAGATCCATTCAATTGATTATATGCCTCCTTTTAATTCTAATATTTTTCAATATAGAAGGTGTTTTCGACTTCATGAATTCACTTTCAAATTTTGAAGATTATGAAAGCTCCTTGTTAGTCCCGCAAAAACATAATTTCCTAATTATTTGCTTTGCATGGTTACTAATAATTTTCTTAAAAAATGGAAAAGCGCTCTTTTTAAAACGTTACGATATTTCTGCTGAAGACAATCTTAAAGCTAGAAAGATGTATACGCAAATTAATCTACTAGAGAAAATTATCATTTTCATTATTGGGCTATTAGCTATAGGATTTATTCTACTCTCATTTGATAGTATTAAAAAAATCGGATACGGAATTTTTGCTTCTGCTGGTTTAGCCGGAATTATTATTGGTTTATCAGCTCAAAAAGTGGTTGGCGCATTGCTAGCCGGTATTCAAATAGCCTTTACACAACCCTTTAGAATTGATGATGCTGTAGTTGTAGAAAACGAATGGGGTTGGATTGAAGAAATTAATCTCACCTATGTGGTAGTACGTCTATGGGATAAAAGACGACTTGTATTACCATCCACTTACTTTTTGGAAAATCCTTTTCAAAACTGGACTCGCAATTCTGCCGATATAATTGGATCTGTTTTTCTACATACCGATTATCATGTGCCTTTTGATGCCTTGCGAACAGAATTAACAAAAATATTAGAAAATACAGTACTTTGGGATAAACAAGTAAATGTTTTACAGGTAACAGACTCAAAAGAAACCACAATTGAAATTAGAATTTTAGTAAGTGCCAAAAACTCACCTACGGCATGGGATTTACGTGTACATGTTCGTGAAAAAATGATAGAATTTATTCAGAAAAACTACCCAAAAAGCTTACCGCGAACACGTGTTTATCTCGATAGTGATCATACCAACAACAAAGCCTCATAGCTCTAAATGCAAAAAAAAGATAAGGTTACTATATCAAAATTGTTTGATATTATTTATTTACAATTGTAAAATAGTACATTTGTACACCAATCAATTATTACTTGAGCACAAACCGCCTATATTTCATAGATGCCGTAAGAGCATTTGCTATCTTAATGATGCTTCAAGGACATTTTATAGATACTCTTTTAAACGTTTCATACAGAAATCATAGCTATACAGCTTTTAAAGTTTGGGAATACACAAGAGGTATTACTGCACCAACTTTTTTCACTATTTCGGGTCTCATTTTTTCATATTTATTAATAAGAGCAAAGCTTAATGGAACAATTGAGAAGCGAATGCATAAAGGCCTAATACGAGGATTTATGCTTATTGGTATCGGTTATCTATTGCGAGCCCCAATTTTTGAATGGTTAACAGGTAAATTTCCCGATTCCTTTTTAGTTGTAGATGTTTTACAATGTATTGGACTCTCCCTTATACTAATTGTTTTTATTTACAGGCTCACATTAAAAAAAACTTTGGTATTTTCTATAGTGATGTTACTACTTGGTTTAACCATTTTTATGTTAGAACCCTTGTATCGCCATTTAGAATTACCTGAGGTTCCTATGGTGTTCTCAAACTATTTATCTAAAGCAAACGGTTCCATTTTTAATATAATTCCTTGGTTTGGTTATGTAGCCTTTGGTGGTTTTATTGCAACATTATTTTATCGTTATGTAGAACGTCCTAAGTTTAAAATAGCCATTGTATCTGGTTTTTTTGTTATTGGAATTGCACTTATTTTCGGTTCTTCTGAAACATTAATGAAACTATACTATGTCTCTGATTTATCAATTTTAAAAGAGGTTGCTTATTATAATTATTTATTTACTAGACTAGGAAATGTGTTAATCATCTTTTCTCTGTTTTATTTAGCGGAGAATTATATTAAACAACCATTAATTCTAAAAATTGGACAAAAAACACTATCCATTTATGTCATTCATTTCATTATCATTTATGGTAGTCTTACTGGTTTTGGATTGCATCAACTTATTGGTAGAGCTTTAGAGCCTTGGCAAGCTATTATCGGTGCCATACTGTTTCTTTCAGTAGTTTGTTTTATTTCATTTTATTATGCAAAAACGAATGAATTTGTATATTTAAATTTGCAGAAAATCATAGATAAAATTAGACGTTAAATTCATTATATTTATTTTTATAAAAATGTTTAACGATATGAAGATTTACCAATTAACAACCTTAATAATTCTATTTAGCTTTTTATCTTGCGACAGAATAGCCAACAAAACAAAAGAAGGAATAAACAGAGGTGGCGAAGTTGTTGGAGAAAGTGCCACGGAGTTTTTTGAAGGTGTTTCTGAAGGAGTAGACAAAACATTAGAATGTACAATTATACTTTCTGAAGATTTACAACAGAACGGCTTAAAAACTGGTGTTTACGATATTGGTAGCCAATCTAGTAGCAACAATAATAAACTCACCTTATACGTGATCTTTGATACTGATTTTGATAGAACAGTAATTGCTAAAGCATATAATAAATCTGGATTAGAAATTGGAAGAGCCAAAACCACAATCAATGGCACAAAAGGTGATGCTGATTATTATGATTTTTTGTTTGATGAACGCACAGATATAGGTTTTAGAAATAGAATTACTATCGAATAAAAACGACCATCTAATTAAAGATGATCTTTCGCTTTCAAAGCCATTAAACCTCATTCAAAGAGAAGGTATAGAGATCAATTGTTCTCTATTATATTTCGTTTGTTTCTAGCCTAAATTTCAATTAGCTTAGCTTTTTCTTTAATTATGAGTTTCACCCACACTTTAACGGCATTGGTGCCATTTTCAGATGATGAACTAAATGATATTTTGAATCATTTTACAATGAAATCAGTCTCTAAAAATGAGACACTTGTTCACCAAGGTGACATATGTAAATACTTATATTTCATAGAGCAAGGCATGGGCAGAAGTTATTATCTTAATGATAACCAAAAGGAGATTACACAGTGGTTTTTTGGAACAGGAAAATTTATGTCTAGTGCTGATAGCTTTTTTCAAAAAAAACCTAGTTTATATTATTTAGAAGTTCTTGAAGATTCTGTTTTATATCTCATTTCTAAGGAAAAATTAGATGTCTTATTTGCTAAATATCCTAAGATGGAAAAATTAGGTCGATTAGTCATTGCCGAAATGTTAACTAATGTAGTTAACAAACTCAATGCAATTCAATTTCAAACGGCAAGAGAGCGCTACGATTATATGCTGGCTGAATTTCCTGATATTGTCTACCAAGTATCATTAGGTCATATTGCTTCTTATTTAGGCATGGCACAAGAAACATTAAGTCGTATTAGAAGTCAAGATGCTATCAATTAAAATTTATCATAAATCTTCACCTTTTATGATATAGGTCAAAAATAAATTCAAAATTCAGTAATACCTTTGTATAGTAATTAAAAACTATGCAAAATGAACATCAATAAAGTCGCCTTAAATTGTGTTTTACTGCTACTTATAACTGTAATTCCAACAGAAATTTCGGCACAAGAATTAGACCCCATACTCAAAGATTTAATTCATAAAGGACTTCAAAAAAATCACACTCTAAAAAGTAATAAAATTGAATCTGAGCAAGCCAAAGTAGATCAACAAATAGCAAAATCTGTATTCTTGCCAAAGATTACTTTCAACGGAAGTTATACAAGATTAAATGATGACATTACATTTGACGATGACACCCAAACTTTATTAATAGAGACTCAAAAACTCATCATCAAAGATGCCATTGGGTTGCCTTTTAATTCGCCTTTTCCAGATAACATCCCATTGCAAGAAGCCGCAAATCTTCAGGATAAGAATATTCTAAAATCCTCAGTAGATTTAGATTGGGTATTATTTAGTGGATTTGAGGCTAGCAATGCACTTAAAGCAAGTAAACACAAAGAATCTTCGTTAAATTATGTGGGTCTTGCCGAAGCCGATAAAATCGCTTTACAAATTATTGAAACCTACGATAAATTAGCCCTAGTAAAAGCTTCTGAAAAAGTTTTAACTACCACAGAAAACTATTTGAACGAACAAGCCTATTATGTCAAAAAAGCAATTAAAAACGGTTTAACAACACCAATAAGTCGAAAAAAGATTGAACTCGCTCAACAACAACTTGCAGCAAAACAACTCGATTTTAGACATAAAAACATTCTATTAATAGAAGTGCTTCATCAACTGACCGGAGAACCTAAAGCTAACTTAAAATTGCTCAATCCACATTTACAAGTATTTTCATTTAATGACGATTCTAATACTGAAAAACGCAATGAAATAAGAGCCTTAGAAGAAGCTGAAAAAGCAACAAATTATAAACAAAAGATGGAAAAAAGCAGTTTCATTCCCAAAATTGCTATTAAAGGACATTACGAATTCATAGAAGATGATTTATCCTTATTAGATCCAAAATGGTTTATTGGAGCTGGCATAAAATGGAATGTTTTTGATGGAAATACATCCCGATTAAAAAGCAAAAAAACACATTTAGAAAGTAAAAAACTTAGAGAGCAAATTACCGATGCCAATGAAATGATTGCTTTAAGTATTACAAAAGCCCAACTAACTTATGAAGCTGCCTTAGAAAACACTAAAATAGTGGAAAAAGAAATTGAATTAGCTAGTGATACATACGATCTAATTAACCAACAATACAAAAACAATTTGGCTTCAATCAATGATGTACTCGATGCTTTAAACGATTTAGAAAAAGCTAATTTTAAACTGCAAGAATCCTTCTATAACGAACGAAGAGCTGTTGCAGATTTGCGCCATGCTAAAGGCATACTTACTTATTAATCCAACTATAAACGATATAAAATGAACACTTATAAAACACTCATCTTAAGCTTTTTTACGCTATTACTCTTTCAATCTTGTAATCATGAAAAAATTACACCAAATAGAGGAAAAGTAAAATTTGAAACTATTGCAGTCAGCAGTAAAATCCCAGGGCGAATTCATGCAATATATGTTGAAGAAGGGCAATCTGTAAGCAAAGGAGATACGCTAGCCCTAATTAATATTCCTGAAGTAAATGCTAAAATGTTACAAGCCGAAGGTGCAATTAAAGCAGCTCAAGGTCAGCTAAACATGGCTTTTAATGGTGCAACATCGGAACAGTTTAGCCAAATTGAAGGCCAATTGGAGGCCGGAAAAGCACAATTAGAATTTGCACAAGAATCATACGGGAGATTAAAAAATATGTATGAAGATTCTTTAGTAAGTCAACAACAATTTGACGAAGTAAAAATGAAACTCAACATGGCAAAAGCACAGGTTGCAAGTTTAGAAGCTAAACGAGACGAAGTAAAAAAAGGCACAAGATCCGAACAAATAGAACAAGCAAAAGGTCAATTAGAACGCGCATTGGGAGCAAAAGAAGAGGTGCTTTCTGCTTCAAACGAACAGTATTTAATTGCACCTGCAGCCATGTCTATAGAAACCATAAGTTTAGAAGAAGGCGAATTACTAACTCCTGGATTCACCTTATTTAATGGCTATAAAACGGATAGTGTCTATTTCAGATTTACAATTCCAGAATCAAAAATTTATGATTTTGAAGTCGGGCAAGAACTCACACTAATTAATCCTTACACAAAAATAGAAACTAAAGCTAAAATTGTAGCTATAAAACAATTGGCACAATATGCAGATATTACAAGCACAGCACCTTTGTACCAATTATCAGAATCAATTTATGAATTAAAAATTGTACCTGTAGCAGATGTTTCAGAACAACAATTTTATACCAATGCAACCATTCTAATAAAAAGCTAAACCATGAAAAAATTTATAAGGCTTATTAAGGTTGAGTTTAAACGTATTTTTTCGAATGGTGTTTTACTTGCTATTTTTTTTGGAGCACCAATTGGCTACGGTATTTTATTTGGTTACGTCTATCAACAAGCAAAAGTTATAGATTTACCCATTGTCATAGTAGACCAAGACCAAAGTCCTACAACAGATAAAATTATTGATGCTTTTGAAGACAATGAAGTATTATTGGTTACTGATGTGCGTTCTACTGATGGCAATATTGTAAATGAAATGCCTAAAGAACAATATGCTGCAGTTATAACGTTTCCTTCAGATTTTGAAAAAAACCTATTACAGAAACAGCACCCTGAAGTCCGCATAGACCTTAACATGGCAAATATTTTAAACGCCAATACAGCAAGTAAAAATATAAGTACAGTTTTAATGACCATAAATGCTGGCATAGAAATCGAAGGACTCAAAAAACAAGGTCTTCATCCAAAGCAAGCAAAAGTGACTTATGAGAGTTTTAAAATCAACTTTAATAAGCTCTATAATTCCACCGGAAACTATATTACTTTTATGTTACCAGGATTACTTGCCGCAATCATGCAACAGGTTATTTTCTTAGCTATGGCATTGGTGTTTTCAAGAGATTTTGAAGATGGCTATTTCATTACTTTAACAAAAGAAAGCAAATCATCACTCTATCATATCGCGTTAAAAGCGACTCCTTTCATCATTATGCTACCAATTATGTGGCTATTAATAAGTCTGCTATTTCCTTATTTTAATATTACAGCAGGTATTTTTAATACACCCATGATTGTTCTAACCTTATTATTGACGCTTGCTTCTATGGGAATTGGAATGTTGTTTTCTATTGCTATACCCAATCAACTGAAGGCAACAGAATTATTAATGGTTATTTCTACACCTGCATTTATACTTAGCGGATTTACATGGCCAACTTTAGCCATACCAGATTTTATTACTAGCGTTGCTCAGTTTATTCCTGTGACGCAATACTTAAGTGGGTTTAGAAAAGTAGCGTTCTATGGAGGTGATTTGTCCTCTGCTGCATCAGAAATAAAAATTTTAATACTGATAATTAGTGTCACATTTATAGCGATGATTATACTGCTTCAATATAAAATTAATATCTCTATAAAAAAGCAAAAAAAACAGATTGGAAACCATTAAATCAATCACTTAAAGCGTTAGCTAAACGCAATAATCTGAAAAATTTGAGAGACTATTTTAATCAAAAAAGCCATCTATTTAAAGATGGCTTTTCGCTTTCATAGCAATTAAATCCCATTCGAATGAAAGAATATGAATCAATAGCGTTCTACTTACGTATTTTTGTAATGCACGGTTTTATAAATCTTTAAAAAATCTTATGGAAAACATCATAAAAACATTTTACACGGCTTTAAATAATTGTGATGGTCCTACAATGGCATCATGCTACCATGAAGACGTTGTTTTTGAAGATCCTGCTTTTGGTATTTTGAAAGGGGAACGCGCTAAAGCGATGTGGTTAATGCTTTGCGAATCACAAAATGAAACTAGTTTTAATGTTGAGTTTTCAAATGTAAGCGCTAACGAAAACAGTGGTTCAGCACATTGGGAAGCGCATTACACGTTTAGCAAAACCGGACGAAAAGTACATAATAAAATTGACGCCTCATTTGAATTTAAAGACGGCTTAATTATAAAACATACGGACGAATTTGATTTACATAAATGGGCAAAACAAGCCATGGGAATTAAAGGTATATTTTTTGGAGGTATGCAGTTCTTTAAAAATAAGCTTCAAAATCAGACGAATTATCTATTAGATGAATTTATAAAAGTAAAAAAGCTATCCAATTAAATCAGATAGCTTATTGAGGCAATGTTTCTTTTTAGTGACTTGGAGTTTACTTTATGTTTCATTGCAATATGAATACTTCAAATCTTGTGCCAAAATTCTAACAAAATGCGAATCTAACTGTATTCTTTTACCTTTCCTTCAACTCCTTCATAAAAGGATCTCATATACTTAAAATCAGCTTCCATATCTTCTGTGGGATAAAATGGTTCTGACACCTTATTCTGTTTGTTTTTAAAGTCGAAGGTATACATTATGATAGGTACATTAGCTTTTTTAGCAATATAGTAGAATCCTGTTTTCCATTTTTCTACTTTTTTCCTGGTACCTTCTGGTGATAATGCTAACCTGAACTCTTCTTCTCCTTCGAATAATTTAGCTATAGTTTCAACTTTATTCTGACCAGAAGTCCTGTCTAATGCTTTCCCTCCTACGGCTCTAAAATAGTAACCAAATGGCCATACAAAAAGCTCTTTTTTTCCAACGAAATTTGTTTTTACTTGAGTTACATTCCTTAATAAAAGGGACAAATAAAAATCAACCCAACTGGTATGTGGAGCTGCAATTATTACAGCCTTCTTAACGGTATCTTTTGAAAAGTTAGTATTGCCAACAACCTTCCAACCCAATACTTTAAAATATATGAATTTTGCTAACCAGCGCATGTTACATTTTTTTGTATAACTCTTGAAGCTTTTGTCTGGTCATAATAGTTTTCCAGTTTTTACCAATGGCATTTTCCCACAGTGGTTCTAAACTCAAGGCTACATCAATCATTGTATCAAACTGATCTTGGTCTAAATCAGCACAAATGCCTTGAGGTAATTGAATGTTGTGTTTCGCTTTCATCTGTTTAAAAATCGCGACACCTTCTGGATAATAGTCTTCTAAATGATCAAAAACGATGCAATTCCCAATACCATGTTTTATACCTAAAAGATATCCTAAACCATAACTCATAGCGTGTGCAACACCAACTTGAGAATAGGCTATACTCATACCACCATGCCAAGAAGCCATCATTAGTTTATCTTGTGAATCTTCTATACTTAAAGTATCTTCTAAAAATATCTCTTTACAGAGCTCATAGGCTTTTTCACCATAGCTTTCACTAAACGCATTTAGATACGTTCCTGTAAGTGACTCTACACAATGTACAAAGCAATCCATACCTGTATAAAACCACTGATTTTTTGGAACATCTTTGGTTAATTCTGGATCTAATAATACTTGATCAAAAGGTGTGTAATCACTATTAATTCCTAGTTTACGAACTGGACCGGTTAAAATAGTAGTACGAGACACTTCTGCGCCTGTACCAGAAATTGTTGGAATACCAACATGATAAATAGCAGGATGTTTAATTAAATCCCAGCCTTGATAATCCTTAGCCTCTCCTTTATTCGTTAACATTAAAGATACCGCTTTTGCAATATCTAAAACGGTACCGCCTCCAATTCCAATAATACCAGATGGTAGCTCACTATATTCTAATATAATATCTTCGACTAGCTGATCTATTTGATCTGTTCTTGGTTCTTCTTTAGTTGGTACATATATAATTTTATCCTTGTAGGATAGTGTAATCCGTGAGGTTAACCAATGATTGCCTTTAAAAACATCATCAACATAAAATATAAATGGTGCGTTTCGCCCTTTACGCTTTGTAGCTAGAATTTCGTCGAGTTGATTAAAACTTCCTCGTCCAAAAACAACTCTGGACACCATTGGATAATTTTTGAATATCATTTACTTTATATCTTTAACAAAAATAACAACTTAGTTTATATTTATTGACTATTTAAATGAAATTGTAACCTTTCATTAAAAAGTCCAACATGATAGCCATCTACCAAAGCATGGTTGACATTAATAGCGATCTGCATTTCTTTTTTTGAACCTAAATTTTCCATTTTACTGAATGCTAATTTAGGAACGGAATCTTTTTCCCCTTTAAAGGGTTCTTTATGACCTGTAAAATTTACCCAAGGTAAAGATGAACAATGAATGCAACCCATAGAATCTATGGGAGGAAACAAATCATCAGAATTAAAAATTCGTTCTTTTTCTTTTAAAAAATTAGTTTGAAATTTCAGAATATCTTCATCATAATTTACAAAGGAAAACCCAAAGGTTTTATTCGGTCTTAAGATGGTTGCTGATGCATGAATAGTATCAAATACAACCACCTCGTTAGATTCGTTTATTCTATATTTAAAATTCTCAATTTCATTAATAGCTTGCATTGTAGCATGCAAATATTTTACAAAAAAAGACACCTCATTAGAACGCGAAAACTCATAAGCTTTAGTAACATCTACTTTAAAGGTAACCCCAAAATAAGGGTCTTCAAAAGTGTTAAAAAACTCAAAATGAGCATGTCTGTTCCAAGTATGTTTATCTAGTATTCTCAAATTTATGAATTAAAAAAATCTAAAATTTCCGTTAAACTGTTAACCGTTTTATAGTCAGAACCGTTTGCTTCTTTTTCAGTAACTTTTTCATGTTGCCAAGTGGTATGAAATGGCACGTGAATAGCTTGAGATCCAATTTTTACTAAAGGTAAAATATCGGATTTCAATGAATTTCCAACCATCAAAAACGATTCTGGTTCAATATCTAATCGCTTTAACAATTGTGTGTAATTAGTTTCGTGCTTTTCACTTAATACTTCTATATGATGAAAGTATTTTAACAATCCCGATTTTTCTAATTTTCGTTCTTGGTCCAACAAGTCTCCTTTTGTTGCAACAATTAATCTGTAATCTTTAGACAACACTTTTAACACCTCTTCTACTCCATCTAACAACTCAATCGGTTTATTAATCATATCCTTACCTATGGTTAATATTTTAGAAATAATAGCATTAGAAACTGTTCCGTTAGATAATTCTACAGCCAATTCAATCATTGATAAAATAAACCCTTTTACACCATAACCGTAGGTTGGAAGATTTACAATTTCCATCCGAAACAGCTCCTGATCTATTTTATTTGGCGTTTCATAATGTGACAATAACTGACCAACTTCTTCTTCCGCATCTCTAAAATAGGTTTCGTTAACCCACAGTGTGTCATCAGCATCGAAGCCTACTACTTTTATGTTGTTGTAATCTACTTCCACAAACGTTTTGCTTTTTCTAAATCTTCTGGTGTGTCAATTTCTACACCTTGTATTTTGGTTTCTACCATTTTAATACGTTTTCCGTATTCTAAATATCTGATACATTCAATTTTTTCCGAAGCTTCAAGAAATTGCATTGGTAAAACCGTAAACTCTAATAAGGCTTCTTTTCTAAAAGCATAAATTCCTTTGTGTTTAAAATAACGCGCACCAACCTTAGCATCTCTAGGAAATGGAATTGGGCTTCGTGAAAAATACAATGCAAAATTCTGCTGATCGACTATAACTTTTACCGTATTTGGATTATTGATTTCTTCTATATCTGTAATTTCAACCATTAAAGATGCTAAATCAATTTCCTTTTCTGTGTCATCTTTAAAAACGTCGATTACCTTTGCTAAACTTTCACCTTCCGTAAATGGTTCATCTCCTTGTACATTGATTACAATATCACAATCTATATGTGCCACAGCTTCTGCGATTCGGTCACTTCCAGATTCGTGTTCTTTTATGCTCATTATGGCTTTTCCACCATTATTAACAATTTCATTAAAAATGATATCACTATCTGTCACTACATAGACTTCACTAAATAATTTAGTGGCCACAGTAGCTTCATAAGTTCTAAGAATTACAGATTTACCTGCTAAATTCTGCATCAATTTCCCTGGAAATCGAGAAGCACTATAACGTGCAGGAATCATGGATATAATTTTCATCTATATGATATGTATAACGAATTCATTCAGTTTCAAAAATAAGGTTTATAAGATGATTTTGGTCAATTTGAACGCAACTTTTTATAGAGTTTATAAATCAAATAAAATATAAATAAGACTAGAATTACAGCCAAAATGGGCAAAAATATTGAGACTATGGACATTACAACAGACGTTCCTGTTTCAAGGGTTGAGACTACCGGATTCCCGAAACCAGCAGTAGATACTGTTGACCCCAAACGTGTTGCACTTGCAGAACTTTTTACGGCTGCCGCAGTACCTCCTCCTGCGATAATTGCTAAGGCCCAAGTAATTACCGGACTCAAATCTGCAACCGTAGACACCATGACGGCAGTACCAGCAATAGTTGCTAAAGGAATTGCAATCGTATCTAAAGCATTATCTACTATAGGGATATAATACGCTACAATTTCGACTAAAGTTGCTATACCTAAAGTAATAACTGCGGCTGTACTACCAATCCATTGCCAAGACTCATTGAGTTCCCATACATTAAAATAGGCAGCTAAACTTAAAGCAAACAATGGCAAAAAGACTCTAAAACCCACGGAAGCCGAGAGTCCGATACCTAAAAAAATACTTAGAATTGTCTCTGTCATAATATCTAGATTATTTAGATTTTTAGATTATTAGATTTTTAGTCTAAAAAATCATTCTTCTCTACAAACATTTCGTCTTTAAATCCAATTAAATAAAGTTTTTCTTTGGCTCTAGTAATTGCAGTATATAACCAACGAATATAATCTCTATCCATGCCATTTGGCAAATACGGTTGCTCTACAAATATGGTGTTCCATTGTCCACCTTGAGACTTATGACATGTAATCGCATAAGAAAACTTTACTTGCAAGGCATTAAAGAATTTATTATTCTTAACCCCTAAAAAGCGTTTGTATTTGGAAGGTTCTTCTTCATAATCTTTAGAGACTTCTTGGTACAATCTGTTGGACTCTTCGTAACTTAAAGAAGCACTTTCTACATCAATCGTATCTAAAAGTAAAACGGTTTCAAAAGGTGTCATATTGGGATAATCTACCATTCGTAATTTTACTTCCGCAAATCTAAAACCGTATAACTCTTTAATGCTGAAAATCTCCAAGACTTCTATAATATCACCATTAGCAATAAAACCAGCTTCGCTAGTAGGTTTCAGCCAAAAATAATTATTCTTTACAACCATTAAATAATCACCAGATGATAATTCAGATTCATTAAACAAAATACGTTGTCTAATTTGTTGATTATAGGCATTAGCACGCTTGTTACTCCTCACTATAATTGCCGTTTCCTCATAACCATCTGCACTATACGCATCATTAATGGCATCCATAATTTCATAGCCATCTATTAAACGTACACTATCTGTAAATCCGTTTAAATCGAATTTAAAACTCTCATAAAAACTAGATTCTAAAACCGCTCTAAGTTCTGTTGCATTGCTTAAAATTCCTGAATCTTGTTCTTGTCGTACCACTTCATCTAATTCAATACCAACAACGTCTTTACTATATGTTAAACTGAGGTTATTTTCATCTAAGGCAGGACTTAAATCTGATTTTACAGGTGGCAATTGCGCTTTATCACCAATTAAAAGCAATTTACATTCATGACCAGAATATACATATTGCATGAGATCGTCCAACAAAGAACTACTATCAAATGATTTTGTATCTGAAGGAGTATCAGAAATCATTGACGCTTCATCTACAATAAAAATAGTATTACGATGCTTATTAGGTTGAATCACGAAATTAACACCGCCTCCTTTATCTTTTTTAGGGAAATAAATCTTTTTATGAATAGTAAAAGCTTCCTTTTTAGAATAATTTGAAATTACTTTAGCAGCTCTACCTGTTGGAGCCAATAAAACAGCACTTTTTTTTGCTTGCCATAAATTAGAAACAATGGTACCAATGATGCTTGTTTTTCCAGTTCCTGCGTATCCTTTTAATAAGTAAATCGAATTCTTATTACTATCAAAAAGGAATTGAGATAACTGCATTAACACCATATCTTGCTTAGAAGTTGGCGTAAATGGAAACTTAGATTTTATTAGCGAATAGAATGCAGAAGCATTAGAAATCATATGAAAAATAAATATACAGCAAGATACTATTATTCTGTATTTTTAAAGAGCATATCTCATTTAGTTGGTTATTTTTATTTTTTTTAATTTAGATAGTTTTAACGTACAAAAAAAAATTGTAGATTTGCGATAGACCTAATAAATAAAAACTAATATGAACATTATTATAGCAATTGTAGTTATTATAATTTTAACCATTGGAATTGTATGGTTAATTGACAAATTTGTACCGAAAAAAATAAAACCTGTAATAAATATCTTACTTTGGGTCTTAATTATCTTCTTAGGTTATATGACGTATATGTCAGTATATAGAGAGATCGAATTTAACCAATTAAAAGAAAAGCGTTTTGCTGTAGTTATTGATCGCCTAATTGATGTTAGAGATGCGCAATTAGCTTATAAAGATGTTAACGGAACTTACACAGATAGTTTTGATAAATTAATCAACTTCGTAGAAACTGGTCAAGTGCCAATTACACAAAGACGTGATACGTTAGTATTAGATGAAGAAAGAACAAAGTTATTTGGTGGTGTTGAAACCATGAAAACATTAACTTTAATTGATACTTTAAGTTTTTACTCTGTTAAAGATTCATTATTTAAAGGTAGTGACCGTTATAAAACAATGATGAATGTAGGTGTTGGTAAAGAAGGGGCTAAATTCAAACTTCAAGCTGGTAAACTCGAAGAGTTTTCTGTATTTGAAGCTAGTGTAGAGAAATCAGTTATTTTATATGACCAAGAGCCTTACTTAATAGAAAAAGAAAACCAAGTAGTATCTGTAGACGGTGTTAATGGACCATCATTAAAAGTAGGATCTATGACCGAAGTATTCACTAAAGGAAACTGGCCAAAAAGCTACGCAAATAAAGAATAGTTTGAAAATAAACGATATTAAAGAACTGTCCATTCAAATTAATTTGAATGGGCTTTCTTTTTGTATACTAAATAGAAGTCAAAATATTATTGAGTTTATTAAAACAATTCCGTTTGAAGTAAAATCAACGCCTACTGACATTCTTAATCACTTAAAAGCGGAACTGAGTAGTAATTCTGTTTTCTCGGAAGATTTTAACGCTGTTTTAGTGATTCATCAAAATGAGTTGGCAACATTAGTGCCCGAGGAACTTTATAATGCTGAGCATAAGGCCGACTATTTAAAATTCAATTCAAAAATACTTCGAAACGATTTTATTACAGAAGATGATATTGCTGTAAATAAAAGCGTGAATGTATATGTTCCTTATGTAAATATTAATAATTACATTTTTGAAACGTTTGGTGAATTTGTTTATAAACACGCCTCAAGTGTTCTTATAAATTCCCATTTACAACATGTAGAAGTTAATGAAGACCCAATTGTTTATATCAATATAAATAAAAGTACTGTTGAAGTTTTAGTGGTAGAAAAAAACAAGCTTCAACTATTCAATGTTTTTGAATATTACAGTAAAGAAGATTTTATCTATTATATTTTATTTGTGTATGAACAATTAAAACTAGATGTAGAATCCACTTCAATTGAATTAAGTGGAAACATAGAAAAGGACGATGATCTTTTCAGCATACTTTATACCTACATAAGACATGTAAATTTTATTGAAAAAGACTATAGTTTTTCATTTTCTACAACAATAGATAGACGTTATTTGCATAAACATTTCCTAATCTTAAATTCTTTTTAATGCGCATTATTTCCGGATTATATAAAGGCAGACGTATCACAGCTCCCAAAAAATTACCTGTTAGACCAACAACAGATATGGCAAAGGAGGCATTATTTAATATCTTAAATAATCAATATTATTTTGATGATATTTCCGTATTGGATTTGTTCTCTGGAACAGGAAATATAAGCTATGAATTTGCATCACGAGGCACAGAACAAATTACGGCTGTAGATGAAAATTTTGGTTGTATCAAATTTATAAATGAAACTGCTGAAGCTTTTGACATGACTATCAGCACTGTTAAAAGTGATGTTTTTAAATTTCTAGAAAAATCGAAGCAAAAGCATTCGATAATATTTGCTGACCCTCCTTATGATTTTGATTTGGAGGCTTTTTCTAAAATTCCTGAATTAGTATTTAAAAATGAACTTTTAGAGGACGAAGGAGTGTTAGTTGTTGAGCATTCAAAACATACGGATTTAAGTCAATTAGAACATTACTCACATTCTAAAGGCTATGGAGGTAATATGTTTAGCTTTTTCGATTATACAACTAAAAGCTAATTCAATTAAAAAAACGATATAAAAACAAAGCTTCATGTAAAAACATGAAGCTTGTTTGTTTAAGCTGATCTATAAGCCGAATTCTGTACATTTTCTTTTTAGGAAATGAATTCCTAACAAAAAAAGCCCTTATCATTTATCTACGCTTACTGTTACCAGTAAACTTTAGCTGCCTACCCTCTAACAATCGCGCGTGTACGCTCAAACGTTAGTATACATGACATTGCACCACATAGAGTTTACCTGGTTTCACTACAGCATTACCTGTACATACTTTCTGTTGCACTTTTCCTCACCTTACGATGGGTGGCTGTTAACCACTATGATTGCACTATGGTGTTCGGACTTTCCTACCCTAAATAAATTTAGAATCGATAAGGCGATCTGCTTGGCGCAAAAGTACATAAATTGTTAATAACTCATGTTAAATTATGAGAGTAACAATCGCCTATTTAAAGGTTATTCTTAAATTTGTAATTCAGTAAATTTTTAATGGAACACTTTGTAGTATCGGCCCGTAAATACAGACCACAAACCTTTAAGGATGTTGTAGGTCAGCAGGCTATTACAAATACTTTACTCAATGCCATTGAAAACAATCACTTAGCTCAAGCTTTATTATTTACAGGTCCAAGAGGAGTTGGTAAAACTACCTGTGCTCGTATTTTGTCTAAAATGATAAATAGTGATGGCAACACAAGTGAGGACGAAGATTTTGCTTTTAATATTTTTGAATTGGATGCCGCTTCTAATAACTCCGTTGATGATATTAGAAGTTTAACAGATCAAGTTCGTATTCCTCCGCAAGTTGGAAAATACAAAGTATATATTATTGATGAGGTACACATGTTATCTCAAGCCGCTTTTAATGCCTTTTTAAAGACTTTAGAAGAGCCACCAAAGCATTGTATTTTCATTTTAGCAACGACTGAAAAGCATAAAATCATACCAACCATATTATCGCGTTGTCAGATTTTTGATTTTAAACGTATAACGGTTTCTGATGCTAAAGAGTACTTAAAATACATAGCCAAAGAACAAGGTATAAATGCTGAAGACGATGCGCTTCATATTATTGCTCAAAAAGCAGATGGTGCCATGCGAGATGCACTATCTATTTTTGATCGTGTGGTTAGTTTTTCGGGTAAAAACCTAACAAGACAAGCTGTTACAGAGAATCTAAACGTTCTAGACTATGAAACGTATTTCACGAGTACAGATTTAATTTTAGAGAATAAGATTCCAGATTTACTAGTTCAGTTTAATACCATTATTTCTAAAGGTTTTGATGGTCATCATTATATCGCAGGATTGGCCTCTCATTTTAGAGATTTAATGGTTTGTAAGAATCCAACAACCATTCCATTATTAGAAGTTGGTGAAGACACCAGTCTAAAATATATGGAACAATCCAAGAAAACAACGCATAGTTTTTTGATGGAAGGCATTCGGCTTGCCAATGACTGTGATCTTAAATATAAAACAAGTAAGAATCAACGCTTACTTGTTGAATTAACACTTATGCAACTTGCCTCTATCACTTTTGATGGAGAAAAAAAAAATCTTAAGCACTTCATAATTCCACCTTCGTATTTTAAAGCAAGAGGTATAACTCCAATTCCTGTTACAAAACCGAAGACTGAAGTAGAAAAACCTAATGAACAACCTACGGTTGCGAAAGAAAAATTAGTGCCGAAAGCAGCGGTTTCTGCCGTAAAGGAACCTGTTAGTATTCCAAAAATATCTATAAATCAACCTAAAAAGTCAACCTCTGGTTTATCCCTAAGAAGTATTAGAGAAAAGAAAGAGCATCAATTACGTCAAATGGATGTAGTAATTGATGAAGACAACTTGCCAAAAGAACCTGTAACCCAAGAGGCGCTAACCGAAGCCTGGAAAGACTACACCAAAACAATGGATCAGAAAGGTGAAAAAATTATGGCTTCTATTTTACAAATGGATATGCCAAAATTAGATGGTACCACCATATATTTAACCTATTCCAATAATACCAATAAGATAGAATTAGAACGTGCTGAGTTTCCTTTAATGGCATTTTTAAAGAAAAAATTACTTAATTACGATCTAAAATTAGATATTACCGTTAACGAAGAGGTTGCAAAAAAATATGCTTTCACACCTTTAGAAAAATACGAAAAGTTAAAAGAAAAAAATCCTAATATTGAAGTGTTGCGGCAGATGTTTGGGTTAGATGTTTAAGCAACAAGCAGTTTGAAAAATCGGAACGCATGAAAAAAAACTTACCTTTAATAGTTATTATTGCAAGCGCTATTTTAATTGTCGTCAATTTTATATCCTCAGAGAAATTTGACCGTGGGTTTTGGATGTCAACACTATCTAGTGTTTTGATTATTATATCCATGGCTTTGACTATTAAAGAACGAAATAAGAATAATTAAATAGGTGGTTTAAAAATTTAAACAGATGAAACATTTATTAGGACTTTTAATAATTATTATACTTGGCTTTACAAGCTGCGAAGGTCGAAAAACACAAAGTCAAGCCCTATCTGAAAGCATTGCCGAATTCAAAAAAACAGTAACTTTTGAAACCAATATTTATATCCCTGAAAACTACTTAGAACATCAAGTAGACACCTTGATGAGCAATGGTTTTAGAGTAAAAATAAAAACCTATTCTGATATGTCTAAGGACGTTCTTTTTTCAAATATAAAAGACACTATTAATTATCAAACCCATTATAGAAATTTCAAATTTGATATTCGTGTTGAAAAAGAAGGCCAACTAATTTTTGAAGAAAGCTTTGATAAACAAAAAGCAAATAAACTATTTGGTTATCGAGATGATTTCGTATCAGACTCTCCTTTTTATAATTTTGATAAATTGGCCATCTTACAATCTATACAAGTAGATGATGAACCTTCACTAAAAAACAAAGTACTTATAGATGTAATGTATGCGATACCAGAAACTAATCGCACTGCGCTACACACGTTATTTGTTAATGATAACGGCACTATAAATATGGTACACGTAACACAAAACTAATTATGTTAGGACTAAAATTACCAACCGATCCAAGATGGGTAAATATCGTAGAAAAGAATATTGAAGATATTTTAACCGATCATGCCTATTGTGAGCAAAAAGCAGCAAGTACGGCTATTTCCTTAATTATAGGTTTCCCAGAATACACGGAGTTGGTACAAGAAATGATAGCTTTAGTAGAGGAAGAAATGAGCCATTTTAAAATGGTACACGATAGGATTTTAGAAAACGGATGGACACTTGGTAGAGATCGTAAAGATGACTATGTACTTGCGCTTATAAATTTTTTTCCAAAAGGTGGCAGTAGAACGACACAATTGGTTCACAGATTACTATATGCAGCATTAATTGAAGCACGAAGTTGTGAGCGGTTTAGATTATTATCTGAAGAATTAGAAGATAAAAAGTTAGCCAAATTTTACCGTAAACTGATGATTAGCGAGGCTGGACATTACACCATGTTTTTAAATTTTGCTAGACAATATGGAGACCGAAAAGACGTGGACGAAAAATGGGAACAACTTCTTGACTATGAAGCTAGTATTATGAAAAACTTAGGAGATAAGGAAACTATTCATGGATAATTTTGTAGCTTTACGAAGCTTATGATTATATCTTATGAAAAAAATCTACTTTATTTTTCTGTTATTATCATCAATTTGCTATTCTCAAGATGACGTTTTATTGGGCGAATGGACCATGAATTCATTCTTTGAATTCGATGTCTTTTATGAGAACCCTTCCAATCCAATTACAGTAGAATTTAATAGTAATAGTATAACGATTCAAAGCTTTTGCGGTGAAACCTATCTCGATTTATATACAACATCTACCGCAGAAAACACTATAGAAATTACTGAAGCAAATTGGGACATCTTTAGTTGTAGTGAAGACAACGTCGGTTGGGAAACAGCGATTAGTCTTCTTTTCAATATTAACGATGGAGAACCAAAAGATTTAACTTACAGTATTACAGATGATGGCACTACCACTTATTTAGAACTTAGTCATATTTTTTTTACGGATGATGATACACCCGTAGGTCTATCCAAGTGTTCATTCCTACGAAATAGCTGGCAGTGGAGATGAACAAACGCTGACACTTAGTAACTCTAATGGAGATTCAATAGTGTACCAGAAAACAGAAACTAATGCTATATTAAATAGAACATGGTATTTACAAACCGTTTCTGATAATGACACTACGTATAGTGCCCAGTCTACTGAATCACCTAGTATTACAATAGGATTAGAAGCAGACCCTTTTTTTGGTAACATTTCATTTAATGGTACAGGAGTCTGTAATACATTTAATGGTGATTATTATATTTATCAAGGTGATGGAGATGAAATTAATATTGAAAGCTTTACTCCAACAACAAATATTTGCGAACCATCTAGTGACTTTGAGAATGCTTATTTTTCAATACTTAGTGATGAATCTGTAAACACCTTTGGTTTTGAAATCATCAATAATGGTGAGAACTTAATCCTTACTAGTATTACCGATGATGAAGGTCGCTCTGCTAATGACAATAGCAAGTTTTTAAGTTTTAGCAAGGAAGCACTTTCAGTAAACGATTTTGATTATAATGCCAATTCAATTCGCATTGTAAAGAATCCTGTTGAAGACCAATTATTGTTAAACTTTGATGATAATTTATCATTTCAAAATTTAAAATATACCATATTCAATTTAGAAGGAAAACTGATTTTTACATCAGAACTCACTACAACAAACATAGAGGTACACCACTTATTATCTGGCCTTTATTTTATAAATTTTAGTGACAGCAACAACACATTAACCACCTTAAAATTTGTAAAAAAATAAAGCCTCAACATCTGTTAAGGCTTATATAATATTTGAAGTAATTTCGTTTTATAATTTGATTCCAAAACCAAATTGAATCACATGGTTTTTAGCTTCAATATCTGTTAAATCTTCATCTAAGATATTGGTAATTCCATAATAATATCTTGCATCCAAGAACAACTCATCAGTAATCATATACTCTACACCTGCAACACCAGAAAACACAAATGTTGAGAAAGCGTCTTCATATTCCCATGTTTTTAAAGCAACCTGAGGACCAACACCTAACAACAGATCATCTGATATTGAAAATCTAAGAAGGATCGGTAATTTTAGATAATCTGCTCTAAGGTTTCTTTCTTTACCTCCTTCAGCAGACCATTGCAGTTCTGTTAACAATGACAAATTATCTGATAGATTAAAATCAGCAAAACCAGCAAAGGCAAAACCATTTCTGTGTTTGTTTTCAAAATTAGCATCAGGATCAAAGTCTAGATTAGACACATTTAAGGCACCTCTTACACCGTATAGAATATCTTGAGACATAACTATAGAAGTGAAAGAAACGAATACTAAGGCAACTAAATATTTTTTCATAATTATCGATTTGAGATTACGAAGATAAATTAAATTATAAATCCATATCAATTATTAGGTCTACTTTGCTAAAAATCGGACAAATGGACTATTATTTATCAAAATTACACTTCAACACTAGACACTGTTTCATAATACATACTTTTAATAATACCATCTGATAGTCCTATTTTGGGTACATATATATCTTTTGCACCACTCCATTTCATTGCAGATAAGTATATTCGGGTGGCAGGAATGATAACATCTGCTCTATCTTGGTTTAGATTTAACTTTGTAATGCGCTCTTCGTAAGAATAATTTTGAAGCATTTTGTAATAGCTCGTCAAATAGAAATATGTTAACGGTTTGCCGACATCCTTACCTGAAATTTTGAAAATCTTATTGATGTTTCCACCAGAACCTATCAATTCTATTTTCTCGTATTGTTTAGTGTTTTCTTTAATCCAGTTTTCTAACTCTCTCCATGTTTCGCTTTTAACAATATCATTTAACAATCTTACAGTTCCGATTTTAAATGATCTAGACATTTTTTTATCTCCATTATGAATGATAGAAAACTCTGTACTTCCACCACCAACATCTACATAAAGATATGTTTTATTAGGATTAATAAAGGATTGCAAATCGGTTGCAGCAATTATAGCCGCTTCTTCTTCACCATCAATAGTTTCGATATTAATACCGCAAGTTTCAAATATTTTTTCTGATAAAGGAGCACTATTATTAGCTTCTCTCATCGCAGACGTCGCACAGGCTTTATAGCGAGATACTCCATGAGACTTAATAATGAGACTAAAGGCCATCATAGTATCTAACATTCGTTCTTGATTATATTTCGATATCTTTCCTTTTAGAAATACATCTGCACCTAATCTAATAGGTACACGAACTAATGAGTTTTTTTTAAAGATTGTAGGTTCATCATCTTGTTCTATAATATTTGAAATTAATAACCTTACGGCATTAGATCCAATATCGATAGCTGCAAACTTCTGTATCTTCAGCATAATTATCTTTCTAATTTATTTAAGTAATACTTATAGGTATCAAATTGAGCTCTTACTTTAGGATTGTCGTTTCTTCGATAAGAATTATCCTGAATTTCGTTTATAACACGTGCTTTTACATTGTCATTCCAGCAAATATCATATAAATGTTGCAACTCAACTTTAATATCTTCATCATATATTGGACAGCTCACTTCTACCCTATTATCTATATTTCTAGTCATCCAATCTGCAGAGGAAATATAAATTTTTGGATTATTTTCATTCGAAAAAATATACAAGCGTGTATGTTCTAAAAATTTATCGATGATACTAATAACCTCAATATTTTCACTCATGCCTTTAACTCCTGGCACTAAACAACACAACCCTCTAACTATCATTTGAATCTTTACACCAGCTCTACTTGCTTCATATAACTTATCAATCATTTTATAGCTACTTATACTATTCATTTTTAGTTTAATATAAGCTGGCTTTCCTTTTTTTGCACTTTCTATTTCTTTATCTATTAATGCAAATATCTTAGACTTCGTATAATGCGGTGAGGTAATGATATGTTTATATCTGTTAACTTGATAATTGACTTCAAAAAAGTCAAATACCTTATTTACTTCCTTTAATATTTTAGAATTTGCAGTCATTAACGTAAAATCCGTATAAATTTTTGCTGTAGATTCGTTAAAATTTCCGGTACTTATAAAACCATATCTTACTAATTTATCATTTTCTTCACGCTCTATAACACACATCTTACAGTGGACTTTTAATCCTGTAACACCAAAGAGCATTTTAATCCCTTCATCTTGCATTTGTTCAGCATAATTAATATTTGCTGCTTCATCAAAACGTGCTCTCAGTTCTATTGAAACGGTTACTTTTTTACCATTTTTAGCCGCATTAATTAAGGAACTAGCTACATGAGAAATTTGAGCCAATCTATAAATCGTAATTTTTATGGTTTTTACCTTAGGATCCAACGCAGCTTCCCTCAAAAACTTAACGATATAAGAAAATGTATGGTAAGGTGTATAAACCATATAATCCTTTTTGGCAATGGTTGTAAAAATACTCTCTTCTAAACTGAGTCCTTTTACAGGAAGCGGTTTAATTTTATCATAAAGTAAATCCGCTCTACCTAAACTTGGGAAACTCATATAGTCTCTTCGGTTATGATATCTACCACCTGGAATAATACTCTCTTTTTTATCTATAGACATGTGCTTTAGAAGAAAACTTAAAGTGTCGTCATTTATATTCATATCATAGACAAAACGCACTGGTTCTCCACTCTGTCTATCTTTAACACTTTCTGAAAGTTTATCTATAAAACTCTTACTTAAATCACTGTCAAAATCTAATTCACCGTCTCTTGTAATCTTAATCATGTGAGCACTAATACTGTCGTAAGTAAAGATGTTAAAAATATCGTCTAAACAATATCTCAAAATATCATCTACCATAATAATATAGTTAGCACCATTTTTACTCGGCAGAACTACAAAACGATCCATAGCTGAAGAGATCTCAATCAATGCCACCTGATCCTTTCCATCTGAATTGGTCATTTTCACGGTTAAATAAGCAGAAATATCCATGAGTTCTGGTAACGCAACATCCTCATTAAGCATTATTACGACTAACGCCGGACTTAACTCTTGATAGAAATAATTTTTAATAAACTCATGATGGGTTTTATCAATTTGAGTTTCATTAATAATATATATATTTTCATTTTGAAGCTCTATATCAATCTCTTCTAAAATCTCCAAACTGTAATTTTGCTGTGTTATAACTATCTGCGTTATCTCTTCTAAAAGATCACCTGCTCTAATACCTCCTAATTCAGACTTACCACCTTTTCCTGCTTCGTAAATTCGTTTTACGGTGGCATATCTAACTTTAAAGAACTCATCTAAATTATTAGAAAAAATACCTAAAAAACGTAACCTTTCTATTAGAGGGACATCCTTATCTGCAGCTTCTTGTAATACACGCTCATTAAACTTTAACCAACTTAACTCTCTATTAATATAAGTGTTTTTGTCTTTTGTCATTCTTTTAAATCCTTTGGGATTATAATAAATTCTGTCGTTCCTTTTTTTAGATCTTTCCAATCTTCAATATCAAAAGTTAGTTTCACTAAACCACTTGTAGGAAGATTATCTATAAATCTATCCCCAAATATATTAGAAATTGATGTGAAAGCATGATTGTGACCAAAAATCATAACCTTATTTAACTCATTTGGTAATGTTTTAATAAAGTTAATAACGTTTCGTCCTTCAAAATCATATAAGTCTTCGACAATAGTAATTTCATTTTCAGGGATTTCTAAAATTTTTGCAAAAATTTTACATGTACTTAATGCCCTAGTTGCTGGACTTGAATAAATCACATTTGGAGCACTCCCTTTCATTTCTAACTCCCTAGAAACCAACGACGAATCCTCTATTCCTCTCTGCTTTAAAGGTCTGTAAAAATCCGTTACATCAAATTCCCAAGACGATTTTCCGTGCCTAACTAGTAAAATTTCCTTCATTTTTTTCCGATTAAGTGCTAATTTTTTTCGATAAAAGGTTGCGTATGTCCGTTTTGACGAGTATATTGCCGCTTTAACTTGATTATTTGATTGTTTATTTATTAATAACTTATTTTGTTCCGTAAAATTAATGTAAAAGACCCCAAATTAAAAATATATTAATAAATCCATTTTTGGTATTTAAATACCAAAATCCCTCCCTCTAAATATTTTGATTACCAATTAGACATTGTATATGTTTAACTAAAAATTGATGTATTTAAATCATCGAAAAAATAGAACATCGCTAAGCGAACATAAAATTTTTTAATATGAAAATAATTTTACCTATAATGTATTTTACGTCAGGTTTTTCATCTTTAAGTACGTTAGACTATAAGTTGTCCGTGGATAGTTATAGTGTTACTAAACAAAAGGTAGTGACAAAGTGTTCTAGACCAGCACTAATTAATACAATGAAAGCGTTTTATTTAAATAAAAAGCATACTATTACGGAGAACTATTTACAACTATTATATATTTATAAAACCTTTTCAACCTATATAACTCAAAATCATATTTTAAAGCAATCATAACCTGATTAACTTAAAAAAGCTTCAGATGAAACATTTATACAATCCCAAATCTAAAACACCTAGAACGTCTCTAACGAGATTGGTGTTTATCATGACTCTAGTTCTGGTTAATTTTTATTCTTTTGGTCAAACTATTGTGCCAACGAATAAAAAAGGACTAAAAATTCAGACCCAAGTGCCGTCAGAGATTTACAGTTCAACAGATGAAGCTTTTAAGCTTCACAAGCCTTCAAATTATACAGAATTACAAAAAGCAAACATTGGTGAAGCCAATGCTCCTTTTAATTGTGATGATGGTTTTGGATACATTTTAACAAATGTTTCAAGTTCTAACGGAAATGTTACAGGTTTATATTCATTTGATTTATCTACAAATGCACTAAGTGTAATTAAGGATCCTATAATTGCTGAAACAAATACGTCACAGTTTATTAATGCCATTGGATACAATGTTATTGATAATTTCTTATATGGAATATTACAAGGCAGCAGTAAGGTTGTTAAAATTGATAGCAACGGAGATATAGAATTATTGGATGTTACAGGTTTTACAGGAAGTAATTATGCATCCGGTGATATCGATGAGAATGGAATTTTATATTTATTTGGAAGCAGCAAATTTGTAGCTATTGACTTAAACCCATCAAGTCCGGATTACTTAGTGGCCAATACTGTTTTACAACATTCTAATTCTGTTAATGATATGGCTTTTAGCCCTGTTAACAATAAATTATATATGTTGACAAGCTCAGGTTCAAGATTACTATATGAATTTGATCCTGTTACGAATACCATTACTAATTTAGGAAGTGTTTCAGGATTACAATCTGAATCTTCTAATTCATTTGGTACCGCTTACATGGATGCTTTAGGTAACATGTATGTTGCAAATAATTCTTCAGGTAATACTTATAAAATTGCAACACCTCACTTAGGAGGTACAACTGCTACTTTCTACAGTAATTTACCAGGAGTAATTCCAGGTGATGGCGCACGTTGTCCTTCTCAACCTACTAAACCCATTGCTATTGCAGATAGTGTTTGTATCACATCAGGAACTACAACTATTACACTTAATGTAGCTGATAATGATTCTGAAGGTACATACACAATTGACCCTAATTCTGTACAGCTCATTGACCCTAACACATCGTTACCATCAAATTCTGTAACTGTTTCTGGTCAAGGTACATTTACTTTAGGAACAAATGGAGAGGTGACATTTCAAGCTTTAGCTAGTTTTACAGGTGTCTCTATTGAATATACAATTCTTGATGTGATAGGTTTTACTTCAACACCAGGAGTTATAACTATAAATTTAAATGATACTGAAGCGCCAACGGGTTCAGCATCACAAGAATTTTGTGAAAGTGAAAATGCAACTGTAGCTGATTTAGTAGCTTCAGGAAATGATATTATATGGTACGCCAATCAAACTAGTGATAACGCATTAGATTTAGATACTGTTGTAAATAATGGTGATACTTATTATGCTTCTCAAACAAGCACTGCTGGTTGTGAAAGTATTGAAAGATTAGCGGTTACCGTTGATTTTAGTAGTGAAATTGCTTTAGTATCACCAGAGGAAACTAGTTGTACAGTTGTTCACGGAACCCAGTACACTATTGAAGCTACATTTACAGGTACTGCTCCTTTTACTGCTTCTGGAAATGGCCAATCTGGAACATTTACAGATAATGGTGACGGTACTACAACTTGGGTTTCGGGCCCTATTGAAAGTGTTGTTGAAATTTACAATGTAACTATTCAAGATAAATGTAGTTCTATTGCATTAACAGGACCTTCTCCTGCAGAATGTTTAAATACCCCTTTTGATTGTGATGAGGGTTTTGCTTATATAATCGTCAATGATAGAGATAGTAATAATGATTATGTTTCTGGTTTATATTCTTACGATTTAGCAACACATGCGCAAACCTTAATTAAAGCACCTTTAATTTCAGACCCATCTGAATCTCAATTTGTTAACGGTATTGGTTATAATATTTTAGACAATAATATTTATGGTATTCAACAAAACACGAATAATATAGTAAAAATTGATGCATCTGCCAATGTAGAGTTCCTTCCAATTGTTGGACCATTTACAGTTGGAGATTATAGTTCTGGTGATATCAATGCAAATGGTATTCTGTTTTTATATGGTGAAAACAAATTCATATCTATAGACTTAAATCCTTCTAGTCCAAACTATTTAACATCAACTAATTTATTAAATTACAATGTTAGTATTAATGATATCGTAGTTAGCCCTGTGGATGGAAACATTTATATGGTAACGAGTACAACGAATAGAAAATTACTTCGTTTTAATACAACTAATAACACTATAGATGACCTTGGAATCATTTCAGGATTAAGTTCAGAAACAACTAACGCGTTTGGAACAGCTTACATGGATGCACTTGGCAACATGTACATTGCAAACAATATTTCTGGAAACATTTATAGAATAGCATTACCACATACAGGAAATTTAGTAGCTACACTTCATGGTGAATTAATTGATATAGAACCTGGTGACGGAGCACGTTGTCCTTCTCAATTAATTATTCCTATGGCAAATGATGACTCTATTTGTGTAACTTCTGATGAGATTGATGCTCCGATAGAAATTAATGTTTTAGATAATGACTCTGCAGGAACTTATGAAATTGATGTTACAAGCGTACAATTTGTAGACCCGGTATCATCTTCACTTACAACTACTGTTACAATTCCTGGTGAAGGTACATTTACAGTTAGTAATTCTGGTGTTGTAACATTTGAAGCAGAACCTGGATTCTCAGGAACCTCTGTAGACTACATAATTACAGATATAATTGGTACACCATCAATGGTTGCTACTATTACGGTTAATTTAAATACGCTTGATGCACCTACGGGAAATACAAATCAAGAATTTTGCGAATCAAGTGCTCCGACTATTACTGACTTAAATGCTACAGGTGAAACTATACAATGGTATGCAAGTGAAGCAGAAACAACTCCGATAGATGCATCTGAAGCTTTAATAGATGGGAATATCTATTACGCTACTCAAACATCTTCTGAAGGCTGTGAGAGTATAGAACGCTTAGCAGTAACAGTCGTATTGAATGCAGATATAACATTACAAACTGCTGAAGAAACGATATGTTCTGATGATAATACAACATATACCATTGTGGCAACATTTACAGGTTCAGCTCCTTTTACTGCTAGTGGAATTGGGCAACCTGGGACATGGGTAGATAATAACGATGACACTTTCACATGGACATCTGATGCTATTCCGGCGAACCAACCTTATACTGTTGATATTCAAGATACCAATTCTTGTAATACTGTTACACTATCAGGTGAAGCTGCAATCTGTTGTGAGTTTATTGTGAGCTGTCCTACGTTTCAAGAAACTACGGTATCATGTTATGGAGAAATACCTTCTCAGACAACATATACTATTGATGAATTTGAAGCTTTAGGAAATTCTGATGGAATCATTGGTGACGATGCTTGTGGTATAATCATTATTACAGCTCAAAATAGCACAAACCAAAATACTTGTAACCAAACCATTACACGGGTGTATACAATTACTTCTTATGAGGACACCAATGGAAATGGCATCCTTGACACTAATGAAACTACTGTTTTAAATAGTACAGAATGTGCACAATCTATTACAGTTAACGATACCATCGCTCCAACTTTTACCGTGCCTGCTGATATCACTGTAGAATGTGATGTTGATGTTTCTGACTTATTGATTACAGGTGATGTTATTGATGAAGCAGATAATTGTTCTGTTGGTCTTGAAGCAATTTTTTCAGATAGTATAGAAGACGGAACATGCCCAAGCGCATCTGTTATTACAAGAACATGGACTTTAGCTGACGATTGTGATAATACAACAACATTTATTCAAACAATAACCGTTCAAGATACTACGGCTCCAACTTTTACTGGACCTGCCGATATTACTATTGAATGCGATGTAGATGCCACGGACCTTTCTATAACAGGAAATGTTACTGACGAAGCCGATAATTGTGCGGTTGATCTTGAAGCAATTTATTCAGATACTGTAGAAGACGGGACATGCCCTGGAGCATCTATTATTACAAGAACATGGACTTTAGCTGACGATTGTGATAATACAACCACATTTATTCAAACGATAACAGTTCAAGATACTACGGCACCAACATTCACTGGTCCTGAAGATATCACTATTGAGTGTGATGTAGATATTACTGACGTATCAGTTACAGGTGATGTTACTGATGAAGCGGATAATTGCGCTGTTGATCTTGATGCCATATATACAGATAGCATTGAAGACGGTACTTGTCCTGGTGCTTCTGTAATTACAAGAACATGGACATTAACTGATGATTGTGATAATACAACCACATTTATTCAAACGATAACAATTCAAGATACTACGGCACCAACATTCTCAGTGCCTTCAGATATCACTATAGAATGTGATGAAGATATTACAGACATTACCATTACAGGAGATGTTACGGACGAAGCAGATAATTGTGCAGTGGATTTAGAAGCTACCTACTCAGATAGTGTAGCAGACGGAACGTGCCCAAGCTCATCTGTTATTTCAAGAACATGGTCTTTAACCGATGACTGTGATAACACAACAACATTTGTGCAAACCATAACAATTCAAGATAGCACAGCACCTTCTTTTAATGAAACATTACCTGAAGATCTAGAAGTAGAATGTGATGCTGTACCTGAAGCAGAAACCTTTACTGCAAGTGATAATTGCGGAACTGCAACAGTTACATTCTCAGAGGACATAACTAACGGTTCTTGTATGGGCGAATACATCATAGAGCGCACGTGGATTGCTGCTGACGATTGTGGAAATGAAGCTATACATACTCAAATTATAAGTGTACAAGACAATACAGCACCAACATCAGTTACGGCATTTGAAGAAACGGTAAATGTCTTATGTGATAATATACCTGAAGTACCAAGTTTAGTTTTTGAAGATTCTTGTTCAAATGATATTGATGTTAGTTTCACTGAGGAATCAACACAAACTAACAACTCAGAAGACTATGATATTGTTAGGACTTGGACGGTTACTGATGATTGTGGTAATCAAGCTTTATTTACCCAGACCATTGCAGTAGAATTAACAAATACGATGCAAGCTACTGATATTAACTTATGTATTGAAGATTCTGAAATTGATTTATTTGATTTATTATCTGGTGACTTTGACAACAACGGAACATGGAGTGTGGTCTCAGGTAACGCTACTATAAACGGTAGTTTATTTGACCCAGCTTCTGCAGAAGTTGGTGAGTATATATTTATGTATTCAATCGAGGATGCTAATTGTCCTGCTGATATAGAAGTTACCGTTACTTTAGATGATGATTGTGTTGTATTATCATGTGGTGAAGATGATGTTGTTATTACTAAAGCAGTAACCGCTAACGGTGATGCTCACAATGAATTCTTTACTATTACTGGTGTAGAAGATTGTGGCTTTGTAATTGAGCTTCAAATATTTAATCGTTGGGGTGCAGAGATTTATAAATCTAACAATTATTTAAATGATTGGGGTGGTGAATCGCACAGTTCTTCTGTTGGAAGTTCTGGAAAAGTCCCAACCGGTACATATTATTACATTATTAACCTAAAAAATAGTGGATTAGAGCCATTTGCTGGTCCTATCTACGTAGCTACAAATTAACAAAAAACTTAACCAATGAAGTTATCAAAAATTATAAGTATTGCGATACTATTTTTGAGTGTATCTACAGCTTTTGCTCAGCAGTTACCTCAATTTACGCAGTATATGTTTAACACTATTTCTATTAATCCCGCGTATGCCGGAAGTAGAGAAACACTTAGTGTCGTAGGTTTACATAGAAGTCAATGGGTTGGTTTAGATGGTGGACCAGAAACACAAACTCTATCAGTTCATTCTCCTTTGCGTAATGAAAATATGGGTTTAGGAATTTCCTTTATTAATGATAAGCTAGGTTATGAAAATTTTTCATATCTCTACGCTGATTATTCTTATACTATTAAAGCAAGTGAAACTGTAAAATTAGCATTTGGTATTAAAGGAGGGCTTACACATTACAGCTTAGATGAAGAGTTATTAACTGATCCTTCAATTGTAACTGATCAATTTTTTAATGATGTATCTAATCGTTGGAGTCCAAATTTTGGTGCTGGATTATATTTACATTCCACGCGTTGGTATCTTGGCCTTTCTGCACCAAGAATATTAAATACTGATTACAATAATGGTGAAAGTGGCTCTGTTGATTATGTCGCTTTAGAACGAATTAGTTATTATGCTACTGGTGGATATGTTTTCGATTTAAGCGAAAACACAAAATTAAAACCATCTGTATTATTAAAAGCTACCAATGGCGCACCTTTATCTTTCGATATGTCAGCAAACTTTCTATTCTATGATAAACTATGGTTAGGAGGAGCTTATCGTGTCAACGAAAATGCAGCAGCTATTGGTGGTATAGCTGATTTTCAAGTATCAAAACAACTAAGAATTGGTTATGCCTATGAGTATCCAATTTCAGACTTAAGGCCTTACACTAGTGGTACTCACGAAGTATTATTAATGTTTGAAGTCTTTAAAAGCAAACGTATTAAATCGCCTAGATATTTCTAAAAAGATCCAATTATGAAGACCAAAATATTAGCGTTCGTTATAGTTTTAAGTACTACATTCTCTTTTGCCCAAACAAAATTGGCAGATAAATTTTTTGAGAATTATGGCTATGTAAAAGCCATTGAATTGTATGAAAAAGCTGTTGAAAAAGGAACAAATAGCGCCCATGTATTAACACGCTTAGGTGATGCTTATTACAATAATTCTAATTCTGAAAAAGCAGCTTATTGGTATGAGAAGGCCTTAGCTGAACACAATAACATTGAAGCTGAATATATTTATAAATATATTCAATCTCTAAGGAGCATTGGAAATTACAAAGAAGCCGATGTATGGTTTAAAAAACTTAGTGAAGCTCAAAATGGAGATAGTAGACTTAAAGGTTACAATCCTGATGAAGTTGATCTTTTTGATAAATTAACTTCAAAAAACGATGATCTTATTGTTCAAATTGAAAATCTACCTTTCAATACTGAAAATTCTGATTTTGGATCGTACATGTTTAATAATACACTTTATTTCGCGTCATCAAGTAGTAGCGATAAAAAAGTATATAATTGGAATAAAGAACCATTCTTAGATATCTTTCAAATAGAAGTTACAAATGAAGACGATGGTTCTCAATCCTATGGAGAAACTTCTGAAATTAATGCAGATGGAATAAACACCGACTATCATGAAGCTTCCATTGCAATAACTAATGATGGAAAAACCATGTATTTCACAAGAGATAATACATCGAAGCGCAATAGATTAAAGTACGATAAAGAAGGAACAACACACCTCCAAATATATAAAGCAACTTTAGTAGATGGTGAATGGACTGATGTTGAAGAATTACCATTTAATGATGATTTATATTCAACAGGGCATCCAGCATTAAGTCCAGATAATAAAAGCTTATACTTTGTATCTGACCGCGATGGTGGTATGGGACAAACGGATATTTACTCAGTTACTATAAATGAAGATGGGACTTATGGATCACCTGAAAATTTAGGAGACGAAATCAATACAGAAGGACGTGAAATGTTTCCTTTTATAAGTAATGATAATACATTCTATTTTTCTTCAGATGGTCATTTAAATTTAGGCCTTTTAGATATTTTTCAATCTAACATATTAAAAGGAGACGCGACAAAAGCTCCTGTTAACATTGGTGCCCCTTTTAATAGTGGTTATGATGATTTTGCTTATTTTATAAATAGTGAAACACAAAAAGGTTATTTCTCTTCTAACCGATTAGGAGGCAAAGGAAGTGATGATATTTATAGTTACTCAGTAACAGAATGTCACCAACAAATTACAGGTATTGCAAGAGAACAAAGAACAGATATTATTTTAAGTGGAGTTACAGTTCAACTTATTGACGAAACTGGTAAAATATTAGAGAAAGTTGTAACGACTGAAGATGGTGCTTATACATTTGATGTAGAATGTGGAAAAACATACACTATCTTAGGCTCTAAACCAGATTACGTAGATGATAAAGGAACCATTACAACGACTAATGAGAATGAAAAAGTAAATTCATTAGATTTATCATTACGACCATTAATTATGGAAGATCAGATTGTGATTAATCCAATATTCTTTGATTTTGATAAATCTAACATACGAACAGACGCACAATATGAATTAGAGAATATCGTTGATGTCTTGCGTAAGCATCCTGAAATGATTATTAAAATTGAGTCACATACTGATAGTAGAGGTCGCGATAATTATAATTTAAAGTTATCTGATCGACGTGCAAAATCTACTAGAGACTATCTTTTATCAAGAGACATCAGTCCAGAAAGAATAGAGAGTGCAATTGGCTTTGGTGAAACACAACTTTTAAATGATTGTGGAAATAATTCTAATTGTTCCGAAGAAGATCATCAATTAAATAGACGTTCATACTTTTATATAATAGATAAAGATAGATAGTCAATTATATTTCTAATTATTAAAAAAAGAGTAAGCTTATATAGTTTACTCTTTTTTTTGTCGGAAAAAATCCATTATTATCATAGAGAAGCAATTAAACAAAGTAATTTAGCATAACATCAAAAATTACCTAAATGAAAATTGTAGTATTACTCTTAGCATTAATATTCAACTTATCTATATATGCTCAATCTATAAGAGGACAAGTTACAGACAGCCTTAATAAAGATAAATTAGCCTACGCTAACCTTGTTATTGAGCATACAAAAACTGGTATATACTCTAATGAAGATGGAACCTTTAAATTAGATATATCAAAAACGACTTCATCAGACACATTAGTAGTGTCATTAATAGGATTTCAACAGCAAAGAATAGCATTATCTGGTTACAACAATACAAATGATTATGTTTTAAACATATCTCTGCTGCCAAAGATAGAAGCCCTCACAGAAGTGCTTATTTTAAGTAGCACTAAAGAATATGAAAAACAGAGAACCAGTCTATCCACAGGTAAAAGAAAACAAGTATTCCCAACATCTATTCCTTTTGGTCACGAAACAGCCACGTTAATAGAAAACACAAAGCAGCGTAGAGGTAAATTAATTGAAGTAGAATTAAAATTTAAAGATTCTAGTAGCGAAATGTATAAAACATATCAAACTTACTATAGGTTAGCTTTTTATAATGTAGACGACGTCGGCTTTCCTGGTGAACTTATATATCATGAAAACATCATTATAAAGCCCGAAAAGCACACGAAGAATTTTAAAATAGATTTAGAAGATAAAACTATACCTTTCGGTAAAAAAGGGATTTTTGTAGGTATTGAAACTATAAAACCAGAACATGTTGAAATCACCAATTCAATGTATTTAACAACGCCGAGCGTTCTAAATACACATGCTGAAAAACAACTAAAATTTACGCGTTTTCATTCAAACAATTGGTCAAAGCATACTCGAAAATCTGTTTTAAAAAAGAAATATTATGCAATTCCTTTTATAAAAACTAAAGTGGTGTTCGAAAAACAGTAAACACTCTTTTTACAGAAAGGAAATTATCGTTTAATAAACATATTCGTAAAGTACCACTTCCCTGCACTGTTCTGTTCTGCAGAAACATCGAAATGAGTAAAATCACCTTCAATATTTTCTCTATGACTAGAACTTGCAATCCATGCATTGACAACTGCATCTGCAGAACTAAAACCATAAGCTACATTTTCTGTTACCAAATTGGCATTTGCATTTGCTTGTAAGCTTTGTTTTCTTAAAAAGAAATTATCATGAGAAACATTGTTAACTTCAATCATATAATCTGTATGTGTGGATGCTACTGCCTTAACCGTTTCATGATTCTCTAACGGACTTAAACCTTCATTAATTCTATAGGTATTAATGCGTTCCATAATTTCTATCTCTATAGATTTTGCAATAGGCGCAACAGGAACTTCAATTGAACTTAGGGCTTCATCTTCAGTAGCATCAGTTGCACAAGATGTAAAGCTAATAATAGCAATAAAAGCCATTACTTGTAGGAGGTTAGTAACTTTCATTATGTAGGTTATTTAGGTTTGGGACTACTAAATTAACCTTACATATAAACTAAACTGTTAAAGAAATGTTAAAATCGATAAACAACGTGTAGTTTGTCGATTTATAATGTAAATCATCGGTGAAATGCATTTTTAAAGCCAAAAACACAGTATTACAACGACGAAAACATGCTTTTCAACGAAAAACACTGAAGCCAATTTATTACAATGCTTATAGTTTAACTTTCGCTATAGAACTAACGAGTTAAAACAAAATAAAGGCTGAAAGCCATAATAAATATACTTTCAATTATCCATAATTTATTCGTGCTAATTTTTAAATTCTTTATAATAGATTGTTCTATAAATCCCAAGAAAATTGAAACCATTAAACCCAAGAAAAAGAAAGTACCAGCCAAAGCCATACCTCCGTTATTATTAATGAGCAAATAATAAATAGAGCCAAAAACCTCAATTATAATAGAGATACCTAATAAAATTATTATTGGACTTAATCTAATTTTCATTAATAACTAAGGTGCCAAGCGTTCAATTTTCCAATTGTAGTCCTCTTGAAGTTGATATCGGATTCTATCGTGAAGTCGGTTGGGCCTTCCTTGCCAAAATTCTAATTCTACAGGTTTAATTATAAATCCTCCCCAATGTTTAGGGCGTTCTATTTCTTTACCTTCAAATTTAATTTCTAAGTCTTTCAGTTTTGTTTCTAATTCTTGTCTGTTGGCAACCACTTCACTTTGATTAGAAACAACAGCTCCTAACTGACTTCCTCTTGGCCGCGATTCAAAATAACCATCGCTTAGGTTTTCTGAAATTTTTTCAGCTGTACCTTTTATTATAATTTGTCGTTCTGCCGAATGCCAAAAAAACGATAAACAAACATTAGGATTTTCTAATATTGCTTTTCCTTTTTCACTTTCATAATTGGTATAAAAAATAAAACCTTCGTGTGTGTATTTTTTAAGCAGCACTACTCTACTCTTTGGGTAACCATCTAAGCCAATAGTCGAAATTGTCATGGCATTAGTTTCATCAACATTAAAATGTGTATCCACTTCTACAAACCAGTTTCGGAATAGCTCCATAGGGTTTTCAGGGACATTATTTAATAACAATTCTCCTTTTTCGTAAGATTTTCTATAATTACCTAAGTCTGCATTCATTACGTATTAATTTTAGATTTTATGCTTCTATAATTTTTTCTACAGCAAATTTCACTATAAATTTAAGGATTAAATAACATAAATGAAGTTTGAAGACAGTAAATATTCTAAGCTATTATCTTACAAAAAAGTAGAATTTTCTTTTGGAACATTATACGAGACAGAATATTTCTTATTATCAGAATTAAATGAGGGTATTCATGTGGATCACCATATTGCTAGTGAATTAATTTCTAGATTTAGTGATTTAATTTTGAAAGGTCGTAAAATAGGCTACATAGCCAATCGTTATAATTCGTATTCGTTTGACCCGCAACTTTGGGTAGATTTCAATAATGATTACGATGCATTTATTGCTTCTGCTATTGTGACTTATTCTGACTTTAGCTACCTCAACGCTTCTTTAGAAAAACAATTTTTCAGTAAAAGTCTGAAACGTTGCGACAATTTAGAGCAAGCTATAGAATGGATTATGAATTTAAAAGAATTCAAAAAAGATGCTAATCAAAATTAAAGGTCTTACCATCTTTTGATAATAGAACATTGTCAAAAACCGTTTTTGCTTCGGACTTAAATTCCTCGTAACTATTATAACGTGTTGAGTAATGTCCAAGTATTAAGGTTTCTACATCGGCTTTCTTAGCAATCGTAGCAGCTTGTTTTGCTGTACTGTGTTTTGTTGGTATACAAAGTGCTTCGTTTTTGTCTAAAAATGTTGATTCATGATACAAAACGGTACAGTCTTTTATAATAGGAATAATAGCTTCATTGTAAACCGTATCACTACAAAATGCATAACTTTTTGGTGGCAATGGGTCTTTAGTTACTTTCGCATTGCTAATTAAAACGCCATCTTCATTTTCTACATCAAACCCTTGTTTTAACTTTCTAAAATAGGCCTTATCTATATTAGCTTCAGTGACTAAATTTATATCAATTTTCCGCTCATTTTCCTTCTCTTTGAAAAGAAACCCATTCGTATAAACCCGATGTTTTAAGGGAATTGTATAAACTTCAACTTTATCATCTTCATAAATTAATTCTGATTTATTCGAACTTAATTCATGAAAAATAAGTGGATATTTCGTCCAGCTTGCAGATAATTTCATTTGAAGTAATATGACTTCCTTTAAGCCTTTTGGTGCATAAATATGAAGTTCGGTTTCACGAGTTAAAAGGCTAAAGGTATTCACCAAACCCACCAATCCAAAATAATGATCGCCATGAAGGTGGGAAATAAAAATGTGCTTAATTCTTGAAAATTTAACCTTATTCCGTCTTAATTCTACTTGAGTTCCTTCTCCGCAATCTATCAAAAACATGTTGTTTTTAATCTCTAAAACTTGAGCAGTTGGATTAGCATTAATACTGGGAGTGGCACTGTGACAGCCGAGAATAGTTAATTTCATTTAAAGTTGTATGTCGTTTAGTCGTTTCTCGTTTCGTTGTATATACTCTTCGACTTTACAACTTAACAACAAACACCTTAACTTTTAGAAGTCTAAATCGCGCTCAATATCTTCCATTTCAATAATATCGAAAGCTTCTTGCATGGTTGGCACTACAACTATTTCGTCTGGCATTTCGTTTAAATCTACTTTTTCAGAAACCAATACAAACGATTTCTTATCATTGCGATGATTATTACTAAGACGCAAAAACTCAATAACATCTTGTAACGAAATTTTATTTAAGCTCGTAAGATTAATAACAAGGTGTGTGTTTTTATAGGTATCGTAATCTGCTTCAACTTTTTTAACTAAATCAACAATTGAAACCTTTTCCTGAGTAATTATGGTAGTATTACCATCTCTATCTATTATCATAATCTATTGTTTTATTTTAGAAGCTAACAAATAAATGACCGCCATCCTAACGGCAACCCCATTTTCTACTTGATTTAAGATAATGGCTTGCTTAGAATCGGCAACATCACTTGTAATTTCTACACCTCTATTTATAGGTCCGGGATGCATAATTACAATCTCTTTATTTAAGCTATCTAATAGTTCTTTATTAACGCCAAATTGTTGCGTATATTCTCTTGTCGAAGGAAAATAGCTGATATCCATGCGCTCATTCTGTACTCTAAGCATATTAGCAACATCGCACCATTCTAGAGCTTTTTTTAAATTGGTTTCTACTTTTACGCCTAAGTCTTTAATGTATTTAGGCAATAATGTTTTGGGACCACAAACCATCACATTTGCACCTTGTAATTGTAAGGCATAAATGTTTGACAATGCTACGCGACTATGCAGAATATCTCCAACAATAACCACGTTTTTTCCTTTTACGGTTCCTAATTTCTCTCTAATCGAATACGAATCCAATAAGGCCTGAGTGGGATGTTCGTGCGCTCCATCTCCAGCATTAATTATACTTGCGTTAACATGTTTTGAAAGAAATACACCTGCCCCAGGATTGGGATGACGCATCACCACCATATCTACTTTCATAGATAAAATATTATTTACCGTATCTATAAGTGTTTCACCTTTCTTAACAGACGACTGTGATGCTGAAAAATTAATAACATCTGCAGATAGTCGTTTTTCCGCTAATTCAAAAGATAATTTGGTACGTGTAGAATTTTCGAAAAACAGATTTGCAATAGTTATATCTCTAAGCGATGGCACTTTTTTAATGGGTCTGTTTATAACCTCTTTAAATTGATCTGCAGTTTCAAAAATAAGGTCGATATCTTGTTTGGTCAGATATTTAATTCCTAATAAGTGATTGACACTTAATTCGCTCATCTTTTATTCGCTTTTGGCTATTAGCTATTAGCTTTTAGCAATTCTCGTTATATATTCAATTTTTCAACTTCTAGCTCAAATTCGAGCTTTTGTTAATTTACTTATCTACTAAATAAACGGCATCTTCTCCTTCATTCTCTAGCCACTTTACTATTACCTTTTGATTATCAATGGCATCTACTTGTCGTCCTCTGTAATTAGGTTGAATAGGTAAATGTCTACTAAAACGTCTATCAATTAAGGTTAATAATTCAATGTCTTTTGGTCTTCCAAAGGATTGAATTGCTGTAAGTGCAGATCTGATACTTCGACCTGTATATAAAACATCGTCTATAAAAACGACGTTTTTGTCTTCAACAATAAAACTTATAATAGTAGTGTTGGCTTCTAATGGTTTATCCCCTCTTCTAAAATCATCTCTAAAAAAAGTGATATCTAAATGTCCGAGTTGAATATTCTTAATCTTATAATCGTCCGTTAAAATTTGAGCTAAACGATCAGCTAAAAATTTTCCTCTTGGTTGAATTCCGATTAAAACGGTTTCAGAAAAATCATCGTGATTTTCAATGAGTTGACAAGCCAATCTATGAAGGATAATATTGACTTCCTTAGAGTTAAGTAGTACTTTGTGACTCATATAGTTTCCAAACGTTGTTGGTTTACAAAGTTAGGATAAAATTTGTGGTTTGCAATAGCTTTTCTTGCAAAGACATTTCTGAAAAAGAAAAAAACAGTCGCTTTATTAAGTTGATATTTTAGTCTTCAATTGATATAAGTTTAAAATGGAAAGATTTCAGCACAACTAAAATGGAGCCTCACAACTAAAACTTACCCACTCCCGTTTTATTGGATGCTCAAAACTCAATGTTTCTGCGTGGAGATGTAAACGATTTGAAACCGTTCCATACAAATCATCTCCTACAATAGGAGTATTTAATCCTTTCCGATGTGCTGCATGTACACGTAATTGATGTGTTCTACCAGATATTGGGTAAAAATGGACTCTGGTTTTATTATTCTTAACCTCAACAACTTCATAATTTGTGGTTGCTTTTTTACCATGCTCATAACATACTAATTGTCTAGGTCTGTTATTTAAATCAACTCGAAGCGGTAAATCGATAGTACCTTCTTTTGTTTCTAAAACTCCATCTAAAACCGCAACATAACGTTTTTTAACGGTTCGATTAATAAATTGCTTTTGAAGATGTTTATGAGTTCTTTCGTTTTTAGCTACCACTAATAAACCAGAAGTAGACATATCTAAACGGTGCAATAATAAAGGGCCTGTGGATTCTGGTAAATAGGTTTTCATTCGTGTTAAAACCGAATCTTTTATGGTTTTCCCTGGTACTGATAAAAACTCATGTGGCTTATTTAAAACTAAAAGAAAATCATCTTCATAAATAATTTCTAATTTACCATTAAATACACCTGCAGTTTCAATTGGGTTAGGTTCCACATTTAAACCTTTCATCATATGTCCTAAAATAGGCTCGCATCTTCCACGACAAGATGGGTAAAATTGTCCATGACGACGCACTTCTGTGTTTGGTGATATTCCCCACCAAAATTCAGCCATGGCAATGGGTTTTAAATCATTTTCATAAGCATATTGAAATAATTTAGGAGCAGCACATTCGCCTGCAGCTGCTGGAGGTTGTCCTAAATCTGTAGTCTCAAAAATGTCTATTAAATCTTTTGTTTCACCATTTGCATTTAAAAATTGATACTGTTCATGAATTTGCTTTTGCAAACTTGCCGAGCGTGTTTTTCGTTCTAACTTTAAGTCGTTAATAGGTTTAATGAAATCCGCTAAGCGATGCTCTGCTTCTTTAAGTTCAGCTTCGCAATTCAATTTCAAGTATTTTAAATCAAGATTATTTTGAATACTTTGTTGTTTCAAGGTTTCAAAAAACAGTTCCTTTTCTGATTCTGAAAGTTGCTGCTCTGCTTCTACTCTACGTTGTTTTCTTTCTAATTTTTCAGTTTTTGAATGCTTTTTAAAATCTTTAAGTTTTTGAACTGTTTCTAGTTTTGTTTGCTCTAGATGCAATTTCGCTTTTTCTAATTCTGGATTCTGCTCTAAGCTTTCAATTTTAGCTGTAAAATTATTTAATTGTGCTTCATTTTGTTTGTAAAATCCATCTTTGTTCAACATATCATAAACAGGTGGTACAAATCCTCTTAGGTGATTGCTGTCTGCTAATTTTCCTGAAAAAGCTGCGATGTAACCTAGTTCATCTCCTAAAGTTTTTACTATCATCACACCAAACATTTTTCCAATTTGCAATCCTACTTTATTATCATCTATACCAAAGTTGTGTTTAAAATCTGTCTGTGTATTTAGGTAATTCTTTAGCTCTTCTGCCGCTGAAACGCAAAGTGGATGTGGTGTGTAATAAAACGGAAAGGTAAATTGCTTCGGAAGTGTTACCGAAAGGTTAGATTTTATAGTATGAAAACATCCGTTTTCTGTATGAAACATGCGCTTTTTATTGATTTGTAAAGAAACGAAAATCTTTGATTTCAATTAGAATGATTTCTAAAGATTTTAGAATTGTGTTGAGATTCCTTTAAATTAAAAAGCTTCTCATTACATTTTTTTACTCTAAAGCTTTAGAGCTAAAAATCATCTTAGTCTAAAAAGTTTTTTTACTTTGGCATCATAATTGGAATTACAGATTTATAACCAATAAAAACACAAGATTATGAAAAGACTTCTACTATTATCAGTCCTTGTTACGGTACTTATATCTTGTAGTGCCAAAAAACAAATTGAGAGCGCCATTAGTCAAGGAAATTATGACCAAGCTATTTCTGATGCTTTAGAAAAATTAGAAAATAATAAAGATAAAAATCGTAAGCAAGATTATATTGTGATGCTTAAAGATGCTTACAACAAAGTTTTAGATGAGGATTTACAAACTATAAAACATTTAAAAAAAGATGGCAATCCAGAGCAATACAAAACGATTTATGATATGTACTCGGACTTAGAAGCTAGACAAGTCGCCATAAAACGTGTAATGCCATTACAAATAGATGGTAAAACTATCAATTTTGAATTTAAAGATTACAGTTCTGAATTGGTTGATTACAGATATAAAACGTCAGACTATTTAATTAATCAAGGCATAGCGCTTTTGGATTCAAATGATAAATATAATGCAAGAGAAGCACATGATATCTTTAGCTACATAGAACGTATAAATCCTAATTTTGAAGAAAACCGAAGCTTAATTGCAGAAGCACATCAAAAAGGAATGGATTATATACACGTGTCTATTCAAAACCACACACAACAAATTATTCCGCAACAATTAGAAGCTGAATTATTAGATTTTAATACCTATGGCTTAAATCAATTCTGGACGACGTACCACGCTAATACTGATAAATCTATAAACTATGATTTTGCAATGGAGTTACAATTAAAGCAAATAAATGTATCTCCAGAACGTATAAACGAACGTCAAATACTAAGAGAACAAGACATTATTGACGGTTGGGAATATGAATTAGATCGTGCCGGAAACGTAAGAAAAGATAGTCTTGGTAATGATATTAAAATTGATAAAATTATAAATGTGAAAGCTAGATTTATGGAAGTCGTACAAACTAAATCGGCTCAAGTTATTGCCAATGTTGTTTATACCGATTTAAAACAGAACCAAACCATTGATACATTTACTATAGATAGTGGGTTTATATTTGAAAATATATTTGGAACTTACAAAGGAGATAAAAGAGCTTTAAATAAAGACGACAGAAATTTGTTAAACCAAAGACAAATTCTTTTTCCAAGTGATGAACAAATGGTCTATGATACTGGTGAAGATCTTAAACTTCAATTAAAAAATATTATTAGTTCTTATAATGTGAGAAGAAGTTAAAATCATTTTCTAATTCAAAATAAAACTCTCATATGAGCATGTAAATGTTCTTATGAGAGTTTTTTTGTTTATATACTATTTTACAAATCTCATAAAAAATACAGCCTTCAGTTATCATTTTAATAATTCAAACCAAGGTTACCTACTATATCACAATAATTTCATTTAAAGATGATTTTTGCGGATTGACGATTTTATAGAAGTGGAAACAATTTTACATTTATATTTGAATATCCCTATTTAGTTCATAGCAATTATAAAGTAAGCGTTTAATTTATAAACGCCTTATGTTCGTTGTAGTAAATTTTGAACGACGAGTACTATAAAAACGATAACTAAAATGCTTTAAATTTTGATATTTATTCAAGGCAAATAGCTTAATAACAACAAAATATAAGTCTTCTTAAGACTAAATAGCATGAAAAACCATCTATTTTATATTAGCTCAATTGTCGTAATCTATGGTTAGAAGAGACCGGTTTTTTTTAGTAAAATCACTAATAAAACCCAATAAAAACGCGACTTATGTACAATCCGTTTTCTTACTTTACACTACATAAAAATACACTTTATCGTGGTTAATTGCATTTTATCGATGATTTTATTTGTAAATTTCGTTTTAAAATCTATATTTGCGTATCCCTCAACGTAATATAATTATTAGTTCACTATATAAAATTAACGAGCTAAACATTACTCCCTAATAATGTTTTGTTTTTTTAAACATTAAATATTGCTGTTATGAAACATCTTTACTCAAAGGTTTTAACTCTTGTTGCTCCACTAGTATTTCTACTATTAATTTCTAGTTTTTCTTTTGCTCAGACCACGGTCATTAACCCAAATGCTGAAGGTGGTTTTGAATCAGGAACTACATTTGCTGATAATGGCTGGATTGCAACCACAAGTGGAAATAATACTAGATGGGTATGTGAGCCTGATGCTGAAGCAGGCTTTACAGGTGATAGATCAGCGTATGTCTCTAGGGATAATGGTGTGCCTTACAATCATACATACAGAATCAATAGAACAAGTAGAACTCATCTTTATAGAAATGTCACAATTCCAGCTGGTGCAACTAATATATTATTAGATTTTAGATGGATTAGTGAAGGGGAAATATGGGGCACCACCGTTTATGATGCTATGAGAGTATGGCTGGTACCTACTTCTTATACCCCAAATTATAACACTCAAATTACTGCTTTTGGAGGAAGAGTGCAAATTGGTGAAGATAATTATTATGATCAAGATACATGGACAAACGAAACTAATATTACCATTCCTAATACATATGCCAATACAACATTCAGGCTAGTTTTTGAATGGAGAAATGATAATAGTGCGGGTAGTCAACCTCCTGCTGGCATAGATAATGTGTATTTACGTTATACTAACCCAACACCAACAATAGCAAGTTTTACTCCTACAACTGTTTGCTCAGGAGATACTGTAACCATTACAGGCACCAATTTCTCTGGGGTAACTGCGGTTAGATTTAATGGCGTTAATGCCGCATCTTATACCGTAGATAGTGCTAATCAAATTACAGCTGTTGTACCAGTTGCCACTACTGGAGCAATTACAGTAATAACAAGTGCAGGCACTGCCACAAGCGCAAGTAATATAACAATCAACTCATCATCTACGGCACCCAATATTATAATTGGAACAGACCTTATTTGTTCAGGGAGTTCTACAACATTAACAGCTAGTGGCGGCACAGCAGGAACTGGCTCTTCTATTCAATGGTTTTCAGGTTCATGCGGAGGTACCGTTCTTCATACTGGGAATACTTTTAATGTTAGCCCACTATCAACGACTACTTATTATGCGAGACGAAATGGCACCTGTAATACTACAGGTTGTATATCTTATACAGTTACCGTTGAAAATCCAGTTGCAGCTGCAGGTACAATCACAGGTACATCTCCGGTTTGTCAAGGAGAAACAAGCATTGCTTTTTCTGTGCCAGTAATCACAAACGCTACAAATTACACGTGGTCGTTACCAACTGGTGCTACTATTGCATCTGGAGCTGGCACCAATAATATAACAGTTAATTTTTCAGCCTCTGCTGCTTCTAGTAATATATCAGTTTACGGCAGTAATTCATGTGGAAATGGAGCAACTTCTAGTTTTCCTGTCACTGTAAATAATTTACCAAATAACACAGGAAGCATAACAGGTACAGCTACTGTATGTCAAGGAGAAACAGGTATTTCTTTTTCTATACCTACAATTTCCAACGCAACAGATTATACTTGGACATTACCAGCTGGAGCAACAATTACTTCTGGCACTAATACAGAGAGTATTACTGTTGACTTTTCACCAACTGCAACTTCTGGAACCGTAAGTGTCTCTGGAACAAATACTTGTGGTGATGGTGCTGACTCAGATTTTTCTGTAACCGTTAATACGCTCTCAATTGCACCTACAAGCATCACAGGAACATCAACCATTTGTGAATCAAACTCTACAACCTTAACATTGAGTGGAGGCCTTGCCGGAACTAGCTCAACTGCAGAATGGTACACCGATTCTTGTGGTGGTACATCTGCTGGATCAGGAAATAGCATTACGGTTTCACCAACAACAGACACCACATATTACGTGAGATATGAAAGTATATGTAATATAACATCATGTGCTTCTGTAACAGTAACAGTAAATCCTTTACCACTCGCAGCAGGAACTATTACAGGTACCAGTACAGTCTGTCAAGGTGAAAATAATGTATCTTACTCCGTACCTGCAATTACGAATGCAACAAGCTATACATGGTCAGTCCCAACTGGAGCGACTATAGTTAATGGAGCTGGAACAAATAGTATTGAAATAGATTTTGGATTATCAGCAGCCTCTGGTGATGTAAGTGTACAAGGCACAAATTCTTGTGGTAACGGTACAATTTCCGATTTCGCGGTAACAGTTAACCCTTTACCTGACACAGCAGGAACAATTACAGGTTCCGCAATTGTGTGTCAAGGTGATACAGGTGTTTCTTTTTCTATACCAGCAATTGCGAACGCTACTGATTATACATGGACATTACCTACAGGTGCCTCAATAGTATCAGGAAGTAATACAGAATCCATTACCATTGACTTTTCAGCAGTAGCTGCATCAGGAGTTATTACCGTAGTAGGAACTAATTCTTGTGGCTCGGGTGTGGTATCAGCTAATTTTGATATCGCCGTAAATATCCCATCTGTAACACCTACAAGTATTTTAGGTACCTCAATTATATGTGAAACGGAATCTACAACCTTAACATTAGATGGTGGTTTAGCAGGAACTGGTGCAACTGCAGAATGGTTTTCTAGTTCATGTGGTGGCACTTCTGAAGGTACAGGAAATAGTATTACGGTTTCTCCAACAACAACTACTGAATACTTTGTGAGATATTCTGGGGATTGTAATACTACATCGTGTGCATCTGTAACCGTAACCGTAAACCCATTGCCAGATTCCGCAGGAACTATTACAGGTCCTATCGAAGTTTGTCAAGGTCAAAATGGTGTCACTTATACCGTGCCTGCTATTACAAATGCAACAGATTATATTTGGACATTACCAACTGGAGCAACAATTGCTAGTGGAGCAAATACTAATAGTATTGTTGTAGATTATAGTGTGACAGCAACTTCTGGGAATATAACCGTTCAAGGCTCTAATGCTTGTGGTGTTGGATCTATTTCAACACTACCAATTACAATTAATATAACACCTTATATTGCTATCAACTATACAACAACTGCTTGTAGTGAAGGTTTGGCAACAGTATCGCCTGCAAATGGAGGAGGCAATACAGTTCCTGTTGGAACCACTTATTCTTGGGGTTTACCAAGTATTTCAGGAGGTCTTACAGGAGCTACTGTTGAAAGTGGACAATCCAACTTTAATCAAACACTTGTTAACACGACGGGTTCAACCCAAACAGCATCTTATAATGTCACAGCGACAACGGGTGGCTGCTCCGCTTCTACTTTTGTAGTTGTTGTGACAGTACATCCAAAACCAATTGTAAGTGCAACACAAATTAGTCAAACCATTTGCCCAGGAGAAAGTATAACACCTATTGTTTTTTCAGAAACTAGTGGAGTTTCTGGTACTATAGATTATAACTGGACAAGAGACAATACAGGCAATGTAACCGGTATGACCGCCAATGGATCAGGAACATCAATAACAGGAAGTTTAACAAATAGCACTAATATTGCACAAACAACTACGTTCTCAGTAACAGGTACTTCTCAAAATGGTTGTACATCAGATCCTATTACTATTACTGTAACTGTTGATCCTACTCCAACAGTATCTGTGACACCTAGCACTCAAAATGTTTGTTCAAGTGATTCTATCACAGATCTTGTGGTTGGTAATCCTAATAATGTTGCAGGAACTGTAACTTATAGTTGGAATAGAAATAATCTAACTAATATTACCGGAATGCCTAATAGTGGTACAAGTATTGCTTTAGGAACAGCTATTTCAGGCACCTTAACCAATACAACAAACACTCCTCAAACGACAACGTTTACGATAACTGCCTATGCTAATGGTTGTGCATCAGCAACAACTACAGCTGCGATAACTGTTAATCCCACACCAACCGTTTCTGCATCAATAGCATCACAAACTGTTTGTGATGGTGACTCCATAAGCCCAATTGCAATTACAAACCCTAATAATGTATCAGGAACTGTATATACTTGGACACGAAACAACACAACAAATCTAACTGGTTTTCCAAATAGTGGGTCTGGCTCACCAATTAACGGCACGTTTGTAAATAATACCAACGTTAATCAAACTGCCATATTTACAATTACAGCCACTGCCAATGGATGTAGTTCAACAACCACATCTGAAGTCATAGTAAAGCCAACACCAAAAATAGTAGCGACACCAACTTCACAAACTATTTGTGATGATACAGCAATTACCAATATTGTATTAAGCACTAGTAATAATGTTTCAGGAACAACGTATTCGTGGACTAGAAATAACACAACTAATATAACGGGTGTAGCAGCAAGTGGTACAAGTTCTACAATAAGTGGTACATTATCAAATGAAACAACAAGCACACAAACGACTACCTTTACAATAACCGCAACGGCAAATGGTTGTAGTACAACTACAACTGCTACGGTAACTGTTTATGCGCCTTTAATTGATCCTGTTATATCTGATGACCAAGCAGTTTGTTTACTAGCGAGACCAGCTACGTTAGTAATTGACAATTTAGCGACAGTTGGCGGATCTGGAAACTATAGTTACCAATGGCAACAGAGTGATGATGGTACATCTGGCTGGACTAATATCGGAGGTGCAACTAATAACACCTACCAGCCACCTACAATACCATTTTTTGGCGCTCAAAATTATTATTATAGAGTCAGAATTATCGATGCTTGTGGAACCGTATTTAGTAATCCCGTATTTATACAAGTAATTTCAAATGCTGGATTCGATTTTGATGTTGATGATGATTTGAGTGGTCCAATTTGCCCAGGTTCATCCTTTTCCCCTTCGCTAGAATCTATTCATGGGGAAAATTCAGCTGTTCGTTACAGTTGGACAGCTGATATTAATTATATTTCACCAAGCATAGGAGGCCCTGTTGGAACAACAGGTAATCGTTTTGGCTTTTGGATTTACTTTAGGCGTTCAACTGCAAACATAGGACCTTTAACTGTTCAAAATAATACCAATGCAACAGTTACAACAGTTTTAGAAGTTACGCCTGCAGTTTACAACCACGCAGGAAACAATCCACAAGAAAGTGATTTCATTTGTAGTATTTCTCCACAATATATCCCTGTAACCATTAGACCTACACCTGTGGCTACAGCTTCTGCACCTTTTACGACTATATGTAGTGACACTAGCGCTGATATTGAAGTCAACGGAAATATTACAGATGCCAATATGCAGTTCTCATGGACTAGAAATAACACAGGCAATGTTTCTGGCCCTTCTAGTGGTAACTCAGGTAACATAAGCACACCTTCCAACAGTTATACAATTGTAAATAACTTGGTAAATAATACCAGTGTAACACGAAATGTTACTTATACTATTACTCCTACATCTAACGGATGTATTGGTGATGAAATAACAATTGTTATTGCTGTGGCACCAAAAGTTAACCCTGGCGTTGTTGGCACAAACCAAACCTTATGTTCTGGTGGTGACCCAGTTGCTTTTACACAAACAACAGCTGCTACTGGTTTAAATTTATCTTACCAATGGAAGAACAGCACAACAAGTGCAACTGGCCCTTGGACAGATATTACTGGTGCAACATCTACAACTTATAACTCACCTGCCTTAACACAAACCACATGGTTTCAACGTGTTGTAACCTCTACCGTTAATGGTGTAAATTGTGAGTCCGTTAACACAACACCAATACAAGTCCTAATTAATGATATTGATGGAGGTACTATTTCTGGAGACCAAACCATTTGTGATGGTGGAGACCCGACTGTATTAGGAAATACATTACCTGCTACTGGAGGTGGTACTATTAGCTACCAATGGCAAAGCAACACAACGGGCTGTGGTGGTTCATGGGGAGATATTTCTGGCGCTACGGGTGCCACTTATAATCCACCACCAGGTTTAACAGATACCACATATTTCCGTCGTTTAGGAACATCAACACTCAACGTTGCAGATTGTACAGCAGCAAGTAATTGTATAATTGTAACAGTAAACAAAGTCACAGGTGGTGAAATTGGAAATGACCAAGTCATTTGTGGAGATAATCCAGAAGCCTTTACGGTAATTACTCCAGCAACAGGTAGTGGTTCATTATCTTACCAATGGCAAATAAGTACTACTGGGACCTCAGGGCCTTGGACAGATATTCCAAGTGCTAACGGAGCAACGTACAACGCACCTGCTGGTTTGATGACAACATCCTATTACCAAAGAATAGCAATTTCTACTTTAAACGGAGTGGCATGCGAAGTCACTAGTATTAATGCCATAACCGTCATAGCTAATAGTGTAACTGCTGGTACAATTTCTGGTAATAGAACGGTTTGTTCTGGTGGAGATCCAGATTCGTTTACAGTATCGACACCTGCTACAGGTACAGGTTTAACCTACCAATGGCAAAGTAGTACAACATCTGGCGCAGGGCCATGGACTAATATTGGAGGTGCTACGAGTGCAACCTATGATGTACCAGGAGGTATTACAACCACAACCTATTATCAACGCGTTGTAACAGCGACTATTGGTGGTGTTAGTTGTGAATCTGAATCAAACTTTTTAGTTGTATTTGTGAATAATATTTCACCTTCAACTATTGCAGGTAATCAAACAGTCTGTAGCACAGAAAATCCTACTGCATTTACAGTAACGACACCTGCAACTGGAAGCGGAACTTTATCTTACCAATGGCAAAGTGCTCCTAGCGATTCTGGTCCTTGGACAAACATAAATTTAGCAACTAGTGCTACATACGATCCTCCCGTATTATCTGATACGACTTTCTATCAAGTCATTACGACTTCAACACTAAACGGTGTTGCTTGTTCTGAGACTAGTAATACAGTTCAAAAAACAGTAATTCCATTTGTTGATGCCGTTGCTTCCAATTTAACAACTATTAATAATTGTAATGATACAACGATTCATTTACAAGGGAATGAAACTGGTACATGGTCGGCAGTATCTATACCTTCTGGAAATGCATATAGCTTCTCCAGTCTCACAGATCCAAACGCCACCTTTACTGGTGAAAGTGGAGCAAATTACGAGATTACTTGGACCCTGGATAATACAGCTCCTTGTGCTGATGATACCGCTGTAATTAGTGGTATAAATTTCCCGCTTTGTGGTGATTTTATAGATTTCGATGGTACAAGTAATAACAGCGTTAATTTTGGTGATACTTATGATGTATCTGGAAACTTTAGTTTTGAAATTTGGGTGAAACCAAATGTTATAAATGGAACTACCCAAACGATACTGTCTAAACGTGATGCTGGAGACATGTCAACAGGTTATGATTTACGTTTAACAAATGGTATCATCTCATTTAATGCGAATAATAGTACAAGTGTTTCAGCAAGTGGAATAACATCAGGTCGTTGGTATCATCTCGCTGTTACCTATGACGGAACATATACGCTTTATGTTGATGGTGTTGATAAAGGTGATATTACTGCTGCTAGGCCTGCAGCAAACAGTTCTGACATGCTTTTAGGTGCCATGGCAGATGCTACAAGCATTCCAACAAACTACTATAATGGTTGGATGGATGAAGTGCGTATTTGGAATACAGCATTGACTCAAGATCAGATAAGAACCATGATGAACCAAGAAATTGAAAACAATGGTGGTGTTATTGGAAGTGTTACTGGCAATCAAGTCCCTACAGGTTTAAGTTGGTCTAATTTGGATGCTTATTATCAAATGAACCAAGGTACAGCAGATATTAGTGCTGGATATTTAAATGCAGATGTTGGTGCTAATGGCCGTTTACTAAATATGTCTACAAGTCAAGCTGAAACGGCACCATTACCATATGTAAGTATGGCTGATGGCAACTGGGACACACCAAGCACATGGTTAAATCACGATGTTCAAATGTTACCCAATACAGGAGGCATAGATTGGAATATTGTTAGAACACAACATAATATTACGGTTAACAGAGCGACGCAAGTCTTAGGTCTTTTAGTTGATACTCCTTTAACGGTCGGTGATAAATTATCTATTACTAACGACCAACCTTTAATGGTAGAAAAATACCTTAAAATAAATGGTACTTTAGACTTAGAAGGTGAATCCCAACTCTTACAACCCGAGGGAAGTATAGTTGATTATTCTGGTAATGGTAAATTAGAGCGCGACCAAAAGGGTACAGCCAATACATTTAATTATAATTATTGGGGCAGTCCTGTGAGTTCTGCAGGTCCATTTAATGATAGAACATATACTTTAGAAGATATTCTTTACGACGGAAACCAACAAGTTAACTGGATAAACGGTCATGATGGTGCACCAGGAAACCCAGTATCAATTACACGTCGTTGGATTTATTCTTTTTCTGAAGGTCAAGAAGATGATATGTCTGATTGGGAATTAGAAGGAGAAACAGGAGTCATTGGTGCAGCTTTAGGATTTACAATGAAAGGTCCTGGTCCTGGAAATGCTGCAGGAAACCATAATTACACTTTCAGAGGAATGCCGAATAATGGTGATATTACTACCACTGTTACGGACAATGATCCTATTCTTAACCAAACATTAGTAGGTAATCCCTACCCATCAGCTCTTGATGCTAATGAATTTATTAAAGATAACATTCCTAATAGTGTTGTGCCTACCGCTAATATCGGGACAACTGGCAGTATTGATGGTGCTCTCTATTTTTGGAAGCAGGCATCAACAAATAACACTCATGTTTTTGCAGATTATCAAGGTGGTTATGCAACTTACAATTTATCTGGTGGTCTAGGAGCTGTAGCTTCCCCTGGTATTGGAGTTGTTGGTGATGCTGTATCAGCAATACCTAAAAGATATATTCCCGTAGGTCAAGGTTTCTTCGTAAATGCGGCCGCTGGTCAAGATAGCAACGTTGTTATATTTAAAAACAGCCAACGTTTCTTTAAAAAAGAAGGTTCAGAATCCTTATTTCTAAGATCCACTAATGATTCATCAGATTTAAATGTAAACATTGAAAATAGTGATGAGAATTTAATCCAACGTATCCGATTGAATTTCATTTCGCCTGAAGGTGCTATCAGACCTTTATTATTGGCTTTCACACCAGGCAATGATGCCACAGATTTATTTGACTATGGTTATGACGCCTTAAACACGGAAACATTCCCAAGTGACCTATCCTTCCTTATCGAAGCCAATAATTATGTCATTCAAGGTGTTGGTGAATTTGATGAGACTAAAGTTTATCCGTTAGATATGGTGATTGGAGAACAGGGTAATATTGAAATTGGACTTACCGAACTTGAAAACTTCGACGAGGCTATTGATGTCTATATTTTCGATGCTGTGGAAGGAACTTATACCAGATTCAATGATGTTAATTTCCAAATGTATTTAGAAGCTGGGACTTATAATGATAGATTCTTCTTAGCATTCCAAGAAGATGCAACACTATCGATCATTAAGGAAGAGTTTAAAGATATAATGGTAAGATATTTACACGATACTGACGAAATTTATGTAAAGACCCCATCTTCTGTTAAGGTTAAACAGCTATACTTAATTAATGTGGCAGGTCAAACTGTGGCATCTTGGAATGCGACTAACTTACCAATGTCTAACGAGATTAAGATTCCGGTGAAACATATTTCTGAAGGTAATTATATTATTAAAGCTGAAACAGAAACAGCAACATTTAATAAGAAGATTATAGTTAAATACTAATAACAGAAACTCTATTATATAAAGGAGCCTCAACATCAAAATGATGCTGAGGCTTCTTTATTTTTGGATAGTAAAAAAGATTAAACAAATTGCTCTAAAGTCATATCATTTATAGCACCATGAGACGCATGTGCCACCGCTACTCCATTCTTTATTACTAAAAGTTGAGGAGATTGGTGCATCACCTGAAACTTATAACCTATTTCGTTAGAGACATCTCTATATCTTAGCAAGTCCAAATAGTACAAATCAGCATTTAGCTCTACATCATATGCTGAGACAAACTGTTTCATCACCATGCTACTAATTCCGCAACGTGTAGAGTGCTTAAATATAATTTGTGTTTTGGTTTTAGATTGCTCTTCAATAGTAGTTAATTGAGATACATCGCTTAATGGTTGCCAAGGCAATATTTTTTCTTCTTTTGGTTCCGAAGAACCGAATAATTTTTTAAACATAATTCTTTTTTAAAAGGTCTATCGCCAGTTCTAGCGATTTAGTTAACCTATAACCAGAACCTTAAACTGACCAAGGTCATTCTTTAAGTCGAAACAAATTCGTAATCTTACATAAGACAAAACGTCATTGCTAAAATCACTAAAACAGACATTTTGTCGTTTAATTCTTACATTATTAAATTGGTAAGATAATTGTCTAAAGATAGTCAAACACAACAATAAAACAAGGTTGATTAGAGCTAATAGAAGTTTCCAATTGACAGCAAAAATAATATAAGATGAATTTTAACAACTATACCATTAAATCGCAAGAAGCCATACAGCAGGCGCAACAGCTCGCTCAAGGTTTTGGTCATCAGCAAATAGAAAACGAGCACATTTTTAAAGCCCTTTTTAATGTTGATGAAAATGTATTACCATTCTTACTTAAAAAGTTGAATGTTAACGTATCTATACTTCAACAGATACTAGACAAAGAACTCGAAAGCTTCCCTAAAGTTTCAGGTGGAGATATTATGCTTTCACGTGAAGCTAGTAAAACACTGAATGAAGCGTCTATCATAGCTAAAAAGATGAATGATGACTTTGTATCTATTGAACATTTAGTTTTAGCCATTTTTAAATCTAAAAGTAAAATTGCTCAAATCTTAAAAGATCAAGGTGTTACTGAAAAAGGCTTAAACGCGGCTATAGAAGAATTACGCAAAGGTGACCGTGTGACTTCTCAGAGTCAAGAAGAAACTTATAATTCCCTCAGTAAATATGCTAAAAACTTAAACCAATTAGCACGCGATGGGAAGCTCGATCCCGTTATTGGTCGTGATGAAGAAATACGAAGAATCCTTCAAATTTTATCACGTAGAACAAAAAATAACCCGATTTTAGTTGGTGAACCTGGTACAGGTAAAACAGCCATTGCTGAAGGTTTAGCGCATAGAATCATTGATGGAGATATTCCTGAAAACCTAAAAGACAAACAGATATTTGCTTTAGATATGGGAGCCCTAATTGCAGGTGCAAAATACAAAGGTGAATTTGAAGAGCGACTAAAAGCAGTTATTAAAGAGGTGACCGAAAGTGATGGTGACATCGTTTTATTCATTGACGAAATTCACACGCTAGTTGGTGCTGGTGGTGGACAAGGCGCCATGGATGCTGCAAACATTTTAAAACCGGCTTTAGCTCGTGGAGAATTAAGAGCTATTGGCGCAACAACGATAGATGAATACCAAAAATACTTTGAGAAAGACAAAGCTTTAGAACGTCGTTTTCAAATGGTAAAAGTAGATGAACCAGACACCGAAAGTGCTATTTCAATTCTACGAGGTATTAAAGAAAAATATGAAGCACACCACAAAGTTCAGATTAAAGATGAAGCGATTATTGGTGCTGTAGAATTATCGCAACGTTACATTACCAATAGATTTTTACCAGATAAAGCCATTGATTTAATGGATGAAGCTGCTTCTAAATTACGAATGGAAATCAACTCTAAACCAGAAGAATTAGATGTTTTAGATCGTAAGATTATGCAGCTTGAAATTGAACATGAAGCTATTAAACGTGAAAAAGATGAAACTAAACTAAAAAGTCTAAAATCGGATTTAGCGAATCTTAAGGAAGAACGAAATGAGCTGAATGCTAAGTGGATGTCCGAAAAAGAAGTTGTAGATAATGTTCAAAATATAAAACAAGAAATTGAAAACTTTAAGATTGAAGCTGAACGTGCAGAGCGTGATGGTGACTACGGTAAAGTAGCAGAAATCCGATATGGAAAAATTAAGGAAGCTACTGAGCAACTTGAAAAGTTCCAAAAAGAATTATCTGAACAGAATGAAACATCCTTAATTAAAGAGGAAGTAACTTATGAAGATATCGCAGAAGTTGTAGCGAAGTGGACTGGAATTCCGGTAACTAAAATGCTTCAAAGTGATCGTGAAAAGTTATTAAAACTTGAAGACGAACTACATAAACGTGTTGTAGGACAAGAAGAAGCTATTGAAGCGGTAAGTGATGCTGTGAGAAGATCAAGAGCTGGATTACAAAACCCAAGTAAACCAGTTGGTACCTTCCTATTTCTTGGTACAACAGGTGTTGGGAAAACAGAGTTGGCAAAAGCATTAGCCGAATATTTGTTTGATGATGAAAATGCGATGACGCGTATAGATATGAGTGAATATCAAGAACGCCACGCAGTAAGTCGTTTAGTTGGTGCGCCTCCGGGATACGTTGGTTATGATGAAGGTGGGCAATTAACTGAAGCAGTTAGAAGAAAACCATATTCTGTAGTATTATTAGATGAAATAGAAAAAGCGCATCCAGATACCTTCAATATCTTATTACAAGTATTAGATGAAGGCCGTTTAACAGACAACAAAGGGCGTGTTGCCGATTTCAAAAACACCATTATAATAATGACTTCTAATATGGGTAGTCAGATTATACAAGAACGTTTTGAAGCGACAAAGGATATTCCTTCAGCAATTGAAGCAGCAAAAGTGGATGTTTTAGCGTTATTAAAGCAAACCGTAAGACCAGAGTTTTTAAACCGAATTGATGATACCATAATGTTTACTCCATTATCTAAAGAAAACATTATTGACATCGTAGGTTTACAGCTAAAAGGCATCACTAAAATGATTGCTAAGCAAGGTATTACGTTTGATGCAACACCAGAAGCAGTAAGTTATTTGGCTGATAAAGGTTATAACCCAGAATATGGAGCACGACCTGTAAAACGCGTGATACAAAAAGACGTGTTAAATCAATTAAGTAAAGAAATATTAGCTGGTCGCGTGACTACGGATAGTATTATTTTACTAGATGAATTTGATGGACAGCTCGTCTTTAGAAATCAAGGTGATTTAGTTACTGAAAAGATTTAATAACATTGTAACACTATCGATTTTAAATAGTCTATATAGTGATTGGTTGGTTAAGAGCAATACAAATTTCAAGCGCTTGAAAGGAGTGTTGCTCTTCCTTTTCACACCTTTTAATCACAAAAATAGTATATCAAAAAAAACCCTACAAAAATAAATTTCTATCGGTCTTAAAATGAAATAGTTTCAGAGTTATTAACAATTATTCGATGAAATGCATAATAAATTATTTTTTTTAACACCCCTTTTATCGGATAAATGATTAATTTTGTCGAGCTATATAATTCCAACAAAACTTTTACGATTTTTAATTTTTGACTAGTAATCCCTCTACTTGTAGATAATTACTATAGCCATTTTATGTTATAACCCTACTTATATAAAAAAAATGAATTTAAATAGATACATAGACCACACTTTATTAAGTGCATCTGCAACCGAATCAGATATTCTACAACTTTGTGATGAAGCTTTAAAATATGATTTTTACTCTGTTTGTGTAAACAGCAGTAATGTTTTACTCGCTAAACAAGCCTTAGGTAGATCTGAAGTAAAAATTTGTACCGTAGTTGGTTTTCCTTTGGGAGCCATGTCTACCGAAGCTAAAATATTTGAAGCCAAAACAGCTATTGATCAAGGTGCTACCGAAATCGATATGGTAATGAATATTGGCCGTCTCAAAAGCAAAAATTACCTTGCTGTTCTTAAAGATATCAGCAAAGTGAAGCAAGCCATTGGCATTATTCCACTTAAAGTGATTCTTGAAATTAGTGAACTTTCAAAAAATGAAATCGTTAAAGCTTGTGAAATCTGTATTGATGCCAAAGCTGATTTTGTAAAAACATCAACAGGTTTCTCAAAAAGTGGTGCGACACTAACTGCAGTTAAAATAATGAGAAAAACTGTAAGAGATAAGCTAAAGATTAAAGCTTCTGGCGGCATTAGAGATGCAGAAACTGCTCAAAAATATATTGACATTGGTGTAGACAGAATTGGTGCTTCAGCTGGAGTTGCTATGATGAATAATCAAGTATCAAATGCTGCCTATTAATTAAAACACTTTGCTTAACTTTGTAGTATGAGTGTACATATCGGAGCCAAAAAAGGCGAAATCGCAGAAACTATATTATTACCTGGAGATCCATTAAGAGCCAAATGGATTGCTGAAACATTTTTTGAAAGCCCTCAATGCTTCAATGAAGTTAGGGGAATGCTTGGCTACACTGGTACATACCAAGGCAAACGAGTTTCTGTAATGGGAACTGGTATGGGAGTGCCAAGCATTTCAATTTATGCCAACGAACTTATAACTGAATATGGTGTAAAAAACCTTATTAGGGTTGGCAGTGCTGGTTCTTATCAAAAAGATGTTAAATTAAGAGATGTTGTTTTAGCTATGGCTGCCTCATCTAACTCTGGTGTTAATGAACTACGATTTGGTGGCGCTAATTATGCGCCCACAGCAGATTTTGGTCTATTTATAAAAGCAGTAGAAGCAGCACGAACTAAAAATATTGAGATTAAAGCTGGTAATGTTTTATCCTCTGATATTTTCTACGAAGACAGTAAAGAAGCCTATGTAAAATGGTCCAAATTTGGAGTGCTTTGCGTAGAAATGGAAGCAGCCGGACTTTACACTGTTGCAGCCAAACACAATGTTAATGCACTAGCAATTTTAACCATTTCTGATTCTTTAGTTACAGGCGAAAGTACAACAAGTAAAGAACGTGAAACTACTTTTAAAAGCATGATAGAAATTGCGTTAGAATTAGCATAAGTAATTACCGTTTACTTGAATTATTATTTTTAAATATCCGACTTTATTCTAGAAATATTACCTTAGCATCAACTAACTTATTTTGCTATGAAGAAATTAATTCTAATCGCTCTTATTTCGTTATTTGCATTTCCTTCTTGTAATCAGAAAACTGAGAAGAAAGAAGACGTCTCTACGTATTATTTAATTAGACATGCCGAAAAAAATAGAACAGATCCATCCAATCACAATCCAGAACTTATTGATGCAGGTCTCAAGCGTGCCGAAAATTGGGCAAAACATTTTAAAGATATAAAATTTGATGCTGTTTATTCTACAGATTACAACAGAACAAAACAAACGGCTTTACCAACAGCAAAACAGAATAACCTAGAAATTCAATTATATAATCCTTCAGACTTACAAATTGAAGCCTTTATTAAAAAAACAAAAGGTAAAACCGTATTAGTCGTTGGACATAGCAATACCACACCAAAATTTGCAAATGGTTTATTAGGTGAAGAAAAGTATGACGATATGGCCGACGATAACAACGGTGGTCTTTATATAATTACGGTATCAAAAAGTGGAAAAACAACAGAGTCATTAGTTGTTAACTAAATCGACTTTAATATTTTCAAGATCAATTTTAGAGAGTAGTTGTAGTTGATTATCTTCAAAGGCTTTTCCAAGATTTTCAAGGGGAATAGCCGTAGTTTCAGATTTATAATTATTGTAGTCTACAAAACGTAATCCGTTAACGTAACGCTCGTTATAAGCCTCTCTGAATCGCATACCTATTCCAGAAATTTCCTCATACGAATAGGCTAAATAGTCAACCTTAAAAGTATCTTTATTCACCCAATACACAAAAATATCCTCATGGTCTTCCCCTCCACCCGACTCATCAAAAGTGACTTTTATTTTATGGTAATCCTTGTTTTTAATGTGTTCACTTCCTAAAAGCGTTTTATTAACCGCCTCATCATTCAACCCATATGGTAACACAGAGAAATAGTGCACAGAATTTACAGAGGCAGAATACACATTAGCAATTGAATCTTCAAGCTTCACAAAGGCATCATTATGGTAGCGTTCAAATCCTACGTTGCTTAGCATATCAAAAATAGAATCCTTATCATTCACTAAAACCCTAACTAGAAGAAACTCGTGGTTTTTACGCAAGGCTTGGTAATAAACATCTCTAAATTCAAACTTTAAACTAGATTTCTCGAAACGTTTACCACCAGAAACAGCAATAGATTTACTAATAATATCATCTGCAGTTAAGGTCTTAGGATTCGTTTCTAAATCTGTTTTACGGTTGTTAGAATTTTCATTTTTACAGCTTGACAGTAATGCAACGAAGAGGACAATTATATAATTTTTCATTAAGAATTCATTTATAAATAGTAAATTGGTAAAACTAGAATTTAGTTATCTAAAGAGTCTTAAAATGGATATAAAACTTACACTTTTATATCATATTCATTTTTTTCACTTCATTGAAAACATTCTTACGTAAAGTCTAACTACTAGTATTTAGTTTTTAACACCTAACACCCATCATTAAACCTCTATGTTTTGAATAGTTATTTAACGAGCACCATAAAACAATTTAAATATTACAAAGCTCTTGGAGACAAGACGATAGCTAAATTATCTTTTGACGATCTAAAAAAAGAATTTGCTCAAGATTCAAATTCTATTGCCATAATAGTGAAACATCTTGTTGGAAATATGCTGAGCCGATGGACCAACTTTTTAACCGAAGATGGTGAAAAGGAATGGAGACGTCGTGATGAAGAATTTGTGGACAATTTTACTACCAAAGCAGAATTATTGAAAGCCTGGAACGATGGTTGGGATAGTCTGTTTGAAGCTATTACTCCGTTAAACGTATCCGATTTAGAAAAAACTATCTACATAAGAAATGGAGGACATTCAGTGACTGAAGCTATTAACAGACAAATGATGCATTACGCTTATCATGTCGGTCAGATGGTATTCATAGGAAAAATAATAAAAGGAAATGAATGGAAGTCTCTATCCATAGCGAAAGGACAATCAAAAGCATATAACAAAAACAAGTTTCAACAAGATAAAAACCCAAGGCATTTTACGGATGATGTTTAACTGAAATATAAAAGACAACATCAATATTCCAAAAATGAACTTAAAATAATGCATTATTGAATTTAAAGGTTTTGGATTTTGGGATTTTCTTTTTGGAATTCGTTATTTTTGTAACTTCAAAAATTCAATAAAAAAACTTACCCATGAGTAAATACGATATTATAGTATTAGGAAGTGGTCCAGGAGGCTACGTAACTGCAATTAGAGCATCACAATTAGGATTTAAAACTGCCGTTGTAGAAAAAGAAAGCCTTGGTGGTGTATGCTTAAATTGGGGTTGTATTCCTACAAAAGCCCTTTTAAAATCTGCTCAAGTATTTGAGTACCTTAAACATGCTGAAGATTACGGACTTAAAGTGTCTGGTGCAGAGCACGATTTTGACGCTGTAGTTAAACGTAGCCGAAGTGTCGCTGAAGGCATGAGTAATGGTGTGAAATTCTTAATGAAGAAAAATAAAATTGACGTTATTGAAGGTTTTGGAACTCTAAAAACCGGAAAGAAAATTGACGTTGAAGGTACTATATATTCTGCGGATCATATTATAATTGCAACTGGAGCGCGCTCTCGTGAGTTACCAAGTTTACCACAAGATGGTAAAAAAGTAATTGGCTACAGACAAGCCATGACTTTAGAGAAGCAACCTAAAAAAATGATTGTTGTAGGTTCTGGAGCGATTGGTGTTGAGTTTGCTTATTTCTACAATTCTATAGGCACTGAAGTCACTATTGTAGAATATTTAGATAAAATTGTACCAGTTGAAGATGATGAAGTCTCTAAACAATTGGAACGTAGCTTTAAAAAATCTGGTATTAAGATTATGACGTCTGCAGAAGTGACTTCTGTTGATACGTCTGGAACTGGAGTTAAAGCTACTGTAAAAACTAAAAAAGGGGAAGAAGTATTAGAAGCCGATATCGTATTATCTGCGGTTGGTATTAAATCTAATATTGAAAATATAGGATTAGAAGATGTAGGAATTGCAGTTGATAGAGATAAAATCTTAGTTAATGATTTCTACCAAACTAATATTCCTGGCTATTATGCTATTGGAGACGTTACTCCAGGTCAAGCTTTAGCACACGTTGCTTCTGCCGAAGGTATTCTTTGTGTAGAAAAAATTGCTGGTCAGCATGTAGAAGCTTTAGATTACGGAAATATTCCTGGTTGTACTTATTGTTCACCTGAAATTGCTAGTGTTGGTTTAACTGAAGCACAAGCCAAAGCACAAGGTTTGGATGTAAAGATTGGTAAATTCCCATTCTCAGCGTCTGGTAAAGCAAGTGCTAGTGGTGCAAAAGATGGTTTTGTAAAAGTTATTTTCGACGCCAAATACGGTGAATGGTTAGGTTGTCATATGATTGGTGCTGGTGTTACCGATATGATTGCTGAAGCTGTATTAGGTCGTAAGTTAGAAACTACAGGACACGAAGTTTTAAAAACAGTGCATCCTCACCCAACAATGAGTGAAGCCGTTATGGAAGCTGTTGCTGCTGCTTATGATGAAGTAATACACTTATAATCCCATCCCAAACTTCTCAAAAATTAGGAGTTCTTACTCGGATGGTTCAATATATAATAAATGCGATTCAAAATTGAATCGCATTTTTTTTGTTTAAAACTTAATTCCGGATTTTAAATTAAGACTAGAGTTGTTTCCATAGTTATAATTGTAACCATAACCTGTATTATTTATTTGAAAATTAAACCCTGCATTAATAAAGGCATTCTTATTTATATCGTATTGTAAGCCCGTAGATATTGAAACACCTACATCAGAAGACAGACGTTGCTGTACTTTGTAAAAATCTATTTTAGCACCAGACAGAAGACTCAATTTCTCGGTTATCTTCACTTTAAATAACAAAGGAACCTCTATTAAGCTCGCTTCAGCATTTAAAAATTCAAACTGACTCGCGGTAAAAGAAATATTTTTAGTTAAGAAAATTCCATTAACTGCTAAATCCCAATTTTGTGATGCTAAATCTTCTTGAAAGGTAGCAAATTGTGAGCTCTGCTGTCCATAACATTGTGAAGTAGAGATTAGATACACGCTAAAAAAAGCAATAAGGCATATCAGGTGTTTAACAGAAGATGTCATGACGTCAATAGTTATAGCATTATCAAAAATAGCTCATTTTCAATTATATCAAACAACTGCTTGGTTATAAATTAGTTAAATAATCTTAATACGCAATTTAGAGTTAAAATGGAACTTTAACACCTCTGTTGATTTATTATCGAATAGTGACCTTTCACTTATACTAAAATCGTTTAGTTTACTCCAAAACCTACGATTCTACTTTTACCAAATTAGAAGGATAGCATTTCAATTAAATTCAAAAGATTAAGCTATAAAACAAAAAAGTTCCAGAATTAACTGGAACTTTTTTTATACTATTATTCAGGATGGCTAGATTAGAACATAAACCCTAAACCAACTTGTACAACTTCATTTTTACCATCTACATTCTCAAAAAGTGTATCTTCTTTAAAGATGTTTGTTAATCCCATAGTATAACGTGCACTTACAAAGAAACCGTTATCAAACTTATAAGACGTTCCTACAGCTAAACTGGTATCAAAATCTTTAACATAAGAATCATCTTCATCAATTTCTATATCACCACCATCTGAGTTAGGCTCCGAATCAAATTCCTCATGAATTTTAAATCCGAATTGTGGACCTGCTTCAATACTTAATCCTTTTACTAAATAGGCTTTAAATAATAAAGGAACTTGAATGTAGTCTAATTGATATTCTACATCTTCACTGGTATCAAAAACTCGGTCTTCACCTTGTACAATATCAAAACCTTGTCCTGAGTAAAATACCTCTGGTTGAAAAGAAATCCGTTCCGAAAGTGGAATTTCAGCAACTAAACCTACATTAAAACTTGTTCGGGCATCTACATCTTCAAAATCGTCTCCAGTGATCTTAGAAAAGTTGACACCTCCCTTTGCTCCCAACTGAATTGTTTTTGAATCTGATTGTGCAGAAACAGATGTTAATGCCATTAAAAATACTCCTGTAAAAACTATTATTTTTTTCATAATTATTATTGTTTTATTTGGGTTAAAACAACAAATCTAATAGTCAAAATCCCAGCAACAATAAGGCTTAACAGCAGTTTAACAAGTTTACTTTTTTAGTCAAAAAACAATCGTAAAAGTTTAATAGTTACATCAACTCAATGACATAAAACATTAACTCTTTTGTGAAAAACCAATGGAATTTATAATTTGTAACCTAAACCTAAAAACAATCCATTAGGTGTTATTTCTTCAAAACCTATGGTATATTTCATGTGTAGATCTAATTTTGAAGTGAGGTTATAAGCAAATCCTAAATCTGCTCTCACCTTAAGTTTAGCATTAAAAAAATCGAAGAAATAATTGATACTCGGACCAACAAGAATATTAAAATTATCATTGATATTGTATTTTAAATAAATTGGAGCGTTTAAAAACTTAAAATCTCCAAGCCCTATATAAAGTAATTCGGGTTGTAAATGAAAATCATTTTCTATTTCAAAATCAGCAAAGACACCTACATAAACTCCTGTTTGCACATTGGTATCATCACCAAAATTAGCTTCTTCAACGTTATAAAAGGTAAAATTAAATCCACCTTTAATACCAAAATCCGTTTGAGCTTGTAAACTAAACACACCACCTATAAGAATAAACAATAAGAGTACTTTAATAAAAGGCTTCATATAAAACAGTTTTAGTATTCGAAAAAGTAGAACGTTTTACCTATCATATTGTTCATTCCTACTAGATTGAAATAAAACTCTCAATAGCCAACTCATAACTCTGTAAGCCAAAGCCCAAAATCACTCCTTTAGCATTTGGAGATATAAACGATTTATGTCTAAATTTTTCTCTTGAAAATGTATTAGAAATATGCACTTCTACAACCGGAGTTGTGATGGCTTTAACAGCATCACCAATTCCGACAGAGGTATGTGTGTAAGCAGCGGCATTTAGAATAATACCGTCATACGAAAAACCAACCTCTTGAATTTTATCAATAAGCTCTCCTTCTATATTAGATTGAAAATGTTCTAGCTTTACATTAGGATATTTTTGCACTACAGCATCAAAAAACTCCATAAACGTTAAATTACCGTAAATATTGGTTTCGCGCTTGCCTAAGAGATTCAAATTTGGGCCGTTAATAATGATAAGTTGCTTCATACTGTAAATATATTAAATTATGCGCATAAAAAAACCGAAGGAAATACTTCGGTTTTTTTATTTTTAAAATGTCGTAAGTTCTAGAAATGTAAAGCAAAACCAACATTGAATTGCAGTACACCTTCATCTGTATAATCTTCGTTTAAGGAGACATTGTATCTTAAACCTGGTTCAATAGAAACATTATCGCTAATAAACCATGCATAACCGGCACCTACACCTAACCATAATGGTGTTTCGCCTGCATAATTTTCAGCTCCATCACCTGAAGCACCTGTTAAATCTACTGTTACAGGAATCATGCTATTAAAGTAGTACTTTGCCCCTAAACGGTAAGAAAATGAACTAGTAGAATCACCTTCATCAGGACTAAAGCCACCATACCCTAAACCAGCTTTAATTGCAAGATCATCCATAATAAAATAGCCACCATCTAAACCGATATTGTAGTTAGAACTACCATCACTCGATGAGAAATAAAGCCCTGTCGTTCCTAACATTTGATTACCTGTATTTGCCTCAATTAACCATTTACCTTCCGATGTTTGTCCACCTGAAGTATCGTCTTGAGCATTTACATTTGTGAATCCGAAAACTGCGATTGCAGCCATTAACATTAATTTTTTCATGATATATAATTTTTAATATTTAAGTTTTGGGCTTTATGCCAAATTCGTTGATACAAAATTATAGCTATTAAACAATAGGATTAATGACGTGGATCATTTTGAATTAGTTTTTATAATCCTAAAAAACGGCATAAAAAAACCGAAGCGATTGCTTCGGTTTTAATTATAATAATTTGTTGTTTTGAGTCTTATAACTTGAATAAGATACCAAAAGCAGCATTACCACCGAATGGGTTAGCAACATCACCAAAACCTAAGTTAAATTCTGATACAGCTTCTGCTCCATCAACGTCAGCCTTAGCTGAAGCGAAAGATAATACGTTCTTTAAACCAAATGTTAAAGCAATTTTTTCAGTTACGAAATAGTTAATACCTAAATCTAAACCAGCTCCGAAACCATTTACTTTGAAATCAGCAAGTTCATAATTAGTACTAGCGTAACCAACACCAAATTCAGTATAAGTTTTAAAACGCTCACCTAAATCTAAAAAGTAATAACGTGCAAATACACCAACACCAAAAGTAGATTGATCTGCTGTATCAGTTCCTGCAGTTTCTTCTTTAGAAGACATAAATGATAATTCACCACCAATAGCTAAATCTTCGCTCATGAAATACCCTAATTTTGGGCTAATCTCAAAACCGTTTTCTTTAACCTCAGTGTTTTTGTCATTTGAACTGCTAAATCCAACCATACCTTCAATAAAGATATCACCTTCACCAAAACTGTAAGTCTTAACTTCTTCTTGTGCACTTACACTTGTAAATCCTAATACTGCTACTGCAGCTGTAAACAATAATTTTTTCATAATTTAAGTTTAAATTTGATAATTAATTTGGTCGGCAAATGTAGACTTTAGTTTTATAGTGGAAACCCTAAATTTGTTAAAATTTAGTGTATTTCATCGGTAAAAACCAACCTCAAAACACAAAAACAACCTAAACGACTGATTTCTAAAACTTCAAAAATTAGGACTAAATACGCCTTATCATTAATTTTAAACTTAAAACATTTTGTTGCTTATAATTCTAAATTTTTTTAAACAAAAAAGAGAGGCAAAATGCCTCTCTTAAATTATAAAATATCTATTTCAGATTAGAAAAAATATCCCACAGATACTTGTAAAACATTATTTTTTATTGAAAAATCATCAGAAAACTCGCCATCATACATATTAGATAAACCTAAATTATATCTAACTCCAAAATTTAAACCACTGTCCATTTTATATCCAAGACCAAAATTAAGTCCAAAATCAATACTGCTAGCATCGTCATTATCAGCTTCTTCAGATTCTCCGTCAAATTCAGCTTCATACTTAGAAGACAATAAAAATCCTACTTGAGGTCCAGCTTCTACACTAAATCCTTCAGCTACATAATATTTAGCCATGATTGGTAAGTTTAAATAATCATATTTCAAAGTTTCTTCATAACCATCTTCCTTAAATGCCGCACCTTGAATTGAATACAATAATTCTGGTTGTACAGAAAATTTTTCTGAGATAGAAATTTCTGCAACAGCACCAATGTGAAAAGCAGTTCTACCATCAAGATCATCTGTGTCATCGCCGGAAATAGAAGCTAAGTTAAGACCAGCTTTAGCTCCAAATGTCACTTCTTGTGCATTTACATTTGTAAAAGCAAATGCTGCAAGCGCAGCACATAAAAATAATTTTTTCATAATATTATAAGTTTTAAATTGATTACTACAAACTAAAGCCTTTTTTTTCTATTATGAAAATTTCACTGTATAGTTATTAACATTATTTTTAACATTTACACCTAAATAACTTATATTAAGCCACTTAAAACAACACTTGTTAACAATTAAACTCATAAATGCAGTAAATTACGTAATCATTTAAGTTAATTTAAGAGCTAAAATCACTATTTTTAACCATGAAATGGGAGCAAGCATTAACAGATTACAGACATTATCTTCGTATAGAACGTGGATTGTCTAATAACTCTATTGAGAATTATAGTTACGACATAAAAAAACTCATCTTACATCTTAAAAATCACTCTATTAAAACTAGCCCTACTGTTATAGATACTAATACTGTTAAAGACTTTATTTATTCAATTTCAAAAACTATAAACCCAAGATCGCAAGCACGATTGATATCTGGTCTTCGTAATTTTTTTGATTACCTAATTTTTGAAAATTACAGAACTACCAATCCTTTAGATTTACTTGAGTCTCCAAGAATAGGTAGAAAGCTGCCAGATACGTTATCTATTTCTGATATTGATAACTTAATTAATGCCATCGATTTAAGTTACCAATATAATGGAGTCAACCTCGGGGAACGGAATAGAGCGATTATAGAAACTTTATATAGCTGTGGCTTACGTGTAAGTGAGCTAATAGGATTAAAAGTATCAGATTTGTTTTTTGAAGAAGGCTTTATTAAAGTTACTGGTAAAGGAGATAAACAACGCTTTGTCCCTATTGGGTTAAACACTCAAAAATTCATAAATATTTGGATTGCAATTAGAAACCATATTGATGTGCAACCTCATTCTAAAGACATCCTCTTTTTAAACTACAAAGGAGGAAAACTTACAAGAGCTATGATTTTTACGATTATAAAACAATTAGTAGAAAAAACAGGATTGAATAAAAACGTATCTCCACATACCTTCAGACATTCTTTCGCTACTCATTTATTAGAAAATGGTGCAGACCTAAGAGCCATACAAATGATGCTTGGCCATGAAAGCATTACAACTACTGAAATATATATGCATGTAGATCGTTCGCATTTAAGTGAGGTTTTAAATAAGTTTCATCCAAGAAAATAAAAAAAAACATCACTTTTATTGTGACAAAATAATTCTTGTAGTGTCTTAATATTAAAGAAAAAGCAATGAAATTCCCAAGCCTAAACCTAAAAAACTATAAGTCAAATCGTTATAAAAACAACACAACTTCGGAGTGCTCACTAGAGGAAGAGAAACATAGAATCGCATTAGAATTATCTAAAGTTGGACTTTGGGATTGGAATATTATAACTAACAAAGTATTCTACTCTAAAGAATCAAAACAGATTATTGGTTATGCTGATAATGAGCTAAAAAACACATCTGAGTTTTGGGATAACAAAGTGCATGAAGATGACAAGGAAGACTACTACAACGATTTTAATTCTCTTTTAAAAGGTGACATTGATTTGTATGAACACGAATATCGCATTCAATGTAAAAATGGTTCTTATAAATGGATTTTAGATAAAGGGAAAATTGCAAAAAGAGACCATAAAGGCAGACCTTCACGTATTATTGGTACACATACAGATATAACCACCACTAAAAACAGCGAAGCACAACTCAAAAAAAACCTTCAACTTATCACTAGTCAAAATAAAAGATTATACAGTTTTACTCATATCGTTTCTCATAATTTAAATACTCATATTGGAAATCTAAAGAACATATTAGAGTTTTATGATGAAGCAAAAGAAGAATCTGAAAAAAAAGAACTTATTGGGCATTTAAAATCAATTTCGGAATCCTTAACCACAACGATAGATGATTTAGACGACATTATCAGTATAAAATCTAAAACGAATTTAAACGAGTTTAATGAGCACATATACTTACATCGTTGTATTAACAAAATATCGGAAAGTTTAACATTAGACTGTACTAAAAATGGGGTTACAATACACAATGCTTTAAGACAGGATGAAACCTTATATACAAACCGGTCTTATTTAGAAAGCGTGTTTTACAATATCATTTCAAACGGTATAAAATATGCTGATTCTAATAAAAAATCTCAAATCGTTATTCAATCCATACACACTAAAGACACTATAAAAATTCTAATTTCAGATAATGGAATTGGTATAGACACTGCAAAGTTTAAGGATCAATTATTTGACATGTACCAAACATTTCATGGTACAGATAGAAAGGACTCTAGAGGGATTGGACTCTATATTACCAAAACACAAGTTGAAGCTTTAAATGGTGAAATTGAACTGGAAAGTAAGCTTAATGAAGGTACAGCGTTCATCCTAACGTTTAAAAAGCAAAGAGCACTCTAATTTAGAGTGCTCTTTATTGTTTTTATATTGGTAATGTTATTTACTTCGCAATATTTACTGCTCTAGTTTCTCTAATCACAGTTACTTTTACTTGTCCTGGATAGGTCATATCAGTTTGAATTTTTTGTGAAATCTCAAACGATAAACCTGCAGCTCTTTCATCGGTTACTTTTTCGCTTTCTACAATAACACGTAGTTCTCTACCGGCTTGTATCGCATAAGCTTTCTTTACACCCGTAAACCCAAAGGCAACATCTTCTAAATCTTTTAATCTTTGGATGTAAGAATCTAACACCTGACGTCTTGCTCCTGGTCTTGCTCCTGAAATAGCATCACATACCTGAATAATTGGTGCTAATAAAGTAGTCATTTCAATTTCGTCGTGGTGAGCTCCAATAGCATTACAAACTTCTGGTTTCTCACCATGTTTCTCTGCCCATTGCATTCCTAAAATAGCGTGTGGAGTCTCAACATCCGTTTCAGATGATGGTACTTTTCCGATATCGTGTAATAATCCTGCGCGTTTTGCTAACTTAGGGTTTAAACCTAGTTCTGCAGCCATTACACCACAAAGCTTAGCAACTTCACGCGAGTGTTGTAGTAAGTTTTGTCCGTAAGACGAACGGTATTTCATACGACCTACCATTTTTATTAATTCAGGATGTAACCCATGAATTCCTAAATCGATAACCGTACGTTTACCAACTTCTATAATTTCTTGTTCAATTTGTTTCTCAGTCTTTCTTACAATTTCTTCAATTCTAGCAGGATGTATTCTACCATCCGTTACTAATTTGTGTAACGATAAACGAGCAATTTCACGTCTTACAGAATCAAAACAAGATAAGATAATTGCTTCTGGAGTATCATCTACAATAATCTCAACACCTGTTGCTGCTTCAATAGCTCTAATGTTTCGACCTTCTCTACCAATAATTCTACCTTTAACATCATCAGATTCTATGTTAAATACAGACACACAATTGTCAACAGCTTCTTCTGTTCCAATGCGCTGAATGGTATTTATAATGATCTTTTTAGCTTCTTGCTGTGCCGTTAACTTCGCTTCTTCTAAGTGATTTTGAATAAACACCAAAGCATCAGTCTTAGCCTCTTCTTTTAGTGATTCTACCAATTGACTTTTAGCTTCTTCTGCTGATAATGAAGAAATAACTTCTAACTGTTTAATTTGGTTTTTATGTGCTTTTTCAATTTCCTCTTGTTTCTTTTCCAAGAATTCTAATCTGAAATCGTAATCCTTAATTTTAGAATCTAAAGATTGATTTGCTTTCTTAGAGTTGGAAAGTTCACTAGAAACTTGAGACTCCTTATCTCTAATGCGCTTTTCAGCTTCAGCCATTTTTTTATCACGAGATAAAATCACTTTTTCATGTTCTGATTTTAACTCAATAAATTTTTCTTTAGCCTGTAGTATTTTATCTTTTTTAAGCGATTCTCCATCTGATTTTGCTTGTTTTAAAATAGATTTCGATTCAATTTCTGCATTTGCAATTAGTTTTGAAGCCTTTCCTTTTTCTAAAGCTTTAGCGATTATATATCCTAGTATTACTCCTAATATTACTCCTCCAACAATATATAAAATTGTGTTAGTGTCCATGTTTGTTATTTAGTTTTAGTGTATAAAAAAAGCCTACATCAGTTATCGGTTTTGTATAAACTCCTTAAAACAAGTTTAGGGCTAACAAGCTGATCAAAAATCTGTCTAAGACACTGAAACAAGTTCAGTACTAACAGCACGATTTTACAACTTAAACTCACCCTTTTTAAAGAATTGATCGTTGAGTTTATCAAAAAATGTAACTAATGTAGGCAGTAACCTTATTTATTTTAAAGAACGTACGAGTTAAATATGCTGATTTAAAAGTTCGTTTAAAGCGACTAACTTTTCCTGAACTTCTTCATTTACATACTCTTTATCTATTGACTTTTGCTCTACTTGAGCCGCAAATTGCAAGGCACACATCGCCAAAACATCTTGCTTATCTCTTACAGAGTAATTCTGCTCAAATTGTCCAATCATAGCCTCAATTTTTTTTGTGGCCTTACGTAAACCTTCTTCCTGACTTGGGTTTATCGTTAACGGATAAACTCTATTGGCAATAGAAAGTTTAATTTTTAATTGTTCTGACATTATAATCTAAATTTACAATATTATTCTGATAATTGACCTATACAGTGGTCTATATCTCTAATAAGTGCATTTATTTTGAGTTTCGTTTCTCGTTTATTTTCGTCACTACCAAGCATTGAATTTGCCATTTTGAGCGTATCATGTTTTTCTACCCAAGTAGAAATTTCATCTTGCTGCTCTAAAAGCCTTTGTTGCTGTTGTTCTAATTGTTCTGAGAGTTTAGCGTTGGTTTGTTTTAAAACCTCTTGCTTATGTAAAATCTTACTGATTTTATTCTCTAACGCATCAACAATGTCTTCTATTTTACTCATTAAAGCAATTCAATACTATTGAAACAAAGTTAACATACCTGATGAAAAAATACAATTCTTTTACATTTATTTTTTATTATTATAAGTTCAAGTGAATTAAACCGTTAATAAAAATATTACGATTTTATAATTTGCAAATCGTAATCAAATTGATATTTTCGCTATAATAGTTGATTTTATGAAACATTTTTTTCTCTTTTTTTTAATATCGTGCTCTATTTATGGGCAATCGGAATACCCTCAAGATTATTTTAGACATCCTTTAGATATTTCTTTAGTCCTTTCTGGTACGTTTGGAGAATTACGCTCTACTCATTTTCATGGTGGACTAGATATTAAAACGCAACAAAAACAAGGTTTAAGGGTGTATGCAGCTGCAGAAGGTTATATCAGTAGGATTAAAATTTCTCATTTTGGTTACGGAAAAGCGATTTACATTACGCATCCAAATGGCTATACTACAGTTTATGGTCACCTTCAAAAATTCTCTGATCGTTTAGAGGCGTATATTAAGCAATGTCAATACGATAAAGAAAGTTATGAAGTAGAGGTATTTCCACATAATAAAGAACTACTCATTCAACCAGACGAAGTAATTGCGTTCTCAGGAAACACTGGTGGTTCTGGAGGACCACATTTGCATTTCGAAATAAGAGACAACCAAGAACGACCAATGAATCCGTTGCTCTTTGGTATGGAAGTTAAAGACTCTAAACCGCCTTATGTTTCAGGTGTTTTTGCTTATCCAAAAGATGAAAACGCTACCATTAATGGTAAAAACGAACGAGTGCCGTTGCGGTTAATTCCTCAAAAAACTGGAGATTATGCTGTCGAAGAAATAACAGCTTATGGCAATGTTGGTTTTGGAGTCATCTCATTTGACAAACAAGATTTAGCACCAAATAATAATGGTGTTAGCAACATTCAAACATTTTTTAATGGGAATAAAAGCTTAGAAATAGATTTTAAACGCATTAGTTTTGAAGAAACTAAACATATCAAACGACTTTTAGATTACGAGTATTTTATTACTAAAAAAGCTAAAATTCAGAAGCTTTTTGTTCAAAAGAATAATCCTTTAAGTATCTATAAAGATGTTTATGACCATGGCTATGTTGAAATAAAAGATAGCACCTCTTCTGTTTATAAAGTGAGAATACGAGATTATCATGAGAATGAGTCTTGGGTGGTTATACCCATAAACGGAAAACATGAAACCATTAAGAAAGATAGCCTTATAGACCTCTCTAAAAAATCGTTTGTTAGTAGTGATAAAGACACAAAATTGAGCTCAGGAAACTTTACGGTTGACTTTTACCAAAACACCTTATATGATGACACTTATATTGATTTTAAAGTGAGCTCTGATACGCTTTTCTTAGGTGAAGACACCGTTGCCATGCAGAAAAACTTCTATATTAATTACGACTTAAGTAATTATAAATTAGAGCATCAAGATAAGCTTTACGTTGCTCGATTTTATGGTAATTACTGGAAGCCATACTATGTAACTACCTCTCGTAAAGGAGATATATTAACAGCCAAAACAAAAGCTTTAGGAACGTATGCCTTATCAATTGACAATGAACCTCCAACTATAACACCGACTAACTTTCATGATAAAAAATGGATTAGCAACTATCGTTATCTAAAACTAAAGATAGATGATAAGTTAACTGGCATAAGTAAATACAGAGCTACTGTTAATGGAAAGTGGATCTTAATGGAATATGATTATAAAACGAATACTTTAATACACGATTTTAACGATAATATCGTTAAAGATACCAAGAACGAATTAAAAATAATTGTAACAGATAATGTTGGAAATAGTTCTACATTTGAAGCAACGTTTTTTAGAAAATAGAGATTTTAGAATTAAAGCTTAATTCTAAACCCTTATTTCAAGCTAACTAAAAAAAACAAGATATTTGAAACGCTTACATTTTATACTTATTATTAGCTTACTTATCTGTGGGCTTTCCTTTTCGCAATCTGCAATTATTAGAGGTGTTATTTTAGATGAAGGGAATTTTCCTATCGAAGGAGTCAATATTACAACAACTACTGGCGAAGGAACCGCAACCAATTCAAACGGGTTTTACGAACTCAAAATTCCTTTTGGAGTTGAAGTTACTGTTATTTTTACTCATGTTTCCCACAAACGTGTAGAACAAAAATTCAACCTTAAAAACGGACAGGAAATAGAGTACAATCCTGTTATGCTTATTGAGGTCGAACAAATTGCTACAGTCGTTATTAACACCAACACCAGACAAGCGGTTGACGGAGTCACCTCTATATCGCCTCAAATGATTAGAACCATAAAAGGTGCACAACCTGGAGTTGAGAACATTTTAAAAACATTACCTGGAGTTAATATTTCTAACGAACTAAGTACACAATACTCAGTTAGAGGTGGAAATTTTGACGAAAATCTCGTTTATGTTAACGAAATTGAAGTGTACCGACCATTTTTAATTCGTTCTGGAAATCAAGAAGGTTTAAGTTTTGTGAATACTGATATGGTTCAAAATGTTGATTTTTCAGCTGGTGGATTTCAAGCGAAGTATGGTGACAAACTATCATCTGTTTTAGATATTACTTATAGAAATCCTGTTGACTTTGGTATACGAGCCGATTTAAGTTTACTTGGTGGAAGTCTTACTGCCGAAACGGTTTCAAAAGACGGTAAATTTTCTGGAATTGCAGGTGTTCGCTATAGAGACAACAGCTTACTATTAAATAGTCTTGAAACGGATGGTAATGTAGAACCTGTTTTTGCAGATGCTCAAACGTTTTTAACCTATCGTTTTTCGAGCAAATTCCATTTAAATTTTCTTGGAAACATCTCTTCAAATAAATACAACTTTCAACCCGAAAATAGACAAACCAATTTCGGTACCTTACAAGATCCTGTTGCTCTTTTAGTATTTTATGATGGTCAAGAAAAAGATCAATACCAAACCTATTTTGGAGCTTTTAAAGCCAATTATTTTGCCAGTGATGATTTAACTCTTAAACTTGTTGCTTCCGCTTACCATACTACAGAACAAGAATATTTTGACATCCTAGCACAATACCGTTTAGGAGAAGTGAACACTAATATTGGAGATGAAAATTTAGGTGAAGTCGAATTTAGTGAAGGAATCGGCTCTCAATTAACACATGCGCGGAACGATTTAGATGCATTCATTATTAACGCAGAACATAGAGGAGATTATAAAATTGATGATGAAACTACCATAGAATGGTCTGTTAAATACACTCACGAAGACATTAGAGATCGCTTAGTAGAATATGAAGTTATAGATTCTGCTGGTTTTTCAATTAGACCTCCAATATTTAGTCAAGCAAATCCTCAGCCTTATGAACCTTTTTCCGGCCCTTTAGTAGCCTTTGAAAATACAAGAGCAACAAATCGTGTTCAAATCAATAGACTTCAAGCTTTTGCGCAATACAGCAAACGAACAGACTGGAATGGCAGTGAAGTATTCTACAATGCAGGTGTCAGAACACATAGCTGGACAGTTAGTGGAGACGGCATTTCAGATAATAAAACACAAACAGTAATTAGTCCAAGAGCACAGTTTGCCATAAAACCTAATTGGGAAAAAGATATGCTCTTTAGAGTGGCGACAGGTTTGTATTACCAACCACCATTTTACAGAGAGTTAAGAGATTCTGAAGGCGTAGTACAGCCCAACGTAAAAGCGCAGCAATCGTTTCATATTGTGTTAGGAAACGAATATAGCTTTGAAATATGGGACCGTCCTTTTAAGTTGGTTTCTGAAGCCTATTACAAAGGGATGACTGATGTTAATCCTTACACTCTTGAAAATGTAAGAATTCGCTACAGTGCAGACAACAATGCTAAAGCTTATGCTTACGGTTTAGATTTAAGGCTTAATGGAGAATTTGTACCAGGAACAGAATCTTGGTTTAGCTTTGGTTATTTAAAAACAGAAGAAAACATAGATGACCGCGGCTATATTGCAAGACCAACCGATCAACGTTTAAAATTTGGAGCTTTGTTTCAAGATTATGTACCTAATATGCCAGATTTAAAAATGTATTTAAACTTGGTTTATAACACAGGAGTTCCTGGAGGTTCACCGAGTTACGCCGATCCATATAATTACCAATTGAGATTGCGTGATTATAGACGTGCTGATTTAGGAATTTCATACGAAATAGTTAATCCTGAAAAAACCTATAATTCTAAATGGAAGGAATCTTTTAAAGAATTATCTATAGGTTTCGAAATCTATAACATGTTTAACAACCAGAACTCAATTACTAATACTTGGGTGAGAGATGTGTATAGCAAGCAACAATATGCAATTCCTAATTATTTAACACCACGTGTGTTTAATATAAGATTGTCTGCCCGTTTTTAGATTATTACCTTGTTTAGAACGAAATGAGTATGTTTTTGGATGAATTCAGCAAATAAACGTCATAATATATAACTAATTTTGAATAGCTAAATTATTAAGACTACCTTACTCTCAATACTTTAGTTCAAAATTTAAGAATTATGAAACTTTCCCTCTCTTCATTACTGCTAATTTGTTGTAGTATTTCTTTTGCGCAACTTAGTGTACAAAATGATGCTTATATCTTTGTAAAAAACCAATATGTTTATGTTACAGACGATGTTAACATTGATGATGCAGATTCTAAAATATATCTAAGAGATGAAGCTCAGCTTCTTCAAGGTGATGGAACGACAGGTAATTCTGGTATAGGTCAATTAAGTGTTTATCAAACCGGAACTGTAAACCAATGGAGTTATAATTACTGGTGTTCACCTGTTGGGAATAATTCTGCTGCTTTTGGTAATGAAGATGCACGTGTTAATTTAATTGATGATGCTACAGGATTAACATCTAGCGTAGATGCATTATTTGTGGGAGGGTACGACGGCAGTGCTAGCCCATTGTCTATAGCCCAACGTTGGTTATGGACGTATCAAATATCAGATCAATATCTCGATTGGATTTTTGTTGGCGCTACAGGAAATATTAAACCAGGTCTTGGGTTCACCATGAAAGGCAATGGTATAAGTAATACAGAAAGTCAACTGTATGACTTTCGAGGTAAACCAAACAACGGTACTATTACAAACGATGTTGCTAATGGCTTAAACACTTTACTTGGTAATCCCTACCCTAGCGCTATGGATTCTGCTGCGTTTATTCATGATCCTGCCAACCAATCATCAATTAATGGCACGTTACAATATTGGGAACAAGATGGTAATGTCCCCTCTCATGTCTTACAAGATTATATTGGTGGGTACTATTTATTTACAATAGATGCCACAGGAACTATAATAACTGATACACCTGCTGCTTTTATGACCTACGACGAACAAGATAATAGTTTCCCTTTGCCTGTACCAACCAATGGTGTAAAATCTGCTGGAAGGTATATTCCAATTGGGCAGGGCTTTATGGTAGAAGGAATAGCTGGTACACCAGGAGCTCCAGCAACGGTATATGTAAAAAATGATCACCGTGCGTTTGCAAAAGAATCAGATGGTGATAGTTACTTTTTTAGGAGCAATACAAATGATTCTAATACTTCTGAAACGAGTGAACCAATAGGCATACAATATCAAGATAATGGGCTTTCTATTATACCTGAAGACTATAAGCGCTTTAGAATTAATGTCGATTTTATTGATGATGAATCGCAGTACACAAGACAATTGGTTTTGAATTTTCATGATTCTGCAACTGCTGGATTTGATTATGGGTTAGAATTAATCCGTACAGAAAGCTACAACTCAGATGCCTATTTTTCTTTAGATGACAAGGTGTATTCTGGTCAAGCGTTTCCTTTTGAAGAAGCCCTTGTTATTCCTTTAGCTATTGATATAGAGCAACAACAGCCGCTGCGATTTAGAATATTTGACATTCAGAATTTCGATGATTCTCAAGGCATTTATATTCATGATAATAATACTGATAACTATGTTAATTTAAGAAATTTAGATTACGAACTAAACATAGAGCCAGGCAATTATACGGATCGTTTTACTATTGTATTTACTAATCAAGTCTTAAATATTGAAGAATTTGATACAACCGCATTAACAATAAACCAAGACAATAAGCAACATCAACTTTCAGTACAGAATCCTAATGGTTTAGATATTAAGAGCATTGAGGTTTACGATGTTACAGGAAAACGTATTATTCAACTAAATGTTGATGCTATCGAAGATGACTATAATTTATCGACGTTACAATTAAGTGATGGCGTATATGTTGTGAATGTCTCTTCTCATGCAAACACTACAGCGAAATCTCAAAAGATAATTGTTAAGAATTAGACCTATTAGATTTCAAAATTAATAAACGATTTTATTGAGCCTAAATTTAGTTAGGACTTACAAATTCCTTTAAAACAGTAACCACATGATCTAACTCTTCTTTGGTATTATAAATGCTAAAAGAGAAACGTACAGAAGGTTGTTTTAATTTTTCATCAGTTAATATTGCAGATAACACATGCGATTGTTGACTACTTCCACTTTGGCAAGCACTTCCTTTTGAGCAAGCAATACCTTTTAAATCGAGTTGAAACTGTAACATTGGTCCTTTTGCTGGTGCAATTGGCAAGCAGACATTGACCAATGTATATGTACTATTTTCAACAGTTTCACAACTGCCATTAAAACTAGCCTCAGGTAAATGTGTCTTTATTTGCTGAATGAAATAATCTTTTAATCCAGAAACGTATTTTTTATCTTCATCAAGATTAGCATACGCTATCTTCAAGGCTTCGTCCATACCTACAATATTGTGCGTCGCTTCTGTACCAGCTCTGTAGCCTCGTTCTTGCTCACCACCAAATATTAAAGGTTTTAAACCCGATTCTTTTCGTATAAAACAAAATCCAACGCCTTTTGGTCCATGAAATTTATGCGCACTTGCTGCCATAAAATCAATAGGAATTTCTTTTAAATCTATTTTATAATGTCCTACAGATTGCACCATATCAGAATGAAACAATGCCTTGTGTGTTCTACAAAGTTGCGCTACGTTTTCAATATCTAAAATATTACCAACTTCATTATTTATATGCATTAAGCTCACTAAAGGCTTGTTAGCCGATTGTAATAATTGTTCTAAATGCGTAAAGTTTACGAGACCACAATCGTCTAAATCTACATAATGTATATCTATGTTGTATTCTTTTTGTAGCTGTTCCGCTGTATGTAAAACGGCATGATGCTCAATTTTAGAGGTAATGATTTCTGTAATCCCTAAATCTCTTACAGCACTTCGCAAGGCTAAATTATCGGCTTCTGTCCCTCCGGACGTAAATACAATCTCTGAAGCTGAAACATTGAAGTATGAGGCTATATTTTTTCTGCATTGTTCCAAAAGTGCTTTTGATGAACGCCCAAAACTATGACTAGACGACGCATTTCCATAACTTTCGTTTAGCACTTGCGTCATACGCTCTACAACTTCTGGTCTTAAAGCTGTGGTGGCTGCGTTATCTAAATATACTGAGGTCATATGTTTTATTGTTGTTTTACAGCCATACTTCGGCTTTAAGAGACGCAAACAAGTCTATCTCTTTATATCATTTCCTTGAATGATAAAATTTTAAACATGCGCTTTTCTGAATGCAAAAATATTCTAAATAAAATTATTTAGATAATGGAGCGTTATAATTTTACAAATCCGTTATTTTTGTTCAAAATTGAGTCTATGAAACGTCATCTTTTTATTATTTGCAGTCTTCTATTACTTTTAACCTCTTGTGATGATGGTGATATCCTTACTATAGATTTAGAGTTTGATGAAGAACTAGAATATTGTGATAATTTTGAAGATTATCACCTTGTTTATGACACACGAGATGATCCGAATGAAGCGCTTATTTTAATTTTTCCTAAGTCTACAACTAATGATGCGCTATTTACATCAGCGACCACAGTAGACGTCCCTTTAGAATTAACCATTAACGCAGGTACAATTCGTTTTATTTATAGAACCTATAACAGAGAATTAAGTGCTAGTGATATTTGTGCTGTAGTCCCTCCCTATAATTTAACCATCCGAGAAGACTACGAAGCGGGCTCTGGCGATGTTTATATAACGTCTACCATTGTAGATGATGATAACGATGGAGTTCCAAGTATTTCTGAATATGGCCCTGGAGGTATTGATGACCCTCAAGACACAGATGAAGATGGCATACCAGATTATCTAGATATCGATGATGACGGTGACAACGTAAAAACAATTAATGAACTTGATCAAGATGATGAAGATGGTGATGATGATCCTTTAACCAATCCTTTAGATACAGACGGAAATGGCGTACCAAATTATTTAGATCCTGATGACGATGGTGACGAAATTCCAACACGTTTAGAAGATGCTAATGGAGAAAATGGTCCTGGCGATGACCGTATCGCTGTTAACGGAGTTCTTGTTCTTCTATATTTAAACCCAGCGGAAGATACACCGTATGATTTTGATGATTACAATGCGTTTGAGAATGCATATACGAGAACGGTAACAACCAATTTTACAATCAATAATACCGATTTAACAATCTTGAGATCAACAGAAATTGATCTTGGTACGTTAACCACTATTATAACGGACTATGATCCTGATGACGATTAAAGTTTATTAAGGTTCTACGTTTTGAAGTATTCTAACTTCTGTGGCGCCTAATCCATAGGTTTTATAATCGGCATCGTAAAATTGCACATTATTATAACGACTAAAAAGCGTTTCTAACTCTTGACGCAACACACCTTCTCCTACTCCATGTATAAATACAATTTTAGGAATGCGTTTACGCATGGCAAATTCTAATTGACCTCTTGCTGTATCTAATTGAAGATTGAGCATATCAAAATTAGACATACCTCTAGACGATTTTGTTAAGTGATGGATATGAAGATCCACTTCAAATTTTGGAGCGTGACGTTCTTTTGGTTTTACCGTAGGTTCTGTTTGTCGTTTTTTAGATGCTTTCTCTTTTTTTACAGCTTCGAAATCAGTATTGTAAACCGCATTTTCTAAACTATTACCCGAAGCCATCAACATGAGTTCGCGAGCTTCAAACTGAAAATCGAAACCATTAGTATCTTCAACTGTAATTGTATTTTCTGAAATTTTTGTTACAATTCCAGAAATGGCATCATCAATAGTTTCTACCGTATCACCTACTTTAAACTTCATCTTCTTTTTCTGTTTTTAGAAAAGTCTCCTCTTCTTTATCAAACTTGCTTGGTATATTTCTAGACGTTCTATAAATACCAAATACAAGTAACATAATTCCACCTATTAGTATATAGCTGTTTTGTTCTTGCTGTGCTTGAGCATAAAAAGCGGCTATACCACCTACTACAATGCAGAAAAAATTTATGATTCTAGATATATCCATAACTAATAAATTAATATTAGCAAAAGTAAGGTTTAGAAAAATATTTACGGCAATCGCAAATGAATTTAAAAATGAGGTGTAAATAATTTAGCAAATTCTTAATTTCGCAACATGCTAGTATTTTCAAAAGGACTTGAGGAATATATGTTGCCATGCTTATGGAAACAAACATTTAATATTGATTGTATGGGTTGTGGTATGCAGCGCTCTATATCATTAATTTTAAAAGGTGATTTAGTTGGAGCATTTTTTATGTATCCCGCTATATATTCACTTATTGTAATGTTTACTTTCCTTTTATTGCATCTTAAATTTCAATTTAAAAAGGGTCATAAAATAATTTTAGGGCTTTTTTTATTAAATATTAGTATTATTGTAATAAGTTTTATCATAAAAACCTTTTTAATCAACTAAAATAACTAACACAATGGAAAAACAACAAATCCCTAATGGAACATTAGTACTAGTCATGGGAATCTTATCAATTATTGGATGCTGTTGTTACGGTGTTCCTGGATTGATATTCGGAATCGTAGCAATTATACTTGGTGGTAAAGCCACAAAATTATACATGGAAGCACCTGAAAATTATTCAGGTTTTGGAAATGTAAAAGCTGGAAAAATAATGGGAATTATCGGTGTAGTTCTTAGTATTATTATGGTATTAATATATGTATGGATGATATCATCTTTTGGATGGGAAGCCTTACAAGACCAAGAATTAATGCAAGAAAAAATGCAAGAAATGATGGGGCAATAGTCTTATCTACAAAACACAAAAAAGCGATTTTCTTAATTGAAAATCGCTTTTTTTTATGCTTATTATCTAGTAAGTCCTAAACTTCAAATTCTTTTAAAGTCTTTGTTATAATAGACACGCAATCTAATAATTGCTCTTTCGTCATTACTAAAGGTGGCGCAAAACGAATAATATTACCATGTGTTGGTTTTGCTAACAAACCATTATCTCTTAATTTTAGACAGATGTTCCAAGCTGTTTCGCTGTCTTCTTTATCGTTTATTAAAATTGCATTTAGCAATCCTTTTCCTCTTACTGAATTTACAATTGGGCTCGTTTCAATAAATTTAGACAACTCTGATCTAAATAATTGTCCTAATTCTTCTGCATTGTTTGCTAAGTCTTCTTTTCTTACAACCTCTAAAGCCGCTATAGCTACTGCAGCAGCAATTGGATTTCCACCAAAGGTACTTCCGTGGTTTCCTGGCTGAATAACATTCATAATAGCATTATCAGCTAAAACAGCAGATACAGGATATGCGCCACCACTTAATGCTTTTCCTAAGATTAAGATATCTGGTTTTACGTTTTCATGATCTACAGCCAACAATTTTCCTGTTCTTGCAATACCTGTTTGCACTTCATCTGCAATAAATAGAACATTATATTTTTCGCATATCGCTTTTGCTTTAGACAAATAGCCCTCTGTTGGAACATAAACTCCTGCTTCTCCTTGTATTGGCTCTACTAAGAAACCTGCTACATTAGTATTGCTTTTTAAAGTTTGCTCTAAGGCATCAAGATTATTGTATTCAATTTTTATGAAACCATTGGTATAAGGTCCAAAATTTTTGCGTGCTACAGGATCGTTACTAAACGAGATGATTGTTGTTGTTCTTCCATGAAAGTTATTTTCACAAACAACAATTTCTGCTTCATTTTCATCAATTCCTTTGACTTCATAGGCCCATTTTCTACAGATTTTCAAAGCCGTTTCCACAGCTTCTGCTCCTGTATTCATTGGTAAAAGTTTATCGAATTTAAATAATTCTGAAGCATATTTTTCATACTTACCAAGCATATCATTATAGAATGCTCTTGACGTTAGTGTCAATGTTTGTGCTTGAGCAGTCATTGCAGCAACAATTTCAGGGTGACAATGTCCTTGATTTACCGCAGAATATGCCGACAAAAAATCATAATATTTCTTGCCTTCTACATCCCAAACATACACACCTTCTCCTCTACTCAATACTACAGGTAACGGATGGTAATTGTGCGCCCCATATTTGTTTTCTAAATCTATCGCTTCTTGCGATGTTAATTGGTCTAAAACAGCCATTTTAAAAATAATTTAATAAATGAATAAAATATCCATTCCTTATCTACCTTTATCCTTTCGATATGTCCGAAAATTCAGCGTGGGAAAGAAATCATCCCTAGAAGTTTGCAATTTACAAAGAATCTAACTGAAATAATACCTACCTAAAAATTATTGATGGTAAACTTGAAAAAAATTATTAAGCCTCGTATATCTATTTTTAATAAATATCCAAATTATACTGACAAAATTGAACATAAGTATTTATAAAATTACGACTATCTTTGCACCCAAATTATTATAAGAAATGCCAAAAAGAGAACGGAATAAATTTGTAAAACGCGGACAAATCATAGACATCTTAATCGAAGATTACGCTTTTGGAGGTAAAGGTATTGGTCGTATTAGAAATGAACATGGCGAATTTGTGGTTTTTGTTCCCAATACGCTACCTGGTCAGTTGGTAAAAACTCAGATTAAAAAGTGTAGTAAAAAATATGCAGAGGGTAAACTTTTTGAGGTTTTAAAACCGTCTGAAGACGAAATTGATATGCCTTACCAAAGCATTCCTGGTGCTCCTTATATTAATTTACCTATTGAAAAACAACACAATTATAAGAAAGAAAGTACACTTCAACTATTTAAACGTATCGGTAAAGTTGCTGATATTGAAGATAAATTTGATGAATTTGTATCATCGCCAAATACCTTCCATTATAGAAATAAAATGGAATATGGGTTTTCTGCCATTGGCTATAATCATGAATTAAAAACTGACGTAGATGAATTTACTCTAGGTTTTAAAAAACGTGGCACTTGGTGGTGTGGAGATAACCTAAATAATGATTCTGGTTTATTTGATGCTGAATTTGAAAACCAACTAAAAGACATTAGAGCCTATTGTATAGCAACAGGTTTGGCGCCATGGCATGCACCACAAAAAACCGGATTTTTCAGATATTTTGTAGTTCGAAAATCTTACAAAACCAATCAACTACTATTTAACTTAGTGACAACATCTTACGATTTACCAGAATTTGATTTGGATAAATTCGCTAAGTATTTAGTAGAATTATTTGGAGATAGAGTTGCAGGCTTATTACACACTATTAATGATGAAGTTGGAGACAGAACCATTGCCACCACAGGAAGTATTTCCCTAGTATATGGTGACGATAAAATTGTTGAAGAATTATTAGGTTTAAACTTTGAAATCAGCATGAAAAGTTTTTTTCAGACTAACCCAAAATGTGCTGAGAAACTCTATTCTAAAGTCGTAGATTATGCTTTAGAAAACAAAGACGCGATAGATAATACCGTTGTTTTAGATTTATTCTGTGGTACAGGAACCATTGGTCAGATTATAGCCAACAAATCCGAAAACACTAAAATTGTTGGTGTAGATATCGTCGCTGCTGCTATTGAAGATGCAAAAGAAAATGCCAAACGAAATAATATTGAAGGCTTAAAATTCTATGCTGCTGATGTTGGTAAATTTTTAACTGAACATCCTGAATACACTAATAAAATAAGAACTATAATTTTAGATCCTGCGAGAGCTGGCATTGCACCTAAAACTCTTAAAAAAATAATAAACCTAAATGCAGAACGTTTGGTTTATGTATCTTGTAATCCAGCAACCCAAGCCAGAGATACTGAGCAATTAATGGAAGCTGGTTATACTATTAAAAAGTTGAGTTTAGTCGATCAATTTCCACATACAGCGCATATTGAAACGGTTGTGTTATTTGAAAAAAAATAAATGAGAAGTTTAAAAATTTTAGTTCTTTTAATAGCGATTGCATTGATTAACTGTGAACGCGATGATATTTGCGCAGCAACCACACAGACAACTCCTAGATTAATTATAGAATTCTATGATGCTTCAGAAACAGATGAATTATTAAATGTCTCTAGAATTACGGTTTATCGAGAAGGGATTTTTACAGATGAAGATGGGGTAACAACTGAACCTATTGAAGAATCCGATAAAATTATCACTGAATATGATGATGAAGACTCTTATGTTTTTAATGTAAACAATAACAAAATAGCATTACCTCTACTTGTTGATGCAGAGGGTCAACCACAAATAACGGTACGTTATATTCTAGAAAAAGATACAGATCTAAGAATTGAAGATGAAGATCCTTTAACCAATTCTAATATAGACATCATTGAAATTTCATACAATACAGAGTTTGTTTATGTCTCTAGAGCTTGTGGTTACAAAAGTAACTTTAACAGTTTAGGGGTTGCAAGAATCTCAGATGATGATCAATGGATTACCAATATAGAAATCGAAGAAACGACACAAAGCAGCATTCAAGATGAAAACACAACACATGTACGCATCTATCATTAGAAGTGTAATTTTAATGCTGTTGTTTTCTACAATGGCTTTTGCGCAAGAAGAGAAAAAAACAGTTAACGATACTTTAGTTTTTAAACAAAAGTATGGACTAAGACTTGGAGCAGATATCAGTAAACTTGCACGCACTTTCTTTTCTGACGACTATAAAGGTTTTGAAATTATGGGCGATTATCGCCTTACCAAACGCATCTACATTGCTGGCGAATTAGGGAATGAAGAACGTATTCTTGAAAACGAGGTATTAAATAACACTACAAAAGGAAGCTATTTTAAAGCCGGAATTGATATGAATTTCTACCAGAACTGGTTAGATATGGAGAATATGATTTATGGAGGCCTAAGAATTGGAGCGAGTACTTTTAACCAAACACTAAATAACTACACTGTTTACGATATAAATAATCAATATTGGGATGGACGCTATTCAGTTGAGGAAGGTGAAGAATTTAGTGGTTTAACCGCATTATGGACAGAATTACAAGTGGGAATAAAAGCCGAAATCTTTAATAATTTCTTTGCTGGATTCAATGTTCAACTCAAAGTATTAATTTCTGAAAAGGAAATTAATAACTACGAAAATCTTTATATTCCTGGCTATAATAGAACTTATGACAGTAGCCGATTTGGTGGCGGGTTTGGATTTAACTTATCTTATTTAGTTCCTATTTTTAAGAAAGACAAAATTATTATTCAAGAAAAAGAAGTTGAAAAATAATTTGTCGAATGTAGTAAAACGATAGCCTCTTTTAAACTAAATAACACCACAACAAACACATTTAAAATTCAACTTTTCTTCGTATCTTTTCTTAATCAAAATGACTGATATGGATAAAGACGCTATTGCCGATTTAATTGAAGCTAAACATTCAGAATTAATTACTTGGTTAGAAAACCAGTCGGATGATTCTTGGATACTCGGTCCAGAAGGTAAATGGACAACAGGTCAACAAACACTTCATTTATTACAAAGTATAATTCCACTTAACAATGCTTTGAGTCTCCCTAAGTATTTACTACGCCTTAAATTTGGTAAAGCCAATAGACCAGTTAGATCATACGATGCTATTGCAAAACGCTATCATGAACGTTTAATAGATGCCAAAGGCACAACTTTTAAAGGCTCTAAAAACATGAAAGTCCCTAAATTATCAGACAAACAATACATTTTAAACAGATTACAAACCGAAGAAAAGAAACTACAATACAAAACAAGACGCATTAGTGACGAAAATCTAGATACCGTTGTATTACCACACCCTTTAATGGGAAAAATGCCTGTTAGAGAACTAATCATGTGGACGGCGCATCATGTGGAGCATCACTTAGATACATTAAAGAACCACTACTCAGAATTAGCTATAAATGAAAACAACCTTACATTAAAACAATAATGGTAAGGTTATAATCAATATTAAACTAGGCTTTAGCCTTTAGTTATTTCAAATATGCTAAAACATTAGCTTCAATTCGGCCCTGAATATCACTAACATCTCCTTTCACAAAAGTATCTCCTGTAATATTCTCATACAATTCAATATAACGTTCGCTAACAGATTCAATATACTCATCACTCATAAAAGGAACGGTTTGCCCTTCTAAGCCTTGAAAATCATTAGCAATTAACCATTGTCTAACAAACTCCTTAGACAATTGCTTTTGTGCTTCTCCTTTATCCTGACGTTCTTGATAACCATCAGCATAAAAATAACGCGATGAATCTGGAGTATGAATTTCATCTATCAAAACAATTTTACCATCTTTAGTTTTTCCAAACTCGTATTTAGTATCGACTAAAATTAAACCACGAGCAGCAGCGATTTCTGTTCCGCGTTGAAATAATTTTCGCGTATAATCTTCAAGAACTATATAATCTTCCTCTGAAACGATTCCCTTTTTAAGAATATCTTCTCTAGAAATATCCTCATCATGATCTCCCATTTCAGCCTTTGTTGCTGGTGTGATAATTGGCTCAGGAAATTTATCATTCTCCTTCATCCCTTCTGGCATTTCAACTCCACAAAGCATGCGTTTTCCTGCTTTATATTCTCTTGCAGCATGGCCAGACATGTAGCCACGAATTACCATTTCGACCTTAAAAGGTTCACACAAATGACCAACAGCCACATTTGGATCTGGAGTAGCCACCAACCAATTAGGTACTAAATCTTCAGTTTCCTTCATCATTTTAGTCGCAATCTGATTTAAGATTTGACCTTTGTAAGGAATACCTTTGGGCATTACCACATCAAAAGCACTCAAACGATCTGTGGCCACCATTACCAGTTGCTCATCGTTGATATTGTAAACTGCTCTTACTTTTCCTTTATAAAAACTCTTTTGGTTCGGAAAATTAAAATTGGTTTCTATTATGGTATTCATGTAATCATCATTTATTATGAATTACAAATGTAATTTCTTTACTTGGGTCAGACAATAAACTCAATAAAAAAGGAGAAATAAAATTTCTCCTCTCTAATTAAACTTATAGTTTTTATTTATTTGAACCTAATATTATAAGTTGCACCAATACCTACAGACTGAATATCTATATCGTTCTCCGCAAAGGTATTTTGGTAATATGCGTAAATATTCCAATCACGATTATGATAACCTATTTGTGGATTAACATAAAGTCCACCTTCGTTATCATCTACTCCAGTTAAAAAGCCATAACCTATATCGGTTCCAAAGAATAAACCATCAGGCGTAAAATAGTAACGAATAAATCCGGCAAGTGGAATAATACCGAAATCATCGGCTTCGTCTTTTCCAAAATAATTAGTGTAACCAGAAGCTAAACCAATCCCAAGATTAGGATTAAACAAATATTGGCCCCTCAAATCTAAACCTAATGCAAAAGAAGACGCATCATCCACATCGCCTACTGGTATTCCGGCTGTTAAACCAGCTTTAAGCCACGAGTTGTCTGCATTTAAATCTATGTCATCTTCTTGCGCAAATAATGGACTGAATCCTAATGTTATTCCGATAATTAAAAATACTTTCTTCATGTTTTCTTTTAAGTTTTTAGTTATACCTGCAAATTTATAAGAGGTTTAACATAAAAACTTTATACAATTTCGCTTTAATCTTATAAAATTAAAAGACAAAATCGCTTAGAACACTGACTATCAGTACACACGTATTAATCCATATTTTCAATACTTTTATAAGCCGCAATCACTTTCTTCACTAATTTATGGCGAATAACATCTTTATCATCTAAATAGATTATGCCAATACCTTCCACATTTTGTAATACTAAAAGCGCTTCCTTTAATCCGGATATCGTTCGACGTGGCAAATCCACTTGCCCAGGATCTCCCGTTAATAAGAATTTGGCGTTTTTTCCCATTCGGGTTAAGAACATCTTCATCTGCGCGTGGGTTGTATTTTGCCCTTCATCTAAAATTACAAAAGCATTATCTAAAGTACGTCCACGCATAAACGCTAATGGAGCAATTTGTATGACACCTTTCTCCATGTAACTTTCTAGTTTTTCATGTGGAATCATATCCCGCAATGCATCATATAACGGTTGCATATACGGATCTAACTTCTCTTTTAAATCACCTGGTAAAAACCCTAAATTCTCACCAGCTTCTACTGCAGGACGTGTTAGAATAATACGCTTAACTTCCTTATTTTTTAATGCTTGTACAGCTAATGCGACACCTGTATAGGTTTTTCCTGTTCCTGCCGGACCAATCGCAAAAACCATATCATTTTTGCGCATGCTTTCTACTAGCTTACGTTGATTTGCTGTTTGTGCTTTTATCAGTTTTCCACCAACACCATGGACTAAAACTTCATCACTTTTAGCTGATGTTGAGTAATCATCACTGCTTTGACTTGTTAATACACGTTCAATTACATTTTCATCAAGCTTATTATATTTTGCAAAATGCTTCATCAACATAGTCATTCTTCGATCAAACTCTTCGAGTAAATCTTCATCTCCATAGGCTTTTAATTTATTGCCTCTGGCCACAATTTTAAGTTTAGGATAGTATTTTTTTAGAAGTTCAATATTTGCATTTTGTGCTCCGAAGAATTCCTTTGGAGATATTTCTTCGAGTTCTAGGATAAGTTCATTCAAAAGCAAGGTGTATTTAGTGTGTTAATCTGTTTTCTTTTATTAATTTTGTAATTCTTGTGTACACACACAAAGCTAATAATTTTACAACCATAATTCTGAAAAAAATATCAACAATCAATCCATGGCGATAATCACTTTAACGACTGATTTTGGAGAAAAAGATCACTTTGCAGGCGCCATAAAAGGAGCTATTTATAGTGAACTTGAGGAGATAAGAATTGTAGATATTTCGCATTCCGTCTCACCATTTAATATTTCTGAAGCGGCTTATATTATTCAGAATGCGTATAGTAGTTTTCCGAAAGGAACAATTCATTTAATAGGAATTGATTCTGAGTTAAGCCCTGAAAACAAGCATATTGCAGTCAAACTAGACGACCATTACTTTATATGTGCCAACAACGGTATTATGAGTATGATTTGTGCCGAAATAGCACCTGAAAAAATTGTTGAAATTAATATCCATGATAGAGTTGAAACTAATTTTCCGGTACTAGATATTTTTGTGAAAGTAGCATGCCATATTGCACGTGGAGGAACTTTGGATGTCATCGGAAAAGTTATTAACACTATTAAGCCGATTAAAAATTTAGTGCCGTTTATTAACGATGAACATAATCAAATTATTGGCAGTGTCATATATATTGATAATTATGGCAATGTAGTTACTAATATTAAACGAAAGTTTTTTGAATCGGTTCAAAAATCTAGACCTTATGAAGTGTCGGCACGTAACTATAAATTCGAAAAAATACATAATAAATATACCGATATCATAGATTTTGACATGGAGGAATCTAAACGAAACGTGGATGGCAAGGGCTTAGTGGTTTTTAATTCTTCGGGTTATCTAGAAATTGCTGTTTATAAAAGTAATTGTACATCTGTTGGAGGTGCATCAACTTTAATGGGCTTAAAAACTATGGATACGGTAACTGTTAATTTCTTAAATCCATAAGCTTTGTTAGTAAGAATTGTAAAAATGAGTTTTGAACCTACGAAGATTGAAGAATTCTTGGCTAATTTTGAAACCGTTAAAGAAAAAATTCGAAATTTTGAAGGTTGTAATTTTTTAGAGTTGTACCGCGATCAGAATACGACTAATATTTTTTTCACTTATAGCTATTGGAATTCTGAAGACGATTTAAACAATTATAGACATTCTGAATTGTTTAAAGGTGTTTGGGCGAATACGAAACCTTTATTTAATGCAAAACCGGAGGCTTGGAGTGTGGATAAATTGGAGAGTTTGGATTGACGAATTACGATTAAAATGCTTCTCGCAAAGTCGCAGAGACGCAAAGAAAATTGAACACTAAACACTGAACACTAATCTATGCTAGCAATTTTAAAAAAAGAAATAAACACCTTCTTCGCCTCACCAATCGGTTACTTGGTTATTGGTGTGTTTTTACTACTCAACGGGCTATTTCTTTGGGTTTTTAAAGGCGAATTCAATGTTTTAGATAATGGTCAGGCCAGTTTAGCATCGTTCTTTTTATTGGCTCCTTGGATTCTTATTTTTTTGGTACCAGCAGTGACCATGCGTAGTTTTAGTGATGAGAAAAAACAAGGAACTTTAGAGTTATTAGTCACCAAACCTATCTCACATTTTCAGATTGTATTAGGGAAATATTTTGGAGCTTTTGCGCTGATTGTAATGGCTTTAATCCCAACGTTACTTTATGTTTATACCATTTCAATATTAGGAAACCCAGAAGGTAATCTCGATATCGGAAGTACCATTGGTTCTTATTTTGGACTTTTGTTTTTAGTTGGTGCTTATACAGCAATTGGAGTGTTTGCGTCTACCCTTTCTGATAATCAGATAGTAGCTTTTATTATTGCTGTTTTTATATGTTTCTTTTTCTATTTTGGTTTTGAAGGGCTTTCTAATTATAACATTTTTGATAACCTTGTATACATGGAAAACCTTGGTATGTCTGCGCATTACAATAGTATGAGTCGTGGCGTTATTGACACCAGAGATTTAGTTTATTTTATAAGTATCGCATTAGCCTTTTTATTATTCACAAAACTTAGAATCCAAAAACAATAATATGATCATTACACCTTTATTAGTCATATTTTTAATAATCGTTTTTGTACTCCTGTTTTTATTTTTAAACACAGTTGATAAACGCAAATGGCTATCTGGCTTAATCAGTTTGGTATTAACACCTTTTGTGTTTTTCTTTTTGTTTTATCCGTTTCTTAATATTATAAGCAGCTACCATCATCAAAAATATTTTAACAGCGATGCTTGGATAGAAAAACCAGCGCTGCGTTATGAAATGATTGATAACACGATTGAATCTGATACTTTGATCGGTGTTTCAAGAGAAAAAATTACCCAGCTTTTAGGTAAAGAAGAATGGTTAACTTGGGATGATGCGAAAAAAGCACACGATATCAACAAATGGAATTACGGACTTGGCATAGAACCTGGCGCTTTTACAGATGAAAGGGAATGTGTAGAAATTACATTTCAAAATGATAAAGTCGTCGCATTAAAAACGTATCAAGAAGACATAACTTTCGAGAATGAAAAAGAATAAATCCATACTATATATTATAGCTATTGTTGCTGGACTCATCATCGTCAATGCGATTTCAGGTTCGGTATATCAACGTTTCGATTTAACTAAAGACCATCGCTATACCCTTTCGGATGTTTCAAAAGACTTGATTAGCGACTTAGATTCTCCTTTAATAATTGATGTGTTTTTGGAAGGTGATTTCCCTTCTGAATTCAGATTACTTCAAACTGAAGTAAAACAAATTATAGATGAATTTCAGCTTGAAACAAATCAGATATTTGTTAATTACATTGATCCTATTGAAGATGAAACGACACGCCAACAATATATTGAGCAATTAACAAATGCAGGATTAGAACCCTATATTAATACAGATAATAGCACAGGAAAAGTAACCCAAGACATTATTTTCCCATGGGCTTTTGCCAGTTATAAAGACCAAACACATAAAATTCCCCTTCTAAAAAAAAGCATTACACAAGGGTTGCCAGAGCAAATTAATAATTCAGTGCAATCTTTAGAATATGCGTTTGCTGATGGATTTAGTAAACTCGTCAATGCTAAAGCAAAAAAGATTGCGATTTTAAAAGGAAACGGTGAGTTAGATGACCTTTACATTGCTGATTTTCTTCAAACTATTAAACCTTATTATAATTTAGGACAATTTACATTAGATAGCGTGGCTACAAACCCACAAGGAACTCTTGATAAATTAATCGAATATGATTTAATAATTGCCGCCAAACCAAGTATTCCTTTTACTGAAAACGAAAAGTTAGTTTTAGACCAATATACCATGAACGGAGGAAAAAGTCTTTGGCTTACGGAGTCTGTGATTATGGATCAAGACAGTTTAAAAAATGCTTCAGGATCAGGAGTTTCAATTATGCGTGATTTACAATTGAACGATTTTTTCTTCAAATATGGCGTAAGAGTCAACCCAACGCTAGTAAAAGACCTCTACTCTGCTCCAATTATGTTAGCCATTGGCGAAGGTAGTCAGGCACAAATGCAACCCATTCAATGGCAATATTCGCCTTTGGCTGCATCAAACCCTAATCATTCCATTACTAAGAATTTAAACTTAGTAAAGTTTGATTTTGCGAGCCCGATTGACACCTTGAAAAACGGTATAAAAAAGTCAATTTTATTACAAAGTTCACCAAAATCGAAACTTGAAGGTGCACCCACCACCATTTCACTAGCCAATGTAACGAGTCCTCCAGATGAAGCAAGTTACAATTTAGGTTCTCAAAACTTAGCCGTTCTTTTAGAAGGTGAGTTTTCGTCGGTTTATGACCAACGCGTATTGCCGTTTAAGGTGAAAAACTTTAAATCTAAAAGTACAGAGACGAAAATGATTGTGATTTCTGATGGAGACCTTATTAAAAATGACGTTATAAGAAATAGACCTCAAGAACTAGGCTTTGATCAGCTCACCGGAAAATCATTTGGGAATAAAGAATTTCTGCTGAATTCGGTAAATTATCTCTTGGATGATTCCGGACTTATAAACATAAGATCTAAAGAAATAAATGTGGCATTTTTAGATGTCGAAAAAATAAAAAAGAGCAAATCTACATGGCAATTTATTAATATTGCTTTGCCACTCATACTTTTAGCGCTATTTGGTTTTGTGTTTAATTATTTAAGAAAACGAAAATACGCCTCTTAAATTTCCATGATTAACACCTATATATTTCGACCCAAAAACGCGTAATTTGTTAATAAGTTTGTTTTAAAAAACCCTTCTATTAGGATATATTTGTAATACGAATAAAAGTATAAAACACATCTATTCAGCATGAAACATCTCACCAAATATGGTTGGGTTTATCTTAAAAATTCAATTTAAGATGTTACATGTGTCGGATATAAAACAATTAAGATATAACACATGAAATTCATTGTTTCAAGCACGTATTTATTAAAGCAACTCCAAGTATTAGGAGGTGTTATTAATAACAGTAATACATTACCTATTTTAGACAATTTCTTATTTGAACTTAGCCAATCGAAATTAACGATTTCGGCTAGTGATTTAGAAACCACAATGTCCGCAACAATTGATGTAGAAAGTGACTCAGAAGGCAGCATCGCTTTACCTGCAAGATTACTTTTAGACACGTTAAAAACCTTTCCGGAACAACCTTTAACCTTTGTTGTTGAAGAAAACAATACGGTTGAAATTAGTTCCAACCATGGTAAATATGCTTTAGCTTATGCTGATGGAGCTGAATTCCCAAATGCAGTTTCTATTGAAGATGCGAGTACCACAACTATAATGGGAGATATCTTAGCAACTGCAATTAGCAAAACAATATTCGCTGCCGGTAATGATGATTTAAGACCTGTAATGAGTGGTGTATTCTTTCAATTTTCTCAAGATAATTTAACCTTTGTAGCTACAGATGCTCACAAATTGGTGAAATATACTAGAAACGATGTGAGTGCAACCGAAACTGCTGAATTCATTATGCCTAAGAAACCTTTAAATCTTTTAAAAGGAATATTAGCAGGAAGTGATGATGATGTTTTAGTAGAATACAACGAATCTAATGCGAAATTTACATTTGAAAACTCAGTATTGATTTGTCGCTTAATTGATGGTAAATATCCAAACTACGAAGCAGTAATTCCTAAAGAGAATCCAAATAAATTAGTAATTGATAGAACTCAGTTTTTAAACTCGGTTCGTCGTGTTAGTATTTTCTCTAACAAAACGACGCACCAAATTCGTTTAAAAATTGCTGGTGCAGAATTAAATATTTCTGCAGAAGATATTGATTATTCTAACAAAGCCGAAGAGCGTTTAACTTGTGATTATCAAGGAGACGATATGCAAATTGGTTTTAACTCACGTTTCTTAACCGAAATGATAAATAATTTAGGTTCTGATAATGTTCAATTAGAAATGAGCTTACCAAATAGAGCTGGTATCTTAACACCTATTGATGGTTTAGATGAAGGTGAGCATGTAACAATGCTTGTTATGCCAGTAATGCTGAATAGCTAACAAATTCTTGCAAATTTAATTCAATTAAAAAAGGCTCACCAAATTTAGGTGAGCCTTTTCAATTCCATATCTATATACTGAAACTAGTTCAGCAATTCCTAACTAACAAAATTAATAGACATTGGATAATTTGGTAATTCACCATTACTGGCTTTTACTGCATTTATAATTGGCATAACAAAAGCTAAAATTGCAACTAATATCAAAGTTAATATTCCCAAGCCAAACACAAATATTAACGGAATACTGATTATAGAATAGATAAGCATGCTTAATTGAAAATTCAAAATAGATTTTCCATGAGCATCCATACCGTCGACCTGTTCTTTTTGAGTTGCCCAAATAATTAAAGGAGCTAAGAGACCTCCAAAACCAGTTACGTAAGTTAGCAATTGTGATAAGTGCGTAATGACTAATAATTGATTGTCTGTGCGTTTAAGTGTGTGATAATTTGATTCCATGATTGATAATTTTACATTAATAGGACGCAAATTGATTCAGTTTGTTACAGCAAATCATTAAAAATTAACAAGAGGAACAACTTCCACCCTCTTTCTTCACACCTAATTTCACTAAAATAGTCTCTAATAAACACCATTTGGTGAATGCCGACTGAATTAAATTCACTCCAATAAATACGGTAAACCACATCCAATTTGGACTTACGTAAACAGAAAGTACAACACTTAATAATACCATTATACCCACTATAACTCTAAAATACTTGTTTAACATTTTCTCTTGTTTTTTAACCTGTTAAGCTTTGCGAATCTTAAAGGTTTTTATTATTATTTCATTTTTATAACTGTCAGGTTTTAAAAACCAAACAGGAAATGTGCCTAAATAAATCTTTCAATAGGAACTACAACCGCTTTTATTGGGTTATTAGTTTCTATGTTTGAATTAAATTCTTTTATAATATCAAATAACGCATCAATCTTTTCCTTTTCTGTAAACGAGAAAAACAAACTAGATTCATTACCTGATTTTTGTCCTGCAAACCAACTTGAAGCCATCAAAACAGATGATCCATTTTTATGACCATCAATATCTGAACTACTAAAATTTTCAATATTTGCCTTCTTGAAGAGTTTTAAAATAGCTGATTCAAATTCTTCAACTGCTGTAACTATGACTAATTTCATACTTTCTTTTTTTACAACCAGCAAGGTTTTGCCAACCTTGTAGGTTTTGATTAATTACTGCTTTTTATACCTATAAAATTTTTGAAACCTTACAGGTGAAACTAGATTTATTTATAATTCTTCTTCTCTATCATATAATAAACCAATGGCACAACTAACAACGTTAACACTGTTGAAACAATAGTCCCTCCCATTAATGAAATAGCTAAGCCTTGGAAAATTGGGTCAAACAGAATTACAAAGGCTCCAATAACAACCGTTCCTGCTGTTAATAGAATTGGTGTTGTTCTTACAGCTCCTGCTTCAATGGCAGCCTGTTTTAATGGTACACCTTCTGCTGTTCTCAGGTTTATAAAGTCTATTAGTAATACTGAGTTTCTCACCATAATCCCTGCTAAAGCAATCATTCCAATAAATGAAGTTGCAGTAAAAAATGCTCCCATAATCCAGTGTCCCAGAATAATCCCGATTAACGATAACGGAATTGCAACCATCATAACGATTGGTGCTTTGAAATTCTGAAACCATCCTACTATTAAGATATAGATTAGGATAATCGCTCCTAAAAAGGCAATACCTAAATCTCTAAAGACTTCTAATGTAATTTGCCATTCTCCATCCCATTTTACGGTATAATTGTCTTCAAAATCTGGCTGACCTAAATACATTTCGTTCATTTCGTATCCTGCTGGCAACGGAATTTCTTTTAACTTTTCTTCCATTCCCAAAATAGCATACGCCGGACTTTCTAATTCTCCAGCCATATCAGCCAATACATAGACTACACGCTTCTGATTTTTACGATAAATACTTTTTGCAGCTGTAGTTTCACTAATAGTTACCAAATCTGCAATCGGAACCATATGACCTTGTTTCGATTTTACTTTTAATTGTGAAATATCTGTAATGGTCGATTTTTCCTTTTCATCTAAAGTTAGGACTAAGCCAACTTGGTTTACAGCATCTTCATCATACAAGTTCGTGATGGCTCTATTAGATAAAGCCAAATTCATAGTATATGCTATTTGCTGTGGTGCAACACCATACAACATTGCTTTTTCTTTGTTGATTTCGAATTGATATTCCGTTTGATCATCTTCAACCATCCAATCAATATCAACCACATCAGCTGTGTTTTTCAGAATATTTTGAACGCTATTCGCTACTTTCATTTGCTCATCGTAATCTGGTCCATAAACCTCTGCAACAATAGTTGATAATACAGGTGGTCCTGGTGGCACTTCAACCAATTTCACATTAGCGTTATATTTCTGCGCAATTTTCTGAATATCTGGTCGTAATAATTTAGCAATATCATGACTCTGAGCAGAGCGTTCTCCTTTATCAATTAAATTCACTTGAATATCTGCCATATTAGAGCCTCCACGTAAATCGTAATGACGAACCAAACCATTAAATGTAATTGGTGCAGACGTCCCAACATAATTTTGATAATTCACAACCTCTGGTCGTGTAGATAAATACTGCGAAATCTCTTGAGCAACAACTCCTGTGCGTTCTAGTGTTGTACCTTCTGGCATATCAATCACCACCTGAAATTCATTCTTATTATCAAAAGGCAACATTTTTACAGCAACCGAATTGGTAAAAAACAATACCATAGTTCCCATTAATACAGCGAACGTTCCTAATAAAAAGATCCAACGTTTTGCTTTACTCTCCATTAAAGGGCGTTCAAACTTGTTGTAAATTCTATAAATACGTGTGTCTTCTAATGGCTTTTCTACTTTTTCAACTTTACCTTTTTTATCTTTTTCTCTCAAGAAAATTAATCCTAAATAAGGAGTAATTGTTAAGGCTACAAATAAAGATAATATCATGGCAATAGATGCTCCAATTGGCATTGGTGCCATATATGGTCCCATTAAGCCAGAAACAAAAGCCATTGGTAAAACCGAAGCAATGACTGTAAATGTGGCTAGAATCGTTGGGTTTCCAACTTCGTTAATGGCATATAAAGCCGCTTGCTTAAATGGTAAGCGTTTCATTTTAAAATGCCTATGCATATTTTCGGCGATAATAATGGAGTCATCGACGACAATTCCTGTTACAAAAACCAAAGCGAAAAGCGTGATTCGGTTTAACGTATAATCCATCATATAATAACTCAATAACGTTAATGCAAACGTAATAGGAACGGATAAAAACACCACTAATCCACCTCTCCATCCCATAGCTAACATTACAACAAATGTTACCGCAACGATAGAGCCTATAAGATGCCACAGTAATTCAGATACTTTATGAGATGCTGTTTCTCCGTAATTTCTAGTGATTTCAACTTTTACATCATCAGGAATTAAAGTTGCACGTAAATGATCTACTTTATCAATAATAATTTCCGAAAGTTTCATCGCATCTGCACCTTTTCGTTTAGCAACAGAAATAGTAACCGCAGGATATTCCGATTTATAATCTGATGATTTGACAGATCCTTTTCCAAAACCTAAACTCACATAATTTTGAGGTACTTCTGGTCCATCAATAATTTGCGCGACTTGCTTTAAATATATAGGTTGATTCTGTTGCACACCAACCACTAAATTTTCAACATCTGTAACCGACTCTAAAAATTTTCCAGTATTAATTAGGAATTCGGTATCATTTTTATCAAAACTTCCTGAACTCATTTGGCTGTTATTCGCCTTTATCATTTCGGAAACGGACAAGAAATCTAATCCGCTTGATGCTAATTTGTCTTTATCTAAAACCACACGTAATTGACGATTTCTTCCACCAATTTTATGAGTCATGGAAACATCATTTACTTTTTTAATTTCAGCTTCCAATTCTTGCGCCATTTGGTTTAACTGATAATCGTCGTAATTTTCACTCCACAAGGTTAAACCTAACATGGGCACATCATCAATCGCTCTTGTTTTTACCAACGGAAACGTAACACCTGCTGGCATTTGGTCCATATGCTTGTTAATTTCGTTGTATAATTTCACAAACGAGCGCTCAATATCTTCGCCCACATAAAATTGGACAATGACCATGCCTTGCTCTTTCATCGACGTAGAATACACGTATTCCACACCTTTAATATTCGAAATTAATTGCTCTAATGGCTTAATGACGCGCGACTCCACTTCTGTAGGACTTGCTCCTGGATAACCTACAAAAATGTCTGCCATTGGCACATCAATTTGCGGCTCTTCCTCACGTGGAATTAAAAATGAAGCATATACTCCAACAACCATAAACACAATCATTAACAACACGGTTAACTTAGATTGCATAAAGACTTTGGCAATTTTTCCTGCGATACCTTCTTTCATTATTTTAACTTTTTATAATTACCTCGAAAGAGATGTTTTTATTATTTTGGGCGTTACTTTTGGCTCATACCTGTCAGGTTAGATACCCAAACAAGTTGGGCACATGCCTTACAGGATCGCAAAAAGTCAGGCTATCCACTGTATCTTTTTACTTGTTCTCGATACAAATTTGCTAAGGCAAATTCACTCGAACTGACGTAAAAAGGATGTCGTTTCTATCCTTAACGCAGCTTTTTAGTTATTGAATTGTAATTTTAGCTCCATTAAAAAGCTTTCCTTCAGCGGAAACAATATATGCTTCGTCTGTATTTAAACCAGATAACACCTCCACTTGGTCTCCAAATGTTCTTCCTAGACGCAACCAACGTAATAAGGCTGTATTACTTTGACTTACCGTATACACACCAGATAACTGTCCGTTTGTAATAATAGCTTCGGTTGGAACTAAAACCATTTCCGATTTTGCTTTTCTTTCTATTGGAAACTGAACTGTAGTAAACATACCTGATAAAATATTAGCCTCTGTTTTGTCTAAAGCTATTTTAACTAAATATTGTCCACCTGTATTTTTAGCAGAAGTACTTACTTCTGTTACTTTTCCTTTTATAGTTTGGTTAATGGATTTTACTAAAACATCGACGGTTGATCCATTTTTAATTTCAGAAATTTCAGATTCAGGCACCATTGCCATGACTTCAAAAGCGCCTGGTGTTTCAATGCTTATTAATGGTGCTCCTGGATTTGCCATATTTCCTGGCTCTACATTTTTACTTGTAACAGTTCCGCTAAATGGTGCGGTAATATTACTGTATGTAAATTGTGCGTTCACTTCGTTTTTCATTTGGTTAGCCGATTCTAAACGTGCTTTTGCCATTTCAAAATTAGCCGTCATATCATCCATTTCTTTTTGAGAGGCACTTTGCTCTGCAAATAAATTTTTAAAACGATTATAATCTTTTTGCGCGTTATTAAAAGCTGCTGTTGCTTCTGTAATTCCTGCGTTGACTTGTGCACGTTTGGCTTGTAAATCGGCATTATTAATAGACACTAATAATTGTCCTTTACTGACTTTATCCCCAACATTAACGTGAACCTTGTTTACATAACCCATCATTCTAGTACTTAGATCTGCACTATTTGATGCTTGAATTTTTCCGCTTACGGATAAAAACGGACTGTTTCCATTAGCTTCCACCTGACTAGTTTTTACCGTAATTGCTGGTGTATTATCTACAGCTTCTTTTTTGTCTTCGCTTCCGCAATTCGTTAACAACAAGGCTAAAGAAAATGTTAGGATTGTATATGTTTTTTTCATTTTGATTGTTTTTATTTTAATACCTACAAGGTTTGACTTCGACTACGCTCAGCCACCAAAACCTTGCAGTAATAGTTATTCCTTGGTTAAAAATTGTAAATAAGCTTGTGCATAATTGTATTCGAAAATAGTTTGATAATATTCTAACTGCTTTTGTGCAAATTGAGTTTCAGCAATTAGTAAATCAGATGTTTTTTCTAAACCTTCTTTAAATCTATTCGTTCTAATTCTTAGAGATTCTTCGGATTGTTCTAAGGCTAAGCTGTTTAATTTTAATTTATTTTCTGCATCTATAAAAGCACGTTTAGCTTTGTTTAATTCTAAATTACTTTGCGATACATATTGTTTGTATTCTAGTTTCGATTTTTCAAATTCAGACTTACTTTTTTGTGCTTTTCCAAAACGTTTAGAGCCTTGAAAAATATCCCAACTTAATTGTGCGCCAAATAAATAACCGCTTGCATCTGCTTGAAAAATTTGGTCGTCGTACAATTCGTAACTTCCAAAAGCATTTAATCTTGGCAAGAATGCCATTTTATCAGCCTTATTCATCGCTTCATAAGCGTTAGATGCTAATTCCATAGCTTTAATATCTGAACGATTTTCAGAAATTGATTTATCTTCCATAGTAACAGATGCAACGAATAATTCATCTGTTGGAATGTAAACCACATAGGTGTCATCATTCATTAAAAACGATAAATAATTAGAGGCGTTTTGCACATTACTTCTAGCTGATTGTAATTGATTTTGAACTTCCGTAACTCTTACTTCAACATTCAGCACATCGGCACGTTGCAAATACCCTTGTTTTAAACTATTATCGGCTAATGATTTGTTAGCATTTGCAGCTTCTAGAGCTTTTTCTAAAACATCAACTGCTTTATAAGCCAATTGTAATTGCATATATGCTTTTTCAACTTCAAAGGCTAAATAATCTTGAGTTCGCTCTGTTTTTAAAGACATCGCTTCCATTTTAGATTTGGCAGCTTTTCGCTGAAACATGCCATCAACATTAATTAATGGCTGTTGAATTTCGAATTTTGTAGCGTAATTTTCAATTTGAGAAGGGTCGTTTAATAAGGCTGGATTGAAATCGTTTTGTGTTAAAATTTCCTGATTCAATTTAGAACCAAAAGCCATCAAAGGATTTGTGGTTGCCATTGCTGTATGACTTGCAGTAATATTTGGTAAAAACACAGCATTAGTTTGTCTGAAATCTGCTTTGGCTTGATTGTATTCTTCAACAGAAATTTTAATACTTGTATTGTTTTCTGATACTTTAGCTAAGACTTCAGTTTTTGTGATAGGAACTACATCTTGCGCCTTCATTGACATCGTAAAAACTAAAAGTAATAGTGGTATATAAATATGTTTTTTCATCAATTATTAATTTATAGAACAAAAGTAGCTTAATGGATTATTGAAGTATGTAACCAATGTTACTTGACGTCCGGTTCCTTTTTCAATAGGTTCTAGTTTTGGGTGAATAAAAAATGGCATAAGAATTAATAGAGCACATATAGTTATAAAACTAAAAGCAACTATTCGCTTCGTAAATTGCACTTTGATGATTTTTTTGTAAACGGCTGTAAACACTTTCCAATGAAGAAAAATATGTAATACCAGCAACCCAATCAGCACAAAACTTAAATAAAGATGAATTGTTCCCCATTGATGCCTATCTAAATTTAGAAAATAGAGTTCTACATTTTGTCCATAAATAGCCTTTCTATCTCGACCAGATATAAGTGTATACTTTATAAGAAAACCAACACCAACAATTGCAGACATACATAATGTCATGGTTGCATTTAGTATAAAATTCCAAGAGGATTTTCGCATTGCGTTGTTAGACCTTTTCACTGAAGTACTATTTTGAATTACAACTAAAAGTATTTAATAGACTGAAAAGCCACAATGATTTTGGTCAGGCTAAAGGATATAAACTTCATGTTTTCAATAAATCAGCAAGAAAAACCAACCCAAAAACTGTATTGCAATAATTAAAAAGTAAATACATAAAAAAGACACTTATAAATCTTTATAAATGCCTTTTCCCTAATCAACCAAAAACTGATAACCACATCAGTTAAACTTTAAACTCTTAACATGTCTTCAACCTCTATAAACATTACTTTAATATCTTCTATCACATAATACTCCTTTTGTTTGCTATAAGGTCAACTAAAAACAGTTTTATATTTATGGTACAAAAATAAAGCACTATCTAAAAACACTCAGTAACTATTGTTACTCAACAAAATGAATTACAATTAACTCTGCCTTTTTACATCAATATATCTGACATTTCTATCATCTATGCCTTCGGAGTGGCAAAATATCCTTAAATTTATTGACTTAATTTTTTACAAATTCTTATGAATATTACAGCTGCTTATACCGATCTCTATCAAATTACTATGGCTCAGGTTTATTTTGGCACTAAACCCAATGGACGAGCAGTATTCGATTATTATTTTCGGCATAACCCCTTTAAAGGTGGTTACTCTATTTTTACTGGTTTAGAAGACGTCTTGAATATTCTTGAAACCCTTAAGTTCTCTGAATCTGATATTTCATATTTGAAAGAGAAGGGATTTGAAAATGACTTTTTAGACTATTTAAAGAATTTTCGTTTTAAGGGAAATATTTATTCCAGTAAAGAAGGTGATGTTGTATTCCCAAACCGACCTATCTTACAAGTGGAAGCTAATATTATAGAAGCCCAGATTATTGAGACGCTTTTATTAAACATTCTCAATTTTCAAACATTAATTGCTACAAAAGCTAGCCGTATAAAATTTAGTGCTAAAGATGGCATTCTATTAGATATGGGCTTACGTCGTGCGCATGCTACAGGTGGCTATTACGCGTCTAGAGCTGCTGCTATTGGTGGTTTTGACAGTACCAGTAATGTGAAGGCTGCCGAAGATTATAATATTCCTTCTTCAGGCACCATGGCACATTCTTTTATACAAAGTTATGATGAAGAATTGCAAGCTTTTCGAGATTTTGCTAAAATGCGACCGAACAATTGTGTCCTATTAATAGATACTTATAATACGCTTAAAAGCGGACTACCAAATGCCATTACGGTAGCCAAAGAAATGGAGAAACGAGGAGAGCAATTGTTAGGAGTGCGTTTAGACAGTGGCGATTTGGCCTATTTATCTAAAAAAACACGAGCTATACTAGATGATGCTAATTTGGGTTATGTAAACATTGTGGCCTCCAACCAATTGGATGAATATGTTATAAAAAGTTTAAAAGAACAAGGAGCTCCTATTGATATTTTCGGAGTTGGAACCAACTTGGTCACAGGAAAACCAGATGCTGCATTAGATGGAGTCTATAAATTATCAGAATATAATGACACACCGAGAATCAAACTTTCTGAAAATATTATTAAAACATCCTTACCATTTAAAAAGCAAGTGTACCGCATGCTAGACGACAATGGTATGTTCTACGGAGCTGATGCTATAGCGCTTTTTTCCGAAGGTAATGTTTCGCTTATGGAACATCCTTTTGATTCAACTAAAAGTTTAGATCTAAGTTCTTTTAAACATGAACCTCTGCTTGAACAAGTGATGAAAGATGGAAAAAAAATAGTTCCATCTCGAACTGTGACGGAAATTTCGGAATATTCGCAAGCGCGTTTAAAACAACTTCCTAATGAATACAAACGTTTTCAAAATCCGCATATATACAAAATTGGTTTGAGTTCTCAGCTTAAAAATGAACGCGATACTTTAATTAAAAAACATAAATTCTAAATTAAGCTCGATTAATAAATACATTCAAAATAAAATTCTAAGTATGAAAACCCTACTGATAATTGATGTCCAGAATGATTTTATGCCAAGCGGGTCTCTTCCTGTTCCTAAAGGTGATAAAATTGTGCCTATCATCAATAACATGCAACATAAATTTGATTTGATTATTGCAACACAAGATTGGCATCCTAAAGACCATGTAAGTTTTGCTAGTAATCATGACGGGAAATCTAATTTTGATGCGATTGAAATTCATGGTCAACCACAAACCTTATGGCCAAATCATTGTGTTCAAGGCACAAAAGGTGCTGAATTTCACCCGGATTTAAATACTTTAAATTTTGAAGCTATTTTTAGAAAAGGAACAGATAAAACTATTGATAGCTACAGCGCGTTTTATGATAACGGCCATTTAAAGTCAACCGGATTAGCGAGTTATTTAAAAGAAAAAGGAACAACCGAATTATTTTTATGTGGCTTAGCCTCAGATATTTGTGTTTACTACTCAGTCATTGATGCTTTTAAAGAAGGTTTTAACTGTACTTTTATTGAAGACGCCTCACAAGCGTTAGATAACGAAGGATTTAAGAAGCTTAAAACTGAGATGATTGCTATGGGCATTAAGGTTGTAACATCGGAATCTTAAGTTTAACGAAAATTACAATATCAATTACATAAAATTAGTTAATTATAGGCTTTTAGGTTTATAGATGTCTACAACATACATCTTATGCCTAACGTCGCTTATAAACAATAGACTTTATCAATATCTTCAAACTATTGCTCATATAAATTCACAATATTTTTATGTTTTTTATCATGTTTTAAAAAAAATGAAGCCTCTATTTTTGCAAAAGACTTATGCGCTATTTTCAAAATACGTATTGAAACTTCTTAGAAATGGAACTATTAGAATCTGCTAAATTAAGCCTTAAACAAAAAGGTTATTTAGATATTAAAACACTAGATATTGATTACCTCAAAGAAATAAAACGATTAAAAAAAGAAAAAAATGCCATTCTTTTAGCGCATTATTACCAAATAGATGAAATCCAAAACATTGCAGATTTTGTTGGAGATAGTTTAGCTTTAGCACAACAAGCTGCCAAAACAAATGCCGACATGATTATATTTGCAGGTGTGCATTTTATGGCAGAAACGGCTAAAATTTTAAATCCAACGAAGAAGGTCATTTTACCAGATTTATTAGCAGGTTGTTCCTTAGCTGATTCTTGTCCGCCAGATAAGTTTTCAGAATTTAAACATCAACATCCAGACCATTTAGTGGTTACTTACATTAATTGTTCGGCTGAAATAAAAGCCTTAAGTGATTATGTTTGCACCTCTTCCAACGCTAGGAAAATCATTGATTCCATTCCAAAAGACCAACCTATCATTTTTGCACCAGACAGAAATTTGGGAGCCTACTTAAACAAAGAAACGGGTAGAAACATGTTACTTTGGGATGGTGCTTGTATTGTTCATGAAGCCTTTTCGATGGAAAAATTAATTAATCTTCATAAAGCCCATCCAGATGCAGAGTTAATTGCGCATCCAGAATCGGAAGCTCATTTACTAAAAGTCGCTAAATATATTGGTTCTACTGCAGGCTTATTGAATCATGTAAAAAACAGTTCTAAAAATAAATTTATTGTTGCTACTGAAGCTGGAATTCTATTTCAGATGCTGCAAGAGAATCCCGACAAGCACATTATTCCCGCTCCCGCAAAAGAAGACAATACTTGTGCTTGTAGCGAATGTGCCTATATGAAAATGAATACCTTAAAAAAGCTTTATTTGTGTATTAAACACGAATTACCAAATATTGAAGTTGATGCTGAACTGGCAAAAAAAGCGATTGTTCCTATAGAAAGAATGCTAGCACTTTCAAAATAAATATGTTTACATGGTAAGTGAAAAAAAAATAATACAATCAGATTTTTTAATCATTGGCTCTGGGGTTTCAGGCTTAACTTTTGCTTTAAAAATCGCAACTCAATATAAAGAATCGAAAGTTATCATTGTTACCAAAGACGAAAAAACAGAATCGAATACCAAGTACGCTCAAGGCGGCATTGCAACCGTTTATGATAAAACAGTGGATAGTTTTGAACAGCATATACAAGATACTTTAGTTGCAGGTGATGGCTTGTGTGATGAAAAAGTCGTGAGAATGGTGGTAAAACATGCACCAGAACGACTACAAGAATTAATAGATTGGGGAACAAAATTTGATAAAAATGACGATGGAGACTACGATTTAGGTCGTGAAGGTGGACATTCCCAAAACCGCATTTTACACCATACCGATGTTACCGGAGCAGAAATTGAACGGGCTTTAATTGCCCAAGTTAATGCTCTACCTAATATTGAATTTTTAGAGCATCATTATGCTATTGATTTTATTACAGAACACCAAGCTAAAAAAACAAAAACCAAACGGCACTCTAAGATATCGTGTTTTGGTGCTTATGTTTTAGATGAAAAAAAATCAGTGGTCAAAACCTTTGTAAGCAAATTTACGATGCTGGCTTCTGGTGGCAGCGGACAAGTTTACGAAACAACAACCAATCCAAAAGTAGCAACTGGTGATGGTTTAGCCATGGCCTATAGAGCCAAAGCTGAAATTGCAGATGTAGAATTTATTCAATTTCACCCGACGGCTTTATATAATCCGGGAGAATATCCTGCATTTTTAATTTCTGAAGCTGTAAGAGGTTTTGGTGCAAAATTAAGAACTATTGATGGCAAAGCTTTTATGCATCGCTATGATAAACGCGAAGAATTAGCATCGCGAGATATTGTTGCTAGAGCGATTGACAATGAATTAAAGAAAAGTGGTTCGCCACATGTTTACTTAGATTGTACCCATTTAGATTTTGAAAAATTCAAAATCCATTTCCCTAATATTACAGAGAAATGCGCTTCGCTTGGTATCGATATCAGAACAGATTTTATTCCAGTTTTACCTGCTTCTCATTATATCTGTGGTGGAGTTACTGTGAGTAAAAATGCCAGAACATCAATCAAAAATTTATACGCATGTGGTGAAGTTACCCGAACAGGATTACACGGTGGAAACCGATTAGCTTCAAATTCTTTACTAGAAGGTTTAGTCTATGCGCATTTGGCTTATTTACATGTTAACAAAAAGTTTGATAAGGTTTTGATGCCTGAAGGGATTCCAGAATGGAATGATAGTGGTGTAATTAAAAACATGGAACATATTTTAATCACACATGATAAAAATGAGGTTAAAACTATAATGAGTAATTATGTAGGGATTGTAAGGTCTAACGAGCGTTTGTTACGTGCCGAAAAACGCTTACGTGTCCTTCATAAAGATAACAAACGTCTTTATGACCATTCGGAATTATCATCTGATTTATGTGAATTACGAAACTTGATCATCACTGCTTATTTAATCACCAAATTTTCTAAAAAACGAAAGCAAAATTGTGGTGGTTTTTATAATATGGATTTGGTTTGATACTATTAGGAAAAAAAGCATTCACTTTAAAATGAATGCTTTTTACTAACCAACCAAAAAAAACTGACAACCACATCAGTTAACTTATATATTACTGCTTATAAGTTGCGTGACATTGCACACAATAATTTAATGTATTTGATAAAGCAGTAAGGGAATTATCTTTATTTCTTTTTTTGAATACTTCACTCATTTCATCTGCACTTTTATGAAATTCTAATCCCAAATGCTCGAAACCTTTATCGCCAAACGAGGCACACATTAATTTCATTTCTGTTGTAGATCCTAATTTTGTGTATGCTACTTCCGAAGCTTTATCATAATTATCTTGAGACAGTAATATTGTAATTTCTTGCACAGCTTCCAAATGACTTCTCATATTAGAAAGCTGGTGATTTTTCTGCATAGCATTTAAATTGAGCGAAACCCGACCATCATTCATCATATTGGGTTCAACAACTACAGTTTCCACCGTTTTAAGCACTTCCTTTTCAGTTTGATCTCTACATGAATTAAAACCTAAGAAACTCAAACAGATGATAAAAAGTAATATCTTTTTCATATTTCTATTTGACATTTTCTCTTGTGCCTCCATGTCCACCTGCAACAATGAACATAATTTTCACACTTAAAATTATAAACTTGAAAAATTGTAAAAATGGATTCATCATTCTAAATCTCATTCTTGGTGATATTCTTTTCATGATATTTGTTTTAACACTTAATTTATTAATTACTAAATACGAGGGCTTTGTACTACTTTATTCTGGAATCAACCACCAAAACGGTCTCATTTTAGCTTTATAAATAAAAGCGTAGTGTAACATTAACTTAAGCCAATGACCCGCCAAACCAATAGCTCCAAATGTTTTTCCTAAATGTCTTCCATGGGAATCTGGATATTTCTTAAAATCTGGTACAATGGGATATGTCGTTATACTGACTCCACTGCCTTTCCAAAAACCAAATCCGGCTGAAGCAATACAAGCAGCTCCCATGTTTCCTAAAGAGCCTTTATGATAAGATGATTCTTTACCATTTTTTATAGTATCAATTATATTATCAGCCACTAATTTTGCTGTAATACCAGATGGCATTCCTGTTCTTGGCGGCGCAGGTGAAATATCTGTTCCGTTTTTACTTTTTCTTGGTTTAGAAATAGCGTGTGGCGGAGCAAATGCGATACCTGGTGCAAATATGTTTTTATAACTAGGATTCTGATAGGTTTCTGGCCAGTCTTGAACTGTCCACTCTTCATAAGGTTTTGATGTATAATCAGCATCCACAATCATGAAACCTTTAAATAGTTTTTCAGTAATATCATTTTCGTTTTTGTCATAAGCTTTAAAACCATGTCCTGAAAACGCTGGAATTAACATCGCAAAATCATAAGATTCAGTTTTATAATCCCCTTCAAGAGTTTCGTAATGCGCTATGCCATCTTCAATTTTATTAACGCCAGCTCCAATAATCCATTTAATGCCTCGGTCTTCAAAAATCATTTCGACCAATTCACTAGATTTCATAATCATATCGTTGTAACTCATCAAAACACCATCCATTCCAAAATCACCTAACTCATTTTCATTAGCAATCCAAGTAATTTCGGCCATGTCTCTGACCTTATGTTTTTGAAGTTCTTCTTCAACATTTAAAATATATTCAAAAGCTGCACCTTGACAAGTTGATTTGGCATGACCTGTACCAATTAAAATTTTCGCTTTTTTACCTTTTTTCATGTCCTCAATTAAAGCACTCAATCCTTCCCAAGCATGATCTGCATGTGTATACGTACAAACAGAATAGGTTTTGTTTTCGCCAGGAATTAAACCTTCGGTAGCTTCAAAATTCAATTTTGGTCCTGTGGCATTAATTAAGTAATCGTAAGTGACTTTTTCCTGCTTTCCTTTGTTATCGCCTACAACATATTCTGATAAGACATAAGGTTTTTGTACAGTACTATCGCCTTCAGGGTGAAACGATACAGCTTTGGCTTGCTTAAAACCAATTCCTTTCTTTTTGTACAAAGGGGCTAATGGGAATAAGATTTTTTCTGATTTCATTCTACCAATTCCGACCCAAATATTTGATGGAATCCATTGGTAATTACTGTTAGGTGACACAACAACCACATCGTGTTCTTTAGACAATTTTCTTCGTAAATGCGCTGCTGCAACATGACCAGAAATACCTGCTCCTAAAATGACAATTTTAGACATTACTTATGTTTTGTTATAGTAAATTTAGTTTAAGAAAATAGGCTATAAAATGATGTACATCAGTACGAATAAAAAAGTACTATAAAGCCTAGATTACACAACAAAGGTTGTCATTTAGATTAAACTAAACCGTAACTATTGTTACACAAACCTTTTAATTGATTTTCTTATAACTCCACACTGCTAAACCATTCATAACAAAAGCATAAAGTGCCGTTTTTAAAAGCTGAGGAAGTATATCGTTGAAACCAGAACCTTTTAGCATTACCATCCGCATCACTTCTACAAAATACTTTACTGGATTGAATTCTGTAACAATTTGAGCCCATTTTGGCATGCTTTCTATTGGTGTGAATAAGCCACTCATTAAAATAAAAATAACGACAAAAAACCATGAAATAAACATAGCTTGTTGTTGTGTATCTGTAAAGTTGGATATGAATAAACCAATACCCAAAACCACCAAAATATAAATAGATGTATAAAAATACATAAGCGCCAAACTCCCAACCATTGGCACATTGAATATGACTTTTGCTAAAATTAAACCAACGGTTAATAAACCCATTCCAATAACCCAAAATGGAAAAAGTTTTCCAATAATAAATTGACTTTTTTTAATTGGCGTGACGTTGATTTGCTCTAAAGTACCTATTTCTTTTTCACGTACGATATTCATTCCTGACAGGAATAATGTTATCATAGTTACTAATAAGACCAATATTCCCGGAACCATAAAGGTTTTATAATTTAAGGTTTCGTTATACCAGAAAAGTGGAATTGTTTCAATTGTGATAGGTTGAATTTGTTTATCGGAAACTTGTAATAAATCGATTTTTAAATTTTGATTAAAACGTTGGATGATTTGAGTTACATATACATTTTCAACTCCTGCCGCTGCTCCATCAATAGCATTAATCGTAACTCCTAAACTATTGTATTTTTCCTTTTGTAAATCGCGTTCAAAATAGTGAGGAATTTCTAATATGACATCAATATTTCCTTTTAACATTTCGGAACTAGCTAATGCTTCCGAAGGGAAATCCGTTAATACATTAAAATAGGTTGAAGCATTAAATTTTTCAACTAATGCTCGTGACGTTGACGTATGATCATTATCAATATAACCGAATTTAATGTTCTTGACTTCGAAAGTGGCTGCATTAGATAAAATAACGAGTTGCAATATTGGTAAAACAAAAATTATAGGAAGCATCCCTTTATTTCTAAAGATTTGTTTAAACTCTTTTTGTATGATGTATAGAATTGTTTTCATATTACTTCCTGCGTAGGCAGGAATCTGTTTTATTAAATTGCTTAGCTCAATTTTTTTTAATATTTTATTCTTTGTCTATCCATTACTTATTGAAAGATTAAATGCTTTCTCACTCCAATCTAATTTTATATTTCTTCACACTTAGACCAATAAAGAAGATGGTCATTCCTATTAAAATCAAGGTCTCTTTCCATAGATATTGTAATCCTACACCTTTGAGCATAATACCTTTAATGATAATAATAAACCATTTGGCAGGAATGATATTACTTATCATTTGCAATGGTAAAGGCATACTTGAAATTGGAAAAATAAAACCTGATAGTAAAATCACAGGAAGCATTAAACCCATTAACGAAATCATCATCGCTGTTTGTTGCGTTGCTGAAATCGTTGAAATTAAAATACCTAAAGCCAAGGATGTAATTATGAATAAAACACTTTCAAATCCCAATAAAAAGAGACTCCCTTGAACGGGCATTTTAAAAATAAAAATGCTTAACAAGACAATAACTACAGCATTAATTATAGACAGAAAAATATACGGAAACACTTTACCGACTATAACTTGAATTGGTTTAATTGGCGACACCAAAAGGATTTCCATAGTTCCCAATTCTTTTTCTCTAGTTATAGAGATAGAGGTCATCATTGCTGAAACCAACATTAAAATAATCGTCATCACTCCAGGAACAAACATGTATACGCTTTTTAATTCTGGATTGTAAACCATCCGTGTTTGTGGTATAATTTGATAAGCAATCGTGATGTCTTTATTCAATTCTTTTTGATATTGCTGAAGAATTGCATTCACATAATTACTTATAGTATTTGCAGTATTTGGGTCTGTAGCATCAGTAATAATTTGAATCGTTGCTTTATTGTCCTTAATTAAGTTTTTACTAAAATCTTTTTCGAAATTTAAAACGGCTTTTACATGTCCTTTTTGAAAAACCGCAGCAATATCTGCTTCACGGGTTATCATTTGTTTTATGCTGAAATATTTAGAAGCTGAAATTTTATTAATAATTTCTTCGGTTGTAGTATCTTTTGAATGGTCTAAAATGGCAATATCGACATTATTAATTTCGTTGGTAATGGCGAAACCGAAGAGCATTATTTGAGCAATAGGCATACCGAAAAGGATAAACAATGAGCGTCTATCTCTGAAAATATGGTAGAATTCTTTTTTTATAAAGCCTATGAATCTTTTCATCCTATATTCCTGCGAAAGCAGGAATCTTTTAATTGTTAATACTTGTTATCTCTGGTAGATTATCGTTATTTGTTTCCCGCATATTACGCAGATACTCGCAGATTCTTTAAATTCTTTAAAATGAGGCTGCGACTGAAAACTCTTTTTCATCCTCTAGCCAATTTTAAAAATACATCATTCATATTATCGACTTTAAACTGTTCTTTCAGTTTCTTTGGTGTGTCTAAAGCTTCAATTTTTCCGTTGACCATGATGGAAACCCTATCGCAATATTCGGCTTCATCCATATAATGTGTAGTTACAAATACCGTTGTTCCATTATGTGAAGCTTTATAAATCATTTCCCAAAACTGACGTCTGGTTATGGGATCTACGCCTCCTGTTGGCTCATCTAAAAACACAATTTTTGGGTCGTGAAGCAAAGCAACTGAAAAGGATAACTTTTGTTTCCAACCTAATGGCAATGCTCCCACTAACTTGTTTGCAACTTCCTCTAAGCCTAATTCTTCTATTAAAACTGTAGATTTTTCTTTGATTCGTATTCTAGACAACCCATAAATACCACCAAAAAATGTAATATTTTCTTTAACGGTTAAATCGTCATACAGCGCAAATTTCTGACTCATATAACCAATGTTTTTTTTAATGTCTTCTGCATGAGTAAAAACATCAAAACCGGCAACATTTGCTTTTCCTGAAGTTGGATTAGAAATACCAATGAGCATCTTCATCGCTGTGGTTTTCCCTGCTCCATTAGCACCTAAGAATCCAAAAATTTCGCCTTTTTCAACGTGAAATGTAATCGCATTTACAGCTGCAAAATCTCCGAACATTTTGGTTAATTGATCTACTTGTATGACGTTGTTGTTTTCCATTTTTAGTTCCCAAAAAAGTGGGAATCTTTTTGTTTTTATACTTATAAGGTTTTGACTTTTACTTCGCTAATTCCATAAACGTATCTTCAATGGTTGCTACTGTTTTATCAATATGAATGTTTGATAAATTTTTAACTTCTAAATACACTTTTAAATCTTCGGGATTAAAATCTGGTCTACTATCTGTGTAATGTACAGACTCTCCAAAAGGATAAACACTATGGTTATATTCATAGGCATTTAAAGCGTTAATGAGTTGATACATATTATGCGCTCTGACATTATAAATCTGTTTTGGGTAATGTTTTACAATCGCTTCTGGTGTATCAATTTCTAGGATTTTACCATCTTGAATTAATGCAATTCTATCACACAAAGCAGCTTCGTCCATATAAGGGGTTGACACCAAAATAGTAATGTTTTTTTGTTGTAAGCGTTTAAGCATTTCCCAGAATTCTTTTCGTGATACTGGGTCAACTCCTGTAGTTGGCTCATCTAAAAACAAGACTTTAGGTTTGTGGATTAAGGCGCAACACAAAGCGAGTTTTTGCTTCATTCCACCAGATAATTTTCCTGCTCTTCTATCTTTAAAAGGTTCTATTTGAACATAAATATCTTTTATTAAATCGTAGTTTTCTTCAATAGTCGTTCCGAATATGGTGGCAAAAAAGTCTAGATTTTCTTCAACAGTTAAATCTTGGTAGAGTGAAAATTTCCCAGGCATATAACCCACACTATCTCTAATCTTTTTATAATCACTAACGACATCAAATCCAGTAACCGTAGCAGTTCCTTCATCTGGAAACAATAAAGTTGTTAATACTCGAAACAAGGTTGTTTTACCTGCACCGTCAGGTCCAATAAGTCCAAAAAGCTCATTCGATTTTACGTCAAAAGAAATGTCTTGTAAGGCTTTTACTTTTCTGTAAGATTTACTAACGTGGCTAACGGAAATACTCATTACACTTTAGTTTTCAACTACGATTTTAGTTTCCATTGTTATTTTTGACGTAATGGAATTTGAAATTAAACAGGCTTTTTCTGCCTTTTCAATAATCCGTTCTGTACGTTCTCTTTTGGATTCATCTGTAATTACAACTTCAGGAAACAACAACACTTCACTCATTACGAACTTCCCATCTACTTTTTCTAGTATGCCCTTAGAACCACATTTAAAACTTACGAATTCTAATTTTGAATATTCAGCAATCGCTAAAAATGTTGTCATTAAGCAACTACTTACAGCTGCTGTAAATAAATGTTCTGGTGTCCAAATATTTGGCATTCCACCTAGAAATTCTGGTGGTGTTGCCACTTCTACACAATTTGATTCTTGCGTTTCATTATTTTTCAATTCTGGTGAACACATGGTTCCTTTTCTATCTTGTGTCCAATTAATATCTACGTTGTAATTATGCTTATCCATAATATTTTGTTTTTAGTTATTTACTTCTGAATGATTTAACCAGAGTTCTGCTGGCATGCCTATTTTTAGACTTCCATCATTAGAAACATTTATTTTTACCGCATAAACTAATGCTACTCGTTCATCTTTTGTTTGAATTATTTTTGGTGTAAATTCTGCTTCAGAAGAAATCCAACTGACCTTACCTTTATAAGATTTCATAGCGTCTACATTATCTATTTTAACGGTTACTTCTTGTCCAATTTTAATAGTTGCTAACTGTGTTTCGCTGATGTATACTCGCAATTGCATAGTATGTAAATCGGCAATTTTATAAAGTGGTTTTCCAAAAGCTGTTATTTCGTTAGGTTCTGCGTATTTGGTTAAAACGGTTCCGTTTGATGGATTTATAATTTTACTTTTTTCAATTTGATCATCAATTTGTTTAAGCTGCACATCTATTGATTTTAATTCATTTACGACTGGTGCATTTTGAATTTCAACACTTCTAATTTGATTTCTAATCACATCTATTTCGCCAGAAACATCATCTAACTGTTTTTGTGTTCCTGCATTATCTTTTATCAGGTTTTCAACTCGAGATTTATTGGTGTTTGCTGTTTTTAATCTGGAATTCAGTACACTAATTTGAGAGAGAACTCCTTTTGATTTTGAACCAATTACAGCTTTAGTCACTTCTAATTGTTCGCGTTTTAATGACAAAGGAATTGTGTCTATATAACCAATAAATTGATTTTCCTTTAGCACATCTCCTTCCTCAAGATTAAACTGCATTAGTTTTCCATTGTTTTCTGCTGAAATGGTAATTTCGGTGGCTTCGAAGTTTCCGTAGCCATTTGCTTTTCCGTTATCATTTCCACAAGAAAATAGACTTGTTACAATAATTGTTGTTGCTAATATGTGTTTAAAGTATTTCATTTCTCTCTTATTTTCTCCCGCAAATTCCACAAATGTTCGCAGATTTTATTGTCCTTTTATGATGTTGTAATTCGCTTTTGCGAGTTGTAACTGAATTTTATGTTTTACTAATGTATTTTCGTCTTCGTACAAATTAGTGAGTTCTGTAATATATGCTGATGATGTTATTACACCATTTTTAAGTTGTGAATCTGCAGATTTAAGCACCTCTTTTCTAAGGCTGATAATTTCTAAGTCTGAATTAATATAACTTTCAATTTTACTGATTTCCTTTTGTTGTTGGTTCAATTCAATATTAGTATTTAGCTCAAAAATTTCGGTTTCATTATCTACAATATCTTTATTGATAGCTAATGATTGTCGTTTCTTTTTGTTAGAATTCCAGTCGAATACATTCCAATTCAATTTAATCCCAACGGTATAAAATGTTTGAAACGAATTGTCTAACATATTCAATCCAGGATTTCCATAACCACCAGTTGCAAAACCAAGTAGTTTAGGTGAATTTTGTTTAGCTATTAAGCTCTCTGAACTTTCTATTTCATCTTTTTTGAATTGGAACAACTCTAATTCTGGTCTTTTTAATTCTGATTTTAATTGTGTTTCTACAAGTGGGTTTTCAAATTTTGTCTCAATAGTTATGGGTAGACTAATTAGACTTGAAAGCGTTTCAATTAAAGCTATTTTATTGCTTTCTAATTCTTGTGATTGTTGACTTATTTTCAATAATTCGGCTTCCAAGACTTTATCTGAAGACGGTAAAACGACTCCATATTTAATTCCTGATTGCACTTCCTTTAACTTGGCTTCTAGCTGCTCTTTTTTTGCTGTTAATAACAACTCAGATTCTTGAGCTAATAAAACCGAAAAGTACAATTGATTAGTACGCTGTTTTAATTGGTATAAATTGACTTCAACTTGTTTCTGTTTTGTTTTTAGCTGTGCAGATTTCAAGTTTAGTGAAGCATCTGTTAGCCCTCCATTATAAATTAGTTGATTTACTGAAAGTATCGCACGATATTGGTCTTTGTTTAAGGGTTCAATACCAGACAGGGCAAGCGGAAATTCAATGACATCGGATTGATAGGTTGCTTGAGCATCAAAATTTAATTGTGGCAATTTGGAAGTTAAGAGCACTTCTGCATCCAATTTATTCTGTGCTTCAAAAAGTTGTGACTGCTTTGCCAAAGGATAATTTTCTGTTACCAACTGGTAACATTTTTCTAAAGTGATACTTTGTTGCGCTACAATTGGTAATGTTATTAGAAAAATTAAAATGAGCATTAATTGTTTCATTTTATGTGTTTTTTATCGAATTAATTATAAAATCGGAAACTTCAGTTTTACGGTCTTCAATTAATTGTTTGTACGCTTTATCATCTGTATTTGTAAATGCCATGATTAATGGTTTTGCTACAAATGGAAAAATATTTAAAGCCATAATATTCATGAATAATTGCTCTGCACTAATCGGTTTTATTGTTCCATTTTCAACTTCATCGTTTACTTGTTTACTAAATTTTTCAAGATTAGGAAAACCTGGATTACTTTTCATTTTTAGAATAAACTCTGGATTTCTATTGAGTTCTTGAATGATAAAATTTGGTAAATACGGATGCTTAACAATGAAAGAGATATAGTTGAAGGTGAAATTTTTCACTTTCTCTTCAATGGATGAATTATCATTTAAAACCGCATTTAACTGAGGTGCTAATAATGAAAATGCGTTTTTAAAAACGGCTTCAAACAATAGCTGTTTGCTTCTGTAGTAATAATGAAGCATCGCTTTATTTATACCTGCTTTATCTGCGATTTCTTGCATTCTTGCACCATCCATCCCTTTAGATTGAAATACATTTTTAGCTGCATCTAATATTTGTTCTTCTGTGTTTTCGTCTTTCTTTTTTACCATTTTTAACCGTATAGTTTAACCAACTGGTTAACAAATTTACAAAAAATAATCAAACACAATACTGTTTGATTATTTTTTAACTATCTGTTTAGTTTCTTTTGAATTATTTTAGCTAATACGAGTCCAAAAACTCCACCTAAAGCAGACACGAATAGATTAATTATTAAACGAAATCCATAAAAATCACCGTCATTCATAATAGACCAAGGGTCAAAGCCTAGTCGACCAAAAGTCTTAATTAATAAGATACTTCCAAAAACACCAATCAAAGTATTCCCTTTAAAACCAAAAGTGTATTGTTTATATAACCTACCAAATAGATTGGCAGAAATTATTCCAATTACAATACTAATTAATGAAATTAATGTACCTGTCATGATTGTATAAACATTCTAATGGCCATAATCCATGTTATCAATTTTCCCGCTCAACAATCTTTTTTGAATAATGAAATAAACAACAATTAAGGCAAACCCAATAATTCCCCATGTTAACGCAACAGATAAACCATATTCTGCTGCAGACGTATTATAAATAGTTAAATGCTCATGCTTATCATTTATTGAAGGTAATATTACTGGAAATAAAGATGCTAGTGAGGATGTAATTCCACCTAAAATAAGCAAGCTTGACAACACAAAAGCATGACTATCTTTTTTGATTTTCTTAATAAAAAACAACCCAATTAATCCTGTTAAATAAATAATAGGAAAGATCAATAAATAAGGCTTATGAATAAAATTATCTAATGAATTTGGATTGACGTATTGCCATACAATTAAAGAGAAAATTGTAAGGATTGCCAAAGCAATATTTAATTTAAAAATAACGCCCTTTAGCTTGTTATTTATTGTTGAATTGGTTTTTAAAATAATCCAATTGGCACCATGAATTGCTAAAGTAACCACTGCTATTAAGCCTATTATTATAGTAAACCAATCAATAACTCCAGGATGATCTGTTAATGGACTAAAGCTACTATCCCATAACGGTAAGAAAAAATAATGACCTTCATGAGCAGAAACTCCGTTTTCAACACTTCCTAAATTTACACCTCTAACAATATTACCTAAAGCTATTCCAAAAAATAACGCTAACAACAAACTAGAAACACCAAAAGATTTATCCCAAATATCTTTCCACATTTGATATTTGAATTGCCCTCTAAATTCTAATCCGATGGCTCTAAAAATAATTAACCACAACACAATTATTAATGGTAAATAAAATCCACTAAAAACTGAGGCATAAAATGTTGGAAACGCCATAAAGAGCATCCCTCCTGCTGCGACTAACCAAACTTCATTTGAATCCCAAAACAAGCCTGCCGATTTAGTAATGACTTCTTTGTCCTTTTCTTCCTTCGCAAAAAACAAATGAATGATTCCTGCTCCAAAATCGTAACCGTCTAAAATAAAAAACACTGTTAGAACAATTCCTATTGCTATGTACCAAAATATTTCCATAATTAATGTTTTTGAGGCGTTGGACCTTGGTTAATAGTTTTACCAACTAGAACTAAAAACAACAAGCCTAGAAGCATGTACAAAGCAACAAAACCAAGTAAAGTAAATAAAGTATTACCCGATGAAACCGTAGGTGAAATACCATCGCTTGTTCTTAATAAACCATAAACTAAATAGGGTTGTCTTCCTAATTCTGCGGTGTACCAACCCGTAATATTTGCGATATATGGAAATGGAACCAGAAACATAATCGTCCAAAGTAATGGTTTTATAGTGTATAATTTTTTTCGCCACAAAAAGAACAGTGCTAATGCCATAACGCCAATAAATATAGTTCCTAAACCGACCATAATATGATAGGAATAATAAAGCGCAGGAATATTATCTGGCAATTCATCTTCTTCAAATTGATCCATTCCAGGGATTTGTTTATCCCATTCTTGGTAGGTTAAAAAGCTTAATATATTAGGAACGGCAATTTTGTTATCTAGTTTTTTGTCCACCATATTAGGTTGACCAATAAGTACGATTTCGGCACCAGCATCTTCGGTTTCAAATATACCTTCCATAGCAGCAAATGTTCCTGGCTGGTATTTTGCGACATTTTTAGCATTCCAATCTCCTGTTGGAAACGCGACTAATACACTAGATATTAATCCGAATATCACACCTGTTTTTAGAAACAGTCTTCCGTATTCTGAATGCTTATCTCTTAAAATATAAAACGCACCTATACTTGCCACCACAAAAGCAGACGTCACCACTGATGCCATTTGATTGTGTAAAAAGGCTGGCAATAGCCATGGATTTGTGAAAAGTTCCGAGAAGTTTTCTAATACAAATTTTCCGTTCTCTAAAATTTCATGACCTACAGGATTTTGCATCCATGCATTGGTAGCTAAAATAAACCAACCACTTGCCCAAGACCCCAAAAACACCAGAAAACCAGTTAAAAAATGAAGCTTTTGCCCCATTAATTTTTCACCAAATATAAATAAGGCTAAAAATGAAGATTCTAAAAAGAATGAGAACATGCCTTCCATGGCTAAGGTCTGACCAATAATTCCGCCGGTGAGTTCAGAAAACTTTGCCCAATTAGTACCAAATTGAAATTCCATTGGAATCCCTGTTACCACTCCCATGGTAAAGTTAATGGCAAAGATTTTCATAAAAAACTTTGCGGCATTATTATACTTTTCAATTTGAGTTCTGAGGAATTTCCACTTAAAATAGACTATCATTAAAGATAATCCCATGGTTAATTGTGGAAATATGTAGTGAAATGTGATAGTAAATGCAAATTGCAATCTATCATAAAAAATCATGTCTTCCATAGGTGTTATTTTGGATATTACAAATTTAGCTTTTTTACATGGTTGCTATGTTACATTAGTTACAATATCCTATTTTTAATAAAAAACGTGAGCTATATAAGTTCGTTATTAGAACTACTTTTACATTTTCACACCAACAAAACGAATAACTTCTGCCTTTCCTTTATGAAATTCACCTTCTGAAAGTTCGATTGTTTTTTCTTCTAATATGTTAAATTCGAGATTTGTAAACTCTTGTTTCACCTCTTCTATAGAAAACAACATAGCTTCATTTTTAGGGCCTCCGGAATTATTATTTATTTGAGCTTTTGCAAAAGCTTCAAAAATAATCACACCTCCTTTTTTTAAAAATTGCAGTAAATATTGACTTGCCTTTTTACGAATGTCCAAAGGAAAATGTGTGTAACAAAGTCCTATGACATCAAATTGTGTGTTACTTGTAAAATTTAGTACTCTATCAACTTTATAATCTATAGAAACATGGTTTTGCTTAGACAAAAGCATGGCCTTTTCTTTAGCTTTTATACTAATATCAAAAGCTGAAACCTTCCAACCTTGTTTTGCTGCATAAACAGCATTACGACCTTCTCCTTCGGCCGGTAAAAGCAATGTTCCTTTTTGCAACTTTTGTAATTGCTCTTTAAAAAATTGATTAGGCTCAGTACCATAGATAAATTCTTCTTGACCAAAACGGTCATTCCAAAAATCTGTTGGATTGTTCTTCATAAATGATTAAATAAATCGGTTTGTATTTAGTTTGTAAGCTGAATATTCCGTGAATTTTTCAGATAATAATTTCTCTTCATAATTTGATTTAAAATAAAACAATATCCATAATGCTATGAAAACAATAAATTTAAATAGGGATTCGTCATATAGAGCATAGCCTAAAGTTATAGTTAAAATACTGGTGTAAATAGGATGTCTAGCTATTGCATAAGCACCATGAGTGAGTAATTTACTATCTACGACAGGTGTTGGAAAGGGAGATAATTTAGTGCTTATTTGTAATAAAGCACTAATACCTAAAATCAGTCCTAAACCTGCTAAAATTAAAGCTGAATATCTAATCCACTCTAAAAGGTTTATAACGATTATTTTAAGTGGAAATACATAAGCAACAAAAAGCAATAGCTGAATGCCTACAAACACATAATCCTTTTTTGATGGTTGACCTGTTTTCAATGCGCGTCTCTCCTATTTATTTATTGAAATTTAGTTACATCATCACTTAAATCGAACACAGTAAACTTGTTTGTAATATTTGAAATAATACTACTACCAGCTGCACTTCTATACCCACCAGCGCAATGCACTACAATGGGTTTGTCCGTAGGAATTTCATCTTCAGCATCTCTTAATTGATGAAGTGGAATAGCTATTGCATTTTGAAATATTTTGCCTTCCTCAACTTCACTTTTATTTCTAACATCAATAATGGTGTACTTATCTTGATGGTTTTCAAAATCATTAAAATTAAGAACTTCTACGCCTTCAAAATTAGTTTCACCTAGAGTCATTAATCCTATTAATTGTTTTTCATAACCTATTTTAGCAATTCGATATAGTATTTTATCTCTATCTTCAATGGACTTTATCACTAAATAAAAGGCTTCATTTGGTTTTACAATTGAGCCTAACCATGTTTCAAATTTATCATCCTCAGTTTCTGCAATTATATTAATACTCTTAGGTATATGATTGGTATCAAAATCCGCTTTACTTCTCGTATCCACAATTAATGCACCATCATTAAAAAAATCAACAATCTGAAATTGAAATGTAGGTATTGCAATACACAATTGAAAGTTCTCTGATCCATCTTTATTAATATCCACATTAAATCCAAAATAAGACGGAATAAAAGGTTGATCTTTTAAAATATGAGCTACAAATTGGTCTTCAGATAAATCCTTAAACGCCCAGTTTTCATTTCTTTCTTTTCCTAATGTACTAGAAGCATCTTTACTCATGTTTTTGCCACATAAAGAACCTGCTCCATGCGCTGGATATACTAGTGTAGCATCTGGCAAATGATTAAATTTATGCGTAATAGTGTGATACATGCTTTTAGCTAATTCTTCGCGTTTAGCTTTCATGTTACCAGCTTGCTCTCTTAAGTCTGGTCGTCCGACATCTCCAATAAATAGGGTATCTCCCGAAAACATCGCATAATTTTTATATGCATCTTCAGCAATAATAGTAATACTATCTGGTGAGTGACCTGGCGAGTTAATTGCAGAACAAGTAACCTCTCCTATTTTAACGGTATCTCCATCATCAAAAGTCTCATGCATATAGTTTGCCCCAACCAATTTACTGACATAAATTTTAGCTCCAGTCTCATTATGAATCTGCAAATGGCCACTTACAAAATCGGCATGAGGATGGGTTTCAAAAACGGCGATTATTTTTGCGTTATGTTTTTCGGCTAACTGATAATAGGGCTTTGGATCTCGAGAAGGATCGACAATAGCCATTTCATCATTACTTATAATTGCATAAGAATAATGTGCCAATGGCTTATCTTCAAATTGTATAATGTTCATGATTTTAATGCGTTTTAATTCCTCTTAAAAGATAAAAAAAATCGGTCTCAACTAAAAATTAAGACCGAAATTTAGATTAGATTATTTTACTTATTAATTTACTTAAACAAGGAAATTATCTTCACGTAAAGACGTATTTACTTCTTTAGGATTTCGTTCAACACTAAATCTTTATCAAGCTTCTTAGTACAGAAGAACCAGTCTTTACAATCTAAATCTTCAGTAGAAGTCATGCGTTCTTCGGCTACACCACATGATCCTGCTGGAGACACAATAACATCATCACCAGGATTCCAATCTGCTGGAGTGGCTACGTTAAATTTATCTGAAGTTTGCATAGCAATTAAAGCTCTGTATAACTCATCAAAATTACGTCCTAAGCTTAATGGGTAATAAATAATTGCTCTTACTGTTTCATTAGGATCAACAAAAAAGACCGCTCTAACCGCTTGTGTTTTGCTTTCTCCGGGTTGAATCATTCCATATTTCTTAGCCACTTCCATAGAAATATCCTCAATTAAAGGAAACTTAACTTCTATGTTTTTCATACCGTTAAACTCAATCTTATCTTTAATAGTTCTTAACCATGCGATATGGCTATAAAGACCATCAATAGATAAACCAATAAGACTACAATTTGCTTTTTCAAATTTTTCTTCTAAATGCGCAAATGTCATAAATTCAGAAGTACAAACTGGTGTAAAATCTGCTGGATGACTAAATAGTATTGACCATTTTCCCTTATAATCTGAAGGATAATTAATATCTCCTTGCGTAGTTACGGCTTTAAATTCTGGTGCTTTATCTCCAATTCTTGGCATTGCAAATGTTTCTTGTGGTGTTGTTTCTAATGTATTCATGATTTTTTAAGTATTTAATTAATTTATGACAAATATAGTTTGTAATAGTTTTTAGCTATGTAACTAAAGTTACCCAATCAAGAATTTTTTATTGTGAACTTTGATATTAGACACTAAAATTAGTTTCTATAATAATTGTAGGCAATGATTCAGATCAGTTCAATAATTAAGAAGCTATTCCATAATTTCTAAATGAAGATACGCCAACCCGTTTTTGTACTACTCTTGTTATTATTGATTATTTTCAATAGTACCAAAACTTCGTTGACTTATGCATATTACATCTTAGATCCCATAGGATTTGTAGAAAATCTATGTGAGAACAAAGACAAACCCGAATTGGAGTGTAATGGGAAATGCCAATTAATGAAGGTTGCAGAATCCCAAAGCAGTAATCAAAATATACCAACAAGCATAATTGATTTTAAAGACCTTATTTTGTACCCATGTCCTAATACTTCATTTCAATTAACTCAAGGCACTTTAGCTAGAAACTCTCTCACTACATCCTATTACCTTAATTTATATAGTTTTAATAATTCGAACTACTGTTTTCATCCTCCTAAAGTATAATCCTTTACTTATTTGATAGCAATTACTATCACAATTATTTGAATTAAATAAATATAACTCTACTATGAAAACATTCTATAGTGTGCTTTTATGCACTCTAATTACAGCTATAACTTATGGTCAAGAACAAAAAAAAACCATAAAAGATACTACAACACAAACAACCACAAAACTGAACGAAGTTATTGTTACCGGAAATCTAAAAACCGACCCAGTCTTAACTGTTGTTTCCAATAAATATGACGAAAAAATTGTGCAACCTAAGAACGTTGCCGATTTATTCAATAACATTATTGGTTTTTCGGTTATAAAAAGAGGAAACTATGCAATTGACCCTTCGTTTAGAGGTGCTCAATATGAACAGTTGAATATTCAATATGATGGTGGCACAAAAGCCATGCATGCTTGTCCTAACCGCATGGATCCTATAACAACACATATTATTCCTGAAGAAATTTCGAAAATAGAAATTATAAAAGGACCATACACCGTAAGATATGGAGCCACTTTTGGAGGTATTATAAACTTAGTGACTCAAAAACCAGATTACGAAGATCATGGTTTACACGGCAAAGTTTCAGGTGGCTACGAAAGCAATGGAAACTCGTTAGTTAACTTAGTACAACTTCAATATATTAAAGACAAGTATGATATTGTTGCTAATGCTGGTTATCGAGATTTTGGAAATTACGAAGACGGAGATGGCAAAGAAATTCCATCCTCTTTTAGAAGTACAGATTATGGTCTAAAAATAGGCTATAATTTCTCTGACGACCAACGATTACAAGCGCATTGGAGACAATCTTTTGGTCGCGATGTGTTACATGCTGCTTTACCAATGGATACGGAATATGATGATAGTAGTATTATTTCTTTAGATTATTCATTAGATGCTATTGGTAAAACCGTAAAATCATTAACCGCAAAAGCCTATTATAGTTATGTTGATCATTTAATGACCAATTATAATAGACCTTCTTTTATGATGATGGAAGCAGCATCTGGTGTAGATGCGATTACAGCGGGTGGGAAAATTGAAATCAACTGGAAACCTTCAGAAAAAATAAACGTTTTTTCTGGTTTAGATGCTCTGCATATTGCTAGAGATGGTAACAGAACGCGTTTGGTAAAAATAATGAACGGCAACGCTTTACCATCTCCAATGGAGTTTAATGATAAGGTTTGGCAAGATTCTTATATTACCGATTTGGGTGTTTACACAGAGGCTAAATATAGCATTAGTTCTAAAACAATTTTTACAGCTGGAATTAGATACGACAATGTAACGTCTGACATACAAGATCCTGAAGATGACTTTGCTGCCATGTATGACTTAGAAAAACGCACGGAACACAATGTAAGCGGAACAGTTTCAATCAAAAATAGAGTCTCGGATAAATTTACTTTAGAAGCTGCATATGGTCGCGGAGTGCGTTCTGCAAATATGATAGAACGCTTTATTAATCACTTCTCAGTTGGTCAAGATCCTTATGAGTACATTGGGAATCCAGATTTGAAAGCTGAAGTTAATAATCAGTTTGAAATAGGATTTAAAGGTTACGAGCCCTTAAAAAATAGCTTTAATAGTTTTAAATACGAAACCTCTTTTTATTATTCATTCTTTGAGAATTATATTGTTGGTATTGTAGATGAATCCTTAACACGAAAGTTTAACCCAACATCAGAACCTAGTAATCCAAAAGTATTCAGAAACCTTGATGAAGCTTATAAAACAGGTTTTGAAGCTATGGCTCAAGTGGATTTTTTAGATCATTATTTTCTAAAAACAGAGTTCTCTTATGTTTATGCTAAAAATAAAGATTTAGCAGAGTCGCTTCCTTTGACACCTCCTTTTACTACACGATTTGTGGTTGGCTTTGAAAAAGTTAAATTTTGGGCTAATATTCAGTATAATTTAACATCAAAACAAGACCACATATCTGAAAGTTTTGGAGAAACAGAAACGGATGGCTATCAAACTTTAGATATTAGATTAGGTTTAAAACCAATAAAAAATATCACCTTAGGTTTTGCTGTTATTAATGCTTTAGATGAAGCTTATAATAATCATTTAAATTTTTCATTTACAAATCAAGAAGATTTTGGAAGTACACCAATTACAGAGCCAGGTAGAAATTTTTCGGCTTTTTTACAGTATTCATTTTAATTGAACTTCAGATAAAATTGAGCACAAAAAAGAGGGTAACTTATTATACGCTACCCTCTTTTAAATTTATTATCAGTTTTTAATTACTATTTCTTAATTCTCATTACTATCATTTTTAATGATATCATTTGATGCATCAAGCGTATCGGCCCCTTCTTCAGGTTTACCACTCATCATAAAGTTAATTAATATACCTACTAATGTAATACATACAACGGCAAAAATAGCTATCATTACTACTCCGTTACTCCAACTGTATAATGCAATGTTTTGTGATATCATATTTAAAATATTAGTGTTTTTTAAAATGTAAATATACTATATGCTTTCACAAACAAATATGACATTTATCAGTATAAAAAATAATCTCAAATAGAATTAAGTCCATATTTTTATTTGAGATTATGAATAAGATTAGTGGGTGTTAATCACGTTGACAATATCATTTACCTGAAGCACGCCTGATTGTCTCCAAACCTGCTTTCCTTTTTTAAACAATAGCATTGTTGGTACTCCTCTCACTTGATATTTTGAGGCTAAGGCTTGATTCTTATCAACATCTATCTTTATAATCGTAATACCATCACCCAATTGGTCTTTCACTTGTTTTAAAATTGGACTCAACATTTTACATGGTCCACACCAATCTGCGAAAAAATCAACCAAAACAGGTTGATCTTGATTTATTATTTCTGAAAATTTACTCATACCTGACTTGAATTTTATTTATCAAAAGTAATACTCCAAATACCTCTAACTTCATTAATATCGTAACCAAGAGCTTTATCCATTGGATATAAACTCTTAATTCTTGTTAGCGTTGAAGCTTCTACCGTTTCATTAGGTTTTCCGTGACATTGCAGACACATATTATTAGTCGTAATTGGATAATATACTTTCACTTTATCATCCATTTTTTTTACTAGTGGTTTTGGTTCTTCATTATTTGCAATAACTTCCTTAAAGTCTCTTATGTATCCTAATTCTTCTGTATTAGCTTTATTATTTGGATTTCTTGGTTTATCTGTTACACGTTTAATGGTGGCGTTGTGTACAACAGACATACTATCGGTTAAAGGATAAGCTTGTAGATTACAAAAATTTAAAGCTTCCAAAACCCCTTTTTTCTGAATAGTTCCCATTAAATTTTTACCCAAAACAGCTTTTGTAGTTAAGGCATATTTTAAACCTCGCTCTCCATAAGGTAAATCTTCAAAATTAGTTTGGGTTTGCTTCATGCCAAGTTTTTTATCTTTCCCATTTCCCATTCCTCGTCCGTTACCCATTCCTTTACCTTTCCCTCTTTCTTCATTAAAATGGTTTTCAAACCACTCTGGCTGTTCAATTTCAAAATCAAACATATATTCCGAAATTTGCGCAATAGTCTCTTCTGGGAAATGCTGTATGGGCATCACACCAAATTGCTTTACAGCACCTGGCATTTTAGCATCAGCTTCATTCGGGTTTTTAATCCAAGCTTGCATAGCATCAGTAAATTCTTTTTTAGTCGTTTTACTATTGATATAATGCCTTTTAATGGCAATCATCGGTGGACCAATTCTATCATCATGACCAGCAGTAGCACTATGACAGATATAACAATTAGTTTCCATTAATTTTTTACCAGGATGATCGCTTTTATCTGAAGTATGCTCAACCTTACTGTAAGAATTTTTTTCTTTCTTATTAGAGGAATTGCAACTCACAAAAAACGTAGCCAAAACGAGTAATCCTATGATATTTTTCATTTCAATAAAATTTAAATAAAAATACAAAGGATTAATATAAGATAGCGTAACTAATGTTACAATGCACTAATTTGAAATTATAATTTAAACAAAGACTCTAACTCTACTATATTGGGTAAAGGTTGAAAACTTATATGCTTAAAATCAATATCATCACCTTTAAAAGCAAAGGCACCAACGTAATAAGCATTTAAATTGAAGCTAAATACATTTATTTTTTTGAAGTCGTTTATTAATGATGATGGTACTGTATGAGCTCCATCTAGCACAGGTATTTTTGAAAAATCGTCATCAATACCTTTTCCTGTCGCTTTTACAATAGCCTCTTTTCTTGTCCATAATTTATAAAAGGTTTGTCTTTTAAAATTAGACATTTCTACAAAACTTAGTTCTTCAGAGCTAAAAACAGTAGGAAGAATATCAGCATAATTAAAATGCTTATCAATGTATTCTATATCGACACCTAATTCGCAATTTCCAATTGCAATGATTGCATAATCACCAGCATGCGACACGTTAAAAAACAACGTTTTATCTAAGGGGAAATACGGTTTGTGATTTTCAGTTTTCTCAAAATATACTTGAGAAATTTCGATATCATTTCGTTGGGCTATTAAAAGCTTAAGAAAACTTCTACAAATTATAAACCGTTTTGAATCCTTTATATGATGGTACCTGTGAGCTCTTTGTACTTCGTGTGGCGTTAATGTTTTTAATAATACATCTGTAATGTTATAATATTGAGATAATTCAATTTTATATAATTTAATGCCAGAATGAATTTGATCTGAATCTTCTCCCTTTCTATCTATAATTATAGAGGATCCACAAAACAAGTTGCTTTCAGAATTATTATACTCCATCATCTAGTAAATTTTGAAGCTTCTCACCAAATTTTTCAACAACAGGAGAAAAAAACATTTCGGAGTGATTTCCTGGTAAGATATGCTTATGAACTCCATCCAATGCTATTCTTTTCCAACCTAAATAGTTATAATCATGAGCAAAATATAGCTTTTTAGTAGACCTAAATAAATCTACTTCTATATCCTGCGGAATTATATGATATCTAGCGTAAGCTAAACCATGCATCTTATCTATTTTTGAGGATCGATTAAACTGCAATTGATACTGTTGTTCACTTCCATGTTTTAATTTTAAAAATAATCCAGAAAACTTTATTTTCAATAATTTAACCCTACGTTTAAAATTAGACACACTACTAAACATATTTAAACCCATAAAACCTAATTGCCCTACTGTATATAACTTAGAGGTAACCTTCTTCTTTAATGGATCTGAATAATAATATGAAGGATAAACATAGCTATCAAAAAGTAACAGCATTTTTACTCTTTCTCCTTGAGCTTTTAATTGTTTAGCCATTTCAAAAGCAATGATACCACCAAATGAAAACCCTGACAAAATATAAGGTCCTTCCTTATTTATAGTTTTTATAATAGTAATAAAATATGCAGCCATGTCTTCAACAGTATCGTGAGGTTTTGAATCTCCTTTAAGTCCTTTAGCTTGTAAAGCATAAACTGGTTGTTCACTATGTAGCTCATCAGCCAAATTTTTAAAACTTAAAACATCATGGTTAGCACCATGTAATATAAATAAGGGATTTCTATTTCCACACGGTTTTAAAGGTACTAACGAACTAAAATCAACTTCGTGATTAGTGTATGTAACCTTAGAACTTTCCATCTTAATTATCTAGTACATTTTGTAGTATTCTAGCTAATTCCTTATCATGAGGATGTGAAATCATATTTCTATGATTTCCTGGTATTAAATGTCTCCGAACTCCTTTAGTGGCTATATTTTTCCAGCCCAAGGTATCAGCATCGTGTGCATAAAAAATATCATCTTCAGCGACTCTTAATAAATCTACCGTAATATCTAATGGTGAAATTTGATAATTACAAATGGCTACTTTGTGCATTTTGTCCAATTCATAAGGCCAACTATATCGCATTTCATGGTGTTTTTCTTTTCCATGTTTCAGCTTAGAATAACTCTGTACCAAGCCTTCTTTAAATAATTGAATTCTACGATTAAAACTCGATTTATTACTGAACATTTTCTGAGTCATGAAAAGTACCTTGCTAATCGTATATTTATAATGGGTAATTCTCTTTTTTAAAGCGTTTGCATGGTAATAAGATGGATAAACATAACTATCTAATAAAATTACTTTATCTACTTTTTTATCCTGTGCTATCATTTGTCTCGCCATTTCAAATGCTATAACACCCCCAAATGAATATCCTGCTAGAACGTATGGTCCTGTTGGATTTGCATTAATAATTTCAGAAATGTAATTACTAGCCATATCCTCAATCTTATTATGTGGTTTATCTATACCATTGAGTCCTTTAGATTGCAATCCATACACAGGCTGACTACCATCTACATTTTTAGCTAAAGCATTTAAAAACATAACATTGTGCTCTGCACCATGTACGACATAAACTGGATTTTTTGTTCCCTCAGATTTTACTGGCACTAATGAATTCCACGACGTTTCATTCACCTCCACATCCATAGATTCTGCCAATTTTTTTACAGTAGAGTGCAACATTAAAGCAGATAACGGTAATCGCTTTCCTGTTTTCTTTTCTATAAGTGACATCACTTTAACCGCGATTAATGAATGACCACCCAAATCAAAAAAATCGCTATAGACATCTATTTTATCTCGCTTTAAACAATCTTTCCAAATTGATGCTATTATTTTTTCTGTTTCAGTTCTAGGTGCTGTATATTCTTTTGAACCTTTAGAATTATAGAAAGGACTGTTTAATGCTTTACGATCTATTTTTCCGTTTAATGTTGTTGGGAATTCATTGATAAAATGAAATTCTACAGGAACCATATAAGATGGTAATTCTTCTGAAAGCTGAGTTTTCCAATCTTTTATCGTTTCAATTAAAATCTCTTTTTGTTTATGAGATATAACATATGCTTCTAGTCTATCTTCTCTTACCAATACAACTGAAGTTTCAACTTTCTCCAGTTTATTAATAGCTTCTTCTATTTCTCCAAGCTCTATGCGATGTCCTCTTATTTTAACTTGCTGGTCAATTCTACCTAAACATTGAACTTCTCCAGAAGGTAGAATTTTAGCTAAATCACCTGTTTTATATAGCAAGAAATCCTCCCCTTTATTAAAGATATTATTAATAAATTTCTCAGAAGTTAAATCTGGTCGTCTCCAATATCCTTTTGCTACTCCATCACCGGCAATACACAATTCTCCAATTTGCCCTGGCTCCATCAATTGTCCATTGTCATTAACAATATACAACTGAGTATTTGCAATAGGCTCACCAATTGTAATTATGCTATCTTCAGATTTAATTTGCTTCACAGTAGACCAAATCGTGGTCTCCGTAGGGCCATACATATTCCAAAGTTCATCAACTCTATTTAATAATTTAGTAGCTAAACTCATAGGAATTGCTTCTCCACCACTTAAAGCTTTAATCGGTAAATGATTTTCCCAACCTGCATCTAAAAGCATTTGCCATGTTGTAGGTGTGGCTTGTAAAATGCTTATATTTTCTTCTTCAAGCACCTCTAGCATTAAGCGCGTGTCTTTTGCTATTTCATCATTAGCAATGACCAACGTAGCACCTCTTAATAATGGCAAGTACAACTCGAGACCTGCAATATCAAAAGAAATTGTGGTAATAGATAGTAGTTTGTCAGTTTCCTCTATACCTGGTTTTTCAACCATACCATACAGAAAATTAACAAGGTTTTTGTGTGTTACTTGAACTCCTTTAGGATTACCAGTTGAACCAGAGGTATAAAGCAAATAGACCATCTCCTCAATATCTACAGAGAGCGTTTGAGGTGTTAACGGAAATTGTGATAAATCCGTAAACAAATCCTCAATCATTAATAATTTTGGAATGGATTTTAAAGAAAGATCCAATTCATTAGATGAAATTAAGACTTCAGCTTTTGAATCATCCATCATAAAATCTAACCGTTGTTGAGGATAACTTGGATCTAACGGTAAATACGCTGAGCCACATTGCATAATTGCAACTAAACTAATAACAAGTTCAATTGATCTTGGTAAAGCCACAGCAGTAATCGTTCCTGGTTTTACACCTTGTGCTGTTAAACGATGTGCTAATTGATTAACTTGCTCTTCAAATTCTTGATAAGTAATTTTAGAGGCTCCATATATTAAGGCTATCTTATCTGGACTGACTTGCGCTTGTTCTGCAAGAAGCTGATGTAATGGTAACTTAGGATACTCGTTATAAGTAGCATTTAGAATTTGATAACGAGATTCATCAACCTTTAAAATTGTTTCTAATTTAATTTTCGGTGTTTCTACTATTTGCTTTAACAACTTCCGAAATGATATCATTAATTTTTCAATCGTTGCTGTTTTAAACAAAGCAGTATTGTAAGACAGTTCTATGACTAAATCTTCTTCTGACCCTGTAACATTTACAAAAAGCTCAAAAGTTTCATAAGCTCTAGGGTTACTTTTTAATTTGTAATCTAGGTTTGAAAATGAAATGGAATCTGATAAATTCAAATCAACATTAAAGACTATTGGTGCTAAAGGTACTAACGAAGGATCTCTCGTTATTGATAATTTCTGAAGCAGTTCGCCATAACTAAACAACTGATGTTCATAAGCTTCAGCAAGCTGAGGTTTACGTTGGTTCACATAGTCAACAAAACTAATTTGCAAATCAATTTTACTCCTTAAAGGCAACAAATTAACACAATGGCCAATTAATTGAGGTTTATTATTAACTGCTTGTCCAGGTAAAAGTAAACCTAAGACAATTTCATCTTGACTTGTTTGTGAATTGATAAAAATTTCAAATGCAGATAACAATGTATTTTCAAAACTACAATCTACTTCATCCCCTATTTTTTTCAGTCCATTAACCAAAGAATTATCAATCACTATATCTAATCTCTCACTTTTGTAAGTTCTAAGTTCTGGCCTAGGAAAATCCGTTGTTAGGGTAACATGAGGCACCTCATTGGCATATTGGTTAAGCCAATAACTCTCACTAGCTTTATGTGCTTCACTCCCCAAAAATAGTTGTCGTTCTTTTGCATAAGTACGATAACAATCTGGCTTAGGTAAATCATGATTAGTATTTGAAACTGAATTTGAATATAAAGTACTCAATTCTTTTAAAAGAATTCTAATTGACCAACCATCACAAATAATATGATGAGCTGTGAATAAGAAATGATGCTCAGTTTCTGATAATTTAATGAGTTCAATTTTAAAAAGTGGACCATTCTTTAAATCAAAAACAAAATTAGAATGAGAAGATAAATAGTCCTCAATAATTCTATCTTTTTCAGTTGCAGTAAATCCAGAAATATCATGATCATCTAGAACAATGGAAATATCTCTATGGACAGTAATAAATCGACCATCATCGCTAAAATTAGATCGTAATGACTCATGACGATCTATTAAAGTTTGAATAGCGTTTCGTAATGCATCTTTATTTAAATGGCCAGTAAATATTATAGAGAAAGACTCATTATATCCTCTATTCGCATCTTCACCACCAAGTTTACAAGCAGTCCAAATTTCTGTCTGTGATTGAGTGGTATAGATTATTGGTTTCTTCATCAGGTTTAGGCTAAAAGAAGTAATTAATTAAAATATTGGTGAAGCTATAAAGTCTACTTACTTAGAAAATTATAATAACAAGATTTTTTAAGTAAAAATTAAAGATGTAATATTTAATTTTCTGCCTTTTCTGTAAAACTTACTAAATTTCAAATACATTTCTAAACAATTAGTTATTCACCAACGCTATAAGTGGTGAAAGCTTTTATTTTAAAATAATTACATTCAATTCTGAAGGGGAATTTGAACGGAAAAAATATATAAAAAAAAGTATTAAAAATAAAAAATCAGACAAGATGTTTTTAATTATCGTTATAAAATAATTCTTGCAGAATAATCAAAAAAAACAACTGAATTTTCCGTCTAATACTATAGACCAAACATAAGTTAAAAATACCTATTTATCTAAAAATAAGTCAGATATATTCACTTTTCATTTGATAAGTTTTCACCATAATTATTTTTTTTAAAACAAAAAAAATTAATAAAATTAATGTAAATATTGAGCCTATTTGGCAATAAAGACTATTCATGTTTTTAAAGGAACAAATAAAATAGCATTGATTCTTCTGTCTGTTTAACTGTCTAATATTTTTTGTAGAACAAGACCAAATTGTTTATCATTAGGAGCTACAAACATATTGGCATGGTTACCCGAAACACTATGCCTTTGCACTCCTTGCTTCGCTAAAGATTTCCATCCGTAATACTTTTTATCATGTTTAAAAAAGACATCATCATCTGCAACCATTAAGTCTACTTTTAAATCCTCTGGAACTATATGATAGCTATCAACTGCCAAACTGTGATGACTACTCAAGTTTTTTAATGTTTCCTTACCTACGTTAAGCTCTAATAAATCTTGTAATTCTTTACGCTCTAATTTATGCTCTTTATTATTATGTTTAACCCTAGAAAATATTTGATTCAGCATATTTCTAAAAATGCGTATTCTTTCTTTAAATTTATCAGCACTACTAAACATTTTAGATAATGCAAAAACAACTTTACCTGAAGTATAAAATCCCGTCATAAATTGCTTTCTAAACGCATCTGGATAATAATAGTCTGGGAAGACATAGCTATCAAAAGATATAAATTTCTCTACCGTTTTGCCTTGAGCTTTTAATTGTCTAGCCATTTCAAATGCTATAATTCCGCCAAATGAATACCCAGCTATTGCATATGGTCCTTCTGGATTGGATTCAAGAATTTCCGAAATATAATGAGCAGCCATATCCTCAATCTTATCATGTGGAGTATCCTCTTCGTTAAGTCCTTTGGCTTGCAAACCATATAAAGGCTGTTCGCTATCTACATTTTTAACTAATGAATTCAAAAACAACACATTATAAAACTCTCCATGTACAACATAAAGTGGTGTTTTATTTCCATCTGGTTTAATTGGCACTAATGAACTCCATGAGTTTTCCTCGTCATCCACCTCCATTAATTGTGCTAGTTTTTCTATAGTTGAATGCGTCATTAATGCCGAGAGAGGTAATCTAGTTCCGGTCTCCTTCTCTAAACTTGCCATTACCCGAACCGCAATTAAAGAATGTCCACCAATCTCAAAGAAATTACTAAAAACATCAATATCCTTAATTTTCAAAGACGATTCCCAAACGCTCGCCACCAACTTTTCCATTGCTGATCTTGGAGCCGTTTTACCAGTTATACGCTGAGAAGTCAACTTAGAATTATTAAGTAATGTCTTTCTATCAATTTTTCCATTTAAGGTTGTTGGAAACTCATTAACACGATTAATATCATGAGGAACCATATAAAGCGGTAAAAGCTCTTTTAAATGGGTTCTCCATTTATGAAGAATATCTTGAGAAAGAGAAAAAGATTCCTTCCCTTTAACAAATGCTTTTAACCGGTCTTCGTCTATCATCACAACACAAGATTCAATATCCTCTATTGTAATCATGACCTCTTCAATTTCACCAAGTTCTATACGATGCCCTCTAATTTTAACTTGGTCATCCATACGACCTAAGCATTCAAATTCATCATTACTAAGCAACCTCCCAAGATCACCTGTTCTATACAATTTAACATTTGGCTCCGAATCAAATGGACTAGAAATAAACTTCTCAGCAGTTAAATCCTCACGCTTCCAATACCCGTTTGCAACACCATCACCTCCAATTACAATTTCACCAATAGCGCCTGGTTTCATTAAAAGACCTTGATCATTTAAAATGTAAACTTGCGTATTAGCTATGGGCTTACCAATTGTAAGCACCTCATCATCAATTAAAATTTGTTTGGTAGTAGACCAAATGGTTGTTTCAGTAGGACCGTACATATTCCATAACTCATTAACCTTTGGTATTATTTTTTTTGCTAAAGGCATTGGTAGTTTTTCACCACCACATAGCGCTTTAATAGGCAATTTATCTACCCAACCAGAATCTAATAACATTTGCCATGTTGTAGGAGTCGCTTGTAACATGGTTATAGACTCATCTACTATATGTTCTAATAATAAACGTCCATCTTTAGCCACGTCATCATTAGCAATTACCAAAGTGGCACCTTTCAATAATGGTAAAAACAACTCTAAACCTGCAATATCAAAGGAAATTGTTGTGATCGATAATAGCTTATCCGTTTCCTTAATACCTGGTTCAACTAACATGCTAAATAAGAAGTTGACTAAGTTTTTGTGCGTAACCTCAACGCCTTTAGGATTTCCTGTTGATCCTGAAGTATATAGTAAATAGGCTTTTTCTTCTATATCTACACTTAGTGATAGAGGATCAGATGAATATTCTGTTAAGTTTAAAAACAAATCTTCTAATACAAGTTGTTTTTTACTAGCTTCAGATTTAATAGATGTTGTATTGGATGCTATAACGACTTCAGCATCAGAGTCACTTAGCATAAAGTCTAAGCGGTGTTGCGGATAACTTGGATCTAATGGCAAATAAGCAGCTCCACATTGCATTATAGCAAGTAAACTTACTACTAATTCAATTGAACGTGGTGCAGCAACAGCAACTATAGTATTTGGTTTAACACCTTTTTCTGCTAAAGAATGTGCTAAACGATTTATTTGTAATTCTAAATCTTTATAAGTGATTTCAGACTGTTCGAATTTTAATGCTTTTGTATCTGGTGATTGTCTTGCTTGTTTCGCAATAAGCTGATGTAACGGTAATTTCGGATAAGTAGCATCTGTTTTGTTAATATTTATATATGCAGTGTCATCAACTTTAAGAATTTCCTTTAGTTTGAAATCATGCGATTCTATTAATTTATGAACCAAACTTTGAAACGAAACCATCATTTGTTTTATGGTTTCTGGTTTAAACAATGCCGTATTATAAGCCCATTCTAAAATTAAATTTTCCTCTGATCCTGATGCGTTTAGAAAAATCTCAAAAGCATCATAAGCGCGTGGATTACTTTTTAACTCGTATGCTAAATCCGTAAATGAGACTGCATTAGTCATTCCCATATCAATATTAAAAACCACAGGAACTAATGGTACTCTAGAAGGATCTCTAGCGATTGAAAGCTTTTGAAGCAATTGTCCAAAACTAATTTGCTGCTGATCATAAGCATCAAATAGTTGAGGTTTGCGTTGTTTTAAATAATCATCAAAACTAATATTTACATCAATTTTGCTTCGTAGTGGTAACAAGTTTACACAATGACCAATCATTTGTAATTTACCACTTGCTGCTTGATCGGCTGAAGGTAGTCCCAAGACAATATCATCTTGTCCTGTTTGGGTGTAAATAAATATTTCGAATGCTGATAAAAGTGTGGTTACCAAACTACAACCTGCTTTTATACCTGTTTTTTTTAAAGCACTCACCAATTCTGTTCCCATAGAAACATCGAGACGTTCACTCTTAAATGTTCTAACCTCTGGTCTTGGAAAATCTGTTGGCAACGTTAATTGAGGTACATTATCCTTAAATTCATTAAGCCAATAGTTTTCGGTAATATCGTAGGCTTCACTCGCCATAAACGCATGCTGCTCCTCTGCATAAGCGCAAAAACTTTCTGCTTGTGGTAAATTGTGATGTGTATTATTAACGTTAGCCGAATACAAGCTTCCTAGTTCTTCTAATAAAATACCTGCAGACCAACCATCAAATACAATATGGTGTGCAGTAATAATTAAATGATGTTCTTCTTCTGAAACCTTAATTAGTCCCACTTTAAAAAGTGGGCCTCTTAATAAATCAAATACATAATTAGCATCTGTAGACAAGCAATTTTTTAAAATTTCATCTTTCTCTATTTTGCTACTAGCTGAAGCATCCTGAATATCTAGCAAAACAGCAACATGTTTAAACACTGTCATATAACGACCGTCAGAACTAAACACTGAACGTAAACATTCATGACGATTTACGATACTTTGAATAGCTTTTAGAATCGCACTTTTATTTAATTGCCCTTTAAGTATAAGCGAAATGGATTCATTATATGCTCTACTAGCATCTATATCACCCAATTTGCACGCCAGCCAAATCTCTGTTTGTGATTGGGTAGTATGCATTATACGTTCAATCTCAGGTCCTGCAAAAGGGTTGAAAATAGATTTACTTTCAGGTTCTACGGTTGATTCTATCATTGGTTTTAAACTATTTAGGATAATTTAAATCATATATTAATTAAAAAAACAGCTTCTAAATCTCAATCTTTTTATAAGCATTTCCATTCTTTTCATCTACAATAAACCAAGCTGGGTTTCCTGATTCATCCATGCCTAATTTTGCACCTGGTACTGGAGGTTGATTTAATGCGGATGATTTGGTTTGACTTCTATTAACATTGGTATTAATATCACTTACCAAAATTCCAACTTTAATCAGTTCTTCGATACTTTCTTTTATACTATTTATAATTTGATCTACATCACCTTCAGTATAAGCTGTAGTCATATAGCAAGGGAAACCTTCCATGATATGAATCCCTTTAGATCTTAAAATCACAAAAACAAGTTCAGCATATGGAATTTCTTCTAAAAATGCAATCCTCCATAAGGATCTGAAATAATTTATGACGATAGGTAAATTATGATTTTTGAAATACGTATTTAATTCAGTAGCTAAACGCTCTGCCTTATCTGCCAAGTCGTCCTGAAGTTCTGGTCCATTTTCCTTTAAGTGTATTAAAGAGGCTTTTGTAGACGCCAAAGCTAAAGGATGACGTACAAATGTTCCGGCAAAATAAGTAACACCAACTTCTGGAAATGAATCATCTCCAAATTGCCAAGCACCACCATCTAGCGCATCCATGTATTTATCACTACCCAAAATAGCTCCAATTGAAACACCTCCACCTATCACTTTTCCATACGTAGCAAGATCCGCCTTAATTCCAAACAACCCTTGAATACCCTGAGGGTGCATACGGAATCCGGTAATAATCTCATCAAAAATAAGTGCTGCATTTGATGTTTTAGTAATGTTACTGACCTCTTTTAAGAACTCTACAGGTTGAAATTCTGGTCTTCTACTTTGTATTGGTTCAACAAGTACTGCAGCTAATTCATCTATTCTATCTCTAATTATTTGTAAACTCTCTTCTGTTCCGTAATCTAAAATTAGCATGTTTTGAACCGCTTCTGGCATAATACCAGGTGCTGCAGGAAAGGTCTTTTTCATGCGTGAACCTCTTACAAGTACCTCGTCCGTAATACCATGATATGATCGTGAGAATGCCACAATCAAAGATTTACCTGTTACGGTTCTTGCAATTCGCATCGCTCCTAATACCGCTTCTGAACCTGTATTGCAAAGTGCTGCACGATCATGACCTGTCATTTCGCAAAGCATTTCACATACCTCACCTGCTAATGGATGCTGTGGACCAACTTCAAAACCTAATTCAATTTGATCATGTAATGCTTCTTTTATAAATTCTGGTTGATATCCTAATAAACAAGATCCAAATCCACTTAACGCATCTATGTATTGGTTACCATCAATATCCCAAAGCTTGTTTCCTGAAGATTTTTCTATAACTATTGGGTATACCAATTCTTTGGTTAAAGGTTTAAAGCCAGATACGACTCTAGGATCTGACATATGCGGACGATGTTTCTCGCTGTAAAATTTACTAGCTTCTGTTTTTTTGTTATAAGCAACCGTTAAATCGTCTAAGAATTGCTGTTGCTTTGTATTAATCTCAATCTTTTGCTTATCAATTTTTGGTGAGGCACCAAATGGTTTTTTATGTTCTTTAATCTCATCTTCAGAAAGGGTTGTTGGAGCCGTACTCATAATTGGTTTTGCTTCCTTTTGTACAGGTACTTGCACAGGAGCTGGAATTGCCTCTGAAGCAGCCGCTGGAGCTGTGTTATTACCTTGTAACAATGCTAGCTGTTTCCCTAATAATTGCAACTGCTGTGCGATAAGATCTACTGCAGAACTATTGATAGGATAATTAACTTGATTGGATTGTTGCACTGGCGTTGATACTGGTACTGGAGCTGAAGGTGCTGTAGCCATAGTATTTTGGATTGGTGCAGAAACAACAGTAGTACTTATAGCCGCTGCAAAACGCTCTGGAGGTAAATTGTTATCTAAAAAATTTGCTAAAAGATTAGGTGTTCCTAACTCATCATTTAATTGGCGAAACGTAATAGCTGTATTAAACTCATTTTTACATGTGATAGCCATTTGTGTTAATATAAGAGAATCAAGACCAAGCTCAAGAAAGCTAGAATTATACTCAGAAGGCTCTAACTCCATTCCTGAAGTATTAATTATAATTTCTGAAATTTTTTCTAGAATCGTATTTTTTCGTTGAGGTTCTAAAACAGTGTCCATTTGAGTACTTTTAGGTTGATTAATATTTGATTCGATTGATTGGTTATAATTATTGGTTTTATTATCGATAATAGGTGGATCTACCCAACACAGCTTTCTATCAAAAACATAAGCTGGCAACCAAACTTTCTGTCTTGATTGCCCTTCATAATAAGCTGGCCAATTAGGTTCTATACCTTTTAACCAAAGCTGCCCTAAAGCAGATAATACAGTATGATAGGAGTTTTCATTTTCCTTAGGCATTACTAAAGTAGCTATAGAGCTTGCCGATTTAGGTCTCTTTTTTTGCTGTGATAACGTGGTTAATGCACGACCAGGACCAACTTCTAATAAGATTATATCTTCTAATTCTAGCGCTGTTTCCATGGCCTCTGAAAAACGAACAGTTGCTCTTAAATGATCTGTCCAATAATTAGGATCTGTAGCTTCTGAATCGCTTAGCCAAGTCCCTGTTACTGTAGAGACTATTGGAAGACGAGGAATGTTTATTGTTACTTTTTCTACTTCTGATTTAAATTCTTCCAATACAGGATCCATCATTGTAGAATGAAAAGCATGACTTGTTAAAAGTAATCTGTTTGGAATTTTCTTTTCTTCTAATAATTTAGCAAATGCTTCAATAGGTTTATCTTCACCAGATACAACACATAATTGATCTGAGTTTACGGCTGCAACACACAGATCTTTAGGTAATATTTCAGAAAGACTTTCATACGTCGTTCTCACTGATAGCATACTTCCTGCTGGAAGATTACTAACCAACTTACCACGTTTGGCAACCAATAATAATGCATCTTTTAAACTGAATATTCCCGCTAAATGAGCTGCAACAAATTCACCTATACTGTGACCACAAAGAAGTGTTGGCTGAATTCCCCAACTCATCCACAATTGAGACAACGCATATTCCACAACAAATAATGCTGGTTGGGTATATTGAGTATCCTTAATAGTAACTTCTGCTTCAGGTGAATTACTTTCAGGATAAATAATTTGTCTTATATCAAAATTTAAGGCTTCCGATACTATTTCAGAACACTTATCTACAGCTTCTTTAAACACCATTTCATGCTCATATAGTGCTTTTCCCATCTGTAAATATTGAGCCCCTTGTCCTGGAAATAGAAATGCCAAATGACTTGGCACTGACCTTAAGTCAGCCGACTTAATTGATACAGCATCTTCTGATAATAATTCTGTATATGCATGCTCTGAACTAGATACTAAAGCAAAACTTCGTTTATTAAACGTATCTCTTGTTCCGCTAAGAGAAGCTGCAATATCAGCTATATTTATTTCTGGTTTAGATTTTATGAAATTACCTAATGCTGTTTTATAGCCATTAAGACTGGTCTCCGTTTTAGCTGACCATGTTAAAAGTTGTAATGGTTTACTTATATCTGAAACAGGTTCCTTTTTGATATACTCTTCAACTACGACATGCACATTTGTACCACCTACGCCAAAAGAGCTAATACCAGCAACTCTCTTTCCTTCAGAATTCCAATCACGTAATTCGTTATTTACAAAGAAGGGACTGTTTTCAAAATCAATGGCGGGATTTGCATTTTTATACCCTAAAGAAGGTGGGATTTGCTTATGTTTTAATGCTAGAATGGTTTTAATAACTCCGGCAACACCTGCAGCTGAGGTCAAATGTCCCATGTTGCTTTTAATTGAACCAACGGCACAATAACTGTTCTTTTCTTGTGGACCAAAAGCTAAACGTAAGCCTTCAAATTCTATTGGGTCACCTAACGGAGTTGCTGTTCCATGGGCTTCAATATAACTGATATCGGATGGAGAAATTTTAGCGTCATGCATAGCACTCATAATTGCTCCTGATTCACCTTCTATACTAGGTGCTGTAAAACTGCCTTTGTTTCCACCGTCATTATTAATTCCAATACCTTTAATGACACCGTGTATAATATCACCATCGTTAATAGCATCTTCTAACCCTTTCAATAAAACTACTGCGGCTCCATCACTAAACACAGTACCTTTTCCTTCTGCATCAAAAGAGCGACAGTGACCATTAGAACTTAACATAGAACCTTCTTGATACAAATGCCCACTATTTATAGGAGACGTGACACTAGAAGCTCCTGCTAATGCAACATCACATTGTCCTGAGCGTATGGCTTCTACCGCTTCTGCTATTGCTAATAATGACGTTGAACATGCTGAATGTACACTAACTGCTGGACCTTTTAGATTTAAGTGATATGCAGTACGAGTTGCAATGTAATCTTTATCATTTACGGTAGTCGCTTGAAAAGCACCTATAGCGTTGACTAAATCTGTATTTGGTAGTACATTATTTACATAATACGTATTAGTACCTGTACCTGCATAAACACCAACGTTTCCGTCATAATGTTTAGGAAGGTGACCAGATTGTTCTAGCACTTCCCAAGCAATTTCTAAAAACAGACGTTGTTGAGGATCCATCGCCTCCGCTAGTTTTGGATTGATACCGAAGAAACGTGAATCAAATTCTTTAGCTGAAGGTACAACACCTCTAGCACCAACATATAATGGATCTTTACGTAATTTTTCTGGGATTGATTTATCTAATTCTTCTGGTGTAAAAAATGAAATTGTTTCCTTTCCATTTTTTAGAACATCCCATAATTCTTTAATTGATGATGCTCCAGGAAATCGACCTGCCATGCCAATTACGGCAATATCTCCACCTGTAGATTTTTTTACTTTATGCTTTTTAGCCGTTTTAGCTAATTTATTTTTATCAATATTTAAATAATCCGATAACCCTGAAATCGTTGGAAATTGATAAATTTTTATAACTGGAATCTCTATTTTTAATAGTGTTGTCAGTAATGAAGCTACTTTCTGAGATAAAATAGAGGTGCCTCCCATTTCAAAGAAATTATCATCAATTCCTACTACAGGAATTTTTAACTCAGCGCTCCAAATTTTTGCAATATCACTTTCTATCTTGGTACGCGGTTTCTTTAAAGGAGGTGCATTGTGTGGTCTTTGATACTCTGGGAGCGGAAGATTTTTTTTATCAACTTTACCATTCGGCGTCATTGGAAAATTCTCAACCTGCATAAAAATTGATGGTATCATATATTCGGGCAGCACATCTTTAAGGTACTCACGACAACTATTAACATCAACGTTAGCATCTATAACTTGAAGATAGGCTATCAATCGTAATTCATTGCTTAAGGCATCACTGGCGATAACAATTGCACGTTTTATAAATGGTAAATTACTAAGTGCTGTTTCAATATCACCCAATTCTATTCGGTGTCCCCTAATCTTCACTTGATGATCACTACGACCTAAACATTCGATATCACCAGTTTCCAAAAGCCTTCCTAAATCTCCTGTTTTATATAATTTTGAACTGTTATTTTCATCAAATGGATTGGTTATGAAGTTTTCAGATGTTAGATCTAAACGTTTCCAATAGCCTTTTGATACGCCATCACCAGCAATGCAAATTTCCCCAATGTCTCCAGGAGGAACTAATTCCTTGTTTTCATTAAGAATATATACTTGCGTATTTGCTATAGGATAACCAATAGTGATATGCGTGTCGGATTTTTTAATCTCTTTTATAGTAGACCATATTGTGGTTTCTGTAGGACCATACATGTTCCAAAGCTCATTAACTTTATCTAATACTTTATGTGCTAAAGAAAGCGTTATAGGTTCACCTCCACAAAGCCCTTTAATAGGTAATGCTTCCTCCCAATTGGCATCTAATAATAGCTGCCAAGATGTAGGTGTTGCTTGTAAGATTGTAATATTTTCTTCTTTTAACACCTTTAACAATAACCTACTATCTTTCGCAATTTCCTCGGTTGCAATAACTAAAGTAGCCCCTTTTATTAATGGCAAATACAATTCTAACCCTACAATATCAAATGAAATAGTGGTTATTGTTAATAGCTTATCCGTTTCATTTATACCTGGTTTTAGCAGCATACTAAACAGGAAGTTCACAAGATTCTTATGAGTTACTTGAACACCTTTAGGCTTTCCTGTAGAGCCTGACGTATAAAGCAAATATGCTCTATCTTCTATATTTACATTAATTGTTGGTGGATTTGAATCGTGTTTTGAAATATTGGAAAACAAATCTTCAATAAAGATTTCCTTTGATACTGATTCAGATGCTATTGAAAATGCTTTGGAAGAAATTAAGATCTCTGCTTCAGAATCCTCTAACATAACATCTATTCGTTGACGAGGAAAACCAGGATCTAAAGGCAAATAAGCAGCTCCACTTTTCATGATTGCCAATAAACTAACAACTAATTCTATTGAGCGTGGTAGTGCTAAACCGACAAAAGTATTTGGTTTTACTCCTTGTTCTATTAAACAATGTGCTAAACTATTAGCTTTTTGTTCTAGATCTTTATAGGTGATTTCTGAATTTTCGAACTTTAAAGCTATATTATCTGGAGTAACTTTTGCTTGTCTGGCTATAATCTGATGCAACGGTAACTGCGGATATTCCGAGTTAGTCTCATTTAATTTATTATAAAAAGATTTATTAGTCATAACATAAACTTTTACTTTATTAAACCATCTTGATATTAAATCGACTAAGGTCAATTTCAATTTAGAGAAGGTTTAAATCTTATGCTTTGGGGTAGACTTTATAAATTTTATAATAAATTAGAACAACCTTTAATCTTTTAGGAAATTCACTTCACTTTATTAAATTATTACCCCTTGAGCAATTCTTATTAACTTTTTAAAATTAAAATCAATATCACAAACTTAAAACCTTAATAAGTTCTAAGTTATAGATAGTTATATTAAATTTCGAGGGAAAAATTTAATGCAATTTAGAAAAAAATTTAAATTTTGATTAAAAAATAGGGATAAATTGTTTTTTTAACCGTTCTAAACCTTTTTACTTTGATTATCATATAATTAACACAAAAAAATATTATTGAATTCTATTGTTTAACTAAAGTTTAAACATAAGATAAAATTATATATCTTAAACTAACTAATTCGAATTATTTAATTTTTAATTATGTATTAATTAGTGGCTCCAATAAATGTTATATTCTGAGAAATTTCTGGCCAAGGTTTTTGAGAATTATGCCATACATTAAAACCTGCTTCTTTAAATAATTTAGGGTAATTATGTGAAAAAGAACGCTCATGTCCATAAAGCTCAGAATTAGGATTTTTTTCAAAATTATGAGTTACTCCCTTAGGCTCGATAGCAATAAAAATTATTTTACCTAAGCTATTAACTTCTTTGAAAAACTCTTGTAAACGAGGCTGAGTAAAATATTCCAGAACCCCACCTGAAGTGACGAATATAGTATGACTAGAGCCATTTTCCCTAATCCAATCTAAACCATCAGCAGCTACAAACTCTAACCTTGAATTACCGTTGTACTTCTCGTTATTTATTTTAGTTTGATCTGGGCTTAAATCTATTCCGACAAACTTTTCAATTTTAGGAAATTCTGTACTGAGATAATTTAATACACTCCCATTGCCTGTACCTATTTCCACTAATGATTTAAATATATTGGTTTCATTTTTCAACTCTTCTTTAAGAATATCAAATACAAATGCCCAATTAGGTAGAAATTCAGATTCAAATCGAGCCTCAGTATCGGAACAAAAATCATCTCCTTGATTTACCCAATAACTTTTATGAAGTGATTCTAAGGTGTTATAATCAGATTTTTTCTCAATCTTGTTTAAGATAGCGTTTCGCATTAAGCGCTCTACATGAGTTAAGTTGTTATTAAGAACTAACGTTAATCCATTCTCTCTTAATTGCTGAGCTTTTTCGGGCCTTAAATAGACTAATAAATTACCAACTGTTGCTGTTAGAAACGGAGCACCTCGCAATACTAAATATTGATAAATCCTTTTTTTAAAATTATTCTTCATAATATTTTTATATAAGACTTATTGTAAATTTTGAGAACGTGAAATTAATCGTAATTATTTAATAACCATTTATTTTCATTCTTCTTTTCATTTTACAAAAGCTAGTAATATCTAATTATCCAGATAAGGTTTAAAAGTGAGGGAACTTTATATTTTCCTTAAACCTACTACAGAAAACTATAAATGATTATAACTTCTCGTTATTTTCATTATTAATTTCGTTTAAATACCATTTTTAAGCTTTAATTAGTTTTTTTTGATTAACTCTAAATAATTATTCCGAATTATTTTCAACCCTAATTATTTATATAAATAGACCATTTTTTTCAGTTAGAGCTTAGGATTAAAATGTAAATACATGCCATTCAAAATGAAAACACGAGTTCTATACAACTAAAGAAAACACGAATAACGTTTTGCAAATAAGCTAATTACAATTTTATTTCACTTACTAAACTCCAACAAAGGATTATTAGTGTTATTTTCTATAACGACCTTAACTCTTTCTAACAAAAGCCAACATTTTTTTTATATTCGCATTTAAATTCGTAGAATTACACTTTTAAAATTTAAACATGAATTTTAATTAAGAAACTACAGCATAGATTTTTACGTAACTATAAATAGCGAATTAAAAATCTAAACAAGTCTAATTTTATCCTAAAAAACCCATGAAAGATTTTATCAAAAAATATGAGATTTGGATATTTCTAATTCTGGCTCCCATATCTAGTGCTGTTATAGTTCTTGCAAGTATCAAAGGTTTAATTCCTGGCCCCTTATATACTCATGGTCGTTTCTACGCCTTATTATTATTGTTAGTTTTAATTGTAAAATTCACTAAAGGTAATGCGGGATTAAAAACCATTTTTAAACCTATGCTAAAATGGAAGGTTCATCCAAAATGGTATTTATTTAGTTTATCATTTGCGGTATTAGTAGGTCTACTTACATTATTCTTGAAATCGATATATAATAGTACTGAATTTTCGCTTTTTGATATAGATTTTCATTTCCAATCGCTTAGAGTTAGTATCGTAATATTAATGTGGGCTTTTGTAGGTGAAGTAGTATGGGTCAGTTATTCTGTTCGAGAATTATCAAAAAAAATGACTCCTTTTTTTGCTAGTCAAGTCGTTGGTCTTTTCTGGACTTTATGGTGGGCACCGTTAGTGATTCTAAACGTAAGTGTTATTAATGATCTTCCTATATGGGCTTTATTAATAAATATGCTCGGAGCTGCTGGTATGTGTGCCGTTGTTTATGGAAAAACGAAAAGTGGCATCTGTGTATGGATACTGCAATATATGTTAAACATGAGTTTATTAACAATACCTGTCTCCCCTAAATTAGGAGGGATACCTACATATATAGGATTTTCAGTACTGTATTTTGTTATAATGTTAATCTTTATGTATTTTATGAATCCAGCAAAAGCTTTTACGACTCCTGAAGAAGCCTAATTTATTGTACCAAAATCTATCCTAAAATTATCAATTTTTATCTCCATACCTCAATGTTGGATAAAATTGAAAGTTTCAATAAAAAAGCACCAAAAACAATACTACAATTTGTAGAGTTTTTGGTGCAATTAATAAAAATCAACTTATATTTAGTTTCCTGGCAAACCAGTCATCGTAAATATCATAACGAATAAAGCTACTGTTTCTACAATACCTATAACCATAATATATTTTGCGGTATCGCTTGCTCCAGATGCAATTGCATCACAAGCACGTGCGCCTGTTTTCCCTTGGAAAATGGCCGAACCAGCCATAGCTGCACCGGCAATTAAACCGATAAGAATTTGCCAACCATAGGATTCTGGTGGTAAATCGGCATCAGCAATCGCATTTTTTAAAATCATACCATAAATAACCTGAGATAATGGCGCACCGACAAAAATAAGCATTGATGTGGCTGCTTTTTGTCCGCTAGTAATCATCTTTTTCCAGGCACCAATTGCTGCCATACCAGCGATTCCTGTTCCTATTGCCGAGCCAATTGCTGCAATACTTAGGGACATTCCCATATCGCCTAAACCATTAACAACGGTCTGAATCATTGCTATTTCTGTCATAATTATTATATTTAAAAGTGTTTGTTACTCAGTTATATTGTTTTTAAAATTTCTGTGTTTTTCGTATTATAATTATTGTCTGATGTTATTAATTTAAAAGGTTTGTAAGCTTCACCTGAAAAATCAACTCCTAAATGACTTGCAAATTCAAGCATATTTAAACGAATACCATGGACCATTACTGCCATAAGTGCTAAAGCGATATTTAATCCATGGCCAAGAAGTAAGGCTATAGCAGCAAATAAAATTTCGAGCATTCCCATATTTTCAATTCCTGAAGACAAAATCATATTGTTAAAACTTGCAGCTACGGCCGCTGTTGCCATTCCCACCGCAAAAAGCCGTACATACGATACAATATCCGAAAAACCACTAATAAGACTTAAAGGCAGATTGGCAATAGAAATAAGGATACTTTTAAAAAAGTTTTTGCTCTCTACAGAAAACAAAGCGACTAAGAGTCCACCTGCTACAAAAAGCCAAAGTCCCCATTCAGGCATATCTATACCTAAAACTAATTGTTCGGTGACAAAAAATAAACCCCATACTAATGCAATCCAACCTAATTGACTGAGTGCTCTAATAGAATTTATAAACTGTACTGCTCGTACACTATGTGCAATTGTTAAATGAATCGCACCAATTAAGAACGACAAGTGCATCATAAAGGATACATTATCAACTCCAAAACTCGCAATATTATCTACGATTAACATCTTTAAAAAAGGTAATTCGGCAATTTCTGAAGATCCAAAATACGTCCCACTTAAAACTCCCCAAATAATGGTTGATATACTCAAAACCATAACTAAAACACGCGCTTGTGTTGGTAGTTTTTTACGAAAAATTAAAACTAGTAGTAAAAATATCAATCCATAACCAGCATCACCAACTAACATCGCAAAGAATAAAGCAAAAGCGATTAAAAAGTAAATAGATACATCCACTTCTTTGTATCCTGGAACAATATCTATAAACTTCATCACCGGATTAATGATACTAATCCACTTTGGGTTTTTAATATAAACCGGAACATCTTCAGGTTTTTCTGGATCCGAAATACTATAACCCCAATTATAAGCTTTAGCAGCTTCTTTAAATGAAGCGACTTCTGTTTTTGGAATATACCCTTTAAGATAATTACATTTCCCTTCAATATCCCCCATCCCCAAAGTCGTCTCTTCAACAGCTAAACGATCCATTAGCACAGCTTTGTAATCTTCTAGAACAGCTATGTTTTGTGCCTGATCTTCTAAGAATACAGCAATCGATTCTAATTGACGTTCTTTTCGTGAGATTTGTTCGGTAACAGATTCAAAACTCGCATTAGGTAATAACACCTCTTTAAATTGAAGCGTTACTGATTCGTCTCTTGTAAAAAAAGCTATAGGTACTTTTCCGTCTTTTTCTGCAAAAGTGCTTATATAATGTTCTTTTTGTAATTGTGGTACTATTTTTTTATCAACCACATATAAACGCAGATAAATAGATTTCTCCGCAAGCTTTTTAAAATCTTGAATTACTGTTTTCTCTCCCCAAGTGTGATACCAATCTAACTGTTGATTAAGCACCTCTAAGCGTCTGTAACACTCATTCTCAATAGTTTTAGTTTTAAGAAAACGCTCCACCATTTGTTTGGGGTCACGAACATTGTAAGTCACCTCTTTTGAAGCTTTAGAACGTTTTGAAATAAACGGTTCTAATTTTAAAATAGCAGTTTCAGTATCTTCTATTTCTGTTTTAATACGATTTATATTATAACTATTCGGTTTATTAATTTCCTTAACATCTAGAACTCCGAGTTCACCAAGACTTTGCACAGTATCATCTACTGACTTCGCCGATGTAAAAAGCAATATTTCCTTCATTCTAACAATCATACTGCCGCTGTTTTAGTTAGTTTTTTCTTCTTAACTAATTTGGCACAACCAATTGCCAAACGCTCCACATCCCCAAGATAAATTTCAATTTTCCTAATATTATGCTGTGCATCAGGAATAAACACCTCTTTAAGTGCGTTTTTCATACGACGTGCTTCTGCAAGCTCTTCCTGAAGTACTTCTAAATTTTTCTTTTCTAATTCAATTATTCTGTAATTAGTCTTCTGATCTTTAATAACACTAATGGCAGCATCTACCCAAAGTGGTGTATTGTAGAAATCCATTTCGTAAGCTTCAAAACTAATATCTTCAAACAACTCAATACTCACACCAGCTATTTCTTTCTTTGAGGTTTTAATAAATTTAATTTTCACAATAGAATTTAAGTCCTCATTGGCTTCTGCAAACACAGCAACCCAAGGTTTGGTCTCTTCATTTATAGTTTCAATAGCCTTTTCTAGACGTTGCACATTATCATAGATGGTCTGCACTACTTCCTTTAATTGCTGTTCTTTCATTTCAAAAACAGGCAAGGCGGTCTTGTATTCTTGAAGCTCTAATTTTAAAGCTGCAAGCGTGTTTTTATTCATTAAAATCTTATCAGCCATTATCCTCTGTGATTTTTATAAATTTTGAATACTGTATAAAGCCTTCCGTTTCATCAAAACTCCATAAACGTTGTAGTAAAAGAAGTTTGATTTTATAAGCTATTAAGGCGCTGAAATCTGAAAAATGACCAATTGACAATTCCTCCAACTCATGCCATTGTAATTCTAACAACTGCAGTTCTTCCTCTAAAGGATTACCTGGTTTTAGTTGAAGTGCTTCCAAAGGACTTGAAACATATGTTGTATCTTGATTTCGCGATAATCGCAATAGCTTTATTTTTTCCTTTAAATTGGAAAGAAAACTTGAAAAACCGGATAAAACGGCATCTCCATGTTCTTGAAATCGCTGATGATTTGCTGTATTTAAACTAATCTGTTTAAATATTTCTGCCTTTTTTGCCGATAAATATTTTGAAGCTTCGTCATCTAAAACAGTAATTAAATTGATATCACCATCATTCATGCTATAGGTTTGAAAAACAGAATGTACACGCTGCTTGTCCTCAACTGACGTACTAAACTGCAATTGCGGCAAACTACTTATTAAATATTCTAGATTTCCACTAAGCATACTTAAGCGTTATTTTTTAATAATTCTACCCATTTGCTACTTAAATGCGTATTCAATAAATCAGCAATTTCTTTTGGCGTTATTTCATAACTCCAACCTGCATCTTTTTTAGTAATCGAAAATCCTTTTACTAAAGCTGTATCAATGCTTAGTTTTGGTAAAGTCTTAGCATCCTTAAGCTGTTTATGAATGTAAGCCGCAATGTCATTATGCAAAACTTCTGGTAACTTCACTTCGCTATTCCCACCAATTTGGTCCACGACTTTTAAGATTGCCGTTTGCATTAACTCTGGCGAAAACGCATCATCTACCTCTTTCTGCAATACGGCATCGAGAAGCTTTTTAATATCATTCTGAAGCGTAATTGACAAATCGCGAGCGGCTTGCTGTAAGGCCTTTTGACCTTTAGCAAGTGTACCGTCAGCTTCTTCTTCTCCACTTTTAATGAGTTCTTCCCTTTTTTGTTCAGCATTATGCACAATAGCTTCGGCTTCTGTTTGAGCTTTATCAATTATGGCTTTGGCCTTTACTTCTGCAGCTTCAATAGCTTCAGATTTAATAGTTTCTATTAACTGATCTAATGTTTTATCACTCATTACCCTGCGATTTTAAAATTTTGTATTCTCCTTCTTTTGGCCAAAACGCTTCAATTAATTTTGATGACAAGCCGACTTCTTCTTTTTTGAAATACTTAGCAAGAATATCCCAACACAAATCCAGTGCATCTTCTAATTCTAAATATCTAAAAGGATCCATCAATTCTTTTTGAAATGCTTTACGATAATCTAGTAACCGAAACGAATAGTCATCCTTTACCGATCCAAATTTTTGTGCTTTTACACGCTCTTCTGCTTCCGATAGTAGTCGTGCCATAACATTCATAATACTCCTATGATCTTCTCGCGTTTTATCATTCACCTGTTGTTTTAATCGACTTAACGATCCAAAAAGTTCAAGGAAGCCATCTTTCATATAAAACTGACCTTCGGTAATGTAACCTGTATTATCAGGAACTGGATGCGTTACATCGTCCATAGTCGTTACACCAAGAATGGTTAAACTACCAGCACCTTCAATATCCGCCGCTTTTTCATAACGACTGGCCAGCTGCGAATATAAATCTCCAGGATAACCTTGATTTGCAGGAATTTGATCTTGAGCATTAGCCACCTGACGTAAATAATCGGACCATTGCGTCATATCTGATAATAGCACAAATACATTTTTACCTTGAAGTGCGAATTTTTCCCCAACAGCCAAGGCTAAGTCGGGCACCATTAAGCCTTCCACAATAGAATCGCGATGCGTATGCACAAACATTATGGTTTTACTTTTACTACCAGCCTCTTCAATACGTTGCCTGAAATAATGAAACTCATCGTATTTTAAACCTACACCACCAATGATAATTATATCGGCATCGGTTTGCGTCGCAATATTCGCCAATAAACGGTTGTAAGGTTCACCTGCTTTTGCGAAAATTGGAATTTTTTGAGAACGTACCAAAGTGTTAAACACATCAATCATTGGCACTCCTGTTCTAATCATGTGTTTAGGAATGAGTCGCTTCACAGGATTAATAGATGGCCCTGCAACACGAACCATATCGGTTACCAATTCTGGACCACCATCAATAGGTTTTCCGTTACCAGAATACACACGACCCAACATATCATCTGAAAATCCAACTTGAATTGGCTTTCCTAAAAATCGGATTTTACAATCGGTTGATACTCCAAATCCACCTCCAAATAATTGTAAAGTCACCTCATCATTATTCAATGCGATAACCTGTGCAAATGCTTTGTCGCCATTAGGGTAAATAACCTCAGCCAATTCTTTATTATGAACGCCTTCTGCTTTTATACTCAGTATGGAACGTCCAATACTATCTATATTCTCATAGGTCTTCTTTAGCATACGTTCTTTGTTTAACTAGGTTAATTAATTTTGTGTGTTGTTTTTCGAAATTCTCATCGTTTACGGACATATAGTTCCAGTCTAAAAAGGCTTGTCTTAAAAAGTTGAAATGTGTACGAATCTCTTCTTTTCCTTTTAGATCTATAGATGCCTCAATAATGGCAAATACCATATCAAACATGAGTCGTAAACGCTCTGGATTGGTCACACCATCAATGTCATTAAAACTATTTTGTTGCAAGAAAACAGCATCGAGTAATTCGGATTTTTGATAGCGAATGTATGTCTCGTCCGTAATTCCTTTTTCTCCCATTAATAAAATGTTTGAAGCGATTGATTTCCCATCACGAAGCAATTCTAATAAATAAGTCACTTCTTCTTCTTTTAATAAAGAAGGATATTTAGAATTACTATCAATACGATCTATAGCTGGATATTTTCTTGCATCGGATAAGGCTCTCGATAATCCCCAAAATGAGCCCGTACTTAATAATGTGGCTTGGGTTACAGGTTCATCAAAATTACCACCTGCAGGCGACACCGTTCCTATAATACTAAGTGACCCAACAGTACCATCTTTTAAAATATCAACTCCTGCTCTATCGTAAAATGCTGAAATCAGTGTAGAAATATACATTGGAAAGGCTTCTGGCCCTGGAATTTCCTCCTTTCTTCCTGACGTCTCTCGTAAAGCTTGTGCCCAACGCGATGTAGAATCGGCTAAAATAAGCACATTAAGACCTTGTTTTCTATAATATTCACCAACGGTAGTGGCCAAATAAACAGATGCCTCTCTGGCTGCGACAGGCATTGAAGAGGTGTTACCAACAATATAAGTTCTGTCCATTAACGATTTCCCTGTACGTGGATCAATCAACTCTGGGAAATCTTTAAAGACTTCCACAGCTTCTCCTGCACGTTCACCACACGCTGCAATAATTACAATATCTGCTTGCGAATGTCGCGCTAAACTATGTTGCAGTACCGTTTTACCTGCGCCAAAAGGTCCAGGATTACAAGCTGTACCTCCATAAGCGATTGGAAAAAGGGAATCTAATATTCTGATACCTGTTGGTAACGGTTTTTCAGGAACAGAACGTTCGTTAAATGGCATGGCTACTTTTACGGGCCATTCAAAAGCCATAGTGAGCTCCTTAATAGTACCAGAATCGTCCTTAATTTTTGCTATAGGATCATCTATAGTGTAAGCTCCTTTTTCTGCAATCTCTATGATTTCAAAATTTGAACTTAAAGAAAACGGTACAAAAATCTTATGTTCAAATATTTTTTCTGGTACGGTCCCTAATACGTCACCTCCTGTTACAGTATCTCCGATACTCACTTTAGGAGTGAATTCCCATGTGGTGACATTATCTAAAGGCTCAACCACAATACCGCGTTCTAAAAACCATTCGGTTTTAGCGAGTTCATATAAAGGATTTTGAAGTCCATCTGTCACAGATCCTAAAATACCTGGCCCGAGTTTTACCGCTAAGGGTAAGCCTGAAAATTCTACCAAATCACCGACACGCATCCAACTGGTATCTTCAAAAACTTGCAGATAGACCATCTGTCCGGATTTCACATCAATAACCTCAGATTTTAAACGTTTACCGTCTTCTAAAACGATATAGGCGACTTCACCATTCATTACAGCACCTTGCGTTGTTTCTACACCAACAAGGGACTCATTAACACTAAGTACCTTTCCTTTTGCTTTTTGCATATTATCTATTTAGATATTAATCAACTACCTCTTAACTTACGCACTTCATCCTCTATTTTGGTGTGCCAAAGCTGTTCTTTTATATCGTTTCCTTTATCTCTATACGCTTTAGATAAATTGGGTTCGTTTAGCTTATCATACGCTTTGGCCAATTCAAAATAAGCTGGTATATGCATACTATTAATATTTAAACAGCTTTTAAATTGCGCAACCGCTTCATCATAAAAATGATTTTCCATGAGCTTTACTCCCATATGGTAAGCTTGCTCCAAGTCCTTAATATTAGTATCTAACTCTAACTTAAAGGCATCCTCAGATTTTAAAGCCAACAATGAACACGGCACTTCACGAATTACTTTTTGTGCAACGCTACCAAGAAGTATACGGTTTAAACCTGTTTTACCTGTTGTACCCATAACGAGTAAATCCGATTTTTTTTGCCAAATAGCACTTAAAATTTCCTCTGCAGGATTACCTCTTCGTATGTCTTTAGTCCAATTAACACCTGCTAAATTGAATTCTTTTAAAAAATGATCAAACCTTTCTTTATGCTTTTGACATCTACTATCGTTTTCATCCTCTAAAGCCTCTCTGGACATTAACCAAGACGTCGTATCAACATCACAAACTGATAGTATCGTTAATTCTGCCTTAAATTTCTTACAAATTAGAATCGCATTTGTAAGTGCGCGCTTTGATGTTGAAGAAAAATCAACAGGGCATAAAATTTGAGTGACAGTTAATGGTGTGTTTTCTTTGATTATAAAAACAGGCTTATCACTTTTTTGAATAATTCGCTCTGTAGTAGTGCCTAATCTAAATTTAGAATCTTCTGTAGCGTTGCCAGCACCAAGAACAATAATATTTGCTTGAATATCTACAGCTGCTTTAGTGATAACATCTGAAGTTGAACCATATTTAAGTAATGGTTCTTTTACATCGACGCCATGTTCCTTGAGTGTATTAAATGTATCGTTTAGTTTAGACTTTGCAGCTTCTTCAAGTAGTCCTTTGGCTTTTTCGCTAGCAATATCATCGGGTAATACGTAAATTGAAGTGATTTTTGATTTAAAAACTTCAGCTAATTTAGTTGCAGCATTTAACGTGTTCGTTGAGGATTTTCCGAAATCCTGACCTAACAAAATGTGATCGAGTAGTTTCATACACCTATATTTAAACCTTGAATTATCGACATATAAAATCGGAGATAATTCTAAAAAGTATTACTTTTCCAGTTTAAATTTTAGGGTTTTCAAAATTCAAAATGCCTTTTAAAAACCCTTTAAATTTATTACATCTAAGATACAAAAAATTAATTTTTAATTGACGATTTTAAATCTATAATTGTGATAAATTTCTTGTAAGAAAGTTCGCTTAATATTTTGCCTAAATTTTTAATTAAAATGAGCGTAATTTCTCAAGATTTATGACAAACAATATTTATTTTTAATAACACGTATGGACTCACTTACACAAATTGTTTTAGGCGCAGCCGTAGGAGAAGCTGTTTTAGGGAAAAAAGTTGGCAATAAAGCTATTTTATATGGTGCCATTGCTGGTACAATTCCAGATTTAGACATCTTTGCATCTTACTTCACCGATACGGTATCTGCATTAGCGATTCATCGTGGCTTTACGCATTCTATTCTATTTTCGGTGCTCTTTGCTCCTGTTTTTGGTTGGCTGGTGTCTCGTTATGAAACATATAAAGACTTCAAAGGTTGGTCGTGGCTGTTTTTCTGGGCTTTAATAACTCATCCCATTTTAGATGCGCATACCACTTGGGGAACGCAATTATTCTGGCCGCTGGATTTAAGATTAGCTTTTAAAACCATTTTTGTTGTTGATCCATTATATACCATACCTTTTTTAGTGTTTTTGATTTTAGCGATGTTTCAAAAACGAACCTCAGCTAAACGGCGTCTGTATAACGGTATTGGACTTACGGTAAGCACAACCTATTTAGCGTTAACATTTGTACTTAAAAGTTTAGCATTCACCCATTTTGAAAACGCTTTAGAAACGCAAAATATAGCTTACAAACAAATAGACACAAGACCATCTCCTCTAAATACTATTTTATGGAATGCTAATGTGGAAACACAAGACGAGTATTTATTAGGTGATTATTCCTTTTTTGATACTCAAGATATTCAATTTGAATCCTATCCAAAAAATCATCACTTACTGGGTGATTTAATCCAAAACGAAAAAGTAAAACAAATGATTACTATTTCTGAAGGTTGGTTTACCATTAACAAAATAGACGATAAATTATACTATAATGACTTGCGTTTTGGGTTATTAAGTATGGAACCACAATCACAAAACTTCGTTTTTAGGTATTTAATTGACGTTGATGCTTCCGGAAATGTTAACTTCATAGAACAAGAGAAAACACAACGCGATGGCAAAAAACTGATACTTGATTTATGGGAAAGATTAAAAGGGAATTAAACACCCTAAAATCATTCAAAATAAAGAATACTACTTCTTACCACTAAACCATTTAAATTCATTGGTCCTTATAACATATCCTAAGCGAATCATGCTCTGCGATTGTTGATAATTAAGCAGCCCTTCACCTTGGCCAACATACCATTCTAGCATTAAATATTGATTAGATATATTGTTACCAAATGGGTTATAATATATACGAGATCGGATTGCGCCTTTAGCGTCCAAATTGAGTCCTTTTCGTAATCTTAAATCAAAAATTAATTTATCTGGCTTAAACGTATGCGACAAATTAATCTGCCCTAAACCTACATACTCTAGGAGATCTGGATTACCTTCCTTATATGAAAACGGAGCCCAAACCTCGAAACTAGCAATGGTATTTTTATTAATGGAAGTCGTGTATTCTAAACTCAAACGATTCCAGCTTCTAGAAGCAATACTATCTCTTCCATTAGATTCATGTTCAAATGACAATGTTCCCAGACCTTTTAAACGATTTTTTTTATCATAAAAAACTTTACCTATAGCAACAGACGGATTAAAATTTACATCATTAAAGGGTGATGATTCTGCATAAATATTCCAAAAAGATTTCTGTGTATATGTCAAAAATAAGTATGCGTCTAACGGTAATCTGCTTCGCGTTAGAACCTGTTTAAAGCTTATTTGGTATTTAGCATTTGCCGTTGTACTACCAATAGCTCTATTTGTTGGAACTCCAGTAATAAAATAATTATCCTTGTGAATAGAAAAATAGGGTCTTTGCGCTAAGGAATCTTCAATTTCCTCCTTAGTATAGGACTGCGCATTCAATTTAGAGGAAGTGGCATTGATTAAACAAATAATCAAAGTTATAATCGTGAAATTTAACAATTTAGTCATCAGAACATATCAAATTTTAAAAAAACAAAATTGCATAATTTAATAACGTAAAATTAACTCATATACTAATGAAACTAATCTATAAACAAAGATTATAACTAAAACCTAAATATAAATAACGATATCGTTTATCAAATAAAGCAATTATATATCTAATAGAGCTCCTCAACTACTTAACGAGAGACTACATTTAGGACTTATTAAAACCTTATTTATCTGTACACAATGGAGCTACCTATCATATTGGTTTTTATTATTATTGGTATTAGCATTGTTCTTTTTGTAACAGAGCTCTTTCCTGTAGATAAAATTTCTTTTTTCATTATTGTAGCCTTAGTGTTACTGCAACTCACTACTCCAGAAGAAGCTATTAGTGGTTTTGCCAATCCGGCAACAATAACAGTTTTAGCTTTAATGATTTTAGCCGTTGGGCTTGAAGAAAATGGTGTCATACAATTGCTTTCAGATGGTATTAAAAAACTAAAAATATTACCACTTATCTTATTAACTCCTGCTTTTATGTTTATATCCGCAAGTATATCTGCATTTATAAGCACTACTGCAGTCGTCATTATATTTATAAAAATAATAACAAGATTATCAGAAAAATATGGTTTCTCTTCGTCTCGTTTATTAATGCCCATTTCATTTGCTGGCATATTGGGTGGTAGTTGTACATTAATGGGTACTTCTACAAATTTAATTGTGAATGCCATTGCAAAAAAACAAGGGGTTGAAGCGTTTAGCTTTTTTGAATTTACATGGTATGGCATCATTTTTTTTCTAATAGGATTGGTAATTATGACGTTTGCTTCCCGTTTTTTACCGAAGAAAAAACAAAGAAGTCTATCTAGTGATTATGATATTGAATCTTATGTTTTCACGGTAAAAGTCACGGAAGACTCTCCCTTAATTGGTAAAAGATTTGGAGACATTGAATTTATGAATCAAGAAGATTCTAGGTTACTTAAATTAATTCGAAATAATCAAGTTATTAATGATCCAGGAAAATATATTAAACTCATGGCTAATGATAATTTAGTATTGATGAGTGATTTAGATAATTTCCAAGCTTTTATGAAGGAAAATGGTTTTGTTTTAAACGAAAAACGTCAAAAACAACAACTTGAAAATTATAATAAAGATGAGGAAAATGACCTCACTTATATTGAAACTCTAATATTACCAGGCTCCAATCTTATTGGAAAAACACTAAAAGGCTTGCGTCGAATGTCTTTTGAAGGTGCATTTCCAATTGCTATAAAAAAACGAAGAAACTTAAGAAATACTCAAGAGCGTTTATTACGAAAAAATATAGACGATATTAATCTTAAACCTGGTGACCGCGTTCTACTTGAAATGCAAGAGCACAAAATTTCAGATTTATATAATATTGAAAACATTGCTATTTTAAATGAACACGAGTTTAAACCCAATGTGTCAAAATCGAAACGGATGATGGCGCTTTTTATTTTGTTAGGTGTCATTTCACTCGCAGCTACTAGTGTAATTAGCATTTTAACAGCTTCACTCGTTGGTGTTTCTGCTATGCTACTCACCAATATTATTCAGCTTGAAAGCGTTTATCAAAAGGTAAATTGGCAAATTATTTTTTTATTAGCGGGTATGATTCCGTTGGGAATTGCTATGACTAATAGCGGAGCAGATCTTTGGATTTCAACACATTTACTGAGTATAATGCGTAACCAAGATCCAACTATTGTTTTAGGGTTATTATTTGGGATCACTATAATTCTGTCTGGTGTCATATCGAATAACGCTACCGCTATTATTATGGCACCAATTGCTATTGCCGTGGCTAGTGGCTTAAATTTAGATATAAAACCATTTTTACTAGCCGTTATGTTTGGTTCAAATTTTAGCTTCTTTACACCTGTTGGCTACCAAACTAACACCCTTATTTATGGAACGGGAGTTTATAAATTTAAACACTTTTTAATCATTGGAGGCGTACTGTCTTTAACGCTATGGATTGTAGGCACGCTTTTATTATCAAGTAGTTTATGATATTGAAAAAGACACCTAAATGATTAAAGTTTAAGGTCGTTGCTATTTGAGTATAACTAATTCTGACCTATTATTTAAAGTCCTCATACTTCTTTCCTTTTGCCATTTCCTCTCGCATTTGCTTTATGGTTAGTGTACTCCCATCGTGACTCCATCCAGGAGGTGCAAAAACATACATAAACTTGTGATACCAGTTCTTAGATTTTTTCATATCCTCCCAAATATTTTTGTATTCGTGCGTAAGAATAACAATTAAATTATAAGAATTTGGTGGAGTTGAAACTCCATATTCGATTGGAATTGTCTCGTCAAGTTCTTTCCACGTTCCAAAGATTCTATCAAATATATTTAAGAAACCACCATGATTTTTGTCCATATACTCAATATTCCTTGCGTGGTGAACTTGGTGCATGGTATGCGTATTAACGAATTTCTCAATAAATCCCATTTTCTTAATATACTGTGTATGCAGTTGAAATTGCCACAACGCTTCAATACCTAAGCAAACGACAAGCATTTCTGGTGGAAAACCAATAATTACTATCCATACATAGAAAAAAGGCTTGTAAAAGATCGTAAACCAACCGTTTCTAACGGCAGTTCCTAAATTGAAATTATCTGAGGAATGATGCACTATATGTGCTGCCCAGAAAAACCGAACCATATGATTTTGTCTGTGAAACCAGTAATAGGTAAAGTCATCTAAAAGCATACAAATTACCCAAATGTACCAAACGTATCCAAAAGACTCGTATCCCATAATATTTGTACGAACACCATCAACTAGTGGATTGAAAATATTATATACAAAATCAAAAATAACGATCATTGAAATCGTTTTTATTAATGCGGCAATTACAGCCGACCCTATACCAAGTGAGACACTAGATAATAAATCCTTCCAATTATAGAGTTGCTTATCATCTAAAATTTTACTGTAAGTCAGCTCTAAGGCAATAAGAGCTAGAAAAACCGGAACACCGTAAACTAAGGGGTTAGTGAAATCCATTTATTACTAATTTTTAAAATATGCGTTGTTTATATACTACTAATTTCTGAAGACAACAATTTGATACATCTTTCATAAATATTAAAAAAAATGTTTTATAAAAAATTTCAAATTATTGATACCAAATTTAATTGGTAAATATACATTAACATCACTAAAAACCACAATTTTTCAATCTTGGTTTTTTAATTTTAAAATTCGATTTAAGTTAATCCAATGAAGTTATATGAAGAAAATGTAATACAGAATAGTTCATAATTCATATTCACAACTGCAAATATATTCTATACCGTATACGTTAATCTACTAGTATGTGATTTAATATTGATACTGTAATTCACTAGTTTTATGAACGTTATTTTTAGTTTCTAAAGCATATTTCTTTGCCAATGCTACATCATTAAAAATAGCAAATGGTGTAACATGATCATATAAACGTTTATAAAAAGATAGTAATAATTTCATTCCTAAGTTATTAACAACGTAAGACTCTGAAATTCTTAACTTAATTATTTCAGGGTTTTGAGCCAACATTTTAGCTGCAGAAACAGAAAAAGTCCCACGAGTACCTTTTAAATCTATGAGAAAGGGCATAGCATTACCATCGCATAGTGTTGTTATAGCTTTAATATATAGCTCAACATTATTTAATTCTAATTTAAAATTTGGGTCATCATTATTAAATTCGCAATAAAGAATACCTGTGTCATCTGTCCAAAATATGGCATTATTAAATCCAATAATTTTACTCATAGTAATTCTATTAGCTTGCGTTATTAAAAATCTGATAATTATTTTGGCAGTACGCTAATGCAACGTTAAAATCTGTGTGTATTTTATTAGGAACAACCTTATTACCCGTAATATTATTAATTGCCAATAAAATTCTTAAACTCGTAGAACGCACCAAAAACACTCTAGAAAGCACTAACGTATTTATTGAAATACTATTAGAGATAAGTATAAACACCTCTATAGAATCAGTACTATTTAGTTGTTTTAAATCTAAAAGAAGCGGTTTATATTGTCTGTCGTACAAAGCAGAAATAGCATTATACAACGCTTCCTCCCTATTTGTCTTATCATAAGTTTTAAAAAAAACTGGACTTAACTTACAGCGAATTATATTTTGGTCTTCCCAAAGCTTAATACCGTCATTCTGAATTACTTCGTTCATAATATTTGTTTTGAATACTTTAACCAATTGATATGCCAAAACAAAAATATTTTACTAAAACAAAACTAAAACACTGATTACCAACAAACTAAACACAAACACCTAAAAACCAAGACATTAAAAAAGTCACGATATACCGTGACTTATTTTTTGTTTTTTATAAACTAACGGAATACCGTCAATTTAAAGAGACTTTTTTAAATCGAGTTTTTTCATTCTATCACGAAGAGTACTTGGCTTTATGTTTAATAATTTAGAAGCACCATTTGGCCCACTTATTTTCCAGTCGCATCGTTCTAGCACCAACAAAATATGGTTGCGTTGCGCCTCATCTAAAGATAAATCTTTATTATGTATTGGATTTGTCATTTGACCGCTTGATTCAAACCCTGGAATAGACAACGTTTCTTCTGAAGACAAAATAGAGGCGCGTTCAATTAAATTCTCCAACTCTCTTATATTACCAGGCCAATTATAATTTTTGAGCTTCCGCATAGCCTCATCTGCTATATATTTAATATTTTTTCCGTATTCTTTATTAAATTTATCTACAAAATGCTCCACCAACAATGGAATATCATCTTTTCGTTCCCGAAGTGAAGGTACATTAACAGGAAACACATGAAGTCTAAAATATAAATCTTCTCTAAAACGTTTATGTTTAATTTCTTCTTTTAAATTTCGATTCGTTGCTGCAATAACTCTAACGTCTAACTTTTTTGTCCCAACACCTCCAACAACTTCAATTTCTCCTTCTTGTAGAAACCTTAAAATTTTTGGTTGCATGTCTAAAGGCAACTCCCCTATTTCATCTAAAAATAAAGTGCCTTTATCTGCTAATTCAAACTTTCCTATTTTATCACTAAACGCTCCTGTGAATGACCCTTTTTTATGTCCAAATAATTCACTCTCCAAAAGCTCTCTTGGTATAGCGGCACAATTCACTTTAATTAAAGGCTTTTTATTTCTCGCACTTATATTATGGATCGCCCTTGCTAATAACTCCTTACCTGTCCCTGATTCGCCAAGCAGCAATACTGTTGCATTTGTAGGCGCTACTTTTTCTATTTCAGTTAATACATTGCTAAACTCTTCACTTCCGTAAACCATTTCTTCGTAGTTAAATACTAGATCTAACTCGTTTCTTAGGTATACATTTTCTTGCTCTAATTGATCTCTAAGTTTATTTAGCTCTTCATTTGCTAACGTAAGTTGATGGTTTGCTATAGCCGATGCTTTTTCTGCCAATTTCCGCTCAGCACTCTGAATCATTAATGAAACTAAATTAGCAATAGAAGTCGCAAACTCTTCTTCATCTGTAGTCCACTCACGCATTACATCTATTTGCTCAAAACATAAAATACCATAAACTTCATTTATCCCTTGAATAGGAATACTTAATTTTGACTTTATATTTAAAGGTATAAAATAAGTATTTAAAGACCCTTTAAATAACTTGTGAGATAGAACATCTGAAGCATTAACTATTTTGTTTTTACTTATAGCTGCAAAAAAACCTTCACTTCCTTGTTTATAGAAGACTTGGCCATTTTCATATGCGTCATTTTTTAGATTATATAACTTTTCGCAAAGCATTTCTGTTCTATCATTGTTGAATTTTAAAATACTTCCTCTATCAACATTTAACGTTTTTGCTGATAATGCGGTAATTTTATTTAATACTTCTTTATATTCAGTACCTACAAGACTGGCCAATTCCAATATAACATTCTTTCGCTCTATAGATTTTTTAGCATTCTGTTCTAAAACCTTTTTAGCTCTTTCTTCTTCGGAAACATCTTTTATGGTACCAAATAAAGCTATAACTTCTCCTTTGTCATTTTTTATATTCCCAGATAAAAAAGACGCTAAAAATATTTCACCATTCTTTCTAATAAATTCAAATTGAAACTTTGGAGCTTCGCCTTTTGCTATTCTTTCATTAATACTTTCTATCTTTTCAATATCTTCTTTCCTAGTAAATGGATACGGCAAAGTAAGGCCTATTAACTCTTCTTTAGAATAGCCAAGAATAGCGCAAGTAGAATTATTAACCATCATTATTTCGCCTTTAAGACCCACTATAATTAATCCTTCTTGCATGGACATTACAAGATTGTCATTAAATTCTTTGGCTAATTGTAACCGTTTTTCTGCTTTACGACGCTCTGTAATATCTTCTATAGTTGCAAAATTTGCCGTTTTAATACCATTCTCATCATGGATACTAGAGACTAAAACATGAACTGGGAACCGATCCCCATTTTTACGGACATATGTGTTTTCATAATCCGTTTTATTTTTATCTTGAATTAGTAAGTTGTAACGCTCTTGATTTTCTTCTTTTAATTCAGGCGGAGAAAAAGGATATGGACGCTTATGCCCTAATAATTCTTTTTCTGTAAACCCTGTCATTTCACAAAATGAAGGATTTACACTAATTATTTCTGAATCTAAATTTATAGCATACAAGCCTTCATTCATAGATTTTAGAAGACTAGACGAAAACTCATTGGCAACTTTTAATTCTAATTCATTATTTTTTCGTTCAGTAATATCTTGTGTGGTTCCAATTATTCTAATAGGATTGGTATCATTATCAAAAATTAATTCACCAAGGGCATGAACCCAAATTTCTTTCTTAGAACCTACTTTTACAACCTTATATTCTATATCAATTTTTTTTCTGTTTTTAACAGCATATTCAAAATGTTTTACTGTTTTTTCTACGTATTCTGGATGAATAAGATTAAGCCAACCCTCCTTAGATTTTACGTAGGATTCATTAATTCCAAAAATTTTATCTAACACTCTTGAACTTTCCCAAGTACCAGATTTTAAATCTACTGTATAAGACCCAATATTAGCAACTATTTGAGATTGCCTTAAGTTATGTTCGCTTTCTCTAAGTCTTAGTTCCGCTTGTTTACGATGGGTTATATCTTGCATCGTTCCAATCATCTTTACAGCCTTTCCATGATTGTCATATATAAATTCCCCAGTCCCATGTACCCAAACCTCTTCTTTAGAATCTATCTTAACAACTCTATATTCTTTGTCAAATTTTCTATTATTTCGGATGCCATTTTCTAAATAATTATACATCATCTCTCTTTCATCTGGATGAATAATAAGCACCCAGCTTTCAATTGTTTTTACATATGACTCTGGTATACCAAAAACACTATTGGCCACTTCTGTAGATTCCCAAGTCCTTGTATTTAAATCTAAAACATAAGACCCTATATTAGCAGTTACTTGAGATTGTCTTAAATTATATTCGCTTTCTTGGAGTTTCGTTTCTACAATTTTACGATCTGTTATATTTCGCCCAATAGACAATATCTTACCATCTACTTGCTTTTTTGCAGAGACCTCTATATCTAATATGGTTTTATCTTTACATATTATCTGCCTTTCAAAAAGCACAGATTCCCCGTTCAGTATCTTATTATGTATCTCTGGATTTGTAACAAAATCGCCAACAAGGAAATCATTTAAGTTTAATTTCGAAAACTCACTTAATGTATAACCTAATAGTTGATAAGTTGCCTTATTAAAGGAATGAATAGTGCCATCCATTGAGTAATTGAGTATAACATCACTAGCCTGATTTACTAACGCTTTATAAGATTCATCTTTCTTTTTAATTTCTGCTACAATGTTAGACTTCTCAATGGCTATACTAATTAAACTAAGCGTTAGTTTTAATTCGCGAATATCTTCTAATGATGGAGTATTGATAGACTTACTATAAACGGCAAAAGTACCTAGAACCTCATTTTTTTTAGATAGTATAGGTAATGACCAACATGACTTTAAATTGTGCTCTAAGGCTATATCTTTATAATTTGACCATAACTTATCAGTACTAATATCCGAAACAATTACCGGCTTTTTGGTAAATGCAGCTGTACCACAAGACCCTGCGGATGCACCAATTTCAAAACTTTTCATCGCTTCGTTGTATGGTTTTGGTATTGAAGGTGCAGACACTAGACTAAGGTGTAAACCATCATCATTTAGTAAACTTAACGACCCAAAACAATTAGGGTGGAAAGTTTCATAATTTAATAGCAACTGATTAAATATCCCATCAATTGGAGTATTTAAAGCAATTAAATCAAGTATTTCATTTTCATGGATTAATAATTGCTCTGCTTTTTTTCGATCTAACACCTCTTTTTCGAGGTCTATTTTTTTTTGTTCTAGCTTACTAATGAGTCGCTCGCTATAAAGTTTCAAAACTTCTTGTTCTGTATATTGAACTTTTTTTAAGATTTCTGATTTTGGTTTAATTTCATGAAAGGCTTCTTCAATCACTTTCAATATTTTATCCTGATCCGTAGGTTTTCTTAAGAAATGAAGCGCTCCAAGTTTTAAAGCAAAATCTTCATCTAGCTTTTCAGTATAGGTAGAGGTATAAAACACAAATGGAATATCATAAAACATTTGGTTCATTCTACATTCTTGACAGAACATATAACCGTCCATAACTGGCATTAAAATATCTGAAATAATGAGATCTACGCTAAGACCATTATCATAACTATGTTGTAATTTATCTAAACCCTGACTTCCGTCATTTGCTTCAATTACCTTGTAACCTGCTTCTTCAAGTATAATTTTTAGTAAGTAACGGTTTTCAAATGTATCATCTACAATAAGAATTGTTTTCTTTTTCACGGTTTCAACTATTTTGCATTATAAATACGTTCCATTTGGCTTACAAAAGTATCTGGATTAATTGGTTTTTCTATATAGCCATCAGCACCAGCTTCAATTGCCTTTTCTTTATCACCTCCCATTGCGTAAGATGTTACTGCAATTATAGTTGTACTTTTAGGTAAACCATTATGTCTTAACTTAACACATATCTCATAACCGTCCATATCTGGTAATTGTATGTCTAATAAGATAATTTCAGGGTGATTTTTATGAGCTAATTTTAACCCATTAACTCCGTTATAAGCCTTTAATAATTTGTAATTGCTCATCTCTAGTAGGTAAGATAGCATATACATATTTTGCTCGTTATCTTCAATGATTAAAATGGTAGGACTCATGTTTCTTTGGGGTATGATTAGTAAAAAAATGTTATTTACCTAAATATATGAAATTCAGCTCTTTCAAAAGGTATCTTATGTAATTATTTTATTCGAGTTTTTAAGTGGTAATTTGAACATAAAGTTGCTACCTACGCCTAATTCACTTGATACTTGTAACGTTCCTCCTAGTTTTTCAATTAAACTTTTACAAATTGCTAATCCAAGACCGGTTCCTTCGTGGTTTCGGCTCAGTCCAACTTCAAGCTGTACAAAGGGCATAAATAATCTAACAAGATCCTCTTTTTTAATTCCAATACCTTCATCAATAACTTGTGTGAAAACAAAGTCGTCCTCCACATCTATTTTTATGGTTATTGTTCCTTTTTTAGAAAATTTAATAGCGTTAGAAAACAAATTTAATAGTACCTGCTCTACCCTGCGCTCATCACTTAAAAGAGTAATATCCATTTCGGTAATTTCTGTCCGAAAATTGAGGCCTTTCACCTTAGCCTGCGGTAACAAAAAGTCTATAGTTCTTTCTAGCGATGCTAAATAATCGAAAGGGTAATACGTAACATTTAATTTACCTGCTTCTATTTTAGAAATATCTAATACATCATTAATTAAACCTAGCAAATGCTCTCCACTATCTTTAACCATAGCAAGTTGCTTTTTTTGCTCATCATTTAATGGTCCTGCCAATTCTTTTAACAATATACCTGTAAAGCCAATAATAGCATTCATAGGAGTTCTTAATTCATGAGACATAGTTGCCAAAAAAGCAGACTTCATTAAATCAGCAGATTGCGCTTTTATTTTTTCTTTTTCTAATTCAGAAGTCCTTGATTCTACTAACTTTTCGAGATTATTCTTATAATTTTCTAATTCTAATTCGGTTTTTTTACGTTCTGTTATATCCCTAATAACACCGACTAAAAATTTAGTATTACTACGATCAATAAAACGCGTCTTTTTAGTAGAAATAATAAGTGTTTCTTTGTCACTAAGAGTCATTGTCTCCTCGTTAATACTATCTATACCAGAATCAATAACTTGTTTATCTATCCTAAATGCTTCATCGCGCTCAGAAGGAGACACATTTTCAGCTAGAGTTTTACCTATAATATCCTCTTTAGGAAGATCTAAAAGGTTACAAAAAGCATTATTCACCAATAGAATATGGCTATGTTCATCTTTTACAAAAACCGGATCTCCAATATTATTAATTATATTCTCAAGATATTTTTCGCTTTTTATGACTTGCTCTTCGGCGTTTTTCCGCTCAGTTATATCAATAAGTATGCCTATGTAACTAATTAATTTCTGATTAGCATCAAACACACCAACCGCTTTAGATGAGATCCATTTAACGTCACCATTTTTATGAAGTAATCTAAAATCTTGTAATAATCTTTCATTTGATGAAGCCGATTTTTGCCATTGTTCTAAAACAAAGTTTTTATCTTCTGGATGAATAGCATTTGACCAACCAAAATTAAGAGACTCATTAAACGTTAGTCCGGAATATTTTATCCATTCTTCATTAACATAATTACACCTTCCTTCATTATCGGATTGAAAAATTGCTACAGGTGCTTTAGAAGATAATCGCCTCAACGTTTGTTCACTATTTCTTAGCTTTTCTTCCGCTTCTTTACGTAGTGTGATATCTGTAGCAACAATGCCCAATGCTATTGGTTTATTTGTTTCTGGGTCTTTTATTAAAAAACTTGACTTTTCAATCGGGATTAAATCTCCTGTTGTCATATTTTTTAAATGCGTTTCACCATTCCACCTATTATCCTTATTAATGGAAGGTAAATGCTCATTTATGATAACGTCTATATAAGCTTCAGGAAAAAAATCTGTAATTGAAACTATATTTTCTAACTCAGTATTCAACCCTATTAATTTTCTACCATTAGCATTTAAATAAATAGGTTTACCCTCTAAGGTGGCTAATCCAATAAAATCATCACTAGTTTCAATCAATGATATCAGCATTTGATTGTCTTTGTCTGCTTTTTTTATATCTGTTATATCGGTAAAATAAATCGTTAGCCCTTCCTCTGAAGGGTATATTCTGTTTTCGAACCATTTGTCTAATGGCTCGTAATAATCTTCAAAATATATTGTTTTTTGAGTTTCAATTGCTTTTTTGTACATAGTGCCAAAAGAAAGATATTCACCCTCAGGAAACTCTGTCCAAATATGCTTACCTAATAAATCCTTTGGGGTTTTACCCAAAAGATTTGCCGCTTTTTTATTGATATAAGTATAACACCAATTCGTATCAAGAGAAATAAAACCATCTGAAATATTATTTAAAGATGTTGTTAATTGTGCCGTTAATTCTTCTTCAGTTTGATGTTTTTCTACCTTTAAATCTAAATACTTCTTTCTGTATTTTAAAATCGAAAAAATATCGCGATCTTGATTGGCTATAAAGGTAGCCCTATACTTATCAGGGTCCATAATTTTCAAGTAAGTATATAACATAAGTGAAAATATTAACGCCGCAAAAGACTTTGCTAAAATATGACCAAATAATACGGCATTAAAATCTATAGCTCCATAATTAAAAATTAAATTAAATAGAATAGAATCAAAAAATAAAACGGTAAATAACGATAGAAAGAGTACCCAGAATAATTTTAACTTTCTAATCTTTGAAATTAAATATTGATAAATAATAACCATCCAAATAAAATCTAGAAGCAATAAAACAGTACCAATAGCAAAATATTTATAATTTAATAAAAAAACCGATGGTGACTTTAAGTCATTTTTAAATGATGATGCAAGCTCTTGCTCGTAAGTAATTCCAAATAATGCTAATAATAAAATGTTTGAAATGATCAATCCAAAAATGAGCGTTCTAGCACTAGAGACCCCTTCTTTTATATAAATTAATAAGGCGGCAAATAGTATGGAACTAAACACAATTACAGACCCAGGATAAACAATTATTTCATCTAAAACTTCAAAATACACCCTTGCACCTGTGAGCGACTGTAGGTATTGCGTAGCTCCCAAAAAGATATAGAGCGGAGCTAAACCTATTGATTTTCTATATTTAAATAATATGATAATACTAGAGGATATCAGTAAAAACTGTAATAATAAAGAAAGGTAGATATTCATTTTAATGCAAATTAAGGCTCTTACAAGTTAAGCGTTTATTATAAATAACATGTAAAAAAATGGCTTTACTCAAATAAAACATCTAAAGAAATAATACTTAATTGATATCGTACTACTTATATTCTTAAGCAAAATCTATTTTCCGATATCGTAAGCCCTTCTGCTTTGTTTGTGAGCGCTCAGTTAGGTTATGCTGCACTGTTGTGTTCCAGATAATCCACAAACAGTGTTTTAAGACAACTTCTTTTTAGTATTACATTAATTTACGTCTCGTACACATCTTACAAAATTATAAATCTTACGAATATCACCTTGAGGTCCAAACGAATCTGGAAAATCGTCAGCACTTCCTGCTTTAGGATCATTACGCTGTGCTCCCGCTCCATGGACATCTAATAACTGACCATTCATTTCTCCTTCAGCTTTTCCAAAACAGAAATATACCGCATCTGTATAAGGATTAGGACCATCTTGTAAAGGAGAGCTTGTCCAATAGTAACCATATTGTCCTAGATTACCATTATAATCTTGAATTGATGTACATGTAAATAATGGATCAACTGCTGGAGAATTTGTAGTTTGTGGCGACCTTGAATAATCGACAATACTTTGAAGTTCTTTTGCATTGGGCATTCTCCAATCGCTATGACCTCCAAGATCTAATGATTCAGCGTAAGCTAAAGCATTTTCCCAATCGTAAGTTTCACTATTATCTGCTTGCTGCCACATTAATCCTGTAGCACTGTCTGTAATAGTTCCGTCTCCATTATCAGTGAAATCATTTTCGCCGTAGGATGTATTTCCTCTTACCATTCTAAAATACATGGTATTAGGTGCACCTGTAGCCGGACTGTATTTTGGGTAGCCTTTTAATCGTCCATCAACAAAATTGTATCCAAAAACAGCTTCATCAGCATTCATTATTTCTCCTACATATTCCGTAATGGACCAGGTTTGCCCATCAATTTCTCGTTCTCCAATGGATTCATCACCAATTGGTTGATCAAAATAATTCACATCAATAAACATATCTATTGAATCATCACCAAAGCAACGTCCTGTAAAATTAGCTAATGAATACAGCTCTTTAATTGTTGGTATTCTCCAATCCGTATAATCTCCCAAATTGAAATTTTCTACTGATACTATAGCATCTGCATAAGACATTTTATTACCCATATCTTTTTGCCACATTAAGCCAGTTACATTATCGGTTACTGTACCATCAACATTATCTGTATAAGAAGGTTGATTACCATTATATGTTGCATCTTGCCCATAAAAAGCATCCTCTGGATTTGGCGCAGGTATTATGGCATTGTTATTATAAAAATCTGAGACAAACGTATCTACAATGGCATATGGACGTCCTGTAAATTGAATCTCGCCACCACCATTTTCATCGTTATCAGTAGCATTCAAATTATCATCAGAGCAAGAAATTACAGAACAAATAGCCAATACACTTATCGCTATTTTTAAATATTTAAAATTCATATTTTTTCTTTTGTGAAATTTATAATTTAAAGATCTTAAATAAACTTATGTGCTAAAAAAGTTACCAATAGAAATTTCATTTAAGTCAATAAAATCTATTGGTAATTTACAGTTTACTAAAGAAATGTTTAACTTCTTCTTTAAATACATCTAATGGAATACGATGGGCTAAATCATTTCGTAAATGAATATTATATTCCGGACTAAGCTCTATTGTATTAGCTAAAAACTGAAGTGTCTCAACCGGATTTACGACATCGTCTGCTGTTCCTAAAACAAAATGCTTCAGAATACTTTTTTTATGTTCCAATTCAGGAATTTCCTGATGCACAGAACGATTTGCCAATGCAGGATTAAAGAGCAATGCTGGACATTGATAACGATTAGACACGTAATATCCTGTAAAACCTCCCATACTACTGCCAATTACAACATTAATATCATGTGAATTAAAAGCGGCTGATAGTCCTGAAATCACATTCGGTCTGTTTTCATAATCGATAGACGGAGCGTAAACAACTCCGTATTGTTCCAATATAATTCTCTTTTCAGGACTCAAACTTCCGTTTAATCCATGTATATATAAAATGTTCATGATCTTTATTCTCTATGATGCAGCTATTCTTTTGAAGTCAATAAATTAATAGTTAACAGAAAACTACGCTCAAATTTATGTACAATCTAAAATAGGGACTATAAATTATTTAATCTGTGAAAAAGCTACATTTTTATTAAAATTTATTTTGTATTTCGGCTGCTTCAAGCATTAAATAATGTAAATCTGTATTCTTTATAAACGGTTTTAAAAGATGACTTCCTGGTCCATACATCGCTAATTCTACGTAATCAGCAGAGTGTTGCATACTTATCCATCCGACTGAATTATGCGGTTTTTGCAATGTAGCTAAAAGATTAAAAGGAAGATGCCTTGGGTTATAAAGACCGTTATCTGTTCGTATATCTTTATAATAATCTAATAGCTGCCTACATTCTTCGTTTGTTAGTGCAATATTATTGGCATAATTTATTCTCTCTTTAATTTGTGAGATAGAGGTCTCTTTACCAATACCATTTAAAATCCATTCGTTAGTTTGCGTATACTTCTGAATAGCATCAAAATTATCATTAGCATCAGATCCATAAATAACTCCAGGATTGGCATTACCATGATCTGTGGTTATAATAACTAAGGTTTCACCATCCTGCTCTGCAAAATCCATGGCGATTTGTATGGCCTCATCATGATCAATTTGATCGTGTATTAAGCCTGCAATATCGTTACCGTGGGCTGCCCAATCTACTTTTCCTGCTTCTACCTGCAACACAAAACCTTTGGAATGATCTTTCATAACATCAATGGCTTTCTGAGTCATTTCCGCAAGGGTTGGTATCTTCTGAACCAACTCCTTACTATTTTGTCTATCCAAAGCATAAGGAAGTCCTCCATTATCAAAAACCCCTAATATAGGTTTATCTGTCTCTGCAGAGCGCATAGCCTGTTTGGTATTAACCACCTGATACCCTTTTGATATAAATTCTTGGTACATGTCTTTTTTATCTTTTCTTTTATCTGAAGAAAAGTAATCATCACCTCCACCCATCATCACATCAAACTTAAGTTCTAAATATTTTTCTGCAATTTCTTCTTGAGCATTTCTTGATTTGGAATTGACACAAAATCCCGCAGGTGTAGCATGCGTAATAGGAACTGAAGTGACACAACCGGCTTTTTTTCCAGATGTTTTGAATTTCTGCCAAATGGGAAGATGCTCCTCTCCACTTTTACTTACATTTAAACCGCCATTTTCAATTCTAACACCACCTCCCCAAGACGAACTAGCTGCGGCAGAATCAGTAACAATTGAGCTTGCCGAAGCCATATCCATAAGCCCTCTGCTTACTTTGTTTTTCTTATATAGGTCTAACCAATTAGAACCTGTACCTGTTTTTCTCGACAAGTACAAATCGGCCATATTTAACGTGCCAATACTCATACCATCACTAACAATAATAATTATATTCTTTGCTTTTTTATTTTTGTCAGTAACGTCATAACCAACGTCATTAATTAAACTACCTAAAGGATGTAGTAGTGTTGTTCCTAATGCAACTAAGGAGCCTTTTTTAAAAAAATTTCTTCTGTTCATTCTGGTGTGGTATAATAATTAATCTATAAGTTCACTTTCCTGAATTTTAAAATAAATCAATATTTTATATCATACTTATTTAAAATTCAATGTACCTATTACAGTCGCTAAATATTATCCATCGCGGTAATCAATACAAGCTAAAACGCATTAACATTTTATGTTATGCATGTGCTAAGTTAAATTGCTTACCTATTAACAAATCAATTTCCAATATTCTTAACCTAAAAGTAGCAGTTCTAACATATTAATACAAGGCTTTTTTGAAAATTAAATAAAAAATAAAGCCCATTTTATAAGATATAAAATGGGCTTTCAATAAATATCAGCTCTTAAATTAAAAAAGAACTATAAGTGATATTGAAAAATCAATAATACTAATTAGACTTTATTAGGCGCTTAGTAATTGTACTGTTTGCAGTTTGTACTTTTACCAAATAAACACCAGCCGCTAAATCACTTACATTAATTTCTGAACTTACATTCTTGACGCTCTTAACTTCTTGTCCGGAAATTGAGTATATACTAATAGCTTTAATAGAATCATCACCTACCACTAGAAAACTATTTTGGGTTGGATTAGGATAAAATTTAATAGTGTTATTAAATGGTAACTCTGAACTAACTGATAGTGTTGATATATCAATATCATATTTTATTAAACCTAAATCATGAACACCTAAGTAAACAGTAATATTATCCTCCGTAAACAGCATTGCAGAAGACTCAGTAAAAGGATATTCTAGCATTTCAGGAGAAATTTCAGTCCATGTTTCACCCAAATCAGTACTTATAATAATTTTTGCTTTGGCAACTGGTAAAGGCACGTTAAACCCATCAGAATAGTGCGTCACTCCAACGATTGCATTCTCTGTAATTGACGAAAAGGCGACATTGTCTGTAAATTCAGAAGAAATTAAACTCCAAGAATCTCCTTTGTTCTCAGACAAATAGATACCATTAGTTGTAGATAGCATTAATTGATTAGCATTTAAGGGGTTTTGTTCAATATCTAAAATTAATTGCGCATCAAGTGTTAAACCTTCCAATCCTGTATTACTTAAAGCCCAAGTCGCACCATCATCTACTGATTTGTAAAAATCAATTCCTTGGGTAATAAAAATTGTACTTTCATTCTCACTATCTACTTGTACCGCTTTTATAACCTCACCTAATTGTGGAATAGTAATACTTTCATCAATAATATTATCCATATCTGTTAAATCCACTTTATGCAACTCTAAACCTGTAGATATCCAACTAATATTTGGATTCGCAATAGAAGTAGACACATCTGTCAGAATTAAAAAGAACATAGAGCTCGCAATCGATTTTAAATCGGCTCCATGCGCTGAACTCACGTTGATATATGATGTATTTAGAGCTCTATTTCCAGTAAACACACGACCAGGAACAACAGGGTCTGCAAATACCTTTACTGTTGATCCAAAACCTTGTGTTAGAGACTGAAGTGCATACCCTTCTTCAGCTTCGGTTTGTAAATCTTTATGCATATAACCTGAACGCATACCATAATAAATATGATTTTCGTTTTCTGAAGAGAACGCTGCAATGGTACCTGTTGAATTAATAAAAGGGTTTTCTAGTTTACTAAGCGTTAAGCCGCCATCTGTCGTTAAGAATGGATAAAAATTAGTTGTTATCAATAATTCATTAGTCGTAAAAGGATTATACGATGCTGCTAGACCATAGTAATATGTCTCTGGATCTATTGTGGTGTAAACATAGTTAACCCAAGTGGCACCATTATCTGAAGATACAACCATTTCATTTTCTTCTAACACAATGATTTCGTCAGAGTTGTTAGGGTTAAATTCAATTTTATTAATATTATCATTAGACATGGTTGTCCAAGTGATTGGCACAATTGCCCAAGTAGATCCACCATCTAAAGAACGATACAAGTTTTCTACATGAGTATCGTATCCATAACCCGTTCCCAATAAGATATCATCTGAATTATCTGGATTAAAGGCTATAGCGTCATACGTGTTTCCTGGTATTTTATTCTCCCAAGTTTGCCCTGCATCTAAAGAAACGAAAACGCCACCTAACTCTCTAGTTGTAGAACCACCTCGCATAAGAAATAGCTTGTTATCATCGCTAGGAGAAATACTCACGTTGTTTACAGCAACATGATAGTTTAAAGGACTATAGTAAACAGCGTTCCAATTTAAACCACCATCAGAAGTATAAAACACCTCATGAGTATAAGCACCTGCTAAAGAATAGGTCGTATGCATTAACATCACATCATTGTTAGTATCCGAAATATCATAAGACTCTATTAAAATATCAAATTCAAAAGAGTTGGGTGGAGAAAAGGTCTGTGTAATCGAAGCTGTAGCTAAATCGAATATTACTATTTTATTATAATCAGTACCTTCTGCTTTAATATTAAAACTTAGAGCAGCTCCATCATTAATTAATTTTAAATCTTTTATAGTGGCATAATTATCTAAAGGATCTGAATATAAAATATCCCAAGTGTCACCGCCATCTACAGACGCTACAACATGATTCGTCAAGGTGTGAGCATAAATGACATTCTCTTGTGTTTTACTATAAGTAACATCAAATAATTGTCCATAAGCTTTTGCTCCTTCAAATTCAATTTGCGCAGTGGCTTTAGTTGAAATGATAACGCTTAAGAAAAAAAGTAATAAAGTAATTTGTTTTTTCATCGTAACATATTTTAAGATTAGGATGATAAATATAGATACACGATATCGTTAATGCCTTATTTTAAGCGTGACATTCCGTGACACTACTGTTCTTTTAGCGTGACACAAGAATTAAATCGTAGATAAATAGTTATGAAGTGTAGTGTTGTTGGGAATATTTAACTTACTGGAAAGTCGCTCTTTACGCTTCCTACAAGATTGCGGTGTAATGTTTAAAAGTGATGCGATTTCTTTATTTGATAAATTCATATATAAATAAGTGATATACCTAATATCACTTGGCGTCAGTTTATCATGTTTATATCTCAGCCTATCTAAAAACCCTTGATTAATTTCTTCAAAGTGCGTAAAAAAACTATCCCATTGGGTATCTGTTTTAAGGTGATTCTTTAACTCCCGTATCTGTTTTTTTAATTCAGGATTCTCTGCAATTTCGGTATTCTGAGATAGCGATTGTAGTACTTCTTCAATTAAATCATTCTTACTAGACAAATACAAAGCTTTAGCGGTAAGCTTTCTATTTTTAACTTCTAATTCGTTTTTAAAACGTTCTTGCTCTAATAGTGCTAAAGTTTCTTGTTCATGCAGTTGCTTTTGAATAAGCAAATAATCGCTTTTCTCTTTCGCTAACTCTAATTCTACAATGGTTTTCCGTTGTTTATGTTTTATAGAATTACTTCTGAAAATCCATAAGATAAAGCCCATACTGAGTAATGTGATTCCGATGATACTATAAAAGAAGCGTCGCTCTTGTTTTAAGACTTCTTTACTTTCAGAAAGTTCATGTTGGTAATTTTGAATTTGAAACTTTACTTTTTCAGTTTCAAACAGCTTACTATTTCTGATATCGGCTAGCGAGTCTGAAGCAATAATTACAGAATCTTTATACACTAGAGCATTTTCAAGTTGTCCCTTTTTACCGTATAAATTAGACAAATAGCTATAGACTTCTTCTCTATTCTCAATACCTGCTTGCGTATTTCGAGCTTCAATACCATAATACAGCGCTTTATCTAAACGGTTTTGATCTTCATTAATTTGTGCTAAAACCAATAGAATAAAAACTCTATTTTCTACTTGTGATATATCTTGAAACTTGGGTAATAAATTGAGAGCAATGTCTTCAGATTTGGCATATTGTTTTTTTAAGAGAAACATTTCAGACTGCGCCATCCTTCCTGTGACTAAAACATTAGGTTCATTCTTCAATAAAGGTAAGGCCTCATTAATATAAATTTGAGCAGAATCAGGCGCTTTCATTTTATTAGAGACCAATGCTAAATTCACCCCGTAATAGCCCACTTTGACCTCATCTCCTAGTAATTTTGCCTTTTGGTACGCTTTAAAGAAATAATCCTTAGCCTGTAATAAATCTTCTTCTTGAAAATAAAGAATACCTATATTATTAAGCACCGTCATTTCCTGACGCGAATCTAAATGTTCAATGGCTATTTCATAGGCTTGTAAGTAATATAAAACCGCCTCACCATAATCCGAAAGAAAATAGTAATTAGACCCTATATTTAACGTGGACCTAAAAACTTGTTCATACCATTGATTTTTTTTGGCTATGGCTTCTGTAGTAATCAATAGTTCAATAGACTGAGAATGTTCTTTTTGAAACATTAACTCTATTCCCTTATCTATCTGGCTATCTATAGTTTGAGGTGTATCAACTTGAGAATAACTACGTATCGCGATCAGTAAAGCAATACATTTGATGTATAGATGTAATTTTTTATGCATTAAACCTTAGCCTTTTTTTAAGGCTAAATGTAACTAAAATTTGAAGAACACTTTATTAAATACCTATTCACCTATTTTACAAACAAGTTAACTTAAGATTAAATTTGAAATATTAGCTCAAGCCATATATCACACATTAAATGTAATACCAGATTTTTAAAAATTATATAATTTATATCTAAGAATTTTGCAATGACGTTTTACTTCCCGATACAATATTTAACTACCCTTGTATTCATTGGTACTACTGCATTTGGGCAACAAATAGCATACAAAAAACATATAAAAAGAGAAGATTAGCAACAACTATTAATAAATAGAGCAACAAATATAGCATAAAAAAAACCGCTCGATTAGAGCGGTTTCTAAATAAAAACACCAAGCATTAATTAGCTGTACCAGAGCCTAAATAAATACTGTTTGATACTTGACTACCATCAGCAGTAATAAAAGCCATAAATAGCTCTACTGTATCTCCTGCATAAGTTGTTGGGATTGAAACAATTTGAGAACCTACTGTTCTGTCTGCTCCATCAAGTAAAGAAATAGATTCCTTTTTTGATGGATTGTAAACCAATAACATCGCTTTGTCAGTAGCATTTGCGTTACCTTCAGCAGAGTTATCATCCCAACCAAACGTTACTTCTCCAGCAGTTGCTAAATCAGTCGTTGGGTTTAGCACACCAGATAAACCTCCGCGACTTACTAAAGCGTTTGGATAGTCAACAACAAAGTTAGGTTCAGTACCTGTAATCGCATTATTCAATACATACGACATTGCAGCATTAAATTCTGTTTTCTTAACAGCTAATCCTTTATACCCTAACTTAATAAAAGGCTTTACAGCCTGTAAAAATTCTAAAGTGGCAGTAAACTTGGTTCTTTGGTTTACTTGACCAACAGTTCTTGGATTGGCTACACTTGAAGGTTTAATTCTAATGTAATCAATTCCTTTCCAGCTTCCACCGATAACGTTACCAACCTTACCTGAAAGACCTCCTAAAATACCTTGAGCAATTTTACCCATAACATAAATAATTTAAATGAAACATAATTTTCTTCGGACTTGGTACGGACTTAACACGAAGTTGTACCTTCCGATTGAATATATGGCAAGTTTTGTGCTATTCTTTTGATATGGATTTTGTTGCTTTAGATTGCTTCTTTTTGCATTTTAGAAAATAAACTTTGAATATATGATACTTTCAAATCTGCCATTTTTGAAATGATTTTATGAAGCTCCTTTTCCTTTTTGTTAATTGCTGACACAATATTAATATGTTTTTGCAACTGAATTGCATCATAAAACAATGAGCTGTAGCTGTTTTTCAAAGTGTTCCTACAATCATCTATTGAAATAAACGGAATAACACTACCTTTTAAATAGTAAGCGTAAAAACCGCCTATTTGCAACATCATAGATAAGTGAAAAAGTGTGTGTTTTACCTCTTCTGTTGTAGTAGTGACAACGAAACAGTTAGCACAGGATTTTAAGAGTGGTTTTCCGCTGTTTAGACCTTTATTTAGAATGAAAAAATGAGGGTTCGAGTAGGTTCTTCCGATTTGGTGTGTTTTTAGTTCAAAAGTTGACATAGCTATCCAATTTAAAATTGCTTCGCTACGCTTCGCGCCATTATTTTTTTTGAAAAGAAAAAAGATAGCCATAGTTGTTGTGGCGTGGGTAAGGCTGTCAAGGTTTTTGGATAAAAGTTTTTTGAGTTGAATGTCTAAATCAAAAGAAAAAGGGTCTTGAAAAAAGTTTTATTCAAAACCCGTAGGGCTTGACCTTTATAGCCTTGTGCGGTTGGCAGAGGTAGCCACATATATTTGCCATCTTTTTTTATTTTAATATTTCAAATTTGTTTAAACTTGATTCAATTTACTTTTAACTTTTCTGGGGAATTAACACTTAAAAAAATAGGTTTCAGTTCGTATTTGAGCGTTGGATGAAGCGTTTGTATGGGTAGCGTTTTAAATAGTTGTTTGATAAAACAGCATTTAAACAAGCTACTTATACAGGACTTTTAGACAATAGCTTATTGCTTTTTTGAGGCACGATAAAAAGTAATGTGCTATGGCGTAATACTACATATTATAAACCTATTTTTTTATAACCGCTGACTTGGGTGGTGGGGAAAAGTGGTCTTTAATATTTGTTAACGAAATGAAACAAACAAAGACTTGAGGTAAGGAATACTTGGACTTAACGATGGTTTTGTGCAGTTGAATGAGATAACGAATATTATAATAAATTAACGTTACCCTTTGAATGTTCGACTGTTTAATGTTTGTTCAAAATGTAGTTAGAAGTTCGGATGTGAGCGTTGGAATAGCGGATATTTAGCTCGTTTCATTTTTATTTTAAATTAATGTACTCGTGAATATCCACAGTTTAATTTTAGTTCCGATTTGTGCGGATGGTGAGTGGATATTTTACATAATAGCAGTTATAGCGACAAAAATATAATAAAACGCCGTAGGCAACCATTGAAAGGATTTTTGCTCCTATAACTTCTATTATGTAACATAGCTTGGGATTGGTTTTGTGGCGGAATAGTTGTTTTGAACGTTGGCAATAGCTCTTTGCTTTTTTATTGTACCAATTTATTAAAATGGATACTTTTAAATAAAATAAGCAATGTGCTATTATAGCGCTGGCTACAAGTATTATGACATAAAACCAATTATGCATTGGCGTGCGGAACAACACAAAAGACAGAGGATTTTGAGGTACGAAAAAACTGGGTTTTGGGTTGTGGGGAATAAAAAAAGAGCCTTCCGAAAAAGACTCTTTCATTTTTGTTTAATGGTCGTGATTTGAATGGTCATCACTTTTTTCTTCACCAGATTGATTCATCATCATTTCGTGGTCGTATTTACAACAACCTGGTAAACCATCATATGCTTCTTCATCACCTGCTACTTTTTCGGTATCATATCCTGAAGCTGCGATTGCTTTATGGATTGCCATTGCATCGGTTTTTGTATCATCAAAAGACACATCAATCTTCTTCTTATCGACATCCCAATTAGCACTTGCAACACCTTCAACACCATTAGCTGCTTTTTCGATTGTGTTTTTACACATTCCGCAATTTCCTCTTACACCAAAAGACAGGTCTGTGATTGCCATATCTTTTGACATTTCAGTAGTTGTGGTTTCTGTTTCTTTTTTGGTTTCGTTTTTACAACTTGTAAAACCTAATGCTGCTATTACAGCTACACTTAAAATTACTTTTTTACTCACGTCGATTACATTTTTGTTTTTGTATTCGTGATTTTTCTTTGAAAAATTCATTGTTTCAAATTTAATTGTTATTACTTGATTTTTTATTCTATTACTTGTTTTACTTCACCACAGGTTAGCATGGCGCTGCCAAAGTATGGATTGATTACTTTTTCTTCTTTACTCAACCAATATGCACCATTGTTGTTATCTGACATTGGACAAAATTCTACATAGACCTTTTCATTGATACCAAATAGTTGAACAGCATTGATTAGATGTGATGATAAATGTTTAAAATGGTCTCTTTGTGATTTTATATCGGATGTTTCAGAAATTGAGGTTGCAGAAGATTTTATTTCGCCTTCTAATGACATCCAATGGTTATGCGCTTTATTATCTGACAACAATTTCATATCTACTTTGTTCAATTTATTTAATAAAGTTGTTGCGTTTGCTGAAGTACTTTTTGAATCTTCTTTTACTAAAGCATCTTTTAAATTGATATACGCATTGAAAACAGCTTTTAACTGCTCTTGAAATTTCTCTGACACTTTCAAACGCTCATTCATATTAGTGTGGTCACTTTCTTTGTTAGATGCATTATTATCCATACCCAAATGACCTTCGTGTCCCGTCATTACTTTACCACCTTCTTTATTCATCATAGACTTTTTGCCTTGTAATTGTGCAGCTGCATCAACCGTAAATGTTCCGTTAGTCACTATTTCATTTCCAGCAAATATACCTTCTACAACTTCATATTGATTACCAATTTGATTGCCTAATTTAATTTCAACCATTTCAAAAATAGGTTGGTCTGGATTTGTTTTAAGGTACACCACAGAACGTTCACCTGTCCACATAACAGCAGATGCAGGAATTGTTAATACTTCGTCATTTTTAGTCGTATTGCCTTCAATATTTGCGGTTACAAACATCCCAGGTTTAAATACATCATCCTTATTGTTTAAAACAACACGTAAGGTTACAGTTCTTGTTTTTGTGTTTAAAACTGGGTCAATGAAATCTACTTTACCTTTAAACTCTTTATTAGGATAAGCATTGGTTGTTATCATCACTTCCTGTCCTTTTTTAAAGCGGTCAATCTGATTTTCATACACATCAAAATTTCCCCAAACCGTGTTTAGATTAGCAATTTTAAGTAAGGGTTGTCCTTGTTTAATGTAATCGCCTTGCTCTACCAATTTTTCTGTAACAGTACCCGAAACGGTTGCATAAACAGGAAAGTTTTCTTTTACTTTCCCTGTTTCTTCAATCTGATTGACTTGATTTTCAGAGAGCTTCCATAATTTCAATTTATTACGGACTGCTTTGTATAAAGCAGGTTGTGATTCTTTTAAAGATGCTGCTGTAATTAATTCTTGTTGTGCTGCATAGAGTTCTGGTGAATAAATGGTCGCCAATAATTGACCTTTACGAACTTCTTCACCTGTAAAACTCACATTCAAGCGTTCAATTCTACCTGAAAAGTAACTGACTTGTACTGCATTGGCTTCTTCGTTTTCAGCAATTTTACCAGATAATTTGATAGTATTGCCTTCAACATTGCCTTTACCAACAATAGATGTTTGAATATTAGCTAAAGCCATAGCATTTTCGGTCAATTTGAATTGGTCTGCTAATAAACCATCTTCACTACTTTCCGCAGGAATTAAATCCATACCACAAATAGGACAATCGCCTGGTTCTGGTTGCATAATCTGTGGATGCATAGAACAAGTCCACATTTGATTGGTTGCTGTAACCGCATCGTGATTATGGTCTGTTCCTTCTTTTGATGAACCACCAAAAAGCAACCAACCCAATGACACACCTACTACCAATATTCCGAAGTAAATTATAAATTTTTTCATAATGTTATATTTTAATATTTCTTAATCGTAATGCGTTACCTATAACCGAAACAGAGCTAAAACTCATTGCTAACGCTGCTATCATTGGCGACAATAAAACACCAAAAAACGGGAATAATACGCCTGCTGCAATAGGTATACCTATTGTGTTGTAGATAAGTGCAAAAAATAGGTTTTGCTTAATGTTCTTCATTACAGCATTACTTAATTTTTTTGCTTTTACAATACCGTGTAAATCGCCTTTTACGAGTGTTATCATAGCACTTTCTATCGCTACATCTGTTCCTGTTCCCATTGCAATACCTACATCACTTTTTGCCAATGCTGGTGCATCATTAATTCCATCACCTGCCATAGCAACTACTTTTCCATTTTTTTGTAGTTTTTCTACTTCTTTGAGTTTGTCTTCAGGTAACATACTGGCTTTAAAATCTGCAAGATTTAGTTCTGATGCTACTGCTTGTGCTGTATCGTGATTATCACCTGTAAGCATTATCACATCAATGCCTTTATCTTGAAGTGCTTTAATCGCTTTGGCACTTGTTTCTTTTATTTTATCTCCTATAACTACATACCCAACAACGGTTTCATCTATTGACAAATAAGAAACTGTTTTACCTTGCTTTTGATAAATTTTGGCTTCACCCTTAATTTCGGAAGTAATATTAGCTTTGGCATATTCCATCATTTTAGGATTACCTAATGCTACTTTTTGACCATCAATTTTAGCTTCAACACCTTTTCCAGTAACAGCACTAAAATCTTCGGATTTTAAAATTTCAGCATTATGCTCTTTCCCATATTTTACAGTAGCTTCTGCTAAAGGATGTTCGCTATTGGTATTTAATGAAACGATGTATTGTAACACTTCTTTTTCGCTTAAAGCATCATTAAAAGCACCAACGGTTTCAACTGTTGGCTTTCCTTCGGTAATTGTTCCTGTCTTGTCAACGATAAGCGTATTTACCTTATCCATTTTTTCAAGAGCTTCAGCATTTTTAATCAATACACCATTTTGAGCACCTTTACCCACACCAACCATTACAGACATTGGTGTTGCTAAACCTAAAGCACAAGGACACGCAATGATTAGTACTGCAATCGCATTTACAAACGCATACACATAAACTGGTTCTGGTCCCCAAATAGACCATACAATAAATGTGATAATAGAAACAAGAACTACAACTGGCACAAAATAACCTGAAACTTTATCTGCTAAATTTTGAATAGGTGCACGACTTCTACTGGCATCATTAACCATATGAATGATTTGTGATAAAAGCGTGTCACTTCCTACTTTTTCAGCTTTCATTAAAAAGGATTGATTACCATTAATTGTTCCGCTACTTACTTTATCTTCTTGAGATTTGTTTACAGGAATAGGTTCTCCTGTAATCATAGATTCGTCAATAGTTGTTTCGCCTTCAGTTATCACACCATCCACAGGAATTTTATCTCCTGGTTTCACTTTTAGAATATCATTTAATTCTATCTCGTCAATACTGACTTCAATTTCTTCACCATCTACTATTTTTATGGCTTTATTAGGTGCTAACTTTAGTAACTCTTTTACTGCCGAATTGGTTTTACTATGCGCACGAGCTTCTAACAACTGACCTAAAAGCACTAACGTTAGAATAACTGTTGCTGCTTCAAAATAAACGTGAACTGCGCCTAATTCAGTTTTAAATTGTTCAGGAAATACATCTGGAAACAACATACCAAATACACTAAATAACCAAGCCACACCTGCACCAATTCCAATGAGTGTAAACATATTGAGATTCCACGTTTTTATGCTTCTATAAGCACGCTCAAAGAACATCCAAGTAGCATAAAAAACAACTGGAATGGATAGTGCAAATTGAATCCAGTTCCAATTTTTCTGTTCCATTATATTATACAATGGATTGTTATTAAGCATTTCGCTCATAGCAATTAAGAAAATGGGTAATGTGAATACAGATGCTATCCAAAATTTCTTTAATAGCTTCTTATACGTTTTTTCTTCTGCTGAACTATCTGCTTCCATTGGTACTAAATCCATTCCACAAATAGGACACGAACCTGCTTCATCTTTTACAATTTCTGGATGCATAGGACACGTCCATTGTTCCTTTGAAGTTGCTGATAGATTTTGTTCTTCTACCAAATCCATTCCGCAAACCGGACAATCGCCTGGTTCATCATAAGTTTTATCGCCTTCGCAATGCATAGGACAATAAAATGTGCCTGTGCCTTTTCCTTTGGGTTGCTCTTTCTTTTTATCTTTTGAATGTTGATGCCGTTTACCTTGTTTATGAATACTGTATCTGTCACCATCCTTTTTTAAGGCTTCTTGAAAAGTTTCTATGGGAATATGCGATTCCATTTCGATGGTAGCTTCTGCCTTATCTAAATCGACTGTTGCTTTTGAAACACCTTCTATTTTAGAGAGCGTTTCTTCAACGTGACTGCGACAACCGTTGCAGGTCATTCCGTGAATGTGATATGTGTGTTTCATTGTTTACTGAATTAAATAATTTATGATTGTACTTTGTACATAGTAGGTCTTCACAGATTCTATTTGGTTCATTTGAAACTTTAGCTGCAACTCTTGAATATCCAAAACATCATTAAAATCAATCGTTCCTGTTTCGTAGCTTTTGATTAAAATGTCTTCTGCATCTTTAGCTTGCTTTAGGTTTTTGGTTTGGGTAGCATAACTTATTCTTGCAGAAATGCGTTCGTTATTCGCTTTGTCTAAAAGCGTTTCCAATGAATTTAAACGTTCCTGTTTTTGAGCAGTAATTTCCTGCTGTTGCAAATCATTTTGTTTGGTTTGCGATTTATATTTTTTATTGAAAATTGGGATAGATACCGAAACCATTGGCATTACAATATCCTTTCCGTTATCGCTGAAATCCATATTTGGTCTTTCAGCAACATTGATATAATCTAATCCAAAACCAATCATTGGACTGCTTTCTTTTTGATTTAATAATTCTGATTGCTCTATGGATTGATAGAGCTTATCATACTTCAACAATTCGGGATGTAATGCTAAATTTTCAGTAGTGATTTCAAAATCTTCTGAAGGTATCATTAGACTATCTACCACATTGACCTCAACATCATTTTCTCGATTCAATAGATTATTGAAGTTAGTTTGTTCTGCTAAAAATTGTTGACTTAACACATCTTTTAATTGTTGCATTTCGTTTTGGCGCATTTGCAATCGCAACACATCTACTGCGGATGCTTTACCAACCTCAACAGAAGTTAATGCCAACGTCTCATAAGTTTCTAATAGTTTAATATTTTCAGTTAAGACCTCTTGCTTTGCTTTGTTGGCGTATAGATTATAATAGGATTGAGATACCGAAGCCATTAGTTTTCGCTTTGCGATAACAATGTCCTCGTATTTAGCATCTGCCAATGAACTCACATAGTTTTCTCTTGATGTAATGGTTCCGAACCACGGTAACATTTGTTTAGCAGATACTTTAAAGCGTTGTGCTCCTGTTCGTGTTTCTGGTTCACTTACAAAGTAACCAACACCAAATTCGGTATTAGGAATGGTATTGACTTCGTTTACTTTTTCAGAAGCTCTTTTGTATTGTAACTCAAACTTTTGAATCTCTGGGTTGTTCGCTACTGCTTCATTGATTAACGTTTCTAATTGCTGTGCATTTCCAATGAGAACAAAGAATAACGAACAAAGAATAAAGACTGTTTTTATGTGTGATTTTATCTGTTTCATTTTACAGTTCTTTTAAGTTGAAATTCGGCTTTCCAGCTATATAATACTGGAACTACAAATAAGGTTATTAAGGCTATAAGCATTCCACCAAAACTTGGTATTGCCATAGGTATCATTATATCGCTTCCTCGACCTGTAGAGGTTAATACTGGTAATAATGCTAAAATGGTTGTAGCTGTAGTCATTAAACAGGGTCTGATACGTTTTTCTCCTGCTTCCACTATGGATGCTCTAATTTCCTTTTTATTATCTGGTGTGTTTCTATCGAATGTTTGGGTTAAATAAGTTGCCATTACTACACCATCATCTGTTGCTATACCGAAGAGTGCAATAAATCCAACCCAAACTGCTACACTTAAATTGATTGGGTGCATCTGGAATAAGTCTCGCATATTTTCGCCAAAGAAATTGAAGTTTAAAAACCAATCTTGGCCATAGAGCCAAATCATTATAAAACCACCTGCAAACGCTACTGCGATACCTGTGAATACCATTAAGGACGTACCAACCGAACGGAACTGGAAATACAGAATTAAGAAAATGATTGCCAATGCTAACGGTACAACAACCGACAAGGTTTTTTCTGCTCGTAACTGATTTTCATACGTTCCTGTAAATGCATAGTTGATTCCTTTTGGTACAATTAACTCACCAGAATCTATCTTTTCTTGGATTAGTGCTTGTGCATTTTCAACAACGCTTACTTCTGCAAAGCCATCTAATTTATCAAACAAGACGTAACCTACCAAAAAGGTGTCTTCACTTTTAATAACTTGTGGACCTTGTTCATAACGAATAGTTGCCAATTCGCTTAATGGCACAGGACTACCTTTTTCAACTGGCACATAAATCTGTTGTAAGTCTGTTGGGTTTGCGCGTAATTCTCTTGGGTATCGTACTCGAACACCATATCGCTCTCGACCTTCAACCGTTTGGGTTAAGACCATACCACCAACTGCTACTTTTAATACATCTTGAACATCTTGTATCGAAATGCCATAACGTGCAATTTTCTCTCTATCAATATCAATTAACAAATAGGGTTTACCAACAATACGGTCTGCAAAAACAGCTTCTTTTTTAACACCTTCAGCTTCCTTGATGATGTTTTCTAATTGCACTCCAAACGCTTCTATTTGCTTTAAGTCTTGACCTTTAACTTTAATTCCCATTGGTGCTCGCATTCCTGTTTGAAGCATTACTAATCGGGTTTCAATAGGTTGTAGTTTTGGTGCAGATGTAACACCTGGTAACTTTGTAACTCTTACGATTTCATTCCAAATATCGTCTGGTGACTGTATTTCTGGTCGCCAATTACGGTAGAACTCGCCATCATCGTCTGGAATGAGTTGTTCTTTTGCATTAAGAGATTGCCACGCTTCACTCTGTTCCGCTCGCAATGACATTCCGTTTTTTAACACATATTCACCATCATCATTGACTTTATAGCGTTGACGCTCTCTGTTTTCATTCAGCATATATTCTGGTTTGTACTGAATGATATTTTCATACATTGATAAAGGTGCTGGGTCTAAAGCTGATTCTGTTCTACCTGCTTTACCAACTACGGTTTCAATCTCTGGAATACTGGCGACAGCCATATCCAATTGCTGTAAAACACGTTTGTTTTCTTCTACGCCAGAATGAGGCATCGAGGTTGGCATTAGTAGAAATGAGCCTTCATTTAATGATGGCATAAACTCTTTGCCTGTATTTTTCATAATGAAAAATCCTGCAATCACAATTGCTGTTGGAACAGACAAAAAGAGCAACTTATTATCTAAACACCACTTTAAAATGCGTGTGTAATATTTGATGAATAATGAGAAAACACCCAATAAACCAAAGCAAATAACACTAACAAAAATGAGATTCCAGAAAATGCTTTTATCAACGCCTAATGGTCTCCAATATTCAGCTAACAAGAATACAATAGCTGATACCGAAATAATGATATTGATAAGATTAGCTTGCTTGTCTGTTATCTTACTTTGAAGATTGAGAAGTGCTGTAATTCCAAACGCTATCAAAATCAATCCTAACCAATACCCATAAATTATGGCTACGATTCCCAATGCTATTAAAACGCCATTTAAAACATATTTAAAAGTGTTTTTAATGTTTTTCTTTCTGAATAAAAATGCAGCAAACGGTGGAATTAAAAATAACGCCACGATTATAGAAGCTGTTAGTGCAAAAGTCTTTGTGAAGGCTAATGGTCTGAATAGTTTTCCTTCCGCTCCAATCATTGTAAATACAGGAATGAAACTGATAATAGTTGTCATAACTGCGGTTACGATTGCACCAGACACTTCTGCTGTTGCGTTATAAACTACCGTATTAATGGATTGAGTTCCATCATCTTCATCTAAATGCCGAATGATATTTTCTGATAGTATGACACCAACATCGACCATTGTACCGATAGCAATAGCAATACCTGATAAAGCGACAATGTTGGCATCTACACCAAAGAGTTTCATTGCAATAAATACCATTAAAACTGCAACAGGTAATAGTCCAGAAATTAGTACGGAAGCTCGAAGATTAAACACCATAATAATTATTACTAAAATGGTAATCAATATTTCAAGAGTTAAGGCTTCGTTAAGTGTGCCTAATGTTTCTTGTATCAATTCTGTTCTATCGTAAAAAGGCACTATGGTTACTTGTGAGGTTCTACCATCCGCTAATACTTTTGAAGGTAATCCTGCACTTAATTCATTAATTTTTTCCTTTACGTTATTAATGACTTCCATTGGGTTTGCGCCATAACGAGCCACCACAACAGCACCAACAACCTCTGCGCCTTCTTTATCTAATAATCCACGTCTTGTTGCAGGACCTAATGAAACTTTACCAATATCCTTTATCCTAATTGAAGTATAATCTTCTGAAGTGACTACTGCATTTTCGATGTCTGAAATGGATTTCACATAACCCAAACCACGAACTAAATATTCGGCTTGGTTAATTTCCAAAGTCTGTGCACCAATGTCTTTATTACTTTCCTTAACTGCTTTTACAACGTGATGTAATCCAATATTATACTGACGCATTAGTTCTGGATTCACGTCCACTTGATATTCTTGAACATAGCCACCAATAGAAGCAACCTCTGAAACACCACTTGCAGAGGACAGCGCATACTTTACATAGTAATCTTGAATACTTCGTAATTCCTGTAAATCCCAACCACCTGTAACGTTTCCATTTTCATCACGACCTTCAAGCGTGTACCAAAATATTTGTCCTAATCCTGTGGCATCGGGACCCAATGCAGGATTAACACCTTCGGGTAATAAACCACTTGGTAAGGAATTAAGTTTTTCGAGAATACGACTTCTACTCCAGTAAAATTCGATGTCTTCTTCAAAAATGATATAGATACTTGAAAAGCCGAACATAGAAGAACTACGAATGGTTTTTACTCCAGGAATCCCTAACAAGGATGTGGTTAATGGATATGTAATTTGGTCTTCTATATCTTGTGGCGAACGACCATCCCACTTTGTAAATACAATTTGTTGATTTTCTCCAATATCCGGAATGGCATCAACAGCCACAGGATTACTTGGTAAAAATCCTGTATCCCAATTAAAAGGTGCATTTACTGTTCCCCATCCTACGAAAAGGACGAGAAGTAGTACTGCAACGAGTTTATTCTCGATGAGAAATTTGATTGCTTTATTAAGCATAAATTTTGATTATTAAACAGTTAGACATTGGTAGAATACCTGATAAACTTCAAAATAATCGATTGAATTAGTTTACTCACATCTATTCTATAGCATAAATAGGTGTTCGTGATGTGCTTCGCAGTTCTATTTCCTTTATATTTCAATATAAAATAGAACCGTAACTTTGGCTATGCTTATATTTTCTATTTCATCTAAAGAAAATATAATTCAAATTCACTATCAATCATTTTAAAATTCATTCGGTATTAAGAAAACACCGAATACAGCAAATTATCCTTACAACATTGCTGTCATAGGATAAAAGAGTCTATTGTTTAAAAATCAAATTAAATAAGTCTCGTCAATCTTGAAGATTTGCTTTATGACGAGTGGTGGTTCGTATTCTTCAAAAGAAGATACATTGTTATCTAAACCTTCAAAAAGGTTAATGTAAGTATAAACAAATGAAGCGATGAATACCTGTTGCTCAAATGAGATTTTGTCAACTTGCAATTGTAATTCATCTTGACCATCGACAACTAATTGTTCCTCATCACAACAATTTTTCTTGGTGATTGAACAACCATCAGTTGAAGGTTTTTCCATTTCCATACCGCAACCTTTGGCTTTATGGAAAATAGCAGTTTCTACTAAAGTATCTCCACAATAATGCATATTCACAGTAAATGACATTGTAGAGAATAACACTACAAAAACCATTGCTAAAGACATTATTTTATGGAAAAATTGCTTCATATTGATTGCGAAGTTACGAAATTTTAACAACTATTGATTTTGTTTAACAGAAGTTTAATTGACTAATCTGCTTAATCCCAACTCATTCTCTGTAACCTGACTGCATTTAAAATGGCTAATAAGGCTACTCCTACATCTGCAAAAACTGCTTCCCACATTGTGGCTAAACCACCTGCTCCTAAAATCAATACAATCACCTTAACACCAAATGCCAATATTATATTCTGCCAAACTATTTTTCGAGTGGAACGACCTATTTTTATTGCTCTCACAACTTTTGATGGTTGGTCTGTTTGAATGATAACATCTGCTGTTTCTATTGCGACATCACTACCTAAACCACCCATTGCAATACCAACGTTACTTGCTGCTAAAACAGGTGCGTCATTAATGCCATCACCAATAAAAGCCACTTTGTTTTCAGGATTTTTCTTTAAAATTTCAACTTCGTTTAATTTATCTTCTGGTAATAATCCACCTTTAGCATTTTTAATATTCAATTCTTTTGCGACTTGTTGAGTAATGGAATCTTTGTCACCGGAAAGCATCATAATATTTTTGATACCTACTTTTTGTAATGCTGTAATAGTTTCTTTTGCATCTTCCTTTAATTCATCTGCTATTACTACATAACCTGCAAATTGATTATCGATTGCTACTAAAACGATAGATTCTACAATAGATTCCGTTTCAGTTGGAACATCAATATTATTCGCAGTCATTAAGGCTTTATTTCCTACTAAAACTATTTTACCACTTACAATTCCTTTTAATCCTTTACCTGCTATTTCAGAAACGTCTTGTGCTTCAAAATCTTCTCCTTCTGATTTATACTCTAAAATTGCTTTAGCAATTGGATGCGTGGATTGTTCTTCCATCGCCATTAAGTATTGCATAAATTCGGTTTCTTTCCAATCAATTGCTTTTACTTCTTTGATTTTAAAAACACCTTTAGTTACGGTTCCTGTTTTGTCCATTACCAAAGTATTTATCTTGGTCATTGCATCTAAAAATGAAGCACCTTTAAATAAGATTCCATTTTTGGAAGCTGCTCCCAATCCACCGAAATATCCTAATGGAATTGAAATCACTAACGCACAAGGACAAGATATTACCAAGAAAATTAAGGCTCTGTATAACCAATCTCTAAACACATAATCTTCTACAAAAAAGTAAGGTATAAAAGTAACACCAATAGCTAAAAACACTACAATTGGTGTATAGATTCGAGCGAACTGTCTGATAAATAATTCTGTTTTAGATTTACGTGCTGTTGCATTTTGAACCAAGTCTAATATTCTCGCAATAGAACTGTCTTCAAACTTATTGGTTACCTCAACTTCAATAACGCTTTCCAAATTAATACTACCTGCGTAAACCTTTGCTTCTTTTTGAATGGAATCTGGTTTGCTTTCTCCTGTTAACGCAGCTGTATTTAAAGATGCTTTTTCGGATAATAAAATGCCATCCAATGGAATTTTTTCACCTACACGAATTTGAATTTTCTCTCCAATATTGACAACTTCAGGCGAAACACTTTTATAATCTCCCTCACGAAATACATTGGCTTCTTTAGGTCTAACATCTAATAATGCTTTTATATTTCCTTTTGCACGATTTACAGCAGCACTTTGAAATAATTCGCCTACTGCATAAAATAGCATTACTGCAACACCTTCGGGATATTCACCAATAATAAATGCACCAATTGTAGCAATAGACATTAAAAAGAACTCTGTAAAAACATCACCTTTTTTAATACTATTCCAACCCTCTTTTACGACTGGAAATCCTACAGGTAAATATGCTAAACTGTACCAAGTAATACGAATCCAATCTTGAAAAAAGGAAACATCAAAATAATCTAAACCTATTCCAATGATAAGCATTGTAAAACTTATGATTGCAGGTATATAGGTTTTAAATGAACTACTATCATCGTGGCCGTGATTATGACCATCATCGTGAGAATGTTGTTCTTCTGAATTTGGTTTTAAATCTCTTAAATTGACTTTCTTTTTTTTCATTTAATATTTAATAATTTTTCAATGTCATTTGGAATAGGCATTCGTTTTAATGGTGGCACGTTTGCTCCACCTGTATTACCAAGTGGAACGTGATTTATAAATGATTTCCAGCCACCCACAAGCAACCTAATTATTTGACCTATTACTTCTTTCGTATCTTTTTGTCTAAATCCAAACTTTAGCATAAGCCAATGTGAATAGGTATGTTCTATAGGATAAGATTGTCCTATGATATGACTACGTTCTAAATGATACCAAGCATCACCAAATTGTTTATTTTCTAAACAGAAACTGTATTGTTTTAATTCTTCGTTATAAGCCTGTTTAAGATGTTTAAGTATTTTAGTATTAAACTTCATATCCACTAATTTTGGATAAAAGTAATTTAATAATAAGTGCAATGGAAGTGCATTTATCACCCACTACACTTATCACAAATACCTTTGACAACCAAGTTTACATTCTCTGAAACAAAGCCATCAGGCACTTTAATTTGAGGGATTTTATGGTCTGTTAAGCAAATGGTTTCATTGCAATTGTTACAATGGAAGTGTAAGTGTAAATCTGTTTTTATATCACAACTACAACCTTGTTCACACAATGCATATTTAGTTATTCCTGTACCATCGTCTATTTGATGTACAATATCATTTTCCTCAAAAGTTTTTACAGTTCTGTATAAGGTTGTTCTATCTGCTTTTGCAAACGCATTTTCTATGTCACTTAAAGTAACAGCGACCTCTTTTTCAGCAAGAAACTTATAAATTAATAGACGCATTGCCGTAACCCGAATATTTCTTGACTCTAATACTTTTTCTATTGTTTCCATAATTAATGTGCGTGTTCTGCTTCCCCTTTTTTCATTTCTGCGTTAAGGTAGTAAGCATTATTGTATGCAAATTGCGTGTTACTTTCTATGTCCTGAATAAATTGAATTGACACCCAATCACCATCTTTATTACCTAACACAACTTCTATAGGTTTAAAACTCCAATCATTATTTTCTTTTTCAACTGAAAACACATAATATCTATCGCCTTCTTTTATAACTGCACTTTCTGGTAAGGCTTTTGTTTGGGTATTATCTACTTGTATTTTCCCTTGAATATACATACCAGGAATCAAGTTGCCTTTTTTGTTTTCTATTTCTGCGTGAACGTGAACTGCTTTTGGATTGTCCTCAAACGTTTTACTTACTGAATAGATTTCTGCGGTAAGTTCTGTATCTGGAATGGATTGTACTGTAAAGTTTACTTTTTGACCTTTCTGTACCTTATAAACATCTTTTTCAAAGACCATTAAATCTGCGTGAACGTGATGCGTATTTACAATTTCAAATATTTCGGTTTGTGGCTCTACATACTGACCTGTTTTTACTTCAACTTTTTGCACAAAGCCTTCTATTGGACTTCGCAAGGCTATGCGCTGTGCAATTGTTCCATTGCGAACTGATGTAGTGTTAACGTTGAGTATTCTTAATTGCGCTTCTAAACCATTAACCATAGCTTTTGATGCATCATACTCTGCTTCCGCCTTTTGAAAATTAGCACCAGAACCAACACCTGCTTCATACAATTTTTGTTGACGTTCGTAATTCTTTTTCAAAAAATTACTGTTACTATAAGCGTTTAAATAATCCGTTTGTAATTTTATAATATTTGGGTGCGATAGATACGCTACTACTTGACCTTTATTTACTTTATCACCTTCAATCACTTCAATTGAAACAACATTTGCACCAATGACTGTGGTAATGGCTGCTTCATTTTGTGGTGGCACTTCTAACGTTCCATTTGCCTCAACATAACCGCTCATATTACGTAATGCCAACGTATCTATTTTCATTTTTAAAGCATCGAATTGCTGTTGTGAAAGCATTACTTCTTCGCTTTCATTATGTGCTTCATTAACTTCTGTTTTTTCTTCCTCATAGTGGGAATGACCATCATTTTCGTTATGATTTTCTTTATTTCCGCAAGCTGAAACAAAAATGGCTAACACCATTACGGTAAGGATTTTATATATTTTATTTTTCATTGTCTTATTGATTAAAATATTGTAATTGAAATGTGCTTTCTAAATAGTTTACTAATGCAGTCTGTGCTTCAAGTTCCGATTGAATGGCTTCTTTTATTAATTGCGTAAATGCAGTATAATCTATTTCGCCTTCTCTGTATGCCAGTAATGCACCTGTTTTTTGCTCTTTTGTTAATGGTAAAACTTGGTCTTTGTAAAACTCCCAAGATGTTTTCCATTTCATATAATTTTCTTTAGCCTGAACAAACCTTGATTGTACTTCCTGTTTTTTGAACGCTACATTGGTTTCGGCTATGTCTTTATCAATTCTGGCACTTCTAACCTGTGCTTTGTTAGTACCTGATAAAAACGGAATGGAAATTCCTGCTTGATACGTGTAAAATCCTGAATTGCCATTTACTTTCTGTAAACCACCTTGTAAGTTGAACTTTGGTAAATTATCTACTTTTGCAGCTTTGTATTTGGCTTCCGCTTCATCTACAATGCTCAGCGAAATACTGTACAATGGATGGCTTTCAATATTGGACATTTCCATATCATTGTCCATAGCTACATCAAATTCATCTGAAACCGTAAAAATTTCATCTGAAACCAACCACAAATTGAATTGCCGTAAAGCAATAAGATAATCACTATAGGCTTGCGCTTTTTTATTCTGAATTTGAAACGCTTGATTTTTTGCTGCTGAATATTCTAATTTAGAAATAGCTTCTACTTCATAATTTAAAGCTACTGCTTGCTCGAATTTGGAATAAATGGAATCCAATTCCTTATACAAATCATAGTTTTGTTTCATTTGATAGCAATTAGACCAAGCTTTTTTAACTTCCAATTCTAATTCCAACTCGGAAAGTTGAAAGGCTTTTTGTGCCAATTGAATGCGTTGTTCTTGTAGCTTCTTTTTAGAACCAATGCCAAATACATCGATATTTGATTGACCAATACCAATGGTTGTATAGATGCCATTTCCATTATCAATTTCTTCTCCACCTGTAAAAATTTGAGTCGTTCCGAAATCATAGGCAGTCGATTTTAATTGTTCTTGTTTTGTAATTTCCAACTGCTTTTGCTTCAATAATGGATAATTACTTTTTGCGAGTTTAACAGCTTCCTGTAATGAAATTTCGGGAATTGTATCATTCAACTCTTGTGCATTACTTTGTGGTGAAAAGCCAAATAGTAATAATACAACTGCTGTTGCTGTTACTAACTTTTTATTTGGCTTAAACGTAAAAGATTTGTTTTCTACCCAATGATATAAAATTGGTAAAACAAATAAGGTAAGCAAAGTTGAAGTTAATAATCCACCAATAACAACCGTTGCCAATGGACGTTGTACTTCTGCACCAGCTGATGATGAAATAGCCATTGGTAGAAAGCCTAATACATCTGTAAAAGCAGTTAGCATAATAGGTCTGATTCTTCGTTTAGTACCTTCAACTATTCTATCCTTTAGATTGGTTACACCTTCTTCTTTTAATTCGTTGAGTCCGCTTATCATTACCAAACCATTTAAAACTGCAACACCAAACAGCACAATAAAACCAACACCTGCCGAAATACTAAATGGCATATCACGTAACCACAACGCCACAACACCACCAATAGTTGCCATTGGAATAGCTATGTAAATCATTAAGGTCTGTGGTAAAGATTTTAATGCAAAATATATTAGTATAAATATGAGTAACAATGCAATAGGCACAACGGTTTGTAATCGGTTGCTGGCACGTTCTAAATTTTCAAATGCACCACCATAACGAATAAAATAACCTGATGGTAATTCTAATTGTGCATCTAATTTTGATTTAATTTCAGTTACTAACGATTTTACATCACGTCCTCTAACATTAACACCTACATAGGTTCTTCTATTGGTGTTATCTCTACTGATTTGCATTGGTCCTGCTTTATAGCTTACATCTGCAATTTCACGTAAAGGAATTTGAGCACCCGAAGGTAAATTGATATACAGGTTTTGAACATCTGAAATATCCTTACGGTTTTGATCGCTTAATCGTACTACTAAATCGAAGCGTTTTTCACCTTCAAAAATTACACCTGCTGTACCACCTGCAAATGCAGATTGTACGGTTTGATTAAGCGTATTTATTTGAAGACCATATTGCGCCAATTTATTCCTGTTGTAATTGATTGTCATTTGTGGCAAACCTGTTGTGGCTTCCGCTTTCATATCACCAATACCTTCAGTACCTGCGATAATTTTAGATATTTCTTCGGCTTTTTGAGATAGAATATCAATGTCTTCACCATAAAGTTTTATAGCAATATCTTCACGAACACCTTCTAATAACTCGTTAAAACGCATTTCAATAGGTTGTGTAAACTCATAATTAACACCAGGAACCATTTCAACTGCTTCTTTCATTGCTTCAATCAATTCATCTTTTGATTCTATAGTAGTCCATTCACTTTTAGGTTTCAGAATTACAAAAACATCGGCAATATCCATAGGCATCGGGTCGGTTGGAATTTCGGCAACACCAATACGACTCACAATTTTATCAACTTCTGGAAATTTTGCTTTTACTATTTGTTCTATTTTGGTAGTAGTTTCAATAGTTTCTGTAAGTGAACTACCTGGTTTTAAAATAGCGTGAAATGCAATATCACCTTCATCGAGTTGCGGAATGAACTCGCCACCCATTCTTGAAAACATAAAAACGGTTATTCCGAACAACACAACTGCAATACCAATTACCCATTTCCCTTTTCGCAAGGCTCTAACCAATAAAGGTTGGTATTTATCTTCAACCCAATGCACAAATCTATCTCCATAAGATTTTTTATCGTTTTTAGGTGCTCTTAATATTAAAGCTGACATCATTGGCACATAGGTTAAACAAAGTACCATTGCACCAATCATAGCAAAAATAAAGGTCAAAGCCATTGGTTTAAACATCTTTCCTTCAATACCTTGTAAGGCTAAAATGGGTAGAAAAACGATAAGGATAATCAACTGACCGAAGAAGGCAGCATTCATCATCTTTTTTGAAGCATTAGAAGCAACTTTATCTCTTTCTTTAGATGTAAGTTGTTTCTTTTTCAAAACTTGTGATGCTATAAGAAAAACAGTGCTTTCAACAATAATTACAGCACCATCTACAATGATTCCGAAATCAATTGCTCCTAAACTCATTAGGTTTACCCAAACATCAAAAACATTCATTAAAATAAAAGCAAATAATAAGGATAATGGAATAGTAGAGGCAACTATTAAACCTCCTCGCCAATTACCTAACAAAAAGACCAACACAAAAATGACGATTAATGCACCTTCAATAAGATTAGTTGTTACTGTAGAAGTTGTTTCGCCAATTAATTTACTTCGGTCTAATAATGGTTCAATAATTACGCCTTCTGGTAACGACTTTTCAATTTGAGTCATTCGCTCTTTTACATTGGCAATAACATCATTGGAATTAGCTCCTTTTAGCATCATTACCAATCCACCTACAACTTCTCCTTCACCATCTTGGGTTAATGCACCGTAACGAATTGCAGAGCCAAATTGTACCGTAGCAATATCGCCAATAGTGACAGGTATATTATTAATATTCTTGACAGTGATTTTTTTAATGTCCTCTAAACTTCTCACCAAGCCTTCACCACGAATAAAATTGGCTTGATGGTTCTTTTCAATATATGCACCTCCTGTATTTTGATTATTGGCTTCAAGTGCATTAAACACATCTGTAATGGTAAGGCCAATAGCATTTAAATCGTTTGGGTCAACCGCTACTTCGTATTGTTTTATTTTTCCACCAATAGCGTTTACTTCTACCACACCAGGAACCATTGCCATTTGACGCTGTACAATCCAGTCTTGCATTGAGCGTAAATCTGCAATGTTGTATTTGTCTTTAAACTCTGGTGCAACTTTTAGTGTGTATTGGTAAATCTCTCCTAAACCTGTTGAAATAGGACCCATTGTAGGTTCGCCAAATCCAGCAGGTATTTGCTCTTTGACTTTGTTTAGTTTTTCGGCTACTAATTGGCGAGGTAGATATGTTCCCATATCATCATCAAATACAATAGTAACCACAGATAAGCCAAAACGAGAAATTGACCTTATTTCCTGAACATCAGGAAGATTGCTCATTGCCACTTCAATTGGATAAGTAACAATTTGCTCAATATCTTCAGTACCTAAATTGGGGGATTGTGTAATAACCTGTACTTGGTTATTGGTAATATCTGGAACAGCATCTATTGGCACTTTGGTCATACTCCAAATACCTGTTCCGATTATGGTAAGCGTAAGCAAACCAATAATAAATTTGTTATTGATTGAAAAATCAATGATTTTATTAATCATAGAAAATGTATTAATTCAGTTAAACTATTCGATACAATTCTGATATAAGAAAATAGAATTACACAAAATGAAATGAACCCTTTAGGCTCAAAATTGGATATAGCTATCCATTAAAAAACTGAATTATACTTTAGGTGGCTGGAAAAGTGATTCCAAATATCTGGAAGTGAAGTTTACTTTATGTAAATTATATTGTTTTTTCTCTTCAAACTTTAATAGATTGGTTAAAGCCAAATTATTGTTCGCAATAATTAATACCAAAGGGTGACAACATTGATTATGGGAATGGACTGGTGTATTCTCCTTATCTGGGTTATGATGATGCTCTTCATTTTTAGCATCGCTCTCAATGTAATCTTCAACTACATATTCAAAGAAAGAGTCTCCATAAACTTTATGGTCTTGATAATGGGTAATTACATTTGAAATTTCTTTAATTGGACCACAAAAGTCCATATCTATGCTTATCCCTTGAAAAAAGAATAAAATAGACATTGATATGGAAACAAATATTTTCATATAATTTATACAAATATACAAATTATTGAATGCAATGGTGTTGCAAATAAATTGATTGGTAAATTACAAAAACCATAGAGCATCTTTAGCATCGTCTGGAACGCCATTATTAAAATGTGGTGCTATTTGTGCTACCATTTCTGGATATTTTATTGTGATTGGTACATTTTGTTGTCGAAGCGATTTCCAATATAATCTGCTAAACTGATACACTTGTGTTAATAATTCTAACACTACATCTGCATCTTCAAAAGCATCTTCATCTGGACTGCTTACCTTAATTTTTATTGGGAACGGATAACCATCTGTATCTGCATACCGCTGTGAATTAGGGTAACGTGCATTATTAAACAACAAAAAATGATTTTCGCTAATACGTATGTATGTACCACTTACAGGCATTAACTTTTTGTTCCAATTAAGGTCGTAAGCAATAATATCTTCTGCTTCTGTTTTATTGATATTTAGAATGTAGAGCGGAATTTTTAACCCTAATGTATGCATCCCTCTAATAATTGGTTTTAGTTCCTCGTAACTCATTTCCTTATAGAAGTGAATGACTACTTTATCTGCTTCTGCAACCGATGTAAAATCTCTAATGGCTTTACATATACTTCCTGCCAATAGGTCTGTTTCGCTTTGGTCAAAATATTCGAACTTTCTAAATAAGCCATTGTTTTGAAAGCTAAAAGCACTTGCTATATAACGTCTGTTTTCGCCTTGATTGGTAAATGCACCAACACCTATTACTAATTCTTTTTTATCGGTTACTGCAAGTTTCCAAGGTGCGCCACCTAATTTGGCGTGAATAGCTAACGCCATATTTTGCAATGAAAATTGGAAGTTGTATTGATTCTCGATATTGACCACCATTTTTTCATAATCTACCACTTGTGTAACAATGCCTTCATTTAAAAACAGTTCTTTGATTTGAATATAGATTTCGCGGTCTTCGGGATTTTGTGTGAACTTATCGAAAGGACTTAAATAAAAAGCTGCGTAAAGCACATTATCGTGGTCGAAGGTTAAACTCTCTAACTTTTCAACTATTTCTGGTATTGGGTTGTTTTCGTTAGTAAATTCAATAAAATGTTCTTTAGAAGTTGAAGCCTTAATATTTACATAAGCCTCAATCCCTTTAAAATACTTTTTATCCGCAGTAACACCAGTTTTGAGGTTATTGTAAAAGGTTTTAATTGCTTCTTTATGTGAGGTATGGTATACAAAGAAAAACTTAATGTTTTGGTTGTTGGGTCTTTTGTAAGGGTTGAGGTTATTCATTGCCAATTTAGGCACTAAATGTGTTTTTTTATTACCATATTGGTCTTTACCAAATTCTAATAAACCTACTTGTGGGTCGATATGGTTGATACGATTGAGAGGCACATCTATAAAAGCATCATTCTTAAATGGAAATATGGCTTTAAAATCTTCTGTAAACAGATAGTTGGTTGCAAAATTATTGATAAGTGCTACATATTTTTGGTATTTATTAATTGGTCTTACAGGTTCTTCAATAGGTATATTTAATGCTCGTGCTAATGGTAAACTAAATATTGGGAATGCTTGGTCAAACTCAATTGCATTATAAAATTCTTCTTTCTCCTCTGTATCGAGTTTCATTTGGTAATTAAAAGTCTTTTGTCCATATACACAACGCTTAATATTCTCTGTTTCCTCTATATCCTTAACAGATGTTGTAAGGACTTTTGATGTGCCATCATACGATACAATAAGCTCTGGTAAGTCTGTGAGTTTTGCAAATTGTACCTTAAATGAGAATTTGTAATACAAATTATAATGTTCTGTATTGCCTTTAAGAGAAGGCATCCACACTTGTACATCACCAACAAAGTTTTTTACTACTATATAGTCTTTTGATTGAAAATAGCTTCTTAATTGGTGTTTAAGGTATTGTTTATATATTCTCAATTCTCTACCATTTACTAAATTCAGCTTAATGCTTGGTGCATTAGGTGTTTCTGTTGTAAATGTTGTAAATATTTGGTCTGTATTAGATAGGTCTGTGTCTGGAAACACCTCTTTAATCTGTCTTGAAAATTTAGATTTATGAATGGGATGACTGCCTTCAATATCCTCTAATGATAAAAATATTGTAGGCGCACTATTAGGCCATTTAAAATTAAGTATGTTGGTTTTGAGGTGTTCTTGCATAAATGAAATTATATTGTAATTTTACATAGAAGGTTGAACTTTATTATTGTTATCAACTAATAAATCTTTGTTTAGTAGTCTATTTACAGACTGCATATCTTGGTATGTAGATTTAGCACGCTCTATTATTTTTTCAATAATTTTATCAGAAACTTCCATTTGTTTCACCAAGCCTAAACCAACCAAATAATCTAATAAAAAGGATATATACAATAGTTCAAACTGTGAAAAAATATTGTTTTTTGTTTTAGTGCGATGTATTAAATAATCTCGATGACGAACAATCTTTGATACATATGTTTTAATATCATCTTCTGGAATATTAGTTATATCGACTAATAATTGCTTTTGTTCTAATAAATCTTTGGCAAAAGATGAGTTCTTAATCTTATTACCAAATTTCAAACTATAAGCCTCGAAAGCTGTATAGGAATTTGTAAATCGCCTACTATGACTCGTTTTAACCGAGAGTAAATTTTCGATAATAATATCAGCACAATAACTTATGCCTTCATTGTTATACCAATGCTTAATTATATTGGACAAATCATCTTTAATAGTATCATAGTCAAGCGCTATAAAACCAGATATGTTTTCTTTGTTGAAATCATCCTTGTAATATAACGAAGCCCAATTACCACAGCTTAAACATTTAAAATTAAAAGATTTAAATTGTACAGACTTACCGTATAAAAAATGAAATAATTTTTGAAATGAATTATATAAATCTATACTCTCAAGAATACTCAATTTTTTTTCTGATATAAAATCGACATATCCAACATTGTCCATTCTAAAAAAGTCGTGGTTAGAAGTATATGATGTTGATTTTGTGATTTTAATAGATAAGTCTTTAGTAATATTCGTATTGTGGACTACGTCATCCTCTTTTTCAAGTTTGTCTTCTAAAGAATTATACCAATGCATTTTTCTAACCCAACTCACTATTGCTAAATTGTCAATTTGAAATTCATTAATTTTCAAACCTATAGGTTCAATTAAATGATATGCACAAGCAAACGTATATTTAGGCTTATAAGTTTTAGTCTCTACTATTCCATTGCTACTGTTTTTAATCTTGCAGTTTACAAAAGTTAAATAGCCTAAACCTGTAAAAACCCCATAAATTAACTCTATTTGATAGGCAGGTAATCTTTCTGACAAATTGGTCGTTATGTGCACTTCATCATTAATTAACTCTAATACACAAAAGCACTTATTATCCTCTGCAGATTTAAACCATACCTCGCCATAATATTTATTCTCTTTAAACATAAATTACTTTAAATCCTTACCCTTTTTAACAATCTTACTAATTTTTTCTTCAGCTATTTTGAGGATTTCCGTACTCTCTTTTTCATTTTTGAGCATTAGTACAATTTGTTCGGACATCCATAGCTTAATTAATTCGTTTTCGTCTTGTTTTAATGCTTTAGCGAATGCAACTACTTGTTCGCGTCTTGCCATCCGATTTCCTCGTTCTATTTTGCTTAAATAGGCAACGTCCATATTTAGGTTTGCAGCCATTTCTCTTAATAGCAAATTGCGGTTTTCACGCAATGAGCGTATGTACTCTCCAAACTCCATAATAGAATTATTTAGACTTGTCAAATTTTGTCTAATTTAAGTAAAGGAAACTAAAGGAAAAGAAAAAGATATTAGTAGTTATTAACAGATAATGAGGATATTAAGGATTTGAGGAAGTCATTTAATCATATCCCTAAATCCTTAAAATCCTTAACTACGGCTTTGCAGGATTTGAGTAGTTATTGTGTGCTTCTCTGTGTATTAATCCTGCTTCTACAAATTTGGTAATATATCCTTCTGCGGTTTTATGTGGGATGTTCTGTTTTGTGGCTAAATCTAAATACACTTGTCTGATAAATTGTTTTGGTAAACTTTCTAAAAAGCGTTCTTTTCTATTTGAACGTTTTGTTGCTTTCTGCTCTATTGGTAAATCATTAAATACTTTACTACTGTGCTTCACTAAAATTGAAATTATGGTTATAGCGTTCTCAAAATCTATATCCTCACATTCTTTAGTTCCATTTACATCACCATCTTCCATAATGCGGAATGCTGTGAATAGCATCATTACCCTAAATGCAATTAAGCCTAATCTCCTTATTGTTGCAATATACTCTTCGGGTTGTAGGTTGATGTATTTGGTCTGTAAGGATTCAAAAAAGGTATTGAATTGCTGTTGTTGAGTTGTGGTTAATCGTATTTCAATCTCTGGATTGTTTTTTAGCGTTTTGTACAGTTCTAAAAACTCACTACCTAATTGGTTATAGTAATCATCTAAACCTACTTTATTGCTATTTTGAAACACGTTTTTCCAAGTTGGTTTTATATTCATATAGTAAAACATAAAGCGACTAAATAAGCCATTTTCTGCATTGGGTATTAGAGTCGCCACTTGTTTAGGTGTACCTGATAATACTGTTGATAAACAGGGTTTTTCAATATCTACGTATTCTCTATCCGTTCTGCGATAATAGCTTATAGTTTCGTGATGAAAGGCTTTCCGAAAACCATCGGAATAATTACCATAATCGCTTTTAAAGGCTTGTGCTAACGTATCGCCTTCGGTTTCAAAAATTAATCCTCTGCCTTTATTATCAGAAATTAATTGATATACGCCTGTTACACTATTGTTAGCAGGAATGAATAGCATTCGCTCTGGCGGTTTACTCGGTTTTTCTAAGTTTTCATCTTTGCCTTTGTTCATATTGTAAGTAGCGGTTTCTGATTGAAATTGCTGCTTTAATACTTTGGCTTGTTCTCGTTTTAATTTGTGAACGGGCTCTACCAAATTTTTAATTTGGTTAAGCCTTCCTTTTCCTGCAGAAGCAGGTGCGGTTACAAATAAATATAAGTTGCTGAATACTTTACGTTGGTCATAGATTCCGAAGAGTTTAGGAAAGCACGCACTAAATGCTGTTAATGCGCCTAACAATAAAATGTCCTTTTCTTCCTGTCCATTAGCAGGGTTTACAACTTGTTGTAAAAACTGTGGCAAATTCTCATATACCGTTTCTGGTATTGTAGGCATTGCTTGGTTGGGTGTATCGACAACAGTTACAACGTTTGTTGCAACTTCGTTGTTATACTGTTGTTTAGTCGGTTTTATACCTGACTGATGTGTGTAATGGTAAAAGGTAGCAATTGTAATTCCGTGTCCTTTTGCGTTTAAGCATTTATCGAATTGTGCATCACACTCTTTAGCATCGTAACCTGCATAATTTTTACTTATTCGGTGGAAATAATCTCTTCCTGTTTCTCTGTATTCTTCTGCTAAAGCAAAGCCTAAATCTCTCCAAGTGGCATAACTTCCTGTTATGTCTGTACCTGATTGCTCGATTGCTGAAATGTAGGATTCAATGTCGTTATCAGCAACAGCAACAACATTAGTTGTTGCTGTGTTGCTTTTTGGTTTTGTTGGCTCTTTAGGAACTTCTAACCAATCTTTTGGGTTAAATATTTTAGTCATAATGCTTGATGTCTTTTATGTAAAAAGGCTGTTGGGTCATATGGTAAAAAACACGCTCTGGAAACGTCTTTACCTGACTGGTCAACCTCAATGTTATAATTGTGTTTAATGTAATTTGCTACTGCTGTGAAATATTCTGAATGCGATACTTCTGAAATATCTATTCTAATAATCCATTTTAGGCCATCGCCAGATGGTGATATGAATAGCATTTCGGTTTCAAAATATTCATCATTTAAGAGCTGTGTTCTTAACTCTTGTAGATTCTCTAAATGGTCAAAATCAATGGTTAATAAATTAGAATGCTTTAGCAAATTGTTATCGCTTCGTTTTTCAAATGTTCCTGAAAGTGTTACGTAATCAAAGCGATTCGCTTTGAATTTACGTGCTTCTTTTACATTGGTAATTGCTCTTAATTCTTCAGTAATCTTTTTGTATTTATTACTTGTGATTAATGCAAATACTTGATGTAATCGCAAGGTTTCCGAAGGAAACACATTGCGAACAGGTGCTTTAAAAAAGCTACAGTTGGCATACCACGTATCGTCTGGTTCATTAAGCCATTCCAATTCGTCTTTTTCCTTGACTTCTAAATTTAGATGTAGCTCTTGATTTATCTTCTGGTACAAATCTTCTTCATCGGTTATTCTAAAATGATATTGTGCAAAATCGAATACATCACCTTTAAAGGCTTCTAATTCTGTATCTCGATGTGTTGCTATAATACCATCAATATGAATCCGTAAGGTTTCTTTACCACCATTAAAAGGGTTTCGAGTTATCCCACAGTCCCTTCCTTTTACAGAAAGGACTGTTTGATTAGGATAATACTGTCTCAACACATAGGCATAGATTTTTAAACCATAATGTGTTTTGTCTAAAATTGCTTCTCTACTTATTTCCATCTTGCTTGAAATTATGGTTGTAGTAGTTGTCTTGAAGCAATTGCTCTATGTCAGCAACTTTATAGTAAAATTTACCTTTTACTTTGCTGTAAGGCAAAGTGCCATTGGTTCTTAAAGTTTGTAGCGTTCGCTTACTTATATGTAAGGTCTGCAATACATCTTGATTGTCTATCCACGTATCTTTTAATACTTCTGCTCTCGATTGTCGTAACAATTCGATACGTGCTTTAATGTCCTTTATTTCTTGAGAGAGCGTTAAGAGTAAATCGATTATTTCAGTCATAACTTCACCGCTCCTTTCTTAATAAGGTAATCGGCAGCTTGCTGTTCGATTTCGTCTCTTGAGTTCATACGGTTACGCAGTAACCAATGGTCTAACTCTTCTCTTTGGAAATAAATCTTTTTACCATTCGGTTTATAATGTGGAATGGTTCCCGTACTTGTGAGTTTATACAAGTGCGATTGGGATAATTCTAAATACTTGCAAGTTTCATTAAAGTTTAATACTTGCTTTTGCATTGTTTGTTGCTCTAATAAGAGTTTTTCAATGCGGTCTAACTTTTCGATGATATTTGTGTCCATCGTTTATTTTGTTTTAAATAAATGAGGACATCTGGCCAAATGTCATTCTTGGTTTTCAAGAACAGGACAAAGGTTGAAAATTGGCTTCCCGATTTTAGTAAGAGTGTAAAACAAGGGTAAGACAACAGTAAGGTTTCTTACTATTCTTACTGTTTTTTATTGCAGTTGTTGGATGATTTTATCTATTTCTTCCTTTTCTTTTGGGTTGTGAATTTTGTTTTTGTGAAGATTATTCGCCTTTAATAGCGTACCTGTTTTAGTAATAAATTTTCCAGAACGTTCTATTGCCGTAGGATTGAAACCATTAAAAAATGGTTTAAGTTTTGTTACAAGGTAACTAAACTGTGTAGTTTCGCATTGAAGATAAATTTGCGATTCTGTATTTGCAAAATCTTTTGCTAATAACAATTGGTGCAAATGTTCAACAGTTGTGCGGTTATCTAACAAATCGATTTTTAGATTTACTTGTTTAAGTACAGTTAGCAAAGTTGAAGTGTCATTACTTTTATATCCAAAAGAAGTCTTGGGTGTTGCTTTCGTTTTTGATGTTTTTTTGGTAGCAACTTTTTTAGTGGTGTTCTTTTCTATTAAGCTAACATCAAAAGTTTCATCATTAAAGTATTTTTCTGCAATTTCAGAAATTGAGAATTTTGTATTTTCCGAAAATTGTCCGTATTGCTCTTGTAGTTCAGCATACAACCTTATTACAGATACTTTTAAGTAGTTTATGATATAATTGTCATCATTATTTAAATCTGTTGTTATACCTCTTTTATTGATATAAGTTGCAATGTCATTTAAGTACTTATCAAATTTATTAAGTAGAATGGTATAGCTGTATTTATTTTCTGGTGTAGTTGCATTTTTCGGAAATTCCTTTACAAATGATGCTACTGTATTTTCTGTTTCATTAATTATTAGCTTTTGATAGTATTCTTTTTTCGCATTTAAAGGCTTTTTAAAGTTTACTTTAAAAACTGCGTTATTAGCTTTTTGGTTCAATTTAAAATCAGACAATAAGTATTTAAAATCCTTTTCCTGTCTATTATCTCTATGTAAGCCATTGGTTATAGAAACCAAACTTGAAAATATACTTCCTTTCATTATAAATCCAGTTGAATACGGTTAGCAGCTTCTTTCTTTTTATCGTCAATTACTTTGGCATATATCTGTGTAGTTCGTAACTCTTTATGACCTAATAATTTTGATACAGTATATATGTCTGTACCCAAAGTTAATTGTAAGGTAGCGTAGGTATGACGCGCACAATGAAACGTAATAGTTTTAGTAATACCTGCCTTCATCATCCATTGTTGTAATTTTAAATTAGACCAGGCACTATAATGTAAGCCATCAAATACTTTATCGTCTGGATTACCTTTTTCTCCTAATAGATTTCTTGCTTGGTCTGATATTGGTAAGGTTTCGACACCTTTAGTTTTCTTTTGTCTAAATCGGATATAATATCCCATTTCTTTTGAGTGCTGGATTTCTGACCATATCAGTTTTTCAATATCTGACCAACGTAATCCGGTTAAAGCTGAAAAAATAAAAGCATTCTTTAAGATAGGCAGTTCACATTCTGTATTAACTGCTTTTTGTAATTCATCAAGCGTTAAAAATTCTCGTTGAGGTTCTCCTTGTTTAAAATACTCTACACCATTTGCAGGATTTACTTTTAAAATTCCATCCTTGACCGCCTGTTTTAATGCCGCTGAAAATTTACCATAATACGAATATTTTGAATTTTGAGACAATTGCTTACCTGCTCTACCTATTGCTTCTTTATCTAAATACTCTTTGAAACGCTCAACAAACGATTTGTCTATATCTTGAAAACTAACATCTGTTGGACAAAACTTTTTTAAATGTTTTAGCATACTATTCCAATTACCATAATTGCCAGAGCTTGTATTTTTCTTTTCTGCTAAAGCTGTGATATAAGTAATAAAACTACCTTTTAGCTTTTCAATATCTTGAAAGCCATAAATACCATTTTGAATTTCTATTTGTCGCTGTGCACATATAGTTTCAGCCAATTGTTTGGTTTTCTTATTAACCTCTCTTTCAGTTTTGGTTTTAGGATTAGGTGTAAGGTATAAGCGTAAGTATTCTGTTTTACGTTTGCCTTTATGATAGTAATCTAAATACAGACTTATTTTGTCGTTCTTCTTGCGTTGTCTTAATGTTACTTTCATAATGGAATTAATTAAAAAGGTTTTCTATTTGCCATCTGGCCACAATACGCTTTCTACCAAAAGGAACTGCTTTTAAACGTCCTTGTTGAATCATTCTTTGAATGGTCCATCTACTCACGCCAATCAGTTGTGAGGCTTCTGTTACGCTTAAAAAATCTTTGTTATTTACAGCATTAGGATTGCGAACTTCAACAACTTGTTTTTGCTGTTGCATATCTTCAGTAAGAGTAGCTTGAATTTTTTCTTGACGTTTGCGTGCCTTATAAGCTCTTTTTGCACAAGTATCGCCACAGTATTTAGTAACTGTTGTACGTGCTGTAAATGCATTACCGCAATGCTTACAAGTTTTAGGAATGAATAAATTACTGCTCATAAATGGTGCTTTATGTAGCGTAATGGTGCAACGTGGTGCGTTATGGTGCATCATTTCGCCAATATCTTCGCCAACAGAAATGGGCAACAATTCTATATTTCAGGCAACAGATATACAACAAATTTAATCAAAAAAGAGCAAATAAACAACAAATAAAAGAAGATAAAACACTATAAAGTCAACAATAATAAGGGATTAACAAATAAAAGAAAGTAAGTTACTTCCCGATACAAAAATTAGCAAAAATATTACCCAACAAATCATCATTGGTAATCTCACCTGTAATCTCTCCAAAGTGATACAACGCCTGACGAATATCAATGGCTAACAAATCTCCAGAAAGATCTGTTTCTAGACCATCTTTTACTTTTTGTACTTCTTCAAAAGCTTTTAACAACGCATCATAATGACGCGAATTAGTCACAATCGTTTCATTATTTCGAAGTGCTCCGGTATTTATTAAATCGAGAAGCTTATTGGTAAGTTGTTCCACTCCAAAACCGGATTTCGCCGAAATAGGAATAACCTGAGTCGCTTTAGATTGTAAAGCCGTTCTAATATCAGCCAATTCCGAATCCGTAATCTGATCTATTTTATTCAAGATTACTAAGAGTTGTTTCTGTGGAAACTTGTTCTTTACCTTTTCAATTTCAATAGTAATGGTTTTAATAGCGTCAGCATCTACAGCCAATTGTGCACTACTAACCAAAAACATCACCACTTGGGCTTGTTCTATCTTTTCAAACGTCTTTTTAATACCAATGCTTTCAACAATATCTTCGGTTTCACGAATTCCTGCGGTATCTATAAACCGAAAACCAATACCTCCTATAGAGATTTCGTCTTCAATAGTATCTCTTGTCGTACCTGCAATTTCAGAAACAATCGCACGATCTTCATTCAGTAAAGCATTCAACAACGTGGACTTCCCTACATTAGGCTCACCAACAATTGCAACCGGAATTCCATTTTTAATCACGTTACCTACAGCAAAAGAATCAATCAAACGTTTCAACACAAAAGTGATACGTTCTATAAGCGCTTTAAATTGGGTTCTGTCTGCAAATTCAACATCTTCTTCTGCAAAGTCCAATTCTAATTCTATTAATGATGCAAAGTTTAAAAGTTCTTCACGCAACTTCGCTATTTCAGAAGAGAAGCCACCACGCATTTGTTGCATCGCAATTTGATGAGACGCTTCATTATCACTAGAAATAAGATCGGCTACAGCTTCTGCCTGACTTAAATCTAACTTGCCATTTAAAAAAGCACGTAAAGTAAATTCACCAGCGGTTGCCATCCGACAACCTTGCCTTAAAAAGAGTTGAATAATTTCTTGTTGAATATAAGACGAGCCATGACACGATATCTCCACAACGTTTTCACCAGTATAAGAATTAGGATCTTTAAAAACAGACACCAAAACCTCATCAACCATTCTTTTATCATCAATAATATGACCTAAATGAATGGTATGCGTCGCTTGTTTTGATAAATTCTTATTTGAAACCGATTTAAAACATTTTGAAGCTTTAGTTATCGCTTCCTTTCCTGATAATCGTATAATCGCAATGGCACCACTTCCAGATGGTGTTGCTAAAGCTACAATGGTATCGTTATGCATCGTCTAATTCTTTGTTGCAAAAGTATTGTAAATTATGGGATTCTTTAAATATTATAGTCAGCAACTTCAATAGTGACCGTTTATATACGTTGTATTAAGGCTTTGTTTTTATATTTGTAGTACCTTAAATTAATTTAGAACATTAGAATTAAAATAGTATTATGAAAAACGTATTAATCTTCACCATTATTGGACTTTTATTTTTAGGATGTAAAACAGAAGAAAAACGAACAGATTACATTATAAACGGTAACGCTCCAGGAATTTATAATGGAGTACGATCGTATTTAAAAATGGTTGAGAAAAATGGTAGAGAGCGCGTTATAGATACAGCGATTGTAATTGATGAAAAGTTTTCGTTTACAGGTAAAGTCTTATATCCAACGTTGTCTTCAATTTCTGTGAACTCCGTAAATGGTAAACTAAATTTTATGCTAGAAAATAGTGTGATTGATATTACTATTGACAAATCTAATATAGCACAATCTAAAATTTCTGGCTCGTCGTCTCAAAATGATTTTGAACGCTATCAAAATGAATTCACAACAATCCGTAAAGAGGCTATGGACCTAAAAAGTCAATTAAGAAACATTAGAGCTAATCAGACCGCAACTAAAAGAGATTCGCTGACAAAGCTTTCTACAGCTGCCGAAAAGAAGCTTCAAGAACTTCCAATTAATTTTATAGAAAACAATACAAACAGCTATTATAGTTTAGCATTAATTGATATTGAAGCTTCTAAAAACAATGCCAATATCGATAAATTATTAGCTGCTTATAACACCCTTGATTCTGAATTAAAATCATCACCAAAAGGTGTATCTCTTAAAATAAACTTAGATAATTTATTAATTGCTTATCAGAAAAAAGCACGTGTTGATATTGGGAAAATAGCACCAGATTTTACAGCGCCAACCCCAGAAGGAAACACTGTTAGTTTAAATGATATTAAAGGCAAGGTTACCATTATAGATTTTTGGGCAGCTTGGTGTGGTCCATGCCGAAGAGAAAACCCTAATGTGGTTAGAATTTACGATAAATATCACGACCAAGGCTTAGAAATCATTGGAGTATCTTTAGATGGCAATCGCACTCAAAAGGATCCTAAACAAACATGGCTAGATGCTATTGAAAAAGATAAATTAACATGGACTCACGTTTCTAACTTACAGTATTTCCAAGATCCAGTAGCACAACTTTATAATATAAACGCTATTCCTGCTGTATTTATATTGGATGCCGAAGGTAAGATTGTTGCCAAAAACCTTAGAGGAAATGCTTTAGAAGCAAAAGTAAAAGAGCTCTTACAACAATAAATAGAGTATTAAAATTATTAAAAAAGCCTTTACATTTCCGTAAAGGCTTTTCTGTTTTAGGAGTATTCTATTTAAGAGCAGCTAAACGATTTCTAACTCAGGTATAGAAACACGCATCAATTCATCTTTATAAAACTGAAGTTCCTTTTGAATAGTAGTATATTTTGAAGATAGAGTCGTTACAAACAAGTCTTCATAATAAGCAATACCATCAAATAGATTGCTTTTAAATGCCGTCCATTTTTTAATTTGTTTTGCTGTGAGGTCTTCAGAAATGGTATCGATCTCATTCTTTAAATAATCCACATACATTTTCAATTCCTTTATAAACATATTTGGACGTTCTGAATTTGAAAGTACCGTAGCATTTCCATTAATATGTTGCATCATTTGAGACAGTGACACTTCTTTATCAAAATATGCCACATTTGGCCCTGGACAAATAACAACCCCTTGCTCCTGCCCTTTAATATCAATCTCATTTTCTAAGTAAGACGCATTTGCTAAACCAACACATAGGCACGCTTTTTCAGTTATTTTTGCTTTAGCGTTTTCATAAACCGTTGGAGAGACGTCCCCTTTTTTATCTTCTAATTCTTGTAACTTAACATCTTGATATTTTTTTGAAGCCGTACAAATCCCCTCAACACCAAACTCCTTACTTAATGCCAAAAATTTCTTAGGACAAGAACTGCCTGCTTTATTGTTAGTGATACGTTTTTGTTTATGAAACTCATTAGTCGTTCCTTTTATGGTATTAAATGGCACACCTAAAGGAGAAATCCCACTTAAATACAAGTCTTTTTCTTTAGCGCTACGTAATAAATCTCGTGTGTGTTGATCTACAGATGTCGCCTCCGGCACTAATAAAAATGGCGTTCCCCAACCCACAGAATCTACCTGATAATTTTCAAGTAAAAAATGATGCTCATCTGCTGTGCCCACACCACCTTGAACCGTAATTTTTAGCTCTAAAGGTTGCTCAGGAGCGACGAGTTCTTTTTGACTTAAACCTTTTACAAAAACATCGTGTGTATCTTGTATTAATGCTGTTTTCTTGTTTTTAAACTCTTCTAAGATTGGCCCTAATAAAAAACCTTCGGTAGCAAAAGCATGACCACCACAGTTTAAACCAGATTCTATTCTATACTCGGAAACCCAAAGTCCTTTTTTAGCTAAAAATTTTCCTTGAATAGTTGCGGAACGGTAATCACTAACTTTTAATATGATTTTCTTTTTCAACTGACCATTCGCATCGGGAAAAAAGTCTTTAAAATTCTCAAAGTAGCTGTATAATCTAGGATTCATTCCGGCAGAAAGTACAACCGATGAACTTAAATTACTATTAGCAAAACCACGTAGCGATGCATGTGCATCATTATATTCTGTTGGTAATTGTTCGCCTTTAACAAAGTTATCCTTATCGACTTTTGTCATAATGTTAACATCAATCTCTCCAGGTCTTAAATGTGTTTCTAGATAATTTTTAACAGTAGCCTTAAATGCAACACCTTCCTGTAGTAAATTGGAAAGCCCATCCTTAAAGTCTGAAGTATTAGGCAAGGTGGCTATAAAGTTTTCTAAAGCGGTTTTGCTTTCAGATAGTTCTGTTTTAAATTTCGCGAATTTATCTTTAACAATAGTATCTGCTAAATTTAAATACGCTGTGATGCGTTCTGCACGATAGTCTTGTGCTTTTTTTGTTATTTCTTGATAAGGTAAGTTGAATTTTTTACTGTAAAAAGCATTCATTTTTTCTATCAGTTCATCATCTATGATAGAAACTACGGACGAAATACCATATTGAGCCACTCGAATTGGACTATCAATAGTATACGCTAAACCCATAACTGGTATATGAAAACTATGTAGTGATTTTGTTAAAGCCATCTTCTAATTTTTTTTAAAAATTGAATAAGCATCAAAGATGATTTTAGTTTTCAGGCAAAAACATGACTTTTGTCATACCTTTTTATTCTTTATTATACTAAATGATACTGAATTTACAATTATTTTAATTTTCCTGTTTTATACAATACAAAAAGAATAACTATTGGTATCGCTAACAATCCAACATAGCCTAAATTGGTAGTAAACAAACTTGGCATCATTATTAGAGTCACCACATAGCCACCTATTGCTCCCCCAAAATGGGCATCGTGACCAATGTTTCCAATTCTATTTTTCATACCATAAATGGAATATAATAAATAGCCAATACCAAACACATAACCAGGAATAGGAATGGGTATAAAATACATATACAAACTCATATCTGGACGTAACAGTATGGCTGCATACAAAACACCAGTTACGGCACCACTCGCACCAATGGCACTATACCAATACTCATCCTTATGAAAATAGAGCGAGAGTAAGTTTCCAAAAACTAAACTAGCAAAATAAATAACAATAAAATTGAAGGACCCCAACTTCATAATTACAGCATCTGCAAAAAAGTAAAGCGTAAACATATTAAATAACAAATGCGTAAGATCTGCATGTAAAAAGCCCGAACTCAACATCCTAATCTGTTCACCTCGTTTTATACTACCAACATTAAACTTGTATTTCTCAAAAAAACCACGATCATCAAATCCTTTAAAGGACATAATACCGTTGGCTGCAATGATTACAATGGTAACTATACTTATACCTAAATTGTCCATAAATTCTAATTCTTATAAATCAAATATATATATTTGTGCTTAAATGCAATCATACTTTAATGCAACTTATTGCTTATATTTTAGTTTACCCGATTCTTTGGTTAATATCAATATTACCATTTAGATTACTTTACGGATTCTCTGATGTCATATACTTTTTTATGTATAAAATTTTCGGTTACAGAAAATCAGTTGTAAAAGAGAATTTACGATTGGTTTTTCCAGAAAAATCAGAACACGAAATTTCTATAATTACAGGAAAATTCTATCACCATTTTTGTGATATGATGGTGGAAGCCATAAAATCATTGACGATTACTGAAGCTGAAATGAATAAACGCTTTAAGTTTACAAATGTCGAATTAATCAATGATCTAGAAAAAAAACAACGAAGTATTATTTTAATGTGCGCGCATTATGGCAGTTGGGAATGGATTTTTATTTTACAAAAACATGTTAAGCATAAAGGTTATGCCGTCTACAAACGTCTAGCCAATAAGTATTTTGATAAATTAGTAAAACGTATTAGAGCCAAATATAATTCTCACCTTATCACTACAAAAGAAACCTATGGCGTTCTGCTAGAAAGTAAGAAAAAAGGAGAATTAACCATCAATGGATTTGTCTCTGACCAAACCCCTAAAGTTCATAAAGCCTTTCACTGGAATGAATTTATGGGCATAAAAGTACCAATGCATACTGGTGCAGAAATGTTGGCTAAGAAATTAGATATGGCAGTGGTGTTTTTTAGCGTAAAACGAATTAAGCGTGGCTATTATGAAACAACGTTTAAAACCATTACAGAACATCCTAAAGACTTCAAAGATTACGAAATTACAGATCTGTTTTTTAAACTGGTCGAAGAACAAATTTTAGAAGCTCCACAGTATTATCTTTGGACACACAGACGCTGGAAACATAGAGACAAAGTGCCTACTGAATTCCTTTAAAATCATAAGATTTATGAATTTAAAACAATATGCATTTTATTGTAAATAAAGCACCTGAGAAACCTATGGATTTAGGACATCCTTTATAAAATACTCAAGTTATAAAAATAACAAACCGTCTGACAATTATTAATTCAATTCATTATTATTAGTCATTTCATATAAATCAATTTCTAATACTCCTGAAAACTGATTATATATTTTGATTGTTTTAAAATCTAAATCAAAATTTAATATACCATAATATAATTTTGATTTAGGATAAGCTAGTTTGGACATTTCAATTGATCGCGTTAGTCTTAAATTACTAAGTGAAAAACTATAAACCTTTCGAGAATTTAAGTCTAGCACTTTAACATCATTCCTGTCAATAAAATCAGGTGTTGCTATTCCACAACTACCAGAAGAAATAAGAATAAAATTTTTCTTAAATACTTCAATAATTCGACATTCATCACTATTATTGAGAACTATGGAATAAATTAATACATCATCAATCCAAAACTCATATCTATTTTCTTTTTTTACAGTTTTTAAATTTAGTTTATTATACTGATATGTATATATATCATTATCAATTTCCCTAGAAGACGAATAACTTCCTAAAAAATCAAGTTCATTACCGAAAAAACTAGGTAAATTAGTTCTCAAATTTGAGGTAATATTATCTTTTGATTTACAAGAAATTAACAGAAATAATAACCAACAAATTATAATGTTTTTTTTCATAATTAGTCCTATTGTCTGTTCGAGCGCAGTCGAGAACTATTCGCGTACTAAGAATTAGTTTAAATGGATGTCAACCTTACAAAATAAAATTCCAAAACCAATTTAAGAAGCTATTTACACGTCTCTAAATATTCATTTTCAACCACTACATCTCAAACCAAGCATCCACATCAATAGCAGAGCAAGGCTGATCAACTAATGCTCTGTGTATAAACTCATTGTTACATTTAGAGTACTCGTAATCCTTTGCCCAATCCTCGTGATTTTTAGCTAAATCGATAATACTATCACAAACATACCTAATCTCGGCATTAGTAGTTGTTGGATGAATAGACATCCGAATCCAACCTGGTTTTCTCACTAAGTCTCCAATAGAAATCTCATTGGTTAATTCGTGCGACATTTGCTGATCTACGTGCAATAAGAAATGCCCATACGTACCAGCACAACTACAACCACCACGTGTTTGAACACCAAATTTATCATTTAATAACTTTACTGCTAGGTTAAAATGTAAATCGTCAATATAAAATGAAATAACACCCAAGCGATCTTGATGCTGAGCTGCAAGAATATTAATATTCGGAATTTCACCTAATTTCTCAAATATAATATGAACCAATTCATGTTCACGTTTCAGCATATTATCCACTCCCATTTGTTCTTTTAAGCGAATAGAAAGTGCCGTTTTTATAACCTGAAGAAATCCTGGAGTACCACCATCTTCTCGGTCTTCAATATTATCTATGTATTTATGTTCTCCCCAAGGATTGGTCCAACTTACGGTACCTCCTCCTGGACAATCAGGCACCATATTTTTATATAATTTTTTGTTGAACACCAATATTCCAGACGTTCCTGGTCCACCTAAAAATTTATGAGGTGAAAAGAAAATAGCATCTAATTGGGCGTCTTCATCTTTTGGGTGCATATCCATAGCAACATAAGGTGCTGAACAGGCAAAATCTACAAAACAAACTCCACCATGTTGATGCATTAGTTTAGCGACATCATGATGCGGAACCTGAATGCCTGTAACATTAGAACCACCAACAACTGAGGCAATTTTTATTGTACAGTCTTTATACTGATGTAATAAGGTTTCTAAATTTTTAAGGCAAAATAAACCTTCTTCATTTGGTGGAACCACCTCAACCTTTGCCATAGTTTCCAACCAAGTCGTTTGGTTAGAATGATGCTCCATATGAGAAATAAAAACAACTGGTCGCATTTCTTCTGGGATGTTAGTAAACTCCTTTAAATTCTCAGGAACTTTTAAACCCAAAATACGTTGAAACTTGTTGACAACACCGGTCATACCATTGCCTGAACAGATTAAAATATCATCGTCATTCGCATTAACGTGATCTTTAATAATGTGTCGCGCTTTATGATATGCCTTAGTCATAGCCGTACCAGAAACCGTAGTTTCCGTATGTGTGTTAGCTACAAAAGGACCAAAATCATTCGTTAATTTGTCTTCAATAGGTCTATATAAACGACCAGAAGCCGTCCAATCCGTGTAGATGATTTTTTGTTCTCCATAAGGAGATTCGAACATTTGATTTTGACCAATGATATGTTGTCTAAACTGATTAAAATAAGTTTCTAACTCAGTAGTTTCGGTTGTATTTGTTTCTAAAATCATCCTTCTGTCATTTTACTTTACACCTATAAAATCAATAGCATTTAAGGTACGTTTGTTTACTTCAGATTTTGAGCTATTTAAGCCAACTTAAAGATATTAAATATTGGCAATCGCTTTAATTTCTCCAATAATTCGATTCGCTAAAGTATCTGCTGCTGCTTGCGAAGGAGCTTCTGTATAAATTCTAATAATAGGTTCTGTGTTACTCTTACGAAGGTGTACCCAACTATCTGCAAAGTCAATTTTAACTCCATCAATGGTGGTTAAATTTTCATGACTATAATTCGCTTCCATAGTTTTTAAAATCCCATCGACATCCAATCCTGGCGTTAACTGAATCTTCTTTTTACTCATAAAGTAATTTGGGTAAGAGGCTCTCAATTCACTTACTTTCATTTGCTTTTCAGCTAATAAACTTAAAAATAAAGCCACACCAACTAAAGCATCACGTCCGTAATGTGATTCCGGATAAATAATACCTCCATTACCTTCACCACCAATAACAACGTTATTCTTTTTCATTAAAGTTACAACATTGACTTCACCTACAGCACTAGCTTCGTAAGTACCACCATGCTTTTCTGTAACATCGCGCAACGCACGTGTAGAACTCATGTTACTTACCGTATTCCCTGGCGTTTTACTTAATACGTAATCTGCACAAGCGACCAATGTATATTCTTCACCAAACATTTCTCCTGTTTCATCCATAAATGCCAAACGATCCACATCAGGATCTACAACAATTCCGAAATCTGCATGTGCTTTCACCACCGCTTCTGCTAAATCACCTAAATGCTCTTTAAGTGGTTCTGGATTATGTGGAAAATGACCCGTTGGATCACAATATAATTTCACAGGCTCAACACCTAAACGTTCTAGTAATAATGGAATAGCAATACCTCCTGTAGAATTCACACCATCAACAACTACTTTAAAATTAGCGTCTTTTATGGCTTGCACATTCACTAAGTCTAAGTCTAAGACTTCATCAATATGAATATCAATATAGGCATCATTAATGGTTATTTTTCCTAAATCGTCCACCTCAGCAAAATTCATGCTGTTAGATTCTGCAATCTCTAATATCTTCTGTCCTTCTGCTCCATTCAAAAATTCACCTTTAGCATTAAGAAGTTTTAAAGCATTCCATTGCTTTGGGTTATGACTTGCTGTTAAAATAATACCACCATCGGCATGTTCTAAAGGAACTGCAATCTCTACAGTTGGTGTTGTAGATAAGCCTAAATCAATCACATGAATCCCCAGGCCAACTAAAGTATTCATTACTAAATTCTGAATCATTTCACCCGAAATACGAGCATCACGACCAACAACCACGATATAATTATCTTTGTCTCGCTGCTGTTTTAACCAAGTGCCATAAGCTGCCGCAAATTTAACCGCATCTATTGGTGTTAAGTTATCGTCTACTGCTCCTCCAATAGTGCCTCTAATTCCTGATATTGATTTTATTAATGTCATGTATGTTTCAATTTTTAACAAATATAAATAGATATACCGTTTTTAACTATTTTGTGATTATGAATTTGTAATTTCGAAATATGAATTTTCTCGCTCATATTTATCTTTCAGGAGACAATGAACACATTGCTATAGGCAACTTTGTCGCAGACGGAGTTAGAGGTAATAAGTATAAATTATACCCTAAAGACATCCAAATTGGTATTCAATTGCATCGCAATATTGATACATTTACAGATGCACATCCGCTTTTTAGACAATGCACTAAACGCTTACATAAAGGTTACAGTCATTATAGTGGCGTTATTGTAGATATATTTTTCGATCACTTTTTAGCTAAAAATTGGAAAACGTATTCTGATATTCCGCTAGAGAGTTACATCTCCGATTTTTATACTAGTTTGACCAAAAACATAGACATTCTACCGCCTCGTTTTAAAAGAATAACTCCGATAATGATAGAAGGTAATTGGCTTCTCAGTTATACGACTGTGGAAGGCATTCAAATTGTTCTAAATGGCATGAACCAAAGAACAAAAGGCCGTTCTAAAATGAATGAAGCCACCAAAGAATTAAAAGAGCATTACGACGCTTTTGAAACTGATTTTACCCTATTTTTTGAAGACCTTAGAGCGTTCAGTATTACAAAACGAATTGAGATAGAGAAACAGTTTGAAGATTTTAGTACTTAATTAATGCTTTAAACCCTATCCTATAATAAAAGCCCTGAATTTAAGTTGTTTAATTGGTTTTTAACATCTTTTTAAATAATCTACAAACTGTAAATTGTATATTTATCCTCACCGAATTCCATAGTAAAACCTACGTATCAAAACCAACCAAACATGAAACAATGTATTGTTACACTAGCATTCTGTTGCTCACTATTTTCATTTTCCCAAGGCACACAACTCTTAAGACAACCCACTTTACATGGCAGTGATGTTGTATTTGTCTATGCCAACGACTTATGGAAAGCTTCCGTAAATGGCGGAACTGCAATTAGATTAACCAGCGACGATGGTTACGAATCTAATCCACATTTTTCTAATGATGGAACCCAGATTGCCTTTACAGCACAATACGATGGTAATGTTGATGTGTTTGTGATGCCCTCTGAAGGAGGAGAACCAAAACGATTAACCTTTCATCCTGAAGGAGACTTTGTTCAAGGTTGGACTCCTGATGGAAAGGTACTCTTTAGATCTAGTAGAGAAAGTCAACCGACAATGACGAGTAAGTTTTTTACGGTGTCAACAAAAGGAGGTTTACCAGAAGCCTTAGATATTCCCAGAGCGGCCTACGGAGAACTGTCTCATGATGGTAAGTATTTAGCCTACACACCAATTACAGGTTGGGATGCCGAATGGAGAAATTATCGTGGTGGCCAAGCCTTACCAATTTGGGTGGTGAATATGGAAACGAAAGAACTCATTAGAACTTCTCAGCCTACAAAAGAACGACACTTAGACCCTGTGTGGTTAAATGGGCTGGTGTATTTTATGTCTGAGCGCGATTATACCATGAATATTTGGTCTTTTAATCCAAACACCAAAGAAGAAAAGCAAATTACCTTTCATAAGAAATTTGATGTAAAAAGCTTAGATGCCAGTGAAGACAAGATTGTTTATGAACAAGGTGGTTATCTTCATACTTACAATCCAACGTCAGGAAATACAACACAATTACATATAGATGTTAAAGCAGATTTAAACTTTTATAGAACAAAATGGGAAGATGTATCTGCTTCAAATTTATCTAATCCTAATCTATCACCAAATGGTAAACGTGCCATTTTTGAGTATCGTGGTGAGATTTTTACAATTCCTAAAGAAAACGGCACTTGGATGAATATTACCAACTCACCTGGCGTTGCAGATCGCAATCCGATTTGGTCTCCTAAAGGTGATAAAGTGGCGTGGTTTTCGGATAAAAATGGTGAATACCAATTACTAATAGCCGATCAAAATGGGCAAAATGTAGAAGCGATTAATCTACCAAATCCGACCTTCTATTTTCAACCCGATTGGTCACCAGATGGAAAACACATCGCTTACACAGACACACATTACAATATTTGGGTGCTTAATTTAGAAACTAAAAAAACTGAAATCGTAGCAACTGATCGTTACGCACATCCTAACCGAACTATGAATCCGGTGTGGTCTCCAGATAGTAAGTGGATTGCATTTTCAAAACAATTAGAGAGTCATTTCAAATCTATTTTTGCTTATAATATTGACTCAAAGAAAACGATGCAACTCACCGACCCTATTGCAGATGCTATTAGTCCGGTTTGGGATGCTTCGGGTAAATACATTTACACTTTAGCAAGCACCAATTATGGTCTTCAAACAGGTTGGTTAGACATGAGTAACTACGACTCTGCTGCCACTTTATCACGCAGTTTATATGCCATCGTTTTAAATGCTAAAGATGATGCACCAAATCTTCCAAAAAATGATATGGAGGAGATTGAAAAGAAAAATAAGGATAGCGATAAGAAAGCTAAAGACAAGAAAAAAGACAAGGATAATGACAAGGATAATGACAAAGAAGAAGCTAAAAACATTTCAGTTACCATTACCGAAACTGGAATTTTTGACAGAGCTGTCGCTTTAGATTTGCCAGCTCGGAATTATATCGGACTTCTTAAAGGTCCTGAAAATAGCGTATTTGTTTCTGAATCAATTCCAAATGAAGACGGCCTTAAAGTCTATACGTTTGACGTTGAAAAAGAAGAAAAAACGGACTATGCTGATGGTGTATGGCAAATGGTCGCTTCGAAAGACCGAAATTCAATACTATTATTTCAAAAAGGAAATTGGGTAATGTCTGATACCAAAGCTCCACCAAAACCTGGAAAAGATAATTTAAAAACCAATCTAAAAATAAAGATAGACCCTAAAGCTGAAGCGCATCAAATATTTAAAGAAGGTTGGAGATATATGCGCGATTTCTTATATGTAGATAATGTTCATGGTGCTCCTTGGGACGCCATTTACAAATGGTATTCGCCTTGGATAGACCATGTACGCCATAGAACCGACTTAAATTACGTTGTGGATATTATGAGTGGCGAAGTTGCTATTGGACATTCTTACGTCTATGGTGGAGACTTTCCAAATGTAGATCGTGTACCAGTAGGTTTATTAGGTTGTGATTTAGAACTAGAAAATGGCAATTATAAAATTGCTAAAATCTTTAGTGGAGAACGCTGGAATCCTGATATAAATGCTCCCTTAGCACAACATGGAATTAATGTAAATGTCGGTGATTATATTTTAGCGATAAATGGCAAAGAGCTTTCTGAAACTGTAAATCCTTACAGTGTGTTAGAGCAAACGGCTGGTCGTGAAATTAACATTACAGTAAACTCTAAACCATCGCTAGCAGATGCCAAAACTATTTTAATAAAGCCTGTTAGTAGTGAAAGAGGTTTACGAACTATGGATTGGATTGAAAGCAACCGTAGAAAAGTAGACGAACTCTCTAATGGTAAATTGGCCTATGTCTATGTACCAAACACAGGAGAAGGCGGCTTCACATCATTTAACCGATACTATTTTTCACAACAAGATAAAAAAGGAGTGATTATAGACGAACGAAATAATGGAGGTGGTTCGGCTGCTGATTATATGATAGATATTATGTCGCGTGAATTGTTTGGCTACTTTAACAGTAGAGCTAATGATAACCGACCATGGACCACACCAATGGCTGGAATTTGGGGACCAAAAGTCATGTTGATTAACGAACGTGCTGGATCAGGTGGTGATTTACTGCCTTACATGTTTAAAATGAAAAATATAGGACCGATGATTGGCACCAGAACTTGGGGAGGCCTTGTAGGTACTTGGGACACTCCACCTTTTATTGATGGAGGCGGAATGGTAGCTCCTCGTGGTGGATTTTACGACGTCAATGGGGAATGGGCTGTTGAAGGTGAAGGTGTAGCACCAGATATTGAAGTGATACAAGATCCCAAATTAACATCTAAAGGCATCGATCCGCAGTTAGAACGTGCTGTTGAAGAAGCTATGAAATTACTTAAGAATAATGAGTTTGAATTAAAACCAGAACCAAAAGCACCTGTACGATGGAAACGTCCTGAAGGTTATAAATCTGATAATTAAGTTTTACGTCATTATAAGGCTTGAACTTGTTACGAGGAACGAATTGAAAGTATAATGAAACATTCAACAGATTGCTTTGTCATTCTTCCTCGCCATGACGTCAACTATTTATACTAAATTTGCACAACAAACAATTCAACACGTCGTGGCTAAGCAATCTAAACTAAAAAAAGCATTTAAAATAATAGGTGGACTCATCGTATTCTTCACCTTACCAACCCTCCTACTCTTCGGGTTTATATATTTTAAATACAATGAAGAGTTGCCGACAGGCGAACAAGGAGCTAAAGCCGACCAGTTAGCAACAAATATGCTACAAGCCTTAAATGAAGAAGCTTATTTAAATACGGCATATATAGAATGGACGTTTAAAGGTAGACACCATTATAAATGGTATAAATCTGATAAAACTTGTGAAGTGTATTGGGACGATTTCACCGTAATTTTAGATTTGGAAAATCGAAATAACTCAAAAGTTTTTGTTTTAGAACAAGAATACAACGGCATTGAAAAACAAGATTATATTACAAAAGCCGAAAGTTATTTTAACAACGATTCGTTTTGGTTGGTTGCACCTTACAAAGTATTTGATGCTGGAGTTGAACGTCGCTTAGTAAAAACGGAAGACCAAAAGAATGCACTATTAGTGACTTACACTTCTGGCGGAACAACGCCTGGCGATTCCTATTTATGGCATTTAGATGATTCTGGGAAACCAAAAAGCTTTCAAATGTGGGTAGATATTCTTCCTATTGAAGGCATAGAGGCTACTTGGGAAAACTGGATTACTACAGAAAGCGGTGCACAATTACCAACCTTTCATAAGTTTTTGTTTTTAGGAATAGAACTAACCGATGTTAAAGGGCTAAATCTTTAATTTTTTTTCATGCAAAGTTGCTAATTTAAAAATGTAAATCAACCACAACCTAAGCACCCAATAAAACAAAAATTAAACACCTAAATTCCGACAGCGTCGGAATCAACGATATTCAACAGTATTGAGCACTAATTAGGAATATAATAACTATTTAGAGCGTTGCCCAACAAACTGTTGACTCTTCAATTTAAACAACACATTAAAACTCGTTAAGCTTCCGTAACTTCTTGTTATATATTGCTGAAGGTCTATTTTCTCTTGTTCCTCTAGATTACTCGAATTGATCTTTTGTTCCATAACACGCAAGCGATCGCGCACCATAGTAATTTTATGAAAGAACGTATCTATTGGTACTTCACTCGACTTTAAATTAGTATCTCCAGGTTGCATAATGAGTTTACCTCCTTTCCATTTATCTGCAATAGTGATGACTTCTGATACATCAGACCATTTTTTCAATATGGCCTTTAAACTGCGTTCTACTTCATAGAAACTCACCGTATCAACTTCGTCTTCTGCGGCTTCAATCACTTCAAATTCTGAGTCTAAATCTATAGTCTCTAATCCGTTATCTATAAAGGTGACCCAGTAGTGATTTGAAGTGACGTTGGTAACCACTCCTTTTCCATAGTCTGAATGGTTTATTCTTGATCCTATTCCTAGTAATTTCATAGTTTATAAGGTGTTATAATTAGTTATTAAAAAAAACTAAAATAAGAAAAAATCAATCCTAAAGGTAAATTGCATTTACAAATGTTAAGAATTATTAAAAGTGACAAATCCTACCAATAAATCTCATTATTTTTATCATAATATCAAATTAAACTCAATTAATTATGAAAAAATTACTTTTTACACTTTTATGCTTTACATTCTTTTTATCGGCTTCTGCTCATAATGAGCCAAAAGTTGGTGATATTCTAACTGTTAAAACGCCATCTGCTGAAGGCTTTAATCACATTGATTTTCCTAAAGCAAATACGTTAATAAAACGCGGTGTTGTTACGGGTTATAAATCCGTAGATAATGAGGCTGTTGTTATTGATAAAGTAGACACAAAAGATAACGGCTCTACAACTGTAATTATTAAGAAAAAAGACGGTTCTAAATTCTTTGGTCTTCTAAACAAAGTTAAAGCCGATTATGCAAAAGCTATAGAAACAGGAGAACTAGTTATTATTAAATAGCCGCAACTTCTCTTTTAAACATAAAAAAAACTTAGTCTATAAAGGACTAAGTTTTTTTGTTTTAAAATTATACGATTAAATTTTTAGTCTTTAACAATTCTAAAACTATGCTGTCCTTCTTCTGTAAATAACTTTACGATATAGATTCCAGAGGTAAACGCTGCGATATCTAATTGTAATTGAGATGTTGCTGTTGTTCTCGACAAAACTTCCTGTCCAACGATATTGTACATTTTCACACCTGTTAATGTCGTCTTATAATCAATATTTAAAACATCTTGAGCCGGATTAGGATATATAGCTAAAGCGTTAAGCTCAAACTCATCAACACTTAAAGGTGCTAAGTTTAATGTAAAATCTAAGGCCTGACCGTAACTTTCCTCAATAGATACTCCAAATGCATTAAATAGAATACCACAAGGATCGATTACAGCGGGAGAAGGAGGGTTTTCACCTTCACCTACAAGATTGGTATATGTTTTTGTTAGTCTAATACGTGTTTCACCTAAAACAGCGTCTGTAGGAATTGCAATATCTAAAGATACAAAAACTCCATCGGTTCCATCGGTATTTGAAAGTAAACCAAGCTCATACACTTCGCCTTCATCATCGAGAATATCATTTTGATTCCAATCTACAAAAGCTACTATATTTGCGTCAAAGTCACCGTAAGTATGACCTGTAAGGGTCAATGTATACGTTTCATCTGGAGCCACGTTTGCAATTGTAGCTGTTTCGTCTACTAAAATAGAGATGTCGTCAGTATTTACAATACTAGCATCTGAAAAGTTCACCGTTGAGATTTCTTCTACTCCCCAAGGATTCGCTAGTTCAGGAATATCACAATATGGACTAGGAAAAGTCTGCGCCTGTAATCCTAATGTTAATAGAGCAATCGCGAAAGTAATTTTTTTCATATATTATTATTTTAAATGGTTAACTAGCAATTTATAATAATAAAATCAAAATCCTTTTAGATCTTACCTTTTTAACAAACATAATAATGCGCATCTCTTTAATAAGTAAGAACCTCATCACCTTTACACAACTATCACTCTACCCTTTTCTCTTAGTTCGCTTAGGCTTTTCATCCTTCAACTTTACAAATATGAGTTTTTTGTGTCCTTTTGAATCTTCACGTCGTTCGATTTCGAAAGTCGGAATTGATTTAATTAAAGGAGTTAATTTCTGAAAACCATAATTTCTAGAATCAAAATTAGGTTGTTTCTTTTGTAGCAAGCTTCCTACATCACCCAAAAATGCCCAACCATCGTCATCTGCTACATCATCTATAGTTGTGGCTATAAATTTGATTTCTTTTGTTGTAATGGTATCGTAGTTGTTTTTAGATGATGCTTTTGTAGTGGATTCTAAAGGACTTTCTTCAGATTCATTTTTAAGAATCTCTATGTAAATAAACTTATCACAAGCCACTATAAATGGATTTGGCGTTTTCTTTTCACCTATACCATAAACCGCCATTCCGGCCTCGCGCAAACGGGTTGCTAGTCGCGTAAAATCACTATCGCTAGAGACTAAACAAAATCCATCGACTTTCTCGGAGTATAAAATATCCATAGCATCGATAATCATTGCCGAATCGGTAGCATTTTTACCTGTGGTATAACCATATTGCTGTATAGGGGTTATAGCATTTTCTAACAATAAGCTTTTCCATTTATTTAAATTGGGTTTAGTCCAATCTCCATAAATACGCTTAATAGTAGGATTGCCATATTTAGCAATTTCTTCCATCATTTCTTTAACGTAAGCAGATGGGATGTTGTCACCATCTATAAGTACGGCCAGTTTTATATCCATAAATGTATTTGTTGTTATTCTAACCCTAAAGATAAGGGCTTTCAAATAAAAAACCACTTCTATTGAAGTGGTTTTATTAAACTTTACGAAAGCAGTTACTTACGACTTGCCTTTTTAGCAATTTTATCTGCTTTCTTTTCTTTAGCCGATTTTGTAGCCTCTTTTTTTACATTTTTCTTTGCATCTTGTGATTTTGCCATGACTATACGTTTTTAAGTTTAAAACTAATATTAAATGTAGTGAAAAGAACGATACAAATTCCACTTAGATACTCTTGTTTTTATGGCTATTGATTTTTTAAAATTGTAATAACCTATCATTGTAAAGACTTAAAATTGACTTTACTTAGTACAATTGAATTATGACAATCTACGTGTTTGCAGGCACCAATAATTAAATTGGCAGTCATACTTCTTTAAATCCACCCCTTGTTCAACACTAAATAAATAAAAACAAATCATCCTCATTAGAAACTGAACTTGTTTCCAAAATTTCAGAATCAAAAAAGTCATCTAATAAGCTGTCGTCTTGTGCTTCTAATCGGGTTTTTAGCAGTCTATTTTTTAGGTCTTGTAGTAATGTCATGGCGCATGGTATTAATATACTAAATATACGACTTAAATATGACATTCGGATGTTTCAAATGAGGTATAAATCACCCAAAACCATACATTTAGCAATACATTAACATTTAGATAATATTAGCAAAACAAATAAGCAGGAATTCAAGTGTTTTATGCTTATTTATCAATCTTCTGCATCAACCCGCTTCCAAATCAATTCACTATTAAGTATAAAACTCCCAATAGGATCAAAATTACAATCCGAAGGGGCAATAATAGACAAAAAAGGCTCCTCATTCTTATCGCGGTACAAATGATAGGTTTCTCCAATAAGCGGTTCAAACGTATAACGCGCATTATAAACTAAAGTATTGTATTCTAGCTCTTCCATCATCTTCTCATACGCTGCTTTTAGCTCTAAATACTTGGCTTTAATTTGTTTATTAGCTTTATGGATGTTTCTGGTTTTCCAAGACGAAGTGTCCGTAACCTGTATAGCAGGTGCGCCAACATTAGTCGCATACGGTTTTAGATAAGCATCATAACGTTGCGTATCCTCATTGAACACTATTTGATCTGGTTTCTTTTCTTTAGACATAAACAACACGCTTTTTACATTTACAAAGATAAAACACCTTAATTATTCATTTATAGGAAACTATTGTAATTTTTTATTAAATTTAAACCACTAATTAATAAACCTAAATGAATTTTACAAAAAAAGTAGGCGCTTTAAACCTCTTTATTATTACACTCTGTGTTTTAATTATTGTGGTAGCCATATATTTATTCTTAAGAGGAGATCAGCGTCATGCGATCTTTATCGGACTATGGGTCCCAACAATTCTCGCCTTCGCCATCTTTTTAAAACAGATTTTAAATGGAGGCAAATAATATAATGTTCTCGTTTGCGATATTTGTATCAGTATGCGTCGTAGTTTGGGCGGTTTTAGTTATTCGCGCCTATAACAAAATAGATCGTGGCGATTAATGAGGTAATCATTAACCGCACAACCCAATGTTATCAGTAACACTTATACCATCTTAAAATCTAAAAGCAATTCTCCTTCAATAGACGCTTGTAAATGATCGCCTTTTACAACTAAACCTGTTCCACTAGCTGGAGTACCTGTAAAAATAAGATCACCGGCTTCTAAGGTCATAAAAGAAGAAATATAAGCTATGATTTCTGCAAAACTGTAAATCATTAAGCTAGTATTTCCCACTTGTTTTTGCGCTCCATTAATCTTTAAATCGTAATTAATAGACCCTAAATCTTTAAAGTCCGCAATTGGCTTAAAGCCCGAAATAGGAGACGCACCATCAAACCCTTTAGCCAAAGCCCAAGGGCCTTTATTTTCTCTACTTGCTGCTAAAACATCTTTAGCGGTGTAATCTATACCAACCGCTAATTCTGAAATATAAGATTCAGCATCATTTAACGCAATATCTTTACCGCGCTTTCCTATCTTGGCAACCAACTCAACTTCATAAGCTAATTGATTAGTGATTTTAGGAAAGCCAATGTCCCTATTATCGGTAACTAATGTCGAATCTGGTTTGGTAAATATCGTTTGCGCTCCTGTTTTTATAGCAGCTATTTCTGATGTGTCGTTGACATAATTTTTGCCAATACCTATTATTTTCATGGTGTTTTTTTATTTCAATTAAACTGAGAATAAAGATAGCAAAATTACAGATGCAATCTTCGCTATTTAACCAGTTGTATCGGTATAATTTTTTTTGATGTACCCTCTTTATAAAGTTCACAATACTTTAACAAAAAATAGGCTTACAATTAACGACTGCACAATAGCAAAAACGGGAATTAATCCTACTTTTGACCATTTTAAACCCTAAGTTAGAACTGCAGTAATGGAAACATCCAACAAAAAGAAAAACCGAATTCGTAAAATATTAAAATGGACATTTACTGCTGTAGGAATTTTACTGATAAGTTTGTTTGCTATTCCTTCTATTTTTAATGATGCTATTTCAAATGAAATCAAGAAAGGCATCAACAAAAATTTAGAAACCAAGCTTCAGTTCAACAATTCTAACATCTCCTTTTTCACACATTTCCCAGCATTAACTTTTAATTTTGAAGATGTTAATGTATCTAGTTCAAAACCTTTTGAAAAAGACACCTTAATTACAGCTAAAGAATTAGGGTTTGGTATTAATGTCTTTAAACTCATTTTTTCGGATAGAGTGGTGATAAACGAAACCTATCTCACCGATTGTAAAATAAATCTCATTAAAGATAAATTTGGAAGACAAAACTATGATGTCTTTAAAGCTACTGATACCAGTACAGTCGCAAATGATACTAGTGCAATTGGCTTAAGACTCAATCTTAAGAAACTTAAAATTGAAAACGCAACCATACATTATACAGACAATGATCTCGGTATTAACGTGATGACTCATGGGCTTAATTATAATGGAAAGGGAGGTATAATTGATGGCAAATTAAAATTAGGCTCTAATTTGGATATTACGAGTATCGATGTTGCTTTTGAAAACTCAGAATATTTAAAAGGAAAGACATTAAAAGCCAAGTCATTTACTGTTTATGATACAGATAATCTATCGATTGCTTTGGATAAAAACACTATATCTTTAAACGATCTTAAAGTAAATTTTAATGGTAATCTAGATATTTTTGACCAAGGCTTTGCGTATAATTTACTATTGAAAACTGAAAATGGTAAGATTAAAGATCTGATTTCAGCCTTGCCACCTCAATATGCAGAGTGGTCTAAAGCAGTGACTCTTAACGGAGGTTTAAATGCAACCTTACGTCTTACAGGTTACACAGGTACAATTCCTAAAGCTTCAGAATTAAACCACATAGAATTAGAAGCTAATATATATGATGGCTACGTGAAACATAAGGAAGCGGACCAAGCCCTTGAAAATCTCGATCTAAAATTTAAAGGGAGTTTAAAAAAGGATTATATAGATTTTAATTTAGACAGTTTAAATTTTACACTGAATGAGGAAACGACTAAAGGTTATGTACATGCGAATGGAAAACTAGATTCTTTAAATGTAGTATCGCATATTAAATCTAACGTTGACCTCAGCATTCTTAATGAAACACTAAAATTACCAGACCTCGAATTTAATGGAGTTTTGGCTGCAGACATTACCTTAGATGGAGTTTACCAACCTCTTGCATCTAGGATACCTCAAACTAAAGGAAGTTTTGAGTTATCGGAGGGATCTTTGCAAACCTCAGGACATCCAGAACCTATAAAAAATATTGAATTACGTGCTACGGCAGATAACGAAGGACAAACTTATGCAGAGTCATCTATAACCTTTAATAAACTCAATTTCAGTTTTCTTGGTAACACATTTACCAGTTCTGCTTTCTTTAAGAATTTTGACCAACCCGAATACCAAATTGAGGCTAAAGGAGATATAGATTTCACCACGCTTCATCAAGTAATAGAATTACCAATTATAATCACTAAAGGACAATTAAAAGCCAATTTAAGCTTAGAAGGACAACTAAATAACCCACAAAGTGATACCAAAAACACAGGTACATTAGAGCTTAAAAATATCGGGATGACTTCAAAAGTGCTGCAACATCCTGTGCTAATAAAGGAAGGTCAGTTTTTATTTTTGAATGAAAAAATGGCGCTTTCAAATCTAACCGTTCAGCATCAATCGTCTGATTTATCTATAGACGGTTATTTTGAAAACTATCTCGATTATGCTTTATTTTCTAATGGTGTTTTACGAGGAGATATCAATCTTAAATCGCCTAAAATAGATATCACTGAGTTTTTTCCCAAAGAAGAACAACTCGTACAGAAGTCAGATAGTATTACAACATTGAATACTGTTGAAAATACAGTAGTTGGTGTCATGCAAGTCCCTAAAGATTTAGATTTAGCCCTTACAATTAAAATAGATAGCCTCATCTATAACAGTTTAAATATCACTGATTTTTCTGGGCAGTTAGGGATAAAAGAACAGGGACTTTTCCTAAAAAATAGCACCTTAAAAATGGTAGATGGCACATCACAATTAAGTGGTTTTTACCAACCTATATCTACAGAAGACGCCTTATTTTCTATGGGGATTAAAGCACAAAATTTCAATATAGAAAAAGGTTACAACAGCATAGAATTATTTAAAGAACTCGCTCCTGCTGCTGCACAAGCTTCTGGTATAGTGTCTATAGATTACAATTTAACAGGTACTTTAGACAACCAAATGCTACCTGTATTACCAGCCTTAAAAGGAAAAGGCACTTTAAAAGTACACAATGTAAAATTTGATGGGTATAAGCTTATGGGAAAAGTCTCTGAAAAATCTGGATTCGATGCTTTAAATGACCCTAAAATATCGGAAATTACAATTAACTCTACAATAGACAATAATGTATTAGAATTAGAAGAATTTAAATTTAAAGTTAGTCCGTTTAGATTAAAACTAGAAGGACAAACCACATTAGATGGAGACCTCAGCCTAAAAATGAGAATAGGATTACCTCCGCTAGGCCTTATAGGAATTCCTGTAGTTATAGAAGGGAATAGTGACGACTTTGATATAAAATTGGGTAAAAAATCATCAGACCTCTCCACTGAAGATACAATTGAAAATAGCTATTCTGAAGACGAATTAAACCGATTATCCACACAAAAAGACTCCATTCGAAGTGGTGAATCTACAAATGCGATTAATAAAATGCAACAAGAAATTAAAAGTGTAAAGTCTGATTCCATAAACAAATGAATCGGACAATAAAAATGATAGAAAAGGCACACGTATAACACAAGCGGGTCATAAGCGGGTCATAAGCGGGTCATAAGCGGGTCATAAGCGGGTCATAAGCGGGTCATAAGCGGGTCATAAGCGGGTCATAAGCGGGTCATAAGCGGGTAAGCTATAGTTTTTTCCTACATAAACGAAATATATAATCTAGAATACGTCAAATACAAACCCTAGCAACCAATACAGTACAAAAAACACCACAATTGTACCAATACAACCGCACTTTCCTCCTCCTATTTTTTTTGCACCCCATGCTGCACCTATAATCTTTAATAATTTTTCCATTGCTATTTTGTTTTAATATAGTGTAAAGTTAAAAAGGACTTAAGTAAATATTGAACTCTAAACGTAAAAATCCGCGCGCATCTCATCACAAATAGTTAGGTTACAAATTGAAATATACAAATTAGAAAGCCGTAAATTGCTACGCTACATTGCATAAAAATCTTAGTCTAGTTTATAAAAAAGAGTTAATTTGCCCACAAATTTAAACGATGTCATCCGTCTCCAAAACACTACTTTTTATACTATTACTTTTAAATTCCATAACAGTAGCATCACAATCAGCTGCCATAACTATCGATGGTTTGTTTGACGATTGGGATTCTAACCTAACAACCTATATAGACACAAGTGAATCAGTTACTGGAATTGACCTTTTAGAACTACAGGTTACAAACGATGAAGCGTTCTTATACTTAAAAATCAAAGCCAACATAGAATTTGATTTAACCGACAACTTAATCAATCAACAAGTAAGACTCTTTATTGATACAGACAACAATACCACAACAGGCTATAACATTCAAGAAGGTTATGGCTCTGAAATTGGTATTATATTCAAAGACTTATATGCGCATTATAATGTAACGCCTTATGCTCAAATTGACTTCGCAAGTTTAAAATTGAGAGCAGCTCCTACAGTCACATCAAATGAATTTGAAATCGCCATAGGAAGACACCAAATACCAGACGGCCTTAACCCTTTATTCACTGCGTCAACGATAAAAATCTTACTAAAGAATGACGCTAATTTTGATAAGCTACCAAATGAAGGCAGTACCTTCTCGTATACTTTTGATGACACACCTGTAACTCCTTATTCTCCTATTGATATTACAAAATCAAACACTGAACAAATTAGATTGCTTGCTTACAACACCTTGTCGGACGGTTTAATTGATGTGGATCGCGTTGCACACTTTGAACAAATTATAAAAGCGTTATCGCCAGACATTATTGGACTAACAGAATGTTGGGACACCACTGCGGCACAAATAAAAGCGCTTTTTGATTCATGGCTTCCTTTAGGAACGGCCAACGGCTGGTATACTGAAAAGCTTGGTGGCTTAATAACAGTATCACGATGGGAAATTATAGAACAATGGACAAGTCTCACAAGGCAGTTTCCCGTGTTAATTGACTTACCTAGTTCTTACGCTACAGATTTGTTGTTTACAAATTCTCATTTACATTGTTGTGATGCCGATGATTCAAGACAAGCTGAAGCTGATCAATATGCCGCTTTTATATTAGATGCTAAATCACCAGGAGGTGTAATCACTTTAGAAGAAAATACACCTTTTATGTATTCTGGAGATTTAAATTTAGTCGGCTATGCGCAACAATTAATCACCTTAAAAACAGGAGATATACAAGACACAGCAACTTATGGCGCTGGAGGTCCTTTAGATTGGGATGACACCGATCTAAAAGAAGAAAATTGCTTACAAGCCGATTTAAGAATGGGCTACACTTGGCGATCAGATGATCAAGGGTTTCCGCCTGGCAAATTAGATTATATAATATTCTCAGATTACACACTTACGGCTGAAAAATCCTTCGTTTTACAAACGGAAGTCATGCCTTCCGATAGGTTGACAGAATATAACTTAAATGAATTCAATACCATAAATGCCTCAGATCACTTTCCTGTGATTACAGACTTTTCAATACATGATAATTTAAATATAGAACAGTTTCAACTTACCGACAGTACTATTTACCCTAACCCAACTACAGGTGTAATCACTATTGATTTAAAGGCTCTAAACACCTATCAAATCCAAGTGTTAAATACGCTCGGACATGTTGTACTTACTAAGCATATAGCGGCTACTTCTACCGAATTAAACGTTGCTCCATTGCCTTCCGGATTATACATTATTTCCATAAAAAATAGTGAAGGTCATCAAGTGATTCATAAACTTATAAAACACTAAGTTTAATCGTTTTTAATAATAACTATTAGAAAATCGAATTAATAGACTGCGACTTTACATGTAAAACCATAACGTCGGCAACTTAATATTTTTGTCACAAAATCCGTACCTTTGCAACTTTGCTAAAAACACGAGAGGACAAATCCAAATATGAGCCAATTCAACGATTCCATTGAAGTTAAAGGTGCACGCGTTCACAACCTTAAAAATATTGACGTTACTATTCCTAGAGACAAGCTTGTTGTTATAACAGGCTTATCTGGCAGTGGGAAATCATCATTAGCTTTCGATACCATTTATGCTGAAGGCCAACGTCGTTATATTGAAACCTTTTCTGCTTATGCACGTCAGTTCTTGGGCAGTTTAGAGCGGCCAGATGTTGACAAGATTGATGGACTGTCTCCTGTAATTGCCATTGAGCAAAAAACGACGAGTAAATCCCCACGGTCAACAGTGGGTACCATCACTGAAATTTATGACTTTTTGCGTTTACTTTACGCAAGAGCTGCCGATGCTTACAGTTTTAATACTGGTGAGCAAATGGTAAGTTATAATGATGAGCAGATAAAAGACCTCATCTTAGAATCGTATAAAGGCAAACGCATTAATATCTTATCACCTGTTATCCGCTCTCGTAAAGGGCATTATCGCGAATTGTTTGAGCAAATTGCCAAGCAAGGTTTTGTTAAGGTAAGAACCGATGGAGACATTGTAGATATCGAAAAGGGTATGAAACTAGACCGTTACAAAACCCATGATATCGAGATTGTCATTGATAGGCTTAAGATCGATAGCACTGAGAATGATGAGAAACGATTAATGGAATCCATTAATACAGCCATGTATCATGGAGATGATGTGTTGATGGTTATTGACCAAGACACCAATGAACCGCGTTTCTTTAGCCGAAATTTAATGTGTCCTACTTCTGGTATTTCGTATCCTAACCCAGAACCTAATAACTTCTCATTCAACTCACCAAAAGGAGCTTGTTATAATTGTAATGGTATTGGCGAATTATATGTCGTTAACGATCATAAATTAGTTCCAGACGAAACACTTTCAATCAAAAATGGAGCTTTAGCACCACATGGACCACAAAAGAAAAGTTGGATTTTTAAACAGTTTGAAACTATAGCACAGCGTTATGATTTTTCATTAAATGACGCTTGGAAAGATATTCCTGAAGAGGCCAAACAGGTTATTCTTCACGGAGGCAAAGACAAGTTTACGGTAGAAAGCAAACTTCTAGGAGTGACTAGAGATTATAAAATCGATTTTGAAGGAGTGGCTAATTTTATTGAAAGTCAATACAATTCAGATTCCACATCCTTAACACGATGGGCAAAAGAATACATGGACAAAGTTGAATGTCCGGTTTGTGAAGGCTCTCGTTTACGTAAAGAATCGCTTTATTTTAAAGTAGATGGTAAAAGCATTGCTGATTTGGTATCTATGGATATTGTAGAACTTAGCAAATGGCTAGACGGTTTACTCGATAGACTAACTAATAAGCAACAACAAATCTCTGCTGAAATCATTAAAGAAATAGGAAGTCGAGTTCAGTTTCTTTTAGATGTTGGCCTCACCTACCTCAACTTAAACCGAAGCTCTAAATCCTTGTCTGGTGGAGAAGCACAACGTATACGGTTAGCCACACAGATTGGCTCGCAACTCGTTGGTGTACTTTATATTTTAGATGAACCTAGTATTGGTTTACACCAACGCGATAACGAAAAATTGATTAATTCCTTAATCTCATTACGCGATGTTGGTAACTCAGTTATTGTGGTTGAACACGATAAAGACATGATAGAACGTGCTGACCATGTGATTGACATCGGACCTTTTGCAGGTAAACATGGTGGTGAAATTATAAGTGAAGGAACCCCAAAAGACTTACTCAATCAACATACCCTTACAGCAGCTTATCTCAATGGTGAAAAGGAAATTGAAATTCCTAAAACGAGACGAAAAGGAAATGGCAAAAAACTCGTTTTAAAAGGCTGTACAGGTAATAACTTAAAGAATGTAGACGTTGAATTTCCATTAGGAAAAATGATTGGAGTTACGGGAGTTTCAGGAAGTGGTAAATCGACATTAATCAACGAAACCCTCTACCCTATTCTAAACGCACATTATTTTAATGGGGTTAAAAAACCAATGCCTTATAAAAGTATTAAAGGCCTTGAGCATTTAGATAAAGTAATTGACATTAACCAATCACCAATCGGTAGAACACCACGAAGTAATCCTGCAACTTACACCAAGACGTTTGACGAAATCAGAAGCTTGTTTGCAAAGATTCCAGAAGCCATGATTCGTGGATACAAACCTGGTCGCTTTAGCTTTAATGTCAAAGGTGGACGCTGCGAAACTTGTCAAGGTGGAGGTTTACGAGTCATTGAAATGAATTTTTTACCAGATGTTTACGTGGAATGTGAAACCTGCCAAGGCAAACGTTTTAATCGTGAAACATTAGAGATTCGATATAAAGGCAAATCTATTAGTGATGTATTGAATATGACCATTGAAGAAGCCGTTGATTTCTTTGAAAACATCCCGAAGATTCATAGAAAACTCAAAACTATTAAAGATGTAGGCTTAGGCTATATTACATTAGGCCAACAATCTACTACACTTTCAGGTGGCGAAGCCCAACGTATAAAACTGGCAACAGAATTAAGTAAACGCGATACAGGAAACACCTTCTATATTTTAGATGAACCAACTACAGGTTTACATTTTGAAGACATTAGAGTATTAATGAAAGTGCTTAACAAATTAGCCGATAAAGGCAATACGGTTTTAATCATTGAACATAATCTCGATGTCATTAAAACAGTGGACTATATTATTGATATTGGATACGAAGGAGGAAAAGGCGGTGGAGAAGTTGTTGCTAAAGGTACTCCAGAAACCATCATAAAGGATAAGAAGAGTTATACAGCGAAATTTTTGAAGAAAGAAATGATGTAGGGTGTTGGTTGCTTGTTGTAAAATTAAGACTGATAACTGAAGAATAAGGACTGCCACCCTAATACGAACCTATTCGGTACTAATGTTAACTCAATTGATTTAGACATTATAAAGCCATCTATTTATTTTATAACTTAGTCTATACTAACACAAAACCTTAAACATTATGAAAAGTATTCTTTGGCTCGTAGCCGTTATTTGTATCGTAGTATGGTTGCTTGGATTATTAGATATTATTCCTGGCATGAGCAGTAGTAGCCTCATCCATATTTTATTAGTTATTGCAGTGGTTGTTATTTTGTACAATATTATTTCTGGTCGAAAACCATTATAAATTCTAAATACATCAAATTCATAAGCGTATCCACTTATTTGGAAACGCTTATTTTTTTTGTGATTACCTACCAATTTCAATCATTTTAACTTAACTTTGAAGGTCTTAATATTTAGACAGAGCCATATATAAATATGGCTTTTATATTGTTATAATAAATTATATTGAACATATGCGAAACGAAAGTAATAGTAAACGCTGGAATGAAATAAAGACTAATGACTCTTGGGCGATTTTTAAAATCATGGGAGAATTTGTTAATGGTTATGAGAAATTAAGTAAAATAGGACCTTGTGTTTCTATTTTTGGATCTGCACGTACTAAACCTACTCACAAATTTTACAAATTAGCAGAAGAAGTCGCTACGAAAATAGTAGATCACGGTTATGGAGTTATTACAGGTGGAGGACCAGGTATTATGGAAGCTGGTAATAAAGGAGCACACATTGCAGGTGGAACCTCTGTTGGTCTTAATATCGAATTACCTTTTGAGCAACACGACAACCCTTATATTGATAGTGATAAAAGCTTAGATTTTGATTATTTCTTTGTAAGAAAAGTAATGTTTGTAAAATACTCTCAAGGTTTCGTTGTTATGCCTGGCGGTTTTGGAACTTTAGATGAATTATTTGAAGCGATTACCTTAATACAAACGCACAAAATAGAATCATTTCCTATTATTTTAGTGGGAACAGAATTTTGGGGAGGCCTTATGGATTGGGTAAAAACTACATTGCTAGATGCAGGAAACATTAGCGAAAAAGATTTAGACTTAATTCATCTTGTAGATACTCCTGATGAAGTTATTTATATTCTTGATGATTTCTACAAAGAGTATGATCTTAGTCCAAACTTCTAAGAAAACCATGTTTTTTTTTCTGAAGAATCCTTCAACGCTATGGCACGTGCTATTATTTTTTATTATATAAGTAAAAGATATAAAGTGAACTGCGAGTGTCAATTAAAAACAATAGGAACAACCACATGAAAAAGAAAAACTTAGGTTTTTTTATAATTGCTTTATTCACTTTAACCTCTATTTCTGCACAAGAAACGGTTAAAGTGATGTTTTATAATTTATTAAATTATCCTTTAGAAGATGCAGTTCCTAATCGATTAACAGACTTGTCTTATATCCTTTCTGATTATGAACCCGATTTGTTTTTAGTATGTGAGCTTAACAATAGCACAGGAGCTAACGATGTCTTAAATACAACAAAATCTGCTATTAATTCAAATTTTGAAATGGCGACTTATGTTTCTAATACGTCAGATGATACTTATGGTGATCAAAATGATTTACAAAACCTATTATATTACAATAGCGCAAAGTTTAGCTTGGAAGAAGAGATAATTGTCCCTACTTATTTAAGGGATTTTAATGTGTACCGCCTTCAACTAAAAACTATTGACCAAATCATTAGCCCAATAGATATATATGTCATTGTTTGTCATTTAAAAGCCTCTAGTGGCACTGCAAACTCACAAAAGCGTTATGAAATGGTTTTAGATTTAGAAACGTATCTCAACACCTTGCCCACAGACGCTAATGTTTTACTAGGAGGCGATTTTAATGTATATACGTCTAGTGAAGATGCTTTTCAAACCTTAATAAGTGACAGCAATGCTATTACATTTATAGATCCAGCAAATCGCGTTGGTAGTTGGCACAACAACGCTAGTTATGCTGATGTATTTACACAATCTACACGTACACAAACAGGCATGGGAGGCACCACAGGAGGATTTGACGATCGTTTTGATTTTATGTTAACCTCTGAAAATATGCTAAGTGAAGCTGGCCTAACTTATGTGCCAGATTCTTACGAAGCCTATGGTAATAATGGTTTAGTATCTTGCTGGAATCAATCTATTAATTCTTCGGAATGTGAAACCACAGGGTCTAAATTTTCGTATACCTTAAGAGACCATTTACATAATTTTAGTGACCATCTTCCTGTAACGTTATCATTAGAAACGGATGCTACGTTTTTGAATGTGGATCAATTTCAATTAGCAACTGGCTTTAGTTTAGATGCGACACTTATAAACCAAAAACTGTTTGTTACGATTAATAACATTGACTTATATAATGAAACATTAATTATCTCTAATAGTTTAGGGCAACAAGTAAAATCATTTCAATTGAATTCTGATACAAAACAACATATTGATGTTTCTGATTTACACGATGGTTTATACTATTTAACCACATCTCGCCGTTATACTAACCCTTTAAAGTTTATAATTCTCTAGTTGAACAAGCACCTTATTATAACCGTCCTTTTTATGATTTTTAGCTACACTCTTGTAGCTCAAAACACTATGACTATTACTGCAGATGTTCATGTAGAAACCAAAACTATTACTATTGAGCAAACCATTGTTTATAAAAATGAAACAAATGATGTACTCAGTACGATTTACCTTAATGATTGGAACCATAGTTATTCTACAAAATCGACTCCATTAGCCAAACGTTTTGAAGAAGAATTCAGTACTAAATTCCATTTAGCAAAAGACGAAGAACGTGGATTTACTAAGGTGACTTCGATTAAAAATGAGAATGCTACTACTTTAAATTTCGACCGCTTAGAAGCACATCCTGATGTTATAAAAGTGGATTTAAAAAAACCGTTACAAGCTGGTGCATCTTACACTTTAAACCTTAACTATAAATTATTAATACCAAACGCTGATTTTACCGATTATGGCGTTTCTAAAACTAATGATTTCAACCTGAAATATTGGTATATTACTCCAGCTGTTTACAACGGAAAATGGCACTATTATAGCAACAAAAACTTGGATGATTTATTTATTCCTAAATCCGATGTAACCCTTAGTGTTACACATCCAAGAAACTATAAAGTAACGTCTGAACTCAATTTTAATTCAGCAACGATAAATACAGAAAACAATACGCAAACCACTATTTTGAGTGGAAACAACCGTATAGATACGTTTCTCTCGTTGAATAAATTCCCTTTATATAATTTTGTACAGACCGACGACTTTATAATAGTTTCTGATATCCAAGAAAAAGGACTTCCTGGACCTTCTAAAGCATTAATTACGGATAAGATTACAAGATATCTAACAAAACATCTTGGCAATTATCCGCACAAACAATTATTAGTAACCTCTCTTGATTACCAAAAAGATCCGCTTTATGGTCTTAATCAATTACCGCCATTTTTCCGTCCTTTTCAGGAAGACTTTCAATATGAATTAAAACTTCTTAAAACGGCATTAAAAAAATATCTCGATAACATTTTATTACTTAACCCAAGGAAAGAACATTGGTTAAGTGAAGGGCTTCAAGTGTATTATTTAATTAACTACGTTGAAGAAAATTATCCAGACATGAAACTTTTAGGGACCTTAGCAGATGTTTGGGGTATTCGATCTTTTCACGCTGCAGATTTAAAATTTAATTTTCAGTACTATCTGTATTCTATGGAAATTGCTAGAAAAAACAGAGATCAACCTTTAACCACATCCAAAGATTCCTTAACCAAATTTAATGCTAACATCGCTGGCAAATACAAAGCGGGTTTAGGTCTTAATTATTTAGATCAGTTTACGGATGATATAAGTCTAACAGATAACATCACAGAGTTTTTACAAGCTAATCAGTTAAAATCAGTCTCGCTAGATGATTTTGAAACCTTTATTAGTTCTAAAACTTCAAAAGATATTCGTTGGTTTTTTACAGATTATTTAGACACTCGAAAAAAGATAGATTTTAAAATCTCATCGATTGAAACCTTAAAAGATTCCTTAAAGCTAACCATAAAAAATAAGCGAGATAATACCATGCCTATTTCGCTTTTTAAATTGAAAAATGATTCGATTATTGGAAAATTATGGGTAGAAAATATACAAGGTACAGAAACCATAACGTTACCAAAAGATAGTACAGACACCTTTGTTTTAGATTATAATAATGTTATCCCTGAATACAATCAGCGCGATAATTATAAGGCTGCAGAAGGTTCTTTCCTTAATAACAAACCGTTACAATTAAAATTATTTAAAGATATTGAAGACCCAAATTACAATCAGATTTTCTTTATGCCGCTGGTAGAGTTTAATAATATCTATGATGGTTTAACATTAGGCACCAAGGTTTATAACAAAACACTTTTAAGAAAGCGTTTAAACTATCGTTTTTCTCCTCAGTACGCTACTAAATCTAGATCACTAACAGGTTCTACGTCTATATATTACACACATAATATTGAAAACAATAATCTTTATGATATTACGTATGGCATTAACGCAGGCTACCAATCCTTTGCTAATGATGCCTTTTTTACAACCATTAGACCTTCACTTAGTTTTAGCTTTAGGGATGATTCCAATTTTAGATCCCCTCAAACAGATCAAATTTTAGCTAGATATGTTAGTATTTCTAGAGAAATTGGTGAGGACGCTACAGTTCCTTTAGACGAAGAAGAACCCGATTACGGAGTCTTTAATTTAAGATATACACATTATAACCCAGGAGTTATTAATTATTCAAAATTTTATACTGATATTCAGGTAGCCAATAAATTCAGTAAAATTTCATTTAATTACGAATTTAGAAAACTCACTCATAGCAACCGAAATATTAACTTTAGGTTTTTTGCTGGTGTATTCTTAGATAACCGTTCTGACCTTAGTTCTAATTATTTCAGCTTTGCTTTAGACCGACCAACAGATTACTTATTTGATTTCAATTATTTAGGTCGATCGGAAGCTTCTGGGTTATTTAGTCAACAAATAATAATTGCAGAAGGAGGGTTTAAATCGAAGTTAGCCACTCCATTTGCAAACCAATGGATGACGACTGCTAATTTTAGCACATCTATTTGGCGATATATTCAAGCTTACACTGATGTTGGATTGGTAAAAAGTAAGTTTACAAATCCAAAATTTGTGTACGATTCTGGTGTCCGATTAAACCTTGTTGAAGATTATTTTGAAATCTACTTCCCTATTTATTCTAATCTTGGCTGGGAGGTTGGTCAACCAAACTACGATCAACGTATTCGCTTTATGTTCACAGTAGACCCACAAGTACTACTGGGTCTATTTAGACGAAAATGGTATTAACAAATTCTTATTGAAAAGTTAAAAAAATCGATTTTTCTAAAGTATTCTTAGTAAATTATTTATTTTACTGAGAATATCACAATACTATAACGTGACTTGACCTTGCATTAAATTTTATTTTTTTGTACTTTCGCAAGACCTAAAAAGTGCTTTTATGAAGACGATTCCTAACACCAAAACAGAGATTACATTTGAAGATTTTAAAACAGAAGTTTTAAACGACTACAAACTAGCTGTAACTAGTCGTGAATGTAGCTTACTTGGTCGTAGGGAAGTTTTAACAGGAAAAGCTAAGTTTGGTATTTTTGGTGATGGAAAAGAAATTCCGCAAATCGCCTGGGCAAAAGCTTTTAACGATGGTGATTTTAGGTCTGGTTATTATAGGGATCAAACTTTTATGATGGCTATTGGCGAACTTACAATTGAGCAATTTTTTGCCGGCTTGTATGCTAATACCGATATTAAGGACGAGCCTATGTCTGCTGGTCGCCAAATGGGCGGGCATTTTGCTACACACAGTTTAGATGAAAATGGCCAATGGAAAAACCTTACGGAACAAAAAAATTCTAGTGCAGATATTTCTCCAACAGCAGGACAAATGCCAAGACTTTTAGGTTTAGCTCAAGCCTCTAAGATTTATAGAGAAGTAGATGGTATTGATACCACTAAATTTTCTAAAGAAGGTAATGAAATTGCTTGGGGAACTATTGGTAATGCCAGTACAAGTGAAGGGTTATTTTTTGAAACCATAAATGCGGCAGGTGTTTTACAAGTACCAATGGTTATTAGTATTTGGGATGACAATTATGGAATCTCCGTACATGCCAGACATCAAACGACAAAAGAAAATATTTCAGAAATATTAAAAGGTTTTCAACGTAACGAAGACGATAAAGGTTACGAAATATTTAGAGTGGATGGTTGGAATTACCCTGAATTGATGGATACTTACCAACGTGCTGCTAAAATTTCGAGAAATGAACATGTACCTGTAATGATTCATGTTCAAGAATTAACACAGCCACAAGGGCATTCTACCTCTGGATCTCATGAACGCTATAAAAATCAAGATCGTTTAAAGTGGGAAGCAGAGTACGACTGTAATGTACAAATGCGCCTATGGATAGTTGAAAACAATATTGCTACAGACGAAGAACTAACAGCAATTGAACGCACCATAAAAAAAGAAGTTAGAGAAGGTAAAAAAGCTGCTTGGGCAGCATGTATAAATCCAATTATAGCAGAACGTAAAGTAGCACTTAACCTGTTAGAGGAATTAGCTACATCTAGTCCTAATGGTGTTTTTATTACGAAATTAAAAAACGAATTAGAAGGTTTTGACGAACCTCTAAGACGAAACATACTTACTGCCACAAGAAAAGCATTACGCTATGTGGTTTCTGAATCATCTTCAGAAAAAATGGCACTTCAAAACTGGATTACAAATTACATTGAAACCATTCAACCAAAATACAGTTCACACCTTCATAGTGAATCCAAACAAAGTGCTTTAAATCAAAAAGAAATCCTTCCAACCTACGATGCTAATGCGGAAGATGTGGATGGACGAGTGGTATTACGCGAAAATTTTGATGCGCTGTTCACTAACTATCCCGAAGCTTTAATTTTTGGTGAAGATGCTGGCTATATAGGAGATGTTAATCAAGGATTAGAAGGGCTTCAAGAAAAACATGGTGCCCTTAGAGTTTCAGATACAGGTATTAGAGAAGCCACTATTATAGGTCAAGGTATTGGAATGGCAATGCGAGGTTTAAGACCTATTGCTGAGATTCAATATTTGGATTACATTATGTACGCCCTTCAAATAATGAGTGATGATTTAGCTACGGTTCAATACAGAACAAAAGGACGCCAAAAAGCACCTTTAATTGTAAGAACACGTGGTCACCGATTAGAAGGTATTTGGCATTCTGGTTCACAAATGGGAGGTGTATTGAATTTAATTAGAGGAATTCATGTATTGGTACCAAGAAACATGACTAAAGCTGCTGGTTTTTATAATACACTATTAGACAGTGATGAACCTGCTTTAGTTGTAGAATGTTTAAATGGTTACCGACTAAAAGAAAAATTACCAAATAACATAGGTGAATTTAAAACACCAATTGGAGTTGTAGAAACGATTAGAGAAGGTGAGGATATTACGTTGGTATCATACGGTTCAACATTGCGTTTAGTAGAAAAAGCAGCCAAAGAATTACAAGTGGTTGGTATTGATGCCGAGATTATTGATGTACAATCGTTATTGCCTTTTGATTTAAATCATGATATCGTAAAAAGTATTGCCAAAACGAATCGCGTTATGGTGATTGATGAAGATGTTAAAGGAGGAGCATCTGCGTATATTCTTAATGAAATTCTAAATACACAAGATGCATTTCAGTATTTAGACAGTACACCAAAAACGTTGGCTGCAAAACCACACCGACCAGCTTATGGAACTGATGGTGATTATTTTTCAAAACCATCTGCGGAGGATATTTTTGAAGCCATCTATGAGGTTATGCATGAGTTGAGTCCTGCAGATTATCCAAAACTGAGATAATAAGTCACTAAAATTATAATAACAAAAAAAACCTTCCATTAAAAATTGGAAGGTTTTTTTTGCATGACATTGGTCATAATAATTATATTTAAAACTTTATATCTTTCATTTCAAACTACTAACAGACAATATATGCTGACAAAGGAGATTCTAAATACATTTAAAAAACAAACCGATTTAATCAATTATGTTAAAGACAATGCACATGAAAATCCCATTTTTAAAAGTGCACTAGAAAAGTACGAATACGAACAAGAATTACTTCCCTTACAAGCAGAACTTGTAGATTTTCAACATTGGGTACAGAAAGAGAACAAAAAGATTGCTATAATTTTTGAAGGTAGAGATGCTTCAGGTAAAGGTGGAACTATAAAACGGTTTATAGAGCATCTTAATCCAAGAGCACGACGCGTTGTTGCTTTAAATAAGCCTACTGAAATAGAAAAAAAACAATGGTATTTTAATAGATATATCAAGGAATTACCAAATGCTGGAGAAATCGTGTTTTTTGACAGAAGTTGGTACAATAGAGCAGTTGTTGAACCTGTGATGGGCTTTTGTTCTAAAGATCAATATAAACGCTTCATGATTCAAGTACCAGAATTTGAACATATGCTTTATGAATCTGAAACGATTATCATTAAATTTTGGTTTTCTGTGTCTAAAGAAGAACAACAACGTCGTTTTGAAAAGCGCTTAAAAAATGCGCTCAAAAAATGGAAATTTAGCCCTGTAGATGAAAAAGGTCAAGAACTTTGGGATGAGTTTACAACTTATAAAAACCAAATGTTCTCTAGAACTCATAATTCCTTTAGTCCATGGGTAGTAATAAACTCTAATGACAAAAAACTCGCACGATTAGAAAGTATTAAATACGTTTTAAGCTTGTTTGATTATGATAACAAAGGAAGTAACTGTAAAGCCCTTCTACCAGATCCGAATATTGTACAACGCTACTTTAGGAACACTGCTCAAATAGACCAATAATAAAATTCACTTTAACAATGACAGAAAAAAATTTACAACTTCTTAATAGTAAAAAGGGAATTGAAGCCTTATTACGTCAAAAACAACTTAATATAGAAAAAACACTTAATAATATTAAGTACGAAAGGCGTCTCGAAAAACTTCAAGAAGAAATGTTAATTCTTCAACAATGGGTAGCACAGAACAATAAAAAAGTAATCATTCTTTTTGAAGGACGTGATGCTGCAGGAAAAGGTGGCGCCATTAGAAGAATCATTCAACATTTACCACCTCGTGCTATACGTGTAGTAGCTTTACCAAAACCAAATGAAACTGAAATGGGGCAATGGTACTTTCAGCGTTATATAAATAGATTACCAAATGAAGGTGAGATTGTGTTTTTTGACAGAAGTTGGTATAATAGAGCGGTTGTAGAGCCTGTTAACGGATTCTGTACCACCAAAGAATACACTATTTTTATGGATCAGGTGAATGAGTTTGAAAAAATGATACAAGACTCAGGAATATTTTTACTCAAACTTTATTTTTCTATTACGAAGAATGAGCAAGAACGTCGATTTAAAGACATTGTAAGTACACCTATAAAAAAATGGAAATATAGCGATGTTGATAGACGTGCGTTATCTCTTTGGGATGACTACACAAAATATAAGGAGGTTATGTTTAAAAAAACACAGGTTGCAGCACCTTGGAAAATCATAAAAGCAAACCGTAAAACAAATGCTAGAATTACTGCTTTTGAATATATTTTGAAAAAAATTCCTTATGAAACCAAAGATTTAGAAAACATAAGGCATAAATCAATGAAAAAGTTATTAGATAATTAGAGCCCATCAAAACTTGGTATCATAATTTATAGAAGGCATTTTTTTGCCTTCTATTTTTTTTAGCATTAATTTTATAACATGAAGATTGAATCTATTGTCACCATAAAAAAAGAATTAAAACACCTCTCTCAAGAAGAGCTGTTGGAATTGTGTTTACGTTTAGGAAAATTCAAAAAAGAGAACAAAGCACTCCTCACCTATTTGTTATTTGAATCTCATGACGAGGATGGTTATATCGCAAGTGTAAAATCTAGTTTAGACACCTTGTTTGAAGGTATTAATACGGATAGTTATTTCTACATGAAGAAAACTATACGGAAGATTCTGAGAGAGATTCGCGTATATAGTCGTTATTCATTGAAGAAAACTACCGAAGTAGAACTCCTACTCTATTTCTGTGAGCAAATGAATGAACTAAAGCCTTCGATTCATAGAAATGTAACCTTGAGTAATATATATGAACGCCAGATTCTTTCTGTTAAGAAAAAGATTAAAGTTTTGCATGAAGATTTGCAGTACGATTACAATTTACAGTTGGAAAACCTGGAACGCTAAGATAATCTTGCCAAGACGCAGAGACGCAAAGTTCAATTGAAAATAATTACTGTGACTGTAACTAAAACCTAAAAAACCACATCATAGAGACACATAGCAATTCACGATGAATACCAATGAATTACCAAAACTGCCAAATGAACACTACCTACTGCTTATGTGTCTTCTTACTTCCTTCGTACATTTCGTATTTTACTAGCCTTGCTTCAAGTTTTGCATTAAAAACTTTTATCTTTCTAGATGGTCTTAATCCTACTGATTTTAAAGCTTCAAGATTAGACGTAATTAACCAAGCATCGGTTCCTGGATAACCATGTTTTAATGTTGTTCCAATATTACCATAGAATTCTTCCACATTCAAATTTTCTAAACGCTCACCATAAGGAGGATTAAAAACCATGTGAAGTTTTTCGTGACCCGATTTTTGAGTTTTAAAGAAATCTTCATGCTGAATATGCACAAATTCATCTAAATGCGCATTTTTTATGTTCTCTTTAGCTTTAACAATTGCTGATGGAGACTTATCATAACCAATTATTTTATGATGAAAATCGCGCGTTTTCTTTAAGAGTGAATCTTCAATTGTTTCAAACAATTCTACATCCCAATCTTCCCAACGTTCAAAACCAAATTCCTTTCGCATTAAGTTTGGTGGAATATTACAGGCAATCATTGCCGCTTCGGCTAACATTGTTCCTGATCCACACATCGGATCCATAAAATCAGATTGACCATCCCAACCACTCATCATGATTAATCCAGCTGCCAAAACTTCATTTATAGGCGCAATATTTGTTGCTGTTTTATAACCACGTCTGTGTAACGATTCGCCAGAAGTATCTAACGAAATTGTACAACGTTGACGATCTATATGAACGTTAATTTTTAAATCTGGAAAACGCAAATCCACATCCGGACGTGTACCATCAATATCTCTAAAGCGGTCTACAATAGCATCCTTTGTTTTTAAAGCGGTGTATAGCGAATGGGTAAATACGCTATTATGCACTGTAGCATCAACAGCCAAAGAACCTGTAGATTTCATATACTCTTCCCATTTCATATTCTTTACATTTTTGTAAAGATCCTCCTCCTTCGTCACTCTAAAGGAATGAATCGGTTTTAGTATTTTTATAGCGGTTCTAAGTCCAAGATTAGCTTTATACATAAAACCTTTATCGCCTTCAAACGTCACATTTCGCACTCCTTTCACCACTTTCATGGCACCAAGTTGCGTGAGTTCTTTTGCTAATATATCTTCGAAGCCAAATAAAGTTTTGGCTAACATCTTGTAATTATCTTCCATAAGTTCCGTCAAATAGATTGCAAAAATACAGTATTTTTGCAGCATGACATCCTAAAATTTCAATAGGACGCGTCATTACGAAATTTTGAAGCTAAGTTGTAGCAGTCCATATTATGAATAATGGGACGACAAAGCGCATTGCCTTAGTAATGATAACTAATAATTTTAATTAAAGCGACTCCCATTTTCACAGGAGATAATTATGACTAAACCAACTAAACAATGGTACGCCTCGTGGTTTGATACTCCGTACTATCACATTTTATACAAAGACAGGGATTATACAGAAGCTCAAACCTTTATGGATAACCTAACCAATTACCTTAATATTCCAGAACATGGTAAGATTCTAGATTTAGCTTGTGGAAAAGGAAGGCATTCGGTGTATTTAAATTCTTTAGGTTACAATGTTACAGGAGTCGATTTATCGGAACAAAGTATTGCGCATGCTAAAAAATTTGAAAACAAAACACTAAAATTTGATGTTCACGACATGAGTAAACCTTATCCAGATACGTTTGATGCTGTGTTTAATCTGTTTACAAGTTTTGGTTACTTTGAAGATGAAAATTGTAATCTTGAAACCATTAAATCAATTCAGGCAGAATTAAATGAGTTTGGATTTGGGGTTATTGATTTTATGAACACCAATAGCGTTATTGATAATTTAATTGCCGAAGATGTAAAAACTGTTGAAGGGATTGATTTTTATCAAAAACGATCAGTGAAGGATGGTTATATTATAAAAGATATTAGTTTTGAAGCTGATGGTGAGAAATTTGAATTTCAAGAACGTGTAAAGGCGTTTACACTACAAGATTTTGAAACGCTTTTTGAAAAAGCTGGAGTGTATTTGTTAGATGTATTTGGTGATTATAAATTACATAAATATCACGCTAAAACATCGGAACGTATGATTATGATTTTTAAGTAAACTGCATGACTAGTTATTTACTACCATTACTTGCCGTTGTTATAGGTGTTGTTATTGCTTTTCTAACTAAAAAGCAAAAGTCGTTTTACACCAAATTACTTTTATCTTTTAGTGGTGCCTTTTTATTAGCATTAACACTTTTTGATTTATTACCAGAAGTCTATCATCACATTGACGCAAAGCTTACAGGTTTGTATATTATGTGCGGTATTTTGCTTCAAATTATTTTAGAGTTCTTTTCTAAAGGAGCTGAGCATGGTCATGTTCATATTCATAAAAACGACACCGATTTTCCTTGGTTGCTTTTTATAAGTCTTTGTATTCACAGCTTTTTAGAAGGTTTTCCTATTCACCAGCACAACGATATGGTGTATGGAGTTTTAATTCATAAAATCCCTATTGCTATATTAATCACGTCATTTCTGTTACAGGCTAGCTATAGTAAAACAAAAATTATTGGGTTCTTGGTTGTCTTTGCAGCGATGACACCTTTAGGTACTTTTATTTCTAATCATGCTAGCTTTATGGCAACTTACGTCGATGTTATTAATGCGTTTGTAATAGGTATCTTTCTTCATATTTCTACCACCATTTTGTTTGAATCTGGTGAAGGTCATAAATTTAATTTATCTAAGTTAGTGGCTATTTGTTTGGGTATATTAATCGCATATTCTATTTAAAATGTTCTCTAAAGAAGAAAGCCGACTATTACGACAAGAGTTTTGGACCAGTTTCGGAAAATCATTTCCGAGAAAATGGGTTTTATATGACACCAAAATTAAAGGCTTTTCGTTTAAATTTCATTTTGATAATAAATCGGCATTAATCGCATTAGATCTTGAAGATGATTTAGAAAACCGTATTAACTATTGGGAGAAGTTAACCGCTTTAAAAGGTATTCTAATTAGCGAATACTTACCAGATGCTATTTATGACGAAGAATATTTTCTAGATAACGGCAAAGAGATTTCGCGCATTTACTTACCATTAGAACAAAAAGTATCTATTCACAACAAAAATACATGGCGAGATGTTATGGAGTTCTTTAATAAAAACATGTCATTATTTGAAGCCTTTTATGAAGAGTATCAAGATATCATAAAAGATTAGAATAATATTTACAGTTCCTATTTTAGAACACAAATAGTTTAATTACATCGTCTTAAATCAAGATTTAAAGCATTCGATTATTGCTTTTAAGAAAATTTTAAATCATCTCTTGTTGGTAATATTAATCTATTAGTATAGTTTTGTCCACTGAAATGAAAACCGCTTTCAAAACATATTTATCTTTATTTTTTGTTTTAGTACTAAACGTATTCGCTAGTTTACAAGCCAATAACGTTATAAGTTCTATTTCAGAAGTTGCTGCATGTTCTAATCTTAATGCATCCAAAGTTTCAATTGAAAGCACGGATAGCAATGCAACTGCTAATTATAGTCCGTTAACTAAAGATACTGATAAAGATTTACTTTTTGATATCATTGAAATTAGCGAAGGAGAAGAAGACGAATTATCTTCTAGGTATAAAGCTTCTTTTAAAGATTATTTAGAGATTCTCTTAATTTACGCAAAGCTTTTTGAGAATGCTTCTGACCTTCAAAAAAATAATTATCGCCCTCAAAGCGCAATTAATGATCCTAGTCTTAGACTTCATATACAATTCCAAGTTTTTATAATCTGATAATACTTTAACAGACCTCACTTCTATACGTCTGTTTATAATTTAGAGCTTCAGAAAAACTCTAAAAAACATCATTCCTACTTTGGTTTGATTCCATTATTATATCATTTTATAAAATATTTAAACACGTGAATATCATTAAGAAAACAACCGTTTTCACAGGATTAGTTATGCTTTTATGTTTAGCTAGCTGTGAAGAACACAAAGAAGAAAAACATGAAGTCGTAACCTTTTTGGTTACCAATCCTGTAAAAAAAGACACTTCTATTACAAAGGATTATGTGAGCCAAATCCATTCTATCAGACATATTGAATTACGAGCGTTAGAACGTGGCTACTTAAAAAACATTTATGTAGACGAAGGTCAACACGTTACCAAAGGGCAACGCATGTTTCAGATTATGCCAAACATTTACCAAGCAGAATTACAAAAAGCAAAAGCAGAATCTAACGTTGCGGAAATTGAACTTACAAATACACAATTATTAGCCGATGGTGATGTGGTTTCACCAAATGAGTTGGCAATGGCGAAAGCTAATTTAGACAAAGCCAATGCTGAAGTATCTTTAGCACAAACCCACTTAGGTTTTACAAGCATAAAAGCCCCTTTTGATGGTATTATGGATCATCTAGAAGCAAGAGAAGGAAGTCTTTTAGATGAAGGGGAATTACTTACAACATTATCTGACAACAGTAAAATGTGGGTTTATTTCAATGTTCCTGAAGCTGAATATCTAGATTACATTATGAGTGATGCTAAACAGAACAACAAAGATGTTGAACTTTTAATGGCGAATAATAAGCGTTTTAATCAGAAAGGTATCGTAGAAACTATTGAAGGAGAATTTGATAGTGAAACCGGAAACATTGCTTTTAGAGCGACTTTCCCAAATCCGGATGGCATTTTAAGACATGGTGAAACCGGAAGCATTTTAATGAGTGTGCCTTACAAAGGTGTTGTTATTATACCACAAAAAGCTACGTTTGAAATCTTAGATAAAACTTATGTTTTTGTGGTAGATAAAGATAACGTGGTTCACCAAAGAGAACTAACCATTGGAGCTGAGTTACCTCATTTATTCATTGTAGATAAAGGCTTATCAGAAAACGATACCATATTACTTGAAGGTATTAGAATGGTGAAAGACCAAGAAAAGATTCATACTAAGTTGGTAGATCCTACTACAGTATTATCTAACCTAGCGCTTTACGCAGAGTAAATCTCATTTAATCTACAAACATCATGTTTAAAAAATTTATAAAAAGACCCGTCTTGGCTATTGTCATTTCGGTGATCATTATATTTATAGGTGGCCTTGCTATAAAGCAATTGCCTATATCTCAATTCCCACAAATTGCACCTACAACGGTCAATATTTTTATCGCTTATCCAGGTTCTAGTGCAGATGTGTTGGTAAATTCAACATTAATTCCTTTAGAAACTGCGATTAATGGTGTGCAAGATATGCGTTACATTGCTTCCGATGCTACAAGTGCTGGTGAAGGAACATTACGTGTCATTTTTGAACCAGGAACCGATCCTAATGAAGCCGTCGTTAGGGTAAAAACTCGAGTCGATCAGGTGATGCCTTTGTTACCAGAATTGGTACAACGTGAAGGGGTTATTATTACACCTGTTCAGCCAAGTATGTTAATGTACGTTAACCTATCGAGTGAAAATAAAGATAACGACGAAAAGTTTTTGTACAACTATGCTTACACTAAGATAATTCCAGAAATACAACGTATCAATGGTATTGCAAGTGCTCAGATTTTAGGAAGTCGAAAATATGCGATGCGTGTATGGTTAAAACCAGACCGAATGCGTGCTTATAATATTTCTGCAGAAGAAGTCTTAGAAGCCATGGAAGATCAAAGTATTTTGGCGAGACCTGGACGTTTAGGTCGTAGTTCTGGACAAACTGCTCAATCTCTAGAATATGTATTAACCTATCAAAACAGATACAATGAACCAGAACAATATGAAGAAATTATTATTAAAGCCAATAAAGAAGGCCAAATTGTAACCCTTGCCGATATTGCTGATGTTAAGTTAGGAAGTGAATTTTTTGATATTTACTCTAACCTAGACGGAAAGCCTTCAGCCTCTATTGTTTTAAAACAAACCTTTGGTAGTAATGGTAGCGATGTTATTGATGCTGTAAAGGAAAAATTAAATGAACTAGAAGTCGATTTACCACCAGGAGTTGATTTTCAAATTAGTTATGATGTTTCTAATTTCTTAGATGCTTCAATCGATCAAGTTATACACACTTTAAGAGATGCTTTTATTCTTGTTGCCATTGTGGTATTCTTATTTTTAGGAGATTGGCGTTCCACATTAATTCCTATTATTGCCGTTCCTGTGTCCTTAATTGGCGCCTTTTTTGTGATGCAAATGTTTGGGTTATCTATTAACCTTATTACACTTTTTGCCTTAGTATTGGCTATTGGTATTGTGGTGGATAATGCCATTGTGGTCGTAGAAGCCGTCCATGTAAAAATGCACGAAGAAAACCTCACACCATATAAAGCCTCTTCTGAAGTTTTAGGTGAAATTGGAGGTGCTATTGTTGCTATTACTTTGGTTATGGTTTCTGTATTTATTCCAATTTCGTTTATGACAGGTCCTGTTGGTGTTTTCTACCGACAGTTCTCAATCACTATGGCTGGTGCCATCGTTATTTCAGCCATTGTAGCATTGACATTAACGCCTGTACTTTGTGCTATGTTGTTAAAAAATAACCATGGTAAAAAACGCACGTCTCCATTAGATAAATTTATTGATTGGTTTAACGGAGGTTTCGATAAACTAACAGGTGGTTACGTTACAATTTTAAATAAAATAGTAGCAAGACGCTTCATCACTTTCGGAATATTAGCGGCATTCTGTGCTGGTATTTTCTTTACAAATGAAGTATTGCCAGCCGGATTTATTCCTAATGAAGATCAAGGAATGATCTATGCCATTATTCAAACACCACCTGGTGCCACTCTAGAGCGTACAAATGAAGTAGCTAAGAAACTTCAAAAAATATGCGAAGATACTGAAGGTATACAGTCCGTTTCTTCTTTAGCGGGTTATGAGATTATGACTGAAGGACGTGGATCTAACGCTGGCACCTGTTTAATTAACTTGAAGTCTTGGTCTGACCGTGAGCATTCTGTTCATGAAATCATGGAAGAGCTTGAAGAGAAAACCAAAGACTTAGGAGCAATCATAGAATATTTTGAACCACCTGCAGTACCAGGATTTGGATCTTCTGGAGGATTTGCCATGCGATTGTTAGACAAAACAAACTCTACAGATTATCATCATTTTGAGAGCGTGAATAATGAATTCATGGAAGCTTTATCTGAACGTGAAGAACTCACAGGTTTATTTACATTCTTCTCGGCAAATTATCCGCAATACGAATTGAAAATAAACAATAAAATTGCCATGCAAAAAGGGGTTACCATTGGTAACGCTATGGAAAACCTTAATATTTTAATTGGTAGTACATATGAGCAAGGATTTATTCGTTTTGGTCGTTTCTTTAAAGTGTACACGCAAGCTGCACCAGAATACAGACGTTTACCAACAGATCTTGAGAAGTTATTTGTAAAAAATGAAGAAGGTGAAATGGTACCATATTCTGCTTTTATGAGTATTGAAAAGAAATTAGGACCCAACGAAATTACACGTTATAACCTTTACAACTCAGCTTCAATTAGAGGATTGCCTGCACCAGGTTTTACTAGTGATGATGCTATTAAAGCGATAAAAGAAGTTGCTGTAACACAATTGCCAAAAGGTTATGATATTGCTTGGGAAGGTTTAAGTTTTGATGAAGCCCAGAGAGGTAACGAATCTATTTACATCTTCTTAGTGGTACTCATCTTTGTATACTTTGTACTTGCTGCACAATACGAAAGTTTCTTATTGCCTTTAGCTGTTATTTTATCCTTACCAATTGGTGTTTTTGGATCGTTTATAATGTTAAAAGGCATGGGATTAGCCAACGATGTTTATGCGCAGATTGGCGTGATCATGCTAGTTGGTTTACTCGGTAAAAATGCCGTGTTAATTATAGAGTTTGCGGTACAAAAACAGAGGCAAGGTGCTACTATTTTAGAAGCTGCAATTGAAGGTTCTAAAGCCCGTTTTAGACCAATTTTAATGACATCGTTTGCTTTTATTGCAGGATTAATTCCGTTAATCATAGCTTCAGGTGCAGGTGCTATTGCTAATAGAACTATTGGTAGTTCTGCCTTAGGTGGTATGCTAATTGGTACACTTGGAGGTGTTTTAATTATTCCTGGGTTGTATTACATTTTCGCTAAAATGGCAGAGGGTAAAACACTGATTAAAGATGAAGCTAGCGAGCCTATTTCAGAAGAAATGATGCGTGTTAGTGAAACTAAAAATCAAAGTGAAGCTAATGCCGAAAAAATTAATAAGCTCACAAAGCTTTTCAAAAAATTGGGTAAAAATAAAAATGATGAATAATATAAAAAAGATAAGAAAATCGCAACTATTTAGTGTGTTCGCTTTACTACTACTCTTTTCTTGTGTGCCAATGCAAAAGGCCATAAGAGAAGAAAACAAAGCCGTACCTGACCAGTATACAAATGAAACTTCAGATTCCACTAATACAGCCAATATACAATGGAAAACGTTTTTCTCTGATCAAAAATTAGTCGCTTTAATTGATACGGCTTTGGCCAATAACCAAGAGCTTAATATTATGCTACAGAAAATTTCGATGGCAAATAATGAAGTCAAGGTTAGAAAAGGGGAATATTTACCTTTTGTAAATGTCTATGCAGGCGCTGAAGTGGAAAAAGTTGGAGAATACACTAGAGATGGTGCTGTAGAACATAATTTAGATATTCGTGAAGGCGAAGAATTTCCTGAGCCTTTAACTGATTTTTCTGTAGGCCTAGATGTTTCATGGGAACTCGATGTTTGGAAAAAACTACGTAACGGTAAAAAAGCGGCCGTTTTAGAATATCTAAGCACTATTGAAGGTAAGAATTTCATGGTGACCAACATCGTTTCGGAGATTGCAAATTCGTATTACGAGCTTTTAGCTTTAGATAATCAGTTAAACATTATAGAGCAGAATTTAGAGATTCAGAAAAATGCTTTAAAAATGGTAAAATTGCAAAAACAAGCCGCTAGAGCAACACAATTAGCTGTTAGACGTTTTGAAGCTGAAGTTTATAAAAACCAAAGCAATAAATTTGAAATCCGCCAAAGCATTGTAGAAACTGAAAATAAAATCAATTTTCTCTTAGGTCGTTATCCACAGACCATCGATAGAGATTCTGATGATTTTATTGAGCGTCCTATTGATGCCATTGAAGCTGGTATTCCTGCTCAACTTTTGGCAAACAGACCCGACATTAAACAAGCAGAATATGAATTAGCAGCTTCCAAGTTAAATGTTAAAATAGCCAAAGCGAACTTCTACCCTTCTATAGGGATTAAAGCTGGTGTTGGTTTGCAAGCTTTTAAAACAAAGTATTTAACCAGCACACCAGAATCGGTTTTGTATTCGTTAGTTGGAGATATTGTAAGTCCTTTAATAAACAGAAATGCAATTAAAGCAGAATACAGCAATGCCAACAGCCGACAATTGCAAGCGGTTTTCGAATATGAAAAGGCCATTTTAAATGGTTACATGGAAGTGGCTAATGAGCTTTCTAATATTAATAATTTAAAAGAAAATTATGATTTAAAAGCCAAACAAGTGAATGCCATGACAGAAGCCATTGAGTTGTCTATTCAGCTTTTTAAATCTGCCAGAGCAGAATACACAGAAGTGCTACTCACACAAAGAGAAGCTTTAGATTCTAAAATTGAAATTATTGAAACCAAAAGAGACCAATTCTTGGCGAACGTAAAAGTTTACCAAGCCTTAGGTGGTGGATGGAATTAGTTGAAGAGTGCCCTGAATCTGAAAGCCATTTTGCAGCAATGTAGAGTGGCTTTCTTTTATTAATTAAACGAGTTTTAAAATTAGTGTAGCGCTTCTTCCTTCTTATATAAAGTAAAACTGGTGATAACAACCTGTTTAATTAATTGCTTCGGTAAGTGCTAATTTGGAAAATTCTTTCGGAATTTTTTCGCGTAAGTTTTTGTTTACTAAATTAGGCGCTTAACCACCAACTAACCATTTTTAATAACGTTACCAACACTATGAAAAAATCCGTATCCTCATGCTTTTTAATGCTATTTATTTTTTCGTTTATGTCTTGTAAAAGTCAGGAAAATAAAAAGTCTGAATTAATTCAAACACCAAAATCGTTTAAAATTCTTGATGAAAAAGAAGGAGATTTAGATAAAGATGGTATTTCTGAAAAAGTTATAGTATACGATACTGAAAAAGAAACGGATATGGGAACGGAAAGGCAAATATACATTTACAAAAAGAACCATAACAAATGGGAATTGTGGAAAAAATCAGTTGGAGCCATATTAGCAAGTCAACACGGAGGAATGATGGGAGATCCTTTTGAAGGAATTTCCATTGATAGAAATTGTATTGTAATTAATCATTCAGGAGGCGCTCGTCAAAGATGGCATTATACGCATAAGTTTAGGTATCAAAGCGATTCTTTTCAATTAATAGGAGTTACAGTAAATTTTGGTTCACCCTGTGATAATTTCTTTAATTTTGATTATAATCTATCAAACGGTAAGATTAATTATGAACAAGAAACAAGCGATTGTATAAATAAAAGCTCAAAAATTGAGAAAAAAGAAATAATAAAAAAACTCAAAACGTTGCCGAATATGGCTAACTTTTATCCTGGAAATAATAAATTCACCTTTCCGAATTCTGATACTATAATTTATTATTAAATAAAATACTGTTGGTAACAAACAAGTAAAAATGAATTACCAAAACACATTATAGGATTAAACATCCATAACCAACAATAGATAAAGCATTGCAAAAAACAAAAAAACGAAAACTATTAGTTTTCGTTTTCAGGTTTTATAAATTCCGATTGATATTTCTCTAGAAAATTCTTTTGCCTTTCAAGCATTTGTTGTCTTATCTTGTCTAGGTTCATAAAATCATTTCCAAAATCACTCCCAAAAAAATCATCATTAAAAAAATGTTTACTAAAAAGTGAATCTTGAGAAAACACGTCCTCAAACCCTTCATTTTTAAAACTAGAGAAATTAGTAAAAAATCGCGATTTAAATGTTTGCATTAAACTGTCTTTTTCTTCAAAAGAAAGCCCCTCCAAATCATCTGATGACGACCACGAATAGATACTATCATAACGAATTAAATTTCCTTCAGCGTCAAATTCTTTATCGACCTTCCAACTACCCTGTGGCTCTATTTTGTTAGCTTTATCTTGCGTTTTTACGCTAGCTTCATTAGACTTATCATGCTGTCCACTGCAACTCGTGCCTAAAAAAAGCATCATTAAAACAATTAGCTTTTTCATAATAATATGATTTAAAATTAAACAGACTTATATTAAAATGAGGCCGAAAAACAGCCTCATCGTTAAGATTTTAAACTACTAAAAAATAGGATTAAGAAATTTGGATCTTTCTGGCAGGTTTTTGCTTTGCCTCCTCTTTTTTAGGAAGATGAATATTTAAAAGTCCTTCGTTATAACTAGCTTTAATTTTATCTTCTTCTACAGTTTCTGGTAAACTAAAGGTTCTCTTAAACGACGAATATCCAAACTCGCGACGTGTATAATTTTCACCTTTCTGTTCATTTTCTTCGCTCTTCTCCGTAGAAATTGATAAAACTTGGTTATCAATGTCAATATTAAAATCTGATTTCTTTAAACCAGGAACCGCCATTTCTACTAAATAAGCATCAGCCGTTTCTTTAATATTTACTTTTGGTAAGGTCATTCCAGTATTAAAATTAGAATTAAATACTGAAGGCAAATCTCGATTAAAAATTTCATCCAACCAGTTAGACCATGTTGGGAAGTTTGTATCTGAATCTGTCTTTACTAAACTTCCGTTTTTAGGAACACTTACTAAATTGTTCATAATATAAAAATTTAAGTTAAACATTATTTCAAACTTGAAACCGCTATTGATTTCGTTGAAGTATATACAAATTAAATACCAAAACGAACAATTCTTATTTTTAAGAAAATTTTACAAAAATAAATGTCAAACTTACAGAATTATCGTCATTTTTTCAGATCTTAAAATGTCAAATTGACATTTCAAGTTAACACGACACGCATCCACTAAACTTACTAAGAAACACATTATTATGCCTCCTTATTTTTTTCTTCATTATATAATGTAGGCAAACTAATCTTATAACGTACAGCAACCAAACGAATGGTAATAACAACAACACCCACTATTACAAACAAGATATGTCTATCTTCAAAAAACTGTAGTAATAAGAAATAAGTCAATCCACCTAAAATGCAAGCCGTTGCATAGATTTCTTTTCTAAAAATCACAGGGATTTCATTACATAAAATATCTCTTAATACACCACCAAAACAAGCGGTCATTGTCCCCAAAGAAATACAAACTAAGGGATGCAAACCTGCTATAAGTCCGGTTTCTATGCCAACAACCGTATAAAGTGCTATCCCTATCGTATCAAATAAAAATAATGACTTTCTAAGGTAATTAATTCGTTTTCTAAAAACGACTGCAAATGCAGCTGAACTCATAATAACATACACAAAGGTCATATTTTTCATCCATGATACAGGCTCAATCCCAATCATTACGTCACGTAAAGTGCCACCTCCAACAGCTGTAACAAAAGCAATAATAAGCACACCAAATGGATCCATCCGTTTATTCATAGCAACCAATGCACCTGAAATGGCAAAAGCAATAGTTCCTAATATATCTATAAATTGAAAAAACATGGGTTTAATTAATTTTTATTATTCGTGCGAAGGTAGGAATCTAATTTAAAATGAAATATGATTCTCTGAAATCTCATAACGCATTTGGGATAAGCAATCCACTCACTTTTTCCGAAAAATAAAAAGTGGTTCTCTGAGATCCCAAAACCAGTCTGGGATAAGCGATTCACTCACTTTTTCCGAAAATGAAAAAGTGATTCTCTGCTTACATATTCTGAGTGTAGTAATTATAATCCTTTATAACAGTTGCCACAAAATCTACAGGTTTTTCATTCGTTTCTATTGCCATAATTTTTAATAAACGATGGTGTAAATTCAGAATAATATTATGATGTCCGTTTCTAATTGCATCATCATATAAATTTTTCACAGTTTGCATATCACTATCATTTAACACCGTAACCTGGCTGTAAGTTGGTATATAATCTACTGGAACATCTTTAATAAGCGTATCATGAATCGTTAGCAGCTGTTTTTCACTAATTACTGTTGTACCAGCAGCAATATCTCCCAAACGCTGTCCATTGCCTTTAAGTAAAATAGTAAAAGCGGCAACACCTCCAGATGTTAATGCAACATCTACAATACGTAAAATCCAACGCACAAAATAATTAGAAAAACTAGGCTTTGAGCCATCAAGTTTTACGACTCTAGTTTTCATCAACATTTTACCAACGGTTTTACCATTCATAAATGTTTCGAGCAATACATAATATAAAAATGCAGGCAAAGACACCAATAGGTAAATCGCCCAAGTATCTCCCATATCCAAATTCAAAGTCGTTAAAAGGAGTATTGCAGCTATAGTATACAATAGAATAATAGCGCTATCTATAAGGTAACCAAGCATTCTATCGCCAATACTAGCAACATTTTGATTAATCCCTACATTTTGGGCCGTTTCTATTTGAAATTCATCCATATTTTCTTTTCTTTGAAAGTCTAAAAGGGAATATAATGCGCGAGGCAGCTTTTGTAAAGCAAAATAAAGATAAATGGTTAGAATTTGAAAACATTCTTACAAATAAAACGCAAATTGATCCTGATTTACTTTCTGATCTATATATTGAAGTCACCGATCATTTAAGCTACGCCAAAACCTTTTATGCGAATAGTAATACCGAACGCTATTTAAATCAATTAGCGTCTAACGCTCACCAAAGTATTTACAAAACGAAGAAAGAACCTAAAAACAGACTTATTTCTTTTTTTAACACCGAGTTCCCTACGCTATTCTATCAACATCATCGCGAATTGCTTATTGCTTTTTTAACGTTCACCCTTTTTGTTATTGTAGGAGCATTTTCTGCTGCTAGCGAAGATGATTTTGTAAGATCTTTTCTTGGAGACGGTTACGTTAACATGACGATGGACAACATAGAAAAAGGAGATCCCATGGCTGTTTATAAAAAGCAAGGCGAATTCCACATGTTCCTTGGTATAACGCTTAATAATATTAAAGTGGCGTTGTTTGCTTTTGGTTATGGTATTTTATTAGGTATCGGCACCTTATACATTATGATGCAAAATGGTATTATGTTAGGTAGTTTTCAATACTTTTTTTACGAACAAGGTTTATTATGGGAATCTGCACGTACCATTTGGATTCATGGAACAATTGAAATATCAGTGATTATTATTGCTGGTTGTGCTGGTCTCGTTATGGGAAATGGCATGCTCTTTACAGGGACTTTACCACGATTAGAAGCTTTTAAACGCGGAGTGATTAACGGCTTAAAAATTCTAATGAGCACCATCCCCTTTTTTATAATCGCAGGATTTTTAGAAGGCTTTGTCACCAGACATACAGAAATGCCAGATTGGCTCGCCATTTTAATTATTACCAGTTCTCTAGCTTTAATCCTATTTTACTACGTAATTTACCCTATTCAATTAAACAGAAAAATAAAACAAGATACAGCATCTAATAATACTATAGAGCTTAACCTAAACCCAACTAACTAAACATGAATAAATCCTATATCGAATTTAGAAAACAACGCGATTTCAGCAGTATTTTAAGTGATACATTCGGTTTTATCAGAAATGAATTTAAACCATTTATCAAAACCATTTTTAATATTGCAGGACCAGCAATTGTTATTTTTATGCTATCGCTTGCCGCTTATAATTATGTCGCTGGTGATATTCTTAATTTTACTAGCTTTAATGAACCAAGCTTAAATTCAACAAGCATTGTCGTTACAATAGTTACAGTCATTATTTACTTTATTTCTGCGATTGCAGCTTATATTCTAACAGCAGCTACAGTACTTTTCTACATTAAATCTTATGTAGATAATAAAGGCATTATTGATCCATCAGAAATAAAAAGCAGCGTCTACAAATCCTTTTGGTCGTTTTTTGGACTTAGTTTTTTAAAAGGTATAACCTTAATGATTGCGACAATGCTATGTGTGTTGCCTGTCTTTTACGCTATGATTCCAATGGCTATTGTTTTTAGTGTCTATGTTTTTGAACCAAAACGTTCTACATCAGATGCGTTTAGCCAGAGTTTTACGTTGGCCAATGCCGATTTCTGGACAGCTTTTGGTGTTTTTATCGTATTGGGAATTATTTATTACATTCTCGCTATGGTATTTTCAATTCCATCAGTAATATATGCCTTAATAAGTACAGGTGTTTTTTCTGGTGAAATTGATCCTGCTAATCTTAATACCTTTTCTGCAGACCCAGTAGTTATCGTTCTTAATGTATTCAATACATTCTTTCAGTTTTTATTAAACATCATTCTAATGGTTGCAGGAGCTGTTATTTACTTTCATTTACACGAAAAAGTAAACTTTACTGGCACGTATGATCGTATTAGCGAAATTGGAAAATCAGAAGACTAAATGTTAGTGTACCGATTGCTACTTCTTTGTTTATGTTTTGGGCAATTTTCTATTGCGCAACAAAGCGAGCAATCCGTATATTATGATGATACTACAATTGAAAAACAACACATATCAGAAGATGATTTAGAAGCTTACAAAGCCGACGATGATTTCAATTACACAGAAGTTGAACCCGAAGAAAACTTTTTTGATAAAGTCTCCCGTTGGTTTCAAAACATACTTACAAAATTTTGGGAAGCCATATTTGGAGTTGGCACAGCCACTGGCTTTTTATACTTTGTTTTTACAATTCTACCCTATTTATTGTTAGGATTATTGGTCTTTTTATTAGTTCGGTTTTTCTTAAAAGTGAATTCTAATAACCTAATAATCAAAGCAAGAAAACAAGGTTCTATTTTATTTTCTGAAGAAGAACAGATTATTAAGAATGAAGACATTCCGTCGTTAATTAATGACGCCGTTAATCAGAAAAACTACCGATTAGCCATTCGATATTATTACCTTCTATCTTTAAAGTATTTAACGGAAAGTGAAAATATATTATGGCAACCACAAAAAACGAATGAAGATTACATTAATGAAATTAATCAAGACCATTTAAAAGTCGATTTTAAAAATATCACAAGAATTTACGATTACGTATGGTATGGCGAATTTGATGTAGATGCTGTTAAGTTTGAAACATTAAAACACCCTTTTGAACATTTAAATAATACAATTACCAAGCCTTGAGCAAAAAAGGAAAACTATATATCATACTTGTAGCACTAACTATTTTGGCTATCGTTGTTCTAGAAATGAACAAACCTAAGGCTATAAATTGGTTTCCTTCTTATGCCACGCATCATAAAATTCCGTTTGGTGCTTATGTGTTTAACGACCAATTAAAACGGGTTGCAGATTCGGTTGCTATAGTCGATCGTCCTCCTTTTGAATACTTAAAGAATAATGACATAAACGGAACATATCTTTTTTATAATGGAGGAATTGCCTTTGGTAAAGAAGAGCTGAATAGTCTTTTAGATTGGGTCGCCAATGGAAACACCCTCGTTGTTGCAGCTGTAGATTTTGAAGAAAAATTACTAGACACTTTAAACCTTAATACACAATCTGTTAATACATTCGATAATTTTAATAACGAATACCAAGTTAAGCTTGTTAACCCAGCAGTAAACGATACACAAACCTACAAATACGATCGGGCTGCAACGTTCTTTCATTTTAACAAAATTGACAACTCAAACACATCTGTTATTGGCTTAATTGACACCTATAGAGGGGAAAACAGGCCAATGAAAGACACTTTAATTAGTACCATTAAACAACCTTTTGGAGATGGTGAAATTATCCTCAGCACCTTTCCACAAGCATTTACCAATTACTTTATATTACAATCACCAAACCAAAATTACACAGCCGGATTATTATCATATTTAGACACATCAAAACCAATCTATGTTGATACCTATTACAAAACAGGAAAGACATTTTACACCTCACCAATGTATTTATTCTTAAATACTCCATCCTTAAAATGGGCCTATTATATAATGCTGATTGGTGCGTTAATCTATATTATTTTTGAAGGTAAACGGAAACAACGTGCAATTCCGATTGTAAATACATTAAAAAATCAGACTGTAGATTTCACAAGAACTATTGCCAATATGTATTATGAAAGTGGAAAGCATAAAGATATTTCACAACACAAAGTCCATCATTTTTTGGAATACATCAGGAATACGTTACATCTTTCAACTGCCGAAATAAATACTAGTTTTATAAACAATTTGGCAGCAAGAAGTAATAATACAGTTGAAGACACGCAGACATTATTTAAACTTATTGAAAGTTTGAATCAAAAAAATGACATCAACAGTATCGAGTTAGAAAGGCTAAACACCTTAATAGAACAATTTAAATCCCATAATCAATGGAAGAAAACGAAACAGTAAACGACGACTTAAATTTTGATAATAGAATTCAATTAGAAGATTTAAAAAATGCTGTAGAAAGCATTAAAAGCGAATTGAGAAAAGTCATCATCGGACAAGATAATTTTGTAGAATTACTTATCGTAGCCTTACTTGCAGATGGACACGTTTTAATTGAAGGTGTTCCAGGTATTGCGAAAACGGTAACGGCTAAATTGTTTGCAAAAGTTTTAAAAACGGAATTTAGCAGAATTCAGTTTACACCAGATTTAATGCCTAGTGATGTTTTGGGAACGTCGATTTTAAATATGAAATCTTCGGAATTTGAATTCAAAAAAGGCCCTATTTTCTCTAACATTGTTTTAATTGACGAAATCAATAGAGCACCTGCAAAAACGCAAGCGGCTTTATTTGAAACGATGGAAGAACGCCAAGCTACTATTGATGGTTTTACCTACCCGTTTGAAAATCCGTTTATGGTTTTGGCAACGCAAAACCCAATTGAGCAAGAAGGAACTTATGCTTTACCTGAAGCACAATTAGACCGTTTCATCTTTAAAATTAAGGTCGATTATCCGTCCTTGGAAGATGAAATTAAAATCATTGCCTCTCATCACGAACGTAAAGGAGCAAAACCACAAACACGGATTAATCCTATTTTAGATGTCGCTTTATTGGAAGATTATAAAAGCAAAACACAATCTGTTCTCGTTGAAGAAAAGATTATAAAATATATCGCAGAAGTGGTTTCTAAAACACGAAATCATCCGCATTTATATTTAGGTGGTTCTCCACGAGCATCGATTGCGATATTAAATACCGCTAAAGCTTTTGCTGCTATAAATGGTCGTGATTTTGTAATTCCTGAAGACGTCAAAAAATCATTAAATCCTGTTTTGAATCATCGTATTATTTTAACACCAGAACGCGAAATGGAAGGAATGACCACGGAAAATGTCATTGAAATGATTGTGCAATCGGTTGAAGTGCCGCGATAGCATTTGGCATAAAGCAGGCAGAATTAGGAATTAGGAATTAGGAATTAGGAATTAGGAATTAGGAATTAGGAATTAGGAAAATAAAAGAAATTGTTTTCCCATACACAAAAAAATTCTGAAAAAATAATGTAAATACAGTTGAAATTAAACTAAAAATTTGAATGATTGGATTGTCCCCTTGAGGGGACTTTAGGAGTGTTTTCATAGATAAAAAATATAACACTCATCTAATAGTTAAAAGAGAGGATTATGAATTTCATAAAATCATTATATATACACAAGCAATTGTACATTTATTTGGCAATAGCGTCTGTATGTTTTCTTCTGTCGTATTGGATACCTGCTTTATTTTCAATCGCTTGGATTGTTACTATTATTATAGCTGTTCTTTTATTAATTGATTTACTACTACTCTATCAATCAAAAAGCGCTATTCTTGCGCGACGGATTTTACCAGATAAATTTTCTAACAGCGATAATAATCCTGTACCCATTACAATCACAAATAAGTACAGTTTTAAAACCTATATTGATGTTATTGATGAATTACCCGTACAATTTCAGAAGCGAGATTTTCTCTATCAAACATCTTTGAACCCAAATCAAAATCACGATTTTGAATACTTAGTAAGACCTGTAGATCGCGGTGAATATTACTTTGGGCATCTTAATATATTTGTATCTTCTATTCTCAAAATCGTAAAACGAAGGTATCAGTTTCAAAACCAACAAATGGTAATGGTTTATCCCTCCATTATTCAAATGCAGAAGTATGATTTTCTGGCTATCAGCAATTCGTTAACTGAATTTGGTTTAAAAAAGATAAGACGTATTGGTAATACTTCGGAATTTGAACAAATTAAAGATTATATTCCTGGCGACGATTTTAGAACCGTAAATTGGAAAGCGACAGCAAAACGTGGACAGTTAATGGTCAACCAATATCAAGATGAAAAATCGCAACCCATCTACTCTATCATTGATACTGGCAGAATTATGAAAATGCCCTTTAATGGATTAAAGCTCTTAGATTATGCCATTAATTCAACCTTAGCATTTAGTAATGTCGCCCTAAAAAAGCACGATAAAGTCGGCATGATTTCCTTCTCAAAAAAGATAGAATCGTTTTTACCTGCCATTCAGAAATTAACCTATCTCAATCGTATATTAGAAAACTTATATAATATTGATACACAATTTAATGATAGTGATTTTGGTTTGCTCTACGCGCAATTAAAACGAAAAGTGACGCATCGAAGCCTTCTTCTACTTTATACTAATTTTGAACATATTAGCGCTTTAAAACGCCAATTACCATATTTACAAGCCATTTCTAAAAAACATATGCTTGTTGTTGTTTTGTTTGAAAACACAGAATTAGATACCATATTAAATGAAAATGCTGAGGATTTACAATCTATCTATCATAAAACCATAGCAGAAAAATTTGCCTTCGAAAAACGTTTAATGGTAAAAGAACTTCAGAAACATGGTATTCAATCCATTTTAACGGCTCCAGAAAACTTGACCATTAATACCATTAATAAGTATTTAGAGATTAAAGCTCGTGGGCTTTTATAGTGAATAGTGACAAATAATAAATCACCATCAACTTTAAACTCCTAACTCTTGAACTATAACTCTTAACTTTAAACTCTTAACTTCAATTCTTGGCTCTTGGCTTTTGGCTCTTGGCTTTTGGCTTTTGGCTTTTGGCTCTTGGCTCTTGGCTCTTGGCTCTTGGCTCTTGGCTCTTGGTTAACATACTAATTATTAACTAAACAACAGTCTATCCTACAAATAATACAGTTCGGTAATGACAATTATTTGAATTGAAGAGTTTATCCGATATTTGAATCATCAACAAAAAAGAACAGTATTTCACATTAATCATTAAAAACTTAATATCATGAAAAAATTAATCTTAACATTCGCATTAGCTTTAATGTCAATCATCGGGTTTTCTCAAGAAGGAGGAGCTACAATCACAATTACCATTGATAATGTAACGAGCGATAAAGGAAAAGTATTAACGTCTTTACACACTTCAGAAACTTTTATGAAAGGGAAAGGTATACAGAATGCAGAAACTGAAATAAAAGATGGAAAAGTGACGATTTCCTTTAAAAACGTGCTACCAGGAGAGTATGCCATAATGACTTTGCATGATGCTAATGATAATAAACGTATGGACTTTCAAGACAACGGAATGCCTTTAGAATCTTACGGCATATCTAATAACGTCATGTCATTTGGCCCACCAAATTACGATGAAGCTAAATTTATAGTTGAAGATAAAGACCTAGATTTAAATATTCGTTTTTAGAATAGCATACACATCAATCAAAACAAAAAAAAGACTGCTTTCTAGCAGTCTTTTTTTTGTTTAAAAATGATTCAGTATTAAACTGTTTCACCTAACCAAGCTTTCATCATCCAAACCGTTTTTTCTTGTTCGGTAATAAAATCACTCATCATTGAATTGGTACCTTCATCGTTTGCATCACCTGCAACTTCTAAAATAGAGCGCTCCATTTTTAATAATTCTGAAAGTGAATCTACAATTAACTCAACTGCTTTTTCATCTTTGGAAATATTTTTACCTACAGGAACTTTTGCTGCTTTAGTATAATCTTCAAACGTATGTAGTGGAGTTTCACCTAATGTTAAAATTCGTTCAGCAATTTCATCTACTTTTAGATTAGCATCTGTGTATAACTCTTCAAATTTCTCATGTAGCGCAAAAAAGCCACGTCCTTTAATATTCCAGTGGATGCCTCTTAAATTCTGATAGTATAATTGAAAATTCGCTAATAATTGATTTAAATCATTCGCTAATTCTTTTGTTTTTTCGGTATCTAAACCTATGCTATTTAGTTTCATAATATGATTATTTTGTTTACTCAAATTTACGAAATATTTAAGCCTTGTTCAGCATAGTTTTTATGAATACTTTTAATACTTTTATAGCCTAAATTAATAGTTATGACGATTACCCAACTAAAATATGCTTTAGCCATAGCAGAACATAAGAATTTTACAAAAGCAGCTGAAAAATGTTTTGTGACACAACCTACTTTAAGTACACAAATTCAGAAGTTAGAAGACGAATTAGATATTATCATTTTTGATAGAGGAAAAAAACCAATTGAACTAACAGACGTAGGACGGAAAATTGTATACCAAGCCAGAAATATAGTCAATGAGGCCGACAGAATTCAAGATATAGTTGATCAGCAAAAAGGATTCATTGGTGGCGAGTTTAGATTAGGAATTATTCCGACCATAATGCCAACGCTTTTGCCCATGTTTTTGAAAAGTTTTATAAAAAAATATCCAAAAGTTAAATTAAAAATAGAAGAATTAACTACTGAAGAAATTTTAACACGTCTTAGCGATGGTCACTTAGATGCCGCAATTGCAGCCACACCTTTAGAGAGTGATAATATAAAAGAACGTGTTTTATATTACGAACCTTTTGTAGCTTACATTCCTGAAAGTCACAGGTTAAAAGATAAAAAAACCATTGAAGTTTCTGATTTAAATATTGACGACATGTTACTTTTAGAAGATGGACACTGCTTTAGAGATGGAGTAATTAATCTTTGTAAAACTTTTAAAGATCAGATAGATGAGAACTTTCAACTCGAAAGTGGCAGTATAGAAACCTTAATAAAATTGTCTAATGAAGGCATGGGAATGACACTTCTTCCTTATTTACATACTTTAGACGTAAGAGAAAAATTAGCTCCCAACTTAAGACACTTTAAAGAACCTTCTCCTGCGAGAGAAGTCAGTATTATTTATCATAAAAGTGAATTAAAAATGCAAATTATAGATGCTATGCATAGTGTAATTTCAGGAATTATTCGTGGTGCAATTGCTTTTCAGAATGTAGAAATTATTAGTCCGAAAGCAAAATAGACGTTCTCAATACTATAAATAATAAAAGAAGCGTCCTGATAAATATCAGGACGCTTCTTTTATATTATGCTTTCAAATAAATTAAGCATTGATTTAAGTCTGGGTTTTGATTGATTAGGGACTGAATAAAGATTCTTAATTCTTCAAGTTCGTGAGGCAGTAAACGTCTTACTGCTTTTTGCACTTCCTTACAGAATAATGTCGCATCAAAACTCACTTTGCTAAGTACCGTTTTAGTGTACTCGTACATTGCTCGCGCCATAGCTTTTTTTTGGTTTTAGGTTAACAAAAAGTATTTTTTTTCTATACGCTATTGTTTCAATTCAGTTTTAAAGATAGCAAAAATTCATAATGAAAATCATTTTCATAAAAAGTTTAACAGCTTGTTATGTTAAAAGCTTGAAACTACTCGTTGAAGGCTATAGATTTTTTAAGATGATTCCCATAAAATAATCAACTGGTTTTTAAATAGTTACAATGTTAAGCTATTAAAACCGATTATCACCATCCAATAAATCACCTAATCCTCCAAGAATACTACCTTCACCCTTAGATTTCCCACCTCTTGGTACAGAAGCTAAAACTCTGCCAGCTAATCTACTAAATGGTAAGGATTGTATATACACTTTTCCTGGCCCTTGAAGTTTAGCAAAAAATAAGCCTTCGCCTCCAAAAATGGAATTTTTAATACCTCCTACAAATTCGATATCGTAATCGATGCCTTGTGTAAACCCAATGATACATCCTGTATCTACTCTTAACGTTTCACCAGCTGCTAAGGTTTTTACTGCAGTGGTTCCACCAGCATGTACAAATGCCATTCCATCACCTTCTAACTTCTGCATAATAAAGCCTTCACCTCCAAAAAGACCACGTCCTAATTTTTTAGAAAATTCAATACCGACACTTACTCCTTTTGCTGCACAAAGAAATGCATCTTTCTGACAAATAAATTTCCCACCATATTCCATTAAGTCAATCGGAATTATTTTTCCTGGATAAGGTGATGCAAAAGACACATTACGCTTCCCTGTAAGATCGTTATAAAAAGCTGTCATAAATAAGCTTTCACCAGTAAGGATTCGTTTTCCTGCTCCTAATATTTTACCTAAAAAACTCGAATCATTTTGAGAACCATCACCAAAAATAGTATCCATTTTAATACCATCGTCCATCATCATAAAACTTCCAGATTCAGCAATTACAGCTTCTTGTGGATCTAATTCTATTTCTACATATTGCATTTCTTCACCATAGATACGGTAATCTATTTCGTGAGCATTTCGGTCGTTGTAATCTGGTAATTTTTCCATAGCTAATTATTTCTTTTAATGATACTGAAACAAGTTCAGCATAAAGTGATTCATTTATATGTTGAGATAATTACAGTTTTGTTACACCATTTATTAAAAACAAATAGAATAAATTTATTTCTGAAAATTGAAAAGTAAATTTCCACTTTAAACTCTTAACGATTAACTCTTAACTTTCAAAGTCCATTCAAAATTAAAAGTAGACACTTCTACTCCTTCTTCATTAACTCCATTAGCATTTAACCAAACCGTTTGCCCTTCTCCTGTTTCTATAGCTTTATGTATGGCGTCGTCAATTTTGTTGCCTTCATTACAAGTAAAGGTAATTATTCCTGTGGCTTTTTTTGTAAATGATGCATTGTTAGATGCCACTAACATCGATATTTTTTTACCACTACCCCTAATCTTTTTCATAACCAAAGCGCCTGTTGTTAACTCGGCAGCCATACCTTGCACAGCCCAAAACATTGACTTAAATGGATTTTGATTTACCCAACGATGTTTAACCTTCACTATACACGTGGAGTCATTTAACAGTTTAGTTCTTACTCCTGTAAAATAAGCTGCAGGAAGCTTAAACATTAGATATTTATTGAGTTTAGATGGTGTTATATTCATAAGTGTTAACAATATTTTCCACTAAAATAATCGAAAATTTTCAACTTCACTAATGTTAAAGAAATGTTAATTTTCAGTACTATGCGTAACATAATACCTTTTTAAAGACATATATTTGTATAAACAACTATTATATACTTTATAACATGATAGATAATCACCACAAAAATTTAGCGACATTTATACATTTGTCAACCTTTTCAAGATTTATAATTCCCTTTGGAAATTTTATTGGCCCTATAGTATTATGGGCTGCTAATAAAAACAAATCCGATTTTATAGATCAGCATGGCAAACAAGCCATAAATTTTCAAATTAGTGTTTTACTCTATGCTATTATAATAGGCACGTTAAGTGTTCCATTTTTTATATTCAAAATATTCAGAGGTATGGATATTTTAGATTTCAATGGCTTTAATAATTTCCATATTAACATAGGCGAGCCTTCTCCTCTACTTTATATAGGAGGTGGTTTAGGTGCCTTAGCAATTGTAGCCTTTATAATCGAATTAGCTCTCATTGTTAAAGCCAGTTTATCAGCAAGAGATGGAAACACTTTCAAATATCCGTTAACCATAAATTTTTTAAAGTAAATAAAGTATTCATCAATAATCAAATCAATCAAAAAATGAACAGTTTAATTAAATTAATGAAACATCGACTATGAAAATAGAAAACACAAAAGCACAAATGCGTAAAGGTGTTTTAGAGTATTGCATCCTATCCATTCTAAAAGATGAAGATGCCTATGTTGCAGAAATTCTCGGCACACTAAAAGACGCAAAAATGCTTGTTGTAGAAGGAACGATATATCCACTATTAACAAGATTAAAAAATGCCGGATTACTCAACTACCGTTGGGAAGAATCGACCTCTGGTCCACCAAGAAAATATTATGGACTTACTGAGACAGGAAAACTGTTTCTTAATGAATTAAACTCCACTTGGAGTGATCTACAAAATGCCGTTAACCTAGTAACCAACACAAAAACACCAAAGAAATGAATAAAACAGTCAATATAAATTTAGCAGGTATATTCTTCCATATAGATGAAGATGCATACCTAAAATTATCACGCTATCTTGAGGCTATAAAACGTTCATTTACAGACTCTCAAGGTCGTTCAGAAATTATAGCAGATATTGAAGCTCGTATTGCCGAATTATTTGCAGAACGTATTCAAAATGAAAAACAAGTTGTTGGAGTAAAGCTAGTTGACGAGGTTATTACTATTATGGGACAACCGGAAGACTATTTAGTAGATGACGAAATTTTTGAAGATGAACCACAACAACACTACAAGCAAAAATCGAGTCCATCAAGACGCCTGTTTAGAGATACAGACAATTCTTATGTTGGTGGTGTTTCTGCTGGATTAGGACATTACTTTGGAATAGATGCCTTATGGGTTCGTCTACTTTGGGTACTTTTAATCTTTGGTGCTGGTACTGGTATATTACTGTATATTTTACTTTGGGCTTTAATCCCTGAAGCGAAGACTACAGCAGAAAAACTCACCATGACAGGTGACCCTGTGAATATTAGTAATATTGAAAAAAAAATTAAAGACGGCATTGACACGGTTTCCGAAACGGTAAAAAATGTTGATTTAAAAAAACATGGAGATAAACTAAAAAAAGGATTTGACCATGTTTCTGATAATATTTCTGAAACCGTAAAAAATGTTGATTTTCAAAAACAAGGAACGAATTTAAAATCGAGCTCTCAAAACTTCTTTGACACCATTGGAAACATCATCATGTTTTTTCTAAAATTATTCACCAAATTTATTGGTCTCATATTAATTTTTACGGGAATCACAGCTTTAATTGCCTTAATTGTTGCGTATTTCACAGTTGGTATTACAAATGCAATCTATTTCCCTCCTATGGATTTCTTAGATGCAGCAAATGCAGCTAACGTTCCAATGTGGTTAATGTCTACATTATTGTTTTTTGTATTTGCTATTCCTTTTTTCTTTGTCTTTTATTCAGGATTAAAAATATTAGTTAACAACTTAAAATCGATTGGTAATGTTGCAAAATTTACGCTTTTAGGCTTATGGCTAATGTCCATAATCGGAATCGTTGTTATAGGTATAAAACAAGCAACAGAACATGCTTATGACGCTGAAATTATGTCGAAAGCCGACCTTAACATAAAGGTCAACGATACCTTAAAAATTAAGATGGTAGGTTTTGATCGCTTTAATAGCTTTGTTTATAGCGACCACAATAATTTCAGGATAACAGAAGATGAAAACGGTCGTAGTCTTGTGTCTTCAGACATAAAGTTAATTGTGTACTCTACAACCGATTCTGTGGCTAAAATTAATATAATTAAAGAAGCTAGTGGTAGCAATTATAACATTGCTAAGGAACGAGCAGAAAATATTAGTTACGACTACTCTTTTTCTAATAATGAATTACAGTTGGAAGCCTATCATGCTTCAGATGTTAAAAATAAGTACAGCGAACAAGCTATTAGAGTAATTCTATATTTACCAGAAGGTGCAGTGCTGTATTCAGACGTAAACACTAGTAGGTATGTTAACAACTATTACAACAGTTACAATAGTCTTTTAACGAATTCTAATGATGGGCATTATTTAAAAATTAATAAGAATGAGGTTGAATGCTTAGATTGTGAAGAAGAGGTTATTGAAGAAATAGTAATCATAGAAGAAGAAAAAGAGGAATTTATTGAAGAAACCACTGAAATCATCGAGAGCATTACTAACGAGACACCATCTCAAGGAAACAAATCTGAAGTTCGCATTAAAATTAACGACGAAGATGGCGTTAACATAGAGGTTAATGACAATTGATATCTAAAATTCAACAACTCATCACTTTATAATATAAAATCAGATATAATCAAGTTAATTTTATAAAGTAAAAAATTCATCAATCAAAAAACCAACAGAAATCATGACAACATTAACCAGAATTATCGTAATCAGTATTATTAGTATAGTAATGCTATCCTGTAACATTATGTCAGGTATAGATGGCAACGGAAACGTAATTGACGCAGACCGAATTATTTCTAATACCTTTGAGGAAGTTAAAGTCAGCCAAGGCATCGACCTGTACATTACACAAGCTAATGATGTAGCCCTTACAATTGAAGCCGATGAAAACCTACACGATCTTATCAGGACTGAAGTTGAAAATGGCGTCTTAAAAATCTATTCAACAAAAAACATAAGACGAGCATCCTCAAAAAAGGTATTATTAAATATTAAAACCATTTCAGCTATTAAAGCTACAAGTGGAAGTGATGTCTTTGGCACAAACACTATTAAAGTGTCAAATTTAGAACTGAACTCAACAAGCGGAGCTGACATAACTTTAGATGTAGAAACTGACACCTTAAATTGCCATTCTACAAGTGGAAGTGATATTGAATTAAGTGGCTCTACAATAACATTAATTGCAGAAGCAACTAGTGGAAGTGATATCGATGCTTCTAAATTAAAAGCAGAAACATCTAATGTAAAAGTAACAAGTGGCGCAGACATTTCTGTAAACACCTCTAAAGCCCTTACAGCCAATGCGACAAGTGGTGGAGATATAAAATACTATGGAAATCCTGAAAAAGTGAACAAATCCGATAATTCTGCTGGTAGTATTAAACAACAATAAAAGCTTAGCCGTAGGATAATTATTTATTTATTATTAATATAAATAGCTATCAGTCAAAAACTTAATAACCATCTTAAAATCTATTTAGAGTTTGGGATGGTTTTTGCTTATCTTAGTTTATTAGCTTTTAATTGACCAATATTAAACAGAAATCATTAATATTGACAACCAGAACATCATAACGCAGTCAAAAAAATAATAAGTGACTTATCTTATGTGTTTTGTGTCTCTTTATAAAGACAGTAAACATTAGAAAATGAAAAAAATAATACTCCTTCTACTTTTAATGATTGCAGCTTCACCTATAGTGCAATCGCAATCAGACGACAAAATTAAAGGTGACAGAAATGTGACCATAAAGCAAACATTCATCGATGAATTTAATTCCATTGTGGTCGATGGTGATTTTTCAATAGAAGTTGTGTATAACAGTAAACCCTCTGTAAATATTGAAGCAGATGACAATTTGCACGACATCATTCAATTTGATGTGGCTGACGGAGTCCTTACTTTTACAGAAACCACTCGCATTACATCTAAGAAAAAAATGAATATCACTGTAAATTATGGTGATGGTCTTAATACTATTGAAACTAGAGGTGATGGCGAAATTAGGTCACTAACCTCTATGGAACTTGGGGATGTTACCTTAACAACTGCAGATGACTCTAGAGCTTATTTGAATATTAATGCGAAAAGTTTCACATATAAAAGTTCAGGTAAATCAAAAACAAGATTAAATCTTACATCAGATAATACAAAAATAGAACTAACAGATAATAGTAAGTTAGATGCTTTAATTACTGGTAAAGTTGCTGATTTTGATTTATATCTACGTTCTGATGCTGTTATTGAAGGTACAGTAGGTAGCTCAGTGATTAGAATGGATAATTCGACCAATTTTAATGGTTCAAAATTTGATGTTAAGACTTCAGATGTAAGTTTAGAAGATAATAGCGATTTAACTATTGCAGTAAGCGAAAACATTACTATTGCAGCTTCTGGGAATAGTGAAGTTTACTTATTTGGCAGTCCTGCCATAAGCATTACTAAATTTGAAGATACAGCTAAGTTACAGAAAAAGAAACGTTAACGCATAATTAGCTCTCTATAATTTTCAGAGAAAACTGAATCTCAATTTTAGGTGAGACCTTAACCATACCTAACATTTTTGTTGGTGCCGTTAAATTAAAATCATTTATATCCAAAGGCAATACTCCGCTTACATGTAAATCATTATCGCTTGTAATAGAAATTGGAACCGTATAAGTCCTTACAATATTACTTAACGTAATTTCTATGATAGCAGAAGTTGAATTATCATCTAATTTAATTGTAGAAATCTCTTTTAATTTAAGAACAATTTCAGGAAATTCTTCTGTATTAAGTAATTTATTAAAGTCTTTATTGATAGCCTTACCTCCACAATTAAACTCTAAATTAGGTAATGTTAATTTGGTATCTTTAAATTTAATTGACTCATCATGATGATTGTATTTAATAGGTATCGCATCAGAAAGCGTGTGCATATTAAATTGACATTCAAACGTACTAACATTAGTTTTACCTTTAATTTTGAGATAACTCTCCGAAGATAAAAGCACAATTGATTCTTTAGATTCTAACTTTTCTACTTCAGAAAACGTAGAAATTATAGACCCTAGAAAGAATAAAATGAGAAATGATATTGTTTTAAACATAACTAAATATAAAAAAAATAAGACCTCCATCTAAAGGATGAAGGTCTTTTTAAAGAAAAATTAATATTTAGAAACTTATAACTGCTTCTAACATAAAGCCATCAAACTGACCATCTTCAAGAAGATCTCCAGCTGCATAATCATTATATTGTTGATTAACATATTCTCCTTTCAACAATACATTTTTAGTCATAAACCAACCAGCTCCTAATTGGAATCTATCCACACTTACATCATCACCACTTGCTAATTCAGCACTTACAGTGTTATAACGCGCTCCTAAAAATACATTTTCAGTTTCACCAAATCTGTAAATAACTTCACCTGCATATTGATTAGCATCTCTTCTGTCTGCTTCTGTTAAAGCTTTTCCTGAAACTATTTCAACAGTACCAAATACTTCAAGGCCACCATATTTTACAAATGGATTAATCATAATTGCAGTAATTTGATTTCTAAAACCAGGATCAAAACGACCAGATCTAAAGTTATCGCTAGTTGCAGAAGCATCTTGCATAATATTATAATATCTAGAACCTGCTCTATCTGCAGAATATAAATATACATTCGGTGCATAACCTGTATTGTACAATGAGCCTGTTAATCTGAATCTTAAATCATCATTGATTTGCTTATCGAAACCTAATTTAGCTAAAAATGCAGCTCCACCGGTTGATCCATCAGATATTGTAGTGCTTTGGTTTAATTTACCGTTTGTAAATCCTAACATTCCGAAAAATCCATTATCAGCCGTATAGTATACTTCTGCACCAACTTCTGTAGTAAAAGAATCCATAATTAAATTACCTACAAATGGGTTGTGAATTGCTTGTGCATTATCTGATCTTCTAAAGTGAGCGTCACCATAGTTATTTTCCATATGACCAATTTTAATAGTCGTATGTTTCATAAGATCTTCCATAAATCCTTTAGAGATAAAATCTAATTTATCAATTTTAAAGTAACCACCTTTTACATAAGGTTCGTGGTGGTGTCTAGAAGATAGATACGTTCTTAAGTGCATACTAACACCATCATATAACGCTACATCTAAATCTAAATTAGCAGTCGCTAAGTTAAAGTTACTACCAACTTCAGATAAAGGTGTTACACCTGAATTTTCATTATCTAAAGCTTGGTATTGAAGTGCAAACGATCCTCCTATTCTAACATGAAGTTCTTCAAAAGTTGTAAGCGTATCTTTTGGTGCTTCAAAAACATTCACACCTCTTTGATCTGGTTGCCTGTAATTATCGAAGTCTCTAGGGTTAGTTTGTGCAGATATAGAATATCCCATTAATAGCACAATGGCTAATGTTACGAGTTTTAATACTGATTTCATAATTATTTAATTTAAAGTTGATTTTTATTTTTTTAATTTTACTATTTGTTCAATACACTTTTAAACACGATTTTAATCGCATCACCTGTTTTAATGGTTCCTAATAACGCTTTAGGAGGATCAATACCGAAATCGGTCATTTTAAAGGATTTTTCACCATCAAGTGTCACCTTATCCCCATCTATTTTTACTGTCATATCAATAGAAATAGTTTTTGTTACTCCAGAAATAGTCATTTTTCCTGAAGCAGAAACTTTAAAAGAATTATCACTAAGTTTTTCTACATTTTTAACCGAGCTAAGGTTAAAGTCCATAGTTTTATGATCATCTGTGTTTAGCGCTTTATAAGTGTTTTTATCCATTGATGATTTTCCACTTTTAAGACTTTCTGCCTGTACAGAAATACTAAGACTACTAATCTCCAACTCCTCTGAGTTTGTAATTACTATTTTACCGGATTGTTTTTCAGTTTCTAATACCCAATCGTGTAAAGAAGATGTGCCGTGCACTTCTAATACAGAAGAAGAATTATTTAAACTATAAGTTTGAGATGAAGCAACCTGAAAAGAAAGCAGACTACTAAAAAAAACTGCGAAAAAGAATACTGAAGATTTAATTGAATGTTTCATAATTTAATTTGTGTTTTAATGTTGCCGCAAAGATTTGTATAAAAACCATTTTAATTTATGATAAATGTCATATCCGTGCCATTAAAAAAAAATTAACAATTTTGAAACCTTAAAAATTGAACAAAAAAAAGCCGAAGTAGTTAACTTCGGCTATATCATATATGTAATAATTACAACTAATTATAACTAGAGGTAGCAACCTCAAAATCAGAATCTTTAGCTGCTAAATAACGCTCTGCATCCAACGCAGCCATACAACCTGTTCCGGCAGCTGTAATTGCCTGTCTATAAACATGATCTGCAGCATCTCCACTTACAAATACACCTTCTACATTAGTTTTACTAGTTCCTGGTATAGCATTTATAATGTAACCTGTTTCATCTAAATCTAAATAGTCTTTAAAAATATCTGTATTAGGTTTATGACCTATAGCGACAAAGAAACCTGTTGCCTCAATATCGCGTTTTTCATTCGTTTTGTTGTTAATCACTCTTACACCAGTCACCACTTGCCCATCACCTAAAACCTCATCAGTTTCTGTGTTGAATAATATTTCGATGTTCTCTGTATTTTTAACGCGTTCTGCCATAATTTTAGACGCTCTAAACTCATCACGTCTCACCAACATCGTTACTTTTTTACATAATTTAGATAGGTAATGTGCTTCTTCACATGCAGAATCTCCTGCTCCAACAATTACAACTTCCTGGTTTCTATAAAAGAATCCATCACATACTGCACAAGCAGAGACTCCTCCACCTAATTTTAAATATTTTTGTTCAGAAGGTAAGTTTAAATATTTTGCAGATGCACCTGTAGATATTATGATAGTATCAGCATGGATTTCTTTTTCTTCATTTACCCAAGCTTTATGAACATCTCCAGAAAAATCGACCTTAGAAATCCAGCCATGACGTATATCGGTTCCAAAGCGTTCTGCTTGTTTTTGTAATTCCATCATCATTTCTGATCCAGTGATGCCTTCAGGATAACCTGGGAAATTTTCCACATCATTAGTTGTTGTTAATTGACCTCCTGGCTGTTCTCCTTGATATAAAACCGGAAACATATTTGCTCTAGACGCATAAATTGCAGCTGTGTATCCTGCAGGTCCAGACCCTATAATTAAACACTTTACTTTTTCTATTGTATCAGACATATCTTGTATTTTATTAGGTAAAACAAAAGTAGGTTTTTTGTTCAAATCCTTACAATGAAGTTATTAACAGTAATTATAACGTCATAAATTATATCAATCAAAGGGCTTTCTGCTTATAATTTCGTAATTTAAAGGTGTTTAATAGTAAAATCAGAGAAATTATGTCCAACAAAATACTGCTTTTAGGTTTAGCCTTGCTGTTTATATCTTCTTGTAAAGAACAAGACTACAAGGTTACAGAAAATATTCAAACGAAAGAAATTTCAGGAAACAAACAAATTAGTCTCAATGGCACTTGGGAACTTATCGGATTTTATAATTATAAGGATAACGTCGTTGTAGATTCATTTTCTAATAACACCATTTCTAGACAGGTTAAAATGTACTCAGACAATAAGGTAATGTGGTGTAAGCTTTTAAAATCTGATTCCATTGAATTCTTCGGATACGGCTCTTATAATCACAACGATGATATTTTAACTGAAACCTTAGAGTTCGGTTCTGCATTTATGAATGATATTATACAAGAACAACAAGAATTTAATTTTAAGCTCCAATTATCAGAAAATCGTTTTGAACAAATTGAGATTGATGAAGAAGGCAATAAAATATATTCTGAAAATTATGTACGTGTTGAATAGTGTCAGAACTTTTTAAACCTATTATCTATAGGTCAAAAAAATAGTCATGAACATATATAGGTTCACGACTATTTTTTTAATCGGTTTATATTTTGAGCTATTTACTTCTTAATTACTCCCTTAAATAAGGATAGTATAAAAAGCACTAAAAATATAAAGAATATAATTTTTGCTATTCCTGCTGCTGCTCCTGCGATTCCTCCGAATCCAAGAATGGCTGCAATGATTGCTATTATAACGAATGTGATTGTCCAACGTAACATATTTTTTGGTTTTTAGTTAATTAGATTAGTACTTCTAACCTTCTCTACAAAGATGGTTTATAATTCCAAAATAGATTTGCTCATACGCTATTGATCTTAACCGTATTACTTAGTGTTTACCGTCCTCTATAAATAAAAAACACGTATTCTTTTTTTAGAATACGCGCTCTTCAATTTATGATTATAGATTAAGATTCTATCTTAAATTCTCTAAGGATTTAACTTTAAATAAATCCGTTTCAATTATATTTTTCTGAGATAATAAAATAGATTTTGTACTGCTTGGCAAACTTGCTTCTTGCAATACCTCATCATATTCATCTACAGATGCTTTTTCGCCTCTAATAGCTTCTTCTAGCATCGATTCTTCATTATCCGCTGAAAATAGAGCCTTAACGTCCATCCATGTTCTATGAGCTGCACCTGTTAAACTTCCACCCTTATCCACATCTTCACCGAAAGCTCTGATTTCTGATTTAAGATCGTGTCCAAAAGTTCTTCTTTCTTGCGATTTACGATTAAAAAAAGTTCTTAATCCTGCATGTTCTGTATTCTCAGCTGCTTTAGCATATCCCTTTTCTGCATCGTAATTTTTCTCTAATAAACCATTAAGTTTATTTCCTACTTGTTCTGTGTATGTTGCCATTGTATGTGTGTTTTAATTTAAGGTAATTTTATAACCAAGATGCTTACCTTTTTACATCTATAGTGTTATTACTAACACAATTTAATACTCAAAAGTAGTTATCTTCTTATGGGTCCATTAATTCAAATGGCGGATAAATTAACGCTATTAATTACACTTTTAAATCTTAACATAAATTAAGAAAATCACAGCCTACAGTAATAAAAAGTGGTGTTAATGACACTTGTATAAAATAAAAAACTATCCTTTAAAAATTTTAAAGGATAGTGCTTTAGTCTAATTTTTCTTTTTCTTTACTTCACTTTATAATTACCTATGTTCATTCATATAGGCATTATATTTAACAGCCAATGCTTTTTTTTCTTTATCGTTAAATACCTTTCCGGATAATTGAAAAAACGTATGCTCTTCATCTTCTAAATGATGCTCTACCTTATCCTTCAAATTTTTGGCTATCTTTAACCAAGCTGAAGAATCCATTTCTGTTTTTTCCAATTGCTCAACTAGCTCATCTATTTCATGATGCTCAGCAATGCCATGTCTTGCATGTTCTTGCATCATATCTGTTGGAATTAACGGCTTATAAAAATGACGCTCTTCAGCATTAGCGTGCAGTTCTAATTCTTTACGTAATTCTTTAAATAAATCACTACGTGATTTAGTATCTCCAGAGGTGTCTACTAATTTGTCTAACAGATTGCGTTGAATGTCGTGATCATGTCTTATCGCTTCATATATATTCATAAGGCTTTATGTTTTAGTTGGTATAGTGTTTGCAATCAAAAATATACATACGTCCTATCTAAAATTGGCTCATACAGTTTAAAAGTTAACTGTTTTACAGAAGCTCATTGCTTAAATTTTGTAACAATTCAACTGTATTGAAGCAAAAGAGAAATTACATATTCTCGTGAGAAATAAAAAAAGAAAACCATTGTCACAGTACTTCTACTTTTTAAATATCCATTTCCTAATTAAGGCGATAAAACTGTATTTTCCAGTTAATTTTAAAGCCGAACTTACCCAATTTAAGGGTTCTAAATCTTCCTTAAACTCATTTTTGGTTAACTTGAGTTCTTCCCAAGCAATATCGCGCTCTAGCTTAAAACGTTTTAAATCGTTATCTATGTCTTCAAATGTGGTGTATGGCTCCATATTAATTAAAAAATTTATGTCCTACTTTCTTTATAATGTACGAATTCAATTTTGCTCGCATCAAATAAATGATAATCGAAATCACCACATAAATAAGACCGACTAATAAGAACCCAATTGAATGACTATTGTACATATAGCCCAATTCTAAAGCTCCTGCAATAGACAAAAACACTAATCCTGCAAACAAAAGACTTCCAACCGCTAAAATCTTAGCCACTAAACTCAATGAGAGGGAAAGTTGTTGAAAAATCTTTAATCTAAAATATTGGTGAGACGCTCTTATATAGCGCTCACCAATTTGAGAAGCTTTTTCTGTAGTGTGATTTATGTCATTAAATACACTCATGGATTAGGCTTTTTTCTGTAATGTTTTATTCTTTGCTTTTAAATCTTTCAGTCTTGACTCTAATGTGGTAATCACATCTTCTGCTTTATAACTTGCATTAGAAACTATAGCCTCTACTTGATCATCTAAATTTTCTCTTTGTGTAGAAATTGTATTTCCTAAAGAATCTCTTAATTCAACAGCTTTCTCTGCCATTAAATCTCTTTTAGTTGCGGCTTCGTCTGCAATTCTTTGTCGTGTTACACTACCTTTATCTGGCGCAAATAAAATTCCAAGGACTGCTCCTACTGCTGTTCCTGCTAATATTCCTAAAACTGTATTTCCGTTATTACTCATGATGTTATGTTTTTATGTTAATTTTAATGTTCAGCGCGTTGCTGTGATACAAAGATATATACAACACCTACTAAAGCTTAACTCTTTAGATATGGATATTAGCTGTAATGCTATTTAGGATTAGCGTTAAACATTTTAGTAATCGAATTAACTAATTTTATTGAATAACTTTAAATTTGAAGAACACCAAAAATTATGAAAACAAGTATTAAAACATATAACCCTTATAATGGAAATCATCTTGAAACTTACAAGCTAGACTCAAAACCCATAATAAAGGAAAAATTACTGTTAGCAGATCAAACTTTCAAAACATGGAAGCAGTTTGAAATTGAAGAACGTGTTGAATTACTTCAAAACTTGGCTGATGAATTATATAAAAATAAGCAGAAACTGAGTGACCTAATGACCGAGGAAATGGGCAAGCCCATTCTTGAAAGTAAAGCTGAAATTGAAAAATGCATCTACCTAATAGACTTTTACATAAAAAATGCGGAACAATTTCTACAAGATGATCTTATTAATACCGAAGCACACGAAAGTTTTATAAGTTACGATCCACTAGGTTGTATTTTGGCCGTTATGCCTTGGAATTTTCCTTTTTGGCAAGTCTTCCGGTTTGCTGTTCCGACGTTAACAGCCGGAAATGTGGCGCTTTTAAAACATGCCTCTAATGTTACTGGCTGTGCTATTGCAATTGAAAAATTATTCTTAGATGCCGGATTTCCAAAAGGTTGTTTTCAAACGCTCATTACAGATCATGAGAATATTGAAAAACTAATGGAAAACGATAGTGTAAAAGCAGTGTCTTTAACTGGAAGCGAAAATGCAGGACGTAAAATTGCAGAACTCGCTGGTAAAAACTTAAAGCCATCGCTTTTAGAGTTAGGTGGAAGCAATGCCTGTATCATTCTAGCAGATGCCGATTTAGACAAATATATTGACACCATCGTTAAAGCTAGAATGCTAAATTCTGGACAAAGTTGCATCGCAGCAAAACGATTTATTGTCGTAGAATCTATTTATGACGACTTCATTAAAAAATTCACTTCCAAAGTGAAGGAATTAAAATATGGAGATCCAACAAAAGAAGACACCACAATATCTTGTTTGGCGCGTGAAGATTTAGCTAAAGAATTAGAAACCCAAGTACAAAAATCAATTGATAGAGGTGCCAAAGTAGCACTAGGACATAAGCGAGAAGGTGCTTATTACCAACCCACAATTTTAACTGATGTAACAGCGGAAATGCCAGTATTTAAAGAGGAAACTTTTGGTCCTGTTGCAGCTGTTGTAAAAGTAAAAAACGAGGATGAAGCCTACCTAACCGCAGCCAATTCTAAATTTGGTTTAGGCACTATGGTTTTTACTTCAGATTATGAAGCTGCTACAGATCGTATTTCAGAAATTGAAGACGGAGGCTTTTTTATCAATGAAATGGTAAAATCAGATCCACGACTACCATTTGGAGGCACCAAAATTTCAGGTTTTGGTCGCGAATTATCAAAAGAAGGTATGCTAGCCTTCGTAAATATTAAAACAGTTTATATTAACAAATAAAACAAAGAAATTATGAAGTTTGTAAAAGAAGAAGAGGATGAAACAAGAGATTATATCCTTCAAAAAGACACTAAAACAAAATTTGGAGCCAAAATTATAATTCTGATACTTATCGTTTTAGTTGGAGCTGTAGTGGCTTCCGGAATTCACTTTAAATGGTTTTAAAATATTAGAAAAGCACATGATTAATTTAAATATTTAATCACGTGCTTTTTTTGATGCTATAACACTGATTATTAATATTTGTGTCGCGTGAAACAACATTAATGGCAACAACACAATACCCAATGCAGCCATATTACCGAATAGTATTTTAGAAAAAACAGTCCCATGGACTAGTGATTTTTTAGTACCACAAAATTGTGCTGTAATTTGATCTTCCTTATTGAGATGGAATTTTCTAGCAATAATACCTGTTAATGAATAAACAATTACAAATAACACAATCACCCCAATAAATAGTAAAAGTAGGTCTACAATAGAAACAACACTAAACATATTATTGTAAAATGAAGCTGCAAAACTCTTATAGATTATTAAAAGAATAATAGACTTATCAAACAAGGTTAATTTACTACTGTACTTACGAGCCAACTCTCCTAAGTAACGCTGCAAAAAGAGACCCAAAACTACAGGTAAAATAATTTGAATAATGAGTTTGAGATAAATATCAGTAAAGTCAAAATCCGTTTGTGTATTATCTATAAACAATCCCATCCAAAGTGGAGTAATAAGAATACCTATAATGCCTGAAATGCTAGCATTAAAGATAGCTGCAGGAATATTTCCTTTGGCTATTGATACCATCACAACAGATGATGAAACCGTTGATGGTAATGCTGCCAAGAAAAAGAAAGCTAACCAAATAGTTTCTTGTGCTTCACTTTGAATTAAGGGACGACATAACAAAATCAACAATGGAAACAATAAAAATGTTGAGCCTTGCACTAAAAGATGCAACTTCCAATTTTTGAGTCCGGCTTTAAGTTGCGTTGGGTTGAGTTTAAGTCCGTAAAAAAAGAATATAAACGAAATTCCGATCGCACTAATCGTGTCTATAGGTATATTACTACTTTCTATTCCCCATTCTGGAAAAAAATAAGCAAATATTATTATTACAATAATAGATAGGACGAATTTATCAATCTTAATACTCATGTACAGACTCTGGTGGCTTTATTTAATACGCTAAAATAACATCAAATAATCACATAAAAGAAAAGCTATGGATCTTAATTAATGTCAAATCTAAATCGCTTTATGTTATCAAAATAACACATTTAAAAAATTAGGAAGTTTTTAAAAAAAATTAGAACTTCGCGTTGTGAAAACAGCTACACTTTTTTTAGCATTGTTTATGCTTTTAAAACCGACTATTCCCTTTGTGGAATACGCTGCTTTTTATGATTATATTAAAAATGAACTTTGTGTTAATAAAGACAAGCCAGAATTAGCTTGTAATGGTAAATGCCATTTAAAACAAGAATTAGCCAAAGCTTCAGATTCTGAAAAAAGCAACGATAAAAACCATTCGTCTTCTACAGAACAGCATGTTGTTTTTTATCAAGATATTTTTGACAACAATTTAGTTGTGGTCTCAAAAGAACAGAATTCACAAATAGAACCATCTTATAATAAAATTTATGAATTCGATTTTATGAATTTTATTTTTCATCCTCCACTGGTTTAATTTTAAATAGAAACTCAATAATTTATAAAACCTTTGTTTAGCTAATTGCGATGCAAAATGGTAATGCAATACCCTATACTTTTTTATTCAGAAATAATTAAATCGTATAAGACAGTGTTGCTTTAAAATTGACATAATCAATTTTGAACACGAGTTTTCCATTTATATCCTGTAGCTGTAATTATGACAATAATTGTCGTACTACACTCCTCATTTGAGTTGATGCTATTACTTTTTAAAAGGCGTCAACCAATCCAATTTGAGCCTGCTACATTTTCAAGTTTTTTTTTTTTTAAATAAAACACCCATAAGTGATGAAAAAATTCATGCTTTTTGCGGCTACACTATATGTTGTAGTAACATCTTGTACCCTAGACAAAACCGATTACGAAGCTGATATAAACACCGTAGTTACTGAACATTTTGATTATGAAAATGTCGTTTCCATAACTGAAGGTAACTATCAAATTAATATCACAGCTTTAAACGGAACACTGTATAAAGGTTATAATGAGATTCGTTTAAATATCACCAATACGCAAACTAATGAAAGTTTAAGCACGTCTGAAATCACGTTTTTGCCAATTTTAACGAACTATAATGGCAACACCAATTCTTGTCCTCATCAATATAATTTAGAATATAATGCTGAAGACGATTATTACTCTGGCTATTCAGTATTCACTAGTGAAACTAATGATTCAGAAGACTGGAAATTCTATCTTTCCTTTACAGATAACGGACAAACCTATTCAGTAATTCAAGATATAGTCGTTGAAGAGCAAATTAACATGAACTTGAACATGACTGAATTTACAGGAAGCGATGGTGAACACTATTTTATAGCCTTAGTAGCTCCTCAGAAACCTAAAATTGCAGAAAACGAATTGGTTGCAGGCATTTACAAATACAATCAACCGACAGGTGAAGCAGGTATTTTTCCAGACCCTTCACAGTTTTCATATTCAGAAGTAGAAGACTACACCTTATTACTAGACCCTAGAATGCCAGAACCTTCCATGGGAAATCATTCCTCTCCAAACAATGTAGATTTAACTCAAGGAGAAGATAGTTTGTATTACGGAATAGTGAATTATACCATGACCGGAAACTGGACTTTAAATTTTAGATTTCAAAATTCGTACGGAGAGATTATTAAAGGCACAGAAGTCTCAACAGAATTTACACCTGGTATTGAAGGAGCCAGAAGTGAATTGCATATCGATATATTATTTTAATAATGAAAAGATTCATAACATTAATAATATTGCTTTTTGTTGGTCTATACGCTACTGCTCAAAACACAGAGACTAAGAAGGATAGTGTTGTAGCTCTAGACGAGGTTCAATTAATTACTATCATCAAAAAGAAAATTGAAACCGATATGAAAATGGCCGTTTCAGTTGATGAGTTTTTAGCGTCTTCAGATCAAATTAGTTTTATTAAACGTGGTGCTTATGCTTGGGAACCTTTATTGAATAATATGAGCTCGGAACGCTCCACCATCACTATTGATGGTATGCATGTTTTTGGTGCCTGTACCGACAAAATGGATCCTATCACCTCTTATGTTGAGAGTAATAATTTAGCTTCGATTGATATAAAATCTGGACAAGAAGGAAACATGCATGGTGCCACTGTTGCAGGAAGTATTGATTTAAAACGAAAAAGCACTCCTTTCAATCTTTCTAAAACATGGAGTGGAGCTTATCAAACCGGATTTGAAATTAATAACAAGCAGTTTTTCAACCTAGCGAATGCCTCTTATTCTAGTAACAAATTTGTTGCCGATGGAAGTTTAGCCTACCGAAACGCAGAAAATTATAGTGATGGCAATAACGATGACGTCAACCACTCGCAATTTACTAAATTCAATGCGTCTCTAGGCTTAGCTTATAAAACGAGTGAATTGTCCTCTGTAAAATTAGAAGCTATTTACGATCAAGCCAATGATGTTGGTTATCCTGCATTACCCATGGATTTATGGTTATCACGCGCCCTAATTACCTCAGCAACTTATAAACAAGTATTTGAAGAGGGTTTATTTAGAGCCTTAGACACAAAAATCTATTTTAATGCTATAGAACATTATATGGATGATACGACCCGTCCTGAAAATCTAGTGCACATGGACATGCCAGGCTGGAGTACTACCTATGGTTTACTCTCTAAAACTAACATTAAACAGAATCGTTTTAGTTCCGAAATTCAACTTAATGCTTATAATAATTTATCTACAGCAGAGATGCGCATGTATCCACAAGATCGCAGTGAACGCAGTATGTTTGCCTATAGTTGGCCTGCAGTTACTACGACCTTTGCTGGACTTTCTATAAATAACGCTTGGGAAATTTCAGATCAAAGCCAACTGAATTTTGGTGGTTCTTTGGGTGTCAATTACAACCACTCTAAATATGTGGAATTCAATTGGATTTTTCATCCAGGCACACCTCAAGAAAAAACAAGACTACTACCTAGTTTACACGCAGGTTATCAGTTAGATATTAACAAGTTCAATTTTTCAGTTGGTGGTGGTTATGGCCACAGAGCACCTTCTGTTTCTGAAGGCTATGGCTATTACATTTACAATAGTTTTGATCGTTACGATTATATAGGTAATCCAGATCTTGAAAATGAAATTTCATATGAAGGTAATGCCAGTGCTGGTTATAAAGATGATAAATTTAGCTTACAAGCTAACGTGAATTACTTCTACATTGAAAATTATATCATTGGTCGTATTTTAAGTTTAGGTAGCCCAATGAATTACCAATCTATTGGAGTTAAAGGCTACACCTCTTTAGACTATTCTACTTTATTTAATTTTTCACTCAATGGAAGCTACACTATTTTAGACGATTTGCATTGGAAAGGCGTCTTAACTTATGCACGTGGAAAAGATGAAAACGAAAACAATTTGCCATTCATTAGACCTTTAAGCTACCAATCATCATTACATTATAAATATAACAGGTTCAATTTTCAAACGTCGGTTAATGGCGATTTAGAGCAAATCCATTACAGTCCAGAATACGGAGAAGACCAAACACCATCGTATACCATTTGGAATTTATCTGCCGACTATACCTTCAGAATTAAAGACTATAGAACTGTGATTCAAATTGGGGCAGAAAACATTCTAAATGAATATTATAGTACTTATGCAGACTGGGGAAACATCCCAAGAATGGGGCGAAACATTTTCACTTCTTTAAAATTCAATTTCTAGGATGATGCAAAAAGTTTTTAGTTACATAATGACCATCATGTTTCTGTTTGTTGTTTCGCAGCAAGCAGTCGTTATTATGCACTTTAAACTCAATCAAAAAGCGATTACAGAACAATTTTGTATCAATAAAAATAAACCTGAATTACAATGTAACGGAAAGTGTCATTTAAGTAAGGAACTACAAGAAACAGAAAACTCCGATTCAGAAAAAATAATGACCACCAAAAATTTGGATTTGGTGTTTTATTCTAATCAAGAATTTGAAACAGAAACTAAAAAGGGCATTAAAAACAATGTGAAAATGATTTATATAGAGTTTCATCACTCGGAACCCTATCTGGAAATATTAGTACCACCACCGATGCAAATCACAAATTTTAAACGTACTTAATATCAAAAAAAATCAATTAACAAAAATTAAAAAAATGAAAAATCTTAAAACATATATTTTATCAGCAGCTGTATTAGTGGCTTTCATGTCTTGTAGTAGTGATGATGAAGATAATAGAGTTGCAAATAACGTGACCTTAGAATTCAATAATACGTTTGGAAACACTCCTATTGTACTTGGAGATGCAACGTCAACTTCAGCTACAGTAAACACTTCTGATGCTGGACAAACTCACCACTTTGAAGAACTGAAATATGTTATTAGTAACATTCGTCTAATAAAGGCAGATGGCACTGAAATCCCTTATAACGTCAATGATTTAGATAATGGAGCTACTGTTGTTAATCAGGCTAATTCAGAAACCTTAAGTTATGTGTTAAGTGAAATTCCTGTTGGAGATTACACTGAGATAAAATTTGGTTTAGGGGTACGCTCTGATTTAAACACACTAGACCAAGTGAGTTTCCCTAATTTCTACAACAATGCAGGCTCAAATGAAACTGAAATGCATTGGGAATGGGGAACAGGATACCGTTTCACTAAACTTGAAGGTTTCTACGATACGGATAATAAAACATTGTCGTTCCATTCTGGAAGCACATTAGAAGGTGAAGAAGGTAATTATACTCAAGGTGTTAATGCATACAGAGATATCACATTAGCATTACCTACTACAGCAACTGTTGGCAATAGCGCACCTACAATAACTATAAAAGCTGATTTTGATTATTTCTTAAGTGGAGACAGCCATACAGTGACGTTGGTTTCAACTGAAGATATTACTAACAACGCAACACCAAGTGCTCATACGGCTACTGAAATGATGAAGTTTGTAGAAAATATCGGTGGTAATGGTACAACAGACCTTACAGGAATGTTCTCTATTACTTCAGTAGAATAAACTTAAATTTTTAACGAGTCGGCTTTAAGATGGAATACTCTGGCCGACTCTTTAATCGTTTTATAAAATGTCTTAATACAATGAAAAACATATTACGCAGTATTGCAGTGGTTCTTTTATTTACAGGGTGTAGCAGTGATGACTCTGAGCTAATAGCTTATGACAATCCTGAATTAGCATTAGAAATCCCAACAGATTTCCCTGAACTCAATAGTGCATTTTACAGCAATAAACCAACGCAATATGGAGTTGAATTAGGAAAGAAATTATTCTTTGATAAGCAATTGAGTGCCGATAATACCATTTCATGTTCTAGTTGCCATATTCAAGAAAGTGCCTTTGCAGACCACAACCCTAAAGCTATTGGTATTGAGGGACGAATAGGACTTCGTAATGCTCCGCCAGTACAAAACATGGCATTTATGCAATTTTATAATTGGGATGGTAATAAACTTCAATTAGAAAATCAACCTTTAGTCCCTATTATTACACATGAAGAAATGGATTCTTCAATTTTAGAAGTTATGGCTAAGCTTGAAAACGACCCAACATATGTTGAGTTATTTAATAAGGCTTTTGATGGCGAAGGAATCACGGCAGATGGTATTTATAACAGTATCGCTCAATATGAATATACACTGATATCTTCAAACAGTAAATACGATAAAGTAAAACGTATCGAAGGTGAAACATTTACAGAAAGTGAAGCTGAAGGCTATACTGTTTTTCAAAATAAATGCATCAGTTGCCACAGTACAGAATTATTCACCGATCAAAGTTTTAGAAATATAGGATTTCCGTTAAATCCTGATTCCGAAGAAGGAGGACGCTCAAGAATTACAGGTCTCACTGAAGATTACATGCGTTTTAGAGTCCCAAGTCTAAGAAATATTGAGCACACAGCACCTTACGGTAGTTTTGGTCAATTTGCAACTTTAGAGGATTTGCTCGATTATTTAGATACTGGAGTTTTAGAAGCTGATAATCTTGATCCTATTTTAAAAGACAATAACAATAGAATCCCACTGTCAGAAGAAGAAAAAACAGATGTAATTGCTTTTATGAGAACCTTAAGCGATTCTGAATTTTTAGGGCTTTAAGATTGCGAACACTTTTTACACACTCCTGTTAAAACACAGTTTACATTTTCTACCAAATAACCTGCTGGTATTGAAAAATTAACTTCATTAGGAAGACATTCTAATGTTTCACAAACAGTACATTTAAAATGAAAATGTTGATGCTCTTGATGCGTTTCATCACAACCATCACATAAAGCAAAATATTGTTTACCGTCTTCTGCAATCACTTTGTGCAACACACCATCATCACAAAACCGATTTAACACGCGATAAATTGTCGCTCTATTAATATCAATCGTAATTTCCTCTTCAATGGCATCCTGACTCATCGCTCTCCCGGCTTTAGTAATAACACTTAAAACAGCGTCTTTAGTAGGTGTATTTCTTCTTTTCATTGTTAATGCGATTTATTTGCAATAATTTATTGCGACAGCTTTGCAATATTATAAATAAATAATATATTTGCAAAACCAACTAATGCGACATTATCGCTTTTAAACGCAATTTAAGTTAAACGAAGTGAATTCAATAAAAAACAACACCTTAGATCTTATAGCATTAACAAGCTCTTTAATTTGTGCCATTCATTGTGCTATTTTTCCAATACTACTTTCGTTTTCCTCTCTAAGTAGCTTATATTTTTTAAATAACCAAATCATTGAGTGGGCATTTATAAGTCTTGGCATTGTCTTTTTATTCACTTCTCTTTGGCCAAGTTATAAAAATAACCATCATAATACTAAGCCTTTAAAAATCGCCTTATTTGGATTTGCATTTATAGCTATAGGGCGCCTTCACTTAACACATTTATGGGAAATAATTAATACCGTTATCGGAGCAACCTTATTAGCTGTAGCACATTATTCTAATTGGAAATTATTACGCTCAACGCATAAAGAAAAGCACTAAAAAACAACTCCAACTTATTAAAAATTAAATTTAAAATTAATAAATGTTCTAATTGCTAAATGAAAAACAGCATCACATATATATTTATTATTCTTTTTCTTTCCATAAAAATGGTTGGACTTCATGCCTTGACTCATGAAGACGATAAGAGTGAAGATATACACTGTGCCGTTTGTGATTATGCTGTACTTCATAATTTAACTCCTACTCTAACCCCAGAACCACAAGATTTTTCAATTGAAAATACCGAATTAGAAATTCCGCGTAGTATTATAAAACATTATAGTTTTATAACCTCTAACGCTATTGCGTCTAACCAACAATTTTCTAGACCTCCACCTTTTATACTATAAGCATTTTCTATACTTTTTACTATTTCAGCATCCGTTTCGTTTAATAATTATACGATTAATGCTATCTATTTACATACGTATAGGCATTGTAAAGTTCGCTCTTAAGAACAGTTATTCAAATCTTATAGTCCACATTATGTTACACAGAATACTGAGTTTATGGCTATGTTTTAGCTTAAGCTCAACGGTATTTGCTCAAAATTCTTTTCAAATAAAAGGATCAATAGTAAACAGCAATACCTTACAACCCATAGAAGGCGCCAATATTATTGGAGAAAGCCTATATGCTATTTCATCACCTACAGGAACATTCACTATAAATAATGTAGCTGAAGGCACCTACTCCTTCACTATATCTCATTTAGGTTACGCATCTAAAACAATTACTATTAAGGTAGGTCCTAATATGGAAGAACTAAAAATTCTCTTAGATGAATCTACCATTGCACTTAACGAAATAGAAGTTAATGGTAAAACAAAAAAAAGAGTCAATAAAGAGTCACCTGTAGTTTCTCACGTCGTGACCAAAGAATTTCTTGCTAACAACCGAGAAAATAGCTTGATGCAAACCTTAAGTAAAATACCAGGTGTCAGTACGATTAAAATTGGTTCAGGACAATCTAAACCTGTCATTAGAGGTTTAGGGTTTAATAGAGTTGCTGTGGTTCAAAATGGTATAAAACATGAAGCGCAACAATGGGGAAATGACCATGGTTTAGAAATAGACCAATATGGCATTGAAAACATTCAGATTGTAAAAGGACCTGCTTCTTTAGTTTATGGTTCAGATGCTATTGCTGGAGTTGTAGATATTCAACCCAATGCTATTCCATTAATGCATTCCTTTAGTGGCGAAGTTAACCTTTTGGGCGAAAGCAATAATGATTTATTAGGCGTTTCGGCAGGTGTACAAGCACGAAGCCATAATTGGTTTTACAGAGGTCGATTAACGTACAGAGATTATGGGGATTATAAAGTACCTACAGATCAAATTAATTATGAAAATTACATCTTTACCTTACACGACAATAATTTACGCAACACTGCAGGAAAAGAAGCCAATGCCAGTTTCAGTTTAGGTTATGTTTCAGACCATATCACATCAGAAACCACAATTAGTAATGTCAATGCTAAAAATGGCTTTTTTGCCAATGCGCATGGTTTAGAAGTAAGAACATCACGCATCGATTACGACAATTCTAATAGAGATATCGACCTACCTTATCATAAGGTGAACCATTTTAAGATTTCCAATAATACGTCGATAGCTTTAGACAATCACACCATTCAGCTCGATTTAGGCTTTCAAAATAATTTAAGAGAAGAACATTCCGAACCAACACCTCATGGTTACATGCCAACACCTCCAAATACTAAGGAGCGTGGATTTCATAAAAACACGTTTTCGCTAAATGTAAAAGATGCCTTTAAACCCAATGACAAACACAATCTTGTTACCGGTGTCAATGTCGAATTTCAAGACAACACCTTAAGTGGCTGGGGATTTTTAATACCGGAATACACGCGTTTTACAGTCGGTGCTTTTGCTTTTGATCAATACGAAATCAATTCAGATTTACATCTTTTAGCAGGTGTACGCTATGATTTTGGACAAATAAATAGCAAATCGTATTTTGATTGGTATCCTTCTACCATCAATAATACCAATGGTTCTACTTCGTATGTCTATTTACAAAGAGCACAAGACAAAACGCTCGATTTTGGAAATGTTAGTGCTTCTGTAGGCTTAAGTTATATTCTAAACCATACTACCTTCAAAATAAATGCAGGGAAAAGTTTTAGAATACCTTTACCTAATGAATTAGCCTCAGATGGTGTGAATTACCACATGTATCGTTATGAAAAAGGTAATCTCAATTTAGATCCTGAAGAATCCTATCAACTAGATATTGATATCGACCATACAACCAAGAACTTTAGTATTGGAGTAAGTCCTTTTGTCAATTTTTTCGAAAACTTTATTTATTTAAATCCAACGTCTAACTATTACGAGACCTTACAAATTTACGAATACACACAGAGTAAGGTTTTTAGAGCAGGTGGTGAACTAAGAGCAAGCACTAGTATCATAAATAATTTAGACTTAAATGCTTCTGCAGAATACGTGTATTCAAGACAAACTAGTGGTCCTAAAGAAGGGTTTACCATTCCATTTTCACCGCCTTTATCAGGACTATTCTCCGCTAGCTATCAATTTAAAGATGTATTCTTTTTTAAACAACCACAGCTGAGTGCCGATTATAGAATTACGGCAGCACAAGATGAAATTGTACCTCCAGAAGAACAAACAAATGGCTACCAAGTCTTAACCATGTCATTACTAACCCAATTGAACTTATATAAAACTATGAATCCTTTAGAAGTGAAATTGAAACTCAATAATGTATTCAACACTAAATATTACGACCACACCAGCTTTTATCGTTTAATCGACGTTCCAGAAGCTGGAAGAAACATCTCAATAGCATTAACACAAACATTTTAATAATCACAAATAAATCAAAAACAATGAAAACAAACACTTTAAACATTACAACAAATCTTATGAAAACAAATTTTAAATTTTTAGCAATTATCGCTTTTTTCGGAATCCTTTTAAATTCGTGTAGTAGTGATGACGACAACGGTTCACCGACACTTAATGCACCAGAAATAACTAGTTTTGAATACGGAGAAGGCAGTGTACACTCAACAGACCAGGTTGCTTATAAAGGTTCGGATATTCACATCGAAGCCGAAATAAATGCCGAAGCTGTAGTGAGTAGCATCACGCTTATCATCCATGCGCATGATTTAACACCTGGCGAAGGAGAAGTAGATTGGGATTATGAAAACGTTTACACCGACGCTAATTTGTTGGTTATAAATCCTACATTTCATAAGCATGTAGATGTTCCAACGAATATTCCTGCTGGCGAATACCACATTGAATTAATCGTAACTGATGAACTAGGTAATAGCACAGAAATCGACGGCCATTTAGAAATTTTAGATTATATCACTTTAAGTGATTTCTCTATAGACACTACAGCCGTAAGAGGTGATGATTTTCATGCTGAGTTTTTCGTAGAGGCCTTAAATGGTATTCATAATATAACCGTAGATGTACATGCACATGGACTTACAGTTGGCGAAGGTGAAGTTGAATGGGATCAAGAATACGAATATACAGAAGGGTATCATGGCTTAACTGAAGTAGAATTCCACCAGCATATTGTTGTACCTGCAAATGCACCAACTGGCGAATACCACATCATTTTTACAGTTGAAGATGAAGAAGGTAACACCAAAGACTATGAAACTCATATCGATATTACAGCATCTTAACAATTAATTATACCGCATAGTACTAATCATACTATGCGGTTTTAAACATTAAAAAATGAAATTGATTTCAAAATATTTCAACTTGTTAATTATAACACTACTCATTACATCATGTTCTAGTGATGATAGTGTTAGCATTGATGAACAAAAGCCCACTATTAGCATTAATTATTCTGAAGGCTTTCCTCAAGCCTGTGAACAACTCGTAAAAGGTGAAACCTACATTTTTAAAGCGCAGCTTACCGATAACAAAGCACTAGCGTCTTATAGCTTAGACCTTCATAATAATTTTGATCATCATACCCATGATGACCAAGGAGAGGTATGTGATTTAGAACCGATAAAAGATGCCATAAACCCATTAATATATATGGAGAATTTCAATATCGAGGGTGGATTGACGACTTATGAAATTAATATCAGTATCACAATTCCTGATGATATTGACACAGGTGATTACCACTGTTCCTATTCGGTAACTGATGAAACAGGTTGGCAAAGTAGAACCTCTGTTGATATAAAAATTGTAGAATAGAACATTTATAATTATTTAAACACATTTAAGTTAGTCTTATAATGTGTTAAAGTGCCGGCATAATAAAGCTGGCACTTTCTACATAAACTTTTAACGCATTAAGAAAGCATCTGTAATTTTTAAGCACCTCCTTATCTAAAGTAAACTCATGATAGTTAAAGAAAGTGGACGATTCTACTTTTTCAAGATACTTTGACAACGTTAATAATAAATAAAAAAAGCTCTATAAAAATAATTTATAGAGCTTTCTGTTAAAAAGTCGGGGTGGCAGGATTCGAACCTGCGGCCTCCACGTCCCAAACGTGGCGCGATAACCGGGCTACGCTACACCCCGAAGTTGTATTCCCAATTTCGGACTGCAAATATATAGTTTTTCTTTAAAATCCAATAACATTTATTAACTTTAAAGTTTTAATCTTTTTTATACCTGAATATCATGACTATGAAAAACATCATTATCGGATTAATTCTCACTAGCACACTAGCTTGTGCGCAAGATAAAAATCCGAAAAATCTAGAGAACACTCACGAAGTTATAGTTTCTGATATTAATATTCCTTGGGGTTTCACCTTTCTTCCTGATGATTCGATGCTAATTACAGAAAAATCAGGGGAACTTATTCTTTTTAAAGATGGAAAGAAAACAAGTATTTCTGGCCTACCTGAAATCTATGTGCGTGGCCAAGGTGGATTATTAGATATTATTCTACATCCCGATTATGACCAAAATGGGTGGATTTATTTTTCTTATGCCTCCTCTGAAGGTGAAGGCGACGGAGGAAATACATCTATAGCAAGAGCAAAACTTGAAAACAATAGTTTAACAAATTTACAAGTTCTATATAAAGCGACTCCAAATACTACCAAAGGACAACATTTTGGATCGCGCTTAGTTTTTGATGATGAAGGTTACCTTTATTTTTCCATTGGAGAACGCGGAAACCGAGATGAAAACCCTCAAGACATCACTAGAGATGGCGGAAAAATTTATCGTCTCAATGATGATGGTTCTATCCCTGAAGACAATCCTTTTGTTAATGACGCTGAAGCTAAAGCGGCTATTTACTCTTATGGTCATAGAAACCCACAAGGCATGATACTTCATCCAAATTCAAGACAAATTTGGACTCACGAACATGGCCCTAAAGGTGGTGACGAAATAAACATCATAGCACCTGGTAAAAATTACGGTTGGCCTGTTATTAGCTATGGCGTCAATTATGTTGGCACAAAATTTACAGACATCACTGAAAAAGAAGGTATGGAACAACCCATTCATTATTGGGATCCTTCAATTGCACCTAGCGGAATGGCATTTATTAATAGTGATAAATATGGTGATTGGGAAGGTAACCTTCTCGTAGGATCCCTAAAATTTCAATATTTAGATATGTGCACTTTAAAAGACAATAAAGTGATAAAAGAAGAACGTCTACTCGATGGATTAGGACGCGTAAGATGTGTAGAACAAGGACCGGACGGTTTTATTTATGTAGGTATAGAAAATTTAGGCATTGTAAAATTAATTAGAAAATGAAAAGACTAATTCTTTTAGGCGTTTCAATAGTGGTATTCGCTTCATGTAATTCAAACACTAAAAAAACGAATCTAGTTGCAGCCAATCAAGATTCACCACAGCTTAAAGAAAGTATGGAGCGTGGTAAAATTGTTTATGAAGATATGTGTATCACCTGTCATTTACCAGATGGCAAAGGTGTACCTAGAGCATTTCCTCCATTAGCAGATTCAGATTATTTAAGAGATAACCAAACAAAAAGTATCAAAGCAGCCAAATATGGCATGTCTGGAGAAATTGTGGTAAACGGCATTACCTATAATAGCACCATGGCACCTTTAGGACTTTCAGACGAAGAAGTTGCTGATGTTATCAACTATATTAACAACAGTTGGGGAAACACAATTGACCACTTTGTAACTCCCGAGAAAGTTTCCAAATTATAAATTCACAATTCTACTTAAATAATTAAATTTGCAACAGTCAAACAAATCAAAATTTATATGCTCATTATAGGAATCGCAGGTGGTACAGGCTGCGGAAAAACTACTGTTGTAAATACTATTTTAAAAGAATTACCAGAAGGACAAGTTGGTGTTATTTCGCAAGATTCTTATTATAAAGACACGTCGCATCTAAGCTTTGAGGAACGTGTTAAAATTAATTTTGATCACCCAAGATCAATTGATTTTGAATTATTAGAAGAACACCTCAAGGAATTAAAAAAAGGAAACTCCATCAACCAACCGGTTTACTCATTTGTAAAACATAATCGTACCGGAGATATTATTGTCACGAAACCACGAAAAGTAATGATTGTTGAAGGGATATTAATATTATCTCATGCTGAAATCCGTGAGCTTTTTGATATTAAAATTTATGTTCATGCGGATTCTGACGAGCGCTTAATACGACGTTTAAGACGAGATATCACAGAACGAGGTCGAGACATCAACGAGGTGCTTCAACGCTACCAATCCACATTAAAACCCATGCATCAGCAGTTTATTGAACCGATGAAAGAATATGCTGATATCATTATCCCAAATAACAAATACAATACAGTTGCTGTAGATATCGTTAAAACCATAATCAACGAACGCTTGTAATGTCTAAATTCAATATTAAATATCTAAAACCATTTAAGAACATTTATGTCCTCGTACTCATTGTTTTTGTGGTTTGGATGTTATTTTTTGACGCCCATTCATGGCTATTTCATCATGAGTTGAATGGCGACATTAACGAATTAGAATATCAAAAAGAACACTACCGTAACGAGATGGCAAAAGACAACAAAGCCATTAAAGAACTGAGTACAGACGAAGGTATTGAACGTACAGCACGTGAAACCTACTACATGAAAAAGCCCAACGAAGATATCTTCATTATAGAATACGAGGATAGTATTCCGAAACATAAAAAAGATGAGTAAATCATTATTTAATGACTTTCAACCCATGTCCTCAAAAGCATGGAAACAGAAAATACAAGTAGATCTCAAAGGTGCAGATTACAACGACGTACTAATCTGGAAGACCAATGAAGGCATTAATGTGAAACCATTTTACCATGCCGATGATTTTAAAACATTACCAGAAATTTCAAAGAGTAAAGCCACTGATTGGAAAATCTGCCAAGCTATAACGGTAACAGATGCCAAAACTGCGAATTCAAAAGCTTTAGATGCCATAAATCGTGGTGCAGAAAGTTTAATATTTAATATTGAATCAGAAATTATTTCCATTAAGGATTTGTTTCAAGATATTGACTTAACTAAAACAAATGTTGATATTAAATGTAATTTTCTTTCTAAAGACTATGTCGAAAACATCCTTGATGTCACACTGAGCGCAGTCGAAGAGTCTCGAGTAAATATCCATACAGACATCATAGGCCACCTAGTAAAAACAGGTAATTGGCATAAGAACCTCAACGACGATCACAGCAAGTTTAAAACGATTGTAACATCAACCAATCAAATTAGTATCAATTTAGGGTTGTATCAAAATGCAGGATCAACCATTGTACAGCAATTAGCTTATGGCCTAGCACATGCTAACGAATATTTAAATCATCTCGATAAGGCCATTCCGAGCGAAGCGAAGCAATCTCTACAAGTAACATTTAATTTGTCAGTCGGCTCAAACTACTTCTTTGAAATTGCAAAAATCAGGGCATTACGCCAATTATGGACAACATTAGCTTCTGAATATGATGTAAATACAGACTGTAGAATCATTGCTACTCCGAGTAAACGTAATACAACCATTTACGATTACAACATCAATATGTTACGAACCACAACCGAATGCATGAGTGCTATTCTAGGTGGAGCAAATGTAATCTGCAACATACCATACGACGCTTTATTTCATAAGTCAAACGAATTTGGAGAACGTATTTCGAGAAATCAACTCTTAGTCTTAAAGAATGAAAGCTACTTTGACAAAGTAAATAATCCTACGGATGGATCTTATTATATTGAAAGTCTAACTGAACAATTGGCCGAAAAAGCATTAATTCTTTTTAAAGATATTGAAGCGAATGGAGGCTTTTTAAGCCAGCTAAAAGAAGGCACCATTCAGCGAAAAATTAAAGAAAATGCCACTAAAGAGCAAGCCGATTTCGATGCTAAAAAATTAGTACTACTAGGAACAAACAGGCACCCAAATTCAGAAGATAAAATGAAAACTGATTTAGAAATTAGTCCGTTTTTAAAAATCGAAAAGCGCAAAACTTTAATTGAACCAATTATTGAGAAAAGATTATCTGAAAAATTGGAAACCAAAAGATTAAGCAAAGAGTAAAACTCACTATAGAAAAAACCTATAGTAGCTTTACACCCTTAAAAACACAGGCACAATGTCAAGAAAAAATCTTCAACATATAACTCTAAAGAACGACGCGCAAAGCTTAAATCCTAAAGAAGAAAACTCTTTTTTAACAGCCGAAAATATCACTGTAAAATCATCATATTCAAAAGCGGATATTCAAGATATAGAACACCTCAACTTTGTTGCTGGCATCGCGCCAAATCTTCGTGGACCATATTCAACTATGTATGTCCGCAGACCATGGACGATTAGACAATATGCTGGATTTTCAACAGCAGAAGAGAGTAATGCTTTTTACAGAAGAAATCTAGCTGCAGGCCAAAAAGGTCTTTCAGTTGCTTTTGATTTAGCAACCCATAGAGGTTACGATTCCGATCACGAACGTGTGGTTGGTGATGTTGGAAAAGCTGGTGTGGCTATCGATTCTGTCGAGGACATGAAAATTTTATTCGATCAGATTCCGCTAGATAAAATGTCAGTGTCAATGACCATGAATGGAGCCGTATTGCCTATTATGGCATTTTATATTGTAGCAGCCGAAGAACAAGGAGTTCAACCCGATCAACTCGCAGGAACCATTCAGAATGACATTCTAAAAGAGTTTATGGTACGAAACACCTACATCTACCCACCTACTCCTTCCATGAAGATTATCTCTGATATCTTTGAATACTCTAGTCAGAATATGCCAAAATTCAACAGTATCAGTATTTCAGGTTACCACATGCAAGAAGCAGGAGCCACTTGCGATATAGAATTAGCATACACCTTAGCAGACGGGCTTGAATATATTAGGAAAGGGCTTGGAGCCGGAATGGATATTGACACCTTCGCTCCGAGATTATCTTTCTTTTGGGCCATTGGCATGAATCACTTTATGGAAATAGCCAAAATGCGCGCAGCACGAATGCTTTGGGCAAAACTCGTAAAGCAATTTAATCCTAAGAATCAAAAATCATTAGCTTTAAGAACCCACTGCCAAACTTCTGGTTGGAGTTTAACCGAGCAAGACCCTTTTAACAACGTAGCAAGAACCTGTATTGAAGCTTCTGCAGCTGCATTTGGCGGCACACAAAGCTTACACACTAACGCCTTAGACGAAGCCATTGCTTTACCAACAGACTTTTCTGCTCGTATCGCAAGAAATACACAGATTTACTTACAAGAAGAAACGCATATTACAAAAACGGTTGACCCTTGGGCTGGCAGTTATTATGTTGAAAAACTAACTGACGATATTGTTGGAAAAGCGTGGGAACTCATCCAAGAAGTAGAAGCGTTAGGTGGTATGACCAAAGCTATTGAGGCTGGTATTCCCAAATTACGAATCGAAGAAGCTGCAGCTCGAAAACAAGCTAGAATAGACTCATCACAGGATATCATTGTTGGAGTCAATAAATACCGCTTAGAACAAGAAGACGAAATTTCCACATTAGAAGTTGACAACCAAACTGTTAGACTACAACAAATTGAACGCTTAAACAACATCAAAGCAAATCGTGATAATACAGCCGTAACCGAAGCATTATCAAAATTAACAAAAGCCGCTAAAACAAATGATGAAAATTTATTAGCTTTAGCAGTAGATGCCGCAAGAAAACGTGCCACTTTAGGTGAAATAAGCGATGCATTAGAAGCTGAATTCGGACGACATAAAGCACAAATTAAATCATTTTCAGGAGTGTACAGTAAAGAAATAAAAGACGATAAGAGCTTTCAAAAAGCAAAAGAACTCGCCGACCAATTTGCAGAACAAGATGGTCGCAGACCAAGAATCATGATTGCAAAAATGGGACAAGATGGTCACGACAGAGGAGCAAAAGTAATAGCTACAGGTTACGCTGACGTTGGTTTTGATGTAGATATTGGACCACTCTTCCAAACACCAAAAGAAGCCGCTAAACAAGCTGTAGAAAATGATGTGCATATTTTAGGCATATCTTCCTTAGCAGCAGGACACAAAACACTAGTACCTCAAGTCATAGAAGAACTAAAAAATTATGGTCGCGATGATATTATGGTGATCGTGGGAGGTGTTATTCCAAAGCAAGATTACCAATTCTTATTTGACGCAGGAGCAGCTGCCGTTTTTGGACCTGGCACTAAAATTAGTGATGCTGCTATTCACATATTAGAAATCTTAATTGATTAAAATGAAAAAGGCACTGTTTACTAACAGTGCCTTTATTTTTCAAACTAATAAGTAGTTAATCTAATCGTCTATTTTCTTTTTATCTGTTTTCTTAATTTCAAAGTTTTCATAATCCCCCGCATTCACAACTGTCCAATTTTTAAAATCTTTAAAATAAGTCTTAATCGCTTTGTTGACATCTTCAACTGTTAAACCTTTTACTTGCTCTTCAATCTCCTTCTGAAACATCATATCTCTATCATAATACAAATTGTTATTAATTGTACTAGAAAGCTCATTATCTTTTGCTCTAGATACACTTTGCGCTTGTACCCAGCCTTTAACAGCATCTTCTAATTCCTGCTCAGTAATACCATCTTTTATAAAACGTGCAATTTCTTCCTCAAACCCTTGTTGCACCTTAGCTTCATTTTCAGGAGCGTATATGGCATAAATATACATCGCAGAATTTCTATCGTCCTTACTTCCATCTACATTAACGCCACCTCCAGCACCATAGCTGACACCATCTTGCTGACGTAATCTAGTAGCAATACGCGAATTTAGAAAACCACCACCAAATACAGAACCCGCAACTTGTAAAGCCGCATAATCTTTATCGTATTCACTACCTTCAAAGTTTAAGAAACCAAGTGTAAAGGCATTTTTCTTATCTGGAGTGATGATCTTTTCGTTTGCTGGCTTATTTCCTGAAAACGGATCTTTAATTTCAGAGTACGGTAAATCAGATTTAAAATCAGCAAATTCGGTTTCAAAATACGTTTTCAATTCTTCTTCATCTATATTTCCTATTGCTATAAGGTTAGCACTATCTGAAATACCATAGAAATCATTATAATAGGCTTGCATACCTTCAACCGTAACATTATTGATAGCCTCAACCTCTTCCTCTAAAGTCATATTATATAAAGGATGACCTTTTTTATATTTCTGATTAATCGCACCCAATCTTTTTTGAACTAAAAATTGTGGCTCTGTTTTATTACTTTCAATACCTGCTAATTCTTCTGTTTTAAGTTTCTCTAGCTCTTCTTTATCAAAAGCAGGAGCTTTAAGCATCTCTGACATAAGCTCTAATGTCTCTTTAAGATTTTCCTTAGTAGAACTCACGTAAGCTGTCGTTTTTCCATTAGACCCACTAAAGTACACTGAGGATTTTAACGCACTTAATTTATCTTCGATATCTTGTCTAGATTTGGATGTCGTGCCTTTATTTAACATTCTAGCCGTAAAACTAGCTACATTCCCTTTATTCATTAAGTCATCAACTCCTCCATTTCTAAACGTAAAGGATACATTTACGGTTTCACCTCTATTATCCTTTTTTATAAATCCATATTCAATCTTACTCTCTGAAAGCTCACCAGAATCTAATGTATTTTGAATGTTTTCATAACTAACATCAAACGCTTCACCTGCACTAAGTGCTTCTTTTCCTTTATAGTTAGACACTAAATCCTCTAAGCCTTCGGTATGAGGGATTTCGATTCTCATAGGTGTTTTTGTTGGTATAAAATTCCCAACAGTCCGGTTCGTTTTAATAAAATAGCGTCCCAAAACATGGTTTACTTGTTCTAATGTAGCGGACTCAATACGATCTCTATGAATAAACATTAATCTCCAGTCACCTGCTCCAATAAATTCACTTGTAAATGTTCCTAAATATGAAGAGTTTCTACTAATCTGATCTATTTGTTTTAAGATATTAGCCTTAGCTCTTTTAAGCTCTTCTTCCGTAATTGGGTTTTCTCTTAACCCATCAAATAAGTTTAATAAGGTCGTTTCTGCTGTCTCAATCGATTTATCTGAAGGCACATCGACATTAAAATACATAAACCCAGGCTCTTTTGTAAAAGGTGAAAAACTCCAAACTGACGAAGCTTGCTTCTCTTCTACTAGGGCCTTATATATACGTCCTGAAGGTTGGTCCGTTAAAATGTTTTCAACAAGAGCCATTGGAGCATAATCTTCATGTGATCCTGCAGGTGTATGAAATAATGCCGATACTAATTGTAAATCCCCAACGCGACTTAACTCTACTCTTTTTTCACCATCTTGTGCTGGTTCAATTGTAGGAACATCAACTAAAGGATTTTCAGGATTCTTAATACTGCCAAATTTTTCATCAATTAAAGCTAATGTCTTTTCTACCTCAAACTTACCAGTAACCATTAATACAGCATTATCTGGTCTGTAATACTTTTTATAAAACGCTTTTAGATTTTCAATAGGCACACGTTCAATATCTGACTTATTACCAATAGTTGATTGTCCGTAATTATGCCACAAGAACGCTGAACTTATAACCTTCTCCATAAGCACTCCTGTTGGACTATTTTCACCAGATTCAAATTCATTCCGAACTACAGAAAATTCTGAATCTAAATCTTTCTTTGCAATGTATGAATTCACCATACGATCAGATTCCAAATCTAAAGCCCAATCTATATTATCTTCTGTAGCATTGAATGTTTCGAAATAATTGGTACGATCATACCATGTTGTTCCATTTGGTCTTGCACCACGAGCGGTTAACTCTTTTGGAATATCCGGATGGTTAGGCGTACCTTTAAACACTAAGTGCTCTAACAAGTGTGCCATACCTTTTTCTCCATAACCCTCATGTCTAGAACCTACTTTGTAGGTAATATTCACAGTAACGGTTTGTGAAGAATTATCAGGAAATAATAAGACCTTGAGGCCATTATCTAGCATGTATTCTGTAATTCCTTCTACAGATGCGGTTTGTTTGGGTTGTGCTTCAATGATACTTGACAAGCACAAGGTTAGCAGCAATAAAACTACTGAACGGTAATTAATTTTCATGATTGATTTTGTTTTTAGTTACTTGAAAGATAAAAATAATTTAACTACCAATTAGTTAGTGACTTAACTTTTTTTCGAAATGATTATCTTTGATCATTATTTTACAAACTTAAAAATAGTAGAGACCGTACTATTTTAGTATCTAAATTCATGACAAAAAATCGAATTGCTAAAATTTTAAAACGAACATTTATAATTCTATTTGTTGTAGGCTTATTAATTTTCTATTTCATTTATCCTCGCTTGATAACAGAAAGAAGAAATCCGATTATAGAAATATTTAAAACTCAAAAAGTTATCAGCTCTACTCTTGAACAAAATGATAACTCAAAATTCAAACGAAAAAAACTAACGATAACAACGTATGACGGCTTAAAACAATATGCAATACTTACTTATTCTAGCTTAGCAAAACCTAAAGGCACTATTATTTTATTACATGGCAGCAGTCATACGAAAGAACATTTTCTTGACCTGAGTGAATTCCTATCAATCAACGGTTTCAATTCTGTTGCATTGGACATTAGAGGATTTGGAGAAAGCGAAGGTCAGTTTTTCACTTATGGGATTAAAGAATCGAAAGACATTCAGAAATTAATTGATGATTTAATTAATGAAGAAGGTTTAAGCAATATAGGCATTTGGGGACAATCTATTGGAGGTGCGCTTGTATTACAAACAATGGGAGTAGATCAACGTATCAAATACGGAATTTCAGAAAGTGCTTACACCGATTTAAAATCAAATATTCAAGGCTTTTTTCAGCGTCATACAGGATATAATCTTGCCCTAATTAGCGATTTTTTAGTCGATAGAGCAGGAAGTGTTGGTGATTTTGATGCTGATGACGCTAGTCCTATTAAGTACGCCAAAAGTGTGACACAACCTATTCTTGTTATACATGGCGATAAAGATATCGCTATTAATATTTCAGAAGGCAAAGCTAACTTCTCCAATATTAAAAGCAATGATAAAGAATTTATAGAAGTAGAATCTGCTGGGCATTCAGATTTATGGGAAGTTGGAGGTGACAAATATTTCAATCAGGTTTTAACTTTCTTAAACAATAATTCAACTAAATAATTAGTCAATTTTATTTATAATCTTAAGGTGGTATAAATTTTGAGCTTGAAATATAAAACCAACCCTATTATGAAAATAAATTCCATATTATCATTACTCTGCACTTTAATAATTCTGATTTCGTCTATACTTAGTTGTAAAAATGAAGAAAAGCATATTAAAATCTTCAAAAATGAAAACTTTCAAATCACAGCTGTCCAAAATAAATCTAACTCCCCTTCTAACTACATCACCATAGTTGGAAAATCGGATGATTCAATGGCACTAAAACATTTAAACCTTTTAAATTTTTCTAATTTCGGCTTTGGGTCCTCAATTAAAAACGAGGAAAAGAAATTAGTTGCAGATTCAATGCATTTGGTAATGAAAGGTTTAACTAGTCCGCAGCTAATGGACTTAATAGCCTTTTCAGATCGTGAAGATAAAACAGGATACCTTAGTCGCGTATTTTTTACACCAGGTGACACAATTTTTATGGAAGTAAAAAATGGTGATATTAATTTTTCTGGCAAAAATGCAGCACATTATAACTTTTTCTTAAAAATGAATGACCCATTGAGGCAAAATTGGGCTGTTTATAAATATGATGCGCAAACGTATAAAAATGAACTTTTTACATCTTACAACATTAAATATTCTCTTTTAAAGTCATATATCAAAGAACATCCAGAAGTTTCTGAGGATTTTATAGAACTTGTTGGCAATGAACTAAAATTTGAATACTTGTACAATTTAATGCTACCAAGAAATAAAGAAGATGAAATTACAAAGGGAACCTATAGAAATGATGGAAACGACATTGTTTCTATAAGCCAAATTAATAATAATACCGAAAATTTGCTAGACACAAAAGCCTATTTTAACGGAATTACTATTGAAGATTTCAAAAGACCAGAGCTTTTAAATAATGATTATTTTAAACGTAGTTTAAATTTATACATTAGACATTACTTCTCCAATCAAGACTATTTAGAATACTCAAGAAGCAACTTTATAAAGGAGAAAGAATACATTCAAAATAACCTTGAAGGCGCATTAGAAACGTATGCAATTGGAAGACTAATAAATGATTATCGCTTAAAAGGTTTTGGGCACGGCAGACAAGACTCACCAATATTACTCAATTTAATTAAGGAATATGCAGATAGATTCACTGAAGAATCTTTAGCTAATAAAATGAATGAGATCACTGAAGATATTAATGCTATTGATTTTATTTTACCAAAAAATATTTTAGATGAAAAATTGCTCACAACCAACGGAGACACTATTCAACTGAAACAAATATTACAATCTAACAAAACTAAGGTTATTGATTATTGGGCAAGCTGGTGTGGTCCATGTATAGAGGAATTTGGCAAAGCTAAATCTTTCAAAAAAAGAATACAGCAAGAGAATGACCTAGAATATATATACATCTCCATTGATAGCGACAAAGCTTTATGGACTAAAAAAATAACGGAGTTAAAAAATACACTCTCATCTAAAAATCATTATCTCATTATAGATATAAAAAAATCTAAAATTCTAAAACAAATGCTAATTCGAGATAAAATGGATAAATCTTATTTTAGTATACCACGTTATGCAATTATTAGTGCTAAAAATAAAGTCATAAGCAATAATTCGCCTAGACCGTCAGATAGTTTAGTTTTCAAAAACATAATCGAGAATATTTATTAAAATAGAATTAATTTATTAATCTACCCTGAATTTCTTACAACTAAACATTTAGTTAAAATTTTGTTATTCCTTTACATATCATGATTTTATATTTATTTTAGAAGAATATTCTTATAAAATATTAATCTTTTAAACCCATCAATCAATGAAAAAACTAGTTTTCAGCACAGCAATTTTGTTGTGCCTCACCTTCGTATTCCCTTTAAATGCTCAGGTTGTTGCGACAAAGTCAAAAGTGACTTACACCCCAACAGATCCTATTCCCACAGATCCAAATGTTAAAACAGGTACTTTAGAAAATGGCCTTACGTATTACATTCAAAACAATCCTAAACCAGAAAATAAAGTAGAATTACGCCTGGTGATTAATGCTGGTTCTATCCTAGAAGATGAAGACCAATTAGGCTTAGCCCACTTTATGGAACACATGTGTTTTAATGGAACAAAGAATTTCGAAAAAAATGAATTAGTAGATTACCTTCAAAGTATTGGAGTAAAGTTTGGAGCGCATCTTAATGCCTACACAAGTTTTGACCAAACGGTGTATATCCTTCCTATTCCAAGTGACGACCCAGAAAAGCTTGAACAAGGTTTTCAAATTATTGAAGACTGGGCTCACAATGCACTTTTAACTGACGAAGAAATTGATAACGAACGTGGTGTTGTTTTAGAGGAATACCGCTTAGGTAAAGGTGCAGACGAGCGTATGATGCAAGAGTACTTGCCAAAGATGATGCACGGCTCAATGTATGCCGAACGTCTTCCTATTGGTACAAAAGAAAATTTAGAGACTTTTAAATACGAAAGTCTAAAGCGATTCTACAACGATTGGTACAGACCAGATTTAATGGCTGTAATTGCCGTTGGAGATATTGATGTGACTACTTTAGAAGAAAAAATAAAATCCCATTTCGGGCATATTAAAAACCCGGAAAACCCAAGACCTAGACCTTCATTTGATTTACCTAACCATGATGAAACCTTTGTGGCTATTGAATCTGACAAAGAAGCTCCTTTCTCAAATGTGAGACTAATGTTTAAAGACAAAGTAAACGCTAAACCAGATGTTACTTATGCTGATTACAGAAACTCTATGGTAGAGAATTTATTTTCTCAAATGATTAACAACCGTTTGGATGAAATTAGAAATGGAGACAATCCGCCTTTTGTATATGGATTCACGTATTACGGAGGTACATATGCACGTACTAAAAACGCCTTTCAATCTTCTGCTATGACTAGTCCAACCGGACAATTAGACGCTTTAAAAACACTCTTAATTGAAAACGAACGTGTCCTCCAACACGGGTTCTTTGAAGGAGAGTTTGATCGTGCAAAAAAAGACATTATTGCCAATATGGAACGGGCTTTTAAAGACAGAGACAAAATGGAATCTAATAGAATCGTCGGACGCTACATTAACCATTTTTTGGAGCAAAATCCCATTCCTAGTACAGAATGGAGGTTCGATTTCACGAATTCACAATTACCAACCATTACATTAGATGAAGTTAACGCCCTTATTAAATCCTACATCAAAGACGATAATCGTGTTGTTATACTTACTGGTCCAGAAAAAGAAGATTTAGAACAAGTTAAAGAGGCACAGGTATTAGAATTGTTAGACTCAGTGAAGTCAATGGATCTAAAACCTTATGAAGACAAAGCTGTTGCGACTTCTTTAATTACCAAAATGCCAACAAAAGGTAGTATAAAAGAATCTAAAACTGATGAAACATTAGGTACAACCACGTTAACTTTAAGCAATGGAGTTAAGGTAACCTACAAAAAGACTGATTTTAAAAATGATGAAATTCTATTTGACGCGTTTAGCTATGGAGGAACGTCATTATATTCAGATGATGAATACAAAGCCACCTCGAATGCTAACGGAGGTTTAACCGAAGCCGGAGTTAATGGTTTTGGTAAGGTTGAGTTAAGCAAAATGATGTCTGGTAAAATCGCTAATGTAAGATTGTCAATTGGTACGTATAGTGAAGGGCTTTCAGGAAACACGACTCCAAAAGATTTAGAAACGTTATTTCAATTAACGTATCTACATTTTACAGCTTTAAATAAAGATGAAAACTCCTTTAAAAGTTTCGCTGATAAGCAAAAAGCATTTTTAGGAAACCTTTTATCGAGTCCACAATTTTATTTTCAAGATCAATTGTCTGAGTTTATATATGGGAAAAACCCAAGATACACAGGATTTCCTACAGCAGAAGACATGGACAATGCAGATTACAACTTAGCCTACGAAAAATATAAGGAACGTTTTGCTGATGCAGGTGATTTCAACTTCTATTTTGTAGGTAACATCGACGAAACTAAACTCGTTGAATTATGTGAAACCTATTTAGCAAGTTTACCGTCAACAGGAAGCAATGAATCTTATAAAGTAAGCGATTTTAGACCACTAACAGGTTCTCACGAAAAGATTATTGAAAAAGGTGAAGACCCTAAAAGCTCTGTAAGAATAACCTATCATGGTCCAACAGATTACGATGAAAAAGAGGCGCATGCTTTAAAAAGTTTAGCTGAAGTTTTATCAATTAAATTAATTGAAAAATTACGTGAAGAAGAAGGAGGCGTTTACGGAGCTGGCGCCAATGCAAGTATAAGTAATATGCCATATGACTGGTTTAGATTTAATATTAGTTTTCCATGTGGTCCAGAAAATGTTGATAAACTTATTACAGCTACTATGAAAGAAGTCGATCTTTTAGTAAAAGAAGGTCCAACAGAAGTCGATTTAGAAAAAGTTAAAAAGGCTCAGATTTTAGATTACAAAGAAGATTTAAAAACGAATAGATTTTGGTTAGGACAACTTAAAAATGCAGACTACCTTAAGAAAGACGCTCATAATATCTTAAAATTTGAAGAGGCTGTAAACAGCTTAACGGTTGCCGATTTACACGATGCTGCTAAAAAATATTTAACGCAAGGGTATATCACTGGTATTCATAATCCAGAAAAATAAGATTACACCCATATTATTAAGCAGCCTTCATAATTTCTATTGAAGGCTGCTTTTTTTTATGGAACTGTTAACAACTTCAATTTCTTAAAGTCGTAAATAATCGTAATTTTAAGCCCTTATATTTAACCAAATTATTTAATGGGCAAAATCATTGCGATAGCAAATCAAAAAGGAGGTGTTGGTAAGACAACAACCTCAGTAAATTTAGCCGCTTCTTTAGGTGCACTAGAGAAGAAAGTACTGCTTATAGATGCCGATCCTCAAGCCAACGCAAGTTCTGGTTTAGGTATTGATGTAGATACGGTTGCGGTAGGCTCATATCAGGTTATAGAACATTCTGCGAATGCAAAAGAAGCTATTGTAACTTCTAACGCGCCAAATGTAGATGTAATGCCTGCACACATCGATCTTGTTGCTATCGAAATTGAATTGGTAGATAAAGAAGAGCGAGAGTATATGCTTAAAAAAGCTATCATAGATTTAAAATCAGAATATGATTATATCTTAATAGACTGTGCTCCCTCTTTAGGATTACTAACTTTGAATGCTTTAACATCAGCAGATTCTGTAATTATACCCATTCAATGCGAGTATTTTGCACTTGAAGGTTTAGGAAAACTGTTAAATACTATTAAAAGTGTACAGAAAATCCATAATGAAGCGTTAGACATAGAAGGCTTACTGTTAACGATGTTCGATTCGCGTTTACGTTTATCAAATCAAGTTGTGGAAGAAGTCCAAAAACACTTTAGCGATATGGTGTTTGATACTATTATTCAACGAAACGTGCGTTTAGGTGAAGCACCAAGTTATGGTGAAAGCATTATTAACTATGATGTAAGTAGTAAAGGTGCTGCAAATTATTTGAGTTTAGCCAAGGAGCTGATTAAGAAAAATGAATTATAATGGCGAAAGCGACAAAAAAACAAGCATTAGGACGTGGTCTTTCAGCTCTACTGAAAGATCCTGAAAACGATATCAATTCAGCAGAAGATAGAAATGCAGATAAAGTAGTTGGCAATATTGTTGAACTTGATATTGATAGTATTGAGGTGAATCCATTTCAACCAAGAACCAATTTTAATGAAGAAACATTAAGAGAGCTTGCATCCTCTATCCGCGAGCTTGGTGTGATACAACCGATAACAGTAAGAAAATTAGCTTTCAACAAATACCAACTGGTATCTGGGGAACGTCGTTTTAGAGCTTCAAAATTAATTGGATTAGAAGCCATTCCTGCATATATTAGAATTGCAAATGACCAAGAGTCACTAGAAATGGCTTTGGTAGAAAACATTCAACGTCAAGATTTAGATGCTATAGAAATTGCGTTATCATATCAACGTTTAATTGACGAAATTCAATTAACACAAGAGGAAATGAGTGAACGTGTTGGAAAAAAACGCTCCACGATTGCTAATTATTTGCGTTTATTAAAGTTAGACCCAATTATCCAAACAGGTATACGCGATGGTTTTATAAGTATGGGTCATGGACGAGCTATGGTTAATATAGAAGATCAAATTGACCAACTTGAGGTTTACGAAAAAATCATTACAAATAAACTTTCAGTAAGGGCTACAGAACAATTAGTAAAAAACTTAAATTCTGAAACGCCTTCTAAACCAGAAGAACCTAGCTATGAGATTCCTAAAAACATAAAAAAAGGAGTTAAGGACTTTTCAGAATATTTTGGTCATAAAATAGACGTTAAAGTTGCTAAAAATGGAAGTGGTAAAATTACAATTCCTTTCCATTCTGAAGAAGATTTTAACCGAATCAAAAAATTAGTTCAACGTGACAAATAAAGGTTTTTACAGTCTTTTGGTATGCTTGTTTTCTATGCTTTTTTCATTTTCTCAAATCGAAAAAGATAGCACAAGTATTGCCATAGATGAAAGTCCAATTATTGCTAATGAAACTTTAGTTAAAAAAGAAATAGATCCCTTAAGACCATCTAAAGCTGCTTTCTATTCTGCCGTACTTCCTGGTTTAGGCCAAGCTTACAACAAAAAGTACTGGAAAATCCCTATTGTTTGGGGAGCCATTGGTGCAGGTGTATATTTTTATGTTAGAAACGATGAGCAATTTGACCGCTATAGAGATGCTTACAAAAGTCGTTTGGCTGGTTTTAAGGACGATGAATTTTATAATTTAATATCAGACGACGGACTCATTAGAGCACAAGAACAGTTTAGACGCAATAAAGAAATGTCTCTCTTAATAACTATTGGCTTATACGCACTAAATATTATTGATGCGAATATAGATGCACATTTACTTCAATTTAATGTCGATGAAAATTTAAGTCTGAGTCCACATTATCAATATAATGAATTAGAAAACACTTCGGATTTAGGGTTAACACTTAATTTTAAATTTTAACTTGAAACGAGCAAGTTCAAAATTTTATCATTCAACGAAATGATAAATAGCGGACAGCGTGATAGCGTTGAAAAACAATAAAAATAAACATATGAAAATAGCTTTACTAGGTTATGGCAGAATGGGCAAAAGCATTGAAGCTATCGCAGTAGATCGCAGTCATAGTATTGTATTAAAAGTATCAGATACCAACTCAAATTACGATTTTGCAGATGCAGATGTGGCTATAGATTTTAGTATCCCAACAGTTGCAATGACAAACATAAAAAAAGCAATAGATGCTGGTGTTCCTGTTATTTCTGGAACCACAGGTTGGTTAGATCATTACAGTGAGATCATTGACTATTGTAATGCTAAGAATGGTACATTTTTATACGCATCAAATTTTAGCTTAGGTGTCAATATCTTTTTTGAACTGAACAAAAAACTAACTGAATTGATGTCTGGTTTTTCTGAATACACCACAGAAATTGAAGAAATTCATCACACGCAAAAATTAGATGCCCCAAGCGGAACAGCGATTACCCTTGCTGACCAAATTATAGAGCAGAGCAATTTTAAAAATTGGACTTTAGATAAGGCAAACACAGACGAAATCCATATTGAAGCGAAGCGTATTGAAGGAGTTCCTGGCACGCATGAAATCACCTATAATTCCGAAATAGATTCTATAAGCATTAAACACACAGCCCACAGCAGACAAGGTTTTGCTATGGGAGCCGTAATTGCTGCAGAATGGATTAAAGATAAAAAAGGCATCTTTAATATGAAAGATGTGTTAAACATTGGTTAATTTGCCAACGGATTGTAACGAATCAAAATAATTTTCAACTTACACTAGATAAAATATAAGATTATGACCTGGACACAATGGTTTGTTTTTATACTCATTATACAAATTATTCATGGCTTAGCAACATGGAAGTTATACATTAAAGCTGGTAGAAAAGCTTGGGAAGCATTTGTCCCGATTTACAATGCTGTGGTCTTAATGAAAATTATTTCACGCCCTTGGTGGTGGGTAATTTTAATGTTTTTACCAATCGTGAATCTTATTATGATTCCTGCTGTTTGGGTAGAAACTGCTCGAGCTTATGGCAAAGACAGTAAAGTTGATGCATTATTATGCATCGTTACTTTAGGTTTTTATCTCTTCTATCTCAACTATGTTGCCGATGTCAATTATATTGAAAACAGAGAATTAAAACCTAAAACGTCTACTGGAGAATGGATTACGTCTATTCTTTTCGCTGTAGTTGCTGCAACTATTGTACATACGTACTTCTTTCAACCTTTTGTGATTCCTTCATCGTCTTTAGAAAAATCCTTACTCGTTGGAGACTTTCTAATTGTGAGTAAGTTACATTATGGAGCAAGAACTCCAATGACTACCGTTGGCGCACCAATGGTGCATGATACAATTCCTGTTATTGGCAAAAAATCGTATTTATATAATGATAACTTCGAAGAACGTAATACATCTTGGATTAATAAGCTTCAGCTACCATTTTTTAGGTTTCCAGGTTTTGAAAATGTAGAGCGAAACGATATTGTAGTGTTTAATCAGCCTGCTGATACCTTGTTAAATATGAACGATTTTCATCCAGATCGGAATTATTACAAACCTATAGACAAAAAAACAAACCTGGTAAAACGATGTGTTGGTGTAGCTGGCGACACTCTTGAAATTAGAAATGGGTATGTGTTTATAAATGGAGTACAAAATCAATTACCTCCAAGATCACATTTGCAATTTTCTTATGACGTAACTTTAAAAAAGGCACATACAAGCCAAGCAGAACAATATCAATTTTTCGACTTATTAAAGAAAATTGGTATTACTGATGGTGCTCGCTTAATGAATGATGGTAGTTACATTATTTTTGCTGCCACTGATGAAGCCATTGCACATTTAGAAGTTCAACCTAATATAAATACTGTAACACCTATAAAACAAGGAAAAGGTGTAGATGGAACTATTTTTCCATATGATAATAAGTACCCGTGGAACACAGACAACTTTGGACCAATGTGGATTCCAAAATCTGGAGCTACTCTTAATTTATCATTAGACAATATCTCAATATACAAACGTGCAATTGAAGAATACGAAGGTCATAAAGTGGTTACGAGAGGCAGTCAAATTTTTATTGACGATAAACTAGCAACATCATACACATTTAACCAAGATTATTATTGGATGATGGGAGATAACAGACACAATTCTATAGATAGTCGATATTGGGGATTTGTACCTAACGATCATATTTTTGGTAAACCTGTCTTTATTTGGATGAGTATAGACGGCATTAACGAGGGCATTAAAAACTGGAGTTTCCGCTGGGATCGCATATTCACAACTGTCAGTGGTGGTAACGAACGGACGTCTTATTTAATTCCATTTATAGTTCTTGTTTTAGGGATTACTTTCTTTAATAGATGGAGACGAAAGAAAAAGGCGAATTCATAAAAAGACTAAATTAGTCGCTATGACAAGCCTTATTTATCCCACATATTTTCCAAACATGGCACATTTTTGGGCTGTTATAAATTCGGATGCTATACATCTTGAGGTTTCTGACAATTACCAAAAACAATCCTACAGAAACCGTACTGAAATTTATGGTGCAAATGGAAAACTAGCTTTAACGGTTCCTGTGAGTTATACTCAGAAAAACAGGCAGCTTTATAAAGATGTAAAAATTGCTAACGAAGAGCAGTGGCAACTTCTTCATTTAAAGTCGTTACAATCGGCTTATAGTATGTCACCTTTCTTCGAGTTTTATATAGATGACTTAATGCCACTTTTTGAAGAACGTTTCGATTATATCTTAGATTTAAATCTGAGATGTTTAGATGTGCTTATAGACAGTCTTCAAACACAAACAAAGCCGATTAATACAACAGTATTTGAAAAAGAGCCAATAGACAAAACGGATTTTAGATATTTGGTAAAACGGAATTCTGAAGTCAAACCTTTTGAATCTTACACTCAAGTTTTCACAGAGAAACATGGCTTTATTCCTAATCTTAGTATTTTAGATCTTTTGTTTAATGAAGGTCCAAATGCTGAGTTATATTTAACAAGACAAACGTTACAAATAGAAAACCCTAATAAAGTCAAGTTAAAATAATAAAAAAACATTATGCTACAGTCATTGATCCATTATGGCATACATTTCGGTTTACCGTTGATTGTTGCCATTGTGTTTTATAAGTCCTATTGGCTAAAAGCATATGGTATTATGATTTTAGGAATGCTAATAGATTTAGATCACTTACTAGCAAATCCTATTTTTGATCCTAACCGTTGTAGCATCAATTTTCACCCACTCCACTCCTACTTTGCTATTTCTATGTATTTAGTCTTATTAATTCCTAAAAAAACACGATTGATTGGCTTAGGATTGGTTATTCACATTATTGCAGATATAGCAGACTGTGGACTAATGTAATTTAAGGTAGACTAAGCGTCGTTTTTATAGGATAATGGTCTGATAGTTTTACATCAAATGTTTTAAAACTATTAACTACAAAATCTTCATCGGCCAAGATAAAATCAATTCGCATTGGGAAAAATTTAAAATCAAAAGTTCTACCAAAGCCATCACCTGCATCTTCAAACGTATCTTTTAAATCATCACCTTTAACCATTCTGTAGATGTATGAATAGGCTGTATTATTGAAATCACCGGTTACTATGGTTTTATAATTCGATTTTGATTTATGGGCTAAAAACAATTCCACTTGGCCTTGTTGTGCTTTAAACGTCGAACCCACTTGTTCAAACAAATGACTAGAGGTTTCATTTTTTAGCTTCTCCACATCGGTTTCGATACCAGAAGACTGTAGGTGTAATGTATACACTCTAATAGTATCTTTTTGTTTTACGATGTCCACAAAAATAGCATTGTTATGGGTATTAGGGAATTCTAACGATCCCGAATTAACAATTGGAAATTTAGAGTAAATAGCCTGACCACCTCTAATACCTTTATTATAAGTCGCATTAAAGTTATTATATCCATTTAGCTTTACTTGTTCGCTTCGCGGATATTCTTGAAGACACAAAACATCGGGTTGTTCTTTATTTATAAAATCGAGAATACTATCCTTTACAGTTTTATCCTTCAACCAATCGTACTTATTAAAAAGTCTAACATTAAATGACATCACAGAAAAATCAGAATCATCTTTAACATCTTCTGAGGACGAAAACTTATACATAGAATTAATATAGTTCCAACCTAATAACAACACCACCAAAGATAATAGCATTTGCTTTTTTACACGAATCAACCAATAAATTAAAAAGGCAACATTAAATAAAATAAGCAATGGCACACCTAAACTTAATACAGATAATGACGCAAAACTTCTGGGTGGAATATAAGGTAAGATATAAGACGTAAGCAGTAAAAACGCAACCAAAGAATTGATGACAAATATAATTTTACTACCTAGTTTTAAACCTCTCATATTAAATTATCAAAACAATGAAAATTGTATTGTTACTTTCCTGCTCTAAATAGAAACTCTTTTTCTTCAGCTGTTAGACTCTCGTAGCCACTTTTACTGATTTTATCGAGAATTAAATCTATTTTTTTCTGATTATTAAACGCATTAAATTCGTCTTTAGTCTTACCAGCGTAATCCTTTTTTTCGGTTTTACGATATACTGTTTTTAAATTAGATTTTGGTTTAAACCAACTCATTACAGTATCCATAGAACGTTCAAAACCACTTCCAATATCAGTGCCTTTAAGAAGTTTTGTGGCATAAATATAACCTAAAAGATAACCACCAAAATGGGCTATATACCCTCCTTGATTAAGTCCAATCATTAGCCTGAACAAATCCAAACCAACAATAACCATGGCAATATGTTTCCATTTTACATTAAAGGAATTGAATAATCGAATTTCTGTGTTTGGCATATATGCCGCCACAAAAAGTAATAAGGCACTAACACCAGCAGAAGCTCCTACCAAAACTCCATTAACACCGTAAAAATTTGCCGGTACAAGATTTGCAAATGCCAAATACGCCAAGCCACCACAGATAATACCTAAAAAATAAATATTTAGGATCATTTTTGGACGAAATAGATTCATGGTTAAACGCGATAAATAATAAAGAAATAACATATTAAAAGCCAAATGCAATAATCCGTTATGCAAAAAACCATACGTAATTATAGACCATGGTTGAAACAGGAAATCCATGATATCTGATGGCATTTCAAAATAACTAAACAAATTAAATCGCAATAATGATTTAAAAATCAGACCAACGATAAATACCACCACATTAATGGCAATGATTTTACCAAAAACATCGAGATTTTTAAACTTATATTTTAAATCTTGAATTGCACTCATATTAATTCCAACGGTATTTATCCTTTTCACTTTTCTTCCAAAACCACATAATTAAAAACCCTATAACGGCACCACCTACGTGAGCCATATACGCTGTATTACTTGGACTAAAGAAAGACGTCCCTGTTATTGCTGAAATGACATCTAATAGTATGATGCCAGGAATAAAGTACTTGGCCTTAATTGGTATTGGTAGGAAGATCATCATTAGTTCTGCGTTAGGATTCATCATTCCAAAAGCAGCTAATAGTCCCATGATACAACCGGAAGCCCCAACCATTGTACTCCTATTAAGAACATTTAAATCAAATAACGCTTTAAAATTATCGCCAGAAATATCAGTCGTAAAATTAGCGTCGTTCAAGAGTGGAACCATTTTTTGATAAAGAATTTCACTTTTAATATAATCACCTGAAGTGGCATCAATATTCATTATTTTATGCAATAAATCCTTACTTAAATTTAAATCAGAAATACTTTGCATCGCGGATAAATAATCAATATAATAATAACCTAATTGAAATAGTAAGGCACCAAAACCTGCAGAGAAATAGACAAACAGAAACTTTTTTGTACCTAGACGCTGCTCAACAGGAGTTCCAAACATCCATAGAGCAAACATATTAAACAAAAGATGCGTTGGACTTCCATGCATAAACATATGCGTCACAACTTGCCAAGGTTGAAACAAATCGTTTGTTGGAAAAAACATTGAAAACAAACTATAAAATAATTTACCATCACCTAATGCAACTGTCCCAATGAACATTACAACATTAATAATGATTAAGTGCTTTACAGCATCTGTTATATTAAATCTCATAGTCTACATGAATTTTTTTTCTATATCATCAACTGCCATCGTTATAAATGTAGGTCTATTAGTTGGTGATACATTGGGTTCCTTACAGGCAAACAAACTATTTACCATATGCTCTTGTTCGGTACTATTTAACGATTGACCATTTTTAATAGCCAAACTCTTAGCCATAGATTTAGCTAATAAATCCGTAGTACTAAAATTAGTGTCTGGCACATCATTTTCAACATCGCTAATTAATTGCTCAAAAATAATAGACACCTCACTTTCTGGCACTCCAACAGGAACACCAGTAATCGTAATCTCTTTAGTATTCAATTCTGAAAACACAAAACCGGTATGTTCTAAATCGGCTTTAAGGTCGTCAATAATTTTGGTTTCATTCGGAGTATAATGCAATTCTAATGGAAATAACAATTGCTGACTCGTAGCTTCCTTAATGGTAATATGTTTTAGAAAGTTTTCATACAAAATACGTTGGTGTGCTCTATTCTGATCAATAACTAACATGCCAGATTTTAGTGTACTTACAATATATTTTTGCTGAAGTTGGAAGGTTGTTTTTCTAGTTTCAATAGACGAATCAGTAAAAATAGATTCATTTTTAGATTCACTTTCAAAAGTTACCTGACTAAAATCAGATGGAGAATTATTCCCTTTAGACTCTACTCCTACATACAAACTTTCCCAAGATGATGTTGGTGCCGACTTGAATCCTGTATTATGACTTGCACTTTTTTGCTTAACACCTGAATCTTCAGCAAATGGATTAAAACTACGATCTACCTCAATGGCTGGTGTGGAAGCTTTTTTATCCTTGTAATCATAAGGCGTATTAAAGCTACTCTGATGTTCAAAATCTAAAACAGGTGCAATATTGAATTGTCCTAAACTATGCTTCACTGCTGAACGCAAAATCGCATAAAGCGTATGCTCATCGTCAAATTTAATTTCAGTTTTTGTTGGGTGAATATTAATATCTATCGATTTTGGATCAACCGTGAGATTCAAAAAATAACTTGGATGATAACCATCCTTTAATAAACCTTCAAATGCCGATTTGATAGCATGATTCAAATAAGGACTCTTTATAAAACGTTGATTCACAAAAAAGAATTGCTCCGATTTCGTTTTCTTAGAGAAATTGGGTTTACCCACGAACCCAGAAATTTTCAAAACTTCCGTTTCCTCTTCAACTGGTACTAATTTTTCATTCGTTTTGGTTCCAAAAATATGAACAACACGTTGTCTATAATTTTCTTGTGGTACGTTAAACAAATCACTTCCATTATGATAAAAAGCAAACGCAATATTAGGATGCGCTAAGGCCACACGATGAAACTCATCTGTAATATGGCGCAATTCTACCGTATCTGATTTTAAAAAATTTCGTCTTGCAGGAATATTAAAAAATAAATGCTTCACAGAAACCGAACTTCCGGTTGGAGTCACAGAAACCTCTTGAGATTTCACCTCACTACCTTCTATAACAATAGCAGTTCCTAAATCGTCTTCGTCTTGTTTTGTTTTAAGTTCAACATGGGCAATCGCAGCAATACTCGCTAAAGCTTCACCTCGAAACCCTTTGGTATTCAGTTGAAATAAATCTTCAGCAGCTTTAATTTTTGACGTAGCATGACGCTCAAAACTCAATCGCGCATCAGTAACACTCATTCCTTTGCCATTATCAATAACTTGGACTAAGGTTTTTCCTGCATCTTTAATAATAAGTTTAATTTCCGTAGCATTAGCATCTATGGCATTTTCCAATAGTTCTTTTACTACTGAAGCCGGACGCTGAACGACCTCACCTGCTGCTATTTGGTTGGCAACATGGTCTGGTAAAAGTTGAATAATATCTGACATTACAAATAAGCTGAAAGATCAATATAACTTAGTGTTACATAGGCTGCTAAAAAAAGGAAGATAACGATGACTAACAATCTAATTCTAGTATTTTTGTCACTCTGAATGTTACTTTTTTGATTCCACTCATCCCTGAAGTTTGTTCTATGAAACCGTTTCCCCTCACTGTCATCCTCAATTAGGCCATGTTTTTTTTTCAAATTGTCCATGCGCTCTTTTCGCTCATCATAATAGCGAGGAGTATAATTATACCTTTTGTTTTTGTTTTGTTTGAAGAATGTTGAAAACATAGCTTTTGGATTTAATCAAAGTTACTGAAAATACTAGGAAATGTCCCTTAAGGATTCCTTAAAATTATTAACAAAAAGGATGCCACGACGTGAATTTGAAGCTGAAATCGAAATTGAAATAAAAAAGGCTGACACTTATGAAGCTCAAAATTCTAATGTAGCTGTTATTACATTCAGACACTCAAACGAAATACACCATTACATTACAAATAGAAAGAAGGTTTGACAAGGTCTACACGAATTCTTTGTATGGATAAATTACGCAGAGCAACACGAAACTTTCACTGAGATTCACAGAGTAAAAGGTTGAAAGCTTTCTAATTTACATTTAAAATTGAGAACTTTTTACTGAGACTGAAAACTGCCAACTGAAAACTTATGCCGTTTCCTTACGTAAAGCCGCCATTTTAATCGCTGCAATAGCAGCTTCAGTGCCTTTATTTCCGTGAATTCCACCAGAACGATCAATAGATTGTTGCTCTGTATTATCGGTAAGTACGCAGAAAATTACAGGAATATCACCTTTTACATTAAGATCTTTTATGCCTTGAGTTACCCCTTCACAAACAAAATCGAAATGTTTTGTTTCTCCTTGAATAACACAACCGATTACAATAATAGCATCTAACATTCCGGAGTCTGCATAGATACTTTTACTCATTCTGGCCGCACCATAAGTTAACTCAAAAGCACCAGGCACATTCCAACGCACAATATTTTGCTTAATGGCTCCACAATCTAACAGGGCATCAAAAGCACCTTGCCATAAGCCTTCAGTAATTTTGTCATTCCATTCTGAAACAACAATCCCAAACCGAAAATCTTTCGCGTTTGGGATTGTAGCTTTATCGTAAGCCGATAAATTATGATTTGCAGTAGCCATATACTATAAGCTTGCTTCTACTTTTCCGATTAAAACATCTGCAGTTTTTGCTTCAGTTGAAGTAGAAAATTCTAATTTAATACGCTTTAAATAGTCTAAAGCTTTAGCATTCTCACCTAAATCAATAGCAACACGTGCAGCTTTCATTAAGTATAAAGGAGTTGTAAAATCATTTACGTTAGCCTTAAATGCTTTTTCGTAATACCCTAAAGCATCCGATTTTTGATCTAATTGTACAAATGCATCACCAATACCACCTTTAGCGATAGGATTCAACATTTTATCATCACTAGAAAAATTCCCTAAATGCTCTACTGCATTTTGATAATCTTTTAAATTCAAATATGCCATACCAGCATAATAGTTTGCTAAATTGGCAGCAGGACTTCCTCCATACTCATTAATAATATCTAGCATTCCGTATTTACCTTCACCACCATCTAAAGACATTCTGTAAAGTGAATCTGAAGATACACCACTAACAGCATCATCAAAATACTTTTTAGCTGTGTACATTTCATTCATAGCATCCTTTTGTTGTGGTTCCGCTATTAACTTATTATATCCTAAATAGCATAAAACTATTAAAGCCACAGCTCCAACAACACCTAAAATATATTTTTGATTTTTAACAGCCCATTCTTCTGTTCTCGAAGCACCTTCATCTAAAGTGTTAAACACTTCTGCTGTTGTTGATTCTTCTTCAAAAACCTCTTCCTTCTCTTTTACTGTCTTAGGTTTGTAGCCTCTTTTCTTATACGTTGCCATAAATTGTCATTTTGTGCGTCCGCAAAAATAAAATTTTTATTGGGATTTAAAAGCCTATTTATTTGTTATTTTTGAATTATTAATTACAAGCTCAAAATGCTTTGCTACATCAGTAAAATTAGGCATAATGTTATCTTTTCATGAATCTAAATACGCTCTCTTTAATTAATTATAAAAATTTCGAAAGTCAAGTTTTCGATTTCGACGTCAAAATCAACTGTTTTGTTGGTGCCAATGGTATCGGAAAAACGAATGCTTTAGATGCCATTTATCATCTCGCTTTCGGAAAAAGTTACTTTAATCCTATTGCGGTTCAAAATATCAATCACAATGCAGAGTTTTTTGTTGTAGATGGTAATTTTACTAAAAATGAACGTGACGAAAAAATCATCGTATCCTTAAAACGTGGTCAAAAAAAGGTTATTAAGCGTAATAGCAAGGCTTACGAAAAGTTTAGTGAGCATATTGGATTTATTCCTCTGGTAATCATTTCACCTGCAGATCGCGATTTAATTATTGAAGGTAGCGACACGCGACGCAAATTTATAGATAGTGTTATTTCGCAAAGTGATAAAAGCTACTTAACAGAACTTATTAATTACAATAAGGTCTTAACACAGCGAAATGCGTTGCTAAAATATTTCGCAGTAAACAATACCTTTAATAATGATACACTTTCTATTTATAATGAACAACTTCATAACTATGGCACCGAAATATTTAAAAAACGAGATGCTTTTTTAAAAACCTTCATCCCTATTTTTAAAGCACGCTATGAAGCCATAAGCCAAAATAAAGAAGCAATAGATTTACAGTACAAAAGTGATTTGTTTGATACTGAATTAAAAGATTTACTACGTAAAACCATTAATAAAGATAAGGCCTTACAATATACCAGTGTTGGGACGCACAAAGATGATTTAGTATTTTTGATTGATGACTTCCCAATTAAAAAATTTGGAAGTCAAGGGCAACAAAAATCATTTTTAATTGCTTTAAAATTGGCGCAATTTGATTTTATAAAACAACAAAGTGGAGTCTCACCTATTCTTTTATTAGATGATATTTTTGATAAGCTAGATGAAAACAGAGTTGCTCAAATTATTAATCTCGTAGATGACGTGCATTTTGGACAAATTTTTATCAGCGACACACACGCAGAACGAACTGAGGATGTAATTAAACAAACACATCAATCCTATAAAATTTTCAAATTATGAAAAACTATTTCTGGCTATGTTGCCTCTTTATATGTAGTTGTTCCGCAAATCCAGAAACATACATTGAGCATGTAGAGGGGTATTGGGAAATACAAGAAGTCACCATGGCAGATGGCAGCAAAAAAGAATACAAATTCAACGAAACCATAGATTATATAAGTATTAGTGATAATTTGAAAGGCTTTAGAAAAAAACTAAAACCAGGAATCAACGACACATATTTCACATCGGGTGATGCTGAAAGCATTCAATTAATAGTTGATGACAATGCTTTGAACATCTACTATACAACACCTTACAACAATTGGAAAGAAACGGTTTTAGAAGCAACACCTCAACAACTTCGAATCATTAATGAAGATGATAATGTGTATCTTTATAAACGTTACACTCCTATTAAGTTAGATTTAGAATAATTAATAAAGAGATTACCGCTGAATTTTATCTTGAGCGTAGTCCGAAACAGCAACTATTATGGCAAAACGAAATAACGATAATCAACCAATACACGATATTCTAAAAGAATTTGTGCAAACCAACAATTTACAGTCTGGTTTAGACAAAGTAGATGTGCGCGAAGCATGGGCAAATCTAATGGGAAATGGCGTTAACAATTATACCACAGCAATTGAACTTAAACATGATACACTCTACGTCCAACTCAGTTCTAGTGTGCTTAGAGAAGAATTGAGTTACGGCACAGAAAAAATTATAAAAATGCTTAATGAGTCATTAAGAAAAGAAGTGGTTAAAAAATTAGTGCTTAGGTAGCCTTTAGTAAATTAGTTTTTCATTCTAAATTTAGTTCTTTTTTTTCTTATTTCTCTCTGTGCATCTCTGCGCAACCTCTGTAAATCTTCGTGTAATTTAAAAGTAACCCATTTACATTCTGCATTACTGATATTTAGTTCAGTTTCATATCTTAGAATATCAATAATTTTCCTATTTTTAAATTCTCTATAACTCAACTTCATGAAGTATTTTAAACTAATTCTATCCTTCGTACTAACGATAGGCATTTTTTATGCATTAAACACTAAGTTTGGGTCCATTCCACCCATTGGTAAATTCTTAAATCCATATACTGGAGTTTGGCAAAATGAAACCGACGAATCCATTACAGGAGAGGTATCGATTCCCGATTTAAATGATAAAGTCACAGTGCATTATGATGCCGAATTAATTCCACATGTATTCGCTGAAAATGAAATCGATTTATACAGAGCACAAGGTTACATTACCGCAAAACATCGTCTTTGGCAAATGGAATTTCAAACCTATGCAGCAGCAGGTCGCTTATCTGAAATTATAGGAGAAGGAGCTTTAAGCTATGATAGACAAGAACGCAGACGTGGTATGGGTTTTGGCGCGGAGCAAACCTTAAAGAAAATGGCTGAGAATGAAAAAACATCCGCTTTTGTTCAGGCTTATGCAGATGGCGTTAATAGCTATATTAATCAATTAGACCCTAAAGATTTACCTGTTGAATACAAGTTGCTCGATTATAAACCTGAGGCTTGGACAACTAAGAAAACAGCGCTATTATTAATGTACATGACTAAAATGTTAGCAGGAGGTGATGAAGACATGGAAAACACCAATGCGTTGCGTTTGTTTGGAAAGGAACGTTTTGATTTGTTGTTTCCAGATTTCTTTGATATTACAGATCCTATAATTCCTAAAGAAACCGATTGGAGCCATATTGATGTTCCACAAACCCCTAGTCCTACGTCTCAGACCGATACTATTTTAGATGCAGTTCATGAAACAATTGATCAACCAAATCCTGATAATGGTAGTAATAATTGGGCCGTTTCTGGCAAAAAATCATATTCAGGTTATCCGATTTTGGCTAACGATCCACACTTAGGCTTAAACTTACCTTCTATTTGGTTTGTAATGCAACTCAGTACACCTAATCAAAATGCTTTTGGAGCTACACTTCCCGGTGCATTGGCTGTTATTTCAGGGTTTAACCAACATATTGCATGGGGAGAAACCAATGCCACAAGAGATGTTATTGATTGGTATAAAATTGAATTTAATGATGATAGAACGCAATACAAGTTTGATAATGAATGGAAAGATATTTCCGTAAGAATTGAAGACATAAAAATAAAAGGTAAGGAGACTTATAAAGATTCTGTACTGTACACGCATCATGGTCCTGTGGTGTATGATAAAAATTTTAAATCGGACAATCAATTATCGGGTTACGCGATGCAATGGACAGGTCATATACCAGGAAATGGTCAGAAAACCTTCACGGAAATGAATAAAGCTAAAAACTATGATGATTATACCAAGGCTTTAAAACATTGGGTAGCACCAGCTCAAAATTTTGTTTTTGCTTCAACGGAAGGCGATATTGCCATTTGGATACAAGGATTATTTCCTAATAAATGGGAAGGTCAAGGGAAATTTGTAATGGATGGCAGCAAATCTGAAAATGATTGGCAAAGTTTTATTCCACAGGAATTCAATGCTTATTCTAAAAATCCGGAACGTGGTTTTGTGAGTTCTGCAAATCAACATCCTGTAGACGAAACCTATCCTTATTATGTATTTAATGACGGTTATGAAACGTACAGAAACCGTGTAATTAATGATTTCTTCAATGCTAAAGACAAGTTCAGTATTCAAGATTTCAAAGATTTACACAATAACAACTACAATTTAAAGGCTGCTGAAATAGTACCATATATGCTAGAGCATATGGATGCTTCTAGTTTAACAGCAGAGGAAAAGTCAATATATAATGAGATAAAAGCGTGGAGGTTTAATAATGATATTGATGAAGTTGGCCCAAGTATTTTTAGACAGTGGTACGGAAAACTTTATAATTTAGTTTGGGACGAAATGGAGGTAGATGATGAACTTTTAGATAAACCATATAATTATCAAACCATTTATTTACTTAAAAACAAAGGTGATGATACGTTTATGGATATCAAGGAAACACCAAAAACCGAAACTGCCAAAGATCTTTTTCTATTAGCATTTAAATCAGCCGCAGAACGATTAATAGAAATTAAAGCAGAAAAAGGAGATTACACATGGCTTAAGTATAAAGCCACTTACGTTGGACATTTATTACAAGGTTTACCGGCATTTTCAGTATTCGATATTCCCATTGGTGGTGACCGAAGCATTGTAAATGCAACGTCTGAAGATCACGGACCATCTTGGAGAATGATTGTTGAAATGACTTCACCTCCAACGGCTTTAGGAATTTATCCTGGAGGACAATCTGGAAATCCTGGAAGTAAATATTACGATAATTTTATAGACGACTGGGCGGCAGGCGAATACCACGAGCTTAATTTTTTACAAAGCAATACTGCAACCGATGTTATTATTGGCACACAAACCCTAAAACCTAATAAGTAATGAGCAAAAATATCATCAATTTTATAGTCACAATTATATTCGCTTACACACTCTCATTATTTCTGCCTTGGTGGTCTGTAATGGTCGCTGCCGTAGCAACCGCTTTATTTATTCCATTAAAACGAGCAGCCGTATTTTTTATTCCGTTTTTAGCTATACTTTTATTTTGGTTTGTGTTGAGTTATTTTTTAAGTAGTGGAAACGATTTCACTTTAGCCAAACGTATTGCAGTGCTTTTACCTTTAGGTGGCAATCCATACGTTCTTATGTTGGTAACAGGTATCGTTGGTGGTTTAGCTGCTGGTATTGCTGCTATTTTTGGGAAACAGTTGAGTTTATTGCTTAAAAAAGCTTAAAATTAGCTCATTTTTTTATCAGAAAATGATAGTTGAACTATTAGAAATACATAAGTTCAGTAATGCATTGAAGAAAATAATGATATAAAAATTATATCCTGCGTACATATTTCTTGGTTTTAAAACCACCTAGTGTAGTCAGAAACTAATAATTCTATTTAGTTCATTGTACTATTAACATCTACTATATCAAAGCTAGTTGCCCATTGCACAGCACTTTCGATAGTTCCAAAATGTCTTATGCGCTTCTTAAAAAAGAGGTTCTCGATAGCTGTATTTTTTAAACTAGCACCTGTAAAGCAAACAATACCGTAGCCTTTCAAGTTTAAACTACTTCTAAAAAACTGAAGCCAACCTGTTGGTTTTACAGAATAAGAATGAATTCGATGCGATATTAATACCAACTCATCTCCTTTAGAGTTTGTAAACTCAATAACATCATCAATAATTTTTTTTGCGTGTTCTTCCCATGAAAAACTAACACCTTCATTTATTTCTGATACAACAAAACCATCAAATATAAAAATATTACCAAAACTGTAATTTATTTCTTTTTGCACTTCATTATTTAACTCGGTGTTTTTTATACTAAGCATTAAATAGATTTAATCATTTGCATGACAAAGTAATCAAATATTAATAAATTACCTCATGACAATTATTATAACTTAAAGAATAGAAAGATTATAAATAAAAAATTACTTCGAACATATAAAACAAAAAAAAGTCCCACAATTAAGTGAGACTTTCTTTTACTATTTTGATAGACATAAACTTAATGACGTGTTCTTATTTTACACCCATTAATTCTACATCAAAAATTAACGTTGCATTTGAAGGAATAACTCCACCAGCACCTGCAGCACCATAACCTAAATCACTAGGAATTACCAAACGTGCTTTATCTCCTACATTTAAAAGACAAATACCTTCATCCCAACCAGCAATCACCTGACCTACTCCAACTTGAAAATCTAAAGGTGAATTTCTCTTATATGACGAATCGAAAACCGTTCCATCCGCTAATTGACCTTTGTAATGTACAGAAACTGTATTTCCTTTTTCAGCTTTTTTACCATCTCCTTTTTGAATGATTTGGTAACGTAAACCTGATGCTGTTTCATCAAAACCAACAGCTAATTTATCTAATTCTGCTCTTGCAGCTTCACGTTCTTCAGCAATACGTTTTTCACGAGAACCTTCAAATGTTCTAAATGCTTCAATTGCATTAAACTTTTCTGCAGCATCACCTTGTCTTATGATTTCAATACTTTCAATTGTATCTCCCTGTGCAATAGCATCAACAACATCCTGACCTTCCACTACATTACCAAAAACCGTATGCTTGTTATCTAACCAATCCGTAGCAATGTGTGTGATATAAAACTGACTTCCGTTAGTACCAGGACCAGAGTTCGCCATAGCTAAAACACCAGGACCACTATGTCTTAAATCTGGGTGAAACTCATCATCAAATTTGTAACCTGGATTCCCAGTTCCTGTACCTTGTGGACAACCACCTTGAATCATAAAATCTGGAATAACTCTATGAAATTTTAATCCATCATAATAAGGAGTGCCTTGTGGCTTTACTGAATTTTCTAAATTCCCTTCTGCTAAAGCAACAAAGTTACCGACTGTTCCCGGAGCTTTTTCGAACTCTAAATTTACTAAGATTGCACCTTTTGTAGTGTTGAATTTTGCGTATATACCGTCTTGCATTGTGTTTTATTTTGTTTAAGGGTGCAAAGATAAGAAAGTTAACTTGAAATCGAATCTCAAATTGAAATCGAAATAAATTCAGGTACAAATTCGATTACAAGTTTAGATTCTTTTTTTTAGCTTTGAAAAAAAATATCATGGCATTTTTATCTAAGCTCTTCGGTTCTAAAACTAAATTGAAATCCGGTGATACTATTGAAGCAATTATTAATGATGTAGAAAACAGACCCTTTGGTGTCGCTGAAGATAATGTACTTTTTGCTGGATTGAATGAATTGGGAGGCTATTTCTTTTTTCAAACCGTTATTGTTGGTGCGCTCAATGTGAAATCTAAAAATGGAGCACAATTATACTTTGTTGGAGATGACTTCAAATTAAAATTAGAAGCTGATATGCCAGAATTTGAATCAGAGAACTCAGATACAAAAGGTAGAAATGTCACTAAAATTGATTTTCAGATTGAAGAAAGTGACGTAAAAAACTTAGAAAGTGCCACACTTAGAAGCATTCAAATAAAAGTAAAGAAGCACGATATTCTTTTCAGTAAATATGTTGTGATTGATGCATCCGATGAAGAGGAATAAAATTAGAAACTGAATCTTAAAATTTATGATTGTTCAAAATAATACAGCTCTCTCTTAATATTGAATGGTAAATACGTTTTTAATAGTATCAATCTAAATGATTTATCTGAATCATCTGAAATAGATTTTGCCGTAACTTGGTAATACGTTTTATACGAATACAGTCTATTTATAAGGCTTTCCTCTAATTTATATTGTCCGTCATTTTTTATTTCCTCACACTTAACAAACTCATATCCATGAGCCTCTAAATAATCCGTTGCTTCTCCTTCTTTAAAAAATGGAATAAAAAAACAAGCATTTAAAAATCCTGTTATCCAGACATAAAAAGGAAACAATATAATTAAAAGAACGATTAAAAAAGGGTTCACTCTATTAATGTTAAGATTAAAAAAAGTTAATGCCGATTTCTCGCATTAATAGCTTTGCATGAAAATCCAACACGAAATGCACTAGTTATAACTATCGCTGCAAATAATAAAAAGTTGACTCGGATTAAACAATTCACTTTGTTCTTTTGCTTAGATAATTCCAGTGAGATTCGTGAAGTTTACACAGAGAAAAAAAAGTAAATAGGAAATTACAAAATCTCCTTAAGAACCAATTATTAAACTTTTTCACTTTTCACTTTAATCTAAATACCGACCTCTTTTCAATGAATACTGAGACTGCCTACTGAATACTGATCAGTGAACTCCTAATTAGCCACTTCACTCATAAACTTTATACGATACAAACGTAACTCTTCATCATCATAGTCTCCATCAAATTCTTCAATGGCATCATCTATTTTATCACTTTCGGATTCCATAAAATACTCATGAATTTCTTCTTGTTGATCTTCATCTAAAATATCGTCAATCCAATAATTAATATTTAATTTGGTTCCAGAAAACACAATAGCCTCCATTTCTTTTATAAACGCAGGCATTGCCATACCTTTTGAAGACGCAATGTCATCTAATGGCAATTTTCGATCGACATTCTGAATGATGTATAATTTTATAGCAGAGTTTGTTCCTGTGGATTTCACCACCATATCTTCTGGTCGTAAAATATCATTATCGGTAACATAATCGGCTATTAATCCAACAAAATCTTTACCGTATTTTTTAGCTTTACTTTCACCTACACCATGTACATTCGTTAATTCTTCAATAGTAATAGGATATTTTAAAGACATATCCTCTAATGATGGATCTTGAAAAATAACAAATGGAGGCACACCTAACTTTTTAGCATTTCGCTTACGTAAGTCTTTTAGCATTCCCATTAATTTCTCATCTGCAACAGCACCACCTCCTTTAGCATTAGTGACAATACCATCGTTTGAATCCTCATCAAACACATGGTCTTCTGCCATCATAAAAGAAGTTGGATTTTTAATAAAATCCTTTCCGGCTTCACTTAATCTTAAAACGCCATAAGTTTCAATATCTTTCTTTAAATAACGTGCTACTAATACTTGGCGAATTAAAGCCATCCAATACCGTGGATCTTTTCCTTTCCCAATTCCAAAGAAGGGTTGTAAGTCTGTTTTATGTGAAGAAATAAGCGCATTTGCATTTCCAACAAGAACTTGTACTAAATCTTTAGCTTTATATTTTTCATTGGTTTTTTCTACAGTCTCTAAAAGAATTTTAACATCATCTTGGGCTTCAGCTTGCTTTTTAGGGAACCGAACATTATCATCCATATCTCCGCCATCACCAGTTTCATTATCGAATTCTTCCCCAAAATAATGAAGTATAAATTTACGTCTAGACACTGAAGTTTCAGAAAAAGCAACAACTTCTTGTAGTAAGGCATGACCAATTTCTTGTTCAGCAACAGGTTTGCCTGCCATAAATTTTTCGAGCTTTTCTATATCCTTATATGCATAGTAAGCTAAACAATGCCCCTCACCTCCATCACGACCGGCACGACCAGTTTCTTGATAATAACTTTCGATACTTTTAGGAATATCATGATGAATCACAAAACGCACATCTGGTTTGTCAATACCCATTCCAAAGGCAATAGTAGCCACAACAACATCAGTATCTTCCATTAAGAACATATCTTGATGCTTTACTCTCGTTTTGGCGTCCAAACCAGCATGATACGGAACGGCTTTTACACCATTAACTTGAAGAACTTGTGCCAAACCTTCAACACGTTTCCGACTTAAACAATATATAATTCCAGATTTTCCTTCGTTTTGTTTCACAAAACGAATAATATCGGCATCTACATTTTTAGTTTTTGGACGTACTTCATAATATAAATTAGGTCTATTAAAAGACGCTTTAAATGTTACAGCATTTGGCATCCCTAAACTCTTCAAAATATCTTCTTGAACCTTTGGAGTAGCTGTTGCTGTAAGTCCAACAATTGGAATATTATCTCCAATACGCTTAATAATCGTCCTAAGATTCCGATATTCTGGCCTAAAATCATGTCCCCATTCACTAATACAGTGGGCTTCATCTACAGCCATAAACGAAATTTTGACGGTCCTTAAAAAGTCGACATATTCTTCTTTCGTTAACGATTCTGGAGCTACATAAAGCAACTTTGTAATGCCATTAGTAATATCATCTTTTACGCGTTTAACTTCCGTTTTGTTCAAAGAAGAGTTTAAAACATGTGCCACACCTTCGTGCTCAGACACAGCTCTAATGGCATCTACTTGGTTCTTCATCAACGCAATAAGTGGAGATACTACTATAGCAGTACCTTCAGCAATTAATGCTGGTAGTTGATAACATAAAGATTTCCCACCACCTGTTGGCATAATAACAAAAGTGTTATTTCCTGCGACGACGTTCTTTATTACTTCTTCTTGAAGGCCTTTGAATTCTGAAAATCCAAAGTACTTTTTTAATGCGGAGTGTAAGTCAATTTCTGCAATACTCATTAATCCCTATTGGTATTTTATATACATTTGCAACAAGTTTAAAGATAACAATTTCTTTAAACTTTGAAAACTCAATAAATAATAAGTTTTGAACACTAAGCAATCCATTCTAAAAACTGCAACCTCCACCATAAAATTAGAAAGCAAAGCCATAGACCATTTGTCTGAATTATTGACTGATGATTTTGCAAATGCCGTAGAGTTAATCTACAATTCTAAAGGTAGAGTTATTATCACAGGAATAGGCAAAAGCGCCATTATAGCTAACAAAATCGTTGCTACTTTAAATTCAACTGGTACTCCAGCTGTTTTTATGCATGCTGCAGATGCCATCCACGGAGACCTTGGATTAATTCTTGAAGACGACGTTGTAATTTGTATTTCTAAAAGTGGAAATACTCCAGAAATAAAAGTTTTAGTGCCACTTATTAAGAATGCAAATAATAAAATGATTGCGATTACAGGCAATATTGAGTCGTTTTTAGGTCAGCAAGCTGATTTTATTTTGAACACTTTTGTAACACATGAAGCTTGTCCTAATAATTTAGCACCAACAACAAGTACCACAGCACAATTAGTTATGGGAGATGCTTTGGCGGTTTGTTTATTAGAATTACGAGGATTTTCGAGCAAAGATTTCGCAAAATATCATCCTGGTGGAGCACTTGGAAAACGTCTATATTTAAGAGTGAATGATTTATCGTCTCAAAATCAGAAACCTCACGTTGGTTTAGAAACATCATTAAAAGAAGTGATTGTAGAAATTACCGAAAAAATGCTCGGTGTAACTGCTGTGCTAGATAATGAGAAAATTGTGGGTATTATTACTGATGGTGACTTAAGACGAATGTTGAGTAAAAGTGATGATTTTATGAATCTAAAAGCAAAAGACATTATGAGCAATAATCCGAGACGTATTTCGGAAGACGCGATGGCTGTTGACGCTAAGGAAGTTATGGAAGAGTTTGGCATTTCTCAATTGTTGGTAGAACATGATGGTAAATATTCTGGAGTAGTTCATCTTCACGATTTAATAAAAGAAGGCATTATATAATGGCGAAAAAGAATATAGATGAGATGTCTTTTTTAGATCATCTCGAAGAATTAAGATGGCATTTAGTAAGAGCAGTTGTTAGTGTTGTGATTGCTGCTACTTTAGCTTTTATTTTCAAAGATTTTATTGTTGGGATTATAATGGCACCAAAGCACATGGATTTCCCAACATACGTTGCACTCTGCGAAATGTCTAAGTTTTTTGGAATGGATATGTCATTTTGCGCTAAAGAGCTTCCCTTTGTTATTGAAGTGAGATCGGTTGGAGGTCAATTTTCTGCACATATCTGGACATCCATCTATGCTGGATTAGTCATTGCATTTCCGTATGTATTATATCAATTATGGAGTTTTATAAGTCCTGGATTACAAACTAACGAACGTAGAAATTCAAGAGGATTTATATTAATCGCATCATTCCTTTTCTTTTTAGGTGTTGCTTTTGGCTATTATGTCATTACTCCTTTATCATTAAACTTTTTAACTAACTATACCTTTGCAGAAGAAGTTTCAAATGCATTTGATTTGAGTTCTTATAATTCTATTGTGAGATCATCGTCTTTAGCTGCAGGGTTAGTTTTCGAATTACCAATAGTCATTTATTTTTTAACCAAGATTGGGTTGGTAACACCTCAATTTTTGAAAAAATATAGAAAATACGCCTTAGTTATAGTTTTAATTTTATCTGCGATTATTACTCCTCCTGATATAGCGAGTCAAATCATCGTAGCTATTCCTATATTAATATTGTATCAAGCTAGTATTTATATTTCGGCTATTGTAGTAAGAAATCAAAAGCGAAAAGAAGCAAGAGAAAATAAAAAATCTAAAGTTAAGCCCTAAATTATGTCTGACATTGTAAAAGAATTCAATGACTATCGTGCTAAAATGAATGATAAAATATTAGCCGATAATAACAAAATTGTAAAACGAATTTTTAATCTTGATACTAATGCCTTCCAAGAAGGAGCTTTAGACAAAAAGACCAAAGAACTTTTAGGTTTGGTCGCTTCTACCGTTTTACGATGCGACGATTGTGTAAAATATCACTTAGAATCATCTTATAAGGAAGGTTTGACCAAAGCAGAAATCAGTGAAGCCCTTGGTATTGCAACTTTGGTTGGTGGTACTATTGTGATTCCGCATTTACGTCGTGCACACGAATATTGGGATGCTATAGAAGAACACAACGCACAAGGTTAAACTTTTAATAAATTGATAGCCAAAGCCAATAGAATCTATATGATTTTATTAAATTTAGCGTTCTTAGACCATATATGAAGTTACGAGCAGAACATTTAATGAAGTCCTACAGCGGACGAAAAGTAGTAAAAGATGTCTCTTTAGAAGTTAATCAAGGAGAGATTGTTGGTTTATTGGGTCCGAATGGAGCTGGTAAAACCACATCTTTTTACATGATTGTTGGGATTATTAAACCTAATGGTGGTAATATTTTTTTAGATGATACCAACATTACCAAATACCCAATGTACAAACGTGCTCAAAACGGAATTGGCTACTTGGCTCAAGAAGCGTCGGTATTTAGAAAACTGAGTATTGAAGATAATATTTTAAGTGTGTTACAACTTACAAAACTAAGTAAGAAAGAACAGCACCATAAAATGGAATCGCTTATTGAAGAATTTGGCTTAGGCCATATTAGAACCAATAGAGGAGACTTACTTTCTGGAGGAGAGCGACGTAGAACGGAAATTGCTAGAGCATTAGCAACCGATCCAAACTTTATATTATTAGATGAACCATTTGCAGGAGTCGATCCTGTAGCTGTTGAAGATATTCAACGTATTATTGCTAAGTTGACAAAAAAGAACATTGGTATTCTTATTACCGATCATAACGTACAAGAAACTCTTGCTATTACAGATAGAACGTATTTAATGTTTGAAGGTACCATTCTTAAAGCTGGTAAACCTGAAGAATTAGCGAGTGACGAAATGGTACGTAAAGTGTATTTGGGTCAAAATTTTGAGTTACGTAAGAAGAAGTTAGAATTCTAATTACTTATAAGCAGAACCATCAAGGCTCCTTAAACTTTCATCCCTTATAAATGAATTTTAAATATATTGTTTTAAGCTTATGTTTTCTTCTCAAGCTTAGTCCTATTATTGGGCAAAATGAAACTATCGTTACGGTTAGTGATCAATTAACAGCACAACCTATTGCATATGTAAATATCTCTTTTGGAGATAAAGATGGCATTTATACAGATAAAAATGGACAATTTGACTTAAGTCTTATCGCGTCTGATAGAATGCAACTCTCTGTGTTAGGCTTTGAAACAAAAACTATTTTTGTGGACTCCATAAAACAGCAACTCATAGGTTTAGATCCAATTGAAACAATGCTAGAGGAAGTTCTCTTATCTGATAAAAAACGAAAGTTTAAAACAGAAAAAACAAAATCCATTAACGATAAGGATTTCTTAAACTCGTACCGGAACCCTATCGGTAGTGAAATTGCTTGCTTAATTGAGAATAATTTTAGTGGTATGGATGTTCAGATAAAATCTGTCACCATCCCAAGCTATAATAAAACTATGGATTTTTCGGGCAAGAAAAAACAAGTTTTAAAGCGGCATCCATTTGCAACCTTGTATAGTATTGGTTTTTATACCAATGAAAATGGTTTACCTGGAAATGAAATTACGACGGAATCAATCACAATTCTATTTGATGAAAAGACGGATCAGCTAAAAATAGATTTAGAACAGCATCAAATTTACTTACCAAAAAATGGACTTTATATAGCGTTATTAAACTTAGGTCCTGCAGATGTTGAAGGCAATCTAATACCAACTTCACCATTTTATGAAAAGGAAACGAAGGAAGGTCTATATAAGTTCCCAAAGCATATTAAACCCTATTTCCCTGTAAATTATAGTGAAAGCAAAAATAACACCTATAGTCGGTCTCGCTTTGATAATGACAAAACATGGACATTGTTTTATCTCAATGAACATAAAAAAGACAGAATTAATAATATCACTTTAGGTACTGAATTAAAAGTCTTTGAAGATTAAATATCATTATTTTTAATACCTCCTAAGCGTTTCTTTTATGTCTTTTCAATATTGCATTAATAACATTTTGTATAATAAACGTTGGTAAAAAATACCAATGTAGGCAACTAATGAGTTTATGTATAGCATCCTACGCCATTGTTGGTGTTTTCCACCAACAAGTACAAAACAAAATTCAAATTCTAATGCCTCACACCTTTCTTAGGAAGCAATAACTTCACACCATTTACCAAAAGTAGACAAACAGCACCAGCTACAAGTCCAACAATAAAATCACGTAAAATTGATGGAATCTGCTCTAAAAAATGATGCATAAATTCTATATTATGAACAAAAATACCACCAGCCACTAATAGTAAAGCAATCGTACCAATAACAGATAAACTTCTAATAATTATTGGTAAAGCTTTGACTAAAACGGTCCCTAATCCAAATAAAAATCCGCTTTTACCATTGCTTTTACTTATAAATCTCAAACCCAAATCATCCATTCTAACGATTAAAGCGACGATGCCATAAACACCGACAGTCGCAATCAACGCCACAATCGAAACCACAATAATTTGAGTAACTATAGGCTCATTAACCACCGAACCTAAAGCTATGATAACAATTTCAACAGAAAGTATGAAATCCGTAACTACAGCCGATTTAATTTTTGCTTTTTCTAAATCTAAAAGTTCTTCTTCAGTATAATCTTTTTTAAGTTCAGCAGTCTCTTCTTTTGGATGCGGCACAATAAACTCATAGATTTTTTCAGCCCCTTCGTAGGCTAAGTACAAACCACCAAGAATTAATATCACTATTATAGCCCATGGGACAAAAGCACTTAATAAAAATGCCAATGGCAATATAATAAGCTTATTTAGCATAGAGCCTTTAGTGATAGCCCATAATACTGGGATTTCACGAGAAGACACAAATCCTGAAGCTTTTTCAGCATTCACTGCCAAATCATCACCTAAAATACCTGCTGTTTTCTTAGTCGTGATTTTGGTCATTGCAGCAACGTCATCCATTATAGCTGCTATATCATCGAGTAATGCAAAAAATCCTGAAGCCATTTATTATCTTTAAGTTTGGGTAAAATTAAATTTTAGATTGCGTCACTAAAGAAAGTACAATATATAAACCAATCACTAGCGGAATTGCTGCAAAATGTAACACAATCAAAAGGACTACACTCAGTATTAAAAATATATAACGTACGGCATTATCCTTAAATCCCCAATTTTTAAATTTTAAAGCAAATAATTTGATGTTAGAGTTTAAAAGATAACAACTCAATAGTGTTAAACTAATTAAAAACCATTTATTATAAATTACGGAATTTATAAGGTCGTTATTCTGATACTCTAAAATAAGTGGTAATGATAATATCACCAATGTATTTGCAGGTACAGGTAAACCTTTAAAATAGGTTTGCTGATCTTCATCTAAATTAAATTTAGCCAAGCGATAAGCTGATGCCAATGTGATAAATAAACCAATCAAAGGTAGTACAGGTAATTGAAACTCTTCCCAATGAAAAACGGAATTCCAGCTATCAGAATTCACACCTAATTTTGGAGAATTTGTGGCTTCAGAAATCAATTGAAACATTATAATTCCTGGTACTACACCACTTGTTACCAAATCGGCTAAGGAATCTAACTGAATACCTAAAGGGCTTTGCACATTGAGTTTTCGGGCTAAAAGGCCATCAAAAAAATCAAAAAACACCCCTAAAAACACAAAAATAGCAGCCGCAATAAAATTACCATTTACAGCAAAAATTACAGCAATACAACCAGAGAATAAGTTGAGAAGTGTAACAATATTAGGGATGTGTCTTTTAAAACTCATAGATGTATTTTTTGTAAAAATATAAAAGAATTTTTGTCTAATCTCATATTATTTTCAATTTACATGAAAAGAAAACAATAAGAACAGACTTCTAGAGTTTAATAGATAGAAAAATATTATGCATCTTTGTAAAAAAATTTTGCTGTTGAAAAGTTACTATGTAATTCTCTTATACCAAATTGAACAACTAATGTCGTATAAAGAAATTGAATTATTTTTAGATTAATTGAAATTACAAATTCTTAGCATAGCATTTGTTACGGTAACAATTTTTAATAAAAATTAAGCTAAAAAGAAACAATTTATATGCAACATTATGTGTTTAGTTTGGTATTGACACTTGCTACCCTTACAGTTTCTGCGCAAACGACGCGAAAATATTCTAATGAATTCATGAATATTGGTGTTGATGCTGCTGCTTTAGGTATGAGTAATGCCGTTGTATCCCAAACTGATGATGTGAATTCTGGCTATTGGAATCCAGCAGGATTGGTACACCTTGAAGATACTCAGTTGGCATTAATGCACTCTAGTTATTTTGCTAACATAGCCAATTACAACTATATCGCTTATGCCATGCCTTTAGATAATAAAAGTGCTGTAGGCTTATCTCTCATTAGATTTGGAGTTGATGACATTTTAGATACGACACAGTTAATAGATGATCAAGGCAATATTAATTACGACAGAATAAGTACTTTTTCTACTGCAGATTATGGTCTCACGTTTTCATATGCTAGAAAATTACCTTTAGATGGATTAAATTTTGGGGTGAATGCTAAAATTATCCGAAGAATTATAGGTGATTTTGCATCGGCTTGGGGTTTTGGTTTAGATGCAGGAATTCAATTTGAAAGCAAAAACAATTGGAAATTTGGTATCATGGCTAGAGATATTACAACCACGTATAACGCTTGGTCTATTGATGAAGAAAAATTTGAACAAATTAGCGGAGCCGTTGAAGGTGAAAACCAAGAGTTACCAGAAACAACTGAAATTACAATTCCTAAATTACAAATAGGGATGTCTAAAGAGTGGATATTTAATTATGATTACTCCTTATTGGCTGCTGCAAATCTGAATGTGCGTTTTGCCGAAAATAATGATATTATATCCACATCATTTGCGAGTATCAATCCGGCCTTAGGGTTTGAGTTTGGTTATACCGATTTAGTGTTTTTGAGAGCAGGAGTTGGTAATTTTCAAAATGAACTTCAAATTGATGATTCCGAACAAATAACATTCCAACCTAACTTCGGAGTGGGCTTTAAATATAGAGGTATTCAAATAGATTATGCGTTTACCGATATTGGAGACCAGAGTGCGGCATTATATTCTAATGTGTTTTCTTTAAAAATAGACTTTAGCGTCTTTAGATAGGTTTACTTATGAAATTAAAGTTACTCTCGTTTATTTTACTATTGACTATTGCTTCCACATTTGCTCAGCAATTTCAACTTTCTGACAACGCAAAAATATCGGTAATTACTATCGGACCTGGTGAATCGCTAAATGACGCTTTCGGACATAATGCATTCAGAATTAAAGATCAAAATCGAGGAATCGACGTTGTTTACGGTTACGGAGAGTACGATTTTGGCGCACCTAATTTTTATTTAAAATTCGCACAAGGAAAACTCAACTATCTTATTAGTAGACATAACTTCAGTAGCTTTTATTATGCTTATACCAATGCGAATCGTACGATTGAAGAACAGGTTTTAAACCTTTCTACTGAAGAAAAACAGAATCTATTCAATTTCCTAGAAAACAATTACAAACCTGAAAATAGACGGTATTTATATGATTTTTTCTATGATAATTGTGCCACTCGAATTAGAGATGTAGCACAAACTACAACAAATGGTAACCTAAAATTTATAACTCCTGAATATCTAGAGCCAAAAACATTTCGAGAACTTATACATGAGCAAGTCGGCTTAAATACTTGGGGAAGCTTTGGAATAGATATTGCGTTAGGATCTGTAATCGACAGACAAGCAGAAGCTGAAGAATTTATGTTTTTGCCAAAATATATACATGCATTTTTTGAAACCGCCGAAACAAGCTCTTCTGAACCTTTAATTAAAAACGCAACGGTGTTGTACCAAAAACAAGGCACAAATACGTCCAACATCCTATTCAGTCCATTAGTAGTAATTGGTCTAGTTGCTATCCTTGTTTTATTTATAACATATAAGGATTATAAAAGTAAGGCACGAAGCAAATGGTTAGACTTTTTACTTTTTAGTGTTACAGGAATTATAGGTGTCCTCATTCTATTTTTATGGTTTGCCACAGACCATTCTGCTACAGCTCAAAATTACAATGTATTATGGGCATTCCCGCTTAACATTTTTGTAATTGCTCAGCTACTTAAGCCAGAAGTTAAAACATGGTTTAAAAAGTATTTAAAATTTCTAATCATAATGCTTTGTTTACTAACCTCACATTGGATTATCGGTGTGCAAGTATTTGCTATAGGTTTAATTCCTTTGCTCATTGCATTATTGGTAAGATATATCTATTTAGTAAAATTATTTAATCAGAATTAGGCCTAAACACCTTACAATTTTAAATCGCTAATGTTCGATTAATAATTAGTAGAGAATTTGTGTTTATTTAATTAACCACATCAATCCTATTAAAACACCGGATTATCATAATTTGTAAAATAATTGGAAAGATCTCATAAAATGTAGTTTTCGCTATAAGGCATATATGATAATTTAGCCGTATTTCTTAATTTTTTCACACTTCACACTTCACACTTCACACCTTAACTCTTAACTAAAAACCTACTGCCCTCTATAATACAATATGGTACTTAAGGTTTTAATAACAATATTTAAGTCTAAGAATATACTTCTGTGTTTGATATAATACAAATCATATTGAAGTTTGGTTAGGCTATCATCCACTGAAGCACCATAGCGTGTACTGACCTGCGCCCAACCCGTTAAACCCGGATTAATGATATGTCGTGTTTCATAAAACGGAATAATTTGAGATAATTCATTCACAAAGAAAGGGCGTTCTGGACGTGGCCCAATAATACTCATCTCACCTTTAAGGACATTGTAAAATTGAGGAATTTCATCGAGACGAGAGCGTCTTAAAAACATTCCAAATTTTGTTATTCTAGAATCATTTTTTTGTGCCCACTTTACACCATCAGCTTCGGCATTAATCACCATACTTCTAAGCTTAAGAATATTAAAAGGCACACTATTTTTACCAACACGCTCTTGAGAATAAAATAAAGGACCTCTATTCCCTATGGCATTTCCTATTAAAATAAAAGGCAATAATAACACACCAATCGCTAAACCAATAAAGGCAAAAACGATATCAAAAGCACGCTGTGTAAACATGTAAAGTTTATTTTCATTACTGCGACTAAAAGGAAAGTATTTGTAGAAATCTTTACCCACGAATTGAATAGGCACTTTATGCAATAACTCTTCATAAACTTGAGTATAATCTCTAATTTTAAATCCACGTTCTAGCAATGAAATCAGATCGTGATACACCCCTGCCATGATGGCTTCTGAATTAAAACTAGCGACTAAAATTTCAGATATGTTTTCCTGTTTAATAGTCTCTAAAAAGTCTTTTGCTTCAAATTCTGGAAGCCCTTTGAATTTAACAGCCTCAACTGAAGAAGCTTCGCTATTAATAAAACCAACGATTTTATAATTGGGATCTGAAGTATTTAATGCCTTAATTAAACCTTGGATATTAGAAATTTCACCAACCAAAAGTACACGTTTATAAAAGCGTGGTGATTCGATTAAATTAGTGTAAAAAATACGCCATAAAGTAAGCGAAATAATAAGCGTTATATAGAGGTAAACAATCTGCAATCGCTCATCAGGTAAGTAAGGCGAAAGCACAGGGGTTAATAGGTAAAATAATACGACGGTAGAAACAGTAATCACTATATTTTTGAACGTAGTATCAAACTGACTGGCTTTTTGTAAGTCGTACATTTCAAAAATAGTGGAAAAAACAGCAAAATAAACCCCTAATAAAATTAAAGCAACATTATTGTCAATACTGACTTCAATATATTCAAAATCAAAATACAGGCTTAATAAATAGACTCCAATAAATACCATTACCAAGTCAACAACCCTAAGGAGAATCTTGCGTTCTGAAACTTCGAAATGTATACTTTTTTTATTCGACATCAAATAATTATACTTGCTGGTAAATATAAGGAGTCTTATAGAATTTCAACAATGCTTTTAGATTAAAGTCAAAATACATAGTTTAGATAACTATGATATAATATTAATAGAGTTTAAATAATTTTTTCATCCCCTAAAACCTTACGCCACTCTTCTTTTAATAACTGCCAATCATATAATTCTACTTTTTTACGAGCATTAGCGACCATAACTTCTGTTGCTTCAGGCTGAGACTTTAATTTTAAAATAGCATCTACAAAAGCTTTAGAATTATTAGGCGGTACTAAAACACCATCAACACCATCTTCAATGAGAAATGGCATGCCTCCAACATTGGTAGAAACAATGGGCAAACCTAAGGCCATGGCTTCAATAACACTGACTGGCATATTATCAAAGTTAGTAGTATTGATAAACACATTATAATTTTTAGCGAGATGCGTCCATTCTGCTTTAGTCAGTTTTCCCGGGGTATAAATCTCTACATTTAAAGCCTTAGCGTGTTTTTTTACTTTTCTAAGAGAACCATCCGTATCTGGACCTGCCATACATAAAGTAGCATTATAACCAAGATCTTGTAACGCTTTTAAAATATCAACTGCTAAACAAGGATTATATATTTTACAAAAGGAACGCAGCCAAAATAAATTAAGGTCTTCTATAGGTCTCGTCTTAAATTTATATTGATTTAAATTCAGTGCGTTAGGAATATATACAACGTCCATATAGCCATGGTTATGAAAAGCATCCATCAAATACAAGGATGGTGATACCAAGGCCTTCGCAGGCTTAAAAGTAATGGAACATAACCTAGGACTATTTTGTAATCGGGCAGGCAAATTACCACCGTTAAGGCTTAAAACATAAGGCAATTTTAAAAATTGACACAATTGCCCGACTAACACCGCAAAATAAAAATTACTTGTACTATAGGTATCAATAATGACGTTACTAACAGCATTTCTATATTTTATACAAGAATAAAGCATATCTAATAGCCTTAAAACCTTATTGTTCTTACTAGAACTATAAAACATATCAAACCCTTCGCTCTCTAATTGGCTCCCTATAACCTGTATAGAGGAAGGATTGGTTTTATTATTGTATAAGTTGTTTCCTATGTATAATATTTTTCTTCTTAACATTTGTAATATTTAATAAGGCCAATGCATAAAATAACGATGGTGCAGCAATCCGCATACCTGTATGATTAATGGTGGCAAACCAAAAAAACAAAAAGGCATAAAAAAAATAACTACCCGAATGACTTGCGCGAAACGCTAAGGGTTTTATAATTAAAATCAATAATATAATAATACCAAGCATCCCATGCTCTCCTAATAAACGACCAACTTCATTATGTGAAGGTAAATATTCTCCTGTCTCTTGAATACGAATATCCTTCGTCCTACTAGCCCCTATACCCAGTACAGGGTCTTGTAAAAACCCATCAATTTCTTGCATAAACAATGTACCTCGACCTGTAGTTGCGTCTCCCTTTTCACGGCCTAACGAATCTTCATTGGCATAGCGCTTATCTAACATACCTCCCGTTTCAACGGAAGCTAAAAGCCAAGTAGAACTGATTGCAAATAAGAACACAAATGTAGAGCCTATGATTTGATTTTTTACTTTGTAATTTGATTTTAGAAATAAAATCCCTAGAAATGCCAAGATACATATTATAGCGGCGAAGACTCCTCCTCGACTAAAAGTAACAATAGCTCTAAATGCAATAGCGGCGAAAATCAAAATATTTAAAACTTTCAGAAAGAAGCCTGGAGATTGCATATAAATACGCACCACCATTACAAACATCCCCATGCCTAAAGCTGTAGAAACTTGGTTCGGTCCAAATCCCCCTGAAGTTGCAGGGTTAGATGCCGTATTAGATATGGTATCTCGTATAGAGGGATTGTACAAAAACAAATACACCGTCATAGAAATAATAGGCAATACTAAATACTGTAAGATCTTTAAAATTTGCTGTTCTGTTATTTTTTTATCATAACAAAATAAGGTGGCGATACCTAAAGTGACGGGGCCAGCAAGGACAAACGTTACATTAGTTCTAAAATTAGCATCATAAGTCAACGTAATGGAAGCAACGATAACGGCTGGCACTAATAAAATAAGATATAAAAAATAAGGATAAGCCTTACCAGATGCACCTTTGTAAAAAATTCCTAAGAGCATCATTAATAACACAAAGTATTTACCTGTTTCATAAAAGAAATAACCTTTGGTCATCCGCAAAAACACCTCACCACCAACAATATAGGCACACCCCAACAAAACATACATTGTTTTATCCTTTTCGGGTGAAGTAATTATATGCCACATAAAATAAAACAATACTCCTAAAAAATAAATACGCGCAATGGGTTCAAAAAAATAAATAGCGACACCTAAAAACACATGACCTAAAAGGAGCGGGATAAAGTTATCATCATAACGCTTATGTTTCATTGCTGTTCCCATACCCTTAATTTAAAATAGCCTGTTTGATATGGTCATTATAGTATACAAACGTAAAACGTTTTACAACCTCCTGGCCATTAGACACTAGCCGTAAATAATCAGGTGTAGACAAATTTATCAATTCAATAATATAGGTGCTAAGCGTATCTTTATATATATCGGATAATACAAAACCAGTGTCATCGGTTTTAATATATTGCCCAATAGAAGAAATGTTGGAAACGATGGGAACACACCCAAAATTCATTGCTTCTGCCAATACTTTTGGAAAGCCTTCCGATGCCGTAGTTGGCATTAAAAAACCATGACAGTCTTTATAAATTTCAAAAACAGAGTGACGTGATAAAAACCCGTGAAACCGAATATCCACTCCGCTTAATGCAGCCTGCCGTTCAAAATCGTTGCGTTCATTACCATCACCAACAAAATGAATAACACCTAATTTAGCTTTGTCTTCAGGTTTTAATGCTGTTACAGCGTCAATAACACGTCCAACTCCTTTTGGTGTTTCTAATCGTCCAACATAACATAAATTAATCGGATTCACCATTCTTTTTGTGGTCATAAGGGCTTTACCTAAAGCTAAATCTGCTTCAGTTAAACACGGATTTTCAAAAGTCTCGCAATGTGGCGGCTGGTCGTTCCAAGCTCCATTAATGGTAACTGTTCGCAATTGCCTTTTTAAGAACCAACGCTGAAAAGCATAGCCTAAAGGGGCAGAGGTTTGTTTCCAATTTCCAGCATATTTATACCAGCCAGGAGTTCTAGTAAACCAAGTCAAATAAGGAATTAAATAAACTCCTATTCCGGTTGGAGTGCGCAATTGAAAATAATCCGATGCGTTAACAAAACGCCTAACTAATTTTAAGGTTTTTGGAGCCGATGTTATAATTTTCAATTTATTCTTTAAGCCAGCTCCACCAACAGTCGGAATATTTACAAATTTTATGTTGGAACTCGTATAGGGTAATGCACTTGCCGGAGCCTCACCAGCGTATAGCATCCCCAAATGAACTATCTCTTCAAAAACAGCCATAAGGTGATTAATTTCAGTAACCGTAGGCCCCCAACCAACAATAGTACCATCGCTTTTTTGATAGTGTTCGGTATGAGATATGATTACTAATTTCATTGCTATTGGTTAATGTTTAAAAATAATGTGGCGTTCTATTTTTTTTATGAATTTTAAGGCTTCAAGTATATATCACGATTAACAAAACTAAAATTGGCTTCAAAAATAAGAAGTTTAGCTGATAACCAATGCGTCATAAACGTTTTAAAATCGTTTACCATATAAATAACAGTTCTGTACAGTTCATAGCTATTTAGTATTATCGGTCAATCTTTCCAGTTCTTCTATATATTTTTTAATAATGATATTCCATTGGTGCTCATTTGCCCATGCTTTTGAGGTTTCAGCATACGCTGCTTTCGAACTCAATAAATGCTCTAAAGCAGCTTGAAAAGCAGCTTCATCTCCCAACGTCACTAAAGCTCCAGATTCGCCTTCTTTTATGGCATCTTCAATACCACAGCCTTTGGCACCAATGCTTGGAACCCCTAAGGCATTTGCTTCCAATAGTGCAATTCCAAAGCCTTCAACATCTCCTGTGGTGGTTATGGTACTCAACATTACAAAGACATCACTAGCCTCTAAAGCTGATTTCAAAACAGCATTATTGACACGACCATGAAAACAAACTCGATTCTCTACACCCAATTGTTTTGCTAATAATTCGCAAGCCTTTTGTTCTGTTGGTAATCCGACGCAATGGTAAGTAATATTTGGAAAACGCAATGCTAATTTTGGTAAAAGTTTAATCACTTCATGTTGCCCTTTGCGTTCACTGACATGACCTACCGTAATCAATTTAGGCGTACCTTTTAATTCTATGTCTGTAGAGGTTTTAATATGCCACTTATCTGAATTAAAACCATTAGGAATGACTACCGTCTTTTCCTGAATTGTAGCAGGAATTAACGATTTTGTAAATTGCGATACCGCTATAATTTTAGCAAACCGTTGCAAAGCCCAATTAATACTGGTTTTTAATAATGTATTGGTAAAGTTAACTTCAGAGCCATGTATGACGGCTAAACTTGCAGTAGATTGTCCTCGTCGTAACATAGCCACACTCCACAACGAAAATTTACCTGAAGCAATAACCACATCAGCTGATTTAATTGCTGTGCTCAAATGCCTAATTCTGTTGATATACATCTTAAAACGAGGGTTAGTTATCGCAACTCGCAACACTTTAAAAGGTAAAGTAACATCAAAATCAGCCTCTTCCTTCCCATGTACTGAACGTTGATCTGCAATAACAGAAACATCGTAACCAGCACGACTTAAATAAAGCGCGACGTTATAAGCATGATCACCAATACCACCAGGTTGCGGCGGGAATTCAGAGGTAACTAAAAGGATTTTTTTTTTCAATATTTATTCTATTTTTTCATTTCGAGGACACAGAACGCAGCAGTACTGTAAAGCGTCCGCAAAAAATATACAGATTACGTCATCCTTCGCCCTCTCAATGACCTTATGTTTTATTTAATAAGCTCCTCCTCTCAACCGATAACCATCGAAATTAAAGGATGGTGGATTTGATTTCACCTAAAGAAATCAAAGCCAGAAGGATTCACCCCACTTTTCACTTCCCACTTCTAACTTCTCACTTTTCACTTTTTACTTTTTACTTCCCACTTCTAACTTTTCAATAAGTGCCCCTTCATCCAATTTCTTACCAGCCAATCTCCAAGACTTAAATACTTGAAATACCACTAAAGGAAAAATAAATAGAGAAACCATTGCTCCTACTATCATCATCAACTTTGATCCTTTAAAACGATATGGCATAATAGATAACGGCACCGTACGCAACAACGACCAACGCGCTGCCGTATTTCCCCAATAGCGTCTAAAATAATACAACACACTGGGTATAGGGCGCGGCTCAAACAACGAATTGGTTCTAAACGCATCCCAACTCCCCATATCTCGTAAACCACCGCTTCCTACTTTTAAATGTAAGCGTTTTGCATAGGGATGAGATATATTTAAGTAGCCTGCTAAATACGACCGTAAGCCAAACTCTCCATCACCCATGCGTTGTTTTTCAAACTGTCGATCAAATAATCCTATGGCTTTGAAAATGTCTTTTTTTAACAACACATTTCCTGTATCTAATTGATCACTAATTTTAAAATACGCATAATGTGCTGGTGTTGGCGCTCCAACTTCAGAAATAGAAACTCCCGAAGACAAATCTGCCTTAAAAAAATCTAAACCTTTTAAATGTTCACTGATCCAATTTTTATCGACACGGCTATCGTCATCAAACAATAGGATATACTCGCCTTTTGCCATTTTTATAGCGCGATTTCTGGCCAACCACAAGGCTTTTTCTTCTTGATGCACGACCTGAATCTCTAATTGAAAATTAACATAAAACTCAGGTTGAAATGGTGTAGATTGATCGACAACAATAACCTCAAAATGAGTATAATCTTGTTGCTCTAAATCGGATAACACATCCTTTAAATACGGATAACGATTTAAAGTGGGGATAATCACACTAACAAAAGGCTTCTGTTCTATCAATTCTGATTTAAAAGTATCATAGTCTGAATATACTAGTGGCGTTTCTAAATAGTTACTACGCATTACTTTACGAGTCTTCCACCAGCCAAGAATTTCTGTTATAGGATTATAAAAACAAAAAAGGCGTACCATTAAAACATAGAAAACCCAAAATGAACTAAAATATTTTCGTGCAAACCTGTAATTATCTACTACTGGGACGTTTTCAAATTGCGTATAGGTTTCTGCTTTTCCAATATAACCTTTTTGAACGGCTTGCCATGAAAGATCATAAGCTTTAGCTATATGCGATATATACTGATGATCACACTCAAATTGCTCAACGATTTCAGCAGGTAAATTTTTAATTAAAGGAAATACAGAATGTCCATCATGTTTCCGTAATCGAAAATAGTGTGTAGGCTGCAAATATTTAAGGAAGGTGAATAGCATTACAAAATTAATAGGTCTTTAAATTGATGCACTATATTGTCTTTACTAAAATGATTGTTATACAAATCAATATAATATTGATTAGGTCTCCCTTTCCCATTTATAATATTTTCTAATTTCGATTTTAAAGATGTACTATCCTTAGGATCAAAAACAATATCTGATAAACCAACATAATTAGGATCTATAAATGTTAAAGCACCAAATGCAGAAGACACTAAAACAGGAACGCCTTGAGATATTGCTTCTATAAATACCAGTCCAAAAGCTTCATGCGAACTAGGGAGAACAATAACATCCATATCGTTATAAAACCCAATCATTTCATCGCTAGATAAGCCTCCCAATAACACAATCTGTTTCTCTAATTTATGCATATTAATACGCTTTTTGAGATATTGCTTATTAGGGCCTTCGCCTGCTAAATATAGAGTTACATTTTTATTACTATCTAATTTAGATAATGCAGAGATAATTAAATCCTGATTCTTATCTGGAACCAAACGGCCAGGACACCCTATTTTAAAATGTGAATTTTGACTTGTTTGTCCTAAAGACTCCTTTTTAAAAGCATCTAATGTGGCCCAGAAAGGAATAGCTTTTAATTTCGTAGGAGGTACTTTAAAATGAGCCACCAAATCTTGTTTTAAATATTCAGAATTAACAATAACCAAATTGGCTAGTTTTAAAAAGTGTCGTTTTATAAATTTTTGTTTTTTACTTGGATTGATTTGCTCGGTAAGTGTATGTATCCATGCTATATTCTGTTTTACTCTAAACAATTTACCAAAAAGCAATGCTGGATTGACATAACTGAAATTTGAAATAATAACATCGGGTTTAGTCTGTTTTATGTTGTAATAAATCTCATGGTAACATTTTAAAAGATTCCCTTTAGACTTAATTACATAATGGACATTATCCCTCAGAAACGCATTATCTTGTCCTTTTAAAGAAAACACCGTAACATCATAGCCAAAGGAAACTAAACTAACAGCTAATTCTTCATAAAAACGGGATAAAAAACTTTTATTAAAAGTATATAATATTAGTATTTTCAATTATCTTTTATTTTACAAAAATTAATCTTCCCAATTTGTCTTATGAATTTCAGCGTCCAAAACTTGTAAATCTTTAATTAAATATTCATAATCTTCACGACCTTTAAATTTCTTAAATCTCTCAGTAAAATCGTTTGATGTAAAACTACTTCCTCCACCATATCTATTAGAAACTTTATTATTTCTCTGTAGCTCATTGATATAAAAAGGTTTTAAATTTATATTTTTTAAATCTTCTTGAAGGTACCCGTACCTTATTCTATAAATATCATCAAGAAGAGTATTATGGTGATTTAACCATAAATTTTTGGTATAAATCTGTATATCATGTTTTGTATTTAAATCATACGACATATGAGCATGATTTAACCTACTAGCCATTACATTCCTTACATCTCTGCAGATTATAAGTTTTGTATAATTAATATCTTTAAAACTATGATCTAGCATTAAATTACACGAAGAATTAAAATCGGCTATTGACAAATCTTCATAGCCTAAAATAACTAATATTTTTTTCTTTGTTTTTATTTTGGTTTCTGTTCCACCAATCACAGTTGGAATATCACTATGTGGTTTTAGATTGTTATAAAACAATACTGTAGCATTCGCAGATTCCATTAACGTTTTTATCAAGTAGTGATTTCCTGAACGTCTCATCCCATTAATAAAAATTAAGCGTATACCTGATTTATTACGATTCAAAAAAGCTAATAAAAATTGATCGTACATTTTTATATAAAAATGATATGGTTTACTCTTCCATAATTTCTTTCTTAAATTAAGATACGATATTTTTTTTGATAAATCTTGCATCATTAATGGCCTCTTCGAATATTATGATATAAAGAACGTATATTACGATAAATCCTAAAATTAGACAAAGCCTGTTTATTAGATCTACTTTTGGGGAAGGGTTTATTTGGAATAGGAGAAATCTCTAAAAATGGATACAGTGTTTTATAATTAAAATCCTTTTTAATATCCATAAGTAAAAAATTTTCTTTGTCTTGAAAAAAAGAAAGCACAGCATCATTATGCCTATTATAAGTTTCTAAAAATAAAGCTTCATTACCTTCTAATTGATCCTCACCATAAATTTTTTTCCTGATAACACTTTTAGTGTTTCCAAAATATTTAACCATACTTCGTATCCAATCTTCTGGATCTCGATAAGTTAATATAAATTTGGCATTAGGATATAAGTTATAAAGCTCTTTAAAATATATGGGCCATGGCATATCTTGGACCACATCGAAATTTTCCATGATCGACTTTATATACGTAGTTCGATCCTCTTCACTATCAATCTTTATAATTTGCTTATCTCCACCATATACACGATATCCTAAATCAATCAAGACAGTTTCTAAAGTAGTAGTTCCCGTTTTTTGAAAACCAATTACAAACACTTTGTTTTTCATTACACGTAATTTTTAAAAAACTTTATTGTTAACATTTTTTCCCATAAAACTCTGTTACGATGTTGTAAAGATATAAATGTTTCTTGATTCATTTTTTTATGAAATTCAAAGACAATATTGCCAATTACAGGAATTTCATTCGCTTCCACCCAAACCACATGATCCTTCCAATTAATCACATCATTAATAGGTAATATACAATCTGTATTCACAAAAACAGGAATACGTCCCATTGCTAAAGTTTCGTACAAACGTACAGAAAAATTGCCAGCTCCACGTACACATACCACATAATCAGAATCTTTTATATTATCAAAAAATTCTTGCGTCGATGCAGCGCGTTGCTCGGCATTCTGTGTTCCTGCTCGATATTTTTTTCGATATATAAAATTTGTCCTAATATTTGAATAAGCTTCTAAGCGTTTTAAAATCTTATACCGCCATTGAGCAGCCGCTAATAACATTTCAGGCTCTTGCGAATGTAATTTTAGATAATAACCCAAATTTTTTAAGCCAATTTTAAGTTTAGTCTTCAGTGCTAAAGCAATATTTAACGTGGCATACCCACAAAACCCTATCGTTGGGTGCTTAGAATAACAGCGCTCAAATATAGTATTGGCATTGTAATGTTCTTTTAAAGGATCTGATATAAAAACAGGTAGACCAACATGCCATTGCGGTGCTTTAGTCCTATATCCACTTTGCCTAAATAATTTCACATGCGGAAAATCAGGAAAATCTAAACCGACATCATCTAATAACACGACCCAAGTTGGTATTTGTAAATCTTGGGTTTTCTTAAAAAATTGAAAGGCTTTGGATTGCTGGTTGGTCTTCACATAATAATTCCAGGACATCGCTAATATGGCAACATCTGATTCTTCTATAACGTCTACAAATATTACATCTTGCCCGGAAACACCATACATATCCATACGTTCTTGATCAGTAAAACCATCCTTTTTTATAAAAGGTTTTAATAAAGGAAAGGTTTGGCCTCGAAATGATTTATTGTAATGCTGTTTAGAATAGAATAGTTTCATTTTATCTGAAGTCACGGCTTAAAATAAGTTTCTATAAATTCTTCTGTAAAAACGGAAGTTCCTTCTATATTCAAATGATATGGATCTCTAAACAACTTAGCATTTACAAAAATATTAGAAAAATTATGATAGTTGGGTAAGTTTTTATGAAAAACATCAAAATTCCCTTCCGCTTTATATATAGGAGAGGTGTAGAAATAAATTTCAATATTTTTTTCTTCACAAATTTTTATCACTTCTTCAATATGAGGGTTAGATTTGTCTTCAAGCAGAAATTTATATTTAGTTTCCCTTTCTCTCATCTGCTTTTCTTTACCTAAAGGATACCCTAAACGATTATCATATTTATTATTTTTATAAAAACTCATCATTATCTCTCTAAATCCTAATTTGGCATCATATTTCATATACCGATAAAACGGTAAATAATATAGAAATGATGCTTCGGTATTTACAGAACGAATATCCTTAAACAACTCATGGTCTCTAATATATGGTAGAAAAGGAACTATCGCGATAGGATCAAAACCATCTATACTATAATGGTCATCAACCTGAATAAAAATTGTATTTACTTGATGTTTTTCTAAAAAAAGTTTAACCATCAATTTAATTTCAAAACTTTTACTATTAGGAAAACCTAAATTAATTCCTTTATACCCTGTTTTCTCTTCCACTAACATCGGGTTAAAATTAAAATGCACTCGAGATGACCCGAACACTGCGTAATCATATTTACTATCTGTATCTAATGTTTTTAACCATGATACTTTAGATCTTGCATAGTGGGGATGCACATAAATATAGGTATATAAACTATCTAACAGAAATAAAGTTAATACTACTATACTTAAAAGGATTGCTATTCTCTTAAAAAACTGTATCATACCTAAAACTGAAAATAAATAAATTCTTGTACACTTGAAAAACTACCAAAAACAAAAATTAAAAATATTAAAATTAGACTCCAAACCATAGGTTTTTTAATTGTCTCTAAGGGATGTTGCTTTCTTCTAGAAAACCATTCTATACCAACTAAAAGGACAACTAATGGAATCATTTCATAAGAAAAACGCTCTAAAGTTAGACGGTCCATTTTAAATGAAAACTGAAATAGTCTTTCAATATATAAAAAGGCATCAGATATAGTATTAGCCCTAAAAAATATCCAAGCCAATAGTGTTAACATAAAAGTCACTACAACTTGTCCGATTTCTTTTACGGATGGTAAAATGCTATGCTCTGCGATGACATTCGTATGTATTCTGTTTCTATTCAGTAATAATAAAGGTATAAAATAAAAGGCATTTAGAAACCCCCAAACAATAAAGGTCCAATTGGCTCCATGCCAAAATCCACTTACGATAAAAATTATAAAAACATTTCGTATTTGTTGCCATTTAGAACCTCTAGAACCACCTAATGGTATATATAAATAATCTCGAAACCACGTGGATAATGAAATATGCCAACGTCTCCAAAATTCGGCCATATCTCTTGAAAAGTAGGGTACAGCAAAATTCTGCATCAAATTAAAACCAAACAGTTTAGAAGTTCCTATAGCGATATCGGAATAGCCTGAAAAATCACCATAAATTTGAAAAGCAAAATAAAAGGCTCCTAAAAGTAACGTTGAGGAAGAATAACTACCTGAATGCTGAAAAATATCGTTTGCAAACTGAGCACAATTATCTGCAATGACTACTTTTTTAAACAATCCCCATATAATAAGATACACACCATCCATGGCTTCAGAGTACTTAAAATGTCGCTTATGTTTAAATTGCGGTAATAAATTAGTGGCACGCTCTATAGGACCTGCTACCAATTGAGGAAAGAAGCTTACAAATGCAGAAAACTCAATGAAACTTGATGTGGGTTCTAATTTTTTTCGGTAAACATCGATGGTATAACTTAGCGTTTGAAAGGTATAAAAACTAATACCTACAGGTAGAATAATATCTAAAGTATTAGGTTGAATACTATGACCGAAAAAAGAAAAGGCGTCTACAAAGCTATTAGCAAAAAAATTATAATATTTAAAAAAGCCTAGCAGTCCCAAATTAACAGAAATACTTGTCCATAATAGTAATTTTCTATTTTTAGGGATTTCTGTCTTCAATAGCAGTTGCCCGATACCAAAATCTATTATCGTACTAAATAATATGAGTGCTAAAAACCGATAATCCCACCAGCCATAAAATACATAACTAGCAACGACAACCAAAACATTTTGTCTAGCAACGGTTTTATTAAAAACAAACCAATATAAAAAAAAGACGATAGGTAAAAAGATTGCAAAATCTAATGAGTTAAAAATCATGCTAAACTATTATATTGTAAAATCATTAATTCACGTTTTAGTATTAATATTTAGTCTTTATAGAACTCCACAAACTTAGCTTGCTGTTGTTGCAATGTAAATTGGTGTTGAACACGTGCTTTGGCCCGTTCGGAGAATTGACTTTTAATAACATCATCTTGCGCTATTACAGATTCTAGAGTTTTTGCTAATAGTTTGGGCTGTCGCTTTGGCACCACCCAACCCGTTTTACTATCAATGATATTTTCTGACAAGCCTTCTGCATCTGACACTATACATAATAGCCCCATAGCCTGGGCTTCTAATACCGCATTACAAAAACCTTCAGATTGACTATATTGCAAATAGATATTAGACGCATCCATTAATTCCTTAACCTCTTTTGGAGTTTTTACTCCCAACAAGGATACTTCTTTTTCTAACCTTAATTGATGAATGGCAAACAAAATTTCTTCTTTTTGCTCTCCATCACCTATAATTTGATATTCAAAATCTATATGCTTCTTTTTTAAAATAAATAATGCTTCTAACATATCAATGATACCTTTCTTCCAGTGCAATCTTCCTACTGTTATTATTTTTGTGGACGTTATACTAAAATTCTTAGTAATAGCACTTGAATCAAATAATACAGTGGAAATGGCAGGTGTTATTTTTTCTACATTCGTCGATTTAGAAAGTCCATCATTATAAGCACAGTCCAATAAATCATTTGAAATAGTATGTACTTTATCCACTTGCAGCCATAATCGTTCATAGCAAAAAGGGTGCTTAAGTGGATAAATAGCAATATCAAATCCTCTTAAACTCACCGCCATTTTAGCTTCAATGGCTTTAGCAACATGTTCATGTTGTAACGCTAAAGTCGCAAAACCAAAATGCAGCCAATCAACATTAGATTTTAACAAACTTGCATTGGTATATATATTCTTAAATATTTGTGTTTTTTTGCGTTTGCTCCCGTGTTCTAATTTTATAAAACGTATCACGCGCTTCACATAGGGTACTAAGCTTAGAATTATCCATAAATAAGCAAGGGCTTGAACTATAGGATGCTTATAAACTTTGGGCAACTTAAATACCCTACAAGCGTTAAATGTAGGGTCATCTTTTTGAACAAATAAACTTACCAGATATCCTGCGTCTTGCAAGCCTTTAATTTTTGATTTAAAAAAGGTCTCAGAATAGCCTGGTGGTTGAGATAATATGAGGGCAATATGCATACTCATTTTTTTCCACGCCTATAAACATCATCAATGGGGTATAATGTTGTTTTAAATATCAATAAAATAGTATTTATATGCTTCATATCTATTTCATCTAACAAAGGGTTTATTAAATTTGTTTTACTTAACAATTGACTTCTAGGATGCATTTTACTTGATGGCTTTGTATAACGGGTTTCGATATCAGATAGAGGTTCTAAACCATACCGTTCACATAAGTCATAAAACAAATTTATATTTTTTACTAACTCTTCATGTCTTACGACTTCAAATTTACCTTTAGAAAACTTTAGTACCTCTAATGGGATTACATTTTCAATGCACCATCGCAATGCCAAACGCTGGGTATCATTTAATTGTTGATAGTTCGTAATGTCAAAATCAAAATGTTCCTTAATTAAAGCAACCAATCTTGGTTGATTAACAAAATGAGATAAATCAAATAACCAAGGAAAGTTAACGCGTTTCTGACTATGAATCACTTCATAGGGATTTCGAATAATATGGAGGGTTGGGATATTATATTTGTTATTCACATAACTTGCTAATAAATTCCCTCTCACCATTTTTATAATATACATTTTAGGAAGAAAAGGCCATAAATGTCGTTTATATTTACGATTAGAAATTTGACCAATCCAATCACAATCTACGCGATTGCTAAAAATAGCTTTTAAATATGTATTCTGTTTATCTGTATTGTGATTTGCAGTTATCCATTGATCACAAATTAAGTGACCCTTAGGTGTTCTAAATTCATGTTCTGGTTCAAACAACATCCGGTAACGGCTCTGCTGGGCTATAATTTCACTTAGCCAACTGGTTCCGCTACGTGCAGACCCAACTATTAAGACATGCTTATTATAACCTTGATAATCCAAAAACATTCAGTACTCTTTTTAAAGATTATTATATAATTTTACATAACTACGAACCTCTTGCTCTATAGAGAATTTTTTGCGCACTAAATCCAAACCATTTTTTTGCAATGATAGATATAAATCTTGTTGGAGCATTACGTTCAAAATCTTATTTTTAAAATCATTGGTTTCATAAATTGAGAACAAACAATCCTTCTCGATACCTTTTAACATAAACTTTGTACCTCCACCAGAATCTGAGCTCAATACTGGTATTCCACAAGCCATAGCTTCTAACAAACAAACTGGAAAACCTTCTTCCAATGAAGACAATATTAATACATCTTGACTTCTAAAAATTTCAGGCAATTGACTTTGAGAAATATAACCATAAAAATGCACTCGATCTTTTAAATTGTTATTCTCAATAAATAAATCTAACTCTTTTTTATAATTTCCATCAGCCTTACCAAACACGTTTAGATGAATATTTTCAGGAAGATTCAACATGGCCTTTAATACAAACAACTGATTTTTATTTTCATTTATAGTACCCACATAACACATATTAAATGTTGAATGTGAAATTTTATCTAATGGAAAAAACTTTAGCAAATCTACACCATGGGGAATCAGTTTAATTTTATTCCCAAAATATTTATTTGAAAAAAATCGTGTTTTCATTTCTGGTTGATCATACGCTATAAAATGTGAGAATAAACTTTTTAGCCGCCAAGAACGAGACCATGAATTATTTTTTTTTGTGTATAAATATTTTACACCTACTAATCTACAAGCTAAGGGCTCTAAATAATTTGATTTGTAATCCCAAGAATGTACTAAATCTATTTGATTATTTTTAAGAACCTGAACATATTGTTTAAGAAAACTTATTTTAGAAACTTTAAAAGGCTTTGGTAGTTGTACCAAATCACTCACAGGAATTACTTTTTTTGCATCATTCCAATGATTCTCAACTCCTACTGTAACACTAAATTTATGCTTATTTAATCTTGCGATTAATGCTAATAACACATATTGACTACCTGCTGTCTTAAAATTTGGAATAGTAAATAAAATACGTAGTGGTCTATTCATCATTAAATCGCTTAAATTGAGCCAATACCAATAACACATTCATTTGATGCGCATAAATTAGAGGCATTTTAGATTGCAGACCATTATAGACATCATCCACCATATCTTTCGATATAAAACCCGTAAACTTTTTATATGATAAGTATTTATACAATCGTTTTTCATTTTTTTCGCCCAAAAACTGTAATTCCCAATTGCGTTCAATATAGGCCTTTCCTAATAGTTCCTGAAAGACTCTTTCCATTTTATTGGTTATACGATAAGGCAAATTATAAGGTATCTTATTTTTAGGATATGTATAGAGATTAAATGGCTTTTGCTCCTGCCAAGTAATTTTAGCTAATTTTGGAGCACGCTTTTTTATATACCCAATTTGCAACTGTCGCTTGGCTAAAAACGCTTCTGGAATCGTGCAAATAAACTCACACATACGCTGATCATAATATGGTAAAGTTACGGGATGCTTACTCGCAAACACGGCTAAATTTACGGAGGTCCAGCGAGGTGCCCAATATAAACTTTTAAAGGCACGGATACGTGCATTAGCACTGTTAGGAATATCTATAGCCGATAGTAAAGCAGAAATACGACCTTCAAAATAACGATCAAAATCTCCTTCTAAGTTCCAATGCTTCCAAAGTTGTATGGCTAAATCGCGTCCTCCCTTTTTAATCAATTTTTTTTGAAGGACGCTAACTTGGTCGTGTAATGATAAATCATCTCTAACTCCCATGTCATCAAACAACACATCTCCCCAATGGCCTAATGAAAACACTTCACCCATAGTCTCAAATTTGTCAACTATGGCCATTTGCCGCGGTGCTGTAAAATCAGATTCACAACGATTCAATGTCGCTAAATCCTCTATCACATCCCATAAATAGCCGTTCGGAATTGTGTAGGCCGTAAAATCAAATTCACAAACTTCTGCAATCGCTTTTGCTATTTTAGTTTCTTTATACCCTCCCTGAAAATCATAACTATAACTGTTTACAGACGCTTTTAAATGCTGTAACGCTACAGCCTGTGTTCGGCTATCTAAACCACCAGATAAAGGTAAAATCACTTTTTTACCAACCGTTTGTTCTTCTATAATAGATTCGAACAGTGTTATAAAGTCTTGTAAAGTCGCGTCGAAATCACGAGTTTTATCGGGTGTATAATACCATTCAAACCAGGGAGTACTCTCCAAGAGATAACCATCATCTGAAATGGTATGTTGACATCCTGGTCTCAACACAACCTCATCTTTCCAATAGGTATCTGTATCTAAAAAAAAGCCAATCGCTGCAAAAACACAAATAGCCTCTAAATGTAGCTCGTGTGGCGCTTGTACTTTAGCATAAGTAGGCCTAACAGGTATAATTTCGGTGGTGACAGTCTTCATATTGTGATAGGCTACGAATATAATAATTTAGTTTATAAATTAAATATAAAAACCAACCTCATTACAAGAGAAGAACGACTAAAGTAATCTGTCCCCTTAAAACCTCAACGTTATTACGATGAAGGAACAACTGAAGTAATATTTTCCGTTGTAAACCTTAAGATTACTTCCTCACGGATTTGTATATGTTGAAAAGTAGGTGATTTTTAATTAATTAATTTCTACTAAACACAAAGTTTACTGCGAGTCAAAACTCTTATTTTATTAATGCTCCTCCTCTTTTCTCACATAATTTAGTTAACCATTGTTATTCGAACGCTGATATAATTGCGGATTTTAAATTTCCATTATTTCTCACAACCTTAACTACACTATGTCCTCCCTCATCAATTGGGTGCAGGACAACATTACTATGGGTGCTCAGCCGTTCTGCATGTTTTTTATCAAGTCTATGATTTGGAGAATAATAAACATTAATTTGGGTCTTATATGAATTGTTTCTATTTAGATACTTTTTCAAGTCATAAAACTCTTTCCTGTTATCTTTATAATAATATACTTGGTTAATTTGTTTACACCATCTTTTATCAAAATTTAGTATGCGATTAACTCTGTTAATAAATGTTTGAGGTGCAAATGCAATAACTGTATCAACATTTAAAATACTGCCAAATAAAATGGATGCATAGCCTCCCATAGAGTTTCCAATAAAACAAATTCGGCTATACTTATTACTGTTAATTTTCTTTTCAAGGTATTTAATAATCTTATTAATGTGATTCAATTCAGAATCCACTCCTTTTTGATACCATGCTTGATTAAAATCTCTAAAATATATTTTATCACATGGAATATCTGAAATTGAGTTAAAAAACTCAAATACGGGCATTCCTAAGCCTTGTTGAATTCCACCAAATGATACTAATAAATTTTCATGACCATTAAAATCAACAAGTAATCCTTTTTTCGTTTTTTCAATTTCTGCCTTATTCATTTTAAAAAATTCAGATTTATTGTAATAATTATATTTATGTCTTGTAGGTTTAATTGCCGCTAACTCTCAATGACGATAATACCACAAAATAATGATTCCAAACAATTAGTTTCCAACCACTTCTTCATACATCGACACAAATTGCCCAATACTATTCGCTGCATTAAACTCCTCTTTTACAAACTCATGAGCCCGTTTCGTTATCGCATGCAATTCAAATTCTGAAGTTACACTCAAAGCGATTACAGCATTAGCCATAGCTTCAGCATCTCTAACGGGCACCAACCAGCCGGTCTCATTAGGGATCACTACTTCTACCATACCACCACAATCTGTAGACACCACAGGTAAGCCAAGAGCCATAGCCTCTAACACCACGTTAGCAATGCCCTCTTTTAAACTAGGCAATAACATGCCGTGAAATTGCTGTAAAAATGGAATTAATTCCGTTTGAGCCATAGCCCCAACCAAAGCAACGTCATCGACTAAATTGAGTTGGTGGCATTGAAATAATAAGGCTTCACTGAACTCGTCTGGCCCTATAATGGTATACTGAATATGATAACCCTTATTCTTTAAAGCAGCTATAGTATCTAATGCTGTTTCGTAACCCTTTATCCAATGAAAACGCCCAACAGAAACCAAGCGTATGGTTTTATCCTGCACGGTTTCACAAGCCCTATAATGATCAAAAAAGAAAGTCGGAATCGGAGAATGAATGGTATAGATCGCAGTAGCTTTAGCTCCATAAAGCCTTGCTTCGTCTCCAATAGCCTTAGAAACAGCATGAAAGGCTTTTATTTTCGGGAATTCCTGTTTATAAATAGTTGCAATTTGCAAATCGACTATAGGTGTATAATTAATATGAGCACCACGCAAACTCACCACAATATTAATACCAAACGTATCTTGTAATACCGCATAAAACGCGACATCCTTAGCCCATTGTATATGTAATACATCAGGTTTATGCAATATTATAGGTAAGAGTTTTGTAAACCAAATCCAGCGATCATAGTGTTTTTTAAATTGAGACGTATGGTGGTATAATTTCACCGCATCTTTTGGGGATTTAAGAACCAACTGCAGTAATCTATAACTACTTACAACAGCATTCTTTAAATGGGATTTTGGAGTGGCATAAACCTTAATGTGTTCAGAATCATAAGCTACAGCCCTAGTTTGCACACCAAACAATAACACCTCATGTGTTTGAGACACTCCTTGTATTAAATGCTCAATAAAAGTAGTACTCGGAATGGTTCCTGAAAAAACAGCTATTTTAAGTCGGTTACCCATATTTAGTAATTGGTTCAAATAACAATAACACTGGCAAAGGTAAGTTATAAACACAAGAGCACATAAATGTCTTCTCTAATCCCTATTAAATCCAATAATTCCATGCTCTTCCCTAAATTATAAAGGAAGGTGGATTTGGTTTCACCTAAAGAAAACAAAGACGGGAGGGTTCTTCTTCAAATTCAACCTCAAATTCGAGTTAAATTCAATTTCCCACTTCAAACTTTACACTTTACACTTTACCCACTTACCACTTCCTATTACCTAATCCCTCATAAAGCCGCAACATTTTTGAAATACTATGGGTTTCATGATAATTAGCATTCACCAAATCATAAGCCTGCTGTACCATGTTGCGCTTATGCTGTTCTTCAACTTGCATACAATCAACAACAGCATTAGCAAGGGCTTTTGCATCTCTAACGGGTACCAACCATCCCGTTTTTTCAGTAATGACCACTTCTGCCATACCTCCACAATTTGTAGAAATTACAGGCAGCCCTATAGCCATAGCTTCCAATACCACATTTGCAATACCTTCACTTAAACTTGGCAACAGTAAAGCATCATACGTTTGCAAGTGCTCAAATAATGCCGTTTGAGACAAACCTGGCTTGAAGGTTATATAATCTTGTAATCCCAACTGGTTGACTTGAAATAAGAGATCTTCTGGAATGTTCCCTGCAGCAATAATGGTGTAATGAACATCTACACCAGACTGAATAAGTTGCTGTACCGCTTGTATACCATAACGATACCCTTTAACCCAATGATACCGTCCTACAGATACCAGCTGAAATGGTTTAAAATCACGTTTTTCAAAAGGTTTATAATAGGTAAAAGCAGCCGTTGGAATAGGAGTCGAAATCACATAAACACCCTCTGAACGGACATTAAAATTTGTAGCCTGACTCCCTAAATGTCCAGATATGGAATGTATAGCATCTACTTTAGGAAGGCAACGTTGATACCTATTAAACACTTCCGGATTAATATAAGGTAAAATAGCTGCTTGTGACCCTAATAAACTCACAACAATTTGACACGGATATGCCGATTTTAAAAACATCCAACGATCTATGCGGCTCGTCCATTGCAAATGAAAGATATCTGGCGCATATAATAACACGGGCACAAAACGTGAGAATCGAAGCCATTGGGTATATAAGGTAGAATAAGTTTTCGCTTCTTTTATAGCTAATGATAACCGCTTTGGGTGCTTTATTCCTAATTTTAGAGCGCGCCAAAGTGTTAATGGTATGTTTTTGTATAACGATGTTGGCGTATCTATAATTGTAATTCGCTTAGAAGCATAACGCGTCTTCTTTTTAACGGTACCAAAAAGTAAGACGTCATACTCTTTAGCCACTCCCGAAATGAGCGTTTCAATAAAGGTCGTATTCGGAATAAGACCTGTGTATATGGCAATTTTAAGTGGTGGTTTCAAGAAATATGTTAATTTTTATTAATCGAATTTAAGCTATGAAACACATCCCGAACACTTGTAATCTCTTGCAATAATTTAGGCTTATGCTGAAAAACCAATCCCCATCTATTCTTCAATAAACGTTTAACGTCTGCTGGCGAAAATAAAATATAGTTCTTATAATAGTCTTCTAACGCTTTAGTGCTAACACCTGGTTGATTAACAATATCTCGTAGTAGTAATTTTAAAGCATCAACTGAATTACCTGACAAGTATGTGTTTGCATGTTTTTTAAAATTCTTAAATTTTTTTATAAAATCATTGGCATCATAGGCGTGGTAATGTAATAAACCGAAGCAACTTATACTATTAAGAGACTCTCCATTAATTGTTTTATAACGATGCACATTTTTAGGAATAATATCATTCGAAACACGTAATGCTGCTTTACCTAAATGTTGCCCATACCAATAACTAAATGATTGATTCTTATTTGTAAAAGGATTAAGAATGTTCTTTTGCTCTGCTATAAACCTATTCTTAAAAGAAGAAGTGGTTTTAAATAGGGTTTCTTCCTTAAACACATTATTATACTGTAACTTTCGCTGTAATACTTCATAAACCTTAAAGTTAACGGCATTAACTTCTTTAGGAATAGTAGCAAAAAAATCGGCAAAAGATAACTGCTGTTTAAAGTCTAAACAAACCAACTCATCGGCATCTAATGAAATTAACCAGTCTATACCATCTTGTTTACAATGTTGTATAGCATCATATGTATTTAAACACTGTCTGGCTGTATGATGCTCAACTGCATTTTTTGTAAATTTTTCTAAATAAGATAAATGAGCATACAAATCACCTGACACCGAATCTTGAATGGTAACAAAGTCTAGGTCTGCAATACTAGCTTTACCAGCATCTGTTGTGCCATCAAAATAAACATATATACGATGCGCACCTATAGCGTGGTGATATAACATATTATCACGCAATAATCGCTTTTCATTTTTAACAGTGAGAACCAAAGCTGTTTTCATGGCTATAAAAATAGTATTAAATAGTAAATAGAGCTTTTTTATAACTAATATAAATTTTTAGGTAAGTAAAACTTAATTTACCTCTATACGTCACTCGATGTCTCACTCGGTTATAAAATCTTTTTATATAAGGTTTAACAAATGGTTTTAATTCATTATTAGATCGTGTATTTGACTCTTTAATAAACCTAATATGCTCTTTTAAATATTTAGATAAATATATGGAATCCTTAGAACTTAAGTCTGATAGTCCACTACCGTCTTTTCTAAAATAACTTGTGGACTCTCTATTTAGAGTAAACGATCGATTGTAAAAAAATTCATGATAGAAAACACGATCACCGATGATGTTAAACTCATTAAAAAAACATTTTTTTAGCTGTTCTCTATCTACAGCTTTAAATACAACGGCACTAACATTTAAAATAGGACAGTTCAAAATAGTATCATTTGTCAAAACCTGTGATTCTCCTGTTTTAAATAGCGGATGCAAAACTTCTTTTGGTTTTATACCTTTACAATAAGTCAATGTTTCTGAAACTGTAACATCCACATTCTTTAAATAGTCTAATTGAGACTCGAGAAAGTTAAAATCACAAAAATCATCACTTTCTGCTATCCATATATAATCTCCTTGCGCCAAATCCAATCCCTTTTTCCATTGTTTAAACGGCGAACCAGAATTAGTAGTATTAACAATAAAATGAGAGACTTTAGTATGGTATTTATATCGGTCTAATATTTTTAGACTGTTATCCGTAGAACAATCATCCAATATAATGACTTCATAATTTTGATAAGTCTGATTAAAAATGCTGTCTAAACGCTCTTGTAAAAAAGCTTCATGATTGTAATTGGGTAAGATAACAGAAACCAACTTGCTCATAGTGTATCAAAATTATAAAATATAAACTTTTTTTTTAAGTAAAAACTTCTCTAAAAAAACAACTAAAAAACACTTAATTTCTAAAAACTAAAATATAATTTTTATAAGCTTAGAAGCGTATGTCATCATTTTTTTAACCGTCCAAAAAAAATAAGACCTCATGTGCTTTAGTCACTCTAGCGATTAAAGTTTCTATAAACGTCGTATTCGGAATAAGACCTGTGTAAATGACGATTTTAAGTGGTGGTTTCAAAGATTTCATTTTTTATCAAGAATAATTCCAACAAAACGAATATAACTTATAATGAATTAAGTTAACTCAATTCGTTTTTAATAATTTATATCCCAAACTTGTATATTTATAAATTAAACCTTTAAAATAAAGCGCTTTAACTTCTGCTGTAGTCTTTAGATCGTAAAATTCTAAATTTTCATTTTTCAAATAATGTTTCGCTGTTTTAATATCTTTATTCTTTAATAAATTTGAAAATTGCCTAATATATTGAATATTTAAAAATGCCTTGACATCATCATTCAAACTTAAACGTTTGATATTTTTCATTAAATACAAATTATTTTTAAGCTTAAACGGAGCCTTTCTACCAAAATCGTTTAACCTATTTCCATGCTCTCTATTAAAAACCAATACCTCTTGATTTATATGTGGTTTTAAATTAAACAACAAGGCTTGAATATGATACAAATAATCATCTGCAGTAATTAAAAAATCGTCAAATTCTAAGTTACTTTCAATTAGACTTTCCTTTTTCCATAGTGGATTATTTACTCCCCATCCTATTTTTTTTAAAATAAAATCGTTAATCGGATCATTACTCCAGAGATATTTATTCCAATATTTTTTAACAGGCTTACCATCTTCCTTAAAAAAAACAGATTGACTAATCGTAAAATCATAATCACTCGAATTAAGGTTTTTTAAATCAGTTAGTAATTTTTCTGGATGCATTAAATCATCGCTATCAAACCAATTAACAAAAGCGCCTTTACTTTTTATTAAGCCATAATTCCTAGCTGCGGATGGCCCCTTAGGTAAATGCTTTGGTTTTTTGTAATATGAAATACGACTATCTTTTTCAATAAACTTTAAGAGTATATGCTCTGTATTATCAGTAGACCCATCATCTACTACTATACATTCCCAATTAGTATAACTTTGATTTAGTATAGAAACAATTGTCTCTTTAACTAAATGAGCTCTATTATATGTTGGAATAATTATGGAAACTAATTGATTCAATATTTGTTATTTTTATATTTAGTAAAATATATAATATTAGTTATTTTCCTATTTAAAATAATACTTTTTAATTATTAGACTCCCTCTTTTAAACGTAAAAAAACACTTTGCTAAAAAAACAAATTTCAACTTTTTACAAAAACCCATCTCTTTATTAACTTTAAAATACTTATTTAAATAATGCCAATATAATTTTTGGTGCCTAAATACTAATGCTCGCCATAATATAATTTCAAATTTCTTCGATACAATATTCTGAGTTTTATCATCAAAAATTGAAGATGATTTATAAGCAGTTAGTTTTGAATAGAGTAAAGAATTAATATACTCTTTATTTCCGTTCAAATATTTACCTGTAATAGAATCGTTGTGCTCTCTAATTTCACTAAGAGATTGTTGTATTATTGAAAATTTAATTTTCTTTTCACTAAACAGCCTAACGAAAAATTCAAACTCTTGTCCTCTTACTAAAGATTCATCAAAAATAATATCATTTAAAATCTTTTTTTTTAAAAAACATATTTGTGTATTAATAGTACCATAAGCTATATGATATTTTAATAAGTCATTAATTGCTAATTCTGGAGTTTTTGGTTTCTTTCCTAGAGTATTAAAATTACAAATCACCAAATCCTTTTTTTCATCTCTAATCTCTAATACGCATAGTTCTAACTTCTCTGACATCATCAAATCATCACTATCAAACCATTGCACATAGTCCCCTTTACTCACCTCAAACCCATAATTACGAGCCGCATTCCCTCCTGGTAAGCGATCTGCTGGTCTATGATGATATTGAAACCGTGAATCTTTAGCACAATAGGTAACCATAAGTTGGTCAGTACCATCTGAGCTCCCATCATCCACCACAATACACTCCCAATTCTGGTAGGTTTGCGCCATCACAGAATCTAAAGTCTCCCCAATTAAGTGTGCTCGATTAAATGTAGGTATAATAATAGATACCAAAGGTGCTTTGGTCATGAATACAGAAGTTTTAATAGCTGTGGGCTAAGATAGTAATTTTGTTGATAGTTAAAAGTTGATAACTGCAGCTTTTTATAAAATCATCACTTCAAATACGTTATACAGCGCATAAAAACAAAGTTATATTTAGAAATAAAACTACCAACAAACAACTAACAACCAAAATCTATTATCTAAAAAACCAATACCCTCTTCCAAAACATTTATAAGACCATAACCCCAGATAAGATTTAATAACGCCTACATAATCGTGATGTGCTTTCTGAGTTTGTATTAAATCTTTTGCTAAACTCATTTTAGATATATCTTTTCTAGTAAATGCTAATTTTACAAAATATTTTCGCCGGTCTAAAATAAATTGTTTTAAAACAGGCACGCCTGCTGGATAATATTGAGCCAACATGTCTAAATGTTGAGCTCTAATGATAAAATCGGCTTCTATTAAATCCAAGTTCAAATCTGACAATTGCTTTTGTAACGACTGCGCATGAATCCGATACTGCATTTGAGCTTTATCTAAAAACACAATAGTGGGGCTTTGATAAAGCATCCGTAAATTAAAATCCCAATCTTGTATGATAGTCAACTGATCATCAAACAATTGTTTTTGTGTCTCTAAAAAAGAACGTCTCCATGTCGGCCCAATAGTATAGAAGGCCACCTCGCCTACCAAATAAGCCGGTATCAATGGCAATTTATCAATTGTATTTTGCGCTGACAATACAGTTGTTTCTGAATTAAAACGTTGCAACGGGCTTACAACAACATCGGTATCATTTGTAAAAGCAGCACGAATCGTTGTAAGTGCATCTGGCAGATACAAATCATCACTATCAAACCAATTGATAAACTCCCCTTTACTTAATTCAAACCCATAATTCCGGCAGGTATTCCCGCCTTTAGGTCGCTCTATAGGTCTATGATGGTATTTAATTCTAGAATCTTGTTGACAATAGTTTGCCAATAGCTCATCGGTATGGTCCGTACTTCCATCATCTACAACAATACATTCCCAATTCTGGTATGTTTGTTCTATTATGGAATCTAAGGTTTCACCGATTATATGAGCCCGATTGAATGTGGGAATAATTATTGATACTAGAGGCTGATTCATCTGTTGTATGTGCGCTATAATAAATAATCCGAAGATAGGAATTTTGTTTGTACTTGTTTTTGTGTTTTATTTATATAGGGTTAAGAATTAATTATCATACAAAAGGAAGCCCAACGGAAGTATCCTTTTCTACTAAAAACTTCTAAATAATAATTTATTCTATCATTGAAATAACATGACAAAATCACTTCAAACAGTGTCTCTCAGTACAACAAAAACAAATTAAACTGATAAATTTCAGTAGACGATAGTTCTAGACTAACCACCAAAATCACCATTCCTGCTTAAAACACGTAAGAGTTTTACCTTAAATAAATCGCTAATAACTGTTGCACCAAAACCTTCGAATCATAATTTTCAACAACAAAAGCGCGTCCTTTTTCACCCATTTGTTTTGCTAAAAGTGGATTTTCTATTAATTTCCGAATAGCATCTACAAAACCACTAATATCATTCTCTTTAACCACAAAACCAGTTTCATTAGGTATTAATCCATATTTCATACCTCCTACATCCGAAACAATTACAGGCAATTCCATAGCTTGTGCTTCTTGAATGACCAAGCCTTGATTTTCTGCTCTTCCTCCATCTAAATGATTATAAATTCCAGGAAGTATAAAAGCATCCGACGCACTAAAAATCGCTTTTATGTCCTCTTGGGTTATAGCACCAAGCACTGTTATTTTATGTTGTAGATTAAACTTTTCAATTTCATTTATAAGAGGCTCTTTTAAAACGCCGTTTCCAATAATTTTCAATGCTATAGATTGTATACCTCTCACCTCTAATTCATTTAAAATTTGGGGTAACAATAATGCTCCTTTAAAAGGAACTAATCGTCCACAATACACGAGTTTAAAATCTTCGTCTATCAAATGAGGAGGTTCCTTTTTCTGAAACAAATTAGTATCTAAGCCCACAGGCAATAGACTAATATTTGTTAAAGTAGGATTCACTTCCAACAGTAAGGCTTTGGTATATTGTGTATTTACAGTAATTTCATCTGCATACTTAAATAATGTGTTATAGTAGGTTTTATAATACTCTATTTTACTCGGATTGATATCAAACCCATGAAATGAAACAATAAGTTTACATTTCCTCAAAAAACCCTTAGCCTTTAAACCTACGATTGGCCTTGCGTGTACACCAAAATGAGCATGAATAACATCAAACTTTTTATGTAATATAAAAAACTGTAATTTATAGAATAACGTTAAGCTCAAGGCATCATTGCCATACTTCAAAAAATTGAAGGCTTTAAAAAGTAACCCCCAATTTAATTCAAATGAATGTTGAAATAATAACTTAAAAAAAAGCAATACTCTTTTAATTTTATTATAAGGCTTTTTTCTATTAAAATATGCTTCTTCTAATAAGCTATATTTAAGAATACTATTATGAATAGTTTCTAAGCTTCCTTTCTTTTTCGAGTAAATTTTTACAGTATGTCCTTCATCGATTAATGCCGTTATTTGATTAACAATAAAAGTTTCAGAAACCGTTGGAAACGTATTAACAACAATAGCTATATGCATTTAGTTTCGTTTTAATTCTTCTTTATTTTTCAGCCAACTCATAACAAACACTTTATTAGTAAAATAAAGTTGCTTTTTAAAAATTACATAATACAAATTTCTAAAAAAAGACTTTGATTGTTCTTTTTGTTCAAAATCTCCTAAAGCAAATAACTTAGCCTTAATATAACCTTCTTTAAGCAACGCTTTTCTTCCTTTATTTAAAACACGGTTCCACCTAGGTTTACGGTCATTCAATAAATCAGTATAACATTGTAAGACAAAATTAGAATACGACATGGCTTTTCTTAATCTACTTAAATACTCTAAATGCATACGGCCTTCTGTCATATAATGTTTAAAATATAAGCGGTCGTCATACCAAATTTTATACCCTAATAATCGCAAAGCATAACTATATTCGGTGTCTCCACCAGAACTTAAGTTATTCCCTTTTCTACACGATAATAAATGTTCAAAACCTAAGGCTTTTAATTCTAGCCAATGGTTTTTATTCAAAACCATACCTGCTCCGTATAAACAGCCTTTTTTAAGCGTAATATCTCCACTTACACTCCCTTGTTTAGCCACAGCAAAATACTTTGCCTGTTCATCAAACCAACTTGGCTTTACACCTTCAAATTCAGCATCACACCAACCACCCAAAGCACCAATTTCTGGATTAGCTTCCATCACTTCAAACGCAGTTTGAATATAACTATCACACAACCAATTATCGTCATCGCAAACCAATAAATAATTATAATTAGCTTTTTCATAACCCAAATCTTGGGCATATGATTTCCCTGGAATAGGCTGTTCAAAAGACAAATATGAGATAGCCTCACTACCATGTTTAGCCCACCAATTATCAGCAAACTCTTTAGTACAATCAGTAGACGCATTATCTACAAAGATAATCTCACAAGGCACATCTAGCTTTTGTGCTGTTAGATGTGTTAACGTAGCTTCTAACCTTTGTTTTCCGTTAAAGGTACATAACACTATAGATACTCCTTTAGTAAGCATATAATTCTATTTATTTTCCTAATAGGATTTTTACTGCTTTCTTAAAGGCTTTATAAGCTTTTTTAAACCTGTTTTCTTTGGATTTATTAACCGCAACTTGAGCTACAGGCTGTTTACCATACGCATAATTTATTTTTTTTAATGCGGCATAATTATTTGCGAGTAATAATTTTTTATATAAGCCGAATACAGGTACGATATCTAATCTATTTTCTAAATTAAAATTTTTATTATAAGACGCTATTTGTGGTTCATTTTCCATTTTATAATGGCTGTAATGAAAAAAACGAAGTGGTGTATTTTTGGTATTTACATAATAGGTCTCGGCATCATTTATGATATGGCGTTCATGTAAATTCCAATTAGCTACATTATACCCCAAATGTCTTAAAACATATACGTTATCTAAAAATGCAGGACCATAACCTAACCAAATTTGATCGTAGAAAAAACCTTTCTTTAAATCGTGATAGCCATACGCCTTAACGCGTTTATCCCACCAAGAAACAAATCCTATAATTTCAGGAGTATTATTTACAGCTAAAAAACCTAAATTATAAATACCTGTTCGCATAAGGTCTTTGTCTTGCGGATGCCCAACATCTCCTGTTGGACTACAAATATGAGGCGTAAGCACCATCTGATTAGTTTCCAATGCGGTGAACACTTCTTCTAAAGGTGAAAACACTTTAATATCGGGATCTATATAAAGTACGGTTTTAGAACCTTCTTTAAATAAATACTGAAATAACTCTGGCTTAACTACAGTACATAGCTCAGCAATACCATAGGTGTCTTTTAGAGTTTCTACTAAACTTTTAAAAAGCGTAGGAATCCATAAAACAGTATCAGCACCTAAATCATTATAATCTATGTCATCACTTGGGGCATCTAAAATAGCAATAATAAAACTTTTGTCTGGATGATGTTTTTTAAAAGATACCGCTAAGGTTTTGGCATGTGCCAAATAATTATTTGCACATATGGTGAAAGCTGTTGTCATTAATTATTTTTTAATATGTTTTTTTATTCTCTTTTTAAAACGATAATAAATGCTCTGAAACAAATTCTTCTTTTTTTTCCTTTTATTTTTATTATCCAAAATTCGAAACAATTCATTTTTTAAAGCATCGTTTGAACTATTAAATGATGCGATTAAAGCAGCAAAGAAATTATAATCAGATTCATTATAACACATATTAATGTATGTTTTAGAACACTTAATACAATAACTAGTAATAACATGTCTTACATCGTCTTCAAAATAAGTACTATTTAAAATTGGTGCAAATTGACCTAAACTCATTTTTATTTTTTCTATTCTCGACTTTTTAGAATAAAGTCCTGAATCGCTAACACGATAACAATAGGTATCTTCATCTATATATTTAATTAAACCCTTGGTTGCTGTAAGCATATGCAATGGCCAATCTCCAATGGTAACCTCATGCATATAACTAGGTGCTCCCTCGAATTTTATCCAATTTCTAAACAACACACCAGCAGTATGAATATAATTCCCTTTTGCTAGTTTAAAAATATCTGTTGTCTCTTTTGGTAAGTCAAATATCGAATAAATAGTATTGATCTCCTTTTCTTCACTATATATTAAATGTTTAGCATGGTTGGAGTCTGAGTAATCAATTTTTCCATTGGTAAACGCTAAGGCATAATCCTCATTAGCTTCCAAAAAATCCACCTGTTTTTGTAACTTTAAACGATCTGTCCAATAATCATCGCCTTCGCATAGGGCTATATATTTGCCTCGACATCCCTCTAAAGCGCCTACAAAATTAGGCATCATACCTGTATTTTCAGTATGCTTATTGTAGTTTATCCAAGAACCATTAATATGGCTTCGCTGAATATCTGCTACAACCTTATCAGTTTTATCAGGCGAATAATCATCAGCAATAAGTAATTCTACATCAAAATTACAATCTTGCATCAAAACACCTTCTATAGCTTGCTTTATGTGTTTTTCATGACCATAAGTAATCATACAAACAGAAACCATCATATTATATCTCTTTTTGAAATAACTCTGCCTGGCACACCTACAATGGTACTATAATCAGGAACATCATTTAATACTACACTTCCAGCTCCAACGATCACATTACTTCCTAGAGTAACATCTGGTAAAATTACAGAGGATGCCCCTAATGAGGTATGATTTCCTATTCGACATCTACCAAGTATAGTTACATTTGGTGATACTTCTACAAAGTCGCCAATACTACAATCATGTGTAATAATTGTGTTATAATAAATTAAACAACCTTTACCTATTTCTACGGAATTAGATACTTTCGCACCCGACAAAATAGATACACCTTTATTTATATTAACGTCAAAATTACCAACTTCTGCATTTTTAGAAATAACGGAAACAGGTTGCGCACCTAATTCTATAAATTTCTGATATAAATCCTTTCTTAACTTTGGTTGACCCAATCCCAAAATAAAAGATTTATCTTCTGATTTTGACAAATAAGTAGTTACCGCTTCAAAAGAGGTTAATATTTTAAACCTATCATAAATTTTAAAAGGTAAATCAGTGCTGACATTATCAAAAAACACAATGTCATCATCTGGCAAGCCCAAATCTATAGATACAATTTGCAATAGCTCTTTAGCGAAACCTTTAGCTCCAACGATTATCATAGTAATTGTTCTTTTACAATATTAATAATTTGGTTCAAATCCTCTAATTCTAAACCGGCATACAGAGGTAAACACAAAACTCTAGAAGCTATTGATTCAGAAACAACCATGTTTTGTTGCTCAATATATGGTAATCTATTTAAAGAAGGATAAAAATAACGTCTAGGAAAAATAGAATGATTTTCTAACGCTCGTTTAACCTTCAACAATTGGTTTTCATCTTCAAAAATAACAGGATAATAGCTATAGTTCCATTTAGAATGCTTTCTAATTTTAAGTAACTGTAATTTTGTTGTAACAAAGGCTTTAGTATAGCTATCAACTATTTTTTTACGTTCTTCTAAAATTTTATTCATATATGGTAAAACAGCCAAGCCCATGGCTGCTTGCGGCTCACTCATTTTAGCATTGATTCCTAAACTCTGAAAAGCCTCTGGACCATCATGTCCAAAATTATGATGTGAAAATAGGGTATCAAAATAGGTCGGCCTACAAAATAAAGCTCCACCTTCACCGGTATGAAATAGTTTTGTAGCGTGAAAACTACAGGTACTGACATCTCCATAATTAAAAAGAGATTGCCCTTTATAAGTCACACCAAAACAATGTGCAGCATCATAGATTACTTTTAACTTATGTTTTTTTGCAATGGCTTCAATAGTTTCTACAGCACAAGGATTCCCAAAAACATGAGTAGCCAAAATAGCAGAAGTATTTGTGGTAATAGCAGCTTCTATTTTAGTTTCGTCAATAGTTAGATAATCAGGATCAATATCTACAAAACGCGGTATACAACCTTCCCACACAATGCTAGATGTTGTAGCAACATAACTAAATGGTGTGGTTATAATTTCACCTTTTAAACCCAAAGCTTTAATAGCTATTTGTATGGGTAATGTACCGTTAGTGGTTGCTATGATATTAGGAACACCTAAATAGGTTTTTAATTTAGCTTCTAGTTCTTGTACCAAAACTCCACGGTTAGTCATCCAACCCGTATCCCAAGCACGTTTTAAAATGGCTTGATACTCGACCTGAAGAGGTAAAAATGTTTTGGTGACGTTTATCATTTTATATCACTAGTTTTATTTTCCCATGGAAAATTATCATGCAAGGGTTTCTCTTTCAAAAAATCACATAGTCTAAAATAATCAGCTTTATTTGAAGTATTAATAACGATTAGTTTTTCTGGATGTGCTCTGAAATAATCCTTAACAAGATTATTATGGTTATTATATGTCTTAATTAAAGTTTGTTTATGATACAAATCGTCATCGGGTGTATTGAATACCTGTTTTATATATTCATATGCTAAGCCTTTGTACCGGTAATTAGCATTTTTCAGTTCGTTTACCTTAGGTGCACTTTCATCAGAAGACCATAACTTTGAATGAAATTTAACAATTGAATTATACCATTGCTCATCATTATCTCTAATAGTAAGTATGAATTTTGCATTAGGAAATTTTTGTGCTAACGCAATAAAAGTATAGGGTAATGAAAAAGGAATATCTTGAAAAGCAGTGGCGCTTTTCACATAATTAAAAATTTCTTTAAAATCTCTATTAAACCAATTAGTAATAAGCATTTCAGCCTCTTCCTGATTTCCTAATTTAATTTTAAAATCTTTAAGAACCTTTTCAATTGTTGTTGTTCCTGTTTTATTGAAACCTATACAAAATATTTTTGGCTTACTTTTCAAATAAAAAGTCATAAAAAAGATTATTATTAAAACGGATTTGTGTAATTTATCCCTTTACTCTTAAGTACTTTTATATAAAACTGTTCATAATTCTCAATATAATCAATAACTTTTGGTGTTATTAAATCAGACCTATTTACGGTTTTATTTTCTGTTACGTTAATTTTATCTTGCGTATGAATGAACTCTAATTCTTTTTTACTAAACCCTTGATGTATTAAAAAATCTATCAAATCCTTACTAAGTGATTCTTGTTTTAAGAAAGTAATTTCAGCTAAATCTTCTTTAAAAAGAGTTTCATTTTCTAAATACTCCTTATTTATTTTTTTAATTACACTTTTTGGTTCTTTAAAGAAAAAATAAATAAACTGTAATGAAAACAGACCAATATTAATATTTTTTGGTTTGTTCTCATAAGAATTCTCTCCTACTAAAATTAAATAATCAATATATTCATCAATACTTAAATTTGGAAAATTGGGAAAGTTTAACTCAAGAATATTTTTTTCTAGAGCAGGTCTTCCTTTCCAAAACTGGAATTCATAAGTAGATATTAATCTATCAAAAGGGTTTCTTACAACAGAAACAATTGTTTTATTTTTATCTTTTTCAGGTATTTGAGAATAAACACCATGTTGATCTGAATGATTTACAACCCCTTGCTTAAATTTTATATTAGGTAAAATCAACTCCTTATAAGGAGGTTTCAAAATCTTTATTTTTTTAGCAATTTTAAAAAATAAGTTTCCTTTATTTCTATTTTTATATATTTTCTTTAAAACAGACCTTACAAAGGTACTCCCTGTTTTAGGCAGATTTAATAATACAAACTTTTTAGTAATTATCATTTCAGGTTGTCTTAACAAAGTTAGTCTCTAGTAAAAATGATGGCCAAATTTCTTCGTTATGAATAATTTGAAAAACCAAAATACTATTCACTCTTAAAATTGGCTCACTACTATTTTTTTTAGACACAGATATATTTAATGAATATATACCTTTTGACAATTGTAATTTTTTATGCTCTATAATAAAACTGATAAAGTTATTTTTTTCACTAATATCTGTATCTAAAGTATTTGCTTGCAATAAAGCTACTGGTCGTTGTTCTTTATCATAAATAGAAATATTAAATGTTGGTATCTCATCATAGTTGATTGTTTTAAACTTAAAGCTTACTAGAAGATTATCCCCCCAATTTAATTGAGGTAATTCCTCACTACCTCCCGTAGTCTTTAACAACTCTACTTCTTCAAGTTGAATAGAATGGTCTGTAAAAACTACATTACTCTCATTATCAGCAAATCGTCTATAATACAAATCAATAGCTTTCCCTACATCTTCCCCTTGAAATTGAGCACAGCCATGTTCCATTAAAATAATTTGACTACAAATACGAGATATCATGGGCATGCTATGACTCACAAAAATAATTGCTGTGTTAGGTAAAATAGTATCTATAGTTTTAAAACATTTAAGAACAAAACCTAGATCTCCTACAGCCAAAACCTCATCTATAATTAAAACATCAGGTTCCATTTGTGCAGCGACAGCAAAACCTAAGCGCACTTTCATACCAGAACTGTAATGTTGTACAGGCATGTCTATAAACTCTTCGAGCTCTGAAAAGGCAATGATGTCAACTAGTTTACTTTTAATCTCTTTACGGCTAAAGCCTAAAATAGCACCATTGTTATAAATATTTTCGCGCCCACTAAGAATAGGGTTAAAACCAGCACCCAATTCTATAAGCGCACCAACACGGCCTTTAATGGTTATTTTTCCAGCATCTGGGTTAATAAGCCCATTTAGTATTTTTAATAAGGTACTTTTACCAGCACCATTATGACCAATTAAGCCTAAACATTCACCGCGTCGCAACTCAAAACTAATATCCTTAACTGCCCAAAACTCTTTAGGCCGCAATAATCGGTCTTCACTAGAGCCAGAGACTCCACTCACCAAATCTTTTAGTCCATACCAAAGGCTAGTTTTAAGGTCCTTACAAAACTTTTTGCTCAACCCCTCTACCTTTACTAGGACGTCATCATCAGCTACTATTTCATTTTTATCAGACATGTAATGTATTGGTCTTTCTATATACTTTATTTTAAAAGCTAAACTTTTTTTTACTTCAACAAGCTCTTCCCTTATTTTTAAAGGAAGGTGGATTTGTTTTCCTTCAAAGAAAACAAAGACGGAAGGGTTTTCTTCCTACTGCCTACTTCCTACTCTTAACTCTTAACTCTTAACTAAAAAACTACGCACTCAACCGTTCCACAATAATAGGAATTGAAATACGATAAATAATCAAACCTAAAAACAAAAACGGAATACAAACAGCCAATACCACCAAAAAGTAAATGAGATAGGCTGGTGTAAACCCTACAACCAAATCTCTAGCCGTTAATAGAATCGGAGTTATAGGGTTCCAAGTCATTATTGTTTTCATAATCCCTGTTTTAGGAATCGCATAAACAACAGGAGTCACATACATTAAAAACTGCATCGCAAAGGTGATGATTTTTCCAATATCCTTATACAAAAGCCCTAAAGGAGTTAAAAACAAGCCCACAGTGGTTCCAAAAATAATAGCACCCAAAATAGCTACCGGAAACAATAGTAAACTCCATTGCAAACCCACACCATAAATAAGAACAAATGCAACTAGAATAAGTATTTTAATAGAGGTATCAAATAACAATTTATAAATACCAGAGAGCAATAAGGCCTCTTTTGGAAAGTTAATTTTAGTCAAAATACCCTTAGCCGCTTGTGTACTCGTCATCGGAGAATTAATTGAAGCCACGATTATAGACCAAATTAAGGTACCCGAAAAGGCATACACAGGATACGGAATTCCAGTATCGGACAATTTAATAGTACCACTACTATTCAAGAATATCCAAACAGCTGCAGTGGTTAATGGCATAATAAAAGCCCATACAATACCCAAATAAGATTGACGATACATCGCTTTAATATCGCGCTCTGCCAATTGCCGAGCTAAAAAGCGAGAACCGTACATATCTGCCAAACTCGCTTTTAAAAGCGCACCAAATTTTATGGTTCTTTCTTTCTGGTAAACTCGAGTTTCTAAAGCCATTTTTGATAACAAGTAATTAAGGAAAACATCCTTTTTTTCAATTGGGCTAATATACTAATTACATTAAGAAACTGAAACAAGGTGGGTAGAATAAAATAAGTTTTTAATGTGTTGTGATTTAGGGCAAAAATCAAACCCACCGTCTGAACCTTCTACGGCAGTTCAGCCACCTCCCTTTGACTAAAGGGAGGAGCACATATTGGATACCAAATTAAATTGTGTAAACGACAAACTTTCTAGTTCCATCTATAAAAAAAGAATTTTAAAAGAAACAGAGAACCATACTACAAGCCGCCTACCGCAACTCTCCTCCTTTATTTTTTTAAATAAGCATAAATGATCTAAAAAGCAAAATCTAGCAAACCAATGTCAAAAAGCATAACCTAATCCCGCTCCCCTCTTTTTTTCAAAGAGGCGACCAAACGTATAGAAATAGTCCTGTGGACTATTTTAGTGAAGGGGCGAAGTGAAGAAAGGGGTGTTCCGGCTACCACAACAAACACATAAACCTACAAACATAAAACCCAACCCGCACAAACACTCAAAAATCAGATCCCAATTCACCGAGGAACGAGGTGAAGAAAGCGTGTTCAAATCTCAAATATATTCCATACTTTTAATACGTGCTAAAACAAAATATACATACCAAAAAAGAATTACAAGAGTACAGAAGAGCATTAAGAAACAACTTAACACCTTCAGAAGCGCAGTTATGGAAACATCTAAAATCGAGACAACTCAGTAACAGAAAATTATAAAGGCAACACAGCATTGGTTATTATATAGTTGATTTCTATTGTGCTACTGAAAAGCTAATCATTGAATTAGACGGAGAAGTTCATAATAATCTAAAAGCACAAGAGTATGACAAGAAACGAACCTTATACTTAGAAAGTTTAGGCTACAAAGTCATTCGTTTTGAAAACAAGATGGTTTTTGATGCTCTTCCATCTGTTTTAGGGGAAATACAAGATCATTTTAAGTGACATAAATAAAATATCAAACCCACCGTCTAAACCTTCTACGGCGGTTCAGCCACCTCTCTTTGACTAAAGGGAAGAGCACATATAGGAGACCAAAATAAGTTATATAAACGACAAACTCGTTGGTTAAAAATATTAAAAAAGAATATTAAAAGAAACCAAATATCACAAAACAAACCACCTACAACAACTCCCCTTTGTTTTCTTTTAAAAGAAAAGTTTAAATAATCATAAAAGCAAAATCCCGAAATCCATGTCAAATAGAACAACCTTATACCGCTCCCCTCTTTTTTTTCAAAAAAGAGGGGAATGAATTCCCGAGGAACGAGGTGAAGAAAGGGGTGTTCAACACGCACCAAGGCGTATATTAAGAATCAAACGAATCCCAAGTAATCTTCAACCCTTCTCTAACCGTATATTTTGGCTCATACCCTAAAAGATTTTGTGCTTTAGAAATATCTGCCAAAGAATCCCTAACATCACCTTGTCTATTAGGCCCGTAAATAGCTTTTAAATCAGAGTCAGCTGCAATACGTAAGGATTCCCATAGATAATTGATGGTAATACGTTCTCCACAGGCCACATTAAACACTTCGTTTTTAGCGGCTGCAGACGCAAAAAAACCTTTTACATTAGCCTGAACGACATTATCTATAAATGTAAAATCTCTAGTTTGCTCTCCATCTCCATTAATTTTCGGAGCGGCACTATCCTTGAGCGCTTGCATAAATAACGGAATTACCGCTGCATAAGCCCCATCTGGACTTTGTTTTGGACCAAAGACATTAAAATAGCGTAAACCAATAACATCAGTATCATACGTAGTTCCAAAGACATCAGCATATAATTCGTTGACATATTTTGTTACGGCATACGGAGATAAAGGTTTCCCTATAGTGTCTTCCACCTTAGGTAATGCTTTACTATCCCCATAAGTTGAGCTAGACGCTGCATAGACCATACGTTTTACGGTTGAGCTATCTTTCAACGCAATCATCATATTTAAAAACCCAGAAATATTTACCTCATTCGTCGTTGCCGGATCATTAATAGAACGAGGAACAGAACCTAAAGCCGCTTGGTGAGACACATAATCTATGCCCTCCATAGCGTTTTTACAAGTCTCTAAATTACGAATATCTCCTTCTATCAATTCGAAGGCAGGATGATCCATAAATTCAGTTAAATTTTCGCGATGACCATTCGAAAAATCATCTAAAACGCGTACTTTTTTAGCGTTATACTTTAATAAGTATTCAGTGAGATTAGAGCCTATGAAGCCTCCTCCTCCGGTGATTAAAAAACTTAATTTAGTTAGGTCTGTAGTGTGGTGTGGATTTGAGTACATTATAATCTTGCGTCTATGGTATCTATTGGAAGTAATGATTTTACATCGAAAACAACACCCGTTTGTGATTTTAGTTTCGTAATATCTAATGTTAAGAATTCATTGTGAGAAACCGCTAAAATTACCGCTTCGTAATCAGAACTTAACTCCGCAAAATCGCTAATTAAATCCAACTTATATTCGTGCTTTACTTCTTCTGCTGAAGCCCAAGGATCATAAACATCAACATTAACGTCGTATGTTTCTAACTCTCCAATAATATCAATAACTCTAGAATTTCTAATATCTGGACAGTTTTCTTTAAACGTGATACCTAAAACAAGAACCTTAGAACCTTTGATAGTAGCTCCCTTTTTAATCATCATTTTCACAGTTTCGGTAGCCACATAACTCCCCATACTATCATTCATTTTACGACCTGCTAAAATGATCTCAGGATTATAACCCGACTCTATAGCTTTTTGTGCCAAATAATAAGGATCAACTCCAATACAATGTCCTCCAACTAAACCTGGTGAGAAGTTTAAGAAATTCCATTTGGTTCCTGCAGCTTCTAAAACAGCTTTAGTATCAATCTCCAAAAGTCTAAAGATTTTTGACAATTCATTAACGAAGGCAATATTGATATCACGTTGTGAATTTTCAATCACTTTAGCGGCTTCAGCCACTTTTATGGAAGGCGCCATATGCGTACCTGCAACAATGACCTTTTTATAAAGATTATCAACTTTTACAGCTATTTCTGGAGTAGAACCAGAAGTAACTTTTAATATTTTTGTTACTGTATGCTCCTTATCACCTGGGTTAATTCGCTCTGGTGAATAACCGGCATAAAAATCTGTATTATAAACGAGTCCAGACGTTTTCTCTAATACAGGAATACAGATATCCTCTGTTGCTCCAGGATATACCGTAGATTCATAAACTACAATATCATCTTTAGCTAACACCTTACCTACCGTTTCACTAGCCTTTATCAAAGGAGTAAATACAGGTTTGTTTAAAGCATCTGTTGGAGTTGGCACTGTAATGATATAGTAGTTAGTTACAGCTAGGGCTTCAATATCGTCTGTAATATATAAACCTTTATTAGCATTTAGATTCGTTGTTAAAACCGATACTAAGTGATCGTTTTCAACCTCTAATGTTTTATCTAACCCACGATTTAATTCACTGATACGCTGTTTATTAATATCGAAACCAACAACAAAGAATTGTTTGGCAAATTCTACGGCAAGAGGCAAACCGACATAACCTAATCCTATAATGGCAATTTTATCTTCTGAATGATTCATTTATTTAAAATAGATTTTAAAATGAGTCTCAAATCTAAGTAAAAACTGTAATTCTGAACATACTTTTTATTGATTTTCACTTTATCTACCCAAATAATCGTTCTGTTGTAGTGTTTTGGGTTCTTTTGACGTTCTAAAACACGTTCTTCATGTCGGTATTTTAAGGTTGCCGGACCCGTGATTCCTGGTTTGACCTCTAAAATAATGCGATCATTGCCAATTAATTCATCAGCAAACCCCTGCAAATCAGGTCGCGGACCAACAAAACTCATATCACCTATGAATACATTATAGAGCTGAGGCAACTCGTTTAATTTCGTTTGCCTAAAAAATTTACCTATCGAAGATGCACTGTGGTCCATTTGCCCTAATTGGTGTTCTCCATCAGCTAAAGTTCTAATTTTATAAATCTTGAAGAGTTTTCCATGCTGACCAACCCGAAACTGAGAATAGACTCCCCATTTTTTAGTATCTATAGTAGCAACGAGAACAAATAATAAAATAGGAAAGATAAATAAAGGTAAAAATAGTATAACAATGACAACATCAAATATACGCTTAACCCAAAGCTGACTTTTACTAATCATAAGCATTCAGTTTACAAACATTTAAAATCCTACAGCTCCATCCCTGACTTCAAGAGAAGACAAATTGAATTTCATAAAAAACCAACGGCCAACAGCAAATAGATAAAGGCTAAAAGCCAACAACTAGATTCGCTTCAAAAACTCTTTTACCTTCTTAAAAATAGATTGATTATCCTTCTCATGATACGTATTACCATAAACTCCATAACCGTAGCCATAGCCGTAACCGTAGCCATAGCCATAATTACTATTATTTTTATGTCTATAGAAATTAAGGACATAATTAACGTTTTTAAGCTCACCTGCACGATGCTTTGCATTTACTAATTGAAGCATCCCTTTCTTGGTATAGTCCAAACGGACCATAAATATTGTGGCATCGGCATATTGTGTTAATTCCAAGGCATCAGTAACCAAACCTAAAGGAGGAGTATCTAATATAATGATATCATAGGTCTTCTTAAGCTCACCGATAAGTTTTTTTAATTTATCACTCATTAATAACTCTGAAGGGTTCGGAGGAACTGGACCAGAAGGAATGACATCCAAATTCTCGATATGGGTATGCGTCACAATACTATCAAAGGAATCATCTCCTATAAGATAATTAACTATACCTTTTTCATTAGTTATATTAAAATCATCAAAGATTTTTGGTTTACGTAAATCCAACCCTAATAAAATAGTCTTTTTTCCAGAAAGGGCGTAGACGGTGGCAATATTAATCGACGTAAATGTTTTTCCTTCTCCACTAACAGAAGAGGTTATCATTAAAGTATTTGCACCACTGCCTTCAGTTTTATGATTTTTAAAAATAAATTGTAAACTTGAACGTATGGCTCTAAAAGATTCCGCTACGGCAGACTTAGGTTTTTCAAATGCTACCAAGTTATTCTTATAGCGGTACTTACCGACTAAACCTAATATAGGAATTTTAGACAATCGGGCAATCTCATCAGAGCCATGAATGGTACTATCTAATAGATAGACAATAAAGATTAATAACATAGGAAGAAAGAAACCTAACATTAAGCCCATCATATAATTCAGGGTTTTATTTGGCCCTATTAAACCCCCTCCAATATCTTTAGCTTCGTCAACTATAGTGATATCCGAAATGTTTGCCGCTTTTACAATGGCAGCCTCACTCCGTTTTGCTAAATAAATATCATAAGCTTCCTGACTGAGATCTAATTTTCGTTGAATCCTCAAAAACTGTTGCTCATCCTCTGGTAAGCCACTCAATTTTGATTCTAATGTTGCAATGTTACTATTCAAAGTTCGTATGCGCACTCCAATCGTCTCTTTGGTAGCATCTATGGTTTCAAGCAATACATTTTTTTCAGAATCAATACGGCGATCCAATTCTTTAAAAAGCCCTGAGCCCTCTTTAGTCGTATACTCTAAATTTTGACGCTCAGCAGCTAAGGCAACGATCTTGGAAACACCACTAAGCACGTTTCCTTCTTCGATTCCAACACTCGTAGGAGCTGCAATATTAATATAATCAGTTTTGGTGTTTAAATAAACTTCAAGGTTATTTAAGTAATCAAGTTTCGATTCTTCATTTTGCTTTTCCAATTCAAACTGGCGCAGCTCCTCTGAAATTTGAGAGATTTCTGTGCTCACATCAAACACCTTGTTATCTCTTCTAAACGTATTCATCTCATCCGTAAAACCTTCAAGATTTACATTTACGGCAGCCAAGCTACTATCAATAAATTTTATGGTATTCGTAGCGTATAGATTTTTTCGCTTCAACTCGGTCTTACTCAAAATTTCAGAAGTAGCATTCAAATAATCAACAATTTTAGCTTTATTATGACCAGCCAACTGTAAATTTAAAATAGAACCAGCGGAAGTCCCAACCGGGGTAATCATAATATTAGACTTATAACTATTAACCACGCCATCAAAATTACTAAACCGAAGAAAATACTCTGTTCCTGGCGTAATGCTACGTCCAGGCTTTACTATAATTTGACCATTTAAAAAAGGTAAGGCAATAGCCTCTCCACTTTTAATTTTTTCTGTAAAGACACCTGTTGGCACCTCTACTGTAGATCTCGATTTATCTCCATAGGCTTGAGTAGAAACACTTTTGCCTTCAAATGCTGTAAAGACCTCAAATTCATTAGCATTTAAAAACCGTATCCCAACCGGATAGTTCAATACCTGAGCTTTAGATTTATCAATAATAAATTCAAAAGGCGCACTTTTATAAATATCAATTTTTCGGTATTTACCTTCTTCTAGGTAATCCATATAATATTGAAGGGAATCCACAACGATTTCATTGTGTGTACGTGTTTTTATAGCAGTCATTACTTTACCTACTTTCCCAGAAGTCCCTCCCCAATTAAAGGATATACTAGTATTAGCCGTAAAAAATGGATTCTGATCGTTTTCTATAGAAATTAAAGAATCTAAGCGGTAAACATTTTGCTTTCTTGCGTTGATAAAGTATGCAATTAACATCGCAGTTCCAATACATATCAACACAAATTTCCATAGATTTAATACTTTAAAAAGATAACCTCTAAAATCAAAACTTATATTTTGTGAATCTTGGTCTTCTAAATCGTCATAATCTTTCATAAGTATATTATAGTCTTGAATAAAGTAAAATACCTGTAGTCAATAAAGAAAGTAAGGAAGCTATCGCAGCAATACTAGAGAGCGCCGTCTCACCAGTCCCAAGCGACTTTTGCTTTAAGGGTTCTACATAAATAATATCATTGGGTTGTATATAATAATAGGGAGATTGCATCACCTTAATATCTGTTAAATCCAAACTATGTATTTTTTGACCTTGCGGATATTGTCTAATAATTTTAACATCTTTTTTATTACCTGTTACAGGAATCTCCCCTACATTAGCAATGGCTTCAAATATATTGACTCGATCTGTAAACAAAACCTGACTTCCAGGTGAGCCAACTTCTCCATTAGCGGTATAGCGTAATCCCGCAAGTTTTACGGTCACAAAAATATTAGCAGTTTCTTTAAACTGCTCTTTTAAAAGCTGTTCTTCTATCTTTTTCTCAATCTCTTCCGTGGTAAATCCTAAAACATTCAGATAACCTAGAGTTGGAATTCTAACATTGCCATGCACATCTACGGTAAAACCATCAAAAAAAGCACGCTCAGCACTACTAGCACTTAAACTACCTTCTCCTGTCGGGTTTAAAATAGTGACCGTTTCTTGATCGAGTGCCTTGACGCGAATATTCAATATATCGTTTACTTGTACACGATAGGGTTTCTGAATTTCAACAAGATTATTTGGAATAGTATCATTGATAGCATTCTCTTTTACCTGCAAATAAATAGTGTCTTTATGAGGGATACAAGATGAAATAACCACACAACACAACAAAATAATTAAAAGCTTAATAGGCTTCATATATACAACGAATCTTTGAAGACAAATATAATGTATCAATAGTAATATCAAAACTATTAGTATTCTTTTTGGTTTATTTCCGTTCTTTGTAAAAAAAACAGTTTGAATTACCTCAACGTAGAAAATATATCAAAATCATTTGGAGAGCTAGTGCTCTTTAAAAATTTGTCTTTCAGCATCCATAAAGATCAAAAAATTGCTTTTGTGGCTAAAAATGGAAGTGGAAAAACATCCATCCTTAAAATGTTAGCGGGAAAAGACACTCCAGATGACGGACAAATAGTCGCTAGAAAAGGATTGCGTTTAGCCTTTTTAGACCAAGAACCCGATTTAGATCCCAATCTTACACTCGAAGAAACCATTTTTGCGTCAGATATTCCGATTTTAAAAATAATTGAAGCTTATGAGCATGCCTTAAAAAATCCTGAAGATGCGGATGCCTATCAGAAAGCTTTTGAAGGTATGGATCGCTATAACGCGTGGGAATTTGAAACGCAATACCAACAAACCTTATCGCAGTTAAAATTAGATGATCTGACGCTGAAAGTTAAAACACTTTCTGGTGGACAAAAAAAGCGTCTAGCCTTAGCACAAGCACTTTTAAGCAAACCTGATATTTTAATTCTCGATGAACCTACCAACCATCTCGATCTCGAAATGATTGAATGGTTAGAAGAATATTTCGCTAAAACACAGCAAACACTGTTTATGGTGACACACGACCGTTACTTCTTAGAACGTGTTTGTAATGAAATTATAGAATTAGACCATGGTGAATTACATACGTATAAAGGTAATTACTCTTACTATTTAGAAAAGAAAGAAGCCAGAATAGAGAATCAAGCGACTGAAGTTGGAAAAGCAAAACAGCTCTTTAAAAAAGAATTGGAATGGATGCGTCGCCAACCCAAAGCACGTACTACAAAATCAAAAAGTAGAATTGATGATTTTTCTGAAATAAAATCCAAAGCACACCAACGCCGTAACGATCACACTATCGAATTGGACATTAACATGGAACGCCTTGGGAGTAAAATCATAGAGTTTCATAAGGTCTCAAAAGCATTTAAAGACAAAACGATTCTTAATAATTTTGAATACACCTTTAAAAAAGGAGAGCGTATTGGTATTATTGGCAAAAACGGAACAGGAAAATCAACGTTTTTAAACCTTCTTACACAAACAGCACAGCCAGATAGCGGTAAAGTTGTTTTGGGTGAGACGGTTAAAATCGGTTATTACACGCAAGGCGGAATTAAAGCCAAACCTAATCAAAAAGTTATTGATGTCATTAAAGAATTTGGCGAGTATATTCCGCTAGCCAAAGGCCGACAAATTAGCGCACAGCAATTACTAGAAAAGTTTTTATTCGATAGAAAGAAACAATGGGACTTTGTTGAAAAACTAAGTGGAGGTGAACAAAAACGATTGTATTTATGTACTGTTTTAATTCAGAACCCGAATGTTTTAATTCTCGATGAGCCAACAAACGATTTGGATATTGTAACCCTAAATGTTCTTGAAGAGTTTTTAATGGATTTCCCAGGAGTATTGTTAGTCGTGTCTCACGACCGTTACTTTATGGATAAAATTGTAGATCATATGTTTGTGTTTAGGGGTGAAGGTATCGTTGACGATTTCCCTGGCAATTACTCTGATTTTAGAGCTTATGATGCAAGTCAGCCTAAACAAATTGAAGTCGTAGAAAAAGTTGTTGACACAAAAGCGGAAAAGCAAAATGAAGCCAATAAGCTAGATTACAACGAACAAAAGGAATATAAAAATTTAACATCTAAAATACGGTCATTAGAATTCGATAAAACAGAATTAGAAGCCAAGTTCCATAATCCGGACTTATCCCAAGATCAAATCAGTAAACTTTCAGAAAAGCTACAAGTTATTATTGATACCATTGAAGAAAAAGAAATGCGTTGGTTTGAATTAGCTGAGAAACTGGAAGGCTGAAGCCTCACGCAAAGCCGCAAAGCCGCAAAGCATTAAGGTAAGTAATATTTTTTTTCCTTTGCGCCTTAGCGCCTTAGCGAGAAAAAGAAACTCTGAAACTCAGCAACTCTAAAACTTTGAATCTTTGAATCTCAGCAAATCCAAAACGTGTACCAAATAAAAGCATACATAAAATTCCTTTCAAAAGCCACCAATCAACACGGAGTCCACTCCCCTTTTGTCTATAATTTTGTAACCAAATGCCTTTATGACAAAACCGATTATGAAGCCTACACTAAACTCAAACACTATAAAAAAGAGCTACTAAACTCAAGAACAACACTGCAAATTATAGATTTAGGAGAAGGCTCAAAAACTTTAGACGCTAATCACAGACACGTTTCTAAAATGGTAAAAGCCTCTAGCAGTTCTAAAAAAGATGCACAGCTTTTATACCGACTTTCAAAATATTTTGGGTTTAAGAATAGTTTAGAATTGGGTACGTCTCTCGGCATGGGAACTTATGCCATAGCAATAGCAACCCCAACTTCGAAAATTATAACCATTGAAGGCTGTCCAAACACCTCAGCTCTTGCCAAATCCAAACTAGAAAATAATAACATAACGAATGTGGAATTCTTAGTTGGTAATTTTTTAGATACAATCCCCAATTTAAAAGAAGAGAATTATGATTTTATTTTCTTCGATGGGCATCACAACAAAGAAGCCACCATCAAATATTTTGAAGCCTTATTACCAAAAGCCCATAATGATTCTGTTTTTGTGTTCGACGATATTTATTGGTCCAAAGGCATGACAGAAGCATGGGAATACATCAAGAATCACGACGCTGTTACGGTAACCGTAGATGGCTTCAATTTAGGCTTCGTGTTTTTTAGAAGAGAACAAGTTAAGGAACATTTTAAAATTAGAATGTAACAAAGGTTCAACTTTAACGTCTTATTTGGTGAATCGATTTTTTAATTCTTATATCTTGCAAAAGGTTTAAGCCACAATAGTTATTATATATGAGTGCCAACGTCATCGAAATTAGAAACATCATTAGAGATTTTAAACTAGGACAAGAAATTGTTCATGTTTTAAAAGGTATCGATTTAGATATAAAACGTGGAGAATATGTAGCAATTATGGGACCTTCGGGTTCTGGTAAATCGACATTAATGAATCTATTAGGCTGCTTAGACACACCAACGGCAGGTTCTTACAACCTAAACGGAAATGACGTGAGTCAAATGTCAGATGACGAACTCGCCGATATTAGAAATACGGAAATCGGATTCGTTTTTCAAACCTTTAACCTACTTCCAAGAACAACTGCTTTAGATAATGTGGCGCTACCAATGGTCTATGCTGGATTTTCAAAAAAAGATCGGATTGCACGTGCTACAGAAGTTTTAACAGATGTTGGATTAGCAGACCGAATGGATCATAAGCCCAATCAACTTTCTGGTGGACAACGACAACGTGTCGCCGTAGGAAGAGCTTTAGTCAACAAACCATCAATCATCCTTGCCGATGAGCCAACAGGTAACTTAGACTCTAAAACAGGAATCGAAATCATGAAACTCTTTGGAGATATTCATGCTGCAGGAAACACCGTAATTATGGTAACTCACGAAGAAGACATTGCAGCACATGCCAAACGGGTTATTCGTTTACGTGATGGTGTTATTGAAAGTGATACATTTAATTAGTAGGCGGTGGTCAGTTGGCAGTGGTCAGTAGGCAGTGATCAGTAAAACAGTTACTCTTAGCATTTAGCATTTAGCTCAAACTCGTCATTTCTAACTAAAAAATCTAATCTATATACTCTTTACCATCAAACCTTTACCCTTGGTTCTTGCATCTTGTATCCTGACTCTTACATCCTGTCTCTTTCCAACCAATAACCAACAACTCACAACTCCATCCTCTTTCTTCTATTTTCTATTTTCTATTTTCTCTCTTCTATTGCCTTCATGATTCATCTTCAAATCTCAAAACTTTTCACTTTCCACTTCACACTTTACACTTTTTACTTTTTACATTTTACTTTACACATATAATTTTTAACTCATAATTCTCAACATTTCACCCATAACTCTTAACTTTGAAATATGAAAGTATACACAAAAACAGGAGACAAAGGAACAACCGCACTTTTCGGTGGCACACGTGTTCCTAAACATCATATACGAATAGAAAGTTACGGCACCATAGACGAGCTCAACTCACATATCGGCTTAATCAGAGACCAAGATATAGATCAATTGTATAAAAATACGTTGATGGATATTCAAGATCGACTTTTTACCGTCGGAGCCATTTTAGCGACAGATCCAGAAAAAGCGCAATTAAAAAATGGTAAAGCACGCTTAAACATTCCAAAGATATCTAACGAAGACATTGAGAAACTAGAAAAAGGCATGGACCTCATGGAAGATAGTCTTCCACCAATGACGCATTTCGTTTTACCTGGTGGCCACACAACCGTGTCATTCTGTCACATTGCACGTACGGTGTGCCGTAGAGCGGAACGTTTAGCATCGCATCTCAATGACTTAGAACCGTTTCAACCCGAAACTTTAATGTATATTAATAGACTATCTGACTACCTTTTTGTGTTGGCACGGAAGTTGTCACATGACTTACACGCTGAAGAGATAAAGTGGATTCCCAATAAAGAATCTTAATTAAATGTCATTGCGAGGACGCAGGACGAAGCAATCTCTTTAGTAATTGGATTAAACAGCAAAATTTAGTCTGAAATAAAAGTTGAAAATTATACGTTCTTTTTATTAATGATAAAACATTTATAAATGAAATTTGAAAGATTCAAAACGCATAAATATAAATGTTCAGCGAGACCAGAATATTAATTTATTTGAGATAAATACTAATTAACTTAATTTTCTCTTGGATTGTTCAACTAAAAAATTATTTTTGCAAAAAATTAAATTACAACGCAATTATGTATTGGACATTAGAATTAGCATCTTATTTAAGTGATGCGCCTTGGCCAGCAACCAAAGACGAGCTTATTGACTACGCAATTAGAACAGGAGCACCTTTAGAAGTTGTTGAAAATTTACAAGCAATAGAAGATGAAGGAGATTCTTACGACTCTATTGAAGAAATTTGGCCAGATTATCCTACTGACGAAGATTACCTCTGGAATGAGGACGAATATTAACATATAAAATTATCACAAAAAAGTCTCTTGCGTTATCATAACTGAGAGACTTTTTTTATTTTCGGGAGGTTTTTTTCCGAAACGAAATTTATAAGATATTGATGATCCCCTCGAGGATAATCGAAATGAAAATATATTTTAATTGAAGATACCGAGCGAAGCTCATTAGAAGTGTTTTTAATTAGATATCATGTTTTTAAAATATGTAAAACTAACTGAAATTAACATTAAAGATTGATACCAATCAATCCATTACAAACATCATAATATGACCTTTTTAGATAAAGTACTTAAAGTTTTTGTTGGAGATAAATCCAAACAAGACGTTGGTGCCATTAAACCTATTGTTGAAAAAATAAAAACGTTTGAAAAAGCTTTAGAAGCTTTATCGCATGACGAGCTTAGAGCAAAAACAGCTGAATTTAAAGCAAAAATTGCCGAAGCAAGACAACCTCTTCAAACAAAAAAAGATGATCTTTTAGCAAAAGCACAACTTACAGAAGACATCGACGAACGTGAAGACATGTATCTAGAGGTCGATAAAATTGATGACGAGATTTACGAAGTCACTGAAGGTGTTTTAAACGACATTCTTCCCGAAGCGTTCGCCGTGGTAAAAGAAACTGCAAAACGTTTTGTACATAATACGCAAATTCCGGTGACAGCAAATGCGTTTGACCGTGAAATTTCTGGTGATAATGATTATGTAACCTTAGAAGGTGACCAAGCCGTTTGGTCAAACTCTTGGGATGCTGCAGGTAAACCAATTACTTGGGATATGATTCACTACGATGTTCAATTGATTGGTGGTATTGCGATGCACCAAGGTAAAATTGCAGAGATGCAAACTGGTGAAGGTAAAACATTGGTAGCGACGCTTCCGGTATATTTAAATGCCTTAGCTGGTAAAGGAGTGCACTTAGTAACAGTGAACGATTACTTAGCAAAACGAGATAGCGCTTGGATGGCACCAATCTTTCAGTTTCATGGTATGAGTATTGATTGTATTGATTACCACCAACCTAACTCTGATGCACGTCGTAAAGCCTATAACGCAGATATTACTTACGGAACCAACAACGAATTTGGTTTCGATTATTTACGTGATAACATGGCACATTCGCCAGATGATTTAGTACAACGTCCACATCACTATGCGATTGTTGATGAGGTCGATTCTGTATTAGTCGATGATGCACGTACACCATTAATCATTTCAGGTCCAGTTCCTAGAGGAGATGAGCACGAATTTGATGCCTTAAAACCTAAAGTAAATGCGATTGAAGAAGTGCAACGTAAATACTTAATAGGTGTTTTAGCTGAAGCAAAAAAGTTAATTGCAGCTGGTGATACAAAAGAAGGTGGTTTTCAATTATTAAGAGCTTACAGAGGTATTCCTAAAAATAAAGCATTAATAAAGTTTTTATCTGAAGAAGGTGTAAAACAATTGCTTCAAAAAACGGAAAACTACTACATGCAAGATAACAATAGAGAAATGCCTAAAGTAGATGAGGAACTCTATTATGTTATTGATGAAAAAAATAATCAGGTAGAATTATCTGATAAAGGAGTTGAATTCCTTTCTGGTGAAGATGATCCAAATTTCTTCGTGATGCCTGAAATCGGACTTGAAATCGCTAAAATTGAATCACAAGGATTATCCTCTGAAGAAGAAGCGAATCTCAAAGAAGAATTATTTAGAGACTTCGGAATTAAGTCTGAACGCATTCATACGTTAAATCAATTACTTAAAGCTTACGCTCTTTTCGAAAAAGACAATCAGTACGTTGTTATGGACAACAAAGTTATGATTGTAGATGAGCAAACCGGTCGTATTATGGATGGTCGTCGTTATTCTGACGGATTACACCAAGCGATTGAAGCTAAGGAAAATGTAAAAATTGAAGCCGCAACACAAACGTTCGCAACCGTAACACTTCAAAATTACTTTAGAATGTACCGTAAATTATCTGGTATGACAGGTACTGCGGTTACAGAAGCTGGTGAACTTTGGGAAATCTACAAATTAGATGTTGTTGAGATTCCAACTAACAGACCAATCGCTAGAGATGATAGAGACGATTTAGTTTACAAAACAAAGCGTGAAAAATATAATGCCGTTATCGATGAAGTCACAACTTTAGCACAAGCCGGAAGACCTGTACTAATTGGTACAACTAACGTTGAAATTTCAGAACTTTTAGGTAAAATGTTAAGCATTCGTAAAATAGACCATAACGTCTTAAACGCGAAACAACACAAAAAAGAAGCTGATATTGTAGCACAAGCTGGTAATGCAGGACAAGTAACCATTGCCACCAACATGGCTGGTCGTGGTACCGACATTAAGTTAAGTGAAGACGTTAAAAAAGCAGGTGGTTTAGCCATTGTAGGTACTGAGCGTCATGATTCTCGTCGTGTCGATAGACAGTTACGTGGTAGAGCTGGTCGTCAAGGAGATCCAGGAAGTTCACAGTTCTATGTGTCTTTAGAAGATAACCTAATGCGTTTATTTGGCTCTGAACGAATCGCTAAGATGATGGACAGAATGGGCTTAAAAGAAGGTGAAGTGATACAACACGGCATGATTTCTAAGTCTATTGAGCGTGCACAGAAAAAAGTAGAAGAGAATAACTTTGGTGTGCGTAAGCGTTTATTAGAATATGATGATGTGATGAACGCACAACGTGAAGTCATTTATAAACGTCGTCGTAATGCTTTACATGGTGAACGTTTGAGAGTGGATTTAGCGAACATGATTTTTGATACGTCTGAAGGTATTGCTGAAACGAATAAAAACGCCAACGATTTTAAGAATTTTGAATTCGAATTGATTCGTTATTTCTCAATGGCATCCCCTATTTCTGAATCTGAATTCGGAAAAATGAATGCGACTGATATTGCTGGTACGATTTATAAAGCAGCCTTTAAGCATTACCGCGAAAAAATGCAACGCGCAGCAGATTTAGCATTTCCTGTTATTGAAAATGTATATGATACACAACGCGATAAATTTAAACGTATCGTTGTACCATTTACAGATGGAGTTAAGAATTTACAAGTTGTAACAGACTTACAGAAAGCCTACGAAACTAAAGGAAAGCAATTAATTAATGATTTTGAAAAGAACATTACCTTAGCCATTGTAGATGATGCTTGGAAGGTACATTTACGTAAAATGGACGAATTAAAGCAATCGGTTCAGTTAGCTGTTCATGAGCAAAAAGATCCATTGTTAATTTATAAGTTTGAGTCTTTTGAATTGTTTAAAGCAATGATTGACCAAGTGAATAAAGATGTAATTTCATTCTTATTTAAAGGTGAAATCCCTCAAGAAACAGCAGATACTATTCAAGAAGCAAGAGCACGTAAACAAGAAAAATTAGAAACTCAAAAAGACGAGATTCAAAATTTAGATGAGCGTTCTTCTCAAAGCAGACAAGTTGGTGAAGGTGCATCGCGCCAACAGCAAGTGGTTGAAACTATCGTTAGAGAACATGCAAAAATTGGTCGTAATGATAAGGTGACTATTAAGCATGTAATGAGTGGAGAAGCCAAAGAAGTAAAATACAAACAGGCCATTCCTTTAATTGAAAAAGGAGAATGGGTTTTAGTTGAATAAATTCTTGCGGACGCAGGCATCTCATGAAAGAGAAACCTAAATATTACATTTAATTCTGCGCACTAAGCACATTCTAAAAAATCCTGATGTTATTAACCCATCAGGATTTTTTTAATTTTATAAATAAGTTGATCACCTTAAAATGCTCCATATTGAAATTACAATAGGCTTCTTAAGCCTATGAATTAGTTTCTACACTTTACACAAGCGCAATTAATTTGTGAAGTAAATTGTTATTTTAGCGCAGCTTCACTTTATAAAAATCAAGCATCACATTGTCAACTCTAAAAAACAATATGTATCAATTAAATTACCATTCTATAGGAAACTCAGATTTAGAGCTTGACGATTTAGACAATATTCTTGAAACAGCTATTGCTACCAACACAGCAAATAATATCTCAGGATGTCTCATCTATCATAATGGAAGTTTCGTTCAAATTCTAGAAGGACTCGAAAAAGATGTGCTAAACGTATTTGAAAACATTATGGCAGATAAAAGGCACCATAGCATAAAAGTATTGTGGGAGGCACCAGTTAAACAGAGGTATTTTTCGGAATGGAGTATGGCTTTCTATCGTCCAATAGACAAAGATCTTCAACACTATGTTAATAACCTATTAATCCTTACAGACCTCTCTAATAGGTCCACTGGTTCATTATTGAGCTTCTGGTCATCAGTACGTAAAATAATACGTGGAGGTACATTAAATCAATACGAAAAAGTCTATTAAATAATCACATAAATTGGCTGGTCACATTTCTTTAACGCTTATAAAATCCTGATGTAACCCATTAGGATTATTTTTGTGATATACGTGTTGTCACTTCGAGTGTTCCACTTTTTTGTCGGAATGTATTGAGAAGCTTTAAAACACAAAAAATCATATAGACTCAAATACCTTCATCTCATCAGATTTTAGTAACTTTAAAAACAACAATTCAATCCAATAATCTAAAAATCCAACAACCAATATGAAACTCATCATCACAGCATTCGTTTTTGCAGGACTATTAGTGTCTTGTAATTCATCAGACAAAACAAAAACGACCATACAAGAATCTGAGACCACGGAAATCACAACAGAATCCACACTAACCGAAACAAACAAAGCCTTACAAGCTATCACTACTGATGACGCCTTAATTGCAACCGCACTAATGGCCGCTCCAGAAGCCAGTAGATCTGGATGTAAAGTGATTGGCTATAATATGGCAGGTGAATTTGTAACTTTAAAAGAAGGTGATAATGAATTTATTGTGCTTGCAGATGACCCTAACAAAAATGGATTTAGTGCAGCATGTTACCATAAAGATCTCGAACCGTTTATGGCAAGAGGACGCGCTTTAAAAGCCGAAGGAAAAAAGCATCAAGAAATCTTTGACATCCGTGAAGAAGAAATGAAAGCCGGTAAATTTAATATCACCTCAGGAGCGACGTTGCACATCTATTCCGGCCCTAAAGCCGAGTACGATCCAGAAACTGCAAAAGTAGATGGAGCAAAATTACGTTATGTGGTTTATTTACCGTGGGCTACCTCAGCATCTACAGGTTTACCAGAAGCACCAGTAGCTTCAAACCATCCTTGGATTATGAATCCTGGAACACACAGAGCACATATTATGATTTCTCCTTTAGCAGATGAAAGCCATTAGTTAAAAAAAAACAGAAGAATTAATTCAAATTGAAGTCTAAATAAAACGTTGTTAGTTTAGAATAATAAGTACGCTCTAATTAAAACAATACTATCAACGCTTATAAAGCGATGCAATTCAGTTCGATATTTATTCATTAAATTCGTCGTTTCACTACGCTAAAAGAAGTCAACTTTAAAGTTCTATTTATGCGAATCAAATACTGAACTATTTTAGACTAAAAAAAATGCTTTTTAACTCCATTGATTTCGCTATATTTTTACCAATCATTTTTATTATTTATTGGTTTATCGCGAATAAAAACCTAAAGCTCCAAAATTTAATAATTGTAATCGCCAGTTATATATTTTATGCGTGGTGGGATTGGCGCTTTTTATCTTTAATCCTATTTAGTAGCCTTGTTGATTATTTGATTGGACTTAGCCTATCTAAACAAGACAACGACACAAAAAGAAAACAGTTGCTATGGATTAGCATTTTCGTTAATCTTGGTTTTCTTGGGTTCTTTAAATACTTTAATTTTTTTATTGACAATTTTACGAGTGCCTTTTCATTATTTGGTACTGAAATCAGTTCAAATTCCTTAAATATAATTCTACCCGTTGGAATTAGTTTTTATACGTTTCAAACCTTAAGCTATTCTATAGATGTTTATAAAAGAAAACTAGAACCCACTAAAGACATTATTGCATTCTTTGCTTTTGTGAGCTTTTTTCCTCAACTAGTAGCAGGACCAATTGAACGTGCCACAAATCTATTACCTCAATTTTATAAAAAACGTCATTTCGATTACGCTAAAGCTATTGATGGCATGCGACAAATACTTTGGGGATTATTCAAAAAAATAGTTATTGCAGATAATTGTGCTGAATATGCCAATCAAATTTTCAACAATTCTTCAGACTATTCAGGAAGCACTTTAGTATTAGGTGCTATCTTTTTTACATTTCAAATTTATGGTGATTTTTCTGGGTATTCAGACATTGCCATTGGAACGTCGCGTCTCTTTGGTTTTAATTTAAAACAAAATTTTGCAACTCCATATTTTTCCAGAGATATAGCTGAATTTTGGAGACGTTGGCACATATCGCTTTCCACATGGTTTAGGGATTATGTCTATATACCTTTAGGTGGAAGTCGAGGTAGTCTATTAAATAAAATTCGGAATGTATTCATCATATTTCTAGTCAGTGGATTTTGGCATGGTGCAAATTGGACCTTTATCGTTTGGGGAGCGTTAAACGCATTATACTTTTTGCCCATTCTTCTCACAAAAAAGAACAGAAATTATTTAGATATTGTTGCAAAAGACAAACGCTTACCAAGTCTTAAAGATTTTTGGTTAATGTCATTTACTTTTGGGTTAACCGTTTTTGCCTGGATATTTTTTAGGGCAGAATCGCTTCAACATGCCATAGATTATATTACAGGTATATTCTCAGGGTCTTTATTCAATATACCCCAATCACTAACAAGTGATACGTTATTAACGCTACTTCTCATCTGTTTCTTTATCGTTATAGAATGGTTGGGACGGGAAGGACAACACACCTTATCTCAACTTTGTAGAATTGAAAAACGCTATTACAGATGGTGTTTTTACCTTATCATATGCCTACTGATTTTTATGCATCAAGGAAAACAACAAGAATTTATATATTTTCAATTTTAGTTATGAGCATATTTATTAAACGTATTTTACTTTTCACGTTCCTTTTATTAGGCATAATTGTTTTGACTTTAATTGGAGCAACATCTTTAGATAGAAAATTTACGAGTTTTAAACTTCAGAACAATCCTAAATATATCGTTTTAGGGCATTCTCAACCCGAATGCGCATTTAACGACAGTCTCATTCCTAGCTTAAAAAACCTTTCTCAATCTGGCGATTCCTATTTTTACATTTACTCTAAAATGAAAGAGGTTATTAAACAAAATTCTTCACTAAAAGTTGTTTTTATTGAATTCACAGACAATCAATTAAACATGAATGAAAATATTTGGAGTAACAAATACATACCCTACAAATACCCTAAATATTCTTCTTTTATCAGTAATTCTGACCAACTATTATTATTAAAAAAGAATCCAGCAGCATTTATAAATGTGCAGTCGCTTTCCCTAAAAAGGAAACTTACAAGAATCATTAAAAATGACGAGTATTTCTCTAACGACTTTGGTAATTACTTCTATTTAAAACGAGACAAAACAGATTCTTTAGTAAATACACTATCTAGCCTAGAAGAACCACCTCAATCAGTAGATGATAAGGTTTCCGAAGTCAATTTATCATATCTGGATGCTATAATTAAATTTTGTGAAGAAAACAGTAAAAAAGTTATTTTGATAAGAAGTCCGCTTCACAAAACATATCGTGAGTCTGTTAATGAGGAAAAATATCTTGAAATACTGAAAACACGATACGGAACTATAGATTATATGGACTTTTCAAGTTTTCCACTCTCTAATTCTCAGTATGGAGATCTTCAACATGTAAACCATAAAGGAGCTAAGGTATTTTCTGAATGGTTTGCCACGTTATTACAGAACGGGTTATTGGAAAAAGAAAACAAACAAGCATATATAAATGACATGATGCCAAATGAAACGGAACAATAAACCTTAAAAAGAATATAAAATTTGCTTACTTAATTAGAGCCTAACGAATCGTAATAACCTCTAAAATTCTTACATAATTAAATCTATTTATTATTTTTAGGCATCTGTAAACAATTATCAATCCTAAAGATCACAAGTCGATAGTATTGACAAACCCTAAATTAAAGAATGCCTAAACCTTTACAATTTATTTTACTCGGTATATTATGCTTTGGCTATAGCATTCAGTCTTTTGCGCAAATTACGTTAACGCATAATGTAGGCACCACTCCAATTGCGACAGACATGTTCTCTTGTGAAAGAGACGAGAGCTGGTCTAAGATATTTGTTTTAGAGGATTTTGGGATCAACCCCAATGAGCAGTTTAAAATAACGTCTGGACAAGTTGCGCTGAGTCAGTCTAATGACGGAGCACTTTTACAATTTAATGTGTATAGTATTGATGCTAACTTCCCCGTGTTTTTTTACTCGCTTTATCCGCCAGTAGTGCTCGGAAGGCGTGGCATCGGACAATCTCCAAATATAAACGGCACTCCCGAAATTATAAATGTAGAATTTGACGAACCCATAATTGTCCCTGCTGGTGTTGAAAGGATTTTGGTTACGGTACAAAAGCACGACGATTTTTACAACCCTGCATCATCTCAGGTATTTATTGCGGGAACCGCCGAAGACACTGGAGAATCTTGGTATGAAGGCTGTGATGAAAACTATGGTTTAACTCCAACTACCGATTTGGTAAACCCCGTTCCGGATGCTAATTTTTATATTAATGTTACCGGAGAGATTATTGATATACAAAGCACAGGATCTACCACGAGATTATCTCATAATGGTTGTGACGATATCATAAAAACAGACATCCATTCTTGCTCATCATCGTACATTTATTGGGCTAGAGCATTTGATTTAGATGAATTTGGAATTTCAACCGATGAAGAGTATGTCATTAATTCGGGGCAAGTAGGTATTAATAATGTCGGATGGTTACCCGAAATTAGTTTTAATATTTATGAAATAGACGATAATTTCCCAGACTCATTTTCAACATCAAACCTCATAGGAAGTAGTCAAAACCAAGAACTCTCACCTACTATAGGAGATAGCCCTCAGATCGTTGAGGTTGTTTTTGATACTCCAATCGTTATTCCGGCGGGAGTTGAGAAAATTTTAGTTGAAGTTCACAAAGGAATTGCATACGGAAGCGGACTCGCCTTTATTGCAGGTTCTACTCAAAGTAACGAATTATCTTGGCAAAGAGGCTGTACCAATTTCGGAGGTGGACCTGCAGGTAATGATCAATATGTTTCTACAGCATCTTTTGGAAGGCCAAATGCTAATTTTTACATCAATGTAACAGGAGATGTTAATCATACATCCAATACGCTTTCAATGAACATTTCTAATATCTGTTCAGAGTTTCTAAAAGAGTTTAGTATTGAAGAAGCTTCAAATGTTGCTTCTATACAATGGGACTTTGGAGATGTAGCTTCTGGCACAAATAATACGTCCGTAGATTTATCTCCGTTTCATGATTTTTCAGCAGACGGTACCTTTACGGTGAGCGCTACAGTGACTACAACGAATGGAACTATTGAAGTTATTACCGAAACTATCAATGTCATAGAACCGCCTACTGCTTATGGCATTAATAACATCTATGCGTGCGAAGATAGTTTTGGAACAGGTCTATCATCATCCATTGATATTTCAACAATTACAGCACAAGTTTTAGGTGGACAAACCGATAGAATTGTGACCTTTGTTGATGGTAACGGTGCGGAACATAACACCTTACCTAATCCCTATTCAAATACGGTTAGAGATCTAGAAACCATAAAAGTAAGAGTTTATAATCAAGGGAGTCTCTGTTGCTATTCTGAAACCTCTTTTGATATCATAGTAACCGCAGCACCCGAAATTAATACTATAGATGATTTATTTTTCTGTGATGATGATAGTGATGGTTTTACCACATTTGATTTAAGCAACATACCAAGCGATTTAATTAATGGGCAACCAAATCTCAATGTAGAATTAATTAATAGCAACAATGCTACAATTCTACCTTCGGACTATTCCAATTTTACAAATCTTACAATTAATGAAGATATTATAACGGCTAGAGTTACAAGTACAACTACAAATTGCGTGTCTGATATTGTAATTAATTTGTCCGTAAATACGAATCCTGTTGCCAATGATATCCCAAACCTATTAGGCTGTGACGATAATAATGATGGTATTTCTGAATATTTTGATACCTCTACTATAGAAAGTCAATTGCTCAATGGTCAATCGGGTTTAAGCATCAGTTATTTTGATGAAAACAATAATCAACTACCAAGTCCCTTACCAAATCCTTTTACCAACACAAGCGCGTTTAATCAAACTATAACAGCGAGAGTTACAAATACGTCCTCAGCATGTTATGACGAAACAACATTTCAGTTACAAACAATTACCCAACCTAATATTAATCATCCTAGTAATTTATACGCTTGTGACCAAGGTGATGGGTATTCGGAATTCGATACCTCATCAATTGAACAGGCTATAATTGGTAATCAAACGGGGTTAGTAATAGCTTATTACGACGCTAATGGAAGTCCGCTTCCAAGTCCATTACCAAGCACTTTCGAAAATACGGAACCATTTTCTCAAACCATCAATGTAAAAGTTGAAGATGCTTCTAATCCAATCTGTTATTCTGAAACCTCTTTTAATTTAATCGTTAATCCTTTGCCAGAAATTGACTTAGACGAAGATTATATGATTTGTTACTTAGAACCCTCACTTTCATTATCTGTAGACACCGGCTTTTACACATACGCATGGTATTCTGAAAATGGCACATTATTATCTTCTACGCGTCATGTTACCCTAGAAAACGAAGGAACGTATACAATATCTATAACACAACTCGAAAATAATACGGAGTGCGAACAATCATTTTCGTTCCGTTTAACTCGCTCTATGCCAATCGCAATAGAAGATGTGAATTATGGAGAATTAGGCCATAACTTTATCGAAATCATTGCCACCGGAGATGGAGATTTCGAATACTCCATAGATGGCATCCACTATCAAAACAGTAATTTCTTTCCTGATCTTAAAGGTGGTGTTTATGATGTGTATGTAAGAGATAAAAATGATTGTGGTGAAGCGTCTAGAGAAGTTATTATAATTGACTATCCAAAATTCTTTACACCAAACAACGATGGTGACAATGATTTTTGGAGAATTAACGGCATTAATAAGTTTCCAAACTCAACCATATTAATCTATGATAGGTACGGTAAATTAATGAAACAACTATCTGCAAATGACTTTGGCTGGGACGGGTTTTATAATGGAACAGAGATGGCGCCAAACGATTATTGGTTTACTGCTAATCTTGGTAATGGAAAAATATTTGAGGGGCATTTCTCTTTAAAACGATAATATTTTTATAGCTTAAAAATGATATTCTTAAAAGATGGTAAGACCATTACATAGAGGTTATAGTTAGTTCTAACCCTCGTGGACCTTGTTAACTTACACAAATTAGACATGTGTATTGCAAACCATAAACTATCTAAAAATATAACGAAAATTCCCTCTTTATTTTACAAGTTGTAGCGCTTCTAATGTAAATGATATAAAAAACATTAAGGTCTGCAACTGCGTATTTAAGGTCTTCAATTTTTTAAGGTTAATCTTTATACTGTTTTATAAAAGTCTCATTATTCTAAAATTATATTAGATTTGTAATAAACGCTATAGATTGGATATAGACAATAGCGTATATCCAATTGTTGCCATTCATGCTCACTCAGCTCTAAAAAAAAGTTCTAAAACCGCTTAAAAAGTAGTTTAAAATAATAACTCAAAATATTAATCAACTGACTTTAAAGAATCAATTCGCAAGGTGTACGCGCTAATAATTTTACTCTTATGTTTTTTAAAATCTGACTTGTGCCAAGTAATACGCAACTGTTGCGTCGGACTCTTTTTTGTTGCGTAAAATTTTTATATATTTAATTGCGCAAAAATAATAAAATCACGCATGGCAACATTGTATAAAAATAATACGTGTTTTGTGCTTTATCTAAATTAATAGTGTGTTTACTTGCTTCTGATTTTCCTGCGGAAAATCCTCGCTTACAAACACCGCACTATTCTTATACGTAACCGTTAGCTTTAATGCTGGAGCAAGTTTGCGGTTTGAAAAAAGCCTGGTTTATTTTTCGATTTTTTTTTAGAATTTTAAGTAAGATAAATTAGAAAAACTGTGTGTCGAATTTCAAAAATTTTCGGAATTATCACTCAAATGTGGAATGAAATACAACAGCGGAATTGCTCACTCAAACTCTGAATTGAATTACGCTTGATTTTTTAGCTTGTTTGCGGAATCTAAAACTGAATTGGAAACTCGGAATCTCACGCAATCGGAATTTAGCAAGTTGCGGAATTTGAGCAAGTTTGCGGAATCAAAAACTGCGGAATTTACTCAAACTTTGAAAATAAAAATTATCGAAAAAAAATAAATTCGGAATAAATTACTAAACGGACAAAAAAGCACTAAAAGCTAACAACGTGTATAATTAATTGCTTTTTTTAGATTACGTGCGAAAATTCCGCTGGAATTTTCTCGGGTTCGGTCAATTTTTGCTAAATTAGTTGCCAAACCACGCAACTAACTTATACACAAAACCGTTGTGCACTATTTGAGAAAACCGTTACGCCGAATTGAAAACAGTGATGAAATTAACAAATGAACAGTTTACAGAAGTTGCTTTTATTTTCGAAAAGGAGAACGGAAATTCTCACTCGGAATTTGAAAAAGGAATAATTGCGGAATCTAAACTGACCGAATACAAACCGACTGAATTGGAAAAAATAATAGTCGACGGACTGAACTCTGGAATTTATAAAAACGAGGACGAACGAGTTAGTGGATATTGGAGCTTATCAAAAATCGGAAATCGGAATTTAATAGCGGAATATAAAAAGTGGTTGCGAACGGAAGTGGAAAACGAAAATGGAATTGCAGTTTTTCAAATATTAATCGGACTTGACCGACTTGACGAACCTGTCTTTAATCAAAACCGAACTGGACAAGGAGTCGACGAAACGGAATTGAATATAAGAGATGCTAAACAGTATCTGAAAAAATAAAAACAGTGCACAACACCGTGTATAATTAATTGCTTGGTCACTGCCGACTTACGAACATTCCTGCGGAATATTCTATCTGGGATTTATTTGCTAATTTAGTTGCTTAACCACGCAACGAACCATACACAACAACGTTGCCCACAATATGAAAAAACTGCTCGCAATAATGATAATTCTGACTTTGAACTCGTGTTTTATGTTCAAAGAAAATGGAATTGAAATGAAAATTAAAAATAACTCAAGTAAACCAATAACAAACGTAGAATTTACTACGACCGAAAAATTGAACGTGATAAAAATTGACAGAATTGAGCCGAATAAAAGCGTGACTGAATTCTTATCGATGCGGAAAAATAAAACTGACGGAGCTTACTCACTGACTTTTAATCGCGCTAACGGAAAAAAGGAAATTAGAGGTGGCGGATATTATACGAATGGAGGTTCACTTGACCATTGGGTTGATTTTATCGTAGAAAATGACACGACAATAGTAAAATTTGACTCACCTATTTATTGAGAAAATAATTATGCAAGTGAAAAAGTGGACAATTTTAAAGGCTTATTTCCTTATCTATTTAGCTTGTTGCCTAATTTACACAATTGCTAAATGGAAAATTTTATCATACGAAGAAGGTTGGGGAGTTGTCTATATGGTCGGATTAATTGGAATTGGAATTATTGGATTACTAATTGACTTTATTCTGACCTTAATAATTAAGAATAAAAAAATACTCAACGGAATTGGATTTTTAATAGCAATCGGATTTTCAATAATGTTGCTTATGGAATTAAAACAATAACGAAATTAATAAAAAATACTGTGGGCAACACCGTGTATAATTAATTGCTTTGTTCTAGCCTACTTGCGAATATTCCTGCGGAATATTCACGGGTTCGTAAAAGTTTGCTAACTTAGTTGCTGAACCACGCAACTAACCATACACAAACACGTTGGCAACAAGCTGAAAAAAATCCCGAATGAATCAAAATCTGGAACAAATATTTGAATTAGAAACTGCCGAAAAATATAACGAGGCGTATTCTGAATATCAAAAACTGATTTCGGAAAATAATGCGGAATTTGAAACGTGGAAATATTATTTCTTCTTTTTGTGGTCTATGATTGAAGATGTTAATGGACAATTTAAGAAAGATATTGATTTACGAACTGAATTGGAATCTGAATTAAAAAATGGACTGAATAAATACTCGGAATTGGCTGAATTCAATTTTATTGCTGGATATACAATTTCAATTTTCCCTTACGAATTTGGAGATTACGAGGAATTGGAAATTAAAGGGAAAGAAATGCTTAAAAAAGCGTTTGAATTGGAACAATCTAATCCGATTTATGAAATGGTTTATTTAGGCTCAAAAAGTCTGAATGAAAAAGAGCAAAGTTTATATAAAAAGGCTTGTGCTGAATCAAAACTGATTTTAAAAACAAAATATAACGGAAAAGGATTATTGAACGAATATTATAATCAAGTATTTAATCGTGAATAAAAAAGCCAATTGCCAACACCGTGTATAATTAGTTGCCTGGTTCTAACCTACTTGCGAAAATGTTTATTAACTTAGTTGCTTAACCACGCAACTTTTCATGCACAAAACCGTTACCGCACATTTGAAAAAACTACTCAACATAATAATTTTGACTTTTATTTTGACCTCTTGTCAGAATGAAAAAAAACTGAATGGAACTTGGATATCTTCTTATAAGTTTGCTGATAATGATACAATTAAAGATTATGTTGTCGGAGATTTTCCTTTCAACGAATTAATTACATTCGACAACGGAACTTTTAATTATAAGGAATTTAATTACGGAAACGAAAGAACTGAAAAATTTGAACTAAAAGGAAAAAATTTAGTGGATTTTGGAAATGACTACTTTGTTATTGCTGGAAATGAATACTATGAATCTGAAATGATTGACCCATTAACAAAAGACAGTATTGTATTCAAGAATTATAATCAGAATAGAGTTTATAAGAGGTTGGTAGATTCATTAAAGAATAGGACACCCGAAATAAAATTTACTGGAAAAAAATTCATCAGAAATTTCAGAAAGTGGACAGATACAATCCAATTTATAAATGACTCTGTTTATATCAGCAATTCGTGGAAATTCGGAAATTCCGACCATTTTATGTGGGAACGAGCAAATCATAATGGGTTTGATATTTTATTTACCGAAAATTACGCACCTTTCATTCTGAAAAAACAAATCGGAAATGAAATTTTCATATCAACATTTGGCAATACAAAAGAAGATTATATTTTAAAAGAAATTGAATAAAAACGTGTGGCAACACCGTGTATAATTAATTGCTGAGTTCTTGCCTATTTGCAAAAATTCCTGCGGAATTTCCACGGGTTCGTAAAAGTTTACTAATTTAGTTGCTTAACCACGCAACTACCATACACAATCACGTTGCCAATACGATGAAAGACATTACAACATATCCGAATCCATGGGATTTTGATAATACCGACAAATCTTTAAAATCGAAAGACAATAGATTTAAGATTGAGTATTACGACTTGAATGAAATCTCTATGGGTGCACCACTTGGAGGAAAGAGTTTTCTAATAACAGAAGACGGTAAGAAAATTAAAATCGGTGATTGGTGTGCTGGACCAGCGATTTGGGATTCAAATTACGCGTTGATTGCTGTACCAATATGGGAACGTAAAATATTCAAAGGGACAATTCAAAAGCTGATAATACTGAACTTGACAAACGGACTAATTAAAAAATATAGAAAATCATTTTCAGTGTTGGATATTCGAGGATTTGAAAACGGAGTAATTTATGCATATGACAGTCCTCGACACAATCCTAAGGAGATCGAATTTGATACAATTAATGAGAAAACCGAATCTGAAAGTGTAAACCAAGACTTAATACTTATTGAAAACAAAAATACAGAGATTGACTTATCTTCAAATCCCGATGATTTCAAATTGATTTCGAATATTTTAGAGACAAAATTGAATGTTAGATTTACTAAAAAAAATAACGGACTTGACCAAAAATATTGGGATTTTGAATACAGGAATTATATTTTGACACTTCATCAAGAACATTATTTAGGTGTGTCGATATTTATTAAGGATTCTGAAATAAGAATAGATTCGAAAATAATGATAGAATTGGAGACAGAGATAAGGAAGTACTGGCACTAACAAAAAATATAAGTCTTTTGGCGGATAGTGCTAATTTTGAACATAATAACATTTAATAAATATATTAGCGGTTTGACAGGTTGGAGTTTAGAAATGCCAAACGCCCCATATTCGAGCCGTTGGCAGTAATTTGAACACAGCAATCTGATGAAAAAAATAAAACTCTTTTCTCTCTTAATAATTTTGACTCTTTTTATAAGTTGTACAACAAAAAGTGATTTATTTATTCAAAACATAATGTCTAATGATGTTCTGTTTAAAGTAACTTATAATATTGATATCAACGAATTGTCTGAATTGCCTGATTACGGAAGCAATCATTTTGAAGTTGATTGTAAAAAAGGAATTTTAAACCCAAAAGAATTCAGTAAAATCAATGAGGTAAATATTATTAAAAAACAACGACTGAATAATAATACTTTAAGCGTTCTCATCCCAAAAAATTCTACAGTCAGAATTGAAGAAACTTTTAATATGAGCTATATACATTACATTGATTATATAGAATATGATAATAAAAAAATATCAATCAACGACTTAATTAATTTATCAAAAAGGCAAAAACAATCAAATTATATATATACGATTAAATCTGAAAATAATAAAATCTGAAAATAAAAACTACTGCCAACTTAAGCCGTGAATAATTAATTGCTTGGTTCTTGCCAACTTGCGAAAATTCCTGCGGAATATTCACGGGTTCGTTAAAGTTTACTAATTTAGTTGCTTAACCTCGCAACTAACCATACACAATCACGTTACCACAATTAGAAAAACTCTTGAGAATTAAAACACAAATACGAATTTCAATACTCGAAATACTTCTAATCTTCTTAGTTGGCTGTAAGAATGACGTTAAATCTGTAAATATTGAACTCACATCATCTGAAAAAGAAAAAAAGAAAGACAGTTTAATATTGTCGAATATAAATCATTTTCTAGAAAACAATCAAAGTTCCGTTGTTCAGAATTACCATTTTCTTTGTGATTCATCAATGATTCTTCCAATTAGAGAATATGATGTCAAACATAAACTTGACAACATAAAAATTGGAATTGGAAAAACCAATGTGAGGATTACACCAATTCCTGGTTCATTTAAAATAACTGATGGACCAATAGCCGAATACAGAATAGAAAATGATAGTTTAGGAAAGTTCGCGAGCTATTTTATGGATATCAAACTAAATGAAAACTTTGGGATTTCCGATTTTAAAGCAACTTTGAGGTTTATGAAAGATTATAACGGAATTAAAAAAGTGTCATTTAAAAAAGAAATTTCTGCAACAGAGAATTATTTGATTGTAGAAAAGCTGAATAAAAACTGGTAGTAACAACAGGTATAATTAATGCTAGTTCTAGCCGACTTACGAATGTTACTGCGGAATATGCTATCTGTGATTTATTCACTAATTTAGTTGCTTACATGCGCAACTAACCTTATACATCAACATTGTGAAGCCATTTGAGAAATGATGAAATACATCAAAATATTAGTTCTGTTTTTAACTTTATCTGCTTGCGGACAAAATGCAACCGAAATGAAAACACCTAAAAATGCGAATGAAAAATTTGTAGAATTTATTGCAAAGAAAAAATTCTATGCGGAAAATCATTCACCAAATATATCGGATGAAAAATTGAGACCAATATTGACCAAAAAAATCAACGAAGTCGCAACTGATTTTAAACAAATTGCGGAATCTAAAAAACCAACGGACGAAAAATACCAAGAAGCAATTAAAATCGGACTTTTAAAATTCCCAGAAATGGAATTAGGATATGATTCTGAAGATAGAGAAAGGATTTTACTTTATTTTCAGGAAATAATGGACATAGTTGGACTTCAAAGTTCGAATGGAAAGTTGAATGACTTTTATTATGGATTTGACCCGAACGAATAAAAAAAGAAAATTAAAATGTCTAATAAAAGAAAAGGTCAATTAACAACGGACTCTGAATGGCGAAAGCATTTGAGAAAAATTGGAAAGCGTTTTTTTTGGAAAGGAGAGCGATTAGCTGAAAAGAAAATGATTGATAGAGAATTAGGACAAAAAGAATAAAAACTACTGCCAACACCGTATATAATTTATGGCTAATTCTAGCTCACTTCCGAAAACCTGAGCGGATTTTCTATTCGGTTTATATTTACTAACTTAGTTACCTAACCACGCACCACCCTAGCGCAACGAATAGGCCAAGCAAACCATACACAAACACGGTGTACGCAATTATGAACGAACACGAAGACTACCTTAGAATTTCCAAAAATGGACACGTTCACACGCTGAGCGATAGAATTCCATTTAACTGGAAAGAATTATTAATTTGGACTTCTACCTCATTCGTATTCTTAATTTGGTTTCTCGGAATTGGAATCGGCATTTTTGTTGCAATTTTGACTTTAATCGGATATACTATTTACCGATTTACGTCTTGGATTTACTACTCGGAATTAAAAATAGACGAGAAAAGCGGAAAATTAACTCGACTGAAAAAAATACTCGACCGAACTCAAAACACGGAATTAATAAGTGAAACGTTTGACCCAAACCGATTCCAATACTCGGCATTAACTCGCAGTGGAAAAACGAAATACTTAATGATTTATCGAACACATAAGAACAACGAATTATTAATATTAAAAAATAAAACGGACAAAGAACAAATTGAGAAATACATTGCTGAAAAAATAATTGTTCACTAACTTAGTTGCTGAACCACGCAACACCCAAGCGCAGCGAATAGACGAAGTAAACCATACTCAAAACCGGTACAATCAAAATAAGAAGTAAATGAAACAAAATTTAGCATTAATAGTCATGGCAAGTCTTGCTCTACTGATTTGCGGATGTTCTCAATCGGAAACGACAGTAACAACAGAAACAACAGCAGCAACAGTAACAGCAACAACAATTGAACTCAAAGACAATTGGTACTACCTCAATGGAGAAAAGTTTTTTATTAAAGCAATCGGCTACGAAATAGGTGCACGTCCCGGACAACATCCTTATGAAGATGAAAAGAAAGATCACTTAGAGTTAATGAAATTTGATCTCGAGAACATTAAAAAAGGAGGTTATAATACCATAAGAACTTGGAGTCAATTTTCTGAAGCACAATTAAAATTGGTACAAGAATCGGGTTTAAAATTAATTATGGGTTTAGAAGTTAATCCAGAAGAAGATTATGGAGACCCTAAATTTATAAAGCATTGTAAGACACAGCTTGAAAATATATTGAAATATGCACCAAACTATGATTGTATAATTACGTATTTGGTTATTAACGAACCGCAAACAGACCACATTCATAAAGTTTCTGCCAAGGCATTTAAAGACCTGATGAAGATGATGGTAAATATGATTCATAAGAATCATCCAAATGTACCAGTAACACTTTCTGCAAATGCCATGATAAGCGATTGGATGGATGAAAGTATGTATGATGTATATGCTTACAATTGTTATGGCTACAATGAAGGCCAAACAGCCACCATGGGATTTAGAGATTATATTAAAGGTTTAAATGAGTTAAACGGATTAGATAAACCGTTTATAATTACTGAATTCGGACATTCAGTATCACCAAAAGGAGGTTTTGGTAGTTTTGGTTCTCGTACCCTAAAGGAACAAAGTGAAGGATTGATATCTAATTACCGCGATCTGATAGATGCTGGTGCTGTAGGAATGTGCCCATTCTATTATGCTGATGGTTGGTGGAAAGGAGGCGAAAAAAGCATCCATAATAAAGAACAACCCGAAGAATGGTTTGGTTTCTGGGGGTACAAAGATGTTAACGACAAATATGGGTCACCTCGTCCTGTTTGGTTTGCCATGCAAGATTATATGAAAGGGCTAATTATAAGTCCTAAAAATAAAACAGTACACACCAATACAACCATACCTATAGAACTATATAACGACGAGACGATTAAAAAAGTGGTTGTGAAAAACCGTGATAAAATCATCTATTCTAAAAACATAACACGCGAAGGTTATTTTGCAGACCAATTAACCATTAACCCAGTAGGATTAGAAGCGATGGAACTTGCTTTCGAGTTTTATGATAGTGAAGATAAAGTTATCAAAAACGAATCTATTATAATCCTAGCTTCTAAAACAGCTATCGACTTACCAAAATTAACGATAGAAGTCACACCTGAAAACGATTTAAACGATGCAACAACTGGAAGCATTAAAACAACAATAGAAACCAATGAAAATTTTAAATTGATTGGCGATTTAATAGTGAGCTATAATACACATCTTGGATGGGATGTTGGTCCACAAGTCTCTGTTCCTATTCATAATCAAAGGGATAAAAATATAATTACTTCTGAAAATTCCTTTACTATTCCTGATAATTGTTGGGTTGTAAATGCATCAGCAGGAATGTCGGTTAGGTATGGCAAGTTTACTTTTAAAATTCACGATCAAAAAATAATTTATAGAGGGGATTGGGCTAAAGAAATTAGCCGTTAGGATGCTTAAACACAACAAGAGGCATACTTAATGGCTTTGTATTTCCCTACTTGTAAAGGTTCATGTGGAATATTCACAGGTTCGTAAATGTGTGCTAACTTAGTAGCTAAACCACGCAACAAACCATATACAATCACGTTATGCTCAATTTCTAAAAACCAAACATCCTTGAAAAAAATGTACTATTACAGACTATTACTTCTTTTATTAATTGTTCCATATTCAAATTTATTTGCTCAAACTTATGATGGCTTTTCAAATAAGGAAATTCAATCCGTATTTAAGCAATGGAATTTGGATAATTGGGATGATGGAGGTGAAATATCTCGTTATATATTTTTAAATATGCCTGAATTTTGGACTCACGCCATTATCAATAGAGAAGGAAATATTAAAAGCCTGAAAGAAGATTACCGCAAAGAAATCGAGGAGTTTGTTGTTACTTCTGGTTTAGGACAAATGACACTTCAAAACTATGTCAAAACTAGCGAGAAAGTGGATGGTATGATCATAATGCAAGGAGACCGTATTGTATATGAAGCCTACCCAAGAATGTTTCCAAACGATAGGCATCTTTACTGGTCAGTATCTAAAGTGTTTGCTTCAACTCTTATAGCAATTTTGGAAGACAGAAAACAACTTGATGTAACTAAACCAATAGAACATTATCTACCTGAACTTAAAGGGTCTGGATGGGAAAACGTTCCTGTTATTGACATTCTCGATATGGCTTCAGGAATTGATTGTCGTGAATGGGTTGATGGTGCTTTTGAAAACCCTGAAACTTGTTACTATCAATTTGAAGCAGCTCTCGGATTTTTAAAACGAACAGAAAAAACCGCAGACAATGCTTTTGAGCACATTAAAACCTTATCATCTGCAAAACCTTCTGGAGAGATATTTGAATATACTTCAATAAACACATTCGTTCTCTCTTGCCTCATAGAGAGAATCACAGGTCTTTCTTATGCGAAAAATATTGAACGTGAAATTTGGCGAAAAATCGGTGCGGAATCTGATGCATTTATTACTCAAACAAATGGCACTAGCATTTCTCACGCAGGAATGAATTCTACACTTCGAGATTTAGCTCGATTTGGCTATATGTTTTTAACCGATGGTCGTTCAGGTGAGAATGCTTTCGTTTCAAATGAATATTTTGATAAAATTCAAAAGCAAGGTCGTCCTCACTTGGTAACTGCATACGGTTCTGAAAATTATACACTTGATAAAGAAGTTGTTCATCACAATACCTATCAATGGGACAAAGTAATGGAAAACGGAGATTTTTATAAAGGTGGATTTAGCGGACAAGGTCTTTATATTTCACCTTCCCGCAATTTAGTGATAGCCTTTTTTGGAACTGCCGATGATAATGGAGTTCATAACGAATTAGATGATATTTCAAGACAGGTTTCTAAATCAGACCTTTTTAATTAATAGAAGAACTGAATTAAAATAGAGCATCACAATGTATATAAAAAATAGGCGAATTAATGCTAAATTCAAGGTTTTCGGCTCTTATCAAAGTTTGGTTTAACCGAAAGTTTCGTGCTTAGAAATCGCCTACTTTTCATACACAAAACCGTTAGGCACAATATGGAAAAAGTCCGTGCCATAAATCGATTAGCAGTCATTAACACTAATTAACTGAAATAAAGTTAAAAATTATTGAAATTGCCAACATAATTTTAATTTAAAAAGACACTAGAATGAAATATTTAATTTTACCAGTTTTTATTCTCTCAATTTTTATTTGTTGCAATGCTCAAACAAATGAATTTACTTTTAGCTATGAAAATTTTGAAAAAGAAATTATAGGTTATGAACCAAAACAAAATGAAGTTTCAGACAAAAAATTTGAACACTCAGTATTTGTATTAAATGAAGTGAAGAAAGATGTAAATAATGATGCTCTAGGCTTCAATCGAGCTGATTATTTTAATATACTATCATCCTTTCTCACATTAAATGAAAGCAAGAAAAATATATTAATAGCATATAACAAATTTAAAAAATCGGAAGGGAGTTGCGAATATTTTACGTCTAGTATATTTTTTAAATCAAGCAAATTTGATATAATACGTGATGATATAGAAAAACAAATAAAAATATGCCAAGATTCCAATTTAAAAGAGGCATCCAAATTTAATTTAAAAACTTATTCTTCAGAAAATAATCTAGATTATAATCTTGTAGAATTGATTTCAAATATTAGCAAACTTGACCAAGAATATCGGAGTGCTGAAGAAAAGATATATTTAAAAAAACAGCCTGAATTGGACAAACGAAATCAAAAACTCATCGATTCATTATTTAATAAATATCAAAAATATATTGGTAAAACATTAGTTGGAGAAAAATTTGAGTCTGTAATGTGGAGTGTAATTCAACATTCAAACCTTGAAATGATGGAAAAATATCTACCAATAATTCAAAAAGCAGTTCAAGACGATGACTTACACCAAACACCATTCAAAATGCTAATTGACAGAATTTATAGTCAAAAAGAAAATTATCAAATTTTTGGAAGTCAAGGAGGCGTTGAATTAGCAAGTGAAGAAATTAGAAAAAAAGTGATTGCGACATATAAAATTGAATAAATACTGTGCCTAACACCGTATATATTCCATTGCTAGTACTAGCCTACTTACGAAAATCCTTGCGGATTTTTGCTACGCACAGTTCGTTACGCTCGTGTCTATTCGGTTTGAATTTACTAACTTAGTTGCTTAACCACGCAACACCCGAGCGCAGCGAGCAGACGAAGTAAACCATACACAACACGTTTTACACAATTTAACACACCTAGAAAATGATAGCTAAAAAATTTTTATTTATACTCTTTTTTGTTTCAACTTTTCAATTCGGTTTCTCGCAAGCAAGCAATGTTGACTCATATTACATACCTGCGGTCAATGGAACAAAATTAGCCATGGACGTTTACTTTCCAGAAGATTACAACAATCAAAAACTGCCTGTACTCTTTGAATTTACCCGATACTGGAGAGGCAAAGAAGACGCGAAAACAGGAAAACCAATGGCCTCACTCAGTAAACGAGATAAGTATTTTCTTGACAATGATTACATCCTCGCAAAAGTTGACGTCAGAGGAACGGGTGCTTCTTATGGAGTTCGTTCAGGAGAATACACGCCTACGGAAGTTAAAGATGCTTGGTACATTGTAGATTGGGTAGTTAACCAACAGTGGTCTGATGGTAAAGTGGGAGCCTATGGCACCTCTTACTCTGGGACAACAGCAGAGCTTTTATGTGCAACGCAACATCCAGCCATTAAAGCGGTCATTCCTGGGTGGTCAGATTTTGACGTATATGAGAGTCCTAGTCGTCCTTATGGAATGCTTGCAACAAGTTTTATAGCTCCATGGAGTCAATATGTCGATTGGTTAGACCAAAATTCAGTGGAGAATCTGGGCGCAAGTGTGAGGCGTGTGAGTGAAGATTTTCCAATAGATGCCATTAAAGAGCACAAAAACAATCCAATCGTATTGGAAGCCCTAACGGCATCACCATTCAAGGATTCCAAATTTGGGGATTTCAAATTTGAAGAACTTGACCCCTTGCATTGGAAAAAAGAAATTTCGGAATCAAATGTACCAATGCTTGTTCTTACAAGTTGGCTTGATGCTGGAACAGCAGAAGGCACTTTATTAAGGTTACAGCACTTTACTAATCCGCAGAAAGTTGTCATGATGCCAACTTCACATGGAGGACGTTCTCATGCCAGCCCATTTGTTGTTTCGGACAGTGTTGTGGACCCTATCCCATCGGTAATTGAACAGCTTAGACTGCAACTTAACTTCTTTGACCATTTCATAAAGGGGAATGACAAAGGAGTTGAGGATTGGCCAACCATTAAGTACTATAATTTTGGAGAAGAATCGTTTAAACAATCTGATATTTGGCCGCCTAAAGGGCAACAAAGAATCCAATACTTTTTAGATGCCAATGGGGAATTAAATACGTCATCACCTGATGAACATCTAGGTATGGATGAATATATCGTTGACTTTTCGGTAAGTACGGGTACAAATAATAGGTGGACAACCCAAATGGGAAAACACATTCTTAACCTCGATAATCGCAATGCTGCCGATTCTTTAATGTTAACGTATACTACTGCACCTCTTGCAGAACCGCTTCAAATCACAGGAACACCCGTAATTTCTCTCAATCTGTCTTCAACACACCAAGAAGGTGGGATTTTTGTCTACTTAGAAGATGTTGACCCAAGTGGAAAAAGTAGATATATAACAGAAGGAGGGCTTTTGCTCCAACACCGAAAATTATCTAAGAATGATATGTTTGATAAGATACCGTATCATTCATTTAAAAAATCAGATGCATCACCTATGTCCATTGATAAAATTGAAGAAGTCTGCTTTAAATTACATCCAACATCTATTCTCATCAAAAAAGGACATTCTATCAGAATTGCGATTTCTGGAGCGGATAAAGACACATTTGACAAAGTTCCAACCGAAGGAATACCAACTTTGAACATATACAGAAATAAAACAAACAAATCTTTTTTAGAATTACCAATAATAAAATAAAACATGTGCATAACAATGGCTATAACTAATTGCTAGTCTAGCATACTTACGATAATTCCATCTTCATTTTACAAGTTCCGGCTCTTTTAGAGAACGTATTATAACAACCTTTAGGTCTACAGTTACATGGTTTAATGTGCTTAACTTTTTAAGACTGACCGCTATACCGCCTTATAAAAATCTGATTATCAAAAAATTATATTAGATTTGTAATTAACGTTATAGATTGAATATAGACAATAGCGTATATCAAATTGTTAGCAAACATTAAAATCAAGAACAATTTAAAAAATATAAAAATGAAACAAATTTACTTTTTTATTATAGCTGTTTTATTTAACCTAAGCTATACTAATGCGCAAACTACTGATGTAGTTTCAGGTTTAAATGAACCTATTGGACTTCTATTGAATGGTAACGACCTTTATATTAGTGATTCGGGATCAGATAAAATTTTAAAAATAGATATAACAGAAGCCACACCTACCATAACCGATGTGGTTACAACTGGATTAGGTAGTCCTAGCACACTAATATTAAATAGTAATGACCTCTATATTTCTGATGTTGAGACAAATCAAATTTCAAAAATAGATATAACTGCTTCAACGCCAACAACAATTAATTTCGTTGTAAGTTCAAGTATTCCTTTTGGTTTAGCTTTAAGTGGTAACGATCTTTATATTAGCGAAATAGGGTCAAATAAAATTTCAAAAGTAGATATAACTGCGGCAACCCCAACAAAAACCAATGTGGTTACAGGCTTAAATAATCCTACTGCACTTTTGCTAAATGGCAACGACCTTTATTTTATTCAAATTAGCTCAAATAAAGTTTCAAAAATAGATATTACAGAAACTATACCAACGGTAACCGATGTGATTACTGGTTTAAATAGTCCTATTGCACTTCAAATAAATGGTAACGAACTTTATATTTGTGAATCTGGCGCAGGGAAAGTTTCAAAAATAGATATTACAGATAGCTCACCAACAATAACTGACGTAGTAACGAATTTAAATAGTCCTTTCGGAATTTTGCTAAATGGTAACGACCTTTATATTTGTGAATCTGGCGCAGGGAAAGTTTCAAAATTTAATCTAAGCGTATTATCAATAAATCAATTAAATACTAATAATAACATTAAACTATACCCAAACCCTACAAATAACTTTTTAAAAGTTTCTGGATTAACAAAAAATGAAGGCTACAAAATTTATAATATTTTAGGAGTTGAAGTTAAAAAAGGTAATATTTCCAATAATGAAAAAATTGATATTCAAGATTTTATGAATGGCTCTTATTTTTTGAAATTTAACAATGGAAATTCTATCAAGTTTATAATAGAATAAAAACAAATAACGTGTGCTAACAACGTGTATAATTAATTGCTAGGTCTAGCCTACTTACGAATATTCCTGCGGAATATTCTATCTGTGATTTATTTGCTAAATTAGTTGCTCAAACACGCAACTAACCATACACAACACGTTGTGCAACATTTAAAGAACATAGGAACTTTTATGGAAAATACTGAAATAAAGTTTTTTAATGAAGAGGAAAAAAGAGTTTGCTATTTACCTGAATCTGTTCAGCAAATAAAGAAATATTTTGACCAAAATAAAGACGCTACTTTGATTATAAGTTTTTCGGAAATTATGGACAAAGAGAACCATAATGACTTCAATGATCTTTCGAATATTAACATAACCAAATTAATGTTAAGCGGAAATTCTAGGAAAGAATATAATTACAATGCTCTTTTCAAAATTACTGAATTAATAGAACTCGATGATAGATGTGGAAATTTAGAATATGATTTTAAACACTTTCCAAATCTAGAGATTTTGAGACTAGAGTGGAATAAAAAAACACAAAATTTAAACTCTTTAAAAAAGATAAAGGAATTAAGTCTTTGGTCATATAAACCAAAAAATAAAAATTTAAGTGAATTTGAAAACCTAATAAGTCTAAATGAATTAAGAATTATTCAAAGTAATATAAAAGGTATTATTGGAATTGAGAAACTTAAAAATATAAGCGAACTAATTTTAATTGCAAATAGAGCATTATCTATAAATGAAATTGAAATTCCTTTTAACAATATCAAAAATTTATATATTGAAAGTTGTAAAAAGATAGAGTTGGAAAAGATTATTAAATTATTCCCAAACACTCGGAAATTGCATTATTATAGTAGTACACCGATTAAATCTTTAAGACCATTATTAGATGGCTTGAAAAATTTGGAAGAATTAAATATTGCAGGAACAAAAATTTTAGAAACTGACAATCGATATTGGAAAGATTATAAAAATATTAAAAGTTTACATTTTTACGACCGTAAACACCATATATTAAAACTGAAAGATTTTTAAAGAATAACAAAAAACGTTGCACAACACCGTATATAATTTATTGCTAGTTCTAGCCTACTTACGAAAATCCTCGCGGATTTTCTATTCGGTTTTTATTTGCTAAATTAGGTGCTTAACCACGCAACACCCGAGCGCAGCGAACAGACGAAGTAAACCATACACAATCACGTTAGCAACAATTATGAAAAAAATCTTGCTTACCATATTATTCATTGCAATTTCAAGCAAAATGTTGGCTTGCACTTGTATGATACAGAAAGTTATCGATAGATATGCAAAATCGGATTTTGTTGCGACTGTAAACGTCCTGAATATTGATTCCGAAAAAGATGATAATTATTTAAATCTTCAAGTAAAAATCTTGGAACTTTACAAAGGAAAGATAACTGATTCTTTGAAAATACCTAAATCAAGAGGTATGTGTGGAATTTACACACCTGAAAACACAAAATGGCTGATTTTTGCTTCAAAAGACAAGAATGGCAATTTAACTTTTGGTTACTGCTCTGGAGTAAAACAATTAGATAAAAAATATGACTCAAAAAAATTAGAGAAATATCCAAATGCTGAAAAAAATTACAAAAAGAGTTTAAAACGGGAAATTGAACTTTTACAGTTTTTGAAAAAAGAAAATATCGAACCACAAAATGAATTTGAACTTCACACTTCATTTTCATTAGAGTCAATAAAAAAGTTTAAAGGTTATGAAGTAAATAATGAAAAGTTTGCAATTTATGAATTAACTATTGACAGAGACTTAAGTGTTTTAGATGTAAAAGAATTGAAAGCATTCGACAATGAGAAACTAAAAATTGAACTATTAGATTTCATAGAGAAAAACATAAGTGTTGGAAGAAAGGGAAAAGTGAATGAAATTCCTGAACAAACAAAAATTATTCTCGGACTTTATTATTATCCACCAGAAAAAGAGAATTTAAGTTTCATTGGAACATTTGCACTATAAATAACAGGTGCTAACAACGTGTATAATTAATTGCTTTGCAAGTGCTTATTTGGAAAATTCCTTCGGAATTTTCTCGCGTTCGTATTTGTTTACTAAATTAGGTGCTAAACCACGCAACACCCGAGCGCAGCGAACAGACGAATTAAACCATACACAATCACGTTGTGCTTCATTTAACAAAAACCCAATTAATGAAAAGAATCTTCATATTTATTACAATAGTCTGTTTTTATCACGCAAAAGCTCAGACTGATATTCACTTAACAGAAATGATAAAAAATATTGAAAGTCAAAGTGAAATAGATAGTCTGAAATTTTTATATCCAAATCTAACTATCAAAAAGCACACTTTATCTACTGGAGATAAAAACATTAATAAAAAAGTTTTCTTGCTCAAGGACAAAGAAATAATGGCAGACAGCGTTGATGCAATTAAACTATTATCCCAAAAAAACATAAAAGAATTTAAAGTAAAATATATATTTATTAATGGGAAAAACCTTAGCGAAAAGGAAATTAAGAAAATTCAAAAGAACGCTAATAAAGAATTGAAAAAGGGAAAAGCTTTTAGTGAAGTTGCAAATAAATACTCAATGGACCCTGGAAGTAAGGACGGTGATTTAGGGTGGTTTCCTGAAGGTCGAATGATTAAAAGCTTTGAAAATGCGATTAGAGAACATAAAAAAGGTGAAATATTTCAAGTTTCTGACCCAAAAAGAAAATGGAATTTTATAATTTTAAAAAATCACACGGAAAGAGACGCAAAAATATATGAATATATAACAATCACAAAATCGTAAAAAAACGAAAGCACAACACCGTATATAATTTATTGCTGGTTCTAGCCTACTTACTAAAATCCTCGCAGATTTTCTATTTCTGTCTTTTATTTGCTAAATTACGTGCTATACCACGCAACACTCGAGCGCAGCGAACAGACGAAGTAAACCATACACAAAACCGTTGTCATTAATTTTGAACAAACTCAAAAGTAAATGAAATATATATTTAAAATTTCAATGTTTTTCGCACTAATCTATATGATAATTGGGTGTCAAAATCATAAGAGCATTGAAAATAGATTTTCCTCATTAAATGATACGATAATTCTAAAAACAAAGAAAGTAAAAGGAAATGGTTTATTTCAATTCGGAGTTAGTAGCATAGAGTTTCAAGACACTTCGAAAAACTTTTCAAATCCAGTCAAATATCCAAAAAACATTAATGACCTAAAACGCTTTCAACTGAAAACAGATTTCAATGAAACAAAAAATTATAATGTGGAAATGCTGAAAGGTATTAAAAATGGTAAACAAATTTTTATTGTCGATGAAAATAATAACAAAGATTTTACCGACGACTCTATTAGAGAATACAAACCAATAAATTGGAGTAAATCTGCAAACTTAATTAAATGTAAATATTTAATTTCCAATGGCACAGAAGTAGTAACAGATTCTTCTTGGTTGAACATCGGAGACTCAAACGGTAATTTTTCACTTGGAAAACGGGAATATTTAATAAGCAAATTTGAAATTGACAACAAGAAATTTGAAATTGGAATTATTGAACCTCGAAATCCATTGAGTTTTACCTATGGTTTTCGACCCCAAATTTCGATACTATCAGATTCAGAAATAAAAAAAGATTCAATATCTGAAAGTGATTTAATAGCTTTCGGAGAAGCTTTAAATTTAAATGGTAAATATTATCGTTTTGAAAAAATTTCCAACAATGGAGATATAATAACACTAGTTAAAGATAAAAGCTTTGAATCCAAAATTGGAACTCAAAAAGGTATGATTGCCCCTAGCTTTAACGTTATTACTATGTCTGGAGATACTTTAACGAATTCATTCTTACAAAATAAACTCACAGTCATTGCTAATTCTTGCGGTTGCGGTGGCGACAAAGAATCAACTGAAGCATTTTATGAAATGGAAAGAACATTTAGAAATCAAATAAATATTCTGCACGTTGATTCAGATATAAAAATGTTCGATATTGGAATACATATAGACTCTCAAAAAGAGTTCAATAAAGATTTTTACAATAATTACAGAAAAGAATATTGTTCTAGACTTTGCTATGTTATTGGAAAAGACAATAAAATTGTTGAGAAATTCAATATTAATGAATGGAAAAACATTTTACCGAAAATAATAAAAAACTAATGTCAACACCGCATATAATTCTTTGCTAGTTAAAGCCTACTTACGAAAATCCTCGCAGACTTTCTATTCAATTTTTATTTACTAACTTAGGTGCTTAACCACGCAACACCCGAGCGCAGCGAACAGACGAAGTAAACCATACACATTAGCAGAAATTTAAATTCAATGGATTTGATAACAATCAAACAAGCTGAAAAGAATGATTATGAAATTCTTGCATTATTAGGCAGAACTACATGGAAAGAAACTTTTGCAGCATTATTCAGAAGAAAAGAAGATGCAAAAAATTATGCAGATCATAACTTTTCTATAAGTATGGTTAAATCATTTTTAAAGAACCCCAATGCTCATTTTTGGATAGCTTATGTAAATGAATTTCCAGTTGGGTATGCTAAAATAGAAATGCATACGGATTCGGAATTCGTAAAAGGAAAAAATACTTGTAAGCTTCATAATTTTTATGTGTTAAACGATTTTCATTCCATGAAGATTGGGTTAAAACTTTGGAATAAGATACTTGAGAAGGTTAAAGAACAAAAATGTGATAACATGTGGCTATCAGTACTTCATACAAATGATAAAGCAATTCAATTTTATAAAGAAAATAATTTTAATAGAGTTGCTAATTATGATTTTGAAATTGGAATTGATAGCTTCTTAATGCATATAATGGTTCGAGAATTCAAATAATAAAAACAGCAGTCAACACCGCATCTAAGTAATGGCTAGGTTCTTCCCTACTTGCAAAAATTCCTGCGAAATTTTATCACGCACATAACTAATTATTAGTCACTTATAAACTGCTTTCAAAATTTATTCGGTTTTTATTCCCTAAATTAGAGGTCTAAAAACCTCAACAGGTTAGATACAAACACCTTAGCATTCATTTTCACCAACCGCGAACCAATGATCAAGTTCTTTCGAAAAATACGCTACGACCTTATGGAAAAAAACAAAACGGGAAAGTATTTTAAATACGCCATTGGCGAAATTATACTGGTGGTTATCGGAATATTGATTGCGCTACAAATCAATAATTGGAATGAAAACAGAAAAAGCTCAGAAATTCGCGATAATTACTATGAACAAGTATTACAAGATTTAGAAAAGGACACAGCTTATATTAATGTCATCATTAAAAATCTAGAAATTAATATTTTAAATTATCAAAATTATTTAGAAAAACTGTCTAAAGCAGAAAGCACAGATGACATCTTGGCTATTTTGTTCGAACTTAATTGGGAATTTCAATATATTAATTTCAATACCAACACCATAGAATCTTTAATATCTACTGGTGATATTAAACTGCTACCAGATCACCTAAGAAATAAACTTTTAGATTTAAAAACGACACAAAATGCAATTTTAAAAGTGACATCCGGTAATGATAATAATTGGCTTCAAAACAGCCAGAAAGCTGCAGGTCTTGGTGTGACTAATCTTCTTTTAGATATTAATCCCAAATTATTAAACCAATTAAATAGAAAGGAAGATATAATTTCAGCTATTAATATCATAAACGGAACGTTTCAATTAAAAGATTTTACGGAAAAGAACTTATTGAATTCTATGAAAAATTTATTAGATACCATAAAAGAACTGTCTGAACTAATTAACGCAGAATTAAACAAATAACGAAAGCATAACAACGTTGTGCTTCATTACCACTAACCGCTAACCAATGATAGTGCTAAAATGAAGTATCGTGAAGCGATACCAAACATCTAGTAGATCTTTGATGTAAGCACCCCGATGAGATAGCCGCGTTGGAATTAAACATAAAAAATATGATCAAGTTTTTTAGACGAATAAGACAAGAACTTTTAACTGAAAATAAATTCAGTAAATATTTACTTTATGCCATAGGAGAGATTGTACTCGTGGTTATCGGAATTTTAATTGCGCTTCAACTCAACAATGCTAAAGAAATTAGTAAACTAAATGAAAGCAAGCAGAATTATTATAATCAGATTTTAGTTGATCTCGATAAAGAAGTAGAAAATATGAATAGTAGAGTGGCGTATTTGAACAGTAATACTTTAGCTTATGAAAAATACAACAACTATATTGAGACTTCAGATTTAGAGCCTAATCAAATACTTAAGGAAATATTTAAAATTAACAGAGTATCCAGATATGCATCATTCAACACCAATACAATTCAGACATTAGAATCCACAGGAGACATCATATTAATGCCAGAACATATTCGAAATAGATTATTAGAATTAAAGCGTTCTCAAGAAAGTTATATAACAGTATCAAACGGTAATAATGCCGTTTACTTAAATGCTCTTATGAAACCTTTGCAATTAGGCCTTCTTAGATTAAGCACTAAAAAACCCATCTATAAAGAGTCAAAAATCAATGATAATATAGAAGACATTATTTTGGCATTAGAAGGTGCATTAGGGTTAAAATATTATACTGAAATTAACAATGCTAAAGCCATTAACGAAATGCTGATTAATGTACAAGAATTAAAAGAACTGATTAATCTCGAACTTAAAAACAAATAACAAAAGGACAACAACATTGCCAACAATTAAAACTAACCCATATGAAAAATTTAAAATCACAATTAGGTCTAATGCTACTTATGACCGGTTTTTTCATTGGATGTGAAAATCACAAAAAAAAAAGAAATTGCAATAAAAACCTCTGATTCAGAACTAACAACCCTGATAACAAAACAAGTTGACAGTCTTTATTCAGTTTATGAAAGGTTTGATTATGATTGGATTGAATTTTACGCAGACAACTACACGGCTATTTATCCAAATTCACAAATTCAACATTTAACAAAAGATTCTTTAAAAGCACAATGGGAACGGATTTACACTAAATATGATGTACAACTCATTCATCGTGGAAGACCAACTATCATACCCTCAGAGGATATGGCGATTTCATATAACACGTTTAATGAAATATTTATTAATAAAGAAAGTTCAGATACCATTAAAAATATTGGAACGTACATTATCAATTGGAAAAGACAACCAGATGATTCTTGGAAAATAGTATTCGAAACTTTACAAAATCATTAAAAACCGTACACTTTAGCCGTGTATAAAAAATGACTTGGTCACTGCCAACTTACAAACATTTCTGCAGAATATTGCTTCTCCAGTGCACTGCGCTCGGGTCTATCTGCCATTTATTTGCTAACTTCCGCGCTTAAAATACTACCCTAATAATATACAACAACGTTGTAGCCCATTAGATAAATACTACAAATTGAAAAACTAGTGTTATGAAATTACGATTTAGATATATACTTTTTATAGTGAGTACTTTGTTTTTAACGAATTGTACATATGATTTTTCAGAGGATTCTTTCAAAGACATTCAAACAAATAATCCAAATGTAAATGTCATTTTAACAGGATTTTCAAATGGGGAACAAACAAGTTCTTCTAAAATAATACAATATACCATAACAGGGGCTGGAAACAATGAATTTGAAATGATTGTTAAAATTGACGGAACAGAAACCTATAGAAGTCAAGAAACAACAGGAGAATTTTATTTGTATGTGGATGAATTAACTGATGGAGAGCATGAATTAACTATCGAATATGCTTTCCCTACAAATTCTGGAAGTTTAGCTGATGCTTTAAATGGAGAATTTTTTGTTGGTTTGGCAGAATACAATTTTATAGTAGATAAAACTTTAGCAAATCCTTTTGGCATAGCGAGTATTAACATAAACCAAGGTTCAATCTTTATTACCTTAAACCCTATTTTAGATAATAATTTTGATGAAGCCTTCCTTGTCATTAAAAATGAATATGACTTTATTATAGAAGAAAGACCCATTTCTCAAGAGGATTTGTCCGATTTACAAATACATGATGATCAGACTATATTTTATAATCCCAGCTATGCCATCAAACTTAAAAATTCATTTACTGAAGATATTTCTGATTTTGTACTACTTCCCACCACAAAAATGAATTTTAGTATAGAACCTCTTCTCTACAGAGAATTTAAGTTAATTTACAATGAGCACCCATTATATGGCAATTTCGATACCATAGGATTATCTGGTTACACCTATCCTTTCTCCGGAGGTGCATTTGTTAATTTGAATCCTCAAGGAGGTGAAACAATTATTGATAAAGGCTTTTATTTTGGAGGAAATATTTTCTTAAATTTTAAAATCTTCAAAAACAATTCTTTATTTGGAGAACTAAATGAACAAATACCAGTTGGTGATAGTTTACCTATTTCCGAGTTTGAAGACATAACCTATGTGCCATCTATAAACAAATATTTTATTGTAGAAATAACAAATTCAAACGAATTAATGATCTATCAGTTAAATGCAGAATCTTTTGAAATAGAAAACTCGCAAATACTAACAACATTAAGCTTTTCAGAAGATTTTAATTCATTAGAGTTCGACAATAATTCTGATACAATACTATTAAATCTCAAAGAAAAAGCACTGGTATTTAATCCTATGACGTTCTCTATTGCTAACACTTACAATGCCGTTGACTTCAATGCTAACAAAGCAAATGCAGATACATATTTCAGAGGGAATTATATAATTTTAGAAGATTCCTGGGCTTCTGGTGAAGTATTGATTTATGACATCTCAACTGGAATTCAAAAATTTGGTATTAACAAAACAACCAACTTCTTTAGTGCCATAGATGCTAGTTATTTTTATGCCAACGGTGATCTATACAAACTAGATTTTGGGGAATTCGTTTTTTTAAACACCATTCAAGATTCAAGATATAATACAGATGCACCTGATCTAGAACATATGACCTTTGATAAATTAAGCAATTCCGCCGTTTTTGGATGGTATAGAAGTACGTTTTATTTAGATTTATCTAACTATAACCAAACTTACATCTGGGACACAGAAATTGTTTATGATGTAAAATATACAGATACTGGAAAACCCTTTATAAATTGCAACCATTTTTCGGCAGGAAATAGATCTCATATCTATGACATTAATCTTAATGAAACCAAATTAATAGATACCTCTTTTCAACAGTCTTATCGCTATTTTAATGGTTATATTTTCTCACCTAACGGGTATGTTTTTGAATCTAACCTTTACACCAACTAATTATGAAAAAAACACAAGTTATTATTCTTCTAATGGCTTTTGTATATTTTAATGTACAAGCTCAAAATAATATCTCTGCTATAGTTGAAGTCAATTATAACACGTTTTCACATACTGATTTAAAAAACTTTCAGCTACAATTAAGAGACGATATCAATGAGGTAAATCTAGACGTTAATGATGATTTCGGAGCAAATATTGGTTATTCGTTTGGTATAAAAATCGAGGATATTAGTACGCAGTTTTTTGCTTCTTATAATTCTACTGGTGGTAAAATATCGTATTCAGATTACTCCGGACTAATTAGGTTAACTCAGCTATTAAAGGCGTATACATTTGGCGGAGAATACCAAATTAAGCTATCAGAAAACAGCAGTAAAAACGTGTTTTATTTCGGAGGAAGAGCTTTTGTTAATTATACCCAATTAGATTTAGAGAGTTATTCAAAAATATCTAATACAACCTCAACAGAATCCATTGACTTTAATTCCATTGATATCGGACTAGGTATAAGATTCATTTACGATATTCCTATTTCTGTCGTAAAATTGAGATTAAATCTTGGCTATGACTTAGTGTTAGGCGGAGAACTAAAATTAAAAGAAAACAATGATTTTGCTTTAGAAGATGATGATGGAGATCGTGTAAATGCTGGCTGGAGCGGTTTTAGATCTGGTATTGGAATTGTCGTGCCTTTTTAAGACCTTCTTTTAAACTAAGAAACATAAAGCGACCCCATGTTGTCTCTTCGAGTGTGCCGACTTTTCTGTCGGCATGTATCGAGAAGCATCACAACCAAGCAACAATCTATTTACAATGATCGTATACAGCATTTAGGCAGCTTCAAAAACCACCCAACCCCTACAAACACCACCTAAAATGCTCAGCAACCGCTTCGTTTTTTTATACCATTACGGAAAACAGTAACCATAAGTCTCATAACTACCTTATTTTTATCAAAATGTACGTAAAGTCACGTACTAAACTTTGCAAAGTATTGCGTAGTTTTATAAACTAAGAATGGAGTGCTATAGCTTTTGTTATCTGGAATTAAGATAGGGATAACGTGAGTGATTGTACTTTTATAACAAGTTGGCAAACATTAAAAAAAGCAAGTGAAATACGAAGAAAGAATCATCCTATTTATTGATATTTTAGGATTTACAAATCGGATTTATCAAGAGGATAAAGTGAAAAAATTAAAGGAAACGCTTGAGTATATCGAAACTCTATTCTCAAATAATATTGCTGATGATTCTTTAGAATTTACTCAATTTTCGGATTCCATTGTGATTACAGTTCCTGTTAATTATCCAGGTGGAATATACTACATAATATCAGATGCGTGTTTCGCAATACACGCATTATTTAAAAATGAATTTATATGTAAGGGCTACATTTCTGTTGGGAAATTATACCACAAGGGAAATTTATTATTTGGCCCTGAATTCATTAACGTTATGAAACAAGAAGCATTAGAGGATTTACCAAGAATAAAATTTCATAAAGTCTTATTAGAAATTGCAAGAGAATTTCCCGGCGAAGGAAATAAAATGTACCCAGAACAAGAAATTGAATTCATATCAAAATATTATGAACAAATAGAAAACACCGATTTCTATGAAGTTACTTGGCGTGAAAATTATGGGGATATAGTTGGCGGTGGTAATCATGATACAAAAGAACAATATAAGATTATAAGAAACTTAATTGAAAGTAATATAAAAGGATTTAAAAGCATTAGAGTATTAAAAAAATATAAATACTTGAGTGATAAATTTAACAATTCAGATTATTATGCAGACAAAGTAGATTCCACATATTCTCGAAAAAAATATTTCTATCTTTTACCTAAATTATTAAAAGAAAATATTAGTTCTTATTTTGTAAAAAGATATTGGAAAAATAAATAACGTTTGCCAACAAAGTATATAATTTATTGCTAGTTTTGGCTTGCTTACGAAAATCCTTGCGGATTTTCTATTTGGTTATTATTTGCTAAATTAGGTGCTTAAACACGCAACAAACCATATACAAACACGTTCTACTCAATTTGAACAAAACCAATGAGATACGCTTACGATGAACAGAATGAAAAAATAGAGGTTTCGGTTTCTGGAGAAAGAGCAAGATGTCCAGACTGTGGTTCTGTTGTGATTGGAAAAAAAGGTTCATTCAAAATAGAACATTGGTCTCATAAGGCTAAAAACGAATGTGACAGTTGGTATGAACCAATAACTGAATGGCATTTAAAATGGCAAAATTTTTTTCCTAAACAGTATAGAGAAATTTCCATAAAGAAAACTAATGGTAAATCTCATCGTGCTGATTTAAGACTTAATAACAATTTAGTAATTGAAGTCCAAAACTCACCAATAAACATCGCCGAAATTGAAGAAAGAGAAAATTTCTATGGGGAAAACAATATGATTTGGATTTTGAATGGAGAAAAATTAGCAAAAAAATCAAGTATAACTTATCAATTTAACAAAAAACAGTTTGTTCTATACTTTTCAATACCAGCATATAGTCCATTAGTTTCCCTATATGATATGGACGCATTTAAAGCAACCTTATTCAGAAACCAATTACTATTGGATTTAAAGAATGACAAAAATTTAATAGACTTTAAAGTAAGCAATGGCAACTATTTTGAATATGAGTTTGATACTAATAAGAACTTTTTAGAAATTAAATCTGAACTATCTTATCTGTTCGAAAAAATCTGTAATGAACTATATGATTATAACGCATATCATAAAATGTATTCAGATTTTAACATTTCTTATATAAGTGTAAAAAAAGATAATTACTCACCTGTTAGACTGAATAAACTATATTGGAGAAGTTTTATCGACTATATGTCTTTTCCAATATTCATTGACAACTTGAATGGTTTAGAATCTAATTTAATGTATTGGTATCAAGAAAATAGAATTATAAAACGTTCTGATTTTATTAACAAATATTTGGAATACACCTGAACAAAAAACTGCGTACAACACCGCATATAATTCATTGCTAATCCTAGCCCATTTACCAAAATCCTCACAGAATATAGCTTCACAAGATTTCTGCCTTAGGATCTATCTGTAACTTATGTACCAACACATACAAAACCCTCCCAAACCGTCACTTCGAGTGTGCCGACCTTTTTGTCGGCATGTATCGAGAAGCATTAGAACCAAGCACCAATCTATTTACAATGATCGTATCCATTACTTAGAAAGCTCCAAAAACCACCCAACGCCTACAACCACCACCTAAAATTCTCAGCAACCGCTTCGTTTTTTTTATACCATTACGGAAAACAGTAACCATAAGTCTCATAACTACCTTATTTTTATCAAAATGTACGTAAAGTCACGTACTAAACTTTGCAAAGTATTGCGTAGTTTTATAACTTAGAATGGAGTGCTATAACTTTTGTTATCTGGAATTAAAAAAGGGATAACATGAGTGATTGTACTATTATAACTAGTTACCACACATTAAACAAAAATTACGTAAAAAAACAAACCTATGAAATACAATTTTACTTTTCTATTATTTATTTTCATTACTAGAATTTTAACAGCCCAGACAATAGATGCAAGTCTTATTGAAATAAATTTTCACGAAGATAGCGACCCACAAACCTTTGTAGCTTTTCAAAATGGTTTTTACTTTACTGCTACAGATGGTTCATTTGAAAACTTCGGTAGGGAATTATGGTATTCAGATGGAACTTCTGACGGAACTTTAATGGTTAAGGATATAAAACAAGGTCAAAACTCATCGAGTCCAAGTTCTTTAGTTGTTGTCAACAATACGCTTTATTTTACAGCAGACGATGGAGTGTACGGTTCGGAATTATGGAAAAGTGATGGAACTGAAAATGGTACAGTAATGATTAAAGATATTCTCCCCAATAATAACAGTTCTTACATCGGCCCTACAAATTTGATAGATTTTAACGGAACACTATTCTTTACCGCCACCAATGATGTTGATGGCTATGAATTATGGAAAAGTGATGGAACAGAAGCTGGGACAATAATGATAAAAGATATTAATTCAAACGGAAATGGAAGTCCAAATAGTTTATTCGTTTTTAATAACATTATCTATTTTACAGCTAATGATGGGGTAAATGGAACTGAACTATGGAAAAGTGATGGAACAGAAGCCGGAACAGCAATGGTAAAAGACATTAATGCAAATTATTCTGGATTAAGTAGTGGAATTCAATTTTTATCCTTGAATAACTTCTTTTATTTTTTTGCTGACAATGGAACTAATGGTAACGAATTATGGAGAAGTGATGGGACAGAATCAGGAACAACTATCGTTAAAGATATAAAAACAGGTTCTAACTCAAGTGCCTATTCATTAAAAGGTAGTTCCATTAACAATTTTATAATTTTTGAAGCTAATGATGGAATAAACGGAACGGAACTATGGAAAAGCGATGGAACCGAAGCAGGCACATCAATGGTAAAGAACATAAACAATACAAATTTTAATAGTATATCATCTAATAACCAATATATATCATTCAACAATGAAGTGTACTTCCTAGCAGACGACAATGTTCATGGAACTGAAATATGGAAATCAGATGGAACAGAAACGGGTACAACTTTACTTAAGGATATTAATGACGGGAATTCATCAGTATGGATTAAAAAATTCCATTTAGACAATGTAAATAACAAGCTTCTTTTTTTTACAACTAGTACCAATTCGTCTGATCGAACACTATGGGTAAGTGACGGTTCATCAAATGGAACATTTGAATTATCAAATATTACAGATAGTAACATTTCTGGTTTAGAAGAAAGTTTCGTTACTGTTAATAATTCTACTATTTTGACGGGACAGAATGAAACAAACGGTAATGAATTATGGATGACTGATGGAACGATTACCGGAACATCATTTTTTGCAGATTTAAACTATTCAAATAGTAGCAATGCTTCAAAATTCACTAATGTTAATGGAAATCTTTTTTTCAGAGCAAGAGGAACAGAATATGGTAGCCAATTATTTAAAAGTGATGGAACAGCAATCGGGACACAACTAATAAAAGATATAAACCCTGGATATAACAGCATCGATGATGATTCTGAAATGAAAGAAATGAATGGTATATTATATTTTAGCGCAATTGATGGCACACATGGCTTTGAACTATGGAGAAGTGACGGAACTGAAAGTGGTACTTTTATGGTAAAAGATATCAGAACTAACAGCCAAAGTAGTATGCAAGACTATCAGCAATTCACAGTTCTGGATGATATTCTTTACTTCAGTGCTGATGATGGGATTAATGGTTCTGAGCTATGGAGAAGTGATGGTAGCGAATCAGGCACTTATATGATAAAAAACATCAATACCAGTTCAAACTATAATTATGGTAGTCATGCTAGGGAATTTGTAATGATGAACAATACAGTATATTTTATTGCTAACGATAATTCTGGCTCTGGTTTATGGACAACAGATGGCACAGAATCTGGAACAAATAAAATAATCAATTTAAACGATATGAGAGTTTTAAAGGCTGTTAATGATAAATTAATAATAGTTGCAGAAACCTCTGGAACTACTTATGGTCCACATGATGTATGGATTTCTGACGGTACAGCCTCTGGCACTAGCCATTTACAGTCTTTTGGAGATAATATAGATAGTAACATCCAGTTTACCACACTCTTAAACAATGAAATCTATTTTGTAGCAAACCATCCTGTAAACTTCTCTAATAAGGTTATTTATAAAACTGATGGAACAATTGATGGTACCGCACAACTATTTGATGCCTTTACAGATTCATCAATAGCAATACCAAATACTGATATCAATATAATTACTACTTGTGGAGGATATGTTTATTTTTTAGCTGAAGATAAATTTGGAATAGATCAAGAATTATGGAGAACTAACGGAATTACCACGCAACAGATAGCAGGGTCTAACACTACAGATTTCTCGTATATAAGTAATTTAACTTGCTACAATAATAATCTACTCTATTTGGCCGAATCATTTCCGCATAAAATATGGATAACCAATGATAATCTAAATGTACCATTGCAATTAGATGTAAATATTCTAAACGGTCCAAACTTTGAGAATTATAATTCGATAGAAGAAATGGGAGCAACGGATAATAATCTATATTTTAGAGCAAGAAATGATATTAGCGGTAATGAGCTTTATGTAACAGATATTGATGCCTCAACTTTAAGTATCAATAATTATCAAATTACTGAAAATGGAAATTCTCAAATAGTTAGACTTTACCCTAATCCATCTGAAAATTATATTACAATTGAGTCAATTACAAATTCAAATATTGAAAAATTTGAAATTTGGGATTTATCGGGAAAAAGTATTCATAAAGAATCCAATAGAAAAGTATCTAATATTACTTATAATACCAACAAACTAAGTGATGGAATTTATTTTGTGAGAGTTTTTTTAACAGATCATAAAATTGAGACCTTAAAATTAATTGTAAATCATTAACTGTAATAAAAAATAACGTGTGGTAACAATGGCTATAGGTAATTGCTTGTTCTCTCCTACTCAAAACACTCGGACTGACTTTAGTTATTAATTGCAAAATAGTAACTAACACAAAACGCTCCCACCCTGTCACTTCGAGTGTGCCAACCTTTTTGTCGGCATGTATCGAGAAGCATCACAACCAAGCACCAATCTATTTACAATGATCGTATACAGCACGTAGACAGCTTCAAAAACCACCCAACGCCTACAACCACCATCAAAAATGCTCAGCAACCGCTTAACTTTTTTATACCATTACGGAAAACAGCAACCATAAATCTTGTAACTACCTTATTTTTATTGAAATGTACTAAAGCTACGTACTAAACTTTGCAAAGTATTGCGTAGTTTTATAAACTAAGAATGGAGTGCTATAGCTTTTGTTATCCGGAATTAAAATAGGGATAACGTGAGTGATTGTACTTTTATAACAAGTTGTAGCACATTTGAATGACGAACATTAATCAAATATCTGAACAGCCTGAACTTCCTCTAATTTGTATCTACAAAAACAGAGGAATTGAAATTATCAATGACGAAACCATCAAGTTTTTTAACAAAGCAAGTGCTTACAGCTTGATACAAGAAAATGATGATTCGGAAATGTATTCTAGCGATATGAAAATATTGACTTTGGAGCAAAAAGCTGATAAATTCAAAAACACTAAATGGAATAGATTCTTGGCGAAAACAATTTATAACCCATCATTTGATGTAAATCTAAATTGGAAACAAATAGGAACTTATAATCTGACTGACCTCAAAGCAGAAATTAAAAATTGTATTGATAAGGATGATGACATTTTAACACAGTTTGTAGATGCCGATTTTTTTAAACATAAGATTGAAGAATCTTCCGATTTCACTCATCTGATTGACAATTTGAATAAATATCGTTTTGAAATTAAAGACGAAGAAAGTATTTGGAAAGAAAATGAAGAATGGAATAACAAAAAATAAAAACGTGCTACAACACCGTGTATAATTAATTGCTGTATTCTTCTCTACTTGTGAATGTTTACTAACTTAGTTGCTAAACCACGCAACACCCGAGCGCAGCGAACAGACGAAGTAAACCATACTCAATCACGTTGTACATAATTATGAAAAACCTTAATCTGAAAAAACATTTCTTAAAAATTATACTTCTGATTTTCGGAATTTACTTGACGTACGACTACTTTGACAACAAAAAAAAGATAGAAAATCTGAATTACGGAATCAATGCTAACGAATTGAGAAATTCTTTGAATATCCCAATTATTAAAGACAATATGAGTGCCGAAAATAGACACGATGAATTTTTCGGAAATAGATGGGAAACCTGGAGACAGAAACCAAAAGAAAATGAAGTTCTTCACGCTTGGAAAAATGTAATTCCTTCTGAAAATGAAAACTATGTCTTGGATGAAGAATGGGATGCTTTTAGGAAAAAGGAAACTAATGGTAGAACTCGACAATTTAACATATACTGTGAGGTAATTAATGATTCGATAATAACACGAACTGGAAAAATATTTTACAATAGTGAACCACGTGAAAGAACTGAATTAAATGAAAAGGAAGTTGATAGTATTATAAAAATTTGGAATATAAAATAACTATGTACAACACCGCATATAACTTAGTGCTAGTCCTAGCCCACTTACCAAAATCCTCGCAGAATATAGCTTCACAAGATTTCTGCCCTAGGACCTATCTGCAACTTATGTACCAACGCATATAAAACCCTTCCAAACCGTCACTTAGAGTGTGCCGACCTTTCTGTCGGCATGTATCGAGAAGCATCACAACCAAGCATCAATCTATTTACAATGATCGTATACAGCACTTAGACAGCTCCAAAAACCACCCAACGCCTACAACCACCATCTAAAATGCTCAGCAACCGCTTCGTTTTTTTTATAGCATTACGGAAAACAGTAACCATAAGTCTCATAACTACCTTATTTTTATCAAAATGTACGTAAAGTCACGTACTAAACTTTGCAAAGTATTGCGTAGCTTTATAAACCAAGAATGGAGTACTATAGCTTTTGTTATCTGGAATTAAAAAAGGGATAACTAGAATGATTGTGCTCTTATAACACGTTAGGCAAAATTAAATCGAAACTAAAAAAATGGCTTTAATTGATTCACACAGAAATAATCTATCCAGAAAACAAAGCGATTTGACTAAGCTTTTGACAGATAAAGCCAAAGAGCAAAAAAAAATATCCGATACAACAATTAAAATTAATAGAGCGAGTGAAGCTATTAATCGGACTAAATCAACTAGTACAATTCAATCTAAACTAAGAGAGATAACTAGATATGAAAAAGACCTTGCTAATTCTTACAAGAAAATAGCGGATATAGAAACTAAGATTGGAAAAAAGAATAAAGAAATTCAAGACGCTCAAACTAAAGTTGACAAGGAATTAGCTTCTATTGATAAAAAAAGAAAAGCTGAAGCAGATAAATTAAGAAGAGAACAAGAACAAAACCTTAGGAATATTGGTTCAACACTTCAACATCATAATAATTTACATACCGAAACACGATATCAAATTGAAGAATTAAAAAATATTCCTGAAAAAATTGTTGTCCTATTTCTTGCATCAAATCCAATTGACCAACAACAATTAAGATTAGACGAAGAAGCTAGAGCAATATCTGAAATGATACGGAAATCTAAGCATAGAGATTCTGTTAAGTTTGAAACCTGCTGGGCAGTTCAACCGATAGACTTATTACAAGCTATTAATGAGTACAAACCATCAATAATTCACTTTAGCGGACACGGATCTGATAATGATGAAATCATTTTTCAAACTAATGATGGTAGAACTAAAATAGTTAGTAAAGAGGCAATTGTACAAACAATTATGGCTTCATCAGACGGAATTAGATTAGTCTTTTTCAACACTTGTTATTCTAAAAATCAGGCCGAAGCGGTATCTGAATATGTTGAAGCAACAATTGGAATGAATACTTCAATCGGAGACGAAGCTGCAAGAATATTTTCATCTCAATTTTATTCTTCCATCGGTTTTGGTTTATCTGTCAAAAAATCTTTCGAACAAGCTAAAGCACTTCTTATGCTAGAAAATATCAGCGAGGAAGAAACACCTGAATTATTTATTAAAGAAGGAATTAATTCTGAGGATTTAATAATTGTAAAACCGAAAAAATAACTTTGCCTAACACCGCATATAATTTATAGCTAGTCCTCGCCTACTTACCAAAATCCTCACAGAATATAGCTTCACCAATTCGCTGCGCTCGGATCTATCTGTAACTTATATACCAACACATATAAACCCCTCCCAAACCGTCACTTCGAGTGTGCCGACCTTTTTGTCGGCATGTATCGAGAAGCATCACAACCAAGCATCAATCTATTTACAATGAGCATATACATCATTTAGGCAGCTTCAAAAGCCACCCTACGTCTACAACCACCATCTAAAATGCTCAGCAATCGCTTATTTCTTTTTACACCATTACGGAAAACAGTAACCATAAGTCTCATAACTATCTTATTTTTATCAAAATGTACGTAAAGTCACGTACTAAACTTTGCAAAGTATTGCGTAGTTTTATAAACTAAGAATGAAGTGCAATAGCTCTTATTATCCGGAATTAAAAAAAGGGATATCGTGAGGGATTGTACTCATCTAACAAGTTGTGCAACATTTGAAAAAAAACTATGCCTAAAATATTAATAACAGGAAATGGATTTGATTTGAGTTTTGGTTTGCCCACATCTTACAATGAATTCATTAATATTTTGAACTCTTTAAATAGTTACGAAGAACCTAATTTTGATACTATTTATTCGCATAGTAATAACTTTGAGAAACTTTCAGAATATTATAAAAAATTCGATTTTGATTTAGAAAAAACCGAGCTATTAAGACAGAATATTCAAGATAATTTATGGTTTCAGTTTTTCAAAAACGAGTTAGAAATAGAAACATGGATTGACTTTGAAAATAAAATTGAATATGTTCTAAATATTTTATTCTCATCAATAAATTACATAAAAGAAAATATATTCTCAAAAGGTTCTCTTTCAGAAGACAATATCACATACAACACAAAATTGTTTAACAATGACATTGAGATAATTCAAGTACTAAATAGCTTCAATATTATATCTGTAGATAAAGATTATACTATCACTTTAAATTTAGATTACTTTATAAAGAAATATGATTTTTATATAAATGTTGACATAAGTGCGATAACAAAAATATTGACGGAAGAGTTAAATGTTTTTAAACGAATATTCAATCTTTATTTTGAGGTCTTTGTTTTTCCGTTTTATGACAATCCAAAAAAACGCTTTGATAGAACCTTATTCTCTACTATTTCAAAACATTATACATTTAACTACACACCAACATTTGAAAAAATTTATAAACGAATAAATAAAACCAAATTTCTTCACGGTAAGATAGACTCTTTATCAAATGAAATAGTTTTAGGTATCAATGAAATACCAAATGACGATTTAGACAAGAGATTCTTTTTGCCATTTACTAAATACTTCCAAAAACTGAATAATAGTACTGATTTTGAATTTATTGGAGAATATGAAAAAAGAAAAAATTCTAACTTTTATTTTTTCTTTTTTGGTCATTCATTAGATAGTTCTGATGCAGATTATATTAATGAAGTTTTTGATTTTATTAATCAATCTAAATCAAGGAAAAAGAAAATTATTGTAATATATCATAGTAAAAAGTCTAAATCTCAACTATTAATAAACCTATTAAATATTAGAGGAAAAAAAGATATCCAATCATTAATGAGAAACAAGATTTTAGATTTTCAACATATAGAATCAAAAGAATTGAAAACTGAATTGAAAAGAGACATATCGTCATCAACTAGAGTTTCAGTTGTATAAAAACGTTGCACAACACCGTATATAATTTATTGCTAGTTCTAGCCTACTTACTAAAATCCTCTCGAATTTTATTTTCAAATTTATTCATTAAATTAGTTCCATAAACCACCTAACCATCCCTACCCTAAACCTAATCACACCTCATGAAAAAAGCACTAATAATCCTCATAGTCCTTATTACTTCAAACATAGCAAGCGCACAGTTTGTAAAGGAAAAATCAATAAATGCCATCATCGGATACGGCATTAGTGTCCCTTATGACAGTATGGACGACGTGGCTGATCGCGGTCTGTTGCTACAAGGAGAACTCGTACTAAAAGTCAGGTCTTGGTTTGAATTAAGACCTTATGCTGGTGTGATCATAACCAATTCCAATGGTAAAGATTTAAATAACAACCCCACCGATGAAATAGCAGAATCCAAAGCCTTTTTACTTGGAGGAAAAGCGCGACTTAGAGCACCAATTCCATGGGTAGCTCCCTATCTTGAACTAGGAATAGGCACGTCCATCGGTAAATTTCAAACCTTCACCTACTACTATGATATTGATAAAGGCGGCATCATCTATCACATCCCGATTGCATTCGGACTGGAATTAGGAAAAAACAACAATGTCGATGTTGGATTTACCTATTACTCTCAACCTTCTGTAAAACAATTCGTTGGAGCCATGGCCGTTGGTATCACAATTCCCTTAAAAAAATAACCTAGCGCAACAGCATACGGTTCTAAATCCGAGTTCCAATTCAATAACATAACGCGTCCAATCCAATTAGCGTTACACCAAAACGCTACCCATGGTCATGCAAAAAACGCACATCCAAAAATACAGGTTATAGCGTGGTTATACCGTGCTTATAATATGGTTAAAGCACCGTTAAAGCGAGTCATACCAAGGCCTAGAAGCATTTTACCCCAAATTACCACTAATCCACCGCAACGAAGTCGGAAATACACCCCATCAACCTACTGCAAAAACACAGAAGACTGACACTACAGTTCCATGCAATGGAAAAATCTTCTTAACTTTACACTTGCAAATAATTGAATGAGCCATTATGAAAAACACCCTCTTTATTTTCACATTAATCCTGACAAGCAACCTAATGATCGCACAAAAAACAATGACCCCAGAATTATTATGGCAAGTAGAACGCCTTAGTGTTATGGGTTTAGATAGCGAAGGAACGACCCTATTTTTTAAGGTAAAAACACCAAACATTGAAGACAATAGTTACGATTCCAAGTACTTTAAAATGCCTGTAGATGGTGGTGCTATCGTAGAAATAAAAGAGGAAGACGTCAAAGCAACCGACAAAAACACCTCTGCCGATGGTAACTATCAATTATTTAACAACGAAGTTCATATCGAAAACATAAAGGGAACAGACGCTTACAAGCATCTAGACAAGTCTGATGTGTATATATTTTCAGACTTAGACATTCGCCATTGGGATACCTGGAGCGATGGCAGTTTCAACCATTTGTTTTATAAAAAAGTCGGTGCTGAGGATACCTCAGCCATAGACATTATGCCTAACGAACCTTATCACACCCCTCAAAAACCGTTTGGTGGTGATGAAGATTATATCTGGTCGCCAGACAGTAAAGCCATTTACTACGTCAGTAAAAAGCTAAAAGGCAAAGCCTATGCTACCACCACCAATACAGATATTTACAAATACACCTTAGCCAATAAAACCACGGAGAACATTACAGAAGATAACAAAGGCTACGATACCAATCCGGCGTTTGCTTCAACGGGTGCATTGGCGTGGTTACAAATGAAAACCGATGGCTACGAAAGCGATAAAAACGATATCATCGTTTTAAACAACGGCATACAACAAAACCTAACCCAACAATGGGATGGCACCGTCAGAAGCTTTCTATGGAGTAACGATGGCAACACGGTGTATTTCACAGCACCTGTAGACGGCACCATTCAACTTTTTAAAGTGAATTATCCAGGTAAAAAACGTATCGCTCCGGTAGTAGAACAACTTTCGGAAGGACAATTTGATGTGACTAGTATTATCGCTCAAAAAGACAATACCTTAGTGGTAACCAGAACCGACATGAACCATGCGGCTGATATTTATAATTTCAACCTAAAAAAGAAAAGCTTTACCCAACTCACCAACATTAACAAAGATTTATACAATAGTGTCGATTTACCTAAAGTCGAAAAACGCTACGTCACCACAACCGATGGCCAACAAATGTTAGTTTGGGTTATTCTACCTCCTAATTTTGATGCGACAAAGAAATACCCAACCTTATTATATGCGCAAGGTGGACCACAATCTCCCTTATCTCAGTTTTATTCGTACCGTTGGAATTTCCAACTCATGGCGTCACAAGGCTATATTGTCGTAGCTCCTAACCGTCGTGGTATGCCAGGACATGGTGTAAAATGGAATGAAGATATTAGTAAAGATTGGGGAGGCCAAGTGATGGACGATTACCTGTCTGCTATTGATGATATCGCAAAAGAATCGTATGTAGACAACGACCGATTGGGTGCTATTGGTGCCAGTTTTGGTGGCTATTCTATATTTTACTTAGCCGGAATTCACAACAACCGCTTTAAAACCTTTATTTCTCACGATGGTGTTTTTGATACCAGATCGATGTATGGCACCACCGAAGAATTATTCTTTGTGAATTATGATTTTGGAGGAGCCTATTGGGACAAAGACAATAAAACGGCACAAAAGACCTATAATGAATTTAATCCTGTGAACAAGGTTGCGGAATGGAATACTCCAATGTTAATCATTCAAGGTGGAAAAGATTACAGAGTGCCAATTGAACAAGGGTTAAGTGCTTACCAAGCAGCACAACTATTAGGCTTGAAAAGCAAATTATTATATTTCCCTGAAGAGAACCACTGGGTATTAAACCCTCAAAATGCACTCGTATGGCAACACGAATTTTTTAAGTGGCTGAAGGAAACCCTATAATAATTCATACCTTTAATTACGCATAGCATCTATAATAACCACTAATCAATTGGAATAATGAGACATGTATTAGCGACCATTATTGGCTTTATCGCAGCATCACTAAGTGTTTACCTCATCGAAAACCTAATCGGTCATAACCTATTTCCTTTACCAGATGGCGCAGACCCATTAAATATGGATTGGCTAAGCAACAACATGGATAAGATTCCTGTGGGCATGAAAATATGTGTCGTCATCGCCCATTTCGTTGGAGTGTGTTTTGGAATGTTTGTAGCGGCCAAAATATCTAAAACCAGTATCGTACCAAGTTACATCGTAGGAGCACTAATGCTTGCGGCTACATTCTTTAATATCGTGATGCTACCAAAAGAACTGTGGTTTACACTTTCAGATGGTGTATTTGCTATAGTAGGTTTCATTTTGGGACATATCCTGACCAAAAGACAGGTAAACAAGAATTTTTAATAGACGCGTACGCTCAGAATTATACGCATATTTAATTAGTTGTAGTCAACATTCTAGACTTTGAAAGTATTTCAACGGCAGGAAGCGTTGGTTTTATTCTCATCTTTGGAATGGTCAATTGGGTAGGTATTAAGTGCACCAAAGCCACAGGTAGTAATAAAATCATTCCGATAAGTGGCTGTGTCCTTTGCCTGATCGCCTTAGTGGTTTTAATTAATCAACAATACCAATCGAATCTTACAGGAGTGTTGGTCTCTCTTGGTATTATTGGGTTGTGCTTTATTGTAGAATGGATTTATAAAACTTCTGAAAAGAAAAAGAAAGCCATTCAAGACTAGTCTTTAAAAATTTTATTAATCGATTCCATCTCACTAGAAATCAATTTAACAAAATAAACGCCTTTTGATAATTCTTTGATATCAATTGTTTTTTCCAATATGTTATCATCATATTTAATACTCTGTAAAACCCTACCATTAATATCATAAATATAAACTGATTTCACCGCTATCGGTGATGAAATATGAAGTGTGTTTTCTGCAGGATTTGGATATAATTTAATCGGAAAGTTAGATTGAAAATCGTTTACAGAAAGTGCTTCCACTACAATTGTTTCAGCAGTATTGGTAATGATAGGAAAATTGAAATCAAAATAAATTTCAGCAGAATTGCTAAATGTATCACCTACAATTAAAGTTGGCTTTGTTTTAATTTTGAATAAAATATAACCATCGTTGTTTGCATCATCAAAAGGTAAGTTAATGTTTTCAAAAATAAATTCTACGGTATTAATATTCGTAATTTTTGTAACATAATTATGACTTGCATGTAACGGAATAAGTGTACTAATATCAAATTTAGTTTCATCTATAATATCTTTAACCACAACATTTATTGCATTGGCAGTACCCAAGTTTTCAAAACGAATCATGTATTGCACATATTCACCAATCATTTCAGGAAAAATTGTTTCTCCTTCTAAGCATGTTTTGTCATTAGGATCATAAGAATTTACCACCACTTGTTTTAAAGATGAATTACTATTCGGTAGTATCTCATCACCTACTTCAAGAAAAATCTGAGCAAAATAACTTAAAATATCTCCATCATTTAGTGGAAAACTCGGATTGGTTGGTGTATTTAACTCTAATACGATATCAATTTCTCTAGTTTCAAAGGGTTGTAAATTAGAATAGTTCCATGTTATTACACCATCTGAAAGATTATCTTGTGCTGGAAACGCGCTTACGAAGGTAGATTCATTAAGATTACCATTATAAACAAAGTCAACTGTTCCCGATAATGTTGTTGTTCCTCGGTTTGTATAAACAATTCCATATTGAGCATTAAAACCAGGTATGGCCTGAGTTATTGGATAAACAACAATTTCTAAATCATTAAAATCACCATTTGGTGTAATACAAAAGTCTTGAGTAAATGGTGATACTTGTGATGGAAAATCAAGAACTACAGTGGATGGAGAGACATTAAAGTACTCTGCATTTTCAAGTAATGGAGTTATAGTATAGGATCCCTGTTGTAAAGCTATTGAGTAATCTCCCGAAATATTAGAAATAAAGGAACCATCATTTGTACCATCGGAAATATTAAAATTTAGTTCTGGATAAATTATATTGCCACTAGCACAGCCGTCATTATTAGAATCGAACTTATTTTCACCTTCTAAAGTAAAATAATCACCTCCCGGCACAAAGCTGCAATAGGTATTAATATTAACACCTGACATATTTATAGTATCATCATAATTTTGAATTTGGTCTATTTCAAAATCATCTGCACAGATATATGCCAAATTTGGGCAATTATTAAATGTAATGTTATTAGTTTCACTTCCATTTTTAACAAACAAAGTTGTTAGGTTGGTATTACCATACAATTGAAGAGCTGTTGTAATTTCAGCAGTGCTTAAGTCTAAAAAAGTAAAAGCATTATTTGTTAACGTTAGATAGCTAACACTTTCTAAACTACTAATATCCAAATCAACCAAATTATTATAGCCTAAATTTATAGAAGAAGCGTTAGTTAAACTTTCTAAATTAAGTTCTGTAAGAGTATTATTTTGTACATCGATATTTTGTGCAGACTCTAAATTACTTATATCTAAATTAATAATATCATTATTAGATAAGTCTAAAGTGTGCAATGACGTTATATTGCTAAAATCTAAATTTGTTAAGTTTATATTATCAGACAAATCAATTTTATAGACATCGTCTATTAAACTAGGAAAACTTATCTCATTAAAACTACCATAAACTCTAAGATCATCTACACTTTGTAAATTATTAAGATTAACAACTGAAAGATTATTAGCTGTAATATTAATATCATAAATCACACTATTTAAACTACCTAAATCAATAGAATTTAATGTATTAGTAATAGCATATATATCCAAATCATAACCTACAGTTTGTAAGCTGCTTAAATTTAAATTTGGTATTTCTATGAACTCCATTGTTAAATTGCCTGCATTTACTAAATTAGAAAATTCTAACGTGTTTAGGTTATCAGAACCATCAATCGTTAAAGAGCCATCAACATTGACTAGGCTTTCAAAATTTATTGACTCTATTACTGGATTATCTATTATTATACATGCACCAGCAATAGGTAGGTCATATGTAACTGTAGTTAAATTATCAAAACTTACTGAAGTAAGATTACTGTTGCCATGTACATTTATACTATTTGTTGTTAATAGATTTGGCACATTAAGAGAGGAAAGATTGACATTATCTGTGATCTCCAAAGATCGTACGTTGTTTAAAGAATTTATATCGATACTTGTTAAATCGTAATGACCTGAAATACGAAAAAGACCTGCAACATTATATAAGTTAGATAGATTATATCCGTTTATAGCATCGTTGTTATTAAAACTTAAACTAGCATTAACTTGATATAAATTCTGTAAATTGACAGTAATCAAACTACCATTTGATTGACATGAAAAATCCTCACCTACCGAGACCAATGCTCCTAAATCTAGATTATTTAGAGCTGCATTATTGAAGCAAGTAAAATCACCACCAATAGAGGTAATATTTCCCAAGTTAGCACTTATCAGGTTTTGATTTGCAGAGATTATTAAATCGTGTTCAATATCAGTAACAAAACTTAAATCGATCGAAGTTATATCATTACTCGCACATTTAAAGCTCTTAATATTTACAAAGGAATCTAAACCTTCTAACGAGCTTATATTTTGGTTACTAAGATTAAGACCTAAAATAGCTTCTGCTTCAGAAACCTGAATTTCACCATCATCATTTAAATCAGCGTCGCTACTATAATAACCCTCACCGTTTAGGTCTGCGCAATTGGTATTTAATAAGGCGTTCTTAAAATTAGCATCAGGAATATCAACAATTTGCGCATTCATTATAGTTGAAACAAAGAATAAGAATATTAACACGTAGCTCTTTTTCATAGGAATAATTTTATTGATACAATAATAATCAAAAATTTCTTACACCTATACCCACTAACAAATTAGGGTTTAAACAATTTTCTTTATAAAATTCTAAATCTAACAAACTACTCACTCCAGGATAATCACCTGAATAATCTTGTATATCCTTTATAATTTGAAAATGTAAATGTGGAGGATAATCACCATTGATCTCTGCCGTTCCTAATGTTGCTATTTGCTCGCCTTGGTTCACTTCTACTCCAACTTCTAAATCCTCAATAGATTCTAAACTAAGATGACCATAGAGTGTATAAAATTCAAATTCTTCAATGTGATGTTTCAAAACAATAGTTGGTCCGTAATCACCATAATTGGTATTGTTTTTAAAACTATGAATGGTTCCTAATAATGGTGCAAAAATGGGTGTATTAGCTTCTATCCAAAGATCCAATCCTAAATGAATGTTACGTTCCGTGTCAGAATTTGTTTGATTAAAATAATTACTACGTTGGTAAATCGCTCGTTTTTCTAGGTAACCTCCATAAGCGATTTTGGCGTTGTTGGTATTTATATGATTCCAGATGAATTTTTCTAAATCCTTAGAATTAGAAACATTAACAGCCCTTAATTCTGAATTATCAACGGATAAATCTAAAGGCATATAGGATGCTTTTGGTATTGAAGGATCCACTAAAGGATGAGCTTCAAGTTGGATTAGCAAATCTAATATAGTCATAGTTTTAATGCGGCTTCTAATTTTTCAGATTTATCCTTTGCATAGGTTAAAGTACTATCCATTTTAAAACATTTTTTGAAATTCTTCAACGCATTTATAGAATCACCTTTTATCAATAAGGCATCACCATAACTATCGTATGGATTTGCCGAAGTGGGATGTTCTTCAATATTTAATTTAAAAATAGCCAATGCCGCATTTAGTTCATCTTCGTTTAATAATTGATAGCCTAACACATTTAAATCTCCTTCAGACACCGAATAATCAAGGGTATCCATTTTATGAGCATGGTAGTAGCGCATTGCGGTGTTTGAATCCTCTGAAAAAATACGTTTTGCCATTCCTGCAACTAGTACTGTTTTTGGCATCTCATATGGTTGTCCGGCTCTAATATTTGAAATCCCATTTATAATAGTTCCAAAGTCATTGGTTGTATTGTTGGTTAATATTATAAAACCACTTTTTGTATCGAGTTCATTATATAAAAACGTTACAAAACCAACCCAACCTCCAGAGTGAAAGACTGTTTTTGGTTTGGATGGATCCTGCTCTAAAAACCAACCAAAACCATAGTTGGTAAGATCTCCATTATTTAAAATACCTGGCGTCCAAGCGTCATCTAAATAGGCTTTTGAAATTATAGTTTGGTTAGCTAAGGCCATATTCCATTTGTATAAATCTTCTAAGGTTGAATAAATTCCTCCATCACCTCTAACATCGTTTACAATATGGTAATCATTTGACACTAAATCGTTCTGGTTTAATGCCAATTGGTAACCAAATACACGATTAGGCATTGCGGAATCGGTTTCTATTTGATAGCTGTACAAGGTTGTATTTGTCATGCCCACGGGATCTGTAATCTGTTCTTTTAAAAACGCTTTAAAGTGTTGACCCGATATTTTTTCTACAATCGACGCTAAAACCAAATAGCCTGTATTACTGTACTCCCATTTATCTCCAGGTTGAAAATCTAACTCCGGATTCACACGGTAAAACTCAGTTAATATCTCATTATTACCTAAAATGTACTTTTTAGTCGAATCTTCCTTTACAAAATTCTCAGCAATCAAACGCTCGTAATCTGCAAGTCCTGAAGTATGATGCAATAATTGACGAATGGTAATATGATCATAAGGAAAGTCGGTTAATATAGTATTTACCTTTTGATCATACTCCAATTTACCAGCTTCTTTTAATTTCATAATAGCCATACCAGTAAATTGCTTGCTTACAGATGCCAGTCTAAACTGTGAGTTTAAATTCAACGAATCTATTGGGTCTATAGACCGTAATCCGTTAGAACTTTGATATATAATAGCACCATCTTTATACACGAGAATATTACCTGTAGTAATGCCCTTCGCTTTTAATTTTGAAATAAATGCATCATAGTTATTGACTTCTGAGTTAACTTTAGCGTTAGAATCTGTTTTACAACAAAAAAAGCATGCTGTAAAAAAGCACACTATAGCAAATTGAGTTATGAATCTCATAATTTATGTTTAAAGTCGTTAGTTCTCTATAAAAATACGGATTTAAGATTAATTAATAATCACGTTACTAAATTTGGCATTGACCACAATATTTCGATTAGAATTCTGACCATCAGGATAATGACGAATTGTTTTTTGTTCTGTCGTTTTGTTATTATACTTTGAACGGTTGCCTTTATAGTAGAGTGTGTAATCTATAGCTTGTGGCAAGTTGATTAGCGCATCGCTATTTTCTAATACCAAATTAAGATTCTTAAAGGTGGCACTTAAATTAGAAATCGTTAAATCCCCAAAACTGCCGTCAATAATAGCGGTATCATTTAAATTCGCTAGCGTTACATTAGAGGATTTAGAATTGAGCACTAAATTTTGAGCGGTTTTAATCTGAGCTTTATCTACAAAATTGAGATTTAAAGTTCCCATATTCCAAATATTCACTATGACTGGTGAATAAGAGACATTGATGGAAGTCTCGCTTCCATCAATGTGTTCTGCTACTAAAAATGAATGCGAAATATCGCCTTTCATATTGTGTATTGCAGATGTTATTTTTAATTCACCATGCCTAATATTAGTCTTTAGTTGGGCTTTTTTAGGGATTTTAATTTTAATCACCTTTTTTATTTTACTATTATTTCCCAATTCTAATCGCTTTACATAAACAGAAGATCTTCTATCTGCCATATGTTCGTATCGTTTGGCAAGCGCTTCCTGTCTTTTCTCTAAAGACTCACCTCTTTTCTCCATAGCGTCGGCCTGTTGTTCCATTTGTTTCTCCAAACGCTCTCCCCAAATTTCCATTTTCTCACCCCATTCTTTACCAAATTTTTCACCAAATTCCTCTCCCCATTTTTCCATATCCTTACCGTAGGTCTCACCAAACTTCTCTCCCCATTTTTCCATATCTCTTGCCCATTTACCTTCAAAACGCTTCCCGTACTCTTCTCCCCATTTTTCCATTTTCTCCTGATATCCTGAGTCTCCAAACTTACGTGCCCAGTCTTCCATCTTTTTCTGAAATTCTTTACCACCTTGCTTTTCATACTTTTTGCTCCATTCAGCTAAATAGGTTTCTCCATCTTTTTGATATGCTTCGTAATCAAATTCTATGGTTGTAATGCCTTTTGGCAACTCCGGTAGTTTTGGCATTACTGGCATTTCGGGAATTTCAGGAATCAATGGCATTTCTGCTATAGCCGGCATTATCGGCATCATTGGCATTTCCGGCATTTCTGGCATTTCTGGTAATTCGATTAATTGATATTCTAATTCTTTTAAGACATCTGCATAATCAGAATCCGGAAATGAACCCGAACTCATACCTCCAATAGACGAAATAATGACGTTGTTATTAGAACCTTCAACTTTAAGTTGCCATGCTTTTAAAGCGTTTTTTAATTCCTCGTCAGATAATTTATCTCCTTCAATATAAGCTTCAACTTCAACGACATCTTTATTCCAGGTGTCTATTTCTATTTCTACATAACTGGTGTTTAATTCTACAACCACATCCTTATTCACTTTGATGGCTTGTGATGTTTTACTCATCTTTTTCTGTGCATAACAAAACGTGGTTATTAGACACATAACTAAAATTCTAATGGTGTTCATGATTTTTGATTTTTTAGACGTACCCAGTAAAGCCGAGTAAAATCTGTTCGTTTTTTGATTGATTGATTGATTGATTGATTGATTGACTGATTCTGATTTATAAAATTTCTTGTGTAACGGAGTCGTCTTTAAATTCTAACAATTTTTCTTTCAGGCGCATTACTAAATTCAATCTAAATTTTAAATTATTAATAAGTGCATCTAAAGTGGCCGTATTGGGTCCGTTGTTGTTTAACTCTATCGTTAAGGTCTTATATTCATCGTTTAACTCTTTCAGTCTTCCGACGTAGCCATCAAATAATTCTTTATTTTCTGGAGTGAGTTGCACTTTAGATAATTCCAGATTAATACTTGCTAAATAGTAATCTTCCACCTTTTTTAAATCTGGAGACACATCTCCTAAGGTTTTTATTTCAGCTTCTACAACTTTAATAGGTTCAACTGTTTTTGTTGGAACCTGATAATATTGATATGCGCCATAACTCAACCCTAACAATACAATGACACTCGCTGCTATATTTAAAAACCCGAATCTATTAGTTTGTTTTTTCTTTGTAGGAAACTCATTTTCTAATTTTTCAAGAAAACGTGCTTCATGCCCTTCAGACATTTTAGCTTGCTGATCCTTTGGGTCTTGTTTACATAAATTTCTAAGATCTTGTCCCATTTCTTTTCAGTTTTAATGCATCTTTTAATTTTTGCTTTCCTCGCGATAGCTGTGTTCGAGAAGCAATCTCTGTAATATTTAAAATTTCAGAAATCTCTTTATGATCGTAGCCTTCCATTAAATACAACAACACAACATACTTGTATTTTTCTGGCAGTGCTTCTATAGCTGTTTTTACGTCATCTACTGAAATACCTTCGTCAACTGTCCAATCATTGTCGTTGTTATCTTCAATAACATTTAAATGATAGTCTTCTAATTCAACTATTCGCTGTCTTTTCGACTTTAAAACATCGATACATTTATTAATAACAATACGTTTTAGCCATGCTCCAAAACTCACTTCAGCTTTATATTGTTCTAATTTTGAAAACGCTTTAATAAACGCTTCTTGTACAATATCTTCTGCTTCCATTGTATCTTTTACAAATCGAAGCGCTACGATTAACATGCCATTACAATACTGATTATACAATTGCATTTGCGCTTGTCTATCATTCTGCCTGCATTTTTCAACAATATGAATTTGAAAGTTGCTGATTTTGGTTTTAGTTTTTTGATTGGTTACACCTTAAAGACGACATAAAAATTGAAGTGTTGCAAGAATCTTTAAAATATTTTCAATTTTATAAGATTTCCATAAAATTCAACGTTTGACATCTATAAAGTTATGGATTTCAATTATCTTTAAATCTTGAATGCATAAGTTTGCATTTTAATTTTCAACCTATATTATTTTAAGATTAACAATTATGTTTAAACGCCTCCTTATCATCTTATCCATTTTAGCTTTAGGTTTGCTATTGTATTCTGTATTTGTTGAAGATATTTTTTCACCACCTTTAAGTCCAAAAGATACTGCTGAAATTTCACTTAACGACTTAACCCTTAAAGTAGAATACAACAGACCATCCAAACGTGATAGAGATATTTTTGGAGCTTTAGTTCCTTTTGATAAAGTATGGAGAACAGGTGCAAATGAAGCTACAACTTTTGAAACTAATCAAGCATTATTAATTGATGGCATAGTATTAAAAAAAGGAAAATATACCATTTGGACCGTTCCAATGAAAGACAATTGGAAAGTCATGTTTAACTCTAAACAATATGATTGGGGTGTTAACGAAAAAATGGAACCCATGTGGGACCCAAACTATGATGCACTTGAATTGGTAGTCCCAGCCCAAGAATTAGACGTCACCGTAGAACGTTTCACCATTGCTTTCGACCATAAAACAGGGCATTTAAAATTAACCATGGCTTGGGACAACACCTTAATTGAAGTCCCAATTGAAATTAAAGAAACAAACACACAGAAGTAAACGGCCTAAAAATGGCAACGCAAAACTAGATATTCCAATCTGCTTGTTATAAACAGAATAGTCTTGAACCACCATATAGTTTAAGTTCTAACGGTGCCAAATTCATAAAAGCGAATCTTAAGAAGACAGTTTCTATTAATGATTTGGTTTATAGAATTATATCCGGAAATATAACTGCGTTAAGTAGAACCATTACTTTAATTAAAAGTACTAACCCTTCACACATTAAAAAAGCAAACGACATTATTAGCTAAAGATTAGAAAAACAACCCTATTAGCAGCTGCATAATATTTACGCTTATAAATGTGCTAAATAACCAACCAAAAAATGAAACAGACCGAAATAAGTATTGGCATAGGAATTCTATTATTAATGGTGTTACGACTATGTTTTACGTATCCATATGCCGCTCTACTTATTACACAGCTTACTTTATTATTAGCAATGCTATATTTTGTGTTTAGTTTCGGATTGTTAAATCAAATTAGATTTAGAAATTTATTCAAAAAGGAATCCTACGCAAGCATAAGTATGTTAAGAATCCTGGGAACAGTTGGTACTGGATTTGTTTTATCTTTAATTTCAATCAGTATTTTATTCAAATTCCAAAGGTGGCCTTATGGGAGTATAATTCTATTAATAGGATTGATTAGTGTATTACCAATAATTGCTGTTGTAATTTTTAAATATATTAAATATAAAAACACGTTTTACAGCTCACTTTTAATGCGTCTTTCTATAATTTCGATAGTTGGATTAGTATTGTTCTTAACAAAACCTGAAACTATAGTAGAAATGACATTTAGAGATTACCCTGAATATATTGAAGCGGTCAAAAATGAAATGAAAGACCCAGAGAATTTAGAACTACAACAAATAACTAATGAAGTAAGGCTAAAAATGGAATCCGACGAGTAGTAATACTTTTTACTTAAAAAACCTCTATATTATACATTAAATTACAAGAGCTTGCTGACTTACAAAAAAACGATATTTTTGTACTTACAAAGCCATACACTGCATGACGTACCAATTCACTATCATAGTTCCCGTTTATAATGAAGAGGATAATTTACAACGTGTAGAATCAGAACTATTAAAATATCTTAAGGTTGCTACGTTTACAACGTCTGTACTCTTTGTTAATGATGGCTCTAGTGATAATAGTCAAGCGTTAATCGAAGCTATTTGCGAACGCAACGACGCATTTGAGTACATCTCCTTTAAAGAAAACAGAGGTTTAAGTGCTGCTATAAAAGCGGGTTTTGACAATGTTAATTCTGAGTTAGTGGGCTATATAGATTCTGATTTACAAACTACTCCAGAAGATTTTAATCGCCTTTTAGAACATATTGATTCTTATGAGTTGGTGACTGGTGTACGGTCTCACCGGAAAGATTCATTTATAAAAAGTATGTCGTCTAAAATTGCAAACGGCATAAGACGCGCTTTCACGCATGATGGAATGATTGACACGGGTTGTCCACTGAAAGTTATTAGAACGGATTATGCGAAACGCATTCCAATGTTTAGAGGGTTACATCGTTTTTTACCTGCGATGATTATGCTTCAAGATGGACGCATCAAACAAATTACGGTTCAACATTTTCCAAGAATAGCTGGCACAGGCAAATTTGGGGTTTGGAACAGGTTATTTGGTCCTCTAATGGATTGTTTTGCCTATTTATGGATGAAGAAAAAATACATTAATTACGAGATATTAAAATCCAGTAAATGAAAGACTGGATTATTTACAGCATCGGATTCTTAGCTCAGATTTTATTTTCTTCTCGGCTTATCGTTCAATGGATCACTTCAGAAAAGCAACGTAAAGTCAGTTCCCCAAAAGCATTTTGGATACTGAGTTTAATAGCATCTTTCTTATTATTTATTTATGGTTATTTACGCTTAGATTTTGCTATTATGTTGGGGCAGAGTTTAACGTATTATATTTATATCCGAAATTTGCAACTGCAAGGAGAATGGGGGAAATTCCCCAAAATTATACAGTATTTACTTTTTGTTGTTCCGGTTTTAATCGTTGTGTTTTATTATAATAACAACAAAATTGATGTCGAGTTACTTTTTCAAAATGCAGATATTCCTGCATGGTTATTGACATTAGGTATTGTTGCTCAAGTCATTTTTACACTACGTTTTGTGTATCAATGGATTTATTCTGAACGTAACAAAGCCTCTGTTTTACCTTTGGGATTCTGGATATTGAGTTTAATTGGAGCGTGTTTAATATTAACGTATGCTATTATAAGAAAAGATCCTGTCTTGTTTATAGGACATTTATTTGGCGTGGTGATTTACGCTCGTAACACGTATTTAATTCAGCAAGCCACTGATTAAGAATCAAATGTCAGTTGTTAAATCTGCTTTATCAAAGGACTAAAACTTAAGCGATATATTTTTTAAAAATATAATTAAACAGTTTATAAAACCCAAAACCAGATAGTCCACCAAATGTCATACCACATAATAAATCTAGTGGATAGTGAACACCTACATAAATGCGGCTATAGGCTACAACGAAACTCCAAACTAATAATAGATACATAAGATTCTTAAAATAAGGTCTTAATAATAAACCCGCAAAAATAGCAGCTGCCATTGAGTTAGAAGCATGCCCAGAGAAGAAACCATATAAACTGCATCGTGGTGCAACCAAACGGGCTAAATCCATTACTCCTTCTGCTCTACACGGTCTAGGGCGTTCAAACGAAGACTTAAAGAGATTTGAAATTTGATCTGTAAAGGCTATCATAGCAGCCACAACAAATACAGCTAGAACTAACGCTCTCCAACCTAGTTTCTTATAAATTAAGAACAGTAATAAAACGTATAGAGGAATTGAAGACAGCTTATTGGTGATTACCAACCATAAACCATCCCAAGTTTCAGACCCTAAGTTATTGAGGTATATAAACAGTTCTTTATCGTACTCTATAAGTTGTTCTAGCATTAATCGTCGTATCTCGCAATTTCTCTATCGTAAAAGTCGGTAGCTTCCTGAATATAATTTTCAGTTTCAGTTTCTAATTCCTTTTCGTCATGCTGATCAAACTCTTCAAACCATTCTACCTCATCATCTTCTAGGTTAATGATAAAACGAGGAAATTCAGTATGTATTATAAATATAGCATTAGGATAATCTGTATTATCACCTAGTATGAATTTTGGTAATTCCATGTATAGTTATGAGTTATAAATTATGAGTACTTAAAGTGTCTAAAGGGTTTCTTACTATTACTGCAAAAATACGAATTTAGTTAGGAGTTAAAAGTACTTATAATGCTAATTAGTCTTCAAAATAAGTTTTTTGGTAAGTAGATTAAAGCGAATAAACAAAAGAATTGCCGCAACAGTTAAGCCTGCTATAAGTCCAACCCAAATACCTAAGCTACCATAGGCGTCTTCTTTTCCTAAATAATAACTAATAGGGAAACCAACAACCCAATACGAAATAAAGGTAATTATAGTCGGGATTTTAACATCCTGCAAACCACGTAACGCACCAAGTGCTATCACCTGAAGACTATCACTAATCTGAAAAACAGCTGCAGCTAACAATAAAGTTGCAGCAATTTTCACAACTTCTGCTGTGTCAACTGCATTTTCAGGATCATCTAAATCTACATACAAATCTGGAAGAAATTGATGGAATAAGACAAAGAACAAAGCAAAAATAACGGCAAAAATAAACCCGACAAAAAATATCGATTCAGCAATACGTTTTAAAGCTTTGAAATCTTTTAATCCTTTTTGATTACCGACTCTCACCATTGCAGCAACACTTAATCCTGTTGCCACCATAAAGGTCATTGAAGACAAGTTAAGTGCAATCTGATTCGCAGCTTGCGCATTAGCTCCTAAAGTTCCGCTTAGCCAAATGGCAGCTGTAAAAATACCCACTTCAAAAAACATTTGCATCGCACTAGGCAATCCTAAATTACTTAGCTTTTTAATAGGTTGTTTACTTAGCTGAAAGAATTTAATATTAGTCACGTAAGCTTTTGATTTTTCGCGTTTTGCTAATAGCCACCATAAATATGCGACCATTACAAAACGTGAAACTAAAGTACCAACAGCCGCACCAACAATTCCCATTTCAGGACAACCAAACTTTCCAAAAATTAAAACGTAATTAATAGCCACATTGAGCAGGTTGGCAACAATGGTTGCATACATAGGATATTTGGTTAACGATAAACCATCGCTAAATTGCTTAAAGGCCTGAAAAACAATTAAAGGAACCAATGAAAATGCCACTAAATCTAGATACGGAATTGCTAAATCGACCACTTCTTCTGGCTGATCCATGATATACATTAAGGGCTTTGCAAATAATAAAACACCAAATAATACGAGACCTAAAACCGTACATAGAAAAAGGCCATGCTTAAAAACAGATTTTCCTTTTTCAAAATTATTTTCTGTATCTGCTTCTGCAACTAAAGGTGTAATCGCTGTAGAAAAACCAATACCTATAGACATTGCAATAAAAATGAAGCTATTACCTAAAGATACAGCAGCTAATTCTGCTGCACCCAACTGACCAACCATTATATTATCTACAAAACTCACAAAGGTATGACCAAGCATACCCAACATTACTGGAGATGCGAGTTTCAGATTGTATCTAAATTCTTTCGTGTAGTTGCTTAAAACCATGGTGCAAAAGTAATACTTCCATTTAGTTTTAATAATGAAATATCTGGTAAATAAAACACAACTTTAAAGTAGAAAAAGTGTACAATAGAACCCTTAAAGTTAAGCCAAATTAATCGATTCTCTTAGCCTGTGTTAAAAACGATAAGCCTTGCTGACCAGATGTAGACGTCATTACTCCTTCAAAAATTGGCTCAGGACAAGCTTTAGGTGTATTCCAATCGAAAATAAAATTACCACCTGTACCACCTGAAATATCCACTTCATTGATTACAATATCTATCGTTTCCATAGGAGTTAAATAAATAGGATCGTCTATATACGATTTAATTAAGGCACCGTGTGTATCGTAATAATTGATTTTAGATAAATAAATACTGTCTTTGGCGCTTGTATTTCTTAAACTTATCATAGCTGTAAGATTATACATTTTATGCTGAGAGTAACTATAGATCTGAGAGTAAACCGATAAATATGATTCTCCTGAAGTTAATGAATCAGTAGGTTTAATAGTTGCTTGTCTCGCCTTCCAATCGACTTTTTTAAATTCCTCTTTACCCAAAACTTCATTACAAGAGTAAAAACCAAAGAGCACTATAAATAAAATTATTATTCTTTTCATAATGTGATAATTTGCTTTATGATTCATAATAAAAATACGGGATTGAATGGGTTTAAACACTTAATTATAATGATAAATTTTGGAACTGCAAATAAAATTAAAACTTAATATACATCTCCCTCAACCTTCGTTTTAGTTTTAATTCAATATAGTATTTCCTAATATATTATTAACTTCTGATAAGCTATCGTCATTATCCAAAAGTAGCACTAAAATATCGTTAGCTTCAATAATAGTAGATCCGCCTGGACGCACAAACTTATTATTTCGTTTAATCATTACAATAAACGCTGATGTTGGAAAATGTAAATCTATAATACGTTTATCTACTGCAAAACTATGAGCAGGTATCAAAATTTCTTCCATTGCTGATTTGGGCAAATTAAGAATATATCTGTCATTTTCCGCTATAGGTTTTATCTCTTCTGGCAAGGCTACATTTAACCATTTTGCAAACAGAGATAGCGTTGTTCCTTGAATTAAAACAGAAGTCACCGAAATAAAAAATACAATATTAAATATCATATTGGCTTTATCTATTCCTGCTAAAAGCGGATACGTAGCAAACACGATCGGAACAGCACCACGCAAACCAACCCAAGAAATATAAAACCTCCTACCAAGTTTCATTTTAAAAAACATAAGACTTATAAATACCGCTGCAGGTCGTGCGACAAGAATAAGGAAGATTGAAATGAGTAATCCAATTCCCATATAAGGGATTATTTGCGAAGGAAAAACAAGTAATCCTAATGTGAGGAATAGCACGATTTGCATTAACCATGCTATTCCATCAAACATTTTCAGAATTGTAGACTTATGTATTAAATCTTGATTACCTAAATAAACCGCACATATATAAATGGCAAGAAACCCATTACCACCTATAAAATCAGTGGCAGAAAATGTAATAAACATTAGGGCGATAACTAGGACTGGGTAAAGTCCTTCGAAACCTAATTTAATTCTATTGATAATTAATTCACTTAATTTCCCAAAGGCAAAACCAGCAATACCACCTAATATCATTTGTTGTAAAAACATTAGAATCATGTTGAGAAAACTCTGGTCTTGATTAATTACCAAACTTAAACACGCCAAGGTTAACACATATGCCATGGGATCATTACTTCCACTTTCAAGCTCTAATGTTGGTCTTAAATTCGTTTTTAAAGCTAGATTCTTGGAACGTAAAATAGAAAAAACGGCTGCCGCATCTGTAGAAGATACAATAGACCCCAACAACATACTTTCATAAATTGTAAAATCTGTTACAAACCAAACAAATGTTCCCAATGTTGCTGCAGTTAGAAAAACGCCAAGAGTTGATAAAATGAGCCCTTCTTTAAGAATGGGTTTGATGGCTTTAAAATTGGTATCTAAACCACCGGAAAACAAGATAAAATTAAGAGAAATAATACCTATCAGCTGTGCTAACTTAGGATCATCAAATCGAATACCACCAATACCATCAGATCCTGCAAGCATTCCGATAGCCAAAAAGAGGATTAATGTCGGAACTCCAAATTTATAAGATGTTTTACCTACGACAATACTTATAAAAAGTAATAGGGATCCTATTAAGAGGATGTTTTCAGTGGTTAAATTCATACATTACTAGCTAAAATTAGCAAGCACAAATTTAAGTTTTTTATTAAAAAAAATGCAGTAAATAAACGTTTTAAAACGTAGTCCTTCAATAAATTATGAACTTATAACAAAAGACTTGTCATTTATCAATTTAGACAAAATCCAAACAGTTTAATTACCATATTCACAGTCTTTTAAATGGAGTTATAATGAACTGATAGTATTTTTAGCCAACTCATACTCACTCACCATCTCCTTTACAATCTCAGCAACTGGTTTTACATCATGAATCAAACCTGCAATTTGACCAATTTCTAATTCTCCATCTTCTAAATCACCTTCAAACATACCACGTTTTGCTCTAGCCCTTCCGAGCAATTCTCTAAGTTGTTCTGGCGATGGACTGGTTTTATAGAGTTCTTGTAAGTCGTTGTAGAATTTATTCTTCACTAATCTAACAGGAGCTAATTCTTTCAAGGTTAATTGGGTATCTCCTTCTTTAGCATCAACAACAACTTGCTTAAACGCTTGGTGCGCTGAAGATTCTTCACTCGCTACAAATCGGCTTCCTACTTGTACTCCATCGGCACCCAAAATCATACAGGCTAACATCGCTTTTCCTGTGGCAATACCACCTGCTGCAATTAAAGGAATTTCAAGTTGTTCTTTTACCATTGGTATCAATGTCAACGTTGTAGTTTCATCTCTTCCATTATGTCCTCCTGCTTCAAAACCTTCTGCAACAATAGCATCGACTCCGGCATCTTGAGCTTTTAAGGCAAATTTCACACTACTTACCACATGCACCACTGTAATGCCTTTGTCTTGTAACCATTTGGTCCAAGTCTTCGGATTTCCGGCAGATGTGAAAACAACCTTCACACCTTCTTCTACAATGATATCCATGATTTCTTGAACATTGGGATACAACATGGGTACATTAACTCCAAAGGGGTTATCGGTTGCTGCTTTACATTTTTGAATGTGTTCTCGCAACACATCTGGATACATAGAACCTGCTCCTATTAAACCTAATATGCCTGAGTTACTTGCTGCAGATGCTAATCTCCAACCACTGTTCCAAATCATTCCGGCTTGGATGATTGGATATTTTATATTGAAAAGTGAGGTAATTCTATTTGCCATTAGTGCTTTATAAATTTGAATGTTTTTGAACTATTTTTCGTTGAAAGCTTAATTACATATAATCCTGAAACTAAACCTGAAACAGTAATAGACTTCGAATTTTCAGTTATCATTTGATTTAAAACTTCTTGACCTAATTGATTGTAAATTGAAACTTCTAACTGATTTACGTTTGAAGGCATTTCAATATTCAAATTAGTGGTTACTGGATTAGGATACAATTTAAAATCTTTAAGCTGTTCTTCATTTAAAGATAACACCGTAGTTCTCACTAAATCTAAATCTGGAATTCCATACCCTAGAAAATCATCTGGCGTATTAAATTGTGACGCTGATTGCCTCACATAATCCATAACTTCGGATGGTGACGCATTAGGAATAGCTTGCCACAACGATGCAATACCTCCACAAAGAATGGGGCCACTAAAGGAAGTTCCATTATTCTGAACAATACTATTATACTCATTAATCACATAGGCTAATCCTGCTCTGGCAACCACATCTGGTTTTTGATAACCTACTTGAGCATCACTCCCTCTGGAACTAAATGACACATAATCTCCATCCGCATCTACTCCTCCAATAGATAATACATTTGGTGAATCTGCAGGAGAACCAACTGTTTGCCAATCCGTTGCCCCAGAATTTCCTGCACTCACAACCACTAAAATTCCTTTTTCTGCAGCAATGGAAGCTCCTTTAGAAATAAAGGTCGTTTCACCATTCATATCCGTTGGTGTATAATCGTAATTAGAGTTATCAAAAGTTTGATATCCCAATGACGTATTAATCATATCTACACCTAAGCTATCTGCGCGCTCTGCAGCTTCCACCCAATAACTTTCTTCTACGGGATTTTCACTTCCGGCATCTTCAGTTCTAAAAACATAATACGAGGCATCTGGAGCAGTGCCAACATAGTCATCTTGAATAAATCCTGCCATTGTGCTCAATACTTGAGTACCATGATTACTTCCTGTATAGTCATACACATCTGAAGTTCTATCTACAAAATCATAACCGTCTAATAAGTCACCATTATCTCGTAAACGCTGAAATGCTCCCATCGTACTCACACCGGGAAAGCCAGAATCCATTACGGCGATCGTAATACCTTCTCCTGTAAAATCTGCCAAATGAAGATTATCAACATTAATCATTTCTACTTGGTTTTGTGTATCTCCATAAGTAAAAGCAATTGTTTCGTCTTCAGTATGTGTTTTATTTACAATTAAAGAAGATCTTGATAAGGTGTTTAAACTTTTATTAGCAAAATCAATACTCTCAACAAAAATTAAATTGCCAAGTGCATTAATGTCATCTTCCGTTCCTCTAACATGAACGGCATTAAACCATTTGGATTTTGCCAAGACTGCAATTCCTGTTTGGGATTTTAAATCTGAAATATAGGTTTCGTTAACCGGCACATCACGTTCATCAATAGAAATATTATGATTTTGCTTTCTATCTATAGCTTTTTGTGTAAGAATGCTAATTGGGTTTTCTACTAAAGCTGAAGCATTTGGCTTATCAGTTAGGTAGATCCATGCGTCTTCTTGAGCGAAGCTATTAGTAATGAATATTAAAAGAATAATTGTAAAAATATTTTTCATAGGATTTTAAATCTAACGTGTTCTCGATACAATTTCTAACTATAAAAAAGTTAAAAATCACTCGAACTGATGATTTCGACGTAATCTATCAGAAAAATTAATCTAAATGCAAGTTAAGAAATTACACCCGAACCTAACAATTCATCTTCTAAATACCAAGCCACAAACTGGCCTTCGGTAATTGCAGATTGCTTGTTTTCAAATTCTACATACATACCAGAAGCGACTTTATGTAAGGTCGCTTTTTCCAAAGTTTGTCTGTAACGAATTCTAGCCATTACAGCTAAAGTCCCACCTTCTTTTAAAGCTAAATCTTCTCTAACCCAATGCAATTCTTCATTAGTCACAAACAATACATTTCGGTATAAACCAGGATGTTGTTTACCTTGACCTGTGTAAATAATATTGTCTTTGACGTCTGTATCAATAACAAATAAAGGTTCTACTGTTCCACCAACTCCTAAACCTTTACGTTGCCCTTTAGTAAAATAATGCGCACCTTGATGTTTCCCAACAACCTTTCCATCTGTTAGATTATAGATTGTTTTTTTAGATAGAAATTCTAATTCCTTTTCTTTTGAATCGAATTCTGGTAACGCTTGATTATAGATTTCCAAACGACTATCAACCTCAACGATATCTCCTTCTTTAGGTTTTAATTGTTGCTGTAAGAATTCTGGCAACCTCACTTTCCCAATAAAACATAAACCTTGAGAATCTTTCTTTTCTGCTGTGATTAAATCTTGTGCTTTTGCAATTGCTCTTACTTCTGGTTTTAATAATTCACCTATAGGAAATAATGCCTTAGCTAATTGTTGTTGTGATAATTGACAAAGAAAATACGACTGGTCTTTATTAGGATCAGCACCAGCTAACAACTGATGTATTTGTTTCCCCTCTTTTTCAATAGTTCCTTTTCTGCAGTAATGACCTGTAGCAACATAATCTGCACCTAATTCTAAAGCGATATCCATAAAGACATCAAACTTTATTTCACGATTACAAAGTACATCTGGATTTGGTGTGCGTCCTTTTTCGTATTCGTTAAACATGTAATCTACAATGCGCTCTTTATATTGCACACTTAAATCTACCGTCTGAAAAGGGATTCCTAATTTATCCGCGACCAACATGGCATCATTGCTATCTTCTAACCACGGACATTCATCTGAAATGGTCACAGAATCATCGTGCCAATTTTTCATAAAAAGTCCAATAACCTCGTAGCCTTGCTCTTTTAAAAGATAAGCTGCAACACTAGAATCTACTCCTCCTGAAAGTCCTACAATGACTCTTTTCATATTAATTACCTACGAAAGCAGGTTTCTCTTTTAATTAATAACTAGATGCTTTTTGAAAAACACCCCTAAAGTCCCCTCAAGGGGACAATCTAAAACATGAACATTACATATTCATATTGTTTTTGTTCGAAAAACTTGGGCAAAATTACAAATAAAAAAGGCAATCCTATTAAGATTGCCATTCTGAAATTCTATGAGATGTATAGCTTTAAACTATTCCTTTTTAGATATTACTTCTTGTGTGGTATGGTCTATTTCTTTTGTTAGTTTCCCATCCTCATAATAGTTCCAAAGACCTTTTTTCTGACTATTATTATAATTGCCTTCTGAAGTTATATTTCCAAGAGCATCATAGTTAATTGTTTTGCCTTCTAATTCACCGCCTTTATAATGCGTATGCCTTAGTAAAATACCTTTCTCAGAAAACCATTTAGATTCACCATCTAGTTTTCCCTTTTTATAATGTGCACTTTCAGCAACAGACCCATTTTTGAAATAGACATAGCGTTCGCCTTCAAGTAAACCATCATCATTATAATGCTCTTCAATCATTTTTATTGAAGAATTCTTATGATAATACGTCCATAGTCCAATAAATCGTTTACCATTCATTTTACCCTCACTTATCACCTTTTTAGTAGAGGCTATAAACGTAACATCGGCAATACTGTCTTTCTCATTAAAAACTTTTACAGCACTTAAAACACTTTTCCCACCAGATAAGGTATAGAATTTAAACGAGTCAATTTCTTTACCATGTTTAAAAACACCTTCATAACGTTTTTCTTTGGTTTTGTGGTAATTTTTGGTCCATAACCCGTGTCGTAGTCCGTCTTTATCCAATTGATTCACCGGATCTTGGGCGAATGCAGATGTTAAAAATAGTGTTAAAGTGAAAAGCGCGTAAACTTTTTGTTTAATCATTTAGTAAATTTGTTAAACAAACCGGTCGAGGTTTGAATGTTGAACAATATAAAAACTCAAAACAATGAAAATTATTTTAAAAAACTTCACTTTACTTGCAGTATTTCTGCTAACGATAGGAACCACTTCATGTAGTGATGATGATGACAACGTAACAACACCAGCTACAACTACAGTTATAGATGTAGCATTAGAAAACAATTTAACATCTTTAGCTGCTGCTTTACAAGCAACCGATTTGGTAACCACCTTACAAGGTGAAGGTCCATTTACAGTTTTTGCGCCTACAAATGATGCATTTGCACAATTATTAAATGACACAGGTTTAGATTTAGATAATTTATCTACAGATGAAGAAGCCTTAGTAAGAAATATTCTATTAAATCATGTAATTATTGGATCTACTGTAACGTCTACAGATTTAGTTAATGCTGGATCAGGATATACGAACACCGCTGCAACAGGTCCAAACAATGCAAATCTTAGTTTATACTACACAACCTCTAATGGCGTTATGCTGAATGGATCGTCAACCGTTACAAATGCAGATAATACCGCAACTAACGGTATTGTGCATATTGTTGATGACGTTATTGGTTTACCAACTATTGCAACGTTTGCGACAACGAATCCTGCTTTATCAAATTTAGTAGCGGCTTTACAATTGGCTGACAGTGGTACACCAACTGTACCTTATATCGCTACAGTATCCGATGCTACTGCAGGACCATTCACTGTATTTGCTCCTTCTAATGATGCTTTTGCTGATTTATTATTAGAGTTAGATCCTTCTGGAAATACTGCTCTTGGTGATTTAGACGCTGCCACAGTTGATGCCGTTTTAACATATCATATTGTAAGTGGTAATGTGCAATCTAGTGGCTTACCAAATGGAACTGTTACCACTTTAGGAGGTGACATTACTGCTGATAATTCAGCTTTTACATTAACAGACCCAAATAGTCGTGTCAGTAACATTGTCACTAGCCTTGTAGATATTCAATCCATAAATGGTGTGGTACATGTTATAGACAAAGTACTTTTACCAATGCAATAAAATTAAGAATTAGAGGTAGACACCCTCATTTTTATTAGGTTGATTAATTAGTTAGGTAAAGGCTCAAACGGTAAAAGGTTTGGGTCTTTTTGATTCTAATACTTTAGAAAAATAAATTCGACGATGGCCTTTGGGGAAATTCTTAATTTCACCAATAACTTCATAATCATTTTTTATATAAAACTCTTCTGCTTGAAAATCAAAAGTATCAACCATTGCAATGCTTGCACCTTTTTTTATGGCTTCATTTTCAAGATAGTTTAATAACTTACTTCCTAAACCTTGATTTCTGAAGTCTTCATTTATCCAAAGGATTTTAATCTCTAAGCCATTCCAGTAATTGATTCCTGCCAAAACACCTCCAATAACAGTATCATCTTCATTTTTTAAACTATACTCTAAGGGTGTCCAAATACTTGATAATGCAGCTACCTTATCTAAATTATAAGCATTAAGACCATCTACAATTATTTTAATATCTGCTTTGTTACAAACTTCAATTTTCATCCTTTCTAATTATTTAATAAAAATAGCCTCAACAAAAATGCTGAGGCTATAGTTTACTTATGAGTAATTAAGGTGAAGCTCAATTATTTCTTCTTACCTTTTTGTTGTGCTTGTTTTTGTGCCTCAGCTTGCTCCATCATTTCAGCCATTTTCTTCTGAAACTTGTTTTGTTTCTTAGGCTTTGTTTTACTGACTTCAATCTTAGCTAATACTTTATCTTCATCGATAATGTAGTTTTTAATTACTAACATAATACCAATACTAATTAAGTTAGAAATAAAATAATATAAACTTAAGCCTGATGCATAGTTATTAAAGAATACCAACATTAAAATTGGAGAGAAGTAAATCATATACTTCATCATTTTTTGCATATCTGGCATACCTTCTTGTGTTGGCTGTGTTGCCATTTGCTGACCAGTTGTCATTTTCATGTAAAAGAAAATAGCGATAGCTGCTAAAATTGGAAATAAAGCCACGTGATCCCCATATAATGGAATATGGAACGGTAAATCTAAAACAGAATCATAAGAACTTAAATCGTCTGCCCAAAGGAATCCTTTTTGTCTTAACTCGAAAGCTGTTGGGAAAAACATAAATAAGGCATAGAATACAGGAATCTGCATTAAACCTGGTAAACAACCACTCAATGGACTTGCCCCAGCTCTACTCTGAATGGCCATCGTTTCTTGCTGTGCTTTTAACTTATTGTCTTTGTACTTTTCTCTAACAGCATCTAATTCTGGCTTTAAGATTTTCATCTTTGCCTGAGATAAAAATTGCTTATACTGTACAAAAGACAATACGATTTTTACTAAAATGGTCATTACAATAATGGCGATACCATACGGTAAAAATCCACTAAGAAAACCAAATAATGGAATAAACAATACGACATTTATCCATCCAAAAATTCCCCAACCAAATGGTATACTTTTTTCTAAGTCTTTATCGTATGCTTTTAATGTTGAATTATCTGTTGGACCATAATACAGACCTAAGTTTTGATTTAATTCGCCACCACTATAAGCTAAAGGTATTTTAGAGGTATACAACTTTGTAAATAGAGTATCAATTTCTTCGTCCTCTACTAAATCTTCAGATGTTATTGCAGCTTTATTAAACGGACTATCGTTAGCCACTAAAATAGTACTGAAGAAATGCTGTCTGTAAGATAACCACTCTACATCATTAATAGATTCGTCATCATCACTTGCTTGCGATAATTTATCTACTTTACCATCATCATACATATACGTTAATCTCGTATAGCGATTTTCATAGCTTATACTCTTAGAATGACGAATACTTTTTTGTTTCCAATCTAATTCAATTGGTTGCGATGTATTAAAAACATTACTTAAACCTTGTGATTTAATTGAAAAGTCAATCATATAATCATTAGGTTTCAACTCGTAACGGTATTCTAAAAATGCTGTTTCAGAAACTTTAAGTTTCATAGAAACTACTGTATTTTCTCCATTTTTAGTTACACTTGGTTGAAAAGGAAAATCTTGCGTATTTAGTGTTCTATTATCCGAAGTTCCGAAGGTGATATTAAAGGCACTGTTATTATCCTTTACCATATAAACTGGTACAGAATCGTAATCTACAAAATTCCTCAGCTTTACTTCTGCTAAGTGCCCACCTTTAGTATTAAACTTTAATTCATAAACATCTGTTTCTACAGTTGTAAATTTATCTCCTACAGTTGGTAAGGTTAATGCATAAGCAAAAGAACCTACTTTATTTTGAAGTGCTACTTTTTGAGTAGAATCTAAAGCTTGTGTGTTTACGGAATAATCCGAGGCCGACGTTACTAAAGTTTCATTTTGCTTACTAACTTTTTCTGCTTCAACTTGTTCTTGTTCTGCTAGTTTCTGAGCTTCAAGTTCCTCTGGACTTGGCTGATTTTGGTACATGATATATAACAAAATACCAAATATGAGGACAAAACCTATTATAGATTTAACGTCGAATTTCTTTTCTTCCATGTTTAATTTTCAGTTTTAGACCTGTCATGTAAATTATACCTGACAGGTCTTGCGTGGCTACAATTGGTTAACTCAAATAGTTATCCAAAATTATGTTTACGCCAAAGTGACATACTATTAATTACTTTTTCTTCTTCTTATATTTTAGAGCTGCTGCAACAAACGCCACAAATAATGGATGTGGATTTTTTACTGTACTCTTATATTCCGGATGGTATTGTACACCAACAAACCAATCATTTTCAGGAATTTCTACAATTTCGACTAATCCTGTTTCGGGATTAAGACCTGTAGCTTTCATACCTGCTTCTTCAAACTGTACTTTATAATCGTTATTAAATTCAAAACGATGTCTGTGTCTTTCAGTAATCGTTTCCGTATTATAAACTTTATAGGCTATACTATCTTTTTCTATGTTACAATCCCATGTTCCTAAACGCATGGTGCCACCTTTATTAACAACACCTTTTTGCGATGCCATTAAATTAATCACAGGATCTGGCGTCTGTTCATCCATTTCTACAGAATTAGCATCCTTAAGATTTAATACGTTTCTGGCATATTCTATAACAGCCATTTGCATCCCTAAACAGATACCTAAAAACGGAATATTTTTTTCACGAACAAAACGTACAGCATCAATTTTACCTTCAATACCACGCTCACCAAAACCAGGTGCTACTAAAACACCATCTAAATGTCCAAGTTTAAACTCGATATTACTTTCTGATAAATATTCAGAATGAATAGGCTCTACATTTACCTTAACTTCATTTTCTGCTCCTGCATGAATAAACGATTCTAAAATAGATTTATAAGAATCTTGAAGTTCTACATACTTACCAATTAAACCTATAGTAACTTCACTTTTAGGATTTTTATGACGGTTTAAAAATTCATTCCATCGTTTTAAATCTGGCACATCACTTTTTAGTTGCAACTGATTTAAAACCACTTTATCTAAGCCTTCTTCTAGCATTAAATTTGGAACATCATATATCGTAGACGCATCAATAGATTCTATTACAGCTTCCTTTTTAACATTACAAAAACGTGCTAATTTGGTTTTTATACCCTCATTAAGCGGATGCTCTGTTCTACAAACTAATATATCAGCTTGCACACCACTTTCCATCAAAGTTTTTACACTGTGTTGAGTTGGCTTCGTTTTCAACTCTCCTGCAGCAGAAAGATAGGGTACTAATGTTAAATGGATAACGCATGTATTGTGTTCACCTAAGTCCCACTCCAACTGTCTTACAGCTTCAATGTATGGTAAAGATTCAATATCTCCTACGGTGCCACCAATTTCAGTAATGACAATATCATAATCACCAGAATTTCCTAAAATCTGAATTCTACGTTTAATTTCGTCAGTAATATGTGGAATAACTTGGACCGTTTTTCCTAAAAACTCACCACGTCTTTCTTTATCGATAACGCTTTGGTAAATTCTCCCTGTTGTGACGTTATTGGCTTGAGATGTTGGTACGTTTAAAAAACGCTCGTAGTGTCCTAAATCTAAATCGGTTTCTGCTCCATCATCCGTTACGTAGCATTCGCCATGCTCATAAGGATTTAAAGTGCCTGGATCGATATTAATATATGGATCTAATTTCTGAATGGTTGCTCTGTAACCTTGTGCTTGTAGGAGTTTAGCTAAAGATGCAGCTATAATGCCTTTTCCAAGAGAAGAAGACACGCCTCCTGTTACAAAAATATACTTAGGGTTTGTGGTCATGATACGCTTTTAAACGCAGGCAAAATTACGAAATTTAATGAGTTATTCTCCATTTGTTTATCGTTTGTTAATATGTTATTATTTCTTTGGGGATTCAAAAAAATACACACCCTTAACTAATGATTGCCAAAACATTATAAATTAAGAGTCCACTAATTTAATAGTTTCATAGTGTTCTCATAATATTTTTGAAGGCTAATGCATATTTATAAACATAATAATTTAACCAAATACCGATGAGATATACTGAATAAAATAAGATTTATAATATAGCCTTTACCAAAATCACAGTAGAGGAAAACGAAATTTCCTGTTCACTATATGTCTTTATTTTTATCATTTAAAAGATTTAAAACATCACTTCCTAAAATCTCTACGTATGGTATAAATTAATTCTTCTAAGCCATTGATTTTGATTTCGCACATCTGAGCCATCATACGTCCAAGTTTTCCTTCAGGAAATCCTTTTTGCTGATACCAGATATAGTAATATTCTGGAATATCTATTAAATATTGATTTTTGTATTTGCCAAATGGCATTTTGTAATGGGCTAATTCAATTAAAACTGTGCCGTCTAATTCCATTTTAAATGAATTTTAATGTAGATAAAAAGTAGATTGTGTTGTGCAAAAGATATTAAAATTTCAAAATCATTAGCCTACAAAGACTTGTAATCTTCAAATTTACTCAGTTCTTTTTGAATTGTGATTCGCCATTCTTTTTGCATTTCTCTATTCATAGAATGATCTGTTTCCTCATCGTAACGTCTTTGCGTATCATTTACAGCTTCATTTATGGTTGCATGTAACCTGTTCATTTGCTCTTTCACATTTTGATTCACTTTCAACTTTTTTATTTGCGCTCTAAATTGACGTGCATAAAGTTCTGTAATATCAAAATGTAACTGTTCATGAGCTAAAATATGAGCATTCGCTTTATCCTTTAAATACCAAGATTTATTCGGGTAAAAATGCGCTTCAACAGTCGTAGAAAAATCAACGATTCGCTCTCCCGATGTTTTAACAGAATACCCAAAAGTAATACCAGAAGCTGTTAAAGCAACAGCATCAGATTCTGAATCAGGAGCTCCTTTAAAGTCTACCCAAGTAAGTTTAGCTTCACTCCAAGTCACGGACTCGTCTTCATTAAAAGTGCTTCCTAGAAAAAATAGGGTTAAAATTATAAGTAGGTTTTTCAAGAGTAATTATTTCGAATTAAAAGTAATAACTTTTTCGAGAGTATAATACTAAAAGCGATATAAGCCTAGAAAATGACTATTAAGGGTATCATTTATAAACTATTCTGCCTTTACAATTCTAAGGTCATCATATTTTACAATATATACCGCTTCGTTAATATAGCCACCAGACAGCGCTTTATTATATCTAAACTTATTTTCAATATATTCCGTTTCAATTGAATCTGTTGATGCTTCGTATAAATTTTCAGCAGAAGCTAATCGCATTAAAAGATCTAAAGTAATATCAAAGCCACGTGCCACATATTTACTTGGTGTTACACCATATTCTTTGCGGTATGCCTCAACAAAGCCATTTGATTTTGTCTCATCAAAATCTTTATGTACAGATGGATAATGAAATTTAAGATGAGATAAGTTATTGTTATCTATATCTTTTCCTTCAAATGCCTTCCCTTTGTTTAAGGTTGCCAATACAATTTCAGTTTTATCTACAGCAAAACCATTTAGCATACTAATAACGCTTGATGCCAAAGATGAATTATCAGTTTCTAAAAACACTACGGTCTTACCAGCTGAAAATACATTCTGTAAATTAGCATGATAAATATAATACGCATCTTTTGTTTTGTCTTTTTTATCTTTTTGTGTTAAGATTAATTTAGAATTAGGAAACACTTTTTGTAAAGCTTCACTACTAGTTTTGTGCGCATGATCTGAAATAATAACCACTTTAGTTTTTAAACTATCTGCTTTCACAAAATCTATCATAACTTTACTCAACAACTTTTCGTCTGGTATCGTCTGAAATACATTACTGTAACCTTGCTTAGGTTTAATCATTGCTGCAATTACAGGTATATTATCTGATTTTAAAGTCATTGCAACACGATTAAAACTATTTTCTTCCATTGGTCCAATCACTGCATCATAGTCAGAGAAGTCATTCTCTGCTAATATTTCTGCTGTTTTTGAAATATGATAACGTGTATCAAAAACTTTCAAATCTGTTGAAATCCCTAATTGTTTTGCCGAGTCTAAAGCCATCATTACACCAACATGAAAATCTAAAACAACAGATAAACGTTTGTCTTCTTTAATCTTCTCTTTAGTTTCTTCTACAGCATCTACATCAATTCGATCTAGACGATACGGCATCATTAAGGCTATTTTTTTAGTTTTAAAGTTGCTTAAGTTGCTTTTTAAATTTGTAGTTTGAACAGCTTCTAATTCACTAGTCGTATCAACACCTGCTGGTACTTTTAAAATCATACCGGCTTTCAAACCCGTTTCTTTTAACTCTGGATTTAAATCTTCAAGTTGTTCTTGCGTTAAGTTGAGTTTTATGTTTAATCTAAAAAATCCTTCTTTAGGTAAAACTTCATAATAACCAAATTTAGATTCAATATCCTTTTCTTCCTTATCGTGTATATTAGGTACATTTAGTTCATCTCCAGGCTGAATTGTTTCATTCATAAATGGATTTAATGCTTCTAAATCTGCAACAGAAATTCCAAATTTATAGGCAATTCCCCATTTACCATCTTGAGGTTGTACAGTGTATTTTTTTACGGTATTCGTTAAGGTTTGTTTTGAGACAACTGATTTAAAGCGTGGTATTCTAATCTTATCGCCTTTCTTAAGGTTTTCAGAATACAACGAACGGTTTGCTTTTTTAATTTCTTCTTCAGATACATTGTATTCTTGCGCTAAACCGTACAACGTTTCTTTTCGTTTTACCCTATGATCTTTATACCCAATAAGTTCTCTGCTATCTTCTACAATAGACTCATTCTTTACTTTAGAATTTGGAATAATTAAAACCGTATTGGGTTGAAATTTACGTTTAGCATCAGGATTGAGCGCATAAATATCAAAAGGAGTTACTAAATAACCTTTGGCTATACTTTCAATCGTCTCACCTGGTTTTACAGTATGCTCAATATAATTTTGAGCACTGAGACCAATTGTAAACGCAATTAATATGATGGCTAAAATATTTTTCATGTATTCTATATTACTTTTTTATAATGATGCTGAAACAAGTTCAACACAATCTGAGACTTATAACTGAATCCTTTTTTGCTGAAATGTCAATTTGACTAAACTCAGCGACCGAATTCACTTTTTATATTTTACTACGAACTAAGATTGAATACTGTAAAATTTTTACTCCCACTCAATAGTAGCTGGTGGTTTTGAGCTGATATCATATACAACTCTATTTACCCCTTTTACTTTATTTATAATTTCGTTTGATGTTTTTTGCAAAAACTCATACGGTAAATTTACCCAATCAGCTGTCATTCCGTCCGTACTTTCCACTGCTCTTAAAGCTACACATTTTTCATAAGTACGTTCGTCTCCCATCACTCCAACACTATTGACAGGTAATAACATCGCTCCGGCTTGCCATACTTTATCATACAAATTCCAAGAACGCAGATTATTAATAAAAATAGCATCAACCTCTTGTAATATACGCACTTTTTCAGCAGTTAGATCTCCAAGAATCCGAATTGCCAATCCTGGACCAGGAAACGGATGACGACCTAGCAACTGTTTATCCATATTCATGGAAGCTCCAACACGTCTTACTTCATCCTTAAACAATGCTCTCAGTGGCTCTACAACTTTCAACTGCATATAATCTGGCAATCCACCAACATTATGATGACTTTTTATCGTTGCACTTGGTCCGCCAGTTGCTGAAACACTTTCTATCACATCAGGATAAATAGTACCTTGAGCCAACCATTTTACATCTTGAATTAAATTTGCTTCAATATCAAAAACATCAATAAATGCTGAGCCAATGGCTTTTCTTTTAAGCTCAGGATCACTCAACCCTTTTAAAGCATCCAAAAAGCGTGCCGAAGCATCTACTCCTTTTACATTAAGCCCCATACCTTCGTATTGATGTAATACGTCTTCGAACTCATTTTTTCGTAATAAACCGTTATTTACAAAAATGCAATAGAGGTTTTTTCCAATAGCTTTATGTAATAACATAGCAGCAACTGAAGAATCTACTCCTCCAGATAATCCAAGTACTACTTTATCATTTCCTAATTGAGCCTTAAGACTATCAACGGTTTCTTCAACAAAAGATTGTGGTGTCCAATCTTGCTCTACCTCAGCAATTTTAATTAAAAAGTTACTTAAAAGCTGATGACCATCTGTAGTATGATAAACTTCAGGGTGAAATTGAATAGCGTACGTTTGCTCTCCTTCAATTTTATAAGCTGCATTTTCTACATCAGTTGTACTCGCTAAAAGCACTCCATCTGCAGGTAATTGTTTAATGGTATCACTATGGCTCATCCAAACTTGGCTGCCTTCATGTATGTTTTCGAAAAAATCCTCATCTGGTTTTACAAAACTTAAATTTGCTCTTCCGTATTCTCTTGTATTGGATTCCGCTACTTCACCACCTGAAAAATGGGCCAAGTACTGGGCGCCATAACAAACGGCTAGCATTGGCTTTTTTCCTCTGATGCCTTCTAAGTTGGGATGAAGCACTGCTTCTCCTCTTACTGAATTTGGACTACCAGATAAAATAACAGCTTTAAAGCTTTCTGAATCTGAAGGAATTTTATTGAATGGATGTATCTCGCAATAGATATTTAACTCTCTAACTCTGCGCGCAATAAGCTGTGTGTATTGCGATCCGAAATCTAATATTAGGACTTTGTTGTGTTGCATGCGCAAAAATAGTAAGGTTTTACGAATTACAATTTATGATTTACGATTTTTTGAATTAATTTTCTTTACTCAGAATATATTTTGTTTTGATTTAGTTGAATCAATAACATTCAATCGCGCTATCAAAAAAAAAGCTGCCCTTTTAATAAAGACAGCTTTTTAGTTATTATCAATTTATTATAATCTATCTAATAATAAGCTTTTGTGTTTTAACTTGACTAGCATTAAATACTTTAACAAAATAGACTCCAGTCCCAATCCTTGAAACATCAATTGTGTTAATTATGTCTAGGTGATTGATAGGTTGATTTAACACTATACGACCATGAATATCGTATAGATTAACTTTTGTGGCATCATTAAGCACACCTTTAACAACTAATGTTTTTGGATTCGTTGTGGTATAAATTTGTAATGTATCGAAATCATTGTCTTCTACTGATAATACAGTTGATGAGAAACGAAGATAGAAACGACCTGTACCATTTAAATCTGTGTTTGGTGTAAGTGTATAATCTCCTGAATTCAGTAACGTAACAGTATTGGTAACATTGTCTTCTAAATAAACCTCTACTTCAGTTGGTAACGTAGTTTCACTTATACTAAATGTAAGTTGTTCCCCTTGATTGGCATTAACTCCTAATGGAATAATTGTATTTTCTAAATCTGTTGGATTTAAAGCTTGTAAAGCCATAGGAAGCCCTGTATTATCTTCTACTAAATGAGAGTAGATTGCAAAATTCGGCGCGATATTACCTAAAATTTTACCATCATATCCAAGATCTACACCTCGACTCGCATTTGTATTAAAATAAAACTCCGTACCATAACTGTTCGCATCTGTACTAGCATTCAACTTTAAAAACGTTAATACTTCTGAACTACGACCAGCTATAAAATCATCATCGTTACCTATGACTCGCATTGAAGGGTCAAAAGTAATATCATAAGCATCTTGATACGCTGCGTTGGCAGCAACAAAGAACCCTTGTCCTGGCGCCATTAATTTTTCTGAAGCATTAGCTAGTGTAATAACAGACCAACCATCAGATGCATCTCCATCATATCCATATATACCAGAGACATTTTCTAAGATACTTAAATTCGTAGTAGCAGGATTTATTCCATTATCTAAAACATGACTTAAAAATAATTCCATATCTAAATAAGATGGGTACGGATTTCCAACTAAATTCCAATCTGCATAAGTTGCCCCTGTATTTCTGATATCTACTGTGACTGCTGCTGTTGGGACAGTACCTGTAAAAGTTAAATTAGTACCAGAAACCGTACCTGCTCTGTATCCTACACCACTATTTAAAGTCGCTGAAACAGCATCTGTATACGTTAAGTAACTATCTGAAGTTTTATCAAAAGGTCCAAATAAATATGTTCTTGGATTGTTATTTCCGTCATTTAATATATCAGTTGCATTATCATCAGATAGCAAAAAGTTTTCCCAAGTCTCTCCTGAAAGCGGTGGTGAAATAAGATCATTCCCACCTGAGTTAGCATTAACATAACGCTCATATTTTACGGTTCCTTCAATTGTACCATCAACAATTAAGCTAGAGTACGATTGTGAAGTTGACTTTAAAGTTGTTTCACTAGTTGTTAATGTTGCTCCATTATTTATAGTAAGTGAAGCTCCAGGACTAACCGTTAGTATATCACATGTCGTATTAGATGATATTACAGCATTGCCTGCCTCAACTATAATCTCATCATATAAATTGGAGATACCATTTGGATCGTTTGGTGACCAACCAATATTATCATCAAATGTATAGGTTACACTTAAATCTGTAAATTCCCATTTAAAAAAATCAGAGCCATCATTAGGATACACCTTAACACTAGCTCCATTAGCTAAAGAATTATTCTCTATCCCAGCATAAAGATTGTTCACTTTACTCTGTATAGCATACATGTCATTTCCAAGATATATTAACGAAAACAATTGGGCATTAGTTCCATTATCATTATATTGTATCAAATTGGTACCGGAAATTTGACCACCACCTTGTACATCTATATTTTTATTACTATGAACTGCTTTTATCGTATAATAACCATTTCCATCAGGTGTAACTATAAATTTCTGATTATTACTTAACGTACCTGGCTCTTGGATAACATCAGTAAAATTAGTTTGAGATTGATTAGCAATATCCATTACTAAACTACTTCCCACATTGGTAATAGTGTAAATAGAGGTGCTAATCGCAACATTATCATAAACTTCTATAAGTGTAGAATCTGTGAAACCACCATCCACCGTAGTTGCTGTAATAGTAGCAATCCCTTCAGCTACTCCTGTTACATTTCCTGTAGTATCAACTAAAGCAATTGCTTCATCACTAGAAGACCATAGTATATTTTGGTCACAAGCATTAATCGGCAATACGGAAGCTGTTAAAGCAATATTTTCTCCTGTAGAAACTATTGCCGACTCTTCTAATAGAGACACTCCTGTTACAGGAACTTCGAACGCTGTAAATGTCCATTTAAAAAAATCAGAACCATCATCTACATAGGTTTTAATACTACCACCATTGTTAAGTGAACTATTTTCTATACCCAAATAAAGGTTGTTTGTTTTACTTTTTATGGCATACTGATTATTTCCTAGGAACTCGAATGAATATAATTGGGCATCTGTACCATTCCCTTGATATTGTATCACATTGGTTCCTGAAGCTTGACCTGCACCTTGTACGTCTAAATTTTTATCACTGTGAACTGCTTTAATGGTATAATAACCGTTTCCATTAGGCTCAACCATGAACTGTTGATTTAATTGATTTCCACCGGCTATAAAAGTCCATTGTTGGACATTCGCACCATTCGCTTGAGACAAACCAGCGATATCCATAACCAATCCACTTCCTACATTAGTAATAGTATAAGTACAAGCATCAATTGTAGGATCCTCATAATTAGGGTCAAGTTGGTCAATCCATGCTTCAATAAGATCTACTCCTGCCTGATCTACTTCATTTTTAGCCACAGGAGGCATTGCTACCGTTTGATCAACACTTTCAATTCTATGAAAAAGAATGGAGTTTTCTGCATCTCCAGCGATAACTATTCTATTTAAACCGTCAACAGGCTCATTGGTTCCTGCATACATGAGGCCTGTATCGACTAAAGAGTTAGATAATCTTAAATCAAATTGAGCTCTTTCTCCTGTTCCTCCAGGTCTATGACAATAAGCACAGTTGTTATCTAAATAAGATCTTGCCCTTTCATCTAAACTAGCAATAGGATCATCTATTGCCTTATGTGTTTGATATCCTAACACTGTGTTGTCATCAATGGTTTCATCTAAAATACCTAAATGACTTAGAGTCACCAATTGATTGGCATTAACTGACGTTTGTGGGTACGTAATATTTGAATTTAAAAATCTAGTCCTAGGACCTATTGAACCATTTGTCGCAGGATTATGACAAGCGATACAATCTTGAGTACTTGGATAAGTCCATGTTTGATATCTTGGTGTTCCGCTAGTTGTAGTGATTTCAATATTTTCATCTAAACCAGACTCTAATAAAACGGCATCCGTTTGATTAGTGTTCCATTTATACGTTAAAAAATAAAAATCACCTGTACTCGCCTTAATCGAAAAACGCGTTTCTAATCGTTTTGTTATATTAGGATTTGAATCATCTATAGGCAATTCAAAATGTTTTATAAGAACGGAACCGACAGGAAATTCCCAATCTCCATCTTCAGAAAAACTAATTTTTTCGTCTGGAGTATCATGTGTTCCATCATTTGGAATTACCATCCATCGTTTTTTCTCAGCACCATCTGACCAAAATGATTCTACTAACTCATATGGTAGCACCCCAGAATTTGGAGTTAAGGTTGCTAAATCTTGAAATGCACCTGTCTCTGAAAGTAATTCAGGGACATTATCAAGTGGAGAGCCGTTGACTTGGGTCATCTTGTAAAGTGAAACATTATTACCTTGACTTAACAAGTAAAGTTCTCCCTGATTATCCTCACCAAAAGAGATGATGTTTGTAGGTGAAAATGCTGTTATAAGTTCATAAGTTCCTGTACTTATATCAACAACCCAAATTTCTTCACCCGTTCCGTAATCTGCACATATATATTTACCATAATATTCTGGCATAGCGGTTCCTCTATAGACAAACCCACCCATTAAGGCATTAGCTTCAGCACGAGGAAAGGCCACTAAAGGACCTTCATGAGCCATATTATTATACATGCCATCATCTGGCGCTCCACAATTTACACCTGGTCCTGCCACATTCCCTTCATAAATAGGCCATCCGTAATTTTTACCTTTACTAAGAATGTTAACTTCTTCATGTGTACCAGCACCAACTTCTCCAATATACATCGTACCTGTTAATGCATCTTTACTCATTCTATGTGGATTTCTATGCCCAATAGTGTAATATTCTTCAAAATTATCACCCAAAGGACTTAAAAATGGATTATCATTAGGAATACCATAACCAACACCAGATATTTCGTCATTAAAACGACCTGTATTTAAGGTTCTAATAGGATTATGACTTTTTGTTGGGTCTTGATCAACATCCAAACGTAATACACCACCATCTAAATTCGTTGTAATATTTTGTGATTTTGTGTAAGCAGACTGCTCACCCGTTGTTAGATATAAAAATCCATCATCACCAAACTCTAAGGCTCCACCACGATGGCTACTACTGAACATTCTAATCTTAATCATAGTTAGTTCTGATCCTGGAACAACTGTAAATGTTATTGGATTTAATTCGTAGCGTCTTAAATACGAAAAACCACCCCAATAATCCTCTTTATAGCAGCCAAAACCACTCACAAAGGCATTTGGATAATTATTACCATTTTCATCTTTAGACGTATAATAGGTGTAAATATAATTTTTACCTGGTGTTCCAAATTCAGGATGAATTTCTAAACCTAAAAATCCACCATCCCAAACAACTCCAACTTCGTTAGACAAATCTGCGACGAGATTTTTTGTTGTGACCGCATTATCATTCTCAAATGAATAAATTTCACCATTTTGCTGACCAATAATCAACACATTACTATTTGGAACTGTAGTAAATGTTAAAGGCGAATTAAATGTCAGGTTTGGAAAGGCTGGTTGATATGGGTTCGCAGATGCTGTCACATCCGGAAAATTTCCATTTAAAAATGTCCCTACAGATTCCGGTTGAGTAAGTCCTGGTCCAAAAAAATAAGGTGAAACACCTAAAATTGTAAAAATAGAGAGTCCAAAAAACAAAATAGAAATCTTGCTTTTCTTGATTGAAAAGAAATTCATTTAGTAAAAAGTTTTCATTAATAGCGCTGTAAATAAAAGCGTTTAAAATGTAATTCAAACTTTAAAGAGTTAAACTGCTTTTTTTTTCGACAAAACATCTAATCATCAGACAAATAGAGCTTTTTTTTCGATTAAAAAACGTAAATAAAACAATTGAAAACACTAAAAACCCTACCTATTCTAAGCTTATAATTCCCTACCTTTCAATTCGAAATGTGCCAACCATAATAATCATAAGAAAAGTGTTGCTATAATTTTTTAGTTAATAATCCAATTTCTAAATGTACTTATTCCATAGTCTCCAAAATCATAGCAATATCCTTTTCCGTTGTATCTGGATTGATAAAACAGAAACGTGAACACGTTTCATAAGTATCACCATTTTTCCATTTGGTTGGAGTAACTAAAGCAAATCCTTTTTCATGATTTTCATACGTCCAATGCGTATAATCTTCGGGTTGCCACCCTTTTCTTCTGTAAAGAACACAAGACAAACTTGGCTCCCTAACTAATTCTAAATCTGGATGTGCTTCTATGAGTTTCCCTGCAATTTGCGCTAATTCTAAACCACGTTCTACAGCTTCTTTATAACGATCTGTGCCATGAGTCGCTAATGAAAACCATAAAGGCAAGCCTCTTACTCTTCGTGTTAATTGAATTTGATAATCGGTTGGATTAAATCCATGAGCGCCTTCATCTTTAAAGATTTCGAGATAAGAACCTTGTTGTGAATGGGCGTTTTTTGCCAATTCCATATTCTTGTATATTACAGCACCACAATCGTAAGGAGAAAACATCCATTTATGTGGATCAATGGTAATACTATCGGCTTTTTCGATACCATTAAATAAATGACGAACAGAATCAGCCACTAAAGCTCCTCCACCATAAGCGGCATCGACATGAAACCATAAATTTTCTTCATCACAGACGTTTGCAATACTTTCTAAATCATCTATAATACCTGCATTAGTTGTACCTCCTGTCGCCACAACAGCAAACAAACATTTACGTTGGTGCGCTGTTAAAGTAGCTATAGTCTCTTTAAGTGCGTCTCCTGTTAAATGTTCTTCTGAATCGACCATAACAATATCCACATCAGCCACTTTTGCCATAGCTTTCACAGATGAATGTGCTCCAATAGAGGTAATTATCAATCCTTTTTCGCGCTTAAACTCTGGGTTTTCCCGCCAATGTTCTCTTGCTGTAACAATCGCTGATAAATTAGCTGCAGTACCTCCACTTGTAAACACTCCAAATGCTCCTTTAGGCAATCCTGTTAAAGACACAATCCACTCCATGGCTTCATTCTCACAAAATATACCTCCTGCACCTTCCATCCAATAGGCTCCATGAATACTTGATGCCGCCGTAATTAAATCGAACATAATAGCCGCTTTAGTTGGAGATGCTGGCACAAAAGCTAAATTACGAGGATGATCTACAGGAACATTGGCATTTGCTAGATGCTCTTTCCACAGGTTAAATGCATACTCACCACCTACTCCTTTCGCTGTCACCGTTTCACCAACAATTGCTTTTAATTCTTCGGATTTTTTTGGTTTTCCTATTTGATGCTCTGTTGCTGAAACTCTTCCTATGACGTATTTCATAACATCTAAGGTCATTTCAACAAGATCTATATCAATTTTATGCATGAATTATTTTAAGTTTAATATGAGAAATTCACCTTTTAGTGGTTCTAAGGTTTTCAATAGTTCAGGAATTAATTGGTTTCCATATTCTAAATACAATTCCGAAAAATTAGTATTTCGTTCTTGCAAACTTTGACCAGGAAACAATTGCTCTTGTAATTCTGTACAACGTTCAATTTGGTCTGCTAATTTGTGTTTTTGTGCTAATAACAAGCGTTTTTCAAGGTGTTTTAATCCTTTTATTTGTTTTACTTCTTGTGCTTTTACAGCTCCAACAAAAGACTTATCGGTTTGTTCTGCTAAATCAAAAAGTGTTTTAAATTGTGACTCTAAATGTTGTATTTGCTCCGAAAAATCAATATCAATATTTGAAATTTTTCGAACTTTCTTGTTTATAAAAGAATGTCTATCTAAAAATAAATCCTTGTTTGAAATGTTTAATTTTTCAAGTTTGAAACTTTGCTTTTCAGATTTTATTAAAGCTGAATTTCGAAGTAATAACATTGGAAATGTCACATTCTGAGCTTCAAAATTAGATTTTAATTGTAACCAATAAATCATTTCTCCACCTCCACCAATGTAACAGAGGTTAGGCAAAATCACTTCTTGATATAATGGTCGCATAATCACGTTAGGAGAAAATCGTTCTGGGAATTCATCAAGGTGTTTCAATAGTTCACTCTTGCTCCATGTGATGTTCGTTTCCAAAACTGAATAAGCTCCTTCACTTTCAACAATGCGTTCTCGCAAACCACCTTTAATATAAAATAGATTTAATTCTCTTGGATTGACCTGAATTTTCAAGTTTAAATTTTCAAGTTTTTTATTGGTTTCTGAAACAGTTTTAAATGCCGTTTGCTCCAATACTTCTTTTTTCATTTGTGGAATAAACAAACGCTTCAACGCTGCGTCATCAGCGTCTAAAACAACTAAGCCTTGTTTACCAAATAATTCATTGGCCAAATATCGTGTCGCATCAGCTAAATTATTATGATTTAGATACGTTTCTTTAAACCAACTTTTTAATTGCTCAGCATTTTTACCTGCTCCAAATTCTGATGAAATTACGTCGAATACAGCATCTAAACCTTCGGTATTAAAATGTCCAACGGCACCAGTTTGCACTGAATTCCATTGTATTTTTTTACCTCTAAAATTGAAATAATTGATTTCTTCAAAATCGTGATCTTCTGAAGCCATCCAATAAATTGGCACAAAATTATACTTTGGGTACGTTTCCTTTAATTGCTTAGTTAGATTAATAGTTGACGCAATTTTGTACAAAAAATAAAGTGGACCTGTAAACAGATTTAATTGATGACCTGTGGTTATTGTGAAAGTGTTCTCAGAATTTAGATTTTCTATATTTTCGGTTGTTAATTCCGATGCTTCAATAGTTTTATATTGCGACTTTAATGTATTTACTAAAACAATTCTTGAATCTTCTAATACGGACAAACGTTTTTCTTCTAGTTGTGCTTCAAAGTTTTCAAGATTAGGAAAACGATGATAAAACTCCTTTAAATCAGGCTTCTGGTCTAAATAATCACAAATAAAATCCGAAAAATAATTGGTATCTCTAAACGGAATATGGTCAGTTGGCATATAAATCTTAAATTATGGTATAAATATAAGGCTCTTCAATATTTTAATTACTAATTTTTAGTTAATTCAGTTTCACTAACTATCTTTACTAGCTTACAACCTTAATTTTAAATTAAATGCAAAAATTAGTCTTCGTTTTATTAGTCGTTTTTAGCAGCTGTACCTTAACAACGGCCCAAACCATTTCATCACCAAGTGACTTTTTAGGTTATGATATTGGCACACAATTTAGTCGAAATCATCAAGTTATCGCGTATTTTAAAGCTGTACAAAACCAAGTTCCAAACCAAGTAAAACTAGTGGAATATGGAAAAACAAACGAACGCAGAGGTCTCTATTTAACGTTTATTTCTAGCGAAGACAACATTAAGAATCTGGAAACTATTCGTGAAAATAATTTAAAAAACACAGGCTTATTAGAAGGTGAATCTTCAGGAAACGACGTTGCCATTGTTTGGTTAAGTTATAATGTTCATGGCAATGAAGCATCGAGTTCTGAAGCGTCGATGCTTACCTTATTTAAATTGCTCACTGAAAAACAAGATTTACTTAAAAACACAGTTGTTATTATTGACCCAAGCGTTAACCCAGATGGAAGAGACCGTTATATAAATTGGTATAATGAAACTGCGAGTTTACCTTATGATATAGACCGACAAGCTAGTGAACACAATGAACCTTGGCCTGGAGGACGACCAAATCATTATCTTTTTGATTTAAACCGAGACTGGGTTTGGGCTTCGCAAGTAGAAACACAACAACGTTTAGAAGTGTATAACAAATGGATGCCTCATGTACATGTAGATTTTCATGAACAAGGAATTAATGAACCTTATTATTTTGCTCCGGCTGCAGAGCCATTTCATGAAATTATAACCGATTGGCAGCGCGATTTTCAAACTGAAATCGGTAAAAATCATGCTAAGTATTTTGATGCTGAAGGTTGGTTGTTTTTTACTAGAGAGCGTTTCGATTTATTGTATCCGAGTTATGGTGATACTTATCCCACATTTATGGGTGCGATGGGAATGACCTACGAGCAAGGTGGTCATGGCATGGCAGGTTTAGGGATTTTAAACGACGAAGGCCACGTCTTAACTTTAGTTGAGCGTTTAACACACCATACTACAACAGGAATTTCAACCGTTGAAATGGCTTCAAAAAATGCAAAAAAATTAAATACTGAGTTTGCTAAATTCTTTAATAATTCAAATCTCAAATATAAAAGCTACGTTTTAAAAGGTAATGAAGACAAACTTAATAGCTTAAAAACGCTATTAAACAAACATCAAATTGCATTTGAAAACGCAACAAAATCTAAAGTTTCTGGTTACAATTATGCTACAGGAAATCAAGGTAGTTTTAATGTAGACGGCAATGCTTTAGTAGTGCATTCTAACCAACCTAAAGGAAAAATGGTTAAGGTTTTATTTGAACCAAACACTAAACTCTCAGACTCATTAACATATGATATTACAGCTTGGTCTCTGCCTTATGCTTATGGATTAGATGCACTTGCTAGCACGACTAAGGTGAGCAGTAATAGAATGGCGAGTAAAAAATCGCTTCAAGTTTTAAACGATGCTTACGGTTATGTTAGCAAATGGAATTCTATGAAAGACGCACAGTTTTTATCAGAATTATTAAAACAAAATTTTAAGGTTCGGTTTACAGAAAAGCCTTTTTCTGCAAATGATAAAACATTTGAACGCGGTTCTCTAATCATTACTAAAGGGGACAATAAACATATTGAAAAAATGGTTTCAAAACTAAACACTATTGCACAAGAACATGCACAACCTTTAACGGAAATCAACTCTGGATTTTCACAGAAAACACCAGATATTGGGTCACCAGACATTAAATTAGTAAACAAGCAAAAGGTTGCAATACTTTCTGGAGAAGGTACACGATCTTTAAGTTATGGTGAAGTTTGGCATTTCTTTGAGCAACAATTACATTACCCATTAACCTCTATAAATACAAATGATTTTGGTAACACTAACCTGAATAAGTACAACGTTTTAATTTTACCAAATGGTAATTATAGAAAAGTACTATCGGAAGACAACATGACCAAACTTAAAGAATGGGTACGTGCAGGAGGAAAAGTCATTGCTATAGATGGAGCATTAAGAAGTTTTGCAGGGAAAGATGGCTTTAGTTTAAGCTATAAAGATTCTGAAGATGATGATGACCAAAAAGATAACCTCACTCCTTATGCCGATCGCGAACGCGAATACAGTAATAATTTAATTACTGGAGCTATTTTTAATGCCAAAGTAGATAATACACATCCTATGGCTTTTGGTTATGACGATAATTATTTCACTTTAAAATTAGGGAGTTCAGCATATAGTTTATTAGATAGTGGTTACAATGTAGCTTATCTTAACGACACCAAAGTGTATTCTGGTTTTGCAGGCCAAAATGCTTTAAACTCATTAGGTAAAACTTTAGTTTTTGGAGAAGAACGCATGGGAAGTGGTAGTTTTATTTACATCGTAGACAATACACTTTTTAGAAGTTTTTGGGAAAATGGAAAACTGTTTTTCGTAAACTCTATTTTTATGGTGAATAACAATGCTTATGAATTATAATTACATATTTAAAAATTAAGTTTCAAACTTTGTCACGCTAAAACTCATTAAACCCTCATCACTCAATTAAATAATTATGAAATACATCAAATCAACACTTTTAGCTTTATTAGTGCTATTCACAATATGGTCTTGTAAACAAAATGAAGTCAAAGAAACTAAACAAGAATTTAAAGTAGAATTCGAAAAATTCACTTTAGATAACGGATTACAAGTTATTCTTCACGTAGATAAATCTGATCCTGTTGCTGCTGTAGCTTTAACCGCACATGTTGGATCTGCTCGTGAAAAAGCAGGTAGAACAGGATTCGCACATTTATTTGAGCATCTTTTATTTTTAGAATCCGAAAATTTGGGTAAAGGTGGTTTAGACCAAATGAGTGCTCGTATTGGAGGTTCTGGTGCCAATGGATCTACAAGTCGCGATCGTACCAATTATTTTCAAACCGTGCCAAAAGATGCTTTAGAAAAAATGATTTGGGCAGAAGCGGATAAACTCGGTTATTTTATAAATACAGTTACTGAACCTGTTTTGGCAAAAGAAAAACAAGTTGTTAAAAACGAAAAACGTCAGCGTGTAGACAACCAACCTTATGGTTTTAATGCAGGTGTTATTAATAGCAATTTATATCCTGAAGGACATCCCTACAGCTGGGAAGTTATTGGATCTTTAGAGGATTTACAAAATGCGACTTTAGACGATGTTAAAGAGTTTTACAAACGTTGGTATGTTCCAAATAACGTTACCTTAACTATTGCTGGAGATATTGATGTCGCGCAAACTAAAGCATGGGTAAAAAAATATTTTGATGAAATTCCAAAAGGGGAAGCGATTCCTAAAATTGAAAAGCAACCAGTGACTTTAAAATCATCTAAACGCTTGTTTTACGAAGATAATTTTGCACGTGCTCCTAGATTAACAATGGCTTGGCCAACGGTATATGAATATCATCCAGATACATATGCTTTGACTGTATTATCGCAATATTTAACCGAAGGCAAAAAAGCACCATTATATAAAGTATTAGTCGAAAATCAGCAGTTAACTAGTAATGTTGGCATGTATCAATATTCTTCTGAAATTGCCGGACAATTAATGCTTAATATTACCGCATTCGATCAAACCAATCTAAACACCGTGGCTAATGGGATAAATGAAGGCCTTAAAGATTTTGAAATGAATGGCATTTCTGAATCCGATTTAAACAGAATTAAAGCCGGACAAGAAACGGAATTTTACAGAGGATTATCAAGCGTTTTAGGCAAAGGCTTTCAGTTGGCACAATATGAAATTTTTGCAGGTGATCCTGGATTTATAAATCAAGATGTAAAGAATATTTTAGCAGTCACGCCAGAAGATGTGATGCGCGTTTATAATACTTACATTAAAGATCAGAATTTTATTGCCACTAGTTTTGTTCCAAAAGGACAAATGAACTTGATTTTAGATAATTCGCAATTAGCAACTATCGTTGAAGAAGAAATAATTGAAGGCGCAGAAGACGCTTTTGATGCTAGCCTAGCCGCAGACTACGAAAAAACACCAAGCAGTTTTGATAGATCTGTAGAACCAGCATATGGTAAAAGTCCAGATTTAGTAATTCCTACAGTGTGGAAACGCAACTTAGATTCTGGAATCAAAGTTTTTGGTATTGAAAATACAGAAGTGCCATTAGTAGAGTTTGAATTAGAAATAAAAGGAGGTTTACTATTGGAAGACACAGCTAAAGTTGGAGTGTCTAATCTTATGGCAAATTTAATGACCAAAGGCACAAAAAACAAAACACCTGAAGCCTTAGAAAACGCTATTGAAAGTTTAGGTGCTCAAATTTACAGCTATGCCACTGATAATAGTGTCACTATTTCTGGAACAACCTTAGCAAAACATTTTGATGCGACTATGGCTTTAGTCACTGAAATTCTTTTAGAACCACGTTGGGATGAAGACGAATTTAACTTATTAAAACAAAGTACGATAAGCAGCATTCAACGCCAAAAAGCAAATCCGAATAGTATTGCTGCTAATGAATTTGCAAAACAATTATATGGCGAAAACAATATTTTAGCCTATAACAATAATGGTACTGAAGCCTCGGTAAATGCAATTATGATTTCAGATTTAGAAGATTTCTATTCGACTAAATTAACTCCTAAACTGACGAATGTACACGTTGTAGGTTCAATTTCAGAAAACGAAGTTATAAGCGCTTTAGAAACTATAAATACGACGTGGGAATCTAAAGATGTTGAGATTCCAGAATTACCAAAAGCGATTACTCTAGAAACATCCAAAATCTATTTTTATGATGTACCAGGAGCTAAACAATCGGTTATCGCCTTTGGTTATCCATCATTAAAAGCTACTGATAACGATTACTATGCCGCTACTGTCATGAATTACAGATTAGGAGGTGGTAGTTTTGCTTCGCAATTAACACAAGAATTACGTGAAGCCAAAGGCTATACCTATGGAATTCGTTCTAGATTTGATGGTGACGCCAATACAGGAGAATTCTCAATCAACAGTTCTATTCGTACTAACGTTACTTATGAATCTGCTGCATTGATTAAAGAGATTTTAGAAGATTACGGCACCAATTATACTGAAGCCGATTTAGATATTACAAAAGGGTTCACCTTAAAAAGCAGCGCTCGTGCGTTTGAAACTTTAGGTTCTAAATTAAACATGCTGAGTAATATTAGTAACTATAGTTATGCAGACGATTATGCCAAACAACGCCAATCCATTGTAAAAGATTTAAGCGTAGACGACATTAAAGCACTTGCAGAAAAATATATAAAACCGAAGCAGATGATTTATGTGATTGTTGGTGATGCCGAAACACAATTCAGTAAATTAAACGGATTAGGATTTGGAGATGCTGTGCTATTGAATTAGTAAGTTATTTACAGCATCTCAAATCCAAATCGTTCTGCCGCAGTTGGTGTTTATCATCAACTGTGGATACAGAGCATCACTTTAGATATGAGCAACAACTAAAAAGTCAATTAGACTTACATTAAAATGTCTTGAATAAACGTGAACACACTGCCCTGTTCCATCAAATATGGCATGCTTAAAAATAAGGTGACATTATAGTGTGATGATGTAACACAGACTTGCTTAACTCATTAATACCTCTAATTACAATCCCACAATTTATAAGTTTATAAAGTAATTAGATAAATTACTAATTACGCGCTACAAATCTCACATTGGCCTGTTAATAGAATGTCTGTAGAATCTACTATATGATTTTTTATAGATGGGATTTTAATCTCAACAGATAAACACTCTACCTTATCACATTCGGTGCATTGAAAATGAGGATGCTTATCTGAATGATGATTAGCAGAACAACCTTGACATTTCGCATACCATTTTAAACCATCTTTCCCATTAAAAGAATGAATAACACCATCTTGCTCAAGCCTATCTAAAATACGATATACAGTCGTTTTATTCATTTGATCTTTTACAAGTTCTATGAGATGCACTACCGATTTCGCATCTTTATTTTCTTCAAAAATCTGTAATACCGTAGTTACTGATTTTGTTTTTCTAATGATTCCCATAAAACAAAATTAATGCAATGAAGTTGCATTTACAAATAGATTTTTCTACTTTCGCGACTGAGTTGCATTAACAATTATAATTTTATGATACAGATACAAGATGTGAGTAAATCATTTAAAGGTGATTTTGCTGTTCAGAACTTAAATTTAGAAGTTAAGAAAGGGGAAATTTTAGGGCTTTTAGGCGCTAATGGAGCAGGGAAATCTACCACAATTAATATGCTGTTGGGTTTTTTAAAACCAGATTCAGGCCAAGTAAGCATCAACGCTATAGACACTAGTCAAAATGCACAAGAAACCAGAAAACTTATTGGTTATATTCCTGAAAATGTTAATCTCTATCCCTATTTATCAGGTTTAGAAAATTTAAATTACTTCTGTAAACTCGCAGGATTAAAATATTCTAAAAGCGAACTCGAAGATTATTTAACTTCTTGCGGATTGGCAAGTGATGCACATCTAAAAAAAGTGAGTGGTTACTCTAAAGGTATGCGACAAAAAGTAGGAATTGCCATTGCCTACGCAAAAAAAGCAAAAGTGTATTTACTAGATGAACCTGCAAGTGGATTAGACCCCTTGGCGAGTAACGAACTTTCTTTGTTACTGCAGAAACTCGCATCAGAAGGTGCGACTATTATTATGGCTTCTCACGATATTTTTCGGGTACGCGAAGTTTGTAATCGCATTGGTATCTTAAAAAAAGGAATTCTAGTAAAAGAGCTCAACAGTAAAGACGTAAGCGCTAACGAACTAGAGACCTTATACTTACAATTTATGAAAAACTAATTCCAATAGTATGTTTCAAATTATAAAAAACGAATTGCGATTCTTAGTTCGCAGTCGTATATTTTTAGGGATAAGCATTGCCTTTATTTCTATTATGTTACTCTCTGTTTTTCTTGGGAATTACCAAATTCAGAAACAAGAACAGACGCATCAAAATGCTACTGACCATGTACGTCAACAATGGGTAAGCATTGATGAAATGAACCCTCATAGTGCCGCACATTACGGTACCTTTATATTTAAACCTTCTAATTTATTAAGCAATCTCGATGAAGGCGTAAATAGTGTTACTGGAAATGTACTTCGAGTTGAGGGACATGTTCAAAATGAAATCACACATTCTGAAGCTTCGCAAATGCAGGCCGTGTCTCGATTCGGAAAATTAAAACCCGCGCTCTTACTGCAATATATCGTTCCTTTACTATTAGTTTTTTTAGCCTTTAATTCAGTCAGTAATGAAAAACAAAGTGGACGACTAAAACTACTCGTGCTACAAGGCTCCAAACCTTTACAAATTATTTTGGCCAAAACATTTTCTGTATGGCTTTATGGTGTGTTTCTACTAATTTTTATGCTTTTGGTTTATGGCATATTAAATTCCCAAAGTTTAACTACTGATATTTTAGCAAGAACCAGTTTATTCTTTCTATCCTATTGCCTATACTATTTTATTATTAGTGGTCTCACGGTGTTCTTTTCTGCACGATGGCAAAATGCTACACTTGCTTTAACCTCTATGTTGGGCATTTGGATTATCTGGACTATATTTTTGCCTAATATTTTAATGAGTTCGGTGGAAAAATGGCATGAACTTCCTAGTCGAAATGAATTTCAAATGGCTATGAAAGAAGACCGCTCAAAAGGTCTAGATGGCCACAATCCTACCGATAAAAGAAGTTTAGCTTTAAAAGGAAAAGTACTTAAAGAATACGGTGTAGATAGTGTCTCTCAACTGCCATTAAATTTTGATGGTATGCGAATGCAAGCCGATGAAGATTATGGTAACAGCGTATGGGACAAGCATTTTGGCAACAACCGCTCGGTGCTAAAAAAACAGAAACAAAGTTTTCAATTAGGTGGTATTGTTAATCCTTTTATTTCACTACAAAACACAAGTATGGGATTTATGGCTAGCGACAATTTACACCATCAAGAATTTTTATTACAAGTAGAAAATTACCGTAGAGTTTTTATAAAAATGCTGAACGACAAGCAAACTTTTGGTGGTTCAAAAACTGGTGATTGGGGCTGGAAAATAGACAATGCCTTTTTTAAATCGGTGCCTGATTTTGATTATAAACCAACTCAAATTTCGGCAGTGCTATCCAATTATATGTTGGATGTAATTTTAATGATTTTATGGACAATTTTAGTCATAGCACTTATTGTTTTCGGAACTAAAAAAATAAAAATTGTATGAGAAGTTTAACCATATTTTTATACGAATGGAAACATTTTGTCGGTAGCCCTTTTAAAATTGTAGCCGTATTACTTTTTATAATAGCAAGTATTTATGGTTTGCACAATGGTGCCGATTTGTATAAAAAGCAAAATGCAGAAATTGAAAGAATAAATAAAGAAGCGGAAATTCAAAAAACAACCACGCTATCATATTTTGAAAATAATCAAAAAGGACCAGAAAACCGACCATGGATAGATGTCACTACGCCATTTTGGGCTATTTGGAATTCACCAACCTATCACTTTAAAAAACCATCGGCAGCAATCGTTTATAATATCGGACAAACCGAACAGTATGGCTTTTATAAAGCCATCGGTACTTCTAGTAGTCCATATGATACAGATATGACAAATGAAATTTCGAATCCAGAACGTATTCAGTCTGGCACTTTAGATTTTTCATTTGTCATCTTATTCCTTTTACCGCTTTTGTTGCTCGTCTTACTTTATAATATAAAAGGTCAAGAAGCAGAGCATGGTTTTTTACCACTAGTGTTTGTACAAACAGGCTCAAAAAATTGGTGGCTACTTTCAAGAATTTTGTTTTACACCTTGCTTCTTGTATTGGTTTTGTTTGGTTTAATGCTTTACGGCGCAATGCTTACCAATGTTTTTGACCCAGACAGCATATTTAGCAACATCTTTCTATGGGTGACTTTATATCTTTTATTTTGGGTAATTATTTACTTTTTAATTCTGAAATACGGAAAAAATACCATCTCAAATACCTTACAAATGATTGGCGTTTGGTTGCTCTTTGCTTTTATTATTCCAGCAACCATACAACAATGGATAACAATTGAAAAACCAACCAATTTAATGGTGGACCTTATTGATGTGAGTAGAGATACAAAAAGTGAGATAAATGCGCAATCGAGCGAAGTAATTGACACACAACTTTTTGAATTATATCCCAATTTAAAAGCGACAAAAGTTGCAAAAGATACTGTTGTTGTTAGCAGAGTAAGAGGCTATTCTACGGATGCATTGATTAATGTTGAAATGAAAAAAGCAATTAAAAGTATCGAAGAAGAAAATAATTCAAAAAATGATTTAATTTCAAAAACCTACTGGTTTAACCCTATTACCTATTTTCAAAATAAACTAAATCAACTCACCAACACACATTATAACGATTACGAAACCTATCGTAATACCATTCAAAAAAGCGTAGATAAGCGTAATAAAATCTTGGTTTTTGATGTCTGGAATGCTATTGAAGTCGATAAAGAAAAATACTTGGAATACAACGCAACACTTTCAAATAATGAATAATATAGAGAAGCTACCTGTAACGGTATTGAGTGGCTTTTTAGGAGCTGGCAAAACCACCTTATTAAATCATATTTTACACAATAAAGAAGGCCTAAAAGTTGCCGTTATTGTCAATGATATGAGCGAAGTTAATGTTGACGCCAATTTGGTAAAAAGCGAAAACACCTTATCTAGAACCGAAGAAACGCTCGTAGAAATGAGTAATGGTTGTATCTGTTGCACACTTAGAGAAGATTTAATGATTGAGGTAGAACGGCTTGCCAAAGAAAACCGTTTCGATTATTTGCTCATTGAAAGTACAGGTATTAGCGAACCCGTACCTGTGGCGCAAACCTTCTCGTTTATTGATGAAGAAAACAATATAGACTTATCTAGATTTAGCTATGTAGATACGATGGTTACTGTAGTAGACGCCTTTAATTTCTTTAAGGATTTCGGAAGTCCAGAACGTTTAGTAGATCGCGAACTTACAAATATAGATAATGATTTTAGAACCATTGTAAATTTATTGACCGATCAAATTGAGTTTTGTAATGTCATTATACTTAACAAGACCGATTTAGTTTCAAAAGAACATTTAGGCATTTTAAAAGCTACGATTCAGAAGTTAAATCCTACTGCTAAAATTATAGAATCTTCTTTCAGTAAAGTGAACCCAAGTGAAATTTTAAATACCAAACTCTTCAATTTTGAAGAAGCCGAAGAAAGTGCTGGTTGGATTGAAGAATTAAAGAAAGATGAACACACACCAGAAACGGAAGAATACGGTATTGGCTCTTTTGTTTTTAGAACTAAAAGACCATTTCATCCAGAGCGTTTTTGGAAGTATGCGCAACACCAATTTCCTCAAAACATATTACGAAGTAAAGGGTTATTTTGGATAGCCTCTAGACCAGACCAAGCATTGGTTTGGGGACAAGCTGGTGGATCGCTAAGAGCAGACAGTGCAGGCGTTTGGTGGAGCAGCATGACATTTCAAGAGCGGATAGACCAAATTGCATTTCTTGAAAACCAACAAATTATTGAAGCCGATTGGCACAGCGTATTTGGCGACCGCAAAAATGAGATTGTCTTTATTGGTCAAGATTTAGACGAATCATTAATTAGAAAACAATTAGAAAGTTGCTTACTTACAGCAGCAGAACTTGAGTCTATAGATTGGGAAAAAGGATTTCAAGATAATTGGCCTGTAGAAAGAGCCTATCCTTTAGGAATTTAAGGATACTTAAAATTAAAACACTTAGAAAAAAAATTACAAACAAAATGATTCAAACAAAAAAAATATATTGGGCAGATAAATTAGGAGCAATTAGTGCTATTTTATGCATTATACATTGTTTGGCTGTGCCTGCATTACTCAGCTTAGGTAAGGGATTTATAAGCAATCCTATTATAGCTTACTTATTTATTGCCATTGCTTTTGTTTCCATATATAAAGCCACTAACGGCCGTTTTTTAAAACCTATTAGCATCTTTTTATGGCTAGCTTTTATAGGCTTTTTTATTTCCATGCTATTAGAAAACCAAGCCGAAGTTTTTGAATACACGATGTTTCTTTTTTCAGGTTTAATTATTCTTGGGCATTTATATAATATGCAGTATTGCAATAAATAATAAAGAAATTATGGAAAAGCATTTAACTAAAAATCAAATTGAAATAGAAGGCGACCATCATTTTTCTTCAAGTATAAAAACACCATTACGCGCAGATGCTTTTGAAAAATCTGATGAGGAAAAAATAATAAACATTCAACATCATTTCAAAATGATAATGCAAGAAATGGGATTAGATTTAACAGATGATAGCTTATCGGGCACACCATATCGCGTAGCAAAAATGTATGTAAAAGAACTCTTCTACGGCTTAAATCCTGAGAATAAACCAAAACTTTCCACTTTTGACAATAAGTATGGTTATAAAAAAATGTTGGTGGAGCAGAATATCACCATCGATTCTGCTTGCGAACATCATTTTCTACCCATTGTAGGACATGCCAATGTAGCTTACATCCCTAAAGATAAAGTTATTGGCTTATCTAAAATTAATCGTTTAGTAGATTATTATGCACGTAGACCACAGGTACAGGAACGTTTAGTGCTTCAAGTATTAAATGATTTACAAGAAGCATTAAACACTAAAGATGTTATTGTTTCTGTAACAGCCAAACACCTTTGTGTATCTTCAAGAGGCATAAAAGACCAAAGTAGTTTCACGACAACTTATGAGTATGGTGGCCGCTTTTCAGAACCCGAAATTCGAAATGAATTTTTAAGCCTAATCGCTCAATAAATAAAAATGAAAAGCAACTTAACACGGCGAACATTTATAAAACAAAGCAGTTTTACATTGACGGCATTAGCATTGCCTTTTCCTTTACTTAAATTTTCAAAATTAGACCCTATGACAGCTAAAAACACATTTGAAATAATTATAATTGGAGGAAGCTATTCAGGGCTTTCAGCAGGAATGACTTTAGGTAGAGCTTTAAGAGAAGTATTAATAATAGATAGTGGCAAACCCTGCAATAGTCAGACACCGCATTCCCATAATTTTATAACACAAGACGGTAAAACACCAAACGAAATTGCCACAAGTGCCAAATTACAAGTAGAGCAATACGCTACAGTTAAATTCCATAATGGATTTGTTACAAGTGCTCTAAAAACACCTGAAGGATTTAAAATCACAACGCAGAACAATACTAAATTTAGAGCAAAAAAACTCATTTTTGCTACTGGTGTAAAGGATATAATGCCAAACATAAAAGGATTTTCTGAATGTTGGGGCATTTCAGTTATACATTGTCCATATTGTCATGGTTATGAAGTTAAGCAAGAGCAAACAGGCATTCTAGCTAATGGTGATATTGCATTTCATTATGCGCAACTCATTATCAATTGGACCAAAAAGCTTACCATATTTACTAATGGAAAATCAACTTTAACCCAACAACAAACCGAGAAAATTAAGACGCATAATATTCAAATTATTGAAAAAGAAATTAGTGCTTTAAATCACAAAGATGGTCATCTTAACGACATCGTTTTCACCGACCAATCCACCTTTCAACTTAAAGCCATTTACGCGAGACCAGCGTTTAAACAACATACTGACATCCCAGAACAATTAGGCTGTGAATTCACAGAACAAGGGCATATAAAAGTAGATATGTTTCAAAAAACGACGGCAGAAAATGTATTTGCTTGTGGCGACAATGCAAGCCCTTTCCGTGCCGTTTCTCACGCCGTTGCTGCAGGAACTGTTGCTGGCGCCATGGTTAACAAAGAAATGATTGAAGTTGAATTTTAAGTTAATAATAAAACTTTAGTTATCTTTAATCAACATTTAAAGATAACTACTATGAAACTAGGCGCCTTCTCAATTAGTTTGGCCGTTAAAGATATAAAAGCGTCAAAAGCTTTTTATGAAACCTTAGGATTTACTGTTTTTGGAGGAGATCTAGAACAGAATTATCTTATTATGAAAAATGAATCTACACTTGTGGGTTTGTTTCAAGGGATGTTTGAAAATAATATGCTCACTTTTAATCCTGGCTGGGATCAAGAGACAAAAACACTTAAAACTTTTGATGATGTACGAGACATTCAAAAGCATTTAAAAAGCAAGAATATTAAATTAGAGAACGAAGCTGATGATACAACTTCTGGTCCTGCTAGTTTTGTAGTTTTAGATCCCGATGGAAATGCTATTTTAGTAGATCAACATATTTAAACAATTATTATGGAAAAAGCGTTACAAACCATGATTAACAATATGCCGGAAAAAACTGGTAAGTCATTAGAACAATGGAAATTCATCTTAAAAGACAAAGCATTTACTAAACATTCTGAAGGTGTCAATTACCTTAAAAGTGAACATGGTATTACTCATGGTTTTGCCAATACTATTGTCACACTTTCCAAGGAAGAACATAATTCTGCAGACGATTTAGTGTTTAATCAATATAAAGGAAAGGAAGCACTAGTTCCAATATATGAAAAACTTATTTCTGTACTAAAAACCTTTGGGGACGATGTTAATATCACACCGAAAAAAACAAGTGTAAGCCTTATTAGAAAACGACAATTTGTACTGATAAAACCAGCCACAAAAACCCGAATTGATTTAGGACTTAAGTTACCCAATGAGCCTACAACAGAACGACTCGGTAATTCTGGCCCGTTTGGGACGATGTGTACTCATCGTGTTCAAATTACTTCAATTGAGGAGGTTGATGACGAATTGATATGTTGGATGAAAGCCGCATTTGAGCTAGCAGTATAACAATCATTCAACTTCTTTCACCAGAGATTCATGCATAAAACCTTGTAAGCTATCATTCACCTGAAGATGAAACCAACGGTTCGTTTTGCCTAATATTTCAACTTGGGATTTAGGTTTCAAATCTTGAAGTTTTGTGTGTTTGACGCTAGCACCTATTCTAAGTTCGTTTTTTAGTAAACGTGTTTCTCCTGTTTTGGATAGTAACACATTTTCAAAATCAATAGGATTATTCAATTTTACAAATGGCAAAGGGTCAACTGCTCCTCCACTCGTATAGATTCCGAAATGTAAATGCGGACTTGTAGTTTTAGCATTTCCTGTGTTACCAACAAACCCTAAAGTATCACCTACCTTAACACGTTTACCTCCAGAAACCGCAATACTATCTAAATGTGCATAATACAACGACTGACCAAAAATTCCATCACGCAACCATACTTGTTTTCCACCCAAACCACGATTGCCAGTGTTAGAAATAAAACCATTTGTTGCCGCAACAACTGGTGTGCCGCGTTTAGCAAAAATATCAATACCTTGATGTAAACGACTACCTCCACCTCGTGTGGCACCCCAAAAACTTTGAATGGCTTTATTATCTTTTCCACTAACTGGAAATGCTAACATAGGTTCCGTAAATAGATTAAGACCAAAATCGGTGCTATGCCTTCGATTTGGAAGTATAACGATTTTATATGGACCTGTTTTGGTGACTTCAAATTCTAAACGATTTAATTCTGGCGTATTAGATTCTATCGGTTTTGTTTCAATTATTGAATCATTTGTAATGGAAAATAAATCAATAGCCAATTGTAAACTATCACTTGGGATATTAGACGCTATTTTAAAACGTTCTCCACGCTGCAAATCTACAGTATAAGCCAGAATCTTGAAATCTAAACTATCTGATTTAGAATATACAACTGAAGGTAAATCTAATTGGAGCTGATTCGCTTTCGCATTTTGATATTCCAATTCGTAACGTCGAAATAAACTGTCGTTAGATTTAAAATCACGTTCCAAAACAGCTCTTGCAGAAGGCTTTGTTATAACATCCGAAACATTTTGCATTTGTTTGCACGATGCTACAATTAAAAAAAACAAAAGGGTAATAGGTTTCAATTTCATACTTAGTAATAAACATTAATCATACCATAAAATGTTATAAAAAGTTTAAAAAAATACGATATCATTCAATCAATTGACCTATAAACCAAAAAACATGTTAAATTCTCATTGTCAAATATTTATATTACCATTTAGTGTGTTTTAAGAATTCATTTGAGTCCATAAGCGATTCAAATGAGTCAATCAAAACTAGCGCGTGCTTTATTTTTGAAACAACAGAAAAACACCAATTATGAAACTACAAAAACACTTCCTGATTATAACCCTAATCGTTACTATGTTATCCTGTAAATCGGAAAGAAAAAAAGAAATGACAGTTTCCAACGATGAGAAAGAAATGATATCCCAAAAACCTGCAGATACCGTTCAAACGGCTATAGGAGAAGTTATTTTACCCAAACCTTATGCCACAGAATCTGTAAGAAAAGAAAATAGTTTAGTTGACTGGCCAGAAGGAAAAATGCCTATGGCACCAGATGGTTTTACCGTCACGAAATTTGCGGATGGCTTCCAAAATCCACGTTGGACCTACATTGCCCCAAACGGAGATATTTTCGTTTGTGAAGCTAACACAAAAGATAGTGCAGGTCTTATTACCGTTCTACGAGATAAAAATAATGATGGCACCATTGAACTTAGAGAAACCTTTCTAGACGATTTAAAACAACCTTTAGGAATGCTAATTATTGACGATTATTTCTATGTAGCCAATACAGACGGTCTTTATAAATATCCTTATAAATCAGGTCTAACAGCTTTAGATCCAACAAAAGGCAAAAAGATAGTGGATCTTCCTGCTGGTGGCTATAACCATCACTGGACTCGAAATATCATTACCAATAAAACACAAGATAAAATTTATATTTCAGTAGGTTCTGCTAGTAATGTTGGAGAATACGGCATGGATGAAGAAATTCGTCGTGCTAATATATTAGAAGTGGATTTAAACGGAGCGAATGAAAAAATTTACGCGAGCGGACTTAGAAATCCAGTTGGTATGGATTGGAATCCTGTTAACGGAGAACTATGGACCGCAGTAAATGAGCGTGATGAGCTTGGTGACAACCTTGTGCCCGATTATGTAACTAGTGTTAAGAAAGGTGGATTTTACGGTTGGCCTTATGCGTATTTTGGTTCTATTGAAGATCCAAGATTGGAAGGTGAAGCACCAGATCTAGTTGCTAAAACCATAATTCCTGATGTTTCGGTAGGACCTCACACGGCATCTTTAGGACTCACGTTTTATGAGGATGGAAATTTTCCTGCTAAATATAAAAACGGGATATTTGTTGGGCAACATGGTTCTTGGAACCGTTCCGTGCTTTCAGGATATCGTGTGGTTTTCATCCCTTTTGAAAATGGAAATCCTGCTGGAGAACCCGAAGATTTTTTAACGGGTTTTATAGCCGATGATAATGATACTGATGTTTATGGAAGACCAGTTTGTGTTGCAGTGACACCATCTGGAGACCTATTAGTTAATGATGATTCTGGGAATACCATTTGGAAAGTGAGTTACAATAATTAATATAGCGTATCTAAAAGAAACCAACCATTACAACCTACTACATGAAATTTACACCTTTAAAACTATTGGCGGTTATTGTTTTAACCGCCTTTATTAATCCACTATACACGCAAAACATTAGTGGTCATGTGAATGATTATTCAAACAGCCCCATATCTGATGTTGCCGTACTCTTAAATAATAAAAGCATTGCTAAATCAAATGCAGAAGGTGTTTTTACCTTACCTAAAGCCTATCTGCTGCCATTAACTGTTGAATTAAAACATCCTAATTATTACATTAAGACCGTAACCTTAACTCAAAACAACAGTGTTTTTCAACTTTCTATTTTAGAAGACACCTTACATCTTGAAGAAGTAACCATCTCTTCAACGTATCAAAAGGAAAGTCAAGTTATAATTCCAACAGCGAAAATTTCGTCACAAAAATTTGTCGAGTATAGTCCCGTAGATTTGGTTTCAGCTCTAAACGAAACACCTGGAGTTTATATTCAGAGTGGTGCCCTAAACACCAACAGAATTGTGATTAGAGGTGTGGGCTCTCGAACACTTTATGGTACAAATAAAATACGCGCGTATTTCAACGGCATACCCATTACAAATGGTATTGGTGAAACAGCCATTGATGCTTTTGATCCTGAAGATATTGGCAGTTTAGAAATTGTAAAAGGGCCAAAAGCCACTCAATATGGCACCAATTTGGGAGGTACTTTATTACTTAATTCAACACAAGCTTCAGAAGGAGAAACCTTTATAAAGAGCAATCTTACTATTGGGAGTTTTGGACTGATTAAAAACAATGTATCTGTTGCTACTGCAAATGAAAAATTAGCCATAAACTTGAATTATGACCATTTAAAATTAGACGGATTTCGTGACAACAGTAATTATAATCGAAAAGCCGTTTTACTGACTTCAAATTACAAATTTAATGCTAAGAATGACATTGGAGTTTTAATCAACTTCACTGATTATTTTGCACAAATACCGAGTTCCATAGGTGAAACTGCATTTAATGAATATCCTTCTCAAGCTGCTTTTACATGGAATGCTGCCCAAGGTTTTGAAGATAATAAACAGGTCTTAATAGGACTTAATTATACCCATCGCTTTTCGGATCATTTTAGTAATACAACGTCAATTTTTTACAACTATCTCGATCATTATGAACCGCGACCTTTTAATATTCTAGACGAATACACCAATGGTTATGGTATAAGAACACTCTTTGCCAAAGATTTTAAATTCTTAAATCAAAACGCTCAACTTAGTTTTGGTGGAGAACTTTATAAAGACGACTATAATTGGAAAACCATTGAAAATCTCTACGAGAATAATGCCAACAATGGCAGTTTAGAGGGTGAACTACTTAGTGATAATATAGAAACCAGAAATAACCTTAATGCCTTTGCTACCGTAACATTACCTTTTACAAAAAAATTAAAAGCCCAATTAGGTATTAATGTCAACACCACTAATTACGAATTTAAAGATGACTTCAATATGGGGGAAAACAACAAAAATGCGGATCGTGATTTTGATCCCATAATTGCACCTAATTTGAACGTCTTATACCAATTTACATCAAACATAAACGCTTTTGCAAACATCAGTAGAGGCTTTAACTATCCTTCTATTGAAGAAACATTGACGCCTGAAGGGGTTATTAATCCAGACCTAGGGCCTGAAACAGGTTTTAATTATGAAGTTGGTAGTGAACTATTTTTATTTAAAAGAAAACTGCGATTTCAGCTTACTGCATACTTATTAGATATTGATAATTTATTGGTAGCAGACCGCGTTGGAGATGATCAATTTATTGGTCGTAATGCTGGTAAAACAGAACATAAAGGTATTGAATTATCTGCTTCATATGCACAGAAATTTACAAATGGATTTTTACTTTCACCTTACATTAATGCCGAAATTACAGACCATCGTTTTATAGATTTTGTTGATGACCAAAACGATTACTCAGGACATCAATTAACAGGTGTTCCTGATGTTAAAATGAATGGAGGCATTCAGTTAGGCTTTAAAAATTTCAACTTAAACACAAATTTTCTTCATATTGGAGAGATGCCTTTAGACGATGCTAATACTTTATTTTCAGAAGATTATACCGTTTTCAACACCAAGTTATCCTACAAGAATTCTATTACGACGCATTTTGATATTGAAATTAATATTGGCGTTAATAATTTTACAGATGAACAGTATGCATCATCGGTATTAATTAATGCCGTAGGCTTTGGCAATTCAGAACCACGTTATTATTATCCCGGAATGCCTAGAAATTGGTTTAGTGGCATTAAGATTGCATACGCTATTTGATCTTAAAGCATGGGAACCACAATAAAAATAAAATTATGAAAAAGAATTTATTAATAGGACTAACACTTTTATTCGTCTTTCAAATTGCAAAGTCACAAACAGACAGTTTACAATGGTTAGATATTGAATTGGCAAATTACAAATATCCATTTGCTGTTTCTAAGTTAGAGTTGACCATACAAGAGCAAGAATTAAAAATGGCTTATATGGATGAAAAGCCTGATAATTATAATGGTAAAAACATCGTGTTATTTCACGGCAAGAATTTTAATGGTGCCTATTGGAAAACGACAATTCAAGCGCTGACTAAAGAAGGGTTCCGTGTCATTGTACCCGATCAAATTGGATTTGGAAAATCCTCTAAACCCGATCATTTTCATTATACGTTTCAGCAATTGGCACAAAACACCAAAACTTTACTGGATACTTTAAATATTGAAAAAACTGCTATTTTAGGACATTCTATGGGAGGTATGCTCGCCACGCGCTTTGCTTTAATGTATCCAGAAACTGTTGAAAAATTTGTTTTAGAAAATCCCATTGGATTAGAAGATTGGAAATTAAAAGTACCTTATCAACCTGTAGAATGGTGGTATAAAAACGAACTCAAAAAGTCTTCTGAAGGCATTAAAAAATACCAACTAGAAAATTATTACGACAACCAATGGAAACCTGAATATGATCAGTGGGTCAACCTACTAGCTGGCTGGACGTTAAATTCAGATTATAAAACCATAGCTTGGAATGCGGCATTAACCTATGACATGATTTTTACACAACCTGTGGTTTACGAATTTAAAAATATTACCGCGCCAACACTTTTAATTATTGGAACCAGAGATCGAACAGCCTTGGGCAAAGGACTTGTTTCTGAAGACGTAAAAGAGACCATGGGATTGTATGATCAGTTAGGCAAAGCCACTCAAAAGAAAATCCCTAATGCCAAATTAGTTGAAATAGAAAACGTTGGACATTTGCCTCACATCGAAAAGTTTGACAGTTTCATAAAACCGTTAATTGTTTTTCTAAAACAATAGCATTTTTTTTAAATTAGGTGAATAAATAGCGTTTGAGTAGAAGAATAGCTATTATCCTAATCTTACCCTTAAAGTGAATGTCTAAAATTTAATGATATAAATTATGAAAAATCTAATTCTAAATGATGGTCATACCATTCCGATTATCGGTTTTGGAACTTATAAAGCTACGGAACAAGAAGGCATTGCATCTGTTAAGCATGCGCTATTAAATGGGTATAGACTATTAGACACCGCTGCCGCTTATAATAACGAAGAAGCTGTGGGAAAAGGCATTAAAGCTAGTGGAGTTCCAAGAGAGGAAATTTTAGTGACGACTAAGTTATGGCGCGAAAATTTAGGTTATGACATGGCTAAAGAAGAATTTGAAAAATCTTTGAAGAAACTGGGCTTAGATTATATAGACTTGTATCTTATTCATTGGCCAGCAAATGCTAAGAATTATGAGAATTGGGAAAAAGCTAATGCCGAGGCTTGGAGAGCTATGGAAGAACTTCAAGCTGAAGGAAAAATAAAATCTATTGGTGTCAGCAATTTTTTTGAAGAACACCTTGAAGCTTTGTTTAAAACTGCTAAGGTAAAACCAGCCGTTAATCAAATAGAGTTTCATCCAGGTTACTGGCAAGAAGATTTAGTTAATTATTGCAAAAAACAACATATTGTTGTTGAATCGTGGTCCCCTTTAGCAAGAGGAAAGGTTTTTGAAAATGAAGTCTTAGAAGACATTGCAAAAGCACACAATACTACGGTTGCAAAAGTTTGCCTTCGATGGATCATTCAGCACGATGTGGTTGTAATTCCGAAATCAACCACCAAAAAACGTATTGAAGAGAATATAAATTTAAATGACTTTGAATTATCTAATAAAGAGATGGATACCATAAATGGGCTACCTGAATTTGGATTTAGCGGAGAACATCCACATTTTTGGCCAGACAGAATCTAAATTCTAATTACAAGCCTTTTTAAAAGCGAAAACGCTGTTAGAAACAGCGCTTGCATTTTACAAATGATAGTACAAGCTAAATCACGAGAACTTGTACCATCATAAAAAACTTAGAACACTATTATAGTAGTGCATAAAAGTAGTTATGATTAAATCACTTCACCATAAAGATCAAAATCCTCTGCTTCTGTTACTTTAATCGTCGCAAATTCGCCTGTTTTTAAATAGGTTTTACTCGCATCAATTAAAACTTCGTTATCAACATCTGGAGAATCAAATTCCGTACGACCAACAAAATAGTTCCCTTCTTTACGGTCAATAACCACTTTGAATTCTTGACCGATTTTAGCCTGATTCAATTCCCACGAAATCTGAGATTGAATTTCCATAATTTGGTTAACACGTTCCATTTTTACTTCTTCAGGAACATCATCTTCTAAATTATAGGCATGTGTATTTTCTTCATGAGAATAGGTAAAACAGCCTAAACGTTCAAAACGCATTTCTGAAACCCATTGTTTAAGTTCTTGAAAATGTGCTTCTGTTTCTCCAGGATAACCAACAATAAGTGTTGTTCTAATGGTCATTTCAGGAACAATAGCTCTGAAGTCGTGAATCAATTTAGTCGTCTTTGCTTTTGTCGTTCCACGACGCATCGATTTTAATAAGTCATCAGAAATATGTTGTAACGGAATATCTAAATAGTTACAAATTTTAGGTTCACGCTTCATAATGTCTAAAACATCCATAGGGAAACCTGTTGGGAAAGCATAATGTAAACGAATCCACTCGATACCTTCAACTTTAACTAAGTTCTCAAGCAACTCTGCAAGATTTCTTTTCTTATAAATATCTAATCCGTAGTATGTTAAATCTTGAGCAATAAGAATCAGTTCTTTAACACCATTTGCTGCTAACTTTTCTGCTTCAATCACTAAGTTTTCAATAGGAGTACTTTTATGCTTTCCTCTCATTAGGGGAATCGCACAAAAACTACAAGGTCTATCACAACCCTCTGCAATTTTTAAGTAAGCGTAATTCTTTGGTGTCGTCGTTAAACGTTCTCCAATTAATTCATGTTTATAATCAGCACCTAAGGCTTTTAATAAACCTGGTAATTCTGTAGTACCAAAGTACTGATCTACATTAGGTATTTCTTTCTCTAAGTCTGGCTTATAGCGTTCGCTTAAACAACCTGTAACAAAAACCTTATCGACTTCGCCATCTTCCTTTTTCTGCATGTACTCCAAAATGGTGTTCACACTTTCCTCCTTAGCATTATTGATAAATCCACATGTATTTATTACAACAACATTACCTTCTTCCTCATGTACAACTTCTTTGCCACTTGCTTTTAGTTGTCCCATCAACACTTCGCTGTCGTAAACATTTTTACTACAACCTAATGTTATAACATTGATCTTGTTCTTCTTAATGGTTTTTGTTCTCATGCTTTTATAAATCAGTTTGCAAAGATACGGAATGATTTACGATAATTGATTTCTGAGTGATGAGATTAAACTTTTTCCTATTTTTATAGTCCAAATTAAAAACGAAATCATGAAATCAAGATATTACTACATTTTAATATTAGGGTTGTTATTTAACATTTCATGTTCTTCTGAAGATGATTCAACTCCGAATGAACCAGAACCTGAAAACATTTATTTTCCTCCCATCAATTCAGATACTTGGGAAACAACATCTATTTCTGAATTAAACTGGAATGCTAATGCCCTACAACCTTTATTAGATTTTCTCGAAGAGAAAAACACTAAAAGTTTTATGATACTTTATAACGGAAAAATTATAGAAGAACATTATTTTAATGGTCATACAAGCGCAACTCCATGGTATTGGGCAAGTGCGGGAAAAACATTAACTACAGCCATTACGGGTATTGCACAAGAAGAAGGATTATTAAATATTGAAAATAAAGTTTCTGATTATTTGGGTACAGGTTGGACGAGCGCTCCCTTAGAAAAAGAAAACCTTATTACTAGTAAAAATTTATTGTCAATGAATTCTGGTCTAGATGACACATTAGGAGACGATGTGTCTCCTAATAATTTGCAATATATTGATGATGCAGGAACCCGTTGGGCTTATCATAATGTGTTTGTAAAACTTCAAGATGTAGTCGCAGAAGCGAGTAATGTTTCATGGTCAAACTATTTTGATTCAAAATTAAAAAATCGAATTGGCATGACAGGTTCTTGGATTCCTTTAGGTGATTTGAGTGTGTATTGGAGTACCACTAGAAGTATGGCACGTTTTGGCTTGTTAACTTATGCTGATGGTAAATGGGAATCAGAACAAATTATACCTAAAAACTATTTAAGCGAAGCTGTAAATACCTCACAACCTACAAATGAAGCTTATGGTTATTTATGGTGGGTAAACGGAAAATCAACATATCATTTACCTCAAACGCAATTTGAATTTACAGGCGAAATTATTCCAAACGCACCAAGCGATATGTATGCCGCTTTAGGCAAAAACGACCAGAAGATTTATGTGGTGCCTAGTGAAAAATTAGTGGTCATTAGAATGGGTGAAGCTGCTGACGATGAAAATTTTGCCCTCTCTAATTTTGATAATGAGTTATGGGGAAAAATTACTGCTTTAATTGATTAAGTAATCTAAATTTAATAACCTCTATTTTTTGATATTGAAACTCATTTAAACGGTATCGCAAGTTTTATTGAAGAATTACATCTAAAAACAAACAGTTCATAACTGACGACATTAGATTTAATTAAATAATATTACTTTGTATATAAAATATCAACTTCTACTTATATTTCTTTTTTGTTATTCATTTCAAACTTATGCGCAATTATGCGAAGGTAATTTAGGAGATCCTGTCGTTTCTATTGATTTTGGATCAGGCACAGGACGCGGAAGTGCACTAGGTAGTTCTATTACAGCATTTACTTACAGTGCTGCAGGTGAATTAGACGAAGGAGAATATACCATTTACAATACAACTAGCGGCTTAAAAGGGAATGCGTGGCATGTTACTTCAGACCATACAGGCGACACCAATGGCCATATGATGGTTATAAACAGTGCCGTTTTAGCAAACGAAGGAGTATTTTACACGAAAACTGTAACTGGACTTTGTGCTAATACAACTTTTGAATTTTCTGCTTGGTTAATCAATTTGATGAACCCTTCAGTAGGCACGGATGAATACCATCCAGATGTAACGTTTAGAATTAGCGACACGTCTGGTAATATTTTAGGATCTTATAATACAGGAGATATTGCGCAAACATCTTCTGGAATTTGGCAACAATACGGCTTCTTCTTTACATTAGAAGCAGAAACTGAAGTAGTAATAACCATATTAAATTCAGCACCTAGCGCACATCCTGGAAATGATATCGCTTTAGATGATATTGCGTTTAAACCATGTGGACCAACCATTACAAGCGCTATTGAAAACGAGTCAAGTATAAGTCTAGAAATTTGCGAAGGTGAAAATGTAAGTTACACATTTCAATCCATTGTCTCTTCTGGGTATTCAGACCCTCAATATCAATGGCAATATTCAGACGATTTAGGCACAACTTGGATAGATATTCTCGGTGAAACTACTCCCGATTATATATTTACAAACACAGGTCAATCTGGGACTTTTTTATATCGATTAGCAGTTGCAAATGGAACCAATATAAACTCACTTTCTTGTCGGATTACTTCAGATGACTATACCATAGAAATCATTGAAACACCAGAAGCACTTACAGGCGAATCAAATCAAACGTTTTGTACCACTCAAAATCCAACATTAAGCGATATTGAAGTTAGTGATGAGGCTATTTGGTATGATGCTGCTACTGATGGGAGTGTTTTAAGCGAAACAACTAATTTAGTAGATGGAACAACCTACTATGCTGCCAAACTAACTATAAGTAATTGTGAAAGTGATGTAAGATTTCCCGTTTTAGCAACTATTATTTCACCTAGTCTGGTGGTTAACAATATAGCGACTACTATTTGTGATACATCAAATAACAACATAGAATTTGTAGATTTAACGATTTACGAAACTGAAATTACAAGCTGTAGCGATTGTATAATTAGTTATTTTATATCACAAGAGGAAGCCGAGAATTATTCTGAGGAAGGACATATTGATACACCTACTAATTTTGAATGGACAGAAGATACTACCAGCATTGTTGCTCGCATCGATTCTTTGGATAAATGCTATCAAATTTCAGAAATCACATTAAGCTTAGGTGAGACTCCTACAATTCCAATTAAGGACATTGAAAGCATTTGCGAGTATGAAAATTATGCTATTATTGATGCAGGCTATGGCTTTAATAGCTATTTATGGTCTACCGGAGAAACTACTCAAACCGTAGTTGTAACTAATGAAACAATTGGTGATTATTGGGTTACAGTAACTGAAGATTACGGCACTTATAGCTGTGATACAACCAAAGAGTTTCAGGTTATTTTGTCTAACACAGCTGTAATTTCGAGCATAGATATTGATGACTGGACAAATAATAACAATTCCATTCAAGTTAATTTATCAGATTTAGATAATGGTGATTATGAGTATTCTTTAGATGATATCACCTATCAAAACAGTAATCTATTTACAGGATTAACAACAGGTGAATATACCGTTTTCGTTAGAGATAAAAACGGCTGTGGCACTACAGAAGAAGTAGTTTATCTCTTAAATTACCCTAAATTTTTCACTCCAAACGATGATGGACAGCATGACACATGGTTTATAAAGTATTCTAATGAAGAGCCAAATCTGACTATTAAAATATTTGATAGATACGGTAAAATCCTTAAAAGTCTAGACGCCAGGTCAGCTTGGGATGGCACTTACAATGGCAAAAGAATGCCTACAAGTGATTATTGGTTTGTAGTCACCCGAGACAACGGAAGAAATTTTACAGGACACTTTACGTTAAAGAGATAGGAAACACTATATGAGACTAAAGCATACATAAATATGTATTGCTCACCATTAAAATAGATACTATTAAGCAAAAGGATTGACTCTCATCAACAATTCATAAATACTCCATTGCCATAATAAGAAAAAAAGAATCATACCTAACATCGCATATACGCTCTGAAAGTTATAACTATTATATCTTAGAAATTTAAGGCAAAAGAAAATAATGACGCTAAAAAAAGAGATTATAATGAAACCTGGAAATGATGAATAGTAAAACAAATATTTCGGTATCAAAGGACTTTTAAGTGAAATAAAGGTACTTAAAACTTTATATACCTGTTGTAGCACTTTTAAAGATGAGATAATTAAAATAAGAATTGTAATAATCCTTAATATCTTTTGATCTCGACAATTGAAACTCTTTTTCATTAAACTGAAATTCCTACCTTGGAAGGAACTCTATTTAAAAAAGGAATCTACAAACTCATATTTATTAAAGACTTGCAAATCTTCAATACCTTCTCCGACTCCAATATATTTCACAGGAATTTGAAACTGGTCGCTAATACCAATCACGACTCCACCTTTTGCCGTACCATCTAATTTAGTTACTGCCAAAGATGTGACTTCAGTAGCTGCCGTAAATTGTTTGGCTTGTTCAAAAGCGTTTTGACCAGTAGAACCATCGAGTACTAAAAGCACATCATGAGGTGCATCACCAACTACTTTTTGCATAACACGTTTTACTTTAGTCAACTCATTCATTAAGTTCACTTTATTGTGCAAACGGCCAGCAGTATCTATAATAATAACATCTGCATTTTGCTTAACTCCAGATTCTAAAGCATCAAAAGCCACAGACGCAGGATCAGAACCCATTTCTTGTCGTATCATTGGCACATCTACACGATCTGCCCATACTTGTAATTGATCAATGGCTGCAGCTCTAAACGTATCTGCTGCACCAAGTACAACGTTTAACCCTTTCTTTTTAAACTGATAAGCTAATTTACCTATGGTTGTTGTTTTACCTACTCCATTAACTCCTACGACCATAAGAACGTATGGTGTTTTAGAACCATCGGCTTGTTTTGGTAATTCAGGAATAGTATATTCGGTATCTTCTCCAGATTTAGTTTCTGATAATAAGGCTGCAATTTCTTCTCTAAGAATTCGGTTTAATTCTGAAGTTCCTAAATATTTATCTTTAGCAACACGTTCTTCAATACGCGTAATCACTTTTAATGTGGTATTAACACCTACATCACTAGTGACTAAGATTTCTTCAAGATTATCTAAAACGTCATCGTCTACTTTAGATTTTCCGGCAACGGCTTTATTTAATTTATTAAAAAAAGAAGATTTAGATTTCTCTAAGCCTTTATCTAAGGTTTCTTTCTTTTCTGACGAGAATATTTTTTTAAAAAAACTCATTGTTATTGTTTAGTTGTTTGTTGTTATGTTGTTTAGGGACACTCATAACCTGTAAGATTTTAAAAACCGTATAGATATATAAGATTACAGTAAACCCTATGCAACAACCTTGCCTATAGAAACTTACTGCTAAGTTGTCATAAAAACACCCAAATATAAACATAAAAAAACTGCTTTCATATGAAAGCAGTTTAGTTAATCTATATATAAATAAAGATTATTTCTTGTTTAAAAAGTCATTGACAAATTCTGGTGCCATTACTGATTCAACGAACATGTATGCTCCTGTTTTTGGTGATTTCACCATTTTTATAGCTTTTGTCAAACGTTTTGATCCTGTCTGTAAAGACGCTACTGATTTCTTTGCCATGGTTTCTTATTTTATCTCTTTATGAACTGTCATACGCTTAAGGATAGGATTAAATTTCTTAATCTCCATACGGTCTGGCGTGTTCTTCTTATTTTTCGTTGTAATATATCTTGATGTTCCTGGTTGACCAGAAGTTTTGTGCTCAGTGCACTCTAAGATAACTTGTATTCTATTTCCTCTTTTTGCCATTGTAAATTGACTTAAGCGTAAACGCTATTATTTGTAAAATCCTTTTGCTTTAGCTTCTTTTAACATCGCTTCGATACCAATTTTATTGATAGTCTTTAATGCTGATGTAGAAACTTTTAATGTTACCCACTTATCTTCTTCAGGAATGTAAAAACGTTTTTTGATCAAGTTTGCATCAAACTTGCGTTTCGTTTTATTCATAGCGTGTGAAACATTGTTTCCAACCATCGCTTTTTTCCCAGTAAGTTCACAAACTCTTGACATTGTTTTCTTTCTTTAGGTCTATAATTAATTTTCTGCTAACTTATATTGTTATAAAGGAATTCCTCTAATTAAATGACAATAAAAATTTAATATCTGAACACAGATATTTTAAACAGGGTGCAAATTTAATAAAACTTTACGTTTCAGCAAACATAAAAGCTTACTTTTTTTTATCTTTAATTGTAATTTCTTTTTTAAGCATTTCAAATGCTTTGTTTGTGGCTCTTACAATCACTTTTTCGCGAAGATTTCCAAAGTTAAAAATTTCAGAATATACCTTATCTTTTGTCGCAATACCAATCCAAACTGTTCCTACTTCGGCATTTGAGTCACCTTTTTCTGGTCCTGCATTGCCTGTTGTACTAATGGCATAATCCGTATCGAACATAGTTCTCACATTTTTCGCCATGGTTTCCGCCACTTCTTTACTGACCACAGAATATGAATTAATATCACTTTCTGAAACCTCCAAGATTTTCACTTTAGATGCTGTAGCATACGTTACAACACTTCCTTTAAAGTAAACAGAAGCTCCAGCATTTGCTGTAATTGATTTTGCAATACGTCCTCCTGTACAGCTTTCTGCTACAGCTAGGGTTTTTCCAATTTGCGTTAATTGCTTACCTATTACGGCTTCAATAGATTCATCTTCTTCATAACCCACAAAAATATCTTCGATCTGTGGCAATAATAAATTGATTTGATTTTGGATTTCTTTGTCAACTATTAATTTTTCAGTCGCTTTTCCGGATAAACGCAAACGTACACGACCCAAACTTGGTAAATACGCTAATTTTATAAAAACAGGTAAATGATCTTCCCACTCTTCAATACGTTCTGCCAATGCACTTTCTCCTAAACCATAAGTTAAGATTGTTTTATGCGATATATAAGGAAACTTAAATTTTGCTCTTAACTTCGGAATAACTTGCTCAGTAATTAAAGCTTTCATTTCGTAAGGCACACCTGGAAGTGACACAAACACTTTTCCGTTTCGCTCCAACCACATACCTGGTGCTGTACCATTATGGTTCATAAGTACCTGTGCCGTAGACGGTACTAATGCTTGTTGCTTATTAACATCTAAAAGTGGTGCTGAACTATATTTTGAAAAAATCTGCTCTACATTAGCCAAAACAGCTTTGTCTTCAACTAAGGTGTCATTAAAGTATTCGCAAATGGTAAGTTTGGTAATATCATCTTTAGTAGGACCTAAACCTCCAGTTATTATAATGATATCTGCATTTTCTTCTGCTTCTTTTATAGCTTTTAGAATATGGGCTTTATCATCTTGAATTGAGGTAATCTGATAGATCGAAATTCCGTATTTATTAAATTCCTTTCCTAAGAATGCGGAATTTGTATCTACAATCTGACCAATAAGAATCTCATCTCCAATGGTAATAATTTCTGCTTGCATTTATAAAGTTGTTTAAAGTCCGAAATCGGCTTTAATTTCATTAACAGCGTTATCAACCGCAGTTAATACCGTTATAAGTTGTTCTTCTACATTTTTGTCCGTCTGCTCAAACTTTCCCCAATCTTGAACTTCAATCAGTGTATCTAAAACACCTAATTCAAATAAATCTATAGTTGGTTTCATTTTATGAGCCGCTTGGTACACTTCTTTATAATCCTTTGCAGGCACCGCTGTTCTTAGACGTTCTGCATCTTCAGGTACTTCTTCTATAAAAGCTGCTGCTATAGCTAAGACAAAATCTTCATCGTCTTCAGCCATTTCTCGTACACGATGTAATTGATAATATTGTGACATTTATTTAATTTTTATTGAAAACATTTCCTCATCTTCAAGGTATCCTATTAATCTATCTTCTGCAAACACCTTACCGACTCCAGCAGGTGTGCCCGTAAATATAATGTCTCCTATTTTTAAAGTGAAATATTTTGACACATATTCTATAAGTTCATCAATTTTCCAAAGCATTAGCTCCGTATTTGCATCCTGAACGACAGAATCATTCTTTTTTAAACTGAAATTGATATTATCTATATTTTCAAATTTAGTTTTAGGCAACCATTTTCCAATAACCGCAGCACCATCAAAGGCTTTGGCTTTTTCCCATGGTAATCCTTTGGCTTTTAATTGCGTTTGAAGATCTCGTGCTGTAAAATCTATACCAAGTCCGATATCGTCATAGTATTTATGCGCGAATTTCCTATCGATATACTTCCCCACTTTATTAATTTTCACTAAAACCTCAACTTCATAATGGACATCGTCTGAAAAATCGGGGATAAAAAACGGTTGTTTCTTTAACAGAATTGACGTGTCTGGTTTTAAAAAAACAACAGGATCTGTTGGTTTTTCGTTTTCTAGTTCTTTAATGTGATCGGTGTAATTACGACCTATGCAGATTAATTTCATATTTCTGTCATTCCTGCGAAGGCAGGAATCTAATTAATTTAACCTTTATTTTATATTATGGATTTCTACCTTCGTAGGAAGGTCAATTAGCTTAACTTATTATTAAACTGACGTAACTTAATAGCCGTTAACACCTTCTTAGTATAAAGAGGGAAATCCGCATTGAGCAACCAACCAAAATAACCTGGTTCTTTATCTAAAACATCTAAGACACGTTTTCCTTTATGCTTCCCAAATGAGAAACATTCTTCTCCTTCTTTATTAAAGATTAAAAAACCTGCGAAATCAGCAAATTTTTTACGAGAACTAAATTCTGCTAAAAACTTGGTGTCGTTTTCTAATTCTTCATAACGGTCTAACTGTGCTTTTAAAACCTCGTAGGTTGCTTTGGTATCAGCTTCTGCACTATGTGCATCCTCTAAATTTTTATCACAATAAAATTTGTAGGCTGCAACCAATGTCCGTTGTTCCATTTTATGGAATATCGTTTGTACGTCTACAGATTGTGTGTTTTTCATATCAAAATCTACTTCTGCTCTTAAAAGTTCTTCTGCTAACAATGGAATATCGAAACGATTAGAATTAAATCCGCCTAAATCAGAATCCTTAATAAGGTTGTAAATCTCCTTTGATAAAGCTTTAAACGTTGGTTTATCTGCAACATCTGCATCAGAAATTCCATGAATTGCTGTTACCTCTGCAGGAATTGGCATCTCAGGGTTCACAACCCAAGTTTTAGCTTCTTCTTTACCGTCTGGATGGACTTTAAGAATAGAAATTTCTACGATTCTATCTTTTGAAATATTGATTCCTGTAGTTTCTAAATCGAAAAAACAGATAGGTTTTGTGAGATTAAGTTGCATTGTTTTTGTTTTAAAAATCAAAGATAATTAGAATAAGTAGAATAGCGTTAATTGGAACAAGAAAGGTCAACCTATTTATCATTCTGAGTACAACCAAAAAAACATAACCCTTAAAATATATGTATTATCAGCTGTACTCAAATGATTTTTATCTTCGCTTAATTAATCTAATAGTTCAGGACGACTAATTAATAATTCTATTTTTTTTATGATAACGGTAATTTGGTTCATTTGAATTTCAATATTACTGAAAAACAAACTAATATCCCTTTTCACCCAACTTTCCGAAATAATCCTTGAACCCAAACTAATTCTCAAAATAGCACTTTGAATATCATTATCATATTTTACATTAACCGCTTGTCCTATATGACATTTTTGTGCTGCTAGTCTAATAATTTCTATTGGTGAGCCTTCAAAATGATTTGACAAATCTGAATTCAATAGCACATAGAGCTTTTTAACCTGCTCTACAGATAATACTTTATGATCTTTAATAATGAAAAACGGAAAAATAGTTCGAATATTTTTCAGCCCAAATTCCTCATTATTAGAGCTTGTAGTTTTTATTTCATCTCCATAAAGTGGCTCTAAAAAAGGAGCTTCTTTAACTGAATCCTCAACAAAATTACAAAACATTTCAATCCCCATATTCCTATACAGAATTGGTGTTTTAAAATAGCGATCCATTTCAGCTATTGCTGCATTCCAACGCATATAAGCTCCATAATTATACCCTTCAGACAAATTTTTTGAACAAGACCAAGAGACAGGCCAATCTGAGTAGTTATAGTACTCCGTAAGCCCTTCTGGCAACTTGTTTTTAGCTGAATGTATTACTTCACTTACCTTTTTTGGCAAAATTAATGCACCAGAATACGGAGGACCTGTAAAATATTTACTCCCTGTAATTGAGACGATATAACCTTTTTCTAAATAGTTCTGTATATCTGCAGGATCTAACCTCATTTGAGCCGCATCTACAATAACCTGAATAGACAAATCTTTGAGAGCGTCTAAATCTTGCATCATTTTTTCACTAGGAGACCCATAGCCCAATTTAGATTGATCCATAATATGTAAAACTACATGGTTTCCTTTTGCTTTGGTTTCTACAATAGCATTAAAAACTTCTGTATCTAACTCTGAGTCTGATTTTAATTGTCCTTTTTCATCTCTAAAAAGAACTTTAATCAACTCTACATCTCTAAATCCTTTAATTCTATCTCCTTTTTTAATTGGGTAATTGAGCGCTGTAGTATTTTCAAAATGACAGCCTTTTAATGCGGCAGGCACACCACTTCCGGTTTCATCTGAAGCTACTAAAACATGTGTAATATCTTTATCGGTAATAATTTGGGTAAATGCTGCAATTTGAAGTGAGGCATCCGTACCAGAAGGAGAAAATATAATTTGACTTTCATCTTTTAGTTTGAATATTTTTTTGAGATTATTTTTGAGTAATTCCGAAAAATCTGTAATTGCCTCTTTAACCCCATGCTTCAAGCTATTTTTAATTAATATACTTCTTACTTTGTCTGTTTTATCAAATGCAAAATTAGATACACTTGTTGCCGTAGATGACGCAAAAGTAAATGCTTCTGGCCTTGGAAAAGGTCTACAACCATATTTATTTAGCAAAGCCACTTCATCAATATTTAATCTAAGATCTCCACCATCCATCAATAAATACTCCGTTGGTTTGGCTAAATTTTCTAAAATAGGCATCCAAGCCTCTTCAACTTTAGGATTTATATTTTCTATACCGTGAAACGCCTGAAGTTCTTTAAATTTCAATAAGCTTTTAGCATCTACAGCCTTATCGCTTGTAATTAAATTAATTAAAAAATAATCTAAAGATTTTAATTTCTCCTTATCCTCTTTAGGTAATAAAGAATAAAATATGCGAGTAACCTTAAAGGCTGCTATATCACACAAAGCAACATCTTCTTCTTTATTGCTCAATGCCTTATACCAGAGTTGCCATTCAATACCATATCTTAAATAAACTAAAGCTAAAACAGGGTTAGTCAAATAATGTACACCTATAATAATAGTTTTATTAGGAACTATTTTAAATGTACTTGGCTCCTTATTGGATGTAATAATATTAATGTTGTTTAACTTTGGTACGGTATTGAACCTTTTTAAAACGTGAACGAGATGGTTCACGTTTTCTTTTTCAAATAAAGAGGTTCTTTTATATTGATCTTCAATTAATATATTGTTTTTCATACGTGCTAATATGCTTTAATAGTGCTCTTAAGAAAGGAATTCTGAATTAAGCTTGTTTTTAATAAATTCTGGTATGCGCTTAGGTAAACGCGATTGTTTATCTGCAAAAACAACCGTTGATTTTGCCGTAATTAAAAGCGTGTTTTGTTCATTTGTTATTTCAAACTCGAAATTAAATCGAGTATTAGGCATTTCTCTAATGATTGTTTTAATGCTAATACGTTCATCAAAATGTGCTGGCTTCTTATATTTAATATCAAATGAAATTACAGGCAATATAATATGATTATTCTCTAATACAATCTCATCTACACCTAATTTTCGTAATAATTCATTACGAGCTTGGTGGCAATATATAACATAATTAGCATGATAAACATAACCCATTTGGTCAACTTCACCATAACGCGGTTGTAATTGAAATGTATTAGTTATCATGTGATAGAATTTCTACATTTAATTTAGAAAGTTGATGTCCCATTTGGCTTTCCTTTGTCTCTAAATAGTGTTTATTAAATGGATTTGCATCTATTATTAATGGTACACGTTCCACAACTGAAATCCCATTTTGTTCTAATCCTAAAATTTTATCTGGATTATTAGTCAACAAGTTTAATTTATTTACACCAAGTAGATTCAGAATTTCTGCAGCTATTTCATAACCTCTTTCGTCTGGAGCAAAGCCCAAGTGCAAGTTAGCCTGTATAGTATCCATACCCTCTTCTTGTAATTTATAAGCCTTCATTTTATTCATAAGACCTATTCCTCTTCCCTCTTGCTGTAAATACACTATTATTCCGCTCCCGTTTTGCTCAATCATTTTCATAGCTTGAATTAATTGATCACCACAATCGCATTTTAGTGATCCAAACAAATCTCCTGTAGCGCAAGACGAATGAATTCGTGTTAAAACGGCCTCATTTAATGAGAAACCCCCTTTTATTAGCGCCATATGCTCCAAGCCATTTATTTTTTCTTGAAATGGAACAAATTCGAAATGACCATATTTGGTTGGAAGCTGAACCCTTTCTCCTTTAATAATTTTAATATCTTTTGTAAACATCAATTCATTTTTAAAGACTACAGCACCATTGCATGATGCATTATAGCTTTCATTATAGCCTAATTATCGTTTTCTAAACCAAGTAGTTTTCTTTGTTGCCTTCTTTTACAATACGTAATTTCGGCATCACCAGTGATTTCAAATTTATTTTTCCGACACTTCCCTAATTTCATTCCTGTTTTTGGACCTAAGTTATCTGGTCCTCTATGGTTAAAGTTTGACATTATTTATGCATTTAAATTCTCTAATTCCTCTTTTTTATCATCCGGACAATCATCACAAGTTGTAGGATGATCTATACTGTCTATTAATTTAAAACAACGTTTGCATTTGTACCAATTTTTTTCAAATTCAAAATCACCACCTTTTATAATAATCGATTTACCCTCAACGAAAGCTTGTCCAATTTTTTTTAAAGCACTATTATAAATCCTCGTAAGTGTAGGTCTAGACACCTCAATCCTTTCAGCAGCTTCTTCTTGCGAAAGATTATCGTATACAACTAACTTAACCGTCTCGTATTCTTCATATTGCATGATTACTTGCTCTGTATCGCAAAGACGAATCCCAAAAGGCTTAAACCCAAGCATTTTTGGTGGATGATTAATTTTTCGCTTCTTTTTAGGACGTGGCATTGTATAAATTTTAAGCAAAGATAATGAACTTACGTTCATAATTGTAAATTTAGTCTTAATAGTTTCTTAAATAATGTAAACAACTCTATTCATTTATTTGCATACAAACATTTACGAAACCTACCATCAACTAAACATTATTATTTATAGAAAAAATTGCATTTTCTATTAACCTAAGCATAATATTTTATTCACGTTTTGGCACATGTATTGATTCCTTATTAGAAATTCAAAACCTTAAAATCAATTTATATGAAAACACCAATGACCATTTTATTATGCCTTTTGACGAGTATTATTTTTAGTCAAGAAAAGAATGAAGATTTTTTAATTGAAAAAGGCTTGTGGAGTATTGAAGGAGAGTTCTCCATTAACTCTATAAACTCTGATTACCCTAATGATACTGGAAATATAGCCAGAGAAGATTTTAATTTTAATATAGCCCCTAAAGTCGGCTACATCATTAGCGATAATCTTATTCTAGGATTAGGAATCGGCTATTCTTATTTAAAAACTGAGTTTGAAAATGAAAACTCTAATGATCTTAACATTAACGATTCAAAAACAAATTCTATTGAATTTTTCCCTTACATAAAGAAGTTCTTTCCCGTGAGTAAAAAATTAGCGCTTCACTTACAAGGTGAAACACGATTCACATTTAGAAAAAATACATTTATTAATTATTACAACGATGAACGCGTAAATAATTCTGAGTTATTGTTTATTGGCATAAGACCAGGGATAAGCTATAATATGAGTAAAAATATTTTACTTCAAGCTAATGTTGGCTCACTTGGCTACCAGCATGCCTCAAGTGAAGTAGACAATGTGGAAACAGAAAAGAGTAATTCCTTTGGCTTTAATTTTAATACATCAAATCTAACATTTGGACTTACAATTCTTCTATAACAAATTTAGAATAACTTATATCACTCTATATTCTTAAATAACAAAAGCACAGTCCTAAAACTGTGCTTTTGCTATTATTTAATTCTAAAATTTTTCTATGTTACAAACAACAAAACTAATGAGACTAAATAATAAAGAATTATTGACGCAACTGATATAAGAATAATTCCACCTATCCAATACAATATAACTTCTCCTACTTCAATTAGTTTAGATTTCTTTTTATTATTAATTGGCTTACTAGACATCATTATATTTCTCTATCACTGTCCCAGCCTTCTAAATAATCTTTTACCGCTTTTACAAACTGTCCTCCAAGGGCTCCGTTTACAACGCGATGATCATAAGAATGAGACAAGTACATTTTAAAACGGATACCAATATAATCTCCTTCTGGACCTTCTATTACAGATGGTGTTTTTCTAATAGCTCCTAAGGCTAAAATACCTACTTGTGGCTGATTAATAATTGGCGTTCCCATAATACTACCAAAGGTACCAACATTGGTTACGGTATAAGTTCCTCCTTGTATATCATCTGGACTTAATTGTCCTAAACGTGCTCTATTTGCTAAATCATTAACACGTTTTACCATGCCGTATAAATTCAATTGATCTGCATTTTTAATGACAGGGACAATTAAATTACCATCCGGTAAAGCCGCTGCCATACCAACATTAATAGCTTTCTTTTTAATGATTTTATCTCCTTGAACAGAAATATTCATCATTGGAAAATCTTTCAACGCTTTAGTAATCGCTTCCATAAAGATAGGAGTAAAGGTTAGATTTTCACCTTCACGCTTCATAAAGCCATCTTTGACTTTTTTTCTCCAGTTCCATATATTAGTAACATCAGCTTCTATAAACGACTGCACGTGAGCCGAAGTTTGTACTGAATCTACCATATATTTTGAAATAAGTTTCCCCATTCTGGTCATTTCAATAACTTCATCACCTCCAGAAACTGCAATTGGCTTTTCAGCTGGTTTGTCTGTAGGCTTTTCAGCTTTTGGCTTTTCTTGAGCTGGTGCTGCATCATTTTTAGTTTCTTCGATTGAATTTCGACTACGTTCAGCATCGAGCGTCTTCGTATCATCATTCTTTGTTGCTGAAACAGGTTCTGCCACAGTTGGTGTAGAAGACTCAGTACTTGGTGCAGAACTACGAGATTCTAAATACGCTTTAATATCGTTTTTAGTAACACGCTCATCTTTTCCTGTTCCTGAAATAGTATCTAATTCGGCTTGAGAAATGCCTTCTTGTTTTGCTATATTTTTTACTAATGGAGAATAAAAACGACCTTCAGTAGACACTACAGGTTCCACTGATGCTTTAGCCGCAACTACCGTTTGCGCCACTTCTGCCACAACTTTTGTAGCCACTGGCTCAGCAACAGGTTTTGGTTCTGCTTCTGTAGCTTTTACCTCTACAGTTTCTCCACCTTCCGTTTCAATGACTGCAATCGTTTGTCCTACCTGCACTACATCATCAACGTTAAATAGTTTTTCAACTAAAATGCCGTCTACTTCACTTGGGACTTCACTATCTACTTTATCTGTCGCAATCTCTAAAACAGCTTCATCTGCCTCAATTGTATCTCCAACATCTTTAAGCCATGAGGTTATGGTTGCTTCTGCAACACTCTCTCCCATTTTAGGTAACTTAAGTTCAAACTTTGCCATATCTATAATTTGTAGGTCGTTATTCGCTAATCGCGTGCAAAATTACTAAAAAAATCGCTGTTTTGCTGATTTTTATTCAACAAATACAGATTAGAAATGAAGTACTTCACCTCTATTGATTGCACTATCACTTCCGATGATAAATTTACTGTTTTTTGGAATAAATCTAAAAACAATATTTTCTTGCTTAGATTTTTGTTTCATATCCGCAATTACCGCACTCGATGTCAGCATATTAAAATCGTACACAAGCATACTACCATCTTTAATATCTTCTTGTATTACAGTTTCAATTCGCGTTGGTTTTGGTAATTGTTTGAGCAAAGTATCATCTAAATCAGTTGAATATAAATAATAGGCATTCAACTTTATGACTTCTTCAACAGGACTCTTTCGCATGAGCTTCGCCATTTTAATCCCTATCCAAACTATTGTATTAAATACAAAATTCTGCTTAAAATGCTTCTTATAAAAAATCTGCATCGCTCCGTAAAAACGTTTCGCATACTGGGCATCTTTTAATGTGCTTTCTCCTTTGAAATGAATAACGGTTGTGTCACCAAAATAGAAATTATCATAACCTGCTTTTAGTACTTTATAAGACAAATCAATGTCTTCACCGTACATAAAATAGTCTTCATCAAAACCACCAACAACGTCGTACACCTCTTTTTTTAGCCACATAAAAGCTCCGACTAAAATATCTACTTTTCCTGTTTCTTCAATTTTAATAGCATTCGCATAATAATCTTTAGTAATTCCAAGTATCTTTTTTAAGGATACTTTTGGTGTAGGAATATGACGTTTGCTTTCAGGAAGAAATTTCCCTTTTCCATCTATAAGCTGACAACCCACAATACCAAGACTCTTTTTAGGTTCTGTAAATTTTATGAGTTTGGTGAATGTATCTTCAGCCACTACAGTATCTGGATTAAGAACACACAAATACTCTCCTTTAGCATGAGCGACTCCTATATTGTTTCCTTTTGAAAACCCTGAGTTGTCTTTATTCTCAATTAATTTTACTGAAGGAAATAATTGCTTTATCATAGCACAACTATCATCTGGAGAGTTGTTATCGATCACAATAATTTCTGCATCGATATGAGCAATGGCAGCTTCCACACTTTTTAGACATAATTCTAAAAAGTAGCGTACATTATAATTTAATATGATGACAGACAGCTTCACTATTTTACTATGATTTTAAAGATGCTTCAAAAGGTACACGATCTATAATACTACGTCCTAAAGTAATTTCGTCTGTATATTCTAATTCGTTTCCTGCTGCAACTCCTCGTGCAATAGTTGAAGTTGCCACTTTATAATCTTGTATCTGTCGAAAGATATAGAAGTTTGTAGTATCACCTTCCATCGTTGGACTCATGGCAAAAATTAATTCTTTCACTTTGCCTGTTTTTACTTTTTCAACTAACGATGAAATATTTAAATCTTGAGGACCTATACCATCCATAGGAGAGATTTTTCCACCTAAAACATGATATAAACCTTTAAAGGAACTTGTGTTTTCTACAGCCATTACGTCTCTGATGTCTTCAACGACACAAATTAATTCGCTATTTCGGTTTGGGTTTGAACATATTTCACACAAAATGGTATCACTAATATTGTGACACGATTTACAAAAATTAATTTCTGCTCTCACCTTTGTCAATGCATTAGCTAATTGAAAGGTTTGACTATCTGGCTGACGCAATAAATGTAGCACCAAACGCAAGGCTGTACGCTTACCTATTCCTGGTAATTGCGACATTTCGTTAACTGCGTTTTCTAAGAGTTTTGATGAAAATTCCATAGCTGCGAAGGTAAAGATTTTTAGACATAAAAAAGGAGTTGTTTTAAAAGTCTATTTTTAAGTAAATTAACACTTACCATATTATTTTTAATAATTAATTCTGATTTAAGGCTGTCATATTTTTTGAAATACATTACTTTCATAAATTATACTAAAACTTTACCATCATGTCACCAACAGCAATACTATTATTAATTGTTTGTTATTTTGGATTGCTTATTCTAATCTCATATTTCACAGGAAAAGAAGATTCTAATGCTGCTTTTTTTAAGGCCAACAAATCAGCTCCGTGGTATTTGGTCGCTTTTGGGATGATTGGAGCATCATTGTCTGGAGTGACTTTTATTTCGGTTCCTGGTGCTATTGAAGCCAAACAATTTGGATATTTACAAGTCGTTTTTGGTTACTTTTTTGGCTATCTTATTATCGCTTATGTGCTATTACCTCTTTATTATAGACTAAATCTTACTTCAATTTATACGTATTTAAAAGACCGTTTTGGGATTGTGAGCTATAAAACAGGGTCGATAGCATTTCTTATTTCTAGAACAGTCGGTGCTGCATTTCGTTTGTTTTTGGTGGCTAAGGTTTTACAGCTTTTAGTGTTTGATTTATTCGATATTCCATTTGCCATAACCGTAATAATTACTATTGCTTTAATTTGGCTTTACACGTTTAAAGGAGGTATAAAAACAATCATCTTCACCGATACGCTTCAAACGTTATTTATGTTAGTTTCAGTAGTAGTCACGATTGTATTTTTGGCTTCGGCTTTAGACTTAAATAGTATTGGAGAGATTATAACGTATACCAAAGAAAGTAATCTGAGTAAGGTATTCTTTTTTGAAGATGGTAATGATTCACAATATTTTTGGAAGAGCTTTTTATCTGGAATTTTCATCACCATCACTATGACAGGTTTAGACCAAGACATGATGCAAAAAAACCTAACGTGTCGCAATCTAAAAGACGCTCAAAAAAACATGATTTCTTTTAGCATTGTGTTAATTTTTGTCAATATTCTATTCTTAGTCCTTGGGTTAATGTTAACGCAATATGCAGCTGCCAACGGCATTACCGCAACTAAAGATGATCTTTTCCCAACCATAGCCATGCTTCCTGAAATAGGAATTGTGACCTCAGCTTTCTTCCTATTGGGATTAATTGCTGCTGCTTATTCTAGTGCAGATTCTGCTTTAACCTCTTTAACTACATCATTTTGTTTCGACATTTTAGATATAGAGAACAAACCTGAAACTAAAAGAAAAGGTTTAAGAAAACGCGTTCATATTGGCTTTAGTGCTGTACTAGTTTTAGTCATCTTACTATTCGATATGATTTTTACAGATGTCTCTGTTATTTGGGAACTCTTTAAAGCTGCAGGTTATACCTATGGACCATTGTTAGGATTATTTGCTTTTGGCCTGATGACTAAATTTCAAATTAAAGATAAATTAGTTTGGATAATAGCCATTGCGGCTCCACTCCTTTCGTATATCTTAAATTTATATTCTAAAGAATTATTTAATGGCCACGAAATTGGATTTGAAATATTAATCTACAATGGTCTACTAATGTTTTTAGGCTTACTTCTAATAAAAAAGAAAGCTTAGTATTGTCCGGTGCTCAGTAATACCAAAGTACAAGCGACTTCGTAATCAATATTATGCTGTTCTAAAACGTTATAAAATTCTGGATTTTCTGTGCCAGGATTAAAAATAACACGCTTAGGATTTAATCCTATTATATATTCATAATACGTTTTTTGACGTTGCGGATTAAGATACAAGGTCACTGTATCAATGTCCTTATACGGCATCAATTCTGTATCAATAGATACATCTTCAACTTTTCCTGCTTTTAACCCAAAGGCTTTAACCTCATGATGGTATCTCCTTAATCGTTTTATAGCAATGTTAGAATAGCGCTCTGGTTTTAGAGATGCTCCGATAACTAATGTTGTTTTATTCATAATGTTAAAATAATGTTAAGTAAAATATTTAGAGTAACACATTATAAATATAGTCGTCTACTATTAAAATCAGTGTTCAATCAATCAAAAAATTAATCCAAAAAAATGAAACAATTTTTACTAATGCTTATAATGGTCTCATCAACTATTGTAAGTGCACAACCCAATTCCAATTCGGATATTAAAGACGGTTCTGTTTCGGGACGTGTTATAGACGCGGAATTAAATGAACCTTTACCTTATGTAAATATCGTCATTAAAGATATGGCGAATAAAATAATTACAGGAGGTATAACTAATGATGATGGCACCTTTGAAATCGAAAATATACCTGAAGGAAAAGTTATTGTTTCGATTCAATTTGTAGGTTTTAAAACCATTGATAAAAATATTACAATAGGAAAGGGCAACTACAAACCCAATCTCGGAGATATAAAACTCGAAGAAGAATCAACAGGTTTAGATGAAGTTACGGTTGTTGCAGATGTCTCTACTATACAACAACGCGTCGATAGAAAAGTTATTACCATAGGTAAAGATTTACAAACAGCTGGAGCAACGGCAAGTGAGATAATGAACAACTTACCTTCGGTTAGCGTTGATCAACAATCTGGTGCTATTAGCTTACGTGGCAACCAGAATGTACGCGTTATGGTCGATGGAAAATTATCTAATATTCCGGCAGAGCAATTACTAAAACAAATTCCTTCAACCTCAATAAAGAGTATTGAACTCATTACAAATCCTTCAGCAAAATATAATCCTGAAGGGATGAGTGGCATTATAAATATTGTACTTCATAAAAACACTCAAATTGGTTTTAATGGTAATTTAAATGTCGGTTTAGCTTATGAAATTGAGGCTAAATTCAACAGCTCTATTGATGCCAATTACCGAAATGGTAAATTCAATTTTTACGGTTCTTATGGTAATAATATTCGAAAAGTTGCTAATAATGGAGGCTTTACTAGAGTTGAACAAGATATTCAGCAAAATTTTAATATTTTAAATAATAACAAATCTCACTTGTTTAAGGTTGGTGTCGATTATTATCTCAATGATAAAAACACCATTTCAATTTTTACGAATCAAAATACGTTTAATGGGCAACCTATAGTAAATTCTGAAATTTTATACCTGGCTGACCCGAGTCTTAATGAATCTCAATTTATGAATGGAGAGGTTAATAATGATTCACAACAATACAACTTTAATTATAAGCACGATTTTAATGAAGAAGGTCATAATATAGAACTTGAAGTTGACTACAACACTTATGAAGGCATAGGTGATACTAACAACATATTTTACAGTTCACAACGTCCAAATTTCATAGAAGACACAGACACTGACAGAAATAGCACAACGATAAACCTAGACTATGTTAACCCATTATCTGAATCAACAAAATTAGAATTAGGTTTGGAAGCACGCTTGTTTGATACTAGTATTTTTTATGAGTCGGATAATCGTGAAAGAAATGAGCTTGGCAACTATATTCCAACAACGACCCTGTTTGATTACGCCAGGGATATTTATTCTGCTTACGCAACCTATGGCAAAAAAATTGAAAAATGGAGTTACCAAGTTGGTGTAAGGGCAGAAACGGTAAACGTAGATTCAGAAGCCTATAAAAAGGATTTAGCATCCAATGAAGAATTAAACATTCCTTTTGCAAATGATTATTTTGAATTATACCCTTCAGCCTTTGTAACGTATACTCCTTCAGAAAAAAATTCATATCAATTTAGTTATAGCAGACGAATTGATCGTCCGGGAATTGGACAAGTTAATCCATTGCCAGAATGGAGTACCCCTTTAATTTCACAATTTGGGAATCAAGAATTACGTCCACAATTCACTAATTCTGTAGAAACCAATTACACCAGACAATTTGAAAAAGGAAGCATAACTGCTGGAGTATTTTATAGAATTATTGAAGATGAAATTCAACAAGCCATACTAATTGACCGTACAGACATCAATCGTTTAATAATGACGAATATGAATTTTGACAACAGCACCTCTTATGGTGTGGAAGTCTCTTCAAATTATCGTCCAACAAAATGGTGGAGTGTTAATGCTAGTTTCGATTTATTCTCTCAGACCCAAAAAAGTGTGGCTGAATCATTTGATAGCAACCTAGACATTGTTTTAAACACCGTAGAAGTAGATAATGTTGCATGGAGCGCAAGAGCATTTAACAATTTTAAAGTCAGTAAGAGTTTAAGTTTTTCTGCTTTTGGAATGTACCGTGGAAAAAGCAAAAATATTCAATTTGAAATGAGTGAAATGCTCATGGTAAATCTTGGAATGCGTTATAGTTTTATGGAAAACAGAGCGAGTTTCAGTCTAAGTTATAATGATATTTTTAATACGATGTACGCTGAATTTGAAAGCGAAAGACCTTATGAACAATACGGTCGTTTTAATTGGGAAAGTCAACAAATTTCAGCAAGTTTATCGTACCGTTTTGGTGGTGGAAAATACAGAGCTAAATCTCGAAAGCAGCGCGATAACGATGTAAAAGAAGGTGGTGGCATGTTCTAAAAAAACTATTTAATAGTTGAAAAAATGTTGATGGTTAGTGTTAGTACTTAATTATTAAATAAAGAAAACCCGAAACTTGCGTTTCGGGTTCTATGTTAAATACACGTTAAAAGAGGAAAGCCATGAAATAAAATTGAACTTTCTACGTCTAATGTAGTATAAGTTTTAAGTAACGTATTTATAAATTAATTTTTATAATAGTGTTAGTTAAGTTGGTTAATAGCTGAAAAGCCCAGACGAGTAATTGTTTGGGCTTTTTTTAGTTATATGAATTAAGTGTTGCTTAATTTTGACTACGGAAATAAACATCCCCATCTTTCATTACAAATACGACGTCTTTTATGGTCGTTATAAAATCGGTAGTTATATTTCCTTTAACCGCAATAATATCTGCTTTTGCACCAGGCTTAAGAACTCCTATTTCATTTTGCTTATTTAAATTTAGCGCAGAACTATAAGTTGCCGATTGTAAAATATCTAAAGGCTTCATTCCTGCTTCAAAATACGCATGAAACATATCTTTTGAAGATTCACCACGCGTGCCACCAATATCTGTGTAGTTATCCGAACCTGCCACAATGATCACTCCTTTTTGGATGGCTCTAGCAAGTCTGGTTTTCATTCTATCTAAATAATTATCTATCCAACCTAAATCATCATCGTCATAACCTGCAAGTTTACTATATGTTTGCATATAGGCTTTACTATTTTCGGTAGGGACCAAAAACACCTTTTTATTAGCCATTAAAGTTAATGTAGAATCTGCTAAATTAAAACCATGTTCAATCCCATGGACACCAGCCTGTATGGCATTCCATGCCGATTGATTGGTTATAGAATGTGCAACTACTGTAAGATCATACCCATTGGCAGTTTCTACAATCGCTTTCATTTCTGCGATGGATAAATGTGTATTGTTCGGAATGTTGTCTGCACAAATCTTAATAAGATCAACTTTTTGATTCACGTGTTCTCTAACCGCAATTTTAGCATCTTCTACTCCATTTATAATCCGGTATTCTAAATCGATAAGATCTTGATGTTTTGGTGACACACCATAAACTTGACCACCTGTTGCGGCCATAATTGGTCCTGACGCAAAAATTCGTGGGCCATCAATAGTCCCTTCATTAATCGCATCACGCAACGCTACATCTAGAAATAATCCTGAATTACCAAGATCTTTCACTGTTGTGATTCCAACGTCTAAATAAGATTTTGCACGTTTTGAACCTCTAAGCGTTCTTATGGCATCACTTTCCATAGTGAGTGAGTGAATGCTATGTTCTGAAAAATCTTCGCTTGCATCTTGCGAAAAAAGAACATGGGTATGCGCATCAATTAATCCTGGTAAAACTGTGTGTGCTGTTAAATCTATAATTTCAGCATTATTAGGAATTGTATTATATGTTCCAATAGATACAATAGTATTCCCCTTAACATGAATAACTTTATTTTTTAAAAGGATATTTTGTTCACTGTCGTACAAAAGACCAGCTTTGATATAAACTTCATTTTGTTGCGCGAATACACTTGCTAGTGAACAAATAACTAAGAGTAATAAGACGAATAGTTTGTGCATGGTCGTATGGTTTAGTGGTTGCGAATAGTGAAAAATTAAAAGTATAAAATAAAACTTAACTTTTAATTATGAAGCAATTAAAACGCCTTTTTTATTAGTTATAACACTATAAAAATCGTGTTTGAGATTTTAACTACGAACCTTGTTCTTTTTCATTTCGAGGTGTTATACTCATATATAATATCAGCATACCAGAAATAAAAATTAAAAAACCGCTTATAAAAAATGAATAAAACATATCATCCGTTATTAAACCGAAAAATGTATTCAAAGAACCAGTCAATAATTCAGAAGAAAAAAACTCAAGAAAATTTAATAGCCATAAACCAACTGATACAATTAAAATATTGAATATAGATATCTTATTCCTCCAGTTAAAATAACCTAAACATATAATACCAAGGATGAAAACGGATAATTTAACATATATCTCACTAAACATTATAGACTTCAACATTTCCCCGTTGATTAACTCTAAATTACCATCTTGAATTATCTTATATATTTCTGAATTGTAGGCAATCGATAGCCTAGTAGAACCAATGAGTAAAAGTGTAAATCCTAAAATTTGAGCACTAATTGACTTTAAAGCAATTTTATTGATCATTTAAAAGAGCTTATAAATAATAATGTTTTTTATTAATAGTTTACTTTAAAATATAATAAGATCCCTTTTTTCAAAGGGATTTTGTTTACCACTTCATAATCACACTTCCCCAAGTAAATCCACTACCAAAAGCAGCTAATACAACGGTATCTCCTTCTTTTATTTTACCTTCTTCCCAAGCTTCAGTTAATGCAATTGGAATAGAGGCTGCTGTAGTGTTACCGTATTTCTGTATGTTGTTAAATACTTGATCGTCGCTTAACTTAAACTTACGTTGTATAAATTGTGAGATTCTTAAATTGGCTTGATGCGGAATTAACATATCGATATCTGAAACCTCAAGCTTATTTTTCATTAAACCTTCCATAATCACTTCACTAAAACGAACCACAGCATTTTTAAATACAAATTGTCCATTCATGTGTGGAAAATAACTGACATCATCAGGATCATTATCAGCTAAAATATCACTTACCCAACGTTTACCCATTCCTGGAGCAATGAGTACTAATTCTTCAGCATGTTCTCCTTGCGAATGCAAATGTGTTGATAAAATTCCTTTAGAATTATCTTCTTCTCGAGTTAAAACTGCTGCTCCTGCTCCATCGCCAAAAATAACTGTAACACCTCTACCACGTGTGGTTTTATCCATACCATGAGAATGTAATTCACTACCAATAACAAGTATGTTCTTGTACATTCCTGTTTTAATAAAATTATCGGCAACAGACATCGCATATACAAAACCAGAACATTGATTACGGACATCAAGAGCTCCAACCGTTTTAATATCTAAAGCATGTTGTACTTGTACACCTGGACCAGGAAAATACATATCTGGACTTAAGGTTGCAAAGATTATAAAATCAATATCATCTTTATCTAACCCAGAACGTTCAATCGCAATTTTAGCAGCTTTCACTCCCATAGTTGCCGTTGTATCACCACTGCCCTTTTCTACCCAACGACGTTCTTTTATACCTGTGCGTTCTTGGATCCATTCATCATTTGTATCCATGAATTTAGACAAGTCGTCATTGGTTACAATATTATCTGGCACATATTTACCTAAGCCTATTATTTTAGAATTGTACATCGAGAATTTATTTTCGTTTCCGTGACCTTGGAAAACTTATTATTTAGTTTAGCAATTTAAGATATCTCAAACAATTTACTTTTATTAGAATTTACATTCGTTATGCGTGCATAATACTTGTGTCACTTTGTCACATTTTAAGACTTGGTATTTTATTTGACTATAGGATAGTATTCAAATTAATAATACAAAAAACTATATATCATGACAAAAGGAAGTATTAATGTATCGGTAGAGAATATCTTTCCGTTAATTAAAAAGTTCTTATACTCTGATCACGAAATCTTTTTACGTGAGCTTATTAGTAATGGTACAGATGCCACGCTAAAATTAAAACACCTTACTAGTATAGGTGAATCTAAATCTGAATACGGAAATCCTATAATTGAAGTTAAGATTGATAAAGAAGGTAAAAAACTTCACATCATTGATCAAGGTTTAGGGATGACAGCCGAAGAGGTTGAAAAATACATTAACCAAGTCGCTTTTTCTGGTGCAGAAGAATTCTTAGACAAGTATAAAGATTCTGCTAAAGATTCAGGAATTATTGGACACTTTGGTCTTGGATTTTACTCTGCTTTTATGGTTGCAGAAAAAGTTGAAATTATCACTAAGTCCCATACTGGTGCTGAAGCTGCACATTGGACATGTGATGGGTCTCCAGAATTTACATTAGAACCATCGGATAAGGAAACTAGAGGTACAGAAATCATCCTTCATATTGCTGAAGATTCTACAGAGTTTTTAGAAGAAAACAGAATCAGTGAATTACTGAATAAGTATAACAAGTTTATGCCTATTCCAATTAAATTCGGAACTAAAGAAATAGACGATCCAGAATTTACTCCTGCAACGACTACAGATGCAGAAGGAAAAGAAACGACTGAGCCACATAAAAAGATTACTGTAGATAACATTATCAATAATCCTAATCCGGCTTGGACAAAACAGCCAACGGAATTAGAAGATGAAGATTATAAAAGCTTCTACAGAGAATTGTATCCAATGCAATTTGAAGAGCCTTTATTCCATATTCATTTAAATGTAGATTATCCGTTCAACTTAACAGGAATCTTGTATTTCCCTAAGATGACGAACGATATGAACATGCAAAAGGATAAGATTCAATTATATCAAAACCAAGTGTATGTAACGGATAATGTTGAAGGGATTGTACCTGAATTCTTAACCATGTTACGTGGTGTTATTGATTCTCCAGATATTCCATTAAACGTATCGCGTTCTTACTTACAAGCTGATGGGGCTGTGAAGAAGATTTCATCTTACATCACTCGTAAAGTAGCTGATAAGTTGAAATCATTATTCAACGCAAATCGTGAAGATTTTGAAGCCAAATGGGATGATATAAAAATCGTTATCGAATACGGAATGCTTTCTGAAGAAAAATTCTTCGAAAAAGCAGATGCCTTTGCTTTATACCCAACAGTTGACGGTAAATTTTATACGTATGAAGAGCTTTTCAACAAAACAAAAGCAGCGCAAACCGACAAGGATGGTAAATTAGTAATTCTTTATGCTTCTAATAAAGACCAACAACACAGCTACATTGAAGCTGCAAAAGCGAAAGGTTATGAAGTATTACTATTAGATTCACCTATCGTACCGCATTTGATTCAGAAGTTAGAAACTACTAAAGAAAATATTTCTTTTGCGAGAGTTGATGGTGATCATATTGATAACCTAATTAAGAAAGAGGAAACTGCCATTTCAAAATTAACTGAAGAGCAGCAAACAGAATTAGATACACTTTTAAAAGAAGTAATACCTTCTGAAAAATTCGCTGTACAGTTAGAAGCTATGGATAGTGATGCGTCTCCATTTATTATTACGCAACCAGAATTTATGCGTCGTATGAAAGAGATGCAACAGACTGGTGGCGGCGGAATGCAGATGTTTGGTAATATGCCAGAGATGTACAATCTTATCGTAAACACCAACTCTCCTTTGGTTAGTGAAATTTTAGAAACCAAAACCAAAAAGAAACAAGAACGTTTAATTACGCAAAGTTTAGATTTAGCGCGTTTATCTCAAGGTCTTTTAAAGGGTGAAGAGTTAACGAACTTTATTAAGCGTAGTTATGAATTATTAAAGTAAGTAGATTTTTGTCCCATATTTTTTTTAAAATATGGATAACAAAAACGTACTTTCAAAAATAATCAGCGTAGCTATATGATTAAATAGATAAAAGACCGCTTCGCTTTTAGAGCCAAGAGTCAAAACTAAAACCACTTTGTTAATTCAAAGTGGTTTTTTATTTTCTACAAACTAACTGAAAGCGCTATGTTACGCATCAAAAAGGAGCGTTAACTAAACCTTCGTTTTCTATTCTTGAATTGATACCTAAGTTTGAGGTATACTAACATTAAAACTTTATATCATGCAGAATCAATTCAACTTAGACATTAAAACACCATGTTCAGAAAACTTTAATCAATTTTCACCAACTGAGAAAGGTGGTTTTTGCAGCTCATGCGAAAAAGAAGTCATTGACTTTACGCAAATGAATGCAGAAGAAATTATCATTTTCTTTAAAAACAAGTCCACTCAAGATACCTGTGGTCGTTTTAACAAAAATCAGTTAGGTGAATACACTAAAAAACCGAAAAACAATAAGCGATTAAGTTTTTTAAGTGGCATAGGATTAGCTTGTGTAGCTCTCTTCTCTAGTTTTACCTCACAGGCTCAAAACACAACAAACACGATTGAACCAAAACAAAACACATCAGAAATTAAAGCCAATAAATTCGAAAAAAATATCATTGTAAAAGGTAATGTAACCGAAGGGGATTCACCACTTCCTGGCGCAAATGTGGTTTTACAAAGTTCAACGGTTGGCATTGCTACTGATTTTGACGGAAATTTCACCTTTCCTGAAAAACTAAAAATAGGAGATGTTTTAATCATTAGCTATCTTGGTTTTGAATCACAAAAAGTGGTCATCGAAAACAAAAATTCAGCTTCAAAAATTGAACTCAATATTAATATGAAAGTGGATTCTTGTATGATTTTGGGTAAAGTGGCTGTCAAAGACATTTACAAATCTAAAAGAAACTAATCTTTTATGTTATGAAAAATTGGTTTGTCATCTTTTTAGTTGTGCTATTTAATATTTCTAACGCTCAAGTATCAGATTTTAAAAACATAGATTTTACAAAAGCAGATAATACAGCCAAATTATATAAAGGTCATAGCTTAGAAAAGCTATCTGTTTTAGCGCATAAATTAACATTCAATCTCACCACAGATGTTGAAAAATTTAGAGCTATTTATACTTGGGTTTGCACAAATATTAAAGGAGATTCTAATCAACATAATAAAGTCAGTAGAGCACGAAAAAAATTTAAAAGTGATAGTTTAGGCTATGTAGTATGGAATAATCACTTCAAGAAAATAGCATTTAAAAAATTACGAAATCAGAAAAAAACGATGTGCACGGGTTATGCGTATCTTATTAAGGAATTATGTTTTATTGCCGATATAGAATGTATAATAATAGATGGTTACGGCAGATCTTTTGAAACTAACGTCGAAAAACTAGAAAACTTAAACCACTCTTGGAATGCCGTAAAATTAAACAACAAGTGGTATGTATGTGATGCCACTTGGTCTAGCGGTTACATGATGGACAAAAGCTTTTTTATTTCGGATTATAATGATGGTTATTTTCTTACCGATCCAATTTTATTTGCAAAAAACCATATTCCACTCCAAAAAAAATGGTTTCTTAATGACACTTTAAAAACTATGAAGTTTGTAGCTGAACCCATAGTGTATGGAGAAACATTTGAGCACAAAATAATTCCTATTGGTCCTAAGAAATTGAATACAACAATTACGAAGAATGAAGACATCACCTTTCAGTTTAAATCATTAAATGAGATTGCTACAAGTACAATTTCACTTGTTCAAATTTCAGGAACTGATCAATTACCCTATAAAATATATGATGTTATAAATAAAAATGAAATAATAACGTTCAAGTACAGTTTTAAACACAAAGGTGTATACGACGTCCATTTAAAAATAAAGAATGATATAGTGGCAACCTACAGTGTTAAAGTGATTTAATTTTTAGAACGACTATAGTCATCTTATCAATTTAGCAGAAGGTATTTTAAAGTCTAAAGGTATTTTTTCAGTTAATAAAGTGGTTTTTTCTTACATAAAATATCGCGTCAACATTTATTTAAATTAGCGCATCGAATTTAAGTAACTCATATGAAAGTATTTACATACATTGATAGAATCAATATGAGTTTTAAGTGCAGAAAGACAACGCTATTATTAAGCAAATATTTAAAGGACTCTCATTTTCAGATGAAGAGCTAAACATAATTTCAAGCGTATTTAAAAAAATGGAGTTCAAGAAAGGAACACATATATTTAAAGCGCATAGTGTTGTTGATGATATGTATTACATCCATGATGGCTGCTTAAGAACATATTACATGGATGGCTCAGGAAAAGAACATACCGTTCAATTTGGGATAAAAGATTGGTGGATCACTGATTTTACAGCCTATTTTTCTAATTCCAAAGCGATATTGAATCTTGAAGTTATTGAAGACGCTACAGTATACGCAATCTCTAGTGCTGACAAAGAATATTTATACTCAGCATTTCCTCAAACCGAAACTTTTATCAGAAAGAAATTAGAGGTTGCATTTGCCGCTTTTCAAAAAAGAATACTGGTAAGTTTATCCCAATCCGCCAAGGAGAGATACCTTATATTCCTAATTACCCATCAACATATTGTGAAAAAATTAAAAAATTATCATATTTCATCGTATTTAGGTATCACTACAGAAAGTTTAAGTAGGATAAAAAAAGAATTACATAATTCTTAGACATTCTGTTATTTCTTAACATACATCAATTTTTATAATCATTAAACCTTATAACTTTGTACCGGTACAAATCCCTAACTATATTGTACTATCATTTTTTTCCCTAATGAATGATTAATAGCTAAAAAGCGCAAGTTGTACAACTTGCGCTTTTTTATTTAAATTAGCCTATGGAAGCAATTAAAATATTATTCTTTGTTGTTGGTACTTTTTTCGGTATGAATCAAAGTAACATCATATCAGAAAAGACAACAGTTACCGTAAATCCTGAAGAAAAAACGATTGTAATCCTCCAAGAAAACTTAGTTACTTTTATTAAAACTCAAAGTGATAGTTTAAATATTAAAAATGAATTGTCCAAAATTGTACACCCTAATCATTCATGGAGCTCTGAACTTAAAAACTTTCCGGTAAAAGAAAAAGAATTCTATATGTCTGATGATCATAAATCACTTCATTTAAAACTAAGTCTAACGTATTCAACCTTAAAAGATTTAAAAGTCTTTGGTATCCATATGAACAATGACGGAAAGTTCTCTATGACGAACTTCCCAAAATCACATACAAAATCTAAGGATGGTATATTAGAAGACCCTTATTGGAATTTTGAAGCTGATCGACCTTTCACGTTTACCGAGGAACCTTTAACGGATTTACCTGAAGCATTCCAAAAACTAAAAACCAATTTGTTGCCGTTTTGGTTAGCATTAAAATAGTCTGAACAAAAAAAGACCATCTTTCGATGGTCTTTTTAATTATTAAGTAATTACTAACTATTAATCCAAAATCACCTTATGTGATACTCTTCCTTGTTCTGTAAATACATTAACAATATAAACTCCAGCAGACATCCCTCTAATGTCTACGGAATTTGTTCCATTCACTAACTTAACTTGCTTTACTATTCTACCAGATAACGAGGTAACCTCAGCTTTTATTTCACCTGAAACCGAATTATCAATCGTAATATTAAATTGTCCTTTTGTTGGATTTGGATATAAATTTAAAACTGAAGCAGCATTAAAATCATCAACTGATAAAGCGACTTGTGCTTCTACAGATCCTATATCTCTAGCACCACCAAACACACTCTGACCTATTTGATCTACAAACATATCTGTAACATCACCAGCATCATAAGCAGGTGAATTATTTAATAACAGATGAGTTAAGGTTGCTCCACCATTATCTTGCAACGGTCCTAACATAGGATCTACGTCTTCAAGATCATTCATCTGAGCTGTAAATACTGACAAATCATCTGTTCCAATTAAGTTAAAATCATCTGACGTTAATAGTCCAGATACATCAGTTCCGGTAGTCGCTGTATTTAAAGCTACAATTGTATTCTTTAAAGATACAGTGTTAACCGCATCGATACCACCACCAATTCCATCAGTTGAATTCATGGCAACCGTTACCGCATTTAGATCTAAACTCGCACCATTATTTGTTAATCCACCACCAGAAACTGATGCTGTATTTCCTGAAATAGTACTAGTCATTACAGACGTCATTGATCCTGTGTTGTTATAAATTCCACCACCTTCAGCAGCTGTATTATTATCTATTGTAGACATCGAAACAGTCATTGTTGTGCCGCCTTGATTCCATAATCCACCACCTTCATTAGCAGCCGCGTTTCCTGTAATTGTACTTGTAGAAATGGTAATCATACCTGACATTCCAGTAACGTGAAAGCCTCCTCCATTTCCTGGCGCAGCAGTTCCTGCTAAGCCGTTAACATCATTATTAGACATTGTTGAATTTGAAAACATCAAGTTCCCATCAATCAATTCAATAGCGCCACCTGCTCTGTTGGCTGCATTACCATCAAATGTAGAATCCATAACATTAACATCTCCTGCTGTACTCAATAATCCACCACCAGACGCAGAAGTTCCTGTTGCCATATTATTAGAAATTATACTGCCATTGGTAATATTTAACGTTCCTCCATTATTGAAGATTCCAGCACCTCCATCATCAGCTCCTCCTCCTAAAGCATTATTAGAATCTACTAGTACATTGTCAGTTGTCATTATTCCGGAACCATTCCATAAACCACCACCTTCACGCGCTGCACTATTTCCATTTACAGTTCCACCTACAACATCAACACTGCTATCTCCACTGACGTGAAGTCCACCACCATTTCCAGGTGCTCCTGTACCAGTTACAACTCCTGTTATATTATTATTCAAACTAACATCAGTCAATAGTAGTGGTCCACTTCCATTAGTTTCAATTCCACCACCTGCTCTATTCGATTCATTAAAAGCGATTGTAATTCCGTTCGCCATCAAAGTACCTGCTGCGTTTAAAATTCCGCCACCAGTAGATTGTGCTCCATCAGCTATATTATTTGTAATTTCAGTCATTCCTGAAATATCAAGTGTTCCTCCTTCATTATAAATTCCGCCTCCACCAGCAGCACCTGCAGTCATTGCATCATTTCCTGAGGCTGTATTTCCGTCTACGGTATGATCTACAATAGTCATGATTCCTGATCCATTCCATAAACCACCACCTTCATTAGCGGCAATATTGTTGTTAGTTGTACCACCTGTAATGTTCGTTGTCGCAGCACCAGATACATGAAGTCCACCACCAGATCCTGGTGCAGCCATTGCCGGAGAAACTCCTGCATTATTCATGTCTAAAGTTGTATCTATAAGATTTAAAGTTCCACCTGCATGTTCTATTCCACCACCAGCTCTGTTGGCCTGATTCATTGTAACTGTAGAACTCGTTACAGTAACATCACCACCAATAGTTAATATACCACCTCCAGAACCCGAAGCTCCATCTGCGATATTATTACTTATTGTTGTATTATTTTGAATGATTAATGTTCCACCATTATTAAAGATTCCGGCACCACCATCATCCGCTGCTGGACCACTTGCTATATTTCCACTAATCATTGTACCATCAACGGTCATTGTGGCTGTACTGTTCCATAAGGCACCACCTTCTCTAGCAGCTACATTATCATTCATTGTACCACCTGTTAGTGTTGCTGTTCCTGATCCACTAATATGAAGTGCACCTCCATTGCCTGGACTAGCTACTGCTGGCGCAACACCTGTATTGTTACCACTAACATTGTAGTTTCCTGAGAAATCAATAGAACCATCTATAATTTCAATAGCACCACCTGCTCGATTAGATTGATTAAAAGCCAAAACAGCATCTGTAATTGTAACAGCACCATCTGTACTTAAAATTCCACCACCAGAACCAGAAGTTCCATCTGCGATATTATTTGTTATTGCTGCGGCATTTCCAACAACTAAAGCTCCTCCATTATTAAAAATAGCACCACCACCATCAGTTGCCTCATCGCCTGAAGCGATATTAGCATCTAAAAATGTTAAGCTTACATCCATGGTTCCTAAGTTATTCCATAATCCACCGCCTTCTTTAGCTGCATAATTATTAGAAACTGTTGAAAATCCAGAAATTGTTGCATTGGTTGTACCTGATAAATGTACAGCACCACCATTTCCAGGATTTGGTGTAATTGTATTTCCTAATCCAATATCTACACCTGCAGCGTTTCCTGTAAGTGTAACACCAGATAAAATTAAATTCCCATTAGAGTTATCTTCAATGGCACCACCGGCTCTACTAGCGTAGTTTCCTGTAATTGCCAATCCATTTGCTAGATTTAAAACCCCATCTGTATTATTAAAAATAGCACCACCACGTCCACCTGGAGTTGATCCTGAAGCGATGTTCCCCGACAAAATTGTTCCTGCCGAAATATTTATAGTTCCGTTACCATTGTTATAAATCCCACCTCCTCCTGTAGCATCACCTACAGCTGAGTTTTCTGTTATTGTGACATCAACCACATCTAAAACTCCACTACCATTCCATAGTCCACCACCTTCTTTACCGGCTACATTTCCAGAAACTGTACCTCCAGTTACAATCGCACTTCCGGCACCAGTAATATGTAATCCACCTCCGTTTCCTGGAGCTGCAGTGGCAGGTGAAACACCTGCATTGTTATCATTTAAAGCGACATTTAGTAATGTGATTGCTAAGCCTGCTCCAGAATTATCCTCTATACCTCCACCTGCTCTATTTGCTGTATTGTTTGAAATTTCAGAATTATTAACGACTAGAACTCCACCTACATCATTAAAAATTCCACCACCAGAACCAGAGGCTCCGTTAGCTGTATTTCCTGTTATTGAAGAGTCATTAATTGTGACAAGGGCATTAGAAATATACATAGCTCCTCCATCAACCGCTACACCATTAATTAAAGCTAAGTCGTTTAATACAACTACTCCTGAGCTGATATTAAATATTCTTCCATTACTGCTAGCGTCAATAGTTATTGGAGTTATTGAATTCCCGCTAATAATTAAATCTTTATCAATAAGAAGTTCACTAGTTAATGTTACTGTTGTCACTGAGAGGTCAAAAGTAATTATACCACCAATTGGCGTATCTGCAATTTCATTTCGCAGTGTTCCGTCTGTTCCGTCATCTGCACCACTTGTTACGACTTGAGCAAATGCATCTGTTGAAATAAAAAATGTCATTGCCATCGCAATAACGTAAGTAATTTTGTTTTTCATGTTGATTAGTATTTGATTAAACTGGTTAAAAACACTTCCATTTTGGAAAGCACAAATACCTACGAGATTATCTATGAGTGGGTTTTAAAATTTATTTGCTTTAACATTTTATTAACATAATTAACAAGATTTATATAATTTGACAGAACGTATGTACACTTAAAATACCCATTTTAAAACATCCTTCTAAGTGACTATTTTTTTTATACTTTTAATGGATGAAAATTATCTCAACGAATATTGCACAACCCACCAAATTCCTATGGAATGGAAAAGAAATCACTACAGGTATCTATAAAAAACCTACGGATACTCCAATATTTTTAGGAAAAGAAGATGTGAAAGGAGATGAAGTTTCAGACCGAAAGGTACATGGAGGAGAATTTAAGGCTTGTTATTTATTTTCTGCAAATCAGTATCCATATTGGAAAGATTTATATCCACATTTAGACTGGACGTTTGGTATGTTAGGAGAAAACTTAACCGTTGAAGGCTTAGATGAACGACAACTTTTTATTGGAGACACCTACAAACTAGGAAACTCCTTAGTACAAATTACACAACCGAGAGAACCTTGTTTTAAATTCGCGCATAAGTTTGGTTCCGATACTGTTTTACAACAATTTATTACCCATGGTTACTCTGGTGCTTACGTCAAAGTTTTAAAAGAGGGAGACGTCAAAGTTGGAGATACTTTTGAATTGCAAGAACGCGGAAAAGATAGTATTTCTATTTTTCAATTGTTTCAATTACTCTATGCAGAACACAAGAATATAATGCATATTGACTTACTTTTAGATAATGATGCTTTGCCAAAACGCTTCAAAAAACGCTTAAAGTTTTTTGCACAATAACATTAAAATCAAAATTTCAAAACCGTCTCACATGAGAGAAAAATATCAGGTTGAAATTAGTTTTCAATAAGGCTATGAATCTGCCATAAGCCTTTAAAAATCTGAATAGCGTTAAATAATATCATTTTTACGCAAACGTTGTAGTTATTCTTTTAATACCTTTACAAGGTCTGAATACAAATCAAATAAAGATATCCTTCCAATTATGAAAATCAAAAAAATTCTAGTTGCCAATCGAAGTGAAATTGCAATCCGTGTCTTAAGAGCATGCACAGAACTTAATATTGCAACCGTTGCGGTTTACACATATGAAGACCGGTATTCACAACACAGAAATAAAGCTGATGAATCCTATCAGATTGGAGAAGATAATGATCCTTTAAAGCCGTATCTCGATATTGAAGAAATTGTGGCTTTAGCCAAAGAAAAGAATGTTGATGCCATTCATCCAGGTTATGGTTTCTTATCTGAAAATTCAGAATTTGCAAGACGTTGTGCCGAAAATGATATCATTTTTATTGGTCCAGACCCTGAAGTTATGGATGCTTTGGGTGATAAAATTACAGCCAAGAAAATCGCAGTAAAGTGTAACGTTCCTATTATTGAAAGCAATAAAAAAAGCTTAACATCTTTAAAAATCGCGCTTTCTGAAGCCAATACCATTGGTTATCCGTTAATGCTAAAAGCCGCTTCTGGCGGAGGTGGACGTGGCATGCGTGTGGTGAGAAATGATAAAGATTTAGAGCAAAATTTTGATTCCGCGAGAAACGAATCTCTGAATGCTTTTGGTGATGACACGATGTTTTTAGAAAAATATGTTGAAAACCCAAAACATATTGAAGTACAAATTGTAGCTGACCGACATGGTAATATTCGTCATTTGTTTGAGCGCGATTGTTCCGTGCAGCGTCGACACCAAAAAGTAGTTGAAGTTGCTCCTTCTTACAATGTTTCTCAAAGTGTAAAAGATGCGCTTTACAAATATGCCGTTGCTATTACGTCTGAAGTCAATTACAATAACATCGGAACTGTTGAATTTCTAATCGACGAACAAGACAATATCTATTTCATCGAAGTTAATCCTAGAATTCAAGTGGAACATACCGTTACGGAAATGGTTACTGGAATCGACTTGGTAAAAACACAAATTTTTATTGCTGGAGGTTATAAACTTTCTGATAAACAGATAAAAATATACGAACAAGACTCTTTAGAAACCTACGGTTTTGCATTACAATGTAGATTAACAACCGAAGATCCTGAAAATAATTTCACACCAGACTACGGAAACATTACCACGTACCGCAGTGCTTCCGGAATGGGAATCCGTTTGGATGCTGGTAGTATTTACCAAGGTTATAATGTGAGTCCGTTTTTCGATTCTATGTTAGTTAAAGTATCAGCCCACGGAAGAACACTCGATGGAGCTGTTCGGAAAATGACACGCGCCTTAAAAGAATTTAGAATTAGAGGTGTTAGAACCAACATTCATTTTCTTCAAAATGTGATTCAACATGATACGTTTAAAGACGGAAAAGTTACTGTCAATTTCATTCAGAATACTCCTGCTTTATTCGAAATAAAATTACCTCAAGATAGAACGACGAAAGCCGTCAATTTCTTAGCCGAAGTTATTGTTAATGGCAATTCTGATGTTAAAAATATTGATCAGACCAAAATTTTCAGAACGGCTAAAGTTCCTAAATACAATCGTTCGGAGGCGTTTCCAAAAGGCACCAAAGATCTATTAACAGAACTGGGTCCTGAAGCTTTTTGCGAATGGTTGAAAGACGATAACAAAATACATTACACTGATACTACGATGCGTGATGCACATCAATCACTTTTAGCAACACGTATGCGAAGTTACGATATGCTTAAAGTGGCAGAAAGTTTCGCAAAAAACCATCCTAATACCTTCAGTATGGAAGTTTGGGGAGGTGCAACCTTTGATGTTTGCATGCGCTTTTTACACGAAAGTCCTTGGACACGGTTACGAGAATTACGGAAGGCGGTGCCTAACATTTTATTCCAAATGTTGCTGCGAGGTTCAAATGCTGTGGGTTATAAAGCTTATCCGGATAATTTAATTGAAAAATTTGTTGAAAAATCTTGGGAAAACGGAGTTGATATTTTTAGAATTTTCGACTCGCTCAATTGGGTAAAAGCGATGGAACCCAGTATTAATTATGTTCGTGATAAAACAGGAGGCATTGCACAAGCTGCCATTAGTTATACAGGTGATATTTTGGACCCAAAGCAAACCAAATACAACCTCAACTATTATACGCAACTCGCTAAAGATTTAGAAAATGCTGGTGCTCATATGATTGCCATAAAAGACATGGCAGGTTTACTAAAACCGTATGCTGCCACGGAATTGGTTGGTGCATTAAAAGACACTGTGAATATTCCAATTCAGCTCCACACCCACGATACCTCATCTTTACAAACGGCAACCTATTTAAAAGCTATTGAAGCCGGAGTTGATGTAGTTGATGTGGCATTGGGTGGACTTTCAGGTCTCACTTCACAACCTAATTTTAATGCTGTTGTAGAAATGATGAAAGGTCAAGAACGCGCTCACGATTTTGATATGACAACATTGAATCAATTTTCAAATTATTGGGAAGATACACGCGAAATGTATTACCCATTTGAATCGGGATTAAAAGCAGGAACGGCAGAAGTATATCAACATGAAATTCCTGGCGGTCAATATTCAAATTTACGACCTCAAGCCATTGCATTAGGATTAGGAGATCGCTTTGATGACGTTAAGAAAATGTATGCGAAAGTCAACATGATGTTTGGAAACCTCATCAAAGTCACACCAAGTTCTAAAGTCGTTGGTGATATGGCGATTTTTATGGTGACTAACAATTTAACACCTGAAGATGTGATGGAACGCGGAGACAGTATTTCGTTTCCAGAATCCGTAATCAATTTCTTCAAAGGAGATTTAGGACAACCTGTTGGAGGTTTTCCGAAGGAACTTCAAAAAATTATACTACGAAATAAGGAAGCCTATACCGATCGCCCAAATGCACATTTAAAACCTGTAGATTTTACAAAAGAATTTGCTGCTTTTAAAAAGAAATTCCAACAAGGATTTACAAGACCTATTGAAATGGAAGATTTTCTTTCCTATATGTTATATCCAAAAGTATTTGAAAGTGCCCATGAAAATTATAAGACATATGGAAATATAGCACTCATCCCAACAAAAGATTTCTTTTTTGGTATGAAGCTTCAAGAGGAAACGAACATCACTTTAGAACCAGGAAAAACGATTATTGTAAAATTATTATCGGTTAGTATTCCTAATGATGCTGGTGTAAGAACGGTGTTTTTTAAAGTGAATGGTGAAAACCGTTTTGTTGAAATATTTGACACCTCTTTAAATATAAAAAAGGTTGAAAACATAAAAATCGATAAAGAAGACACGAACCAAATAGGCGCACCATTACAAGGCTCACTTTATAAAGTTTTAGTGAAGAAAGGTACAACTGTTAAAGAAAATGATCCATTATTTGTGATTGAAGCCATGAAAATGGAAACAACCGTTACCGCACATAAATCTGGAAAAATAAAATCAGTGACTTTATCTGAAGGTAGCATGGTAAAACAGGATGATTTGATTGTTACCTTTGAGTGAGAAAATAGATTTATGTCAACAAAAAACAACCAAATAGGAATCAACTATAACCAACCCCTTCAAGCAGATCCGTATTTAACCGAACAACTCATTAAACATCTTAATCCTAAAAAAGAAGGTCTGTATTTAGATATTGGTTGCGGAACGGGCAATTATACAAATGCACTTTACGACAAAGGATTTCAATGTGTTGGTATGGATCCGTCTATTGAGATGCTAAAACAAGCACTATCTAAGAACAGAAATATATCATGGAAAATGGGCTTAGCAGAGAGAACGTACTTACCACAAAATAGTGTTGATGGTGTTTTTTCAACCTTAACTATTCATCAATGGTCTAATCTAATGCAAGCGTTTTCGGAATTAGCATATGTTTTAAAACCTCAAGGTAAAATTGTAATCTTCACTTCTACTCCAGAACAAATGAAAGGCTACTGGTTAAATCATTATTTCCCAAAAATGATGGAAGATTTAATTGCACAGATGCCAACTTTGGAGCGCGTTGAAAAGGCTATTAGTTATTCAGGATTTAAAATTATAAAAACGAAATCTTACACTATTCAACCCGATTTAGAAGATCATTTTTTGTACTGTGGTAAACATAATCCAGAAGTATATTTTGACGACAGCATAAGACATGGCATTTCTTCTTTTAGTAATTTAACTAACATGGAGGAGATAGAACTTGGCTTAGCAACTTTGAAAAACGATATTGATGACAAAAAAATCAATGATGTAATGAAATCTTATGAAAATAACTTAGGTGATTATCTCTTCATTATTGCTGAAAATTCAGGTGAAAACCCACTCTAATATTTTTTTAACATTTTATGAAACCCATTTGGCAAGACTTTTGAAATTCATAGTCTGAACAACTAAATCATAACAATGAAACTATTAAAAAACCTTCCAATTATTATACTAGCTACAGTTTTATCTTCTTGTGGTTCAACGAAAAAAACGACATCCACCTATTGGGTTAATAGCTCTAAAGTAGATTGTGATGCTGGCGCAGGAAAAACAACATGCTTGCAAGTAACCAAAGCAGACGATTACGACAATGCAGACTGGTCTAACTTTTATGCACCTATAAATGGTTTTACTTTTGAACCTGGTTACTTACAAAAAATTGAAGTAACTGAGACCGCATTAAACTCAGAAAATGTGCCTGCTGATGCCGCTTCCATTCAATACGATCTTGTAAACGTGATAGAGAAAAAACAAGATCCTAAATTAGAGATTCACGATATTTGGGCGGCAACACATATTAGTGGAGACCCTATTGAAATCGCGAATAACAATATTCCAACACTTGAAATCAACATAACAGAAATGCGTGCATTTGGCACCAATGGTTGCAATAGTTATAGCGGACAAATAAAAAATATCACTTCTGATGCTATTGAATTTGGCGCGATGGCTTCAACCCGAAAAATGTGTGTGGATATGTTGATTCCAGATCATTTTGATAAAGCATTTAATAGTATTTCGAAATATAAAAAAGAAGGACTAACCTTATCCTTTTACAATGAAACTGGTAATGAAATTCTACGTTTCAAAAAAGTAGATTAATTTCATCGTTATTATTATACAAAATGAATTGGGTTATTTAAGCTAAGGTCTCAATAACCCAATTTCTTTTCCACTATCTTTGCCTTCATAAATTATTAAGTATTGGAAAAGAAAAAATCACATCCTGAAATAAAATCTGAACTTCACCCAAGAAGTAAACATCGTTCGCGTTATAATTTTGATGCGCTTATAAAAAGCTCGCCAGAATTGCGTCCTTATGTGGCGCCGAATAAATATGGTGACGATTCTATAGATTTTTTCAATCCTGCAGCCGTTAAAGCACTTAATAAAGCTTTATTAATTCACCATTACGGATTAGAGTATTGGGATATTCCTGAGCATTATTTATGCCCACCAATTCCTGGTCGCGCAGATTATATTCATAATATTGCAGACCTTTTAAAGGGAGATAACACAAAAATCCCTAAAGGAAACCACATTAAAGGTTTCGATCTTGGTGTTGGTGCTAACTGTATATATCCAATTATTGGTCAGCATGAATATGGTTGGTCGTTTATAGGAAGTGATACTGATGAAGCGGCTATTATATCTGCGAAAGCCATTGAGCAAAAAAATTATAAATTAAGGTCTACTCTAGAAATTAGACGTCAAGAAAAAGCAAACAACTTTTTCTATGATATTCTCAAACCAGAAGAAAAAGTAGATTTTACAATTTGTAATCCACCATTTCATGCTTCTGCTGAAGATGCTCAAAAAGCAAGTCTAAAAAAACAAAGGAACCTCAAAGGAAAACGACCTAACAAGGCACTTTTAAATTTTGGCGGACAACATAATGAATTATGGACCAAAGGAGGTGAAGCACGTTTTGTAAAAGACATGATTTATGAGAGTAAACATTTTGGAAAACAATGTTTTTGGTTCACGAGTTTAATTTCAAAAGAAGCGACTTTAAAACCTACCTATAAAGTTTTAGAAAAAGTGAATGCCACTGCTGTAAAGACTATTGAAATGGGACAAGGTCATAAAATCAGTCGGTTTATTGCTTGGACATTTTTATCTGAGATAGAACAAAAGGATTGGATATCTGAACGTTGGTAGTAAGATAATGTCACTTCGAGTATTCCACTTTTTTTTAGTAGATTGTATCGAGAAGTAATTGAATAGATGTGGTTCTCGATACTATTAGCTCATACGCAGCAAATCACTCAAACTGACGTGGTTTGTAATTTTAAAATATTTACATCAAAGTTTGAATTAAGAATTATTCTACCTTTGTTACCTTATTTGTCATTCCTGCGTAGGTAGGAATCAACAAGCTACGATTAACAAAGTGGATTCCTTCTTTCGCAGGAATGACAAACTTAATAAATACAAAATCATATGTCATTTAAAGACTTAAGCTTAATAAAACCTTTACTTAAAGCCGTTGATGCTTCAGGTTATGTTGAACCTACTTTGGTACAACAACGTACTATTCCGTTGGTTTTAGAAGGAAAAGATGTTATCGTCTCCGCACAAACTGGTACTGGTAAAACAGCCGCTTTTGCTTTACCTATTTTACAGAAATTGTACGATAAGCAAGATGCTCCAAAAAAAGGTAAGAAAATTAGAGCGTTGATTATTAGTCCGACCCGAGAATTAGCCTTACAAATTCAAAAGAATTTTAAAACCTATGCTGAAAATACAAATTTAACCACCTTAACTGTTTTTGGTGGTGCATCCATAGAACCTCAAATAGATACGTTAAAAAAAGGGATTGATATTTTAGTGGCCACTCCTGGTCGTTTACTCGATTTACACAAGCAAGATTATATCAATCTTGATTTTATTGAAACCTTAGTTTTAGATGAAGCCGATTTAATGTTAAACATGGGTTTTATTGATGACGTTAAAAAGATAGAACGTCTTTGTCCTCAAGAAAAACAAACCTTATTGTTCTCGGCAACGATTCCGTATAAAATTGAAGAATTAGCCAATACACTACTTAAAGATCCTGAACGTATTGATGTGACTCCAACAAAATCGGTTGCTAAAAATGTAAATCAGTTATTGTATTATGTTCCTAAGCAAAATAAAATTGAATTATGTTTACATTTAATGCGTAACACTATTGAAGGTAATGTTCTTATTTTTAGACGTACCAGAAATGGTGTAGATAAGCTTGAAGAAACCTTATTAAAAAATGGATTCTCTGTAAATAGTATTCACGGTGATAAACCACAAAGTGAAAGACAAACTGCTTTAAACAAATTTAAAAACGGTTACGTTAAAATCCTTATTGCTACAGATGTTGCTGCACGTGGTATTGATATTAATGAATTAGATAACGTGCTTAATTTTGATATGCCAGGAATACCCGAAACTTATGTACATAGAATTGGTAGAACTGGTAGAGCTGGTCATACAGGAAACTCGTATTCGCTGTGTTCTGCTGATGAGAAAAATTATGTAAAAAAGATACAACAAGCTATCAATGTTCAGATTCCGGTAGAAACGGAACATCCTTATCCTTTGGATCCAAAAGCAGAACCTATTGTGCACAGAAGACAAGGTAGTAAGTATAAAAAAGGTCGTAAAAGTGAGGCTTCTAAGAAGAAGAAGAAACGTTGGTATTAATCAGTTATTAAAGCATGGCATATAAAACCTTAATGTTTCTTCATTTATACACAGTTTTACCTTGTGTATTTATTGGTGCTTATCTTTTAATTGTAAAAAAAGGAACTAAAACTCATAAATTTCTTGGTAGAATTTATATGATTTTAATGTTGTTTACAGCAACCGTGACATTATTTATGCCTGCTGCAGTTGGTGGACGCTTTTTAAATCATTTTGGCTGGATTCATCTTTTTAGCGTTTTAACATTTTGGACTGTACCAACGGCATATATCGCTATTAAAAAAGGCAATGTAAACGCTCATAAACGAAAAATGATTTTACTCTACTTTGGTGCAATCATTATTGCTGGCGCGTTTACATTTACTCCTGGTCGATATTTACATAGTGTATTTTTTGGATAAGGCTACTCAAATTTCATTTCGAAAAGTAAGTAATGTTTAATTCCGAATTTCTCACCCCAGTTTTCAATATCCTTTCCTGAGGTTCCTACGTCACACCAAGACAAAGACCCATCTTCTCTTTCGTAAGGTAAAATATAGGCTAACAGATAGAATGACTTGTTATAGCTGATTTCTAAATTGCTTTCATCGGCTAGATTTCTTAAACTATAATTTTCAGAGTCAATAGCTTCATAGGTTTTATTGACACTAAATCTTGGGAACTTAAATGTCATTTTTAATTTATTATCTTCGGTATGTTTAGAAATAACTTTCATTTTAAACACCGTATCACTTAAAGTTTCAAAGTGCTTAACACCAATACTTCTACTGTCCATAACGGCTGTGTCAGACACTATTTTACCATCCCAAATTTCCTTGACTGAGAGCCTGTAACTTTTTCCTTTAAGTTGCTCTCCAGAAAATTTTAACCTCATATAATCAATGCCTTCAAAACTTAGAATATCACTTACTTCTTCTATATCTGATGCATATTCAGTTTCCATTTTTAAACCTGAAACTGTTTTAAAATCAGCTTGTTTTTGTTGTGCTAGCGATGCACTGAAGCACGTTAACGCGACAGTAATAATTAGAATTCTTTTCATAAATTAATTGTTTGTTTATTCTTTATTATTAAATTTTCCTTCGTGAACAGATGATAAAAAAAAGTCATAGGAATAGATAATCCCATGTACAATATCGAAATAAATAGCTCCTGAAAACTCACTTTTCCCTTTTGGATTAGTTGTCATCATAGTATATTTCTCTTCATTACTTGTTGGTTGCATATTAATCACTACACTGTTACCTAAAGAACTTTTTGTGTTATTACCTATGACATTCAAACTAAAATCTAATTGTGGATAGAAAAAATGGATTTTAGTATATTCAGAATACAGATTAAAGCGTTTAAAATCTTTAGCCCAATTATAAAAATAGTACTCACTATTAAAGTCTGTTATTGTTGTATTTTTTCGAATTTCTCCAATTTCAACTTTAGAAAACTCTGAGGTAATTTTAGTGTTTTGTACACTTCCTATTTTACCATTTTTCACATTAATAAATTCAAAATCACCACCTTCAATAGCTATTGCTTCTAATGTTGCATTCTCGATTTTAAGCTTATTATAGGGATTTGAGATTTCTTTGGCTTTCATAGTGCCACCAATTAGCGTTCCTGTCAATTCATTTCTTAGATGATGTCTTATGTATAATCCTGATTCCTTTGCGTTAATCGTTAATTTTAAATAGGGTGGAATTTTAATCGTAAAACGACTTCGCATCATTTTTACACCTCCTCTTTTAAAATCACTCACCTTACCATTTTTATCGACTTTTTTAAAACGATCGTTAATATATTTCAAAGAATTACCTTGTATACTATGATTATCCTGTTCTATTTCTAAACGTAATCCATCTAAAGATTTGCGATTAATAGTATCTTTTTTAGGCTCAAAAAACGATTGATTTATAGTAATAGCATCTGTTGTTTTAAATTCATAAGTTTCAATTGAAACTTTATTTTCACTACTCGCAGTGAGTGTTATATGATTATCATATTTGCCAACCTCGACATTTATTTCATCTAAGAAAGTATTAATTTCTTTCTTTGAATACCCATCAAATTCCATAATACAATCCACATAAACTTTCCCATCTGTGGACTCCTCCAACGCCACTGTCATATTATCTAGATTAAAGATCGCTGTGGTGGTTTTATCGGTTGTAAAAGACTCGCTATGAATCTTATGTTGTTGCGCATTTAGCATAACTGATGTGATGAGCATCAGTGCTAAAAAATTATATCGTACTTTCATTCTGTTCGTTTTTTTGATTTAATATGTTGATGTGCTTTTGAATATCTTTTAAAATTTGAAGTCGTGTTTGAAGATTATCAACAAGGGCTTCAATGACTAAAATATTATTAGAATCCTCTTTAAACTGAAGAGAAATAGCTTGGTAATCTGAATCTAAGTCTTTCAGCTTTTTTCTGAAACGTTCTACCAAAACGGCATCATCTGCGATAGCTATAAAACTCTGCCATTCGGTTTCAATATCTTTAAGATAAGCTGCTTCAACAGCTTCTACTTGCGCTATAATTGGTGACACTTGATTTAATTCTGGTTTTGCTTCCATTTCCATAACATTAAAGCCAATCGTTAATGCAATAATTAAAATTGCAGCTGCACTTAACCACGCATAAGGACTTCGTTTTGGTTGGGATTGTTTTTTGAGTCTTTCGCTAAACTCTATTCTATGGTTTTCCGGAAGCGTTTTTAAATCATCTTCCTCATTAAATAGGTTTCTAATATCTTGCTTCATTGTACTTTTGTTTTAAAAGTTCTTGTAATTTTAATTTTCCACGTCTTAAATGTGTGCGAGATGTTTTTATGGGAATTCCTAAAATGTCCGAAATCTCTTCGTGATCATAGCCTTCTAGCAAATAAAGCTTCACTACGATTCTATGCTTTTCACTAATCTGTTCAACGGCAAATAAAATCTCTTGCTTCGTTATTGTTGTATCAAATTGCCAATCGTCTTCGTTTATAATTTGCAACTCTGATACTTCTATAGCTTCAAACTCTAACTTATTCTTCTTTAAAACATCTAAACATTGGTTGATAACAATTCGTTTTAACCAAGCACCAAATGTGGCTTCTGGCTTATACGATTCAAGATTTCTAAACACTTTTAAAAAGCCTTCTTGCATCGCATCTTTTGCATCTTCATCGCTGAGATAACGACAAGCAATGGTATACATCGCCTGACTGTACTTATCATAAACTTGCATTTGTGCAACTTCATTTCCTTTTTTGCAAAGTGTAATAAGTTTAGTATCTAATTTTTGCATTGGGTTAATTAGCGGTTTTAAGAACTCATATTGACTTTTTCTATTTCCTGAAAAATGGCTGAAATTCACACATTCTTCATCTATTTTTTTACTCGTAGCTATACTATGACTTTCAAAAATAGACTCGTCTGAATAAATTTCTTCTCATTTTCGGCTAAACACAAAAAATCAAGATGAGTTCTATTATAAAAACGATGGAATTTAGTAAGAGTTTCAAAATAGAATAAAAAAGATTGATTTTAATTGAATATGCCTAATTTTAACCTTGAATTTCAATCCATCATAAAAAAATGAGCGACGATTATAATAAACCAACATTTAAAAAATTACTTAATAAACTACAGGAAGAAAGCTGGCAATTAGAATTACTAATTTCTGGTTTTGCCATTTTTGGTTTATTCTCCGCTTATCCTAATTTAGAAATTGCATACCAACACACGCAAAACGAAAACAATACGTTTTTCTCAATGGTTTTGGTTGTAGCGCTTTCGGCTTGTTCTATATTAATCTTCAACTTGTTGTTCCATGTTCTTTTACGTGGGTTATGGATTGGTGCCTTAGGATTACGCTATATTTCTGGAGATATCGATTACGACACTTTAAATTATAGTAAACGCTTTAATACGTATCTAAAAAACAAAGTAGGCTCGTTTGACAGATATATTGCACGTTTAGAAAATTATTGTAGTGTTATTTTCGCAATTTCATTTTTACTTATTTTTTATATGTTGGCCATTGCGCTAACGATAGGGTCTATTATTTTTGTTGCTACTGTTTTTCTCGATGATCATTCCTTTAGTGACATATCGACCTATTTTGGCATTGTTCTTTTGGTTTTTCTTATTACAGGAATGCTACTAACCTTTATTGATTTTATAACTCTCGGTTTTTTAAAAAAGAAAAAATGGATAAGTAAAGTATATTTTCCTATTTACTGGTGTTTTAGTTTTATTACACTATCCTTTTTGTACCGACCATTAGTCTATAATTTTCTCGACCATAAATTTGGAAAACGTCTGAGTTTCTTTTTAGTACCGATCTACATGATATTGATATGGATTACCTCATTGTACTACAACCAGTCTAATTATTTCAATTTTATAGAACCCTCTGGAAGTTACATCGCTAATACCTTTAGTTATGAGGATATGCTCACGGAAAATTCAGACTTTATTCAAAATATTGCTATAAACAGTAAAGTTATAAACGATCCATATATTAAAGTCTTCATTCTATTTGATGAAGATATTGAAGATGATATCTACCTATTTAACCCCAAATTAAATCCTGAAGAAGATACTAGAGGAATTACATCAGAAATGAGTTTCATTAATTCTAGTGCCGTTAGTGAAGCTTCAAAACGAGATTATGTAACAACATTTAACTCTCTTTATACGGTTGAAATCGATTCTATATTATATCAAACTGATTTTATACTTGGAGCCTCATTAAAAAAACAAAAAGGCTTTGAAACTTATATAGGCATAAATGGTCTCGCTGAAGGAAAACATGTCTTACAGGTAAAACGAAAAAGCATGAAAGCATCTGATACCATTAAAAAAACGGCGGCTACTATACCATTTTGGTATTATCCCAATTAGCATACTGTATAAATAATGTATCTTTAGAATCTATAAACTTAACCATGTATAAAATTTTATTTATTCTATTATTTATTGGACAAATCACATTTGCCCAAATCACAATTAAAGATAGTATCACAACCTATCCTGTTAGTTATGCTACTATATCCTTTGGAAATGGTAATGGTCTTTTTGCAGATGACGAAGGGCAATTTATGTTTACCAAAAAATTATATCCAGATATCGACTCCTTATTTATTTCGGCCTTAGGTTTTAAAGATTTGAACATCGCAACGCATAATTTACCCAATGAATTAGTTATGCAGCCCGAAGCACATCAATTGGATGCTGTTATAATCGCCAATAAATTAGATCGAAAATTTAAAGAGGAAAAACTAAAACCCTATTTAGATGATGACTATTATAAATGTTGGCTGCCGACTATAGAATCTGAGATTGCTGTGTATTTTCCTAAAACCACGACTAAAGACCAACAACTTTCGGAAGTACTATTTCCTATAGCTTTAGAGTCAAGAGATTGGAATAAAAGAAACCGCTCTAACAGTGATAAAAAAAAGTTCTCCACCTTATTTAAAGTCAAATTCTATGAAAATGATAACGGGAAACCAGGTAAGGTTTTAACTTACGAAACGACTGTATTTAGAGCCACTGAAAAAGATGGAGATGTGTATACTCTCAATGTTGAAGATTATAATCTCTTTATTCCTGAAAATGGTTTTTTTGTATCTCTTCAAGTATTAGGTTACACTGATGATGACGGGAAATTATTACCAAATAAAAAATATAAAGAAATAAAATCTAGACAAGGAGAGATTGTAAAAATACCAACCAACTTTAGACCTTTATTGCCTTTTACAGATCAAATGGAAGCAAAAAACACCTTTATAAAACGTGTCTTTATTAACGGCAATAATTGGTTAAAATTTGACAAAGGCAATCAATTTAAATCAAGTTTATTAGACAAAAACCTGTTCAATTACGGTATTGGATTGACTTTTAAGACGTATAAAGATGATTGAGCCCATTGGACTTTATATCATGGCTAGCATGTACATATTTGCGGGCCTCATGCATTTTATAAAGCCCAAAATGTACATGCGCATTATGCCTAAATATATTCCTAATCATAAAGTAACGGTTTATTTAAGTGGAGTTGCAGAAATCGTATTAGGAATTGGGTTATGTATTCCGGTATTAAAAGCAATTTCTATTTATGGTATTATTGCTATGTTAGCCGTATTTCTTTTAGTGCATTTTTATATGCTTTCTGGTAAAAAAGCATCTGCCGGAATTCCAAAATGGATTTTGATATTACGATTACCACTTCAGTTTGGATTGATGTATTGGGCTTGGATCTATCTAAACTAAGTCACTTTTGAAAATTAAAACTTCTACTTCAAAATGGGTGCTACCCATAATTATCTTTTCTCAATTCTGTTGTACGTCGTTGTGGTTTGCAGGAAACTCTATTATTGATGACTTAATTTCTTTTTATAGTCTCAATCCGGAATCATTAGGCTACATAAGTTCCTCTGTACAATTCGGATTTATTATTGGTACTTTTATTTTTGCTGTTTTTACCCTGAGTGACCGGTTTTCGCCTTCTCGTGTATTTTTTATCTGTGCTGTTTTAGGCTCCATATTTAATCTTAGTATTCTATACTCTAGTAATACTATTTTCACTTTATTAGTTTTCAGGTTTCTAACTGGTTTTAGTTTAGCAGGTATATATCCTGTAGGCATGAAAATTGCAGCAGATTATTTTGAAAAAGGATTAGGAAAATCACTTAGTTTCTTAATTGCAGCTTTAGTTTTAGGTACAGCTTTTCCGTATCTTATTCAGTCTTTTGAATTCAATCTTAAATGGGAATCTGTCATATGGGCAACTTCAGCATTAGCATTAATAGGCGGCTTTTTAATTGTAATACTAGTTCCTAATGGACCATATCAAAAGCGTGCTGCTAAATTTGATATGTCTAAAATTCTAAAAGTTTTTAAAAACTCCAGTTTTAGATCTGCAGCATTTGGTTATTTTGGACATATGTGGGAGCTTTACGCCTTTTGGACCTTTGTGCCTATCTTATTAATGATGCATCAAAAACTTCACAATATCACGTTAAACATACCTCTATTTTCTTTCATCATTATAGCTTCGGGTACTTTATCATGCATTTTAGGAGGTTTTATAGCTAATAAATTTGGCGTTAAAAAAACCGCTGTTTGGTCCTTAACAATTTCCGGGTTGTGTTGTTTGTTGTCTCCTCTATTTTTTATGACTGATTCTACTCCGATTTTTATTCTGTGTCTAATAATTTGGGGAATGGTAGTTATTGCAGATTCCCCTTTATTCTCAACCATGGTTGCTCAAAATTGCGAAGTACAGTCCATTGGAACGGCTTTAACTATTGTAAATTGTATTGGATTTAGCCTAACAATTATTAGCATTCAATTATTGAATTACTTAATAACAGATATCGCTTTTGCACCCTATGCTTTTGTAGTGTTAGCATTAGGTCCTATAATTGGATTAATATATTTAAAGCGGACTTAATTTATTCTACCTCAAAATCAAAATAAGTCTTAGGAAAAGGCTCCCATCGCAAGGTAAAATGCCACCATTCTTTTGAGTAGTTTCTAAAATTATGTTTCAACATAACCGTTTGTAATAACTGACGATTTTTCTTTTGCTCATCGGTTAAGTTTTCATATGCGATCCAAGAAGCTTCACCAAAAAAATCGTACGGACTTCCCATATCTAAAGGCTCACCCGTTTCGCCATTTGTGATGGTTAAATCTATTGTACTTCCTCTACTATGCCCAGAACGCGTTGCAATATAACCCGCTTTAAACAAGCTTCTCTTTTTAACTTCTGGATAAAACAATGATTTATTAATTGTATCATTCAACTCCCGAGCCCAAACCATAAAATGATTCACAGCTCGTTGTGGTCTATAGCCATCGTATACTTTAAGACAGAGGTTTTGCTGTTGTAACTCATCTTGTACTAGTTTTAATTTTTCAACTGTGCCTTTGGTTAAGATTAAGCGATTTGCTTTATAACCATCAATGGTATCTCCAACAAAATTGTTTTGAGAATAATAGCGAAGTTCCACATCCAAATCTGGAATTATAGATTTTGCATAAACAAAACCATCAGGCAACGTTTGCTTTTGCTGAAACCCGAAAGTTAAAAGGATTAAACCCCCTATATATTGTAGTATTTTGTAATTCATATCGAAATACTAAATTAATAAAAAAATAGAGTATGCACTTCTTTTAGTGAAACAACATTCCATTGAATTTATAATAAACTAAAATTGAAGATTGGAAACTGAGCTATTAGACTACGCTCAGGATAAATTTTAGTTGAAGTCATAAAAAACAAAAAACCGAGATCCCTCAATCTCGGTTTTCGTTTTATTTGCTGTTTTATGCTGGTAGATTTAGGGTCTCTAAGCCAACTCAACATAAGGCAAATATTAATTAATTAATCCATTGAACTAAAAACTAAATTTTAGTACGAGTCAAATATATAATTCATTTTGAATTACAACGCTTAAAAACACATTTAATCGATGAAATACATGTAACTTTAACATTTTACGATGAAATTATGTATTTCACCGATGAAATACACAATCGATTCTAGATGAATTTTCATAAATAAAGTCAATAGTTGGTTAAAAATTTGAAACAAATATAGAATTCAGTCCAATATGGATTAACTTTATGCTTTATAAAAAGTTAAAAAAATGAAACAGTATTTAATTCTCGTCCTATGTTTAATGAGTGTATTGGGTTTTAGTCAAGATAAAACATACACGGAAGAAGAGTTAACCATTACAAAATGGATTGATGGAACATTGCTTGCTCCAGAAGCTACTGACAAACCTAATTTAGCTATTATAATTGCAGGTTCTGGTCCTACGAATAGAAACGGTAACCAAAATTTCCTCAAAAACAATTCCTTAAAAAAATTAGCAGAAGGTCTTACTAAAAATGGTATTGCAACATTTAGATACGATAAGCGAATCGTAAAACAGATTCGTGAAAATAATGTGGATAAAAACATGATGTTTGATGATTTTGTGACCGATGCTTCAGCAGTTTTAAATTACTTTATAGAAAAAGATACCTATAATAAGATTTATATTATTGGCCATAGTCAAGGTAGCTTAGTTGGTATGCTATCTGCAAAAGATAAGGCTGACGGCTTTATTTCCCTAGCAGGAGCTGGCAATAACATAGGAGATGTTATTATAGAACAAGTAGCTAAGACGGCACCCATGTTTGATGACGATACCAAACGTGTTATCAGTAGTTTAAAGGAAGGTAAAACAACAACGGATTTCCCTATTGCTTTAGCCTCTATATTTAATTTAGACTTACAACCTTTTATGATAAATTGGATGTCTTACGACCCTTCTGAAATTATTAAAGAATTAAAAATGCCAGTCCTTATCATTAATGGCACTAAAGATCTTCAAGTCTCAGTTGAAGAAGCCGAAGTTCTAAAAAAGGCCAACGACCAAGCAGAAATATTACTAATAGAAAACATGAATCACGTACTCTTTGAAATTGAAGGCGGTGACTTAGAAAATTCAAAATCATATAACGAATCGTTTCGAGCCATCTCTCCACAACTGATAACTGGTATGGTAACATTTATGAAATAGTAACCTATTCATTCTATCCACATAAAACAAAAAGCATCTCTACTGATAACTATCAGGAATGAGATGCTTTTTTAACTTAACCAACCTAAAATGAAAAGCATCCCAACCACGAGATGCTTTTTCTAACTAACCAACCAACGTAATGTTACTACTTTGTAGTTCCGTTATCCATTGATAACAGCTGTAGTAATCATTACAATTAATAGTATGCAAACCTTGTGCCAAACTTTATTTTTTATTTCTTTTTTAAATACTGTAACAAAATAAAATAGTTGCATACTTATAAATTAAAGTATATCTTTATGATATCATTTTAATATCATATTGATTAAACAAATGATTAACCAACTAAATCCTAAACTCATGAAAGAAGAAAAAATCATCGTCCCTGCTAACGGCTACTTAATGCTCTTTTTATTTTTATTACTCTTCTTCGGAAGTATTGCTTTATTTCCAATAACACAAACAGGATGGCCCGTGTTTGGCGTTATTTTAGCACTAGTGTTGGCCTTCGGTTTTTTAATGGTACAACCCAATGGTTCTAGAGTTTTACTTTTATTTGGAAAATACGTTGGTACCGTAAAAAAGAATGGTTTCTATTGGGTAAACCCGTTTTATACTAAAAAGAAAATTTCACTTAGAGCGAGTAATTTTGATAGCGAACGTTTAAAAGTGAATGATAAATTAGGAAACCCAATAATGATCAGCACCATATTAGTTTGGCGTGTTCATAACACTTATAAAGCCGCTTTTGATGTGGATAATTATGAAAATTTTGTGCGCGTACAAACCGATGCCGCGGTTCGTAAATTAGCAAGTATGTATCCTTATGATAATTTTGCAGATGAAGGTGTTGACGAAGATATTACTTTACGCTCTAGTGTTAATGAAGTGAGCAATGCCTTAGAAAAAGAAATAGACGAGCGTTTATCCATTGCTGGCATCGAAGTTTTAGAAGCACGTATTGGTTACTTAGCCTATGCGCAAGAAATTGCGAATGCTATGCTAAAGCGTCAGCAAGCAACAGCTATTGTCGCTGCACGACATAAAATTGTGGAAGGAGCTGTGAGCATGGTCGAAATGGCTATAGAACAACTCAGTAAAAAAAATGTTGTAGATTTAGATGAAGAGCGTAAGGCAGCAATGGTAAGTAATCTTATGGTTGTGCTTTGTGGTGACAAGGATGCATCACCAGTATTAAACACAGGAACTTTAAATCATTAAAATGAATCAAAAACAAATTTCTAGTATCGGTATAGGATCAGCTATTGGAAGTAGTATAGGCACTACAATTGGTGCCATAACAGACAGTATTGCAACGGGTTTAATATTTGGCTCAATTATCGGAACACTAATAGGTATTATATTTGCCTTCGTGATTTTTAAGGCAGACCGTAAAAATGACACATTATGAAAGAATATAAAGTAGTGACACCCAAACTAGGCTTTAGAAACCGGATTCAAAATTTTGAAGACCTTCTTAATCAACATGCTCGTGAAGGTTGGGTCGTTAAGGATATTGGAGTCAATTGGTCTTCAGTAGTTTTTCAACGTGATAAAAATAGATAATGAGAATTTTTAAAGAAGAACAACGTTTTAATCAAGTGTGGCTTATTATTCTTTTAATAGTAAGTGCAATAGTTCCTATATCAATTTATGTAAAGGAGTACTTAGATGATCCTTCTAAATCTTCTGATTTAGAATTAACCGGATTAATACTTGTCGTAATTATAGTTACAGGATTAATCTTTTTCTTTAAACTAACTACGCGAATAGACGAAAAAGGAATTCATTATAAATTTTTCCCTTTTCATTGGAACTTTAAAATCATCAAATGGGTTGAAATCGATAAGGCTTATGTAAGAACGTATGATCCCATAGGTGAATATGGAGGTTGGGGACTAAAAGGCGGTATACTTTGGAATAAATCTAAAGGTAAAGCCATAAACGTTTCTGGAGATATTGGAATTCAATTAATTTTGAAAAACGGAAAAAAGCTACTTATAGGTACACAGAAACAAGACGAAGCAAAAAGCGTAATAGCGACTTATAAACAGAAATTAAATTAATAAAACTATAATGTCTAAAAAGAAAGCCTTTGCACTACGAATGAATGAAGATATGCTGAAAGCCGTTGAAAAATGGGCTTCGGACGAATTTCGTAGTACTAACGGTCAAATAGAATGGATGCTAATGCAATATCTAAAAGAACATAATAGACAACCCAAACAAAAAGATAATTCAACAGAACAAAAGTGATCGGAAACGGTCACTTTTTTAGTTTTAAAATTTTGTATTTTGCGATTAAATAAAGCTAGCACATGAAATCATTATTTAAAAAATCATTCCTACTACTTTTCTTATTATGCATCAATTTTACTTTTTCTCAAACACTAACATTTGAAAAACCAAATTCAAGTCATTCTGAAGAATTTATAATTCCTGTAAAAATTGATTCTATTAGCTTTACTACTTTTAAAATTCAATTCAGTATCACTGACGATTTAGCACAAGTTGTCCAATTTATACCGAATAAAAAAATAGCAAGAGGAACTTTCAATTATTCAGAAAACAACAATATTCATAGCATTGAATATCAAAGCGATTCAGAAATTAGTTTTGAAAAAAAAGCGTCATTATTCGATGTAAAAATGAATACTGACGTTCGTTTTAAAGACAAAGAACTTTTTAATCTAATATCTTCAGATTTTTTTTTAGAGGATGATGTACAACTCTTAAAAAAGCAAAACGTTGAAAAGGCAACTGCTAATCAATGGGTTCTATTCAAAAACGACGCTATTGTATTTGGCTTGTTAATGATGGCTTTAGGCTTAGTGTTTTATACTGAATCCAAGAAAACTGGATTTTGGTATAAGTTTTATCGCATTATACCAGGATTACTAATGTGCTATTTAATCCCAGCTATATTTAATTCTTTTGGATTAATTTCTGATGAAATTTCAGAAAGTTACTTTATTGCAAGTCGTTACTTATTACCAGCTTCATTGGTCCTGCTTACATTAAGTATAGACTTAAAAGCTATTTTTAATTTAGGTTGGAAAGCGTTGGTAATGTTCTTTACAGGAACAATAGGAATTGTGATAGGTGGTCCTATTGCTATTTTATTAATCTCATCATTTTCTCCTGAAACTGTTGGAGGAGCTGGTTTTGATGCCACTTGGAGAGGTTTAGCAACCTTAGCGGGTAGTTGGATTGGCGGAGGTGCAAACCAAGCAGCTATGCTAGAGATTTACGAATTTAATCAAGAACTTTATGGAGGAATGGTTTTAGTAGATATTGTAGTTGCTAATATTTGGATGGCGATAATTTTACTAGGCATTGGTAAACGTAAAAAGATAGACAAATGGTTTAAAGCAGACAATACAGCAATTGATGAACTTCAAAATAAAGTACAGGCCTTTAGTGATAAAATAACCAGAAACCCATCCTTAACCGATATAATTGTAATTCTAGCTTTTGCATTTGGGGCTGTTGCCGTTGCACATTTAGGCGCAGATAATATATCTGTATATTTAAAAGACAATTTTGAAGCAGTAAGTAATCCAAAAAGTGCATTATCATCTTTTGGCAGTGGTTTCTTTTGGCTTATTTCTATTGCGACATTAATTGGTGTTCTATTATCATTTACAAAGGCAAAAAATTATGAAGGTGCAGGTGCTAGCAAAATAGGTAGTGTATTTATTTATATTCTTGTAGCTACAATAGGTATGAAAATGGATTTAGGAAAAATATTTGAAAATCCAGGATTAATATTGATTGGCTTAGTTTGGATGACAATACATGCATTGTTATTAATTTTAGTTGCCAAACTAATAAAAGCACCATTCTTCTTTTTGGCTGTAGGAAGTCAAGCTAATGTTGGCGGAGCAGCATCTGCTCCCGTTGTTGCAGCTGCATTCCACCCTTCCTTAGCTACTGTTGGTGCTTTGCTGGCTGTATTTGGTTATGTTGTTGGAACCTATGGTGCAATTCTTTGCGCAGAACTTATGAAAATAGCTGCTGCAGGCTAGTAATATTAAAACAATTATAAGATATTTGCGCACCTAATTATTTAGCAAAACATGATAAAATTAAACAAAGTATTAAGTCTCATAATTTTAGTAGCATTGGTTGTTTCTTGCAGTAAAGACAAGGATGCCAACTTTACATTAAAAGGAAGTATTAAAGGGCTAAAAAAGGGAGTTGTTTATCTTCAGAAAGATGGAGATTCTAGTATTGTAGATTTAGATTCTATGTCTATAACAGGTGAATCAGAATTTACACTGCACACTAACTTAGAAGAGCCTATTCTACTCTACTTAAAATTGTTTAAAAATGATGGTGAAGAAAATTATATCCCATTTTTTGCTGATAAAGGAGTTACCGAAATAACGACTACGTTGAAGAGCTTTAATTATGATTATGAAATAAAAGGGTCAAAACAACAATCTCTTTTAGAGGAATACTTAGAAGTGATGTCTAGATATAACGATAGAAATTTAGATATTATAGAAGCTAGTTTTATGGCTCAAAATAAAAATGATAGTATTACCTTAGACTCTCTGAATAAAGTAGCTGATAACATTATAAAGCGTAAATACGCATATACAATTCAATATGCTATAAATAATAACGACAGTGAGATTGCACCTTATTTAGCCTTATATGAAGCACGAAATGCTAATCCGGTTTACATCGATTCTATTTATAATAATCTAAGTCCGAAAGTTAAAAATTCGCTTTACGGTAAAAAATTAGGTGAAACTATAGCAATTAGAAATTCTGCTGAATAGTACAATTCTAACAAGTATTCCTTATTCATACTAAGTTTTACTACGTTTGAATAACTTTGAAAATAAAAAATCCAATCATAAACATGATTGGATTTTTACTTTTTAAGAGCCGATGGAGGGACTCGAACCCACGACCTGCTGATTACAAATCAGCTGCTCTAGCCAGCTGAGCTACATCGGCAAAAAAATGCTTACCTTATATTCGGTAAGCGAGCGCAAATTTAAACTAGATTTTTAAATTTGCAAATCAATTTACTTTAATTTATTGATTTTTTCGATAAGCGCTCTTCCTTTTGCTTCAAGGTCAGCATTAATAGCTTTAAAATGAGCTTTCTTATTTTCTGCACTTCTATCGTTTACTCTAGCAATTAACTCATCAAACGTTACAATAGCTTCATCGATAACCGCTTCACTTTCTTTTGTTGGTTTTTCAGAATTAGCTAATTCCCAAACGTATACTGCTTCAATAATATCTCCTAAAACGTAATTGATATCTTTTTTTAAATCTCTTTTATTTGACATGATAATTATTTTTTATAATAACCGCAAAAATACTAAATCCTTTTAGTTATTTGATTCTCATTGTTAATTATTATCTGAAGTTTTAAACGTACACTTCTAGAAGTTTTCCATATTTGGATTTTAATTGAAAATTTTTAATACCAGCAGGAATTAATATGGTTTCTCCTTTTGAAATTCGTTCGGTTAAAATATTTGTAGAAACTTCAACATCTCCATCTACACACATGTATATTAAAAATGAATCATGTGTGTTTTTGATATCTAGCTCAGACGTTAATTCTATAAAATTTGTCGTAAAGAAAGGACAACTTACGATATCATTAGACACATTCTTTTGTTTTTGATAATCGATTCGAAAATCATTCTCCATATCGAAATCAAAAGCATCAATGGCTATATCGTTATGTAATTCACGCCCATTACCTTCATCATCAACACGATCCCAATCGTATACACGATATGTAACATCACTAGTTTGTTGAATTTCTGCTAATAAAACACCTGCTCCAATGGCATGAACTCTTCCTGCTTCTATAAAATAAGTATCCCCCTCTTTTACTGTGTCAAAATTTAAGATTTCAGTAAGTGTATTATGTTCTAAATGTTCTAAATAAGTTGCTTTATCAATCAGACCTTTGAAACCTACAATAAGATTAGCATCCTTATCAGCTTGCATTACATACCACATTTCAGTTTTTCCAAATGAATTGTGTCGTTTTTTTGCCAATTCATCATTTGGATGTAACTGAATACTTAAATCTTCTTTAGCATCAATAAATTTTATAAGTAATGGAAACTCGTTACCAAACCGACCCCAATTTTTTTGACCTAAAAAGTCAGATTTATAATTATTTACTAAATCTTGAAGTGATTGTCCTTTTAATTCTCCATTTGAAACAACAGATATATCATTAGGAACGGTACTTATCTCCCAGCTTTCTCCTAAATTTTTAGAATTAGAATTCTTATTAAAATGTTGATTTAACTTTTCTCCTCCCCAAATTTTATCTTTTAGAATGGGTTGAAATTTTAGCGGATATAGCATGTTTTTATATTAATTTCCCGAATACGTCACAAAGTTACGAGGTGTTTCGTAGAGGGTAATTTCGAGTTGAAATTTAGGGTTGAGTTTAGGTTTAATTTTATTGTAGATGACCACTGCAATATTCTCGGCTGTTGGGTTTAGATCTTTAAATTCTGGTACTTCAACATTTAAATTCTTATGATCAAAGGCATCTTCAACTTCTGATTTAATAATATCTTTCAATGTTTTAATGTCAATAACATATCCAGTTTCAGGATCAATATCGCCTGTTACACTAGCTATTAATTCATAATTATGACCATGAAAATTAGGATTATTACACAAACCAAATACGACTTCATTCTTCTCAAAAGTCCAATCCTTTCTATAAAGCCTATGAGCTGCATTAAAATGTGCTTTTCTGTGTACTGTAACCTTCATTATTGTTTATTAACATTTATGAATTCGTAAAATTTTTCAAAAATAATTTTGAACCAAGCGGTGTAAAATTGTGGGTTTTGAGCTATATCTGTTTTTACAGCCTCAAGGGACATCCATTTCCAGCTGGCCACTTCATCAGGATTAATATTTGGATTATCATTATAATATCCAACCATTACATGATCGTATTCATGCTCGGTTAATCCATTATCAAAAGGTGCTTTATAAATAAATGAAGTCTTCTCTTCTAAGTCTGTAACAAAACCCATTTCTTCTTGTAAGCGTCGCTTTCCTGCTTCTAAATTACTTTCACCATCACGCTGATGACTGCAACATGTATTGGTCCACAAACCAGGTGTATGATATTTATGCATCGCACGCTGCTGAAGCATCAATTCATTTTTATTATTAAATATAAATACGGAAAACGCACGATGTAAAAGTGCCTTTTCATGCGCTTCCATTTTTGGCATTAAACCAATTTTATTATCATTTTCATCTACTAAGATGACTTGCTCTTCTATCATGCCGTAAAAATACCAAGTAAAACTTTAAAATACATTAATGTTTTCATAAAAACTAATGAGCGTAAATTAACCATTAACACAAATACTTTATAAATGATTTTACATTCATTAGATCATGTTCGCTAGATATAAAGTAATACAAAATGAATAATAGTATAACTCGTATGATCTTTTTTAGACTATAAATAAAATAAATTCTAAGCTAAATAAATCATGGTGTAGATGAGTTAAAAGTCAAAAATTAATTACAAAAATTTAAACGTTCTATAAAACCTGTCCGATCTTCTATTTTAATTATCTTTAATAATAGTATCTTCGCAATCATTTTAAATTTACTATGAGTTTTATAAAAGAAATAAACAGACGACGCACATTCGGAATCATTTCGCATCCAGATGCTGGTAAAACCACATTAACGGAAAAACTACTACTTTTTGGTGGAGCCATACAAGAAGCTGGCGCTGTAAAAAGCAATAAAATAAAGAAAGGTGCAACGAGTGATTTTATGGAAATTGAGCGTCAGCGTGGAATTTCTGTAGCGACTTCTGTTTTAGCTTTTGAATACAATGGTATTAAAATTAACATTCTTGATACACCAGGTCACAAGGATTTTGCAGAAGACACATTTAGAACACTAACAGCTGTAGATAGTGTTATTGTAGTCATTGATGTTGCAAAAGGTGTTGAGGAGCAAACCGAAAAATTAGTTGAAGTTTGTAGAATGCGAAACATTCCTATGATTGTTTTTATTAATAAAATGGATAGAGAAGGTAAAGATGCTTTTGATCTGTTAGATGAAATTGAACAAAAACTAGGTTTAAAAGTTGTGCCTTTAAGTTTTCCAATAGGAATGGGTTACGACTTTAAAGGGATTTACAACATTTGGGAAAAAAATATCAATTTATTTTCTGGAGATAATCGAAAAGATATTGAAGAGACCATTGAAATTTCAGATTTAGCATCACCAGAATTAGATAAATTGGTTGGTGAAAAAGCCGCAAATACATTGCGAGAAGAAATTGAATTAGTAGAAGGTATCTATCCAAATTTTAACAAAGAAGACTATTTAAATGGTGAGCAACAGCCTGTATTTTTTGGTTCAGCATTAAACAATTTTGGAGTAAGAGAATTATTAGATTGTTTTGTAGATATTGCACCAAAACCTAGACCAAAGCATAGTGAAGAACGTTTAGTAAAACCTGAAGAAGATAAATTTACCGGTTTCGTGTTTAAAATACATGCGAATATGGATCCTAATCACAGAAATAGATTAGCATTTATAAAAATTGTTTCAGGAGAATTTAAACGAAATACACCATATCTTCATGTAAGGCATAATAAAAGCATGAAATTTTCTAGTCCAAATGCCTTTTTTGCTGAAAAGAAAGAGATTGTAGACATTTCATACCCAGGAGATATTGTTGGATTGCAGGATACGGGAAGTTTTAAAATTGGAGATACCTTAACTGAAGGTGAAACATTAAACTATAAAGGTGTACCAAGCTTCTCACCAGAACATTTTAGATACATCAATAATGCCGATCCGATGAAAGCAAAACAGCTTTATAAAGGTATCGATCAGTTGATGGACGAAGGAGTCGCGCAATTATTTACATTAGATTTAAATGGACGAAAAGTGATTGGTACTGTTGGTGCTTTACAATATGAAGTTATTCAGTATAGGTTAGAGCATGAGTATGGCGCAAAATGTACCTATGAGAACTTAAATGTACATAAAGCGTGTTGGGTAGAGGCCAAAGATAAAAAGAGTGATGAGTATAAAGAATTCTTACGTGTAAAGCAACGTTTCTTAGCTAGAGATAAACAAAATCAATTGGTGTTTTTAGCCGACTCTATGTTTTCTTTACAAATGACACAGCAAAAATACCCCAGTATTACGTTCCATATGACATCGGAATTTGAATAAAACTTGTCGTATATTTAGTCATAAATGTTAAAATACAATGCACTTTGTCGAAGTTTTTTGCTTTTTTATCGAGTATTAATTAGATTTACTTCACGAGTTATAGTATAAATTAAGATTAACCCCAAACTAATCTACTTATTATGGATAATAACGAAAACGTTTTCAGTAACAATAAGATTACTGTAACCTATGCACCTCGCTGTTGTACAAATGCAGGGTTTTGTGCAAAACAATTATCAAATGTATTTAGAAGTTCCGTGATTCCCTGGATTAATTTAGAAGGAGAACAAACTGATGTGATTATTAATCAAATTAAAAAATGTCCTTCTGGTGCTCTAAAATATCACTTGAATGAAAAGGAAGTAGCATAAACTTTAAGAATTAGTTTCATAACAAAAAACCTTTGAATGTATAATTCAAAGGTTTTTTTATGTTTTTATACAACTTATAAAATATAAGTATTTATTAAGCTTGTCCGGTTGGTCCGAAATTTAGTGGAATTGGAGGTTGCTCGTAATCCTTAATTTCTCCATGGGCATTTTCAAAACGCGTTACATTTTCACCTAATGCTTTTAATAAACGTTTGGCATGCTGTGGAGTTAATATAATTCTTGATTTTACTTTGCTCTTTGGAGTACCTGGCATAATGCTTACAAAATCGACTACAAATTCTGAAACAGAATGGTTAATGATTGCTAAGTTAGAATAAATGCCTTCTGCTATTTTCTCATCTAGCTCAATATTAATTTGTCCTTTTTTATTATTTGGATTATTTTTTTCGTCTGCCATCGCAAATTTATTTATGCTTCCTTAAAAAATGGAAGTCTCATTAATTAGTATTTAAAATATAAAAGCCTTCATGTAAAAATACAAGAAGGCTTTTAATTCATTTATTATTTTGAAAAAAACTAGAGAATTAGTTAAAATTCATTTCTTCTTTAGCTTTCATCATTTCATTAAACTCTTCTCTAGAACCTACAATGATGTTTTCGTATTCTCTAACACCTGTACCTGCTGGAATTCTATGTCCAACAATTACATTTTCTTTAAGTCCTTCTAGTGAATCCACTTTACCATTTACAGCTGCTTCGTTAAGAACTTTTGTAGTTTCCTGGAACGATGCCGCAGAAATAAACGATTTAGTTTGTAATGAAGCTCTAGTAATACCTTGTAATATTGGAGTTGCAGTCGCTGGACTAGCATCTCTTGCAGTTACAAGATTCTTATCTTCTCTACGTAAGCTAGAGTTTTCATCTCTTAAATCTCTAACAGTTACAATTTGACCTGATTTTAAATTCTCTGAATCGCCAGCATCCTCAATCACTTTCATTCCGAAAATCTTATCGTTTTCTTCAATGAAATCTGATTTATGAACTAATTGGTTTTCTAAGAAAATCGTATCACCAGAATCAATAATTCTAACTTTACGCATCATTTGTCTTACAACAACTTCGAAGTGCTTATCATTAATTTTCACACCTTGTAAACGATATACTTCTTGTACTTCATTTACTAAATATTGTTGAACCGCAGAAGGGCCTTTAATGTTAAGAATATCGTTTGGTGTAATTGAACCATCAGATAAAGGCATACCAGCTTTTACATAATCATTTTCTTGTACAAGAATTTGACTCGATAATTTCACTAAGTATTTCTTAACCTCACCTAATTTAGACTCGATTATAATTTCACGGTTACCACGTTTAATTTTACCGAATGAAACAACACCATCAATCGCACTTACTACAGCAGGATTAGAAGGGTTACGTGCTTCAAACAATTCTGTTACACGAGGAAGACCACCTGTAATATCACCAGCTTTAGACGATTTACGAGGTATCTTAACTAAAATCTTACCAATATCAATCTTTTCACCATCATCAATCATAATGTGAGCGCCAACTGGTAAGTTGTAAGAACGAATAGTTTCTCCTTTAGAATCTTCAATCAATAATGTTGGAATCAACTTCTTGTTTCTAGATTCTGAAATAACTTTCTCTTGGAAACCAGTTTGTTCATCAATTTCAACTTGATATGTAACCCCTTGTTCGATGTTTTCATACTTCACTTTACCAGCAAATTCTGAAATAATTACACCGTTATATGGATCCCATTCACAAATTACATCACCTTTCTTAAGTTTACTTCCACTATTTACATAGATGAATGAACCGTAAGGAATATTATTTGTACTAAGAATAATTCCTGTTTTAGAATCTACTAATTTCAATTCTGAAGTTCTAGAGATCACAACATCTACCTCTTTACCTTCCTTATCTTTTGATTTAACAGTTTTTAAATCTTCAATCTCAGCAACACCATCAAACTTAACAGTTAATTTATTCTCTTCAGAAATGTTACCTGCAATACCACCTACGTGGAATGTACGTAATGTTAACTGTGTACCTGGTTCACCAATAGATTGAGCAGCGACAACACCAACAGCTTCACCTCGTTGTACCATTTTACCAGTAGCAAGGTTACGTCCGTAACATTTAACACAAATACCTTTCTTAGCTTCACAAGTTAATGCAGAACGCACTTCTATAGCATCTATTGGAGATGCTCCAATTTTCTTAGCTATAGCGTCATTAATATGACCACCTGCTTCAACTAATAACTCTTCAGTTAATGGGTTATATACATCATTAAGTGATGTTCTACCAACGATTCTAGCCTCTAAGTTTTCAACGATTTCTTCGTTCTTCTTAAGTGCAGAAACTTCGATACCTCTTAATGTACCACAATCTTCTTCGTATACAATGACATCTTGAGAAACATCTACTAAACGACGTGTTAAGTAACCTGCATCGGCAGTTTTAAGAGCCGTATCCGCAAGACCTTTACGTGCACCGTGAGTAGAGATAAAGTATTCTAAAATAGAAAGACCTTCCTTAAAGTTAGAAAGAATAGGATTTTCAATAATTTCTCCACCTGCTGCTGTAGATTTTTTAGGCTTAGCCATTAATCCACGCATACCTGTTAACTGACGAATTTGTTCTTTAGAACCCCTTGCACCAGAATCAAGCATCATAAACACCGAGTTAAATCCTTGCTGATCTTCTCTAATACGTTTCATTGACAACTCTGTCAATTCAGCATTTGTAGACGTCCAGATATCAATAACCTGATTATAACGTTCGTTGTTAGTAATAAGTCCCATATTATAGTTACCCATAATACCATCAACCTGCTTGTTAGCAGCGTCAATCATTCCTTGCTTCTCAGCTGGAATAATAATATCACCTAAACTAAATGATAATCCACCTTGGAATGCAAACTTATAACCTTGAGTTTTAATCTCATCTAAGAAATCTGCAGTTTCAGGTACACTTGTCTTTTTAAGAATACCATGAATAATTTCTCTTAATGATTTTTTAGTTAAAACTTCATTTATATAACCTGCTGCTGCTGGTACTTTTTCGTTGAAAAGTACACGGCCAACAGTTGTTTCAATAATTTGTTTTGTTAACTCGCCTTCTTCATTAAAGTCAAAAGTTCTTACTTTAATTCCTGCGTTTAAGTCAACTTTCTTCTCGTTGTAAGCGATATTTACTTCTTCTGGAGAATAGAATGTTAAGCCTTCACCTTTTACCTTATAATTTTCATCAGACACACGTAATTTGGTCATATAATATAGACCAAGTACCATATCCTGAGAAGGTACTGTAACTGGCGAACCATTTGCTGGGTTTAATATATTATGTGATGCCAATAATAAAAGTTGACATTCCAAAATAGCTTCTGGTCCTAATGGTAAATGCACAGCCATCTGGTCACCATCAAAATCGGCATTAAATGCAGTACACACTAATGGGTGTAACTGAATTGCTTTACCTTCAATAAGTTTTGGTTGAAAAGCCTGTATACCAAGTCTGTGTAATGTAGGAGCACGGTTTAAAAGCACTGGATGTCCTTTTAAAACATTCTCTAAGATATCCCAAACTACAGGTTCTTTTCTATCTATAATTTTCTTCGCAGATTTTACAGTTTTTACAATTCCTCTTTCAATTAGTTTTCTAATTACAAAAGGCTTGTAAAGTTCAGCGGCCATATCTTTTGGCAAACCACATTCGAATAATCTCAATTCTGGTCCAACAACAATTACAGAACGTGCTGAATAATCCACACGCTTACCAAGTAAGTTTTGACGGAAACGTCCTTGCTTACCTTTAAGTGAATCTGATAACGATTTTAATGGTCTGTTAGAATCTGTTTTTACTGCAGATGATTTACGTGTGTTATCAAATAATGAATCAACTGATTCTTGTAACATACGTTTTTCATTACGTAAAATAACTTCTGGTGCTTTTATCTCAACTAATCTTTTAAGACGGTTGTTACGGATAATAACACGACGGTATAAATCATTTAAATCTGAAGTTGCAAAACGACCTCCATCTAAAGGCACTAAAGGTCTTAATTCTGGTGGTATAACAGGTACAGCCTTCATGATCATCCACTCTGGTCTGTTTTCTCTGTTTAAATTTGAATCTCTAAACGCTTCAACAACTTGTAAACGTTTTAACGCTTCTGTTTTACGTTGCTTAGACGTTTCGTTATTAGCTTTATGTCTTAAATCGTATGACAACTGATCTAAATCAATTCTAGCTAATAAATCGATAAGACACTCAGCCCCCATCTTAGCGATGAATTTGTTAGGATCTGTATCGTCTAAATATTGATTTTCTTTTTGAAGCGATTCTAAAATAGTTAGATATTCTTCTTCTGTTAAGAAATCCATTTTTTGCACTGGCTCACCTTCAGCATTCATAGCAATACCTGGTTGAATAACCACATAACGCTCATAATAGATTATCATATCTAATTTCTTAGATGGTAATCCAAGAAGGTAACCTATCTTGTTTGGTAACGAACGGAAATACCAGATATGAGCAACTGGCACAACTAAGTTGATGTGACCTACTCTATCTCTACGTACTTTCTTTTCTGTTACTTCTACACCACAACGGTCACAAACTATACCTTTGTAACGTATTCTTTTATATTTACCACAAGCACATTCAAAATCCTTTACAGGACCAAAAATACGCTCACAGAACAAACCATCTCTTTCTGGTTTGTGTGTTCGATAATTAATAGTTTCTGGCTTTAATACCTCACCTCGAGATGCTCCTAAAACAGATTCAGGTGACGCTAAACCGATAGAAATTTTGTTAAACTTCTGCACTGTATTTTTATCTTGTCTTCTTGCCATGTTATTTTTGTTGTTTATGGGCAGTCTATGAAAACTGCCCAATAATTTTTTGCAATTGTTGCGAATATTTTTTTGCGTTTACGGACACCTAGCGAGTTGTCCTTACGCGAATCTTATTCGCATGGAATAATTTCTAATAAATTATTCCTCCAATCTAATATCTAATCCTAAACCTTTCAATTCGTGCATAAGTACGTTGAATGATTCTGGAAGTCCTGGTTCTGGCATTGGCTCTCCTTTAACGATTGCTTCGTAAGTTTTAGCTCTACCAATAACATCATCTGATTTTACAGTAAGGATCTCACGTAATGTACTTGAAGCTCCATAAGCCTCAAGTGCCCATACTTCCATCTCACCAAAACGTTGACCACCAAATTGTGCTTTACCACCTAATGGTTGTTGTGTAATTAATGAATATGGTCCTATTGAACGTGCGTGCATTTTATCATCAATCATGTGACCAAGCTTAATCATATAGATCACACCAACTGTTGCTGGTTGATCAAAACGATCACCTGTACCACCATCATAAAGATAAGTATGACCAAATCTTGGAATACCAGCTTCATCAGTATAAGCATTAATTTGATCTAAAGTAGCACCATCAAAAATCGGAGTTGCGTACTTTTTACCTAAATCTTTACCAGCCCAACCTAAAACGGTTTCATAAATTTGACCAATGTTCATACGAGAAGGTACACCAAGTGGATTTAATACAATATCAACCGGAGTTCCATCTTCTAAGAACGGCATATCTTCTTGGCGAACGATACGAGCAACAATACCTTTGTTACCGTGACGACCTGCCATTTTATCACCAACTTTAAGTTTACGTTTCTTAGCGATATAAACTTTAGCTAGTTTAATGATACCTGCAGGTAATTCATCTCCAACAGAAATTGTAAACTTCTCACGTCTTAATGATCCTTGTAAATCATTTTCCTTAATCTTATAGTTGTGGATTAAATCCGCTACCATTTCATTAGTATGATCGTCAGTAGTCCATTTTCCAGAAGTTAAATGCGTATAATCATCTACAGCATTTAACATTTTTAATGTATACTTCTTACCTTTAGGAATAATTTCTTCTCCTAAATCATTATAGATACCTTGAGCTGTTTTTCCATTAACGATGTTGAATAATTTATCAACAAGAACATTTTTAAGATCATCAAATCTGTTATCGTAAACATCTTCTAACTTCTCGATATCTTCTTTATCTTGTGCTCTCTTACGTTTATCTTTTACGGCTCTAGCAAATAATTTTTTATCAATAACAACACCGTGAAGCGATGGAGATGCTTTTAAAGAGGCATCTTTAACATCACCAGCTTTATCACCGAAAATAGCTCTTAAAAGTTTTTCTTCTGGTGTAGGATCTGATTCTCCTTTAGGTGTAATTTTACCGATTAAGATGTCTCCTGGCTTGATTTCCGCACCGATGCGAATCATACCATTTTCATCTAAATCTTTAGTCGCTTCTTCAGACACGTTAGGAATATCATTAGTTAATTCTTCATTACCTAATTTGGTATCTCTAACCTCTAATGAATACTCATCAATATGGATAGATGTAAATACATCTTCTCTAACTACTTTTTCAGAAATTACAATCGCATCCTCAAAGTTATACCCTTTCCAAGGCATAAAGGCTACTTTCATATTTCTACCAAGTGCTAATTCACCATTTTCTGTAGCATAACCTTCACAAAGTACTTGACCTTTAGCAACTCTATCACCTTTCTCAACGATTGGCTTTAAGTTGATTGAAGTCCCTTGATTTGTTTTTCTAAATTTAACTAAAGGATACGTTTTAGTATCACTTTCAAAACTAACCATTGAAGCTTCTTCAGAACGATCGTACTTAATAGTTACTTTCTGAGCATCAACATATTCTACAGTACCATCTCCTTCTGCATTTATTAAGACTCTTGAGTCCGACGCTACTTGACGTTCTAAACCAGTACCTACAATTGGTGCTTCAGGACGTAATAATGGTACAGCCTGACGCATCATGTTAGATCCCATCAATGCACGGTTGGCATCATCATGTTCCAAGAATGGAATTAATGAAGCTGAAATCGATGCAATTTGGTTTGGTGCAACATCAGTATAGTTAACGCTTGTTGGCTCAATAACTGGAAAATCACCTTCTTGACGAGAAATAATTTTATCAGCTAATATTTTACCATTTTCATCAACTTTAATCGTTGCTTGAGCAATTAACATATCTTCTTCCTCTTCAGCACTAAGATATATTGGCGCATTCTTAATATCAACAACACCGTCTTCAACTTTACGATATGGAGTTTCAATGAATCCCATAGGGTTCACTTTTGCAAAACAAGATAAAGAAGAAATTAAACCAATGTTTGGTCCTTCTGGTGTTTCAATAGGACATAAACGTCCGTAGTGTGTATAGTGAACATCACGTACTTCGAAACCGGCTCTTTCTCTAGATAAACCACCTGGTCCTAATGCTGAAAGACGACGCTTATGCGTAATCTCTGCAAGAGGATTCGTTTGATCCATAAATTGAGATAACTGATTTGTTCCAAAGAAAGAATTAATTACAGACGATAACGTCTTAGCATTAATTAAATCTATAGGAGTAAACACTTCATTATCACGAACGTTCATACGCTCACGGATAGTACGTGCCATACGTGCTAAACCAACACCAAACTGAGAAGATAATTGCTCACCTACTGTACGTACACGACGGTTAGATAAGTGGTCAATATCATCAATCTCTGCTTTTGAGTTGATAAGTTCAATTAAATATTTTATAATAGTTATGATATCTAATTTGGTCAAAACTTGTTTGTCCATTCCGATATCTAACTGTAATTTCTTGTTCATTCTATAACGACCTACTTCACCTAAAGAGTAACGTTGATCTGAGAAGAATAATTTGTCAATAATACCACGTGCAGTCTCTTCATCTGGCGGCTCAGCATTACGTAGTTGACGGTAGATGTGTTCAACAGCTTCTTTTTCAGAGTTTGTTGGATCCTTCTGTAATGTATTATGAATTATTGCGTAATCTCCTTGTTGCGCACTTTCTTTATGTAAAAGAATCGTTTTTACATCAGCTTCAAGAATTTCTTCAATATTATCTTTGTCTATAATTGTATCACGATCTAATACAATTTCGTTACGCTCAATAGATACAACTTCACCTGTATCTTCATCAACGAAATCTTCGTGCCATGTATTCAATACACGAGCAGCTAATTTACGACCGATAACTTTCTTTAATCCAGATTTTGAAACCTTTACTTCTTCAGCAAGGTCAAAAATCTCTAAAATATCTTTATCACGCTCAAAACCGATAGCACGGAAAAGCGTCGTAACTGGTAATTTTTTCTTTCTATCAATGTAAGCATACATTACTTGATTGATATCAGTTGCAAATTCTATCCATGATCCTTTAAAAGGAATTACTCTGGCAGAATACAATTTAGTTCCATTAGCATGGAAAGACTGGCTAAAGAATACACCAGGTGATCTATGTAATTGAGAAACTACAACACGTTCTGCACCATTGATACAAAATGTACCACTAGGAGTCATGTAAGGAATTGTACCTAAATATACATCTTGAACGATTGTTTCGAAATCCTCATGTTCTGGATCCGTACAATACAATTTCAATCTTGCTTTTAAAGGCACACTGTATGTTAATCCTCTTTCGATACATTCTTCAATAGAATATCTTGGTGGATCTATAAAGTAATCTAAAAATTCTAATACGAATTGATTACGCGTGTCTGTGATTGGGAAGTTCTCCATGAAGGTGTTGTACAAACCTTCAGTACCTCTTTCTTCTGACTTTGTTTCTAATTGGAAAAAATCCTGGAAGGATTTAATTTGGATATCCAAAAAGTCTGGGTAATCTGTCCTATTTACAATAGAAGAGAAATTAATTCTTTCAGCCTTTTTTGCTAACATTGATGAACGAGATTTTATTAAATAAAAACTAAAAAATGCATATAACGTTTATATACACAAAAGGGTTTAGGTCTTAGAGTACGACTCCAGACCTAAACCTTGTATTGTTGAATGAGTAAGCTTACTTAAGCTCAACCTCAGCTCCAGCGTCCTCTAATTGAGATTTTAAAGCTTCTGCTTCATCTTTAGAAACACCTTCTTTAATTGGGCTTGGTGCATCATCAACTAAACCTTTAGCTTCTTTTAAACCTAAACCAGTTAATTCTTTAACTAATTTTACTACAGCTAGTTTAGAACCACCTGCTGCTTTTAAAATAACATCAAATTCAGTTTGCTCTTCAGCAGCGTCTCCACCACCTGCAGCTGGACCTGCCATAGCTACTGCAGCAGCAGCAGGCTCGATACCGTACTCATCTTTTAATATTGTTGCTAATTCATTAACTTCTTTTACTGTTAAGTTAACTAATTGTTCTGCGAAATCTTTTAAATCTGCCATTTTTCTATTGTTTAATAAATGTGTGTTATAATATAATTTTCTATTGTGTAATTCTAATATTATCCTTCTCTTTCGGATAATGTTTTAACGATACCTGCGATTTTTCCACCACTAGATTTAAGTGCTGAGATAACGTTCTTAGCAGGAGACTGTAGTAAACCTACAATTTCACCAATAAGTTCTTCTCTTGACTTGATATCTACTAATGCGTCTAATAAATCGTCACCAATGTAAACCGACTCCTCAATGAAAGCTCCTTTTAATAAAGGCTTTTCAGATTTTTTACGGAATTCTTTAATTACTTTAGCTGGTCCGTTTCCTGTTTCAGAATACATTACTGATGTATTTCCTTTTAAAGTCGTAGGTAAATCACCGAATTCTCTATCCGACGCTTCCATTGCTTTCTCTAAAAGTGTATTCTTAACAACCGCTAACTTTATATTAGCTTTAAAACAGGCTCTTCTTAAATTTGAAGTTGCTACTGCATCTAATCCAGAAATATCTGCTAAATAGATATTTGTATTATCTGCTAATTGAGCAGTCAACTCTTCAATTACTTGGGATTTTTCTTCTCTTGTCATAATATTCTAAGTTTAACTACTATCCTATTTTTGTATCAACTGATATACTTGGACTCATGGTACTAGACATATAAATGCTCTTTACATAAACTCCTTTTGATGCAGTTGGTTTTAACTTCATAATTGTAGATAATAATTCTTGAGCATTCCCAACAATTTTATCAGTACTAAACGATGCTTTACCTATTGGTGCATGAATAATACCTGTTTTATCTACTTTAAAATCTATCTTACCAGCTTTTACTTCTGCAACTGCTTTAGCTACATCCATAGTTACTGTACCTGTCTTAGGATTTGGCATCAGACCTCTTGGTCCTAATACTCTACCTAATGGTCCTAACTTACCCATAATGCTTGGCATAGTAACGATAACGTCAACATCTGTCCAACCTTCTTTTATTTTCTGTAAGTATTCATCTAACCCAACATAATCAGCACCCGCTTCTTTAGCTTCTGCTTCTTTATCTGGAGTTACAAGCGCAAGAACCTTCATATCTTTACCTGTACCGTGTGGTAATGAAACTACTCCACGAACCATTTGATTGGCTTTACGTGGATCTACACCTAATCTGATTGCTAAATCAATAGAAGCATCAAACTTTGTATATGTAATCTCTTTTAGTAATGCTGAAGCTTCTTCTAAAGAGTAAATCTTATTATTATCTACTTTTGCTTGAGCTTCTTTTTTCTTCTTTGTTAATCTTGCCATTTCTAAAAAATTTAGTTTGGAGCTTCTCCTCCTTTAACAGTGATACCCATCGATCTTGCTGTACCGGCAACCATTTTCATAGCTGAACCGATTTCAAAGGCATTTAAATCTACCATCTTGTCTTCAGCAATCGCTTTTACTTGATCCCAAGTTACTTTTGCTACTTTACGTCGGTTTGGTTCTCCTGATCCTTTCTTTACTTTGGCCGCTTCTAATAATTGTACTGCTGCTGGTGGCGTCTTAATTACAAAGTCAAATGATTTGTCTTTGTAAACTGAGATTGCCACAGGTAAAACTTTACCTGCTTTATCTTGAGTTCTCGCATTAAACTGCTTACAGAACTCCATGATATTAACTCCAGCGGCACCTAAAGCGGGTCCTACCGGTGGCGATGGATTCGCTGCACCTCCCCGAACTTGTAGCTTAACTACTTTGTCTATTTCTTTTGCCATTTCTTAATGTTTATTACGTTTACCTATATTGGAAGCATAGATAACACGCTCTTTATGTAACAATTATTAAACTTTTTCTACTTGCATATAACTTAACTCTAATGGTGTTTTTCTTCCAAAAATCTTCACCATAACTTCAAGCTTACGCTTTTCTTCATTAATTTTCTCGATAGTACCATCAAAACCATTGAATGGACCATCGATAACTTTAACAGTTTCTCCTTTTGTAAATGGAATTGCTACATTAGCATCTGCCTCAACAGACAATTCATCTACCTTACCTAACATTCTGTTTACTTCAGATTGTCTTAATGGCACAGGATCACCACCTTTTGTTTCACCTAAGAAACCGATAACATTCGTAATCGATTTAATGATGTGAGGAATTTCACCACTCAAATTGGCTTGCACCATTATATAACCAGGAAAATAAACTTTTTCTTTCTGTACTTTCTTTCCGTTACGAATTTGAATTACCTTTTCGGTTGGAACTAAAACTTGATCAACAAAATCTTCTAAACCTAATCTTGAAATTTCATTTTCAATATAAGATTTGATTTTGTTTTCTTGACCACTTACAGCTCTAACAACATACCATTTTTTATCAGACATAATCTCTTGTTGTATATTTGTTAGTGAATCATATCAAAGTAAGCCTTTACTGCTTTACTAAAAACAGTATCCACTCCCCAAATAGCTAAAGAAAATATAATTGAAAACACAGCAACGATAATCGTTAATCTTTGAGCTTCTGGCCATGGTGTCCATGACACGTTGTTCTTTAACTCTCCGAACGATTCTTTTATATATGTTATTAATCCTGCCATTTGATTATTACTTTTATTAAGGATTAAAAAATAATCCGTTTATTTTATTTGCACGGGTTGAGAGACTCGAACTCACGACACCTGGTTTTGGAGACCAGTGCTCTACCAACTGAGCTAAACCCGTAAACAATAATCAAGGCATCCCGAAATATCGAGACACCTTAATTAATTATTTCAACTATAAAGTTTAGTCTAAAATCTCAGTTACTTGACCAGCACCAACTGTTCTACCACCTTCACGGATAGCGAAACGTAAACCTACGTTCATTGCAATTGTATTAATTAAGTCAACAGTAATTGTTAAGTTATCTCCTGGCATTACCATTTCAACTCCATCAGGAAGCATAATGTTTCCTGTTACGTCAGTTGTACGTACATAGAACTGTGGACGGTAGTTATTATGGAATGGAGTATGACGTCCACCTTCTTCTTTTTTCAATACGTAAACCTCAGCTTTAAATTTAGAGTGTGGTGTTACAGAACCTGGCTTAGTAATTACCATACCTCTAGAGATTTGAGACTTCTCAATACCTCTTAATAAGATACCAGCGTTATCACCAGCTTCACCTCTATCTAAGATTTGACGGAACATTTCGATACCAGTAATAGTAGATGTTAATTTCTCAGCACCCATACCAATAATCTCAACAGGATCACCTGTGTTAGCTACACCAGTTTCAATACGACCAGTTGCAACAGTACCACGACCTGTAATTGAGAATACATCTTCAATAGGCATTAAGAAAGGCTTGTCCATATCACGAACTGGCTCTTCAATCCAAGCATCAACTTGAGTCATTAACTCTAACACTGTATCAACCCACTTTTGCTCACCGTTAAGTGCACCTAAAGCAGAACCTGCTACTACAGGACCATTATCACCATCATATTCGTAGAATGATAATAAATCTCTGATTTCCATCTCAACTAACTCTAATAACTCTTCATCATCAACCATATCCACTTTATTCATGAATACAACCATACGAGGAATACCTACCTGACGACCAAGTAAGATATGCTCACGAGTTTGTGGCATTGGACCATCTGTTGCAGCAACAACTAAAATAGCACCATCCATTTGAGCAGCACCAGTAACCATGTTCTTTACGTAATCCGCGTGACCTGGACAGTCAACGTGAGCGTAATGACGATTTAATGTTGCATATTCTACGTGTGAAGTATTAATTGTAATACCTCTTTCTTTTTCTTCTGGAGCGTTATCAATTTGATCAAATGATTTTGCTTCTGAATAACCTGCATCAGCTAATACTTTAGTAATAGCAGCAGTTAAAGTTGTTTTACCGTGATCTACGTGTCCAATAGTACCAATGTTTAAGTGTGGTTTTGAACGATCGAAAGTTGCCTTTGCCATGTTTAATTTATTTTAATCTTATTATATTATTAGTGTTCAATTGTTATTCTAAATGTATCTTAGAAAAAAGAGCCAATGACGAGAATTGAACTCGTGACCTCTTCCTTACCAAGGAAACGCTCTACCCCTGAGCTACACCGGCATTTCATTTACGATTACCGATTGGTTAGATTTACGAAGTGAAAATCACGCGTCTTAATTCGCAAATTTTAGAGCGAGAGACCGGGTTCGAACCGGCGACATTCAGCTTGGAAGGCTGACGCTCTACCAACTGAGCTACTCTCGCATTTCTTAATTAATCTTACTTAATTAATGGTTTCAATATTTCAAACTTAGCTAGCTCGCTACGCGCATTAACTAATTCATCTAAATAATTTTCAACTTTTAGTTTTGCAAAGGTATAACTTTTATTAACTAATAGCGAAAAAATTCGTGGGGAGAATAGGATTCGAACCTATGAAGACTTAGTCAGCAGATTTACAGTCTGCCCTCGTTGGCCGCTTGAGTATCTCCCCAAAATTTAAATTCAATATTTCAATTTTATCCGTCCTTTTAAATTTTAAAAAGACTTTTAAAAGAGCCGATAGAGGGACTCGAACCCACGACCTGCTGATTACAAATCAGCTGCTCTAGCCAGCTGAGCTACATCGGCTTTTTCTTACTTTTTCGTGATCAAAAACTAACCATAAAAAAGTCCGCTATTTCTAACGGACTGCAAATGTAAGATATTATTTATTTAATCAAAACATTTTTTGAAAAAAATTTCAAATATGTGTTCTTAATTTTTCTTTTCGCTTTTTAATTTGTCTTTCTAACGAAGCAATTGCAGCATCTGCGCCCTCTTCAAACGTTTTACATTGTTTCTTCACTATAAAGCTATCTCCTGGAACACTTACTTTAGCTTCAAAAATTTTATTTTCTTTATCACTTGTGTTTTCTACTTTCAAATATACATCGGACTGAATTATCTTATCATAGAACATATCTAATTTATCCATTCGCTTCTGAATGAACTCAATAAGCTTACTATCGGCTGTAAAATTAACGGATTGTGTGTTTACTTTCATTTAATTTCTTTTAAGTTAAACATAAGAGTCAAATTGTTTAATCGAACTCTGATTTATAAAAGTTAAGCTAGGCTTAACGTTGATTTCTTGGATGTGCTTTAGCGTGAACTTTTTTTAATTCGGCTATACTATTGTGTGTATACACCTGAGTTGCTGCTAAACTAGTATGTCCAAGAAGTTCTTTAATTGCATTTAAATCTGCACCTTGATTTAGCAAGTGCGTTGCAAACGAGTGTCTTAATACATGAGGGCTGCATTTTGCTTTCGTAGATGCTACACTAAAATACTTATTTATTATTCTGTAAACAAGCTTTTCGTAAATTATAAAGCCTTTTTTGGTTAAAAACAAAACCTCCTTATCTTCTATTGTATCTAATTTGCTTCTATAATTTAAATAGCACTTTAGAGATTTCGTTATCGAATCTATTAAAGGAATGTAACGTTCTTTATTACGTTTACCTATTACTTTTATTTGATTGTTCCCTGTATCAATATCGGATAACTTTAAGTTTACAAGCTCTATACGTCTGATTCCTGTTGCATAAAACAATTCGATGATAAGATGATTTCTAGCGCTTTCAAAATCATGGATACTAATCGCACCTTCTAACACCAACTTTAACTCTTGTTCTGAAAACGGGAGTTGAATCTTCTTCCCTACTTTTAATGCTTTATGTTTTTTTAGAGGGTTAATATCAATATCTTCAGTTTTTAGTAAAAATTTATAATAGGTATTAAGTGAAGATACTTTTCTATTAATGGTTCTGTTAGAGATTTTACGATCTACAAGTGTAACAATCCATTGTCTTATCTCAGAATAACCAACTTTTGCTACATTTTCGGAATTGTGATGCTCATTTAAGAAGTTTTGAAAATTATTAATATCTCTTGTATAAGCTAATACCGTATGCTTGGAGTAGGTCTTTTCTAATAATAAATAATCTGAAAATGATTTAAGGCTCATTAAACTAGTTTGATGAATTTTAAATATAACTATTAACTTCAACTAATATTGAATAAGAGCAAAAAAAATCCTGCCAATTAGCAGGATTTTAAATGATATAATTTTATTAAACCATTATGATGATGGTTTATAAGCCTTATTATCAATAACCATCGTAACAAAAAATGAAAACAATTTTCGCTAAAATAATAATTAAGAATCTCTAAGTTACAGGTTTATAATCTTTACTATCAATTACCATTTTTGCGCAATTGAAAACAATTTTCGCTAAAATAATAATTAAGAATCTCTAAGTTACAGGTTTATAATCTTTACTATCAATTACCATTTTAGCGCAATTGAAAACAATTTTCGCTAAAATAATAATTAAGAATCTCTAAGTTACAGGTTTATAATCTTTACTATCAATTACCATTTTAGCGATAATCTCTTTCAATATTTCTGAAGTCCCTCCACCAATTGGACCTAAACGGCTATCTCTCGCCATCCGTGCTAGAGGATATTCCTCCATATAACCATAACCTCCTAAAAACTGAAGACATTGGTAAATAACATCATCTGCCATTTTTGTAGATTGTAATTTAGACATTGTAGCTTCTTTTACTACATAATCTCCCATATCTAAACGTTTAGCAACATAATAGTTGAATTGCTTACAAATTTCCATTTGTGTTTCGCAATCCGCATACGTATGTCTTAAAGCTTGAAATTTATCTATAGTTCGTCCAAAAGCTGTTCTTTCAGACATATATTGTTTGGCATACTCTAGTGCATATTGCGCTCTTGCATGAGAATTAATTCCCATAATTAAACGCTCTAATGCAAAATGCTGCATAATATAAGGAAAGCCTAGATCCTCTTCTCCCATTAAATTTGAAGTTGGAATCACGACATTATCAAAAGCAATTTCACCTGTATCAGAAGCTCTCCAACCCAATTTATCTAATTTAGTAGCAGAAATACCTGGTGTATCTCTATCCATAACAAAAATACTTATGCCTTTGTTTCCTAATTCAGGACTGGTTTTAGCTGCAACAACTAAATAATCGCTATACACACCATTAGTGATAAAGGTTTTAGAACCATTAATCACATAGGTATCTCCTTTTTTAATTGCTGTTGTACGCATCCCTGCGACATCGCTTCCTCCAAAAGGTTCTGTAATACACAAACAACCTATAGCATCACCTAATGCACTTGGTGTAAGATATTTTTCTTTTTGCTCGTGATTTCCTTCCTTATTAAGGTGTGTCATAGCTAAATAAGCATGTGCCCACATTGCTGCTGCAAAACCACCAGAGTTAATGCGTTGCATTTCTTCAAGAAAAATTACCGTGTAAAATAAATCTAAATCCAATCCACCATAAGCTTCTGGCGTTGCCAAACCAAAATAACCCATATCACCAAACTTTTTCCAGATGAAACGTTCTATATGACCTGTTTCTTCCCATTTGTTAATATGTGGCACCACTTCTTTTTGTAAGAAATTCCTGAGACTTTCTCGGAATAAGTTGTGCTCTTCTGTAAAATATAAATTAGACATAAATTAGTGTTTATTAAAGATGCAAATATAGCTTAATTATCTCGAATTTTTTGATTGGAAAATCTTCGACCTTTGTTAAATCCTCTAAAGAATCGAAGCCATCTCTTAGCGCTCGTTCTTCAATAATATGATGTGCTATTTCATAATCTATATATTGAATCGTCACTAATTCGTCTCTAGTTGCTGTGTTCAAATTAAACTTTTTAATTGCTCTTGGATTTTTAACCGTGAAGTCATTTTGAATACGCTCAATAACCTCTAGAGAAAGTCCCCAAATCTCTGAAAGCTCAATATCTGCAGCAAAACCACCATTAAACTTATCGCGATATGCAATTATACGTTCAGACAGTTTTTCTCCTACTCCATATACTTTCCTTAATTGAGTCGTCGAGGCACTATTTAAATCTATTTTTTGATCAAATGTTTTTTCTTCAGTTGAATTTGAATACGAATTACTATACCCTTGAGATTTCGGTTTTGGATTTGTTACCCATTCTGGAAACTTAAAATAAGGTGAAATAGTTGATAAAAATGAATCTGAAACTTTAGTAACTTGCTGAAACTGCTTGGCTGAATTAACCCATTGATTTGTTTCTCTAAATTTGTGAAGTCTATCAATTTCTTCATTGGTCATTCCTAAAGTATAGCCTTTATAATCTGTAATATAATTTGGGTTGAAAGGATATATTTTTGGTTTTCTGTTTTCTATTTCAACTAGACGCAATGAATCTACTTCTTTTCTAAACGTTTCTATTTCACTTACGTTACCTGGTATATTCTTAGTTGTACTGGTGAAGATATTAGGCACAAACCAATATACACATTGAAAAATTACGATTACAGCCAACAATAAAAAAATCCCATTCCTTTGTTGATTAGTAAACAAGAAATGGGATTTCATACGTTATAATTTTACTTTATAAAATTTCATTTAAATCATCAGCACCATCTTCAATTGCATCCTTCTTTACATTAATCGCTTTGTAATATTTATTTAATTCCATTTTAATAACTGGAGATAATATCACAACACCAATAATGTTTGGCACTACCATTGCAAAAATCATAGCATCAGAGAAATTAATTACAGCACCCAAACTAATAGACGCTCCAACAACAACAAAGAATAAGAATAATATTTTATAAGCTAAGTCTGAGACTTTACCTTTTCCGAATAAAAAGACCCAACCTTGCATACCATAATAAGACCAAGAAATCATAGTTGAGAATGCAAATAATATTACGGCGATAGTAAGTACAATTGAGAAATGTGGAATCACAGAATCAAAAGCAGTAGCTGTAATTTCAACACCTTCTTTAATCTCAACACCATATTCCATAAAACCACCATCAAAATTAGTAATTACGATAACCAATGCGGTCATTGTACAAATAACAACAGTATCTACGAAAGGCTCTAAAAGGGCAACAATACCTTCTGACGCCGGGTATTTGGTACGAACGGCAGAGTGTGCAATTGCTGCAGAACCAACACCTGCTTCGTTAGAAAATGCTCCTCTTCTAATACCCTGAATCATTACACCTACAAGTCCACCTGCTATTCCTAATCCAGAAAAAGCACCTTCATAAATTAATGCAAATGCATCATCAATTAAACTAAAATTAGCTCCTAGAATTATTAAAGAAGCTAACACATATATACCTGCCATAAATGGCACTACTTTTTCAGTTACTTTAGCGATACGCTTAATTCCACCAATAATTACAACTGCTACAAGAGCTGCCATAACTAAACCGAAATAAAGACCTGCATTAGAAGCTGGATCTAACTCAAATACTTTAACAAATTGTGCAGCAGCTTGATTGGCTTGAAACATGTTTCCACCACCAAAAGAACCTCCTATTACAAATATGGCAAATAGTACAGCTAGTACTTTACCAAAACCTCCCATACCTTTGGCTCTTAAACCTTTGGTTAAGTAGTACATTGGACCACCATAAACGGTACCATCTTCTCCAACATCTCTATATTTCACCCCAAGTGTACATTCTGCAAATTTTGACGCCATACCAAGTAAACCAGCAACAATCATCCAAAATGTTGCACCAGGACCACCAATAGATAAGGCTACAGCGACACCTGCTATATTACCTAAACCTACAGTTGCTGATAAAGCTGCTGTTAAAGCCTGAAAATGCGAAACTTCTCCGTCAGCACCATCATCTCTCATGGTTTCAATTATGTTTTCACCTTCATTTGCAGTATTATCGCCATATAAGGTATCTGCTCCATGCTTCTCAATGTCTTCATAATGTCCTCTAACAACTCTAATAGCCATTCTAAAACCCGTAACATTGATAAATTTAAAATAAATAGTAAAAAATAATGCACCTCCTATTAATACAATAAGTACCCAAGGAATTTTATAAGTTTCCGAAAATGGAATTTCATAAAAAATTGCATCAACAAACCAACCTGTATAATCCTTAAAAATGGTATCAATTTTTTCGGAAGTTGTTTCTTGTGCAAAGCTTAAAAATGGTAATACTATTGCAAAAATTGATAGAAGATATTTCTTCATGAGTTAAGTTGTTAGTTAGTTTTTTTGTTAGTTAATTAAATTTAAAGATGACAAGATGCAAAAAAAAAATGAGCCAATAAAGTATCAACACATAAAATCAATGTATAAGTTATTCAATATTGTACTGAGAATTCAATTTTATAATCTGTTCTGGACGTCCTAAAACTATGATTTTTGAACCAGGAATCAATTTTGTATCCGCTTCAGGATTTACTATATATTCTCCTTTATCATTCTTAAATCCTATAACTGTACAGCCTGTCTTTTTACGTAAATCCAAGTCCCTTATTGTTTTAACTTCATTCATATTATAAAGTTGTTCTACTTTAACTTCTTCAATATTAATGTTACGTTCCCCTATAATACCTAAGTTATCTATAAATTCAACCAAATCAGGAATCACCACTAAAGAAGCCATATGATCTCCTCCTATTCTATCGGGTAAAATAACATTGTTAGCACCGGCTAATTTTAGCTTATTGTAAGACGTTTCCTCAGAAGCTCTACTTATAATCGATAATTTAGCATTAATCTGCCGAGCTGATAAAACCACAAATAAATTATCTGCATCATTTGGCAAGGCGCAAATTAGCGTACTTGCTTTTTCGATACCAGCTGCAAAAAGGGTTTCGTCTTCGTTGGCATTTCCTTCAATAAACGTAATGGTATCGTCCTGAAATTTTTCAATGATATCCTTATTACGTTCTATAATGACGAAAGGCTTTCCGTAATCACTCAACTTTTTTGCTGCTTGTTTACCGTTGCGGCCATACCCACAAATAATGATATGATTAGTCATTGCATTAATTTTCTTTTGCATTCTATGTTGTTTTATGTCTTCAAAATTATTTCTACTAAGAATATAATCTGTTATGATAGTAATGGCATACCCCACAATTACCACACTGGTTAAAATTAAAAAAATAGTAAAAATCTTAGAAGTGGAATCGAGAGGCATAACTTCGGCAAAACCAACAGTTGTTACAGTAATCACAGTCATATAAACCGCATCTAGCCATAAATAGCCCGAAATAAATCTATAGCCTAAAACACCAATACAAAGCAACAAAACCAACATCATTATGGCTGTGTAAATCTTAGATCTATAAAGTTTTAATAACGGATTATCCATATTAAATCAACAAAATTATAAATCGAAAACTGAAGACCGTTTTGTATAAACGATATCTTTAATACGCATCCAAAAGGCTAAGAATAAATAGAGTGCAAAACCAAAACCGACGGTTACAAAAGTGAGATACATAAACGAAGTTCTTACAATTTTGGCTCTAATACCCAAACGATCTGCTATACGTTGACATACGTAATACCCTCTCTTTTGAAAATATAATAGTAGAATGTAAGATCTATTCATGTGTTTAAATATTGTATTTCAATGGTCACATAGTACACCCTTATTTTCATAGTCTTTAAATATAAAAATCTAGTTATGGATGTTTCATACCGCAAGTTACTCAATTTTTCACGATTAAGCTATTACCTATAGCACATTGCAAACATCTATTTTTATCGCAATACTTTTGTTTAAGTTCCAATAAGGCTTGAGAACTTAAAGCATTTTTTTCTACTGGCTTTAAGTCTAAAAATTTAGAGACAATACTGTTATTCTCAATTTTAATTTCTTTTATGAGGATAAACACAGTATCTTCAACTGATTTCCCTTGTGATTTTGCATAACTAAATTTTAAAGGTATAAGCGTGTTAATGATTAATAAATCTATGAAGGACTTCGTCATTACTTTTTTAGTTTTGTTTGACGATTTAGCGAATGTATAATGCGTCATCCAAAACTGAGTCACTCCTTTATTGAAAAATTTATAAAACGCATCAAGCGTATTTAACTGCATTACTTTTGAAAATAAATTCTGTTCTACAGTATATAAATTAGCAAATTGCGATAAACGTATCGTTGGAAAATTTGGCGGTCGCAATCTAAAAAACTGCAACGGCAAAATACCTCTATTATCTAACCTAAATTTTTGTTTTAAAAATTTATATCGCTCTTTAAGATCTTTAAAGTAACCATCCTCAATAGTGTTTTCTTCTAGCAAACCCGATTGTCCAAAAAACAACGCTTCAACATTTAAAACATCATTTTGTAATTTTCTAATAATTGAAAAATCAAAAGAATTTGCCAAACTAAAAAACGTCTCACCATTTACTTTAAGCCCGAAGTTTTTCAGTAACATTTTAAAAAGTACAGCCTCCCAATCGTTATTAGAATCTTTTAATAATTGCACAATGGTTTCAGACTTTTCTTCTAAACGTTCTATATATAAACGTTCTAACCAATTATTAAGCAGAAAATCATCCGCATTATGAAAATCAGATTCACAATTAATCCAAGATTTAGATTGCATCAATTTTTGATACTTATGGATTAAGTTTTTATCCACATAGTGTTTTAATTCTAGTGTTGGAATTTCGGAATTATCTTTTCGAAAGATTTCGGTATCGTGCTCCCAAACCACATGAAGAATTACATTATCATATGCTTTATCAACTTCATGATTATGAACATACCAATCTGACGATTTTATATGAATTTCTACATTACCAGCCCAAAGCTGCGAACCAATACTTAATTGTGCGTTGAAGAAATCTGGACCAGCATTATGGTTATGCTGACCTAAATTAGCAATACTAATCGGTTCATCTTTTGTTGTTTGTAACACTGATGAAGCGAAGGCTTTATGTTTCCAGATGTAGTGAAGAAAATCTTCTTGCATCCTCTAAAAATACTAAAATATTAGCTTAAAGCCGCTATACTACTTCTTGTTTTCTAACACTATAGAAACTAAGAAGCTCGTGCAATTCATTAACATTAAATGGTTTACTCAGATAACCATTCATTTTATAACGTTTTGTTTTCTCTTTCACTTCAGATTGAGAAAAAGCCGTTAATGCGACAATAGGAATTGTAGATTTCCTTATATCATTCATTTTTCTAATATACCGAGTCGTATCATATCCATTTAATATTGGCATTTGCAAATCCATTAATATTAAATCAAAATGTTTTTGATTATATAGATCTAAAAGCTCTTGTCCGTTATTTGCTATTTCATAGTTAATTTTCCATTTGTTGAACAGCTTTTTAAGCACCAAGGCATTAATTTGGTTATCTTCTGCAACGAGTACTTTTAAGTCAATTGGATTGGTTTTGGATATATAATTCTGCTTTATAGCGTCTATCTTATCCGAATTTTTAAGGGAAATATCAAACCAAAATTTTGATCCTTTTCCCTCTGTACTCTCTAATTGCAGACTTGTAGATTGAATATTTAGCAACTCTTTACTAATATATAACCCAAGTCCTGAACCACCATATAGCTGAGACGTGTTATCACTAGCTTGCACAAAACTTTTAAAAATATCTTTTTGTTTATCATAAGACACTCCAATCCCAGAGTCTTTTACATTAAACCTTATCGTTGTAACATCGTTGGTAGAACTTAATAATTCTATTTCAAAAGTAACACCTCCTTTGTGAGTGAATTTAAAGGCATTACTTAACAAGTTTTTTAATACTTGAGATAGTTTTAAACTATCTCCTTTTAAAACAGAAGGAATAGAACTGTCTAATACGGTTTCAAAACTTAGATTATTATTTATAGCCGTATGTTTAAAATGCAATTGAATGTTTTGGATGAGTTCTGAAAGATTAAAATCGTCTTCAACTAATTTTACTTCATTAGATTTAAATTTATTTAGGTTTAACAAGTCATTAATTAAAGCTAATAAATGTTCACTAGAATACTTTAATACTTGAAGGTTTTCTAATTGTTCTGGCAAAAACTTTTCCATTAACAGAATATCAGACATACCAATTACAGCATTTAAAGGTGTTCTGATTTCGTGGGACATTGTAGATAAAAATTCGTCTTTTGTTTTATTAGCAAGATTTAATTCAATTTCCGTTTCCTTCAATTGTGTAACATCGGTCATTGTACCAATTGTACCATTAGCAATCCCATCATTATCGTATGTAAGAACTAACCGTACTTGCACCCATACTTTTTCACCTGTAGGTTTAAAAAACTTTAATAAGGTTACAAAATCATCATGATGCTCTGCAAAAAAGTTTTGAAGCCTTAAATTCTCGTCCTTATTAATACCAACTAAGAACTCTCTATAATTTTTATTTAATGCTTCCTCAACTGATATCCCTAATAAATCTTTACAAGCCTTATTTAAATATTTAAAGTTACCACTCAAATCGGTTTTAAAGATGACACCTTCTATTGTATCTACTATAATATTTATTTCAGATTCTGCTCTTACAACTTCAGATTTTAAAGCTTGATTGGATTTAAATAGCTCTTTAGAACTTTCTTCCAAAATAATTTCAACATCCTTAACATCCTCATCGTAACCTTTATAAGCTTCGTTTACAGAATCAAAAAAATCTTTATATTTTTCTATATCCGCATCCTCAAAACCAGCTTTAGTGATTTGTCTTTTCAAAAGCCTATGTAGATTTCCGTTTAGCATTCTGATAATATTGTAATTGTCATGGTCTGATTATGAAACTTACAAGGTGCAAATTCCCTAAATGGTCCTATTTCTCCATAGGAATAAATACCTGTAATTTTTGGCTTTTCGCCAATAACATCTCTAACGGCATCAACCTCTTCTTCTACTAATTGCTTAAGCATTTTCCGTCTTCCAGCACAACTTATTAAAATAGCCAATTCACCACTCTCATTGATTGCATTAGAAGCCTCTATAGCTGAATACTTTGCACCATCTATTAATTTATTTACATTAGAATTCATTAAACGCACAAGGGCACCTTTTGGTATTCTGTCTGTAAAAGTTAAACCTTGATGTTCTTCATCTAAGCTTACAACCGTTCTAACAACAGGTTCTTCAGTTTCATTAACACGTATACTAAGCGGAAAGCGTAAAGCAGCACTTGATTGACCTGTTATCTCATCTCCTAAAAATGATTTATAAATATCTAATGCCGGCAAACCATCTAATTCATATAAAGTATTATTGACTGATTTAGTTACCAAACGTTCAATACCAAAACCATACCATCCACTTTTAGAACTATATCCAACTTTTAAATGATCTCCATATAAACCTAGTCCAACAACAATTCCATCTGAGATAAGACTGTTTGCAACTACAAATGTTTCTCTAAAATCGAGACCATCTCCTGCCAAACCTCCTGTTATACCAATTTCAGGTAAAACACTTCTTAAACCTGATACCAAATCTGATCCATTTACATTAAGCCCATCACTAAATAATAGAATATGTTTTAAATCTTTAAACTCTAGTTTTTCAGCCAAACTAACACCTGCATTAAAACTTTCGTCTCTATTTTCTACTTCTACTGTTTCTAATCTATTTTGTACATGCTCAAATTTAATCGCAGTTAATGATACCGTTTTATCAGACACTGTAATTCCAGATATTTCACCTGCTGTAGAACACCCTAAAAGTTTTACCTCAGGATATCTTTTTAGCAATTGGTCAATCAGCTCTGCTTTAGCAATAAATTTAGGAGATACGAATAATAAGACGATGTTGGGTACAATCTCAATTTTGTTTAAGCTATTATGCCATGTTGAAGCGTTTAGAGATAACTGCTCTACTATCATTATTGGTTAAGTTAGGTTAGGGTAAACACAACTAATCGATAAAATATGCGTTTTAACGAAAGTATGCTAAATTTTTGATATTTTCAACTTACCTACCTCTCCAAAAAATACTGAATCTCGTAACCATGTTTTTAACAGCTCATTATCAACACTTTAAACAAAACTTAAAATACTATTTTATTTATCCCATAATCCATAATAATTATGAATTTACATATTACATTTAGTGTATCTAGGTCTTAAAATTGAGTTTAAAGTGACTATATTTTCGAGACATCGTACTTAATAGAGAACGTATTATTAAAACTTTAAACGCATATTTATATTCTACTTCACCTATCTACTAACTTCATTAAACCAAATAAATCCTAATTATTAATTAGGATTTATTTTAATTTAGTATCAAATACAGTGCTTTCTCTAACCAAGGACAACACTAGAAAAGACTTTTTTAAATATGAGTTAAAATCCAAAGTTCAACCTCTTCCTTCTTACGATGATCTAAGTTGCGTTTTGTTTTATCAGAGGCTTTTTTTACATTTTTCTTAAAACAACGTTCTAACTGAAACCGTCCACCTTCTGCTAGTTCTTGTTCTATAGGATGCGATTTTGCTAATCCTGTGATTTGTCCCAAATTTGAAAACACAAGAACCAACTTCCCATCTGACAACAGCATTTGCTTTGCTGCTTCAAAAAATTCTGGAAATAGGTTTTTATTATAATAAATAGCTTCGTCTAAATTATTTGAATCTCTTGTTTCAGCTAACCAAGGTGGATTAAAAACAATGAGCTCTGCTTTATTCTTCCACTTGCCAAAAAGTGATCCAAAATCTAACTCTAATTTTCGGGAGAGTTTGGTATCTCCCATCATTTCTGTTAAGCCAATTATAGCATTCGGATTCGTATCTGTTGCGAAAACCTTTTGAAATCCGTGTTTAATCATTTGTAACGCTAAAACACCGCTACCAACACCAATATCCATCGCCGATTTTTTAGAGCCTTCGTAACGTTTTAACCAATTATCAAACAATTCTAAATGTTCAAAACGTGTTGGAAAATACGTACCATAATACGGATGAATTTTATTGCGTAATACTGGTATAGTAATACCGTTTGTATACCATTGCCAAGCACTATTTAAGCCTTGCACTTGCGGAAGGGTTAATAGAAAGTCACTTGTTTCTGGGTATAATTTTTTTAGCCAACCTATAATAGGAGCCTTATTTACTACAATTTGATGGTCTACAATTTGAACAATAATAAGATTAGAAAGCTTATGATAAACAGCTCGAAACGCACGCTGCTCTTTAAATGAAGTATTGGGTAATGTTTTATTGAGATGTGCTTGCAAACCGTTAAGTAGTATGGATCCATTACTATAAAACTCAGTAATTAAAACAGGGCTTCCCGCTTCTAGTACATTTATTATGCTTATAATACCCACTCCTCTATTATAAATAGTGACATCTTTCAGCGGTAAAAATGGATTTGGTTTATTTACTTTAAGATCCGTCATAATAGTAGGTTTCCCTTTTTGGTGAAGGTAGGCAAATGCTTCTGCCAACTATGATGAATTAAGAATGAATTAAATTAGAATTGTTTCCATTAATATTAAAATAAAAACAAATGGTAACTACTTGGCTTTGAAAATGTTTGAAGCAAAAAAAATCCTGATAATTACATCAGGATTTTTCTCTTTATATAATGAGTACTTCAACTTTGTTAAGTGACCAATAAATATAGAATTTATTAATCAATATAACCCATTTCCCGCATCCAATCGTCATTAAACATTTTACCAACATAACGACTTCCGTGATCATGAAATAAAACCACAACCACATCATCCGGTTTAAAATGCTCTTTTAATTGCAACACTCCTTTTATTGCTGAACCTGCAGAGTTTCCTAAAAACATACCTTCTTCTTTTGCCAAACGTTGTGTATATACACAAGCATCTTTATCAGTTACTTTTGTAAAACCATCGATTAAACTAAAGTCTACATTTTTTGGAAGAATATCTTCTCCGATACCTTCGGTTACATAAGGATAAATTTCGTTTTCATCAAAAATTCCTGTTTCATGATATTTTTTAAATACTGAACCGTACGTATCAACTCCCCAAATTTTAATATTAGGATTTTGTTCTTTTAGGTATTTACCAACTCCAGAGATAGTACCTCCTGTACCAACACCAACTACAAAATGCGTGATTTTACCATCGGTTTGTTTCCATATTTCGGGTCCTGTACTTTCGTAATGTGCTTTGGTATTACTTGGGTTGTCATATTGATTTACATACCAAGAGTTTGGTGTTTCTTCACCTAATCGTTTCGACACTGAATAGTAACTTCTAGGGTCTGTTGGTTCAACTGCAGTTGGACAAACAATAACTTCTGCACCTACAGCACGCATAATATCTACCTTTTCTTTAGATTGTTTATCTGCCATCACAAAAATACATTTGTAACCTTTTACAATAGCTGCTAATGCTAATCCCATGCCAGTGTTTCCTGAAGTACCTTCAATAATAGTTCCTCCTGGTTTTAGGCGACCATCTGCTTCCGCATCTTCAATCATCTGCAAAGCCATGCGGTCTTTAACAGAATTCCCTGGGTTAAATGTTTCGTATTTAGCGAGTACTAAACAAGGTAAGTCTTCCACTAGTTTATTCATTTTAACTAATGGTGTATTACCTATTGTACCTAATATATTTTCTACGTATTCCATTTCTGTTTATTATTATTTTTAAAGGTAAAATGTGTTGTCCTTTAATATAACCTTATAATTATTGAACCTTTTTTATTAGGCTCGGTTCATCGTTCTTTTTTTGAAAGTGCAAAGTTACGTTAAATGTTACGTTTTACTAATTTTGAAATTATTAATGTTTTGTTATTAAAAATAGGAAGTTGTTACACAGAGTTCCACAGAGAAAACACAAAGATTCACAGAGCCATTGTTTTAAATTATAAACTAAATTATTTTGATTATAAAATGTACGCAAAGGCGCTGAGAAACAATGTTTAAAAGCTTAAGTTGTTTCGCGGAATTTTATGGAGAATACGCTAAGATTCACGGAGAGTTTTTATTAAAATTCAGATTAATTCTTCTAATTAAAAAATCTCGTAAAAATCCTAATTTGCATGGGATAAAAAATGTTCACAAGCATCGGTAAAAAAACAGAATCTCACCGTTCATTTTTTGTAAAATTTAAACGTCTTAACGAAAATCAATCAACTAACTCTAAGTGCTTTTTAATCAAACCGAATCGCCTTAACTGGTGAAATTTTGGAAATAATAATTGATGGAATTAATAGCATTAATAAACAAGCTACAAATGTGCCAATGTTTAAAATAATGATATAATCCCAACTGATGTAAACGGGAGCATTATTAACGTAATAGGTATCTGGATCTAGCGGAAATAGTTTAAAATATTTCTGAGCAAACAAGAGACCTAAACCTATCGCATTTCCCCACAGTAATCCTAAACCTATTAAGTAAGACGCATTATAAAGAAAGACTTTTCTAATTGTCCAATTTGAACTTCCTAAGGCTTTTAGGATGCCTATCATTTGAGTTCGCTCTAGAATTAAAACGAGTAAAGCCGTAATCATGTTGATGCCAGCAACGATAATCATAATAGCAATAATGCCATAGGTATTATTATCAAAAATCTTAATCCATTCAAAAATTGTGTAGTATTTTCTTGTAATAGATCTTGCATTCATTAAGGATGGCACTGTTTTGTAGACCTCAAGCGTCTTTTCTTCAATCTGCGAGAAATCATCAATAAAAACTTCAAAACTTCCTATTTGATCAGATTCCCATTTATTGAGTCGTTGCACATGTCTTAAATCTGCAATACAAAATTTTTCATCGAGCTCTTGAAAACCAGAATTATAAATCCCAACAATTTCAAAACTCATAATACGAGGACTGTCATTTAAAGGATTCCCGAACAAGGTTTGAAATTTATCACCAATATTAAACCCTAAACGATTGGCTAAATAACTAGAGATAAGGATGTCTTCGTTGCGTTCTTTTGTATAATCTGGAAGGCGGCCTTCAACTAAGAATTCTTCAAAATAATCCCAATTATAATCCGGTCCAACTCCTTTAACAACAACTCCTTCAAAATCAGTTTCAGTTCTAATTACAGCAAATTTTTGAGCAACACCTTGGATGTGTTTTATACCTTCAACATCCTTAAAATTGGGATAAAAATCTTGATTGATAGAAATAGGTACCTGTGATTCATCTGAAGCATTGGTATCGTAATTGGTGATTTCTATATGACCATTAAATGCCACAACTTTATCTCTAATCTTTTGTTGCAAGCCAATTCCGGTCGCAATAGCAATAAGCATTACAATAATACCAATTGCAATTGCTGCGATACCAATTTTAATTATTGGTGCCGATACACTACTTTTATACGTTTTATTGCCAATTATGCGTTTAGCTATAAATAACTCGAAATTCACTCTTAGATATGCTTTTAAAGGTTTTCAAAAATACAGTTTTATTCTCTATAATTATTGGGATTTCCGCTGTAACATTTTCATGTGGAAATAGTGTAAAACAGGATGCAAGAAACACAAAGCTTGATACTTTAGCGGTAAACGACTTTTCTGGGACTTTACATGCAACAAATGAAATAGACAAACCTATTGTTGGTGCTAACAGAACAGCATTATATTTACCTCTATTAAAAGGAAAGCGTGTTGGTGTGGTTGCCAATCAAACGAGTGTGGTCTTCAATGAAGACAGCCATACGCATTTAGTGGATTCTTTATTAAGTTTAAATATTGATGTAAAACGAGTATTTGCTCCAGAACATGGGTTTAGAGGTACTGCAGATGCTGGTGAATTGGTAAAAGATGGTCTAGATACCAAAACTGGGTTGCCTATTATTTCTCTTTATGGCAAAAACAAAAAGCCGAGTGCAGCACAGCTGAAAGATCTAGATATTGTAGTATTTGACATCCAAGATGTAGGTGCGCGATTTTACACTTATATTTCTAGTTTGCATTATGTTATGGAAGCTTGTGCAGAGCAAAATATTCCTGTTGTAATATTAGATAGACCAAACCCAAATGGACATTATATTGATGGTCCTATTTTAGAAATGGAGCATACTAGTTTTATTGGTATGCACCCAATTCCTGTGGTTCATGGTATGACAATTGGTGAGTATGCAAATATGATCAATGGAGAAAAGTGGTTAAAAAATGGAGTTACATGTGCTTTAAGTGTTATTCCTGTTAAGAATTATGAGCATAATTTACGATACAGCCTTCCTATAAAACCCTCACCTAATTTACCTAATGATGTTGCTATTAATTTATATTCGAGTTTATGCTTTTTTGAAGGTACAAATGTCAGCGTTGGTCGCGGTACAGATAAACAATTTCAAGTAGTTGGGTCTCCATTTTTTAATCGTGATAATTCAACATTTGAATTTACACCGAAACCAAATGAAGGTGCAAAATATCCAAAACACGAAAACAAAATCTGTTATGGTTATGATTTGTCTGAGAATACTCATTTAGATGGGTTGAATTTTAAGTGGCTAATAGAGTTCTACAATGAGAATAAACAGAATGCACCAAAAGAGGCTTTTTTCACAGACTTTTTTACACTATTAGCAGGGACAGAAACATTGCAAAAACAGATTGAAGCGGGTTTAAATGAAGCTGAAATTAAGGAGACTTGGCAAGATGGTATTGCTGCTTTTAGGTTGACAAGACGTAATTATCTTATTTACGAATAACACTAACCGTTACAAATGGTAATTTTCATATCTGTTTCTTTAATACCAACCTTATATCTAATGTCAAGGTCTTCTGAATCTTCTTTAGGAGTAGTCGGTAATAGGTATACTACAAATACAATTTTTATTTGTGATTGACTTACAACAAACACATGTTTGCCTTTAGATAATTTGTGTAATGGCAACTTATATGACATTGAATCAATTTTAAAATCGAGTTCACGTTCGTATGCCTGATTTATGGTATATAAGGATGTAATGCTATTATCGCTCCTTAGGATAAGCGTATCTTTTGTAGTGTTTAATTCATGGATTAAACCTTTTGCTTGAACATTTCTGTTTTTTTCCAGCTTAGCAAACGGCTCTTGTGCTTGAAGTGTAAAGCTTAATAAAAAAATGAGGATGATGACGAGACCAATGCGTATTAAATTTTTCAAAATCGTATTATTTAAGTTACACAACATGCGTGATAACTCAACAATATGTAATTAATCCCGACTAAACATAACACGATTTTAAGTCAAATTCATAAGAATATCCACAAACTACATAAATAACAGAGGAACTGTAATTTTTACTAAAAATTCTGTTAACAACCTAGTTTTCAATAATTTCAATAAGCTTATTTGGGTAATCTGTAATAATACCATCAACTTGCCAAGACAACATTTGTTTCATATCGTCTTCCTCGTTAAGCGTCCAAGGTATGACTTTAAAATTTTCAGCTTGTAAATTTCTAACCTTTATAGAATCTAAAAGTTTAAAATACGGACTTATAATTTCAGGTAGCTTGTCCATATCTAATTGTGAAATTTTGCTCCAAATTTCTTCACCTTCATCTACCAACAGCGCAATGTGTATACTAGGATCTTGTTTTCTTATTTCTCTAATAATTTCTACATCAAAAGATTGAAGATTCACACGGCTCAACATGCCATTTAACTCAATCTCATCTAAAACCAATTTCACGTACGCTTCTGGCTGTGGCGTAAAAATGCCATAATATGAAGTTTCCGATTTAATTTCAATATTAAACTTAACATTTGATTTCTTGGCTTTTACTAGATCGAAAACTTTAGATAATAACGGTTTGTAGGTCTTTTGTTTTTCTTGCTCAGGATATGTGGGATGAAATTTTGAGCCACAATCAAATTGTTTAATGTCATCATAATTCATATTATATAAATTATAATCTTTTGCTGAATTATTGGGAAGGGTGTCTCCTTTAGGAGTTAAACAAATCACTGGATTCATATAAGGCTCATGAGAGACCACGATTTTAAGGTCTTTAGAAATTACGATATCTAATTCCAAGGTGTTTACTCCCAAATCAATCGCTTTTTCAAAAGCGGGCAAGGAATTCTCAGGTAGTAAACCTCTACAACCTCTATGCCCTTGAATATCCACTTGTTTTTCAGAATTGCAGCTCATACATAGTAGTATTAAAACAATACATACACTAAATTTCTTCATCTGTTGAAAGTGTTGGTGTTTCATATTTTTGGAATGGCTGTTTAAGTAACTCTTTGATGTTTCCATTTTTAACTTCATCCGGAAACACATCGACTCCATAAATCAAATTTTCTCGTTCCATGTACATGTAGGTTCCAAAAATCCGGTCCCATATACTAAAGATATTCCCAAAGTTAGAATCCGTGTATGGCAATCTATAATGATGATGTATTTTATGCATATCCGGAGATACAATAACATAGCTTAATGCTTTATCCAAACCTTTTGGCATTTTAATATTGGCATGCGTAAGCTGGGTAAATATAAGTGATAGCGCTTGATAAATCATCACCAAAGCAATAGGCGTACCAACGATAAAAATACCAAGTAACGTAAATGAAAACCGAATTACACTTTCTATTGGGTGATGCCTATTTCCTGTGGTTGTGTCTACACTGTGATCGGTATGATGTACGATGTGCACCATCCAAAGCGGTTTTACTCTATGCTCTACATAATGAGCTAAATACGCTCCAAAAAAATCGAGCAATACAACTCCTAGCAAAGCATATAACCATAACGGCATTGGTGGCAACCAGTTTATAATTCCAAAATTATTTGCGCTTACCCAATCTGACATCCATAACAATAAAAACGCCAAGGCGAAATTTATAATAATCGTGGTCAGCGTAAAAAACAGATTCGGAACCGCATGTCTCCATTTTTTTATACTTAAACTTAAATAATGGAATACCTCCTTCTAATAACCAGAAAAAAGTAAGACCTCCAACAAGAATAAGACTTCTATGAGAAGAAGGAATCGTTTCAAAGTATGTGATAATATCTTCCATATTTAATGCTCGTATGAATATTCCCCTAGTAAATCAATGCTATTATTGCCATTATCAATATAAGTTTTAATAACCAATGATGATTCGTTCAGCTCAATTATCTCCCTCTTAAGGTTAGGGTCTTCAAAATCAAAAACAGTAAGGTTTGTACCATCAATAATAAGTTCGCGAGTAAGCTCGTTAGGTCTATAAAAGTTACCATTTATGGTATAGGTTCCTGTAAATTTATAAGTATCTGGTTCTGAATCATCACAATCTACAGCTCCTGATCTGAAACTTTCATAGGTTCCATCTGCATCTAAGAACAAACTATTTTGCTCTTGACACAAACCTACGCGATACCATTGACCATATAATAGATTTAAATCGAGACTTGTAGAACTATCATCATCCGATGAACAGTTAAATACAAATACCAACACTAACAGAATAGTCGTTTTTTTCATTATTATAGAACTTAATTACGATTCAAATTAATAAGTAATTGCGCTTTCTTCAAATTTACTGAAGAAATTTTAGATTCCCATAATGCTGCGTTAGTTACATCGTTTAAAATTTGATATGCCGTATAATATAAAAAAGCTACAAACGACTCATTATTTGGCTCTATGCCTTCAGCATCCATTCGTTTTAATTGTCTGAGTACCTTTTTTGGTCGTTTTAAAATTAAATACTGTTGAAGGTCTAAAAGCGCTGCACGTTGTGTTAACGCCAATTGATCTTCGGTTGGCTGCGTGGCGATAAATCCTGTAGCTTCATTTAAATAAATAATTCCTAAATCAATGAATTCTGATCTTATTTTATCTTTCATATACAATGAAAAGTCAAAATATTTTGAAGCCAAATAAAATGAAGAATAGAAATCCCTTTGAGTCTTATAACCAATTAACTCAGTTGAAACATAATCAGTATTTAAAGCATAATTATTAATTATAGTTGTGATATTTTGAAAACTCTCTGGATCACTGGACACATTTAAAATGTTACCATTAACATCCATAATTTTTATAGAATCATCATTAAACTTATTAATATACTTTTGTGATCGCTTATCCTTTATTTCACCATATAAGTCTGCATATTTATACTCACTAACAATTACGGGTACAAAATGCTCCCAGATTATAGGACTTATAACCTCACTTTCAAACAAACTTTCTATATAAATAGTTTTCCCATTCTCGTCATTGGCTAATACACCATATGGATATTTGGTGCTTTCCTCCCAAACCATCAACACCATTTTGTTTTGAGTTAAGGCTAGTTTTTGAGCTATATCTAAATTGGTCATCCATGCTTGAGAATGCGATAGATGGAAAGCAAATAATAGAAATAGAACGTTAATAATAAATTTATTCATAGTCTTTTTTTTAATTCAATTAAGCATCAAAAATTATTCCGAAGGCAGACTTATTATAACGGAATTCTCTTTTTCATTTCCTCTACAATATTATACGCTGCTGGACAAATAGCGACATTCTTCAACGTTAGATTAGAAATTTGCTGAAACTTTTTTCGGTCAGTATGCGGAAATTCACTGCATGCTTTTGGTCGCACGTCATAAATTGAACAGTAATTATCCGATCCTAGAAATGTACAAGGTACGGATTGTAATACATAATCGTTTTCTTCATCCAAGCGCAAATACGTTTCAATGAATTGCTGCTCTTTCATTTTAAAGAACTTCGAAATCCGCTGAATATCTTTTGGCGTAAATAAAGGCCCTGTTGTTTTACAACAATTTGCGCATTCTAAACAATCTGTACGTTCAAACTCCTCCTCATGCAACTCTTGCATTAAATAATCCAACTGCTTTGGCGGTTTCTTTTTTAGCTTCGTAAAAAAGGTTTTATTCTCCTTATGCTTATCTTTGGCGAGCTTAGGAAGATTATTAATTTGATCTTGCATAAAACAAATTTAATTAAAGTTCTCGATACAATTTCGATAAAAATGGAAATCACTCGAACTAACGAATAACTATGAGTAAAGATCTCTTTGGAAAAGCATTATTAGATTATCAGAATGGCAAATATTCTGAGGATATCATCACATCTACAAATATTTCAGATGAAGACTCCTTACCACTTCCTTATTTATTTAGAAGTTATTCTGAAATGCCAAAACTAGAACAAACCGCGTTGCAATTATCAAAAGGAAAGGTGTTGGATGTGGGTTGTGGAGCTGGAAGTCATGCGTTATGGTTACAAGAAAAAGATGTTACAATAAAAGCGATTGACAGTTCAAAAGGTGCGGTTGAAGTCGCTATGAAACGTGGTGTATTAAATGTTGAATTAAAACCACTTTTAGAAGAAACCGAACATTTTGATACCATTTTACTATTGATGAATGGTACAGGGATTTTTCAAGAATTATCACAAGTAGCTCACTATTTGAAGCATTTGAAATCGCTTTTAAATCCTGATGGTCAAATTTTAATAGACTCTTCTGATATTTCTTATATGTACGAAGATGACGATGGAGGCATGTGGCTAGACCTCAACCAAGGCTATCCTGGAGAATTAGATTATTTCCTGTCATATAAAGCCGAAAAAGAAACCCCTATGAAATGGTTGTATCTCGATTTTGAAACGCTGAAAACAGCGTGTTTAACCGTTGGTTTGAAGTGTGAAAAGGTTATGGATGGTGAGCATTTTGATTATTTGGCAAGGCTCTTTTAGTGGCTATTTCACAAAGTTCCACAAAGAAGGCACAAAAGACACCGAAGTGTATTTAAAATTAATTCGATACTTTTAAACCTATGGATGAGAATAAATTATCACATATCATTTTAGGCTGTGCAATAGAAGTGCATAAACAACTTGGATCAGGATTATTAGAATCAGCTTATCAAGAGTGTTTATTATATGAATTGAAGAAAGCAGGTCTTGCTGTTATAAAAGAAAAAACATTACCTATTGTTTAGAAAGACATAAAGTTGGATCATGGTTATAGAATTGATTTACTTGTCGAAAACAAAGTAGTCATAGAAATTAAAACTATTGAAACGTTCTCTGATGTTCATTTAGCACAAGTTTTAACCTATTTAAAACTTGGAAATTATAAATAAGGATTGCTTTTAAACTTTCATGTCACCACACTTAAAAAAGGAATACGACGCGTGATTCTATAAAAATTTCATTCAAGAGTCATTTTCTTTGTGGAGCTTTGTGCCTTCTTTGTGGAACTTTGTGCAACAACATATAATTACTGCACCTCACCACCAACCACAGTCGTCAACACCTTAATATTAGGAATCTGCTTAGCATTCACCGTCATAATATCTTTATCCAAGACAATAAAATCTGCAAACTTCCCAACTTCAATACTTCCTTTTTCATCCTCTTCAAAATTAGAATAGGCTGCCCAAATCGTCATACCTTTTAAGGTTTCTTCTCTAGTTAGTCCATTTTCAATCTGAAAACCACCTTCAGGATACTGTTCTAAATCTTGTCTGGCAACAGCAGCATAAAATGTTAAAAACGGACTTACTTGCTCCACAGGAAAATCAGTTCCTAAAGCGACTTTTCCGTAAGCTTCCAACAATTGCTTATAGGCATAAGCTCCTTTTATACGTTCTGCTCCTACTCTATCTTCTGCCCAATACATATCACTCGTCGCATGGGTTGGCTGAATGGATGGCATTACATTTTTATACAACTCAAAATCCTCAGGTGATACAATCTGTGCATGTTCTACACGCCAACGTCGGTCTTCTTTTCCCGCTAAAACTTTATTATAAGTTTGCAATACGGCATGATTTGCTGAGTCTCCAATCGCATGTGTATTCATTTGAAATTCGGAATTTGCAATACGCTCCGCGGACTGACTTAATGTTTCTAAATCTGTCACTAACAAGCCTAAATGGCCTGGTTTATCAGAATACGGTTCTCTAAGCATGGCTCCTCGAGATCCTAAAGCTCCATCGGCATAAAATTTAAAAGAACGCACGTTTAGTCGGTCAGTCTTAGTAATCCCTTGATCTAAAAAATAATCTAAATTATCTTCAGACGCAGATACCATCGCGTAAATACGCATTTTTAAATCACCTGTGTTTTGAAGACTATCAATAATTTCAATCGCTTCTTTAGTTAATCCCGCATCATCAACCGTTGTTAAACCAAGATCGAAACATAATTTTTGTGCTTCTAACAAGGCATTCGTCATATCTGCTCTAGTCGGTCTTGGCCAATGTTCCATCACTAAATATTCAGCATTATCTATGAGAATTCCTGTAAGTTTACCATTTTCAATCACAACTTCACCTCCTTCAATTTTACTATCCACAGTTACACCTCCTAAGTCTAGTGCTGCTTGATTGACCAATAAGGCATGGCCATCAATACGCGTTAAAGCCACTGGAGTGTTTGGGTATAATTTATCTAACAAATTTTTATTCGGAAACTGTTTGTCTTCCCAGTCGTTTTGATCCCAACCTCTTCCTAAAACAAAATCATTGTTGTGCTTATTTTGAAAATTCAACACGCGTTTCATCATTTCCTCAAAACTTTTAGAACCAACCAAATTGGCGACTTGCTGGTTAAAACCTAATCCTAAAAAGTGGCAATGTGCATCTATAAATCCCGGAACAATGGTTTTACCATCTGCATTTAGTGTATCGTTGGCTTTGTACGTCTTCTCTATTTCGGAGGTGGTACCAACGGCTATGATTTTTCCATCTCTAACAGCAAATGACTCTGCTTTACTAAAAGCATCATCAACCGTATAGATATTTGCATTAGTGACGATTAAATCTACTTGTTGTTTATCTTTTTCACACGAAAAGATAGCACAAATAGCGGCTAACAAGATTACCTTTTTACTTCTTTTAATAACGTTAGTAAATGAATGATTATAATGCTGAGATTTCATTTGTTGCTGGTTTAGTGATATGTAAAAATAAGAAAAGCGCTCCAAATTGGAACGCTTATAAATTACAACAATAAAATTAACAGATTACTTCACGCTGTTCGCAATGATCTTTCTGTTTAAAAATCAAACTGATAAGTGGCTCCAGCAAGCACTTGTATACCTTGCACTGGGAAATTTAACCAACGTTCGTAATTTTGACTTGCGATGTTATTGGCTTTACCAAAAACAGACAACTGATCGTTTATTTTATAACCGACATGGGCATTGATATCAAAATAACTATCTAAAGAGACTGTTGTAACTGTATTATTCAATGCGTTTAGTTCATCTACAAACAGTCTCTGATCCTTACGTTCACCTACAAAGAACAAGCTTGATCCAGCGAACCATTGTTCAGAAATTTGATAATCTAAGAATAATGAGGCTTTTAGATCTGGTAGGTTCCATGCTTCAGATTGGTTATCTGTATTATACGCAAAAAACTCTCCTTTTAAACCTAAAGTAAAATTTCTATTAAAGTCTACATTCAACTCACCTGCTACTGAAAAGGTGGTCACATCATCATAGGCTACGCTGAACGAATTTCCATACTGATATTCCCTTAATGGATCATTTGAAGCCGGATTTGATTTAAACAAGGCTTTATTCTTTTCTGAGGCATAGTTCGCTTTTAAATTGTAACCGATACTATTTGTCAGTTTCCCTTTTACACCAACAAACGTTGTATACTGCTGATCGGTGGGTGTAATGAATAAAGACGGAGACACAAATGGATTTTCATTTACGAAATCATAATAAGAATTCTGGATTAAATCTCCTTTGAGTCCACCAAAAGCAATTAATAATTCATCAACTAAACGGTAAGATGCTTCAATATTTGGATATATATAAAACTTACTCTCACTAAACTCTGTATCATTAAGATAGACTAATTTCACACCTAAATCTAAGGTTAAATCATCTTGAGTCATTTGGTAAGACGGTGCAAATCCTAATGACACATTTCCATAATTAATTTCAGCTGTATTCGCTAAATTTCTATCAAAAGTGCCACCAATATAATCGACTGAAAGTTCTGCATTAATAATTTCATCTTGAATAGGAAAATCAAAACTAGTTTTAGCAACTAATCTATTTTCTCCAGAATCATTAATATCTCCAAAACGTCTAAATCGAAGACTTGCATCTTTAACAATAGCATCTTCAAAATCAATTTTACCACCAACGTAAAAGTCATTATAGGTCTGGCCAGCATCAAGATCATCTAGATCATTTTCCAAATAATAATCTTGAGAGACACCATACCAATTGTAGGTTTGCAAATTAAATCCACCATCTACTTGCCATGTAAAATCTCTATCACTTTTTTTATAGTAGGCATTCAACTTCGTTTTAGAAAAATTATCATCTAACACCAAATCATCTATACCACCTTGTGATGAATGATGACTAAAATAGCCTCCCACATTTTCATCTCTACTTAACTCATGATTGAGATAAACCTCACCCAATATAGTGGTGTAAGACCCAAAACCTACTGAAGCATAATTATCATATAATTTTATAGCTTTGGCTCTATCTACAGTTGCCGCCTTACCTTTAGCAGGTGTAAAGGTTGAGGCTACTGGAATTGAAAAAATGTTATACTTAATTTCCTTTTTCTTTACCGCATTTGAATCATTCAATTTTGGATGATCCTTAATTTTAAAAGCATCCGAAATTGTTGGAGTATATGGTTTTATAACGTTAACCGTTTGGTCTGCTATAGTATCTGTTTCTTGAGCATGACTAAAAGTTAAACTTAAAGTGAAAATTGCTAAGATTATATGTTTAATTTTCATGTGTATTATTTTGATTTGATTGAAACTATCTAACTCTATAAACCAGTTAATATCTGATCGAATTCCCCTGGCTGTAAGGGATCACATTCTGCGAAATTTTGTTCAATAGATGGATTATTAGTGAATAAACAAAAGAAACCTGATCTTTTGAATATTTGTTCATTTTCTACAACAATTTTGTATTTATAAGTTCCATCGGCTAATCCATCTACTCCAAAATACCCCTGAGTTTGAACAGGAAAAAAATTATTAAAACCTGAACCATAATCAGTACTTTGAAACACAACCTCATCATCAATAGAATAAATAGTAACTTCATGATTATTATATAATTCTATATTTTCTATTTGAAAATAATCATTGATTCCGTCTCCATTTGGCGTAAAAATATTATCAGCTATTATGTCACCTTGAGATTGATCTAAATTGTCTACATCTTCACCAAATGCAGTTAATCCAGAACAACAACCCGAGAACACATCTTCTTCTCCTTGATTATTGTCATCATCTCCACATGAAATGACTAGAATCGTCAATAGTAAAAATGATATATATATTATGAAACTTTTAAATTTTATCATTGCTTGTGATTAGTTTTTCGAATTTCGACTAAGCCATTTCTGCCTTCGCAGGAATTTAGTTGTCATCCGTTTCAACAGATGAATTTGTTTTAGCCTCTTCGGCTTTTATTTTGTTTAATTCTACTTTTGCCTCATTAACAACCTCTGTAAAATCTGGGAAGTTGCTTATCACACTTTCTAAAATATAAGTCGCTTGAAAAGCATCGCCTAAAGCATAAAAATTCTTAGCCATTACCACCAACCCTTTTGCACTAAACAATTTATAGCTTCCGTAATCTTTAGCTAATCTTTGAATGGTTGTATTTGACGCTTCGTACTCTCCTGCTTTATTTTTAAAATAACCATTGTAAAAAAGAGCTTCTGCAGCAACACTTCCTGTAGCAATTTTTTCAACCTCTGCATAAGCGGTTTTTGCTTTGTCCTCGTTTCCTGTTTTTATCGCTGAACGTGCAATAATTAATTTAGCATCACTTTTTACTTTGTTATCTAAATTAGAATTGCTCAATACTTTTTCCGCATAGCGTTCGGCTTCAACATAATCATCCGTTTGATAATAGGCATTCATTAAGTTAGATTGTGCATAGATGATATTCTGTGGATAATCCGCTTCAGTCTCTAATCGTTGCAATATAGGAACCGCCTTTTCCCAATCCGATTTACTTAAATAAATCTCACTCAGTTTTACTATGGCTTGTTCTGTATATTCAGATTTAGGTGCCTCAGCAACGGCTTTATAATGTGGCTGTGCATTATCAGACAAATCCTTTTTGTAATACAATTGCGCTACATAGAAATGTGCTTTTAAACTGTGAATGCCTTTTGGAAACTGTGTCAAATAATTATTAAACTGACGAATAGCTTTATCGGTTTCATTATCTAAATACGGTTTTTCTGCCGCTAGATATGTGGTGTTATCTAGTTCTACATCAGAAATTTCAACATAATCCAAAGTTCTTACCCAAGTGGCATATTCATCAACTTTTCCTAAATCTATATAAATTAAACGAACGGTTGAAACTGCTTGAACTGCTTCACCAGAACCTGGAAAATCCGTCGCTACTTTTTTGAATTTTGTTAACGCACGTGTATTATCATTTCCATTATAATACACTAAACCTTGACGTAATAAGGCTTTTGAAGTAAATGCACTTGTTTTGTATTCCGAATTTAAACGATCATACATTTGCATCGCTTTATCTGTATCGTTAGATTTTACATAAGAATTTGCCAACTCATACATAGCGTCATCTCGCAATGCTGATTTTGGATACGTGTTTATAAACGAATTTAATGCTGAAATTTTATCAGAACCCTTTCCCAAATAACCTTCACTCATAGCCACTTGAAATGCTGCATAGTCCGTTTCAATTTCATTAATTTGAATAGCCTTTTTATAAGCCGCAATAGCATCATTATATTTACTAGACACAAAATAACCATCAGCTAATCTCAAATAAGCATCATTTTGACGTAATCTATCATTCTGCTTCTGCGCTATAAATTTTTCAAAATAATTAGAGGCGTTTGTATAATCCTTCAACTTAAAATAGGTATATGCTAAGTTGTAGTTTAGATTTTCGTTTTCTGTTAAACTTGAAGACTCACTAAACCCATCAAACTGTTTAAATCCAATTAACGCATCGTTGTAATTGGTTAAATTGTATTCGGTTTCTGCTTTCCAGAACGTGGCTTTAGCAACAAACATCGGATCTCTAGGTTCTTTCAATGACCCATTAAAAAGCGTTAAAGCGTCGTTATACTTGTTTTCATTATATAATTCAACCGCTCTAAAAAAGGCTACTTTTTGATAAGCCGCTTTATTTTCAAAACTATTTTTACCTTTTAAAAGTTCTAAGGCTTCTTTATAATTCTTCGATGTAATGTATGAATCTATTAATAAGGTTTCAACTTCATCTTTATAATTCGTGTTTGGATATTGCTTTAAATACCCTGTTAATACTTGAGGAACGGATTGGTATGGATTTCCAATATCATAACTAATCTTTGCGTAATTCAACCAAGCATCTTCTTGAATTTTTAAATCATAGTCCATTTGCGACGCATTTCTAAACGCGTTTAATGCTTCTGGTTTTTTTTCTAAATTAATATAACTCTCACCTAAATGATAATAGGCATTCTGTGCCACAGGATTATCTCCTCCAATAATTTTATTGAATTCTGAAATGGCACTTTCAAAATCATTTTGTTTGTAATGTGCGTAACCTAATTGGTAATAATCGGTATTACTCCATTTTCGGTCCTTACCTTTATAGTCTTTTAAATACGGAATAGCTTCAGCATACTTTTCAAGATTAAAATAACTTTCACCAATAATTTTTGATAATTCAGATTTTTCAGCTGCATTACTTTTTGGCAATTGTGCTTCAGCTAGTTCAATAGCTTTTTCAAATTTTCCTAACTTGAAATTTAAATCGGCTTGATAATACGATAACTTCTCTTTATACTTTTCGTTATCGCTAACTTGATCAAAATATTCATTCGCGGTATCATAATCATCACCTTGATAGGCCATAAAACCAATGTAATATTTTGCTTGTGAACCGTATTCCTTCGAGTTTACAACACGATTTAAATATTTAGTCGCTTTCTTTTCGTCTTTAGTAGAATACAAAGTGTAACCATAATTAAAGTTGAAACGTTCCTTTTCAGCTTGTGCCATATTACGCTCATCTACTCTATCGTACCACTTGCGTGCGTAAGCGTATTTTCCGTTGTTAAAATAATAATCCGCTACATCTAAAAAGGCGGTATTCTTTTTAGTGCTTGTTGGATAGTCTTCTACAAATTCTGTAATCAGATTATCTGCGTTATTTTGATTTAAACGTACAGCACAATTGGCAATATAATAGGCACAGTCGGATTGTATAGTAGCATCGTCTGTATTTAACTTTACATCGTCAAACAAGGACTGAGCAGCTTTAAACTGGTTATTATTATATAGCGTTAATGCCTTTTGATAATCTTGTAAATCATTCGTATAGATGGCCGATTTTTGCGCCATACCAACTGAAGAAATTATAAGGAAAACGATGATTAACTGTCTTTTGAAGTACATCATTTGATAAGTGTTTTATTGATGATTTTTTGTTGTTGCAAATATAATTCAATACCAAATCTATAACGATAGAAATTGTTTATAATTATACACGGAGTTATTAAAAATAGTAAGTCGTGTGAAGCACTCAGAAATAAATAGTGCCTTTTTTAGTCCTAAGGCGATTGATTTAATTCAGTATTAAGTTGCTATGAAATCCTATTATCTCTCAGTTTTTCTGTAAATTGGCAGCTTATTTAGCATCAATTACCCTGATAACATTTCAGACTAACAAAACCTATATTTTGAACAGAATAAATCAAAAACTAGACCAAAACAATAAACTGCTGTCTATATATTTCACAGCAGGCTATCCAAAAATTAACGATACTGTTACTATTATTGAAAACCTCGAAAAAAGTGGTGTAGATATGATAGAAATCGGATTACCTTTTAGTGACCCTTTAGCTGATGGCCCAACCATACAAGCTAGTTCTACTGAAGCTTTAAAAAACGGAATGACAAGCGAATTGCTATTTGAACAACTCAAAGATATTCGGAAAACGGTTTCCATTCCCTTAATCATTATGGGCTATTTTAATCCTATGTTACAGTATGGTGTTGAAGCCTTCTGTAAAAAATGCCTAGAGGTTGGTATTGACGGACTCATCATTCCAGATTTACCTGTAGATGTTTACCATTCAGAATACAAAGCTACGTTTGAAAAATATGGCTTAATTAATGTCTTATTAATTACACCTCAAACATCAGAGGAGCGCATTCGTTATATCGATTCGGTTTCTAACGGCTTTATCTATATGGTAAGTTCGGCAAGTGTCACAGGAAGTAGTTCTGGTTTTGGAGCTACACAAACAGATTACTTTAAACGCATCGCAGACATGAAACTAAAAAACCCACAAATTGTAGGTTTTGGTATTTCAGATAATGAAACATTTACGCAAGCTACCCAATATGGAAAAGGTGCTATTATTGGTAGTGCTTTTATTAAATATATAACCACAAGTGGCATTGACAATATTGATACGTTCATCACATCAATTCGTCCTAAGTCTTAAAATAGTTTAACATTTACCTTCAAGACTTTATGAAAGCATTGTGAGACTAGGGCTTCTAAGTTTTTTATATTATGGTGAATCTAAAAAATGATATATCATGGGAATTATTAAAGACAGAAAGAAATTTAAGATTAGTAAGAAGCAAACAAACCCAACCAATCCAACGGGTAATGTAAATCAGAAAACAAATGAGTTTGACATTGACAAGACAACAATAAAAAGTCAACAGATCAAAAAATAATTATTATAACTAAAAATTGTAAAGTCTATTCATATCTTTGAATAGACTTTTTTTTATAGCATGAAACTACTCAACGATTGGCGCCTTATCATCTTACTTTGTTTAACCTTAGGCTTAGCTCCATTTTTTCCAGAACCACATCTTTTAGGCAAAATAAGATGGATTGCAGGAGGAGCCAATGGCATGACGCTAAAAGATTGGTTTGATGTGATATTTCACGGATTTCCTTTTGTGTTACTACTAAGATTAATTATTGTAAAAATCACCAGAAAGAATGCCGCTTAACATCGTCCTCATAGAACCCGAAATCCCAAATAACACTGGTAACATCGGTCGGTTAGCATTAGCTTCAGGATCCACATTACATTTAGTAAAACCTTTTGGATTTGAAATAGATGACAAACGTTTAAAACGTGCAGGACTCGACTATTGGCAACATCTAGAAGTCATCTACTACGATAATACCAAAGACTTCTTCTCAAAAAACAGAGATGCTAAAATGGTCTTTTTATCTAGTCATGGAACAAAATCGCATTGGGAAATTACATTTGAAGATGACATGTTTTTAGTTTTTGGCAAAGAATCTGTCGGCTTGCCTAAACCACTAATAGAAAGCCATAAATCACAACTTTTTAAAATTCCGTTGTATAGCGAATCTATACGAAGTCTCAATTTAGCCAATGCTGTAGGCATCATTGTATATGAAGGCTTACGGCAAATAGAGCAAAGTTGAAAAACTATATTTACGCTCAAAATAAACTGTAAATAACCATCTTAAAATAATTGCGTCTTAAATGGTTTTTGTAACTTTTCCAGAACAAAAACTCAACATTTGAAACACTCAAAAACGTACAATTTTTTTTCTGAATTTGGTCAAATTACTTTAGGCATCGTATTAGCCAGTATTGGTCTAAAAGCATTTTTATTGCCTAATGGTTTTTTGGATGGAGGCGTTACAGGAATAGCATTACTCGTTAATGGTCTACTCGGCATAAATGTATCAGTATTACTAATTATTTTTAGTTTACCATTTCTAATTCTTGGTTATTATACGGTATCTAAGCGTATTGTTATTAAATCTATCCTTAGTATTCTAGGTTTTGCATCATTAATTCATTTTGGGGATTATGGAACGATTACAGAAGACAAACTACTCATTTCAATCTTTGGAGGCTTGTGTTTAGGTGGAGGTATTGGCATAGCCATTAGAAATGGATCGGTTTTAGATGGTTCAGAAATTTTAGGAATTTACCTTAATGACAAGTTTGGCCTCAGTATTGGTAAAGTTATTCTTATGTTTAATATTGTGCTATTCAGTATTACGGCATTAGTCGTTTCTGTTGAAATTGCACTCTACTCTATTCTCACCTATATTGTGACAGCAAAAGTTACCGATTTAACTATTGAAGGTTTTGAAGATTTTATTGGTGTTACTATAGTATCTAACGAATATGCAGATATTAAACATGCCATTATGATTGAATTAGGTGTAGGATTAACCACCTACAAAGGTTCTAAAGGATTTGGAAGTAATGGACCTCAGCAAGATTTTGATATTATTCACACCATTATTAATCGTATAGACATAAAAAAAATGCATCGTATCATTGAAGACATAGACGAAAATGCTTTTATCGTTGAGTTTGATGTTAACAATGTTAAAGGTGGTGTATTACGACACTATCTAGATAAGAAAAAAGGCAAAACCTTAGGAAAAATATGAAACATCCATAACCAAATTTACTTCATTATGTCAATATTAACATGGATAAACCATGTGACCGTTAAAAAGCATTAGAAATAAACACACGAAACGAGCATGTTCAAAATTTTATCACTCAAGAAAATGATAAATAGCCAACAACATGTGTTTAAAAAAAGCAATAAATAATAACCTATGAAATACCACATTATTATTAATAGCGTAAAAACAGTTGATGAGCTTAAAGACGCTTGGACAAATGAAGACTATATTGTTTTATTAGAAAAATTTGGGTTAGAAGACGTTAGCGAGTCTTCAACCTCAGAATTAATAGAATTGTTGTTTATGGGCATTTCAGATTTTGAGCCAGAAGAAGCAGCTGCTATACTCTTAGATTACAAATTATCCGATCAACTTAATGAAAATCAGATTGAGCAAATTTCGCATGAAATGTTACTCGATAAAATATCTGAAGAATATGCTGATATTAGTTTGCATCATCAACTATTCAATATCAACCAATTGCTTCATAAAGCCTATAATGGAACATTTCCAAATGCAAAAGCAACTGTAGTTGAATTTGAAATTACTCCTAATAAAGACATTACTAAAGAAGTTGTTCTAAAAGCGTTTGATAAAACTTTAGCCAATAACAGCGTAATTAAACGATTATTCTCCAATCACCTCGCCGGAAAAGAAGAATTTAACGAAGCTGAATCTATAGTTTGGAAATTAACAAAAATTGATGACAACTCTTATAGATTAATTACTTCAGAATATTGGATGAGTAGAGATGAATTCAATGATGCTGAATTTGACGTCACTGTAATTGAGTTTGAAGACGACGAAGATTAATTCTTATTCTTTTTTAAATAGTCTAAATACATAGTCTCAACCTTAGTTCTAGCCCAAGGTGTGCGCCTTAAAAACTTTAAGCTCGATTTTACTGACGGATTTTCCGTAAAGCAACGAATCTTTATTTGATAGCCCATATATTCCCAACCATAATGCGCTTGTAATTCAGTAATAATCTGTTCTAGCTTTACTCCGTGAAGTGGATTGTTGGGTTGTGTAGACATAATTCTGTCATTCCTGCGAAAGCAGAAATCTAATATTATTTATAATTAAAGTCAATTACTGCCTACGCAGGAACGACAACAAATTTACAATTTTATTAATACTATAGTGGTAGTACGACATAGTAGCTACTGCTATTATAAATCTTTTACTAATTCCTTAATCTTAACCGCCTTTTCAAAATGATCTAATTGCTGGGTTTTTATCCACCACGTTGCAGCTTCCATTAACAATTCTGGATTATCATTTTTATTTTTAAAGAATGCATAAAATGAAATGCCTACATTAGTCCCTTTTTGAGACACCTTTTTATCGCAAACTTCTAGAATTTTTTCTTTTAAAACTGAAGTCATGGCTTAACGTCTACTATCGTTGTTTCTACTACGACTTCTACTTTTATTTCGGTCTGAACTCGAGCTTTTAGACTTCCCTGAGTTTCCCGAATTTTTATTATTAGAACCTCTTCCGCGTCCTTGATTTCTATTCTGACCTGGTTTTATAGGTTCTGTTGAAGCATTAGGATCGGGTTCAAATCCTTCAAGGATTTCAACTTCAATCTTCATATCAATTAATTTCTCAATATCTCGCAAATATGTCGTTTCATCTGCGCTAACCAAAGAAATAGCTTCTCCACTGGCTCCTGCTCTACCTGTTCTACCAATTCTATGCACGTAGTCTTCAGAAATATTAGGTAATTCAAAATTTATAACATGTGGTAGTAAAGGAATATCTAAACCTCGCGCTGCAATATCTGTAGCTACTAAAACCCTAACCGATCCATTTTTAAATCCGGCTAACGCTTTTGTTCTTGCTCCTTGACTTTTATTACCATGAATAGCAGCAGCCGTAATACCAGCACTAATCATTTTTTTACAAAGCTTGTTGGCGCCATGTTTTGTTCTATTAAAAACTAGTACTTGTTTCCAATTACCTTCAGTAATTAATTTAATAATTAAGTCTGTTTTCTTGCCTTTAGCAACTCTGTAAACCTTTTGTTCAATAACTTCAACCGCTGTATTTTCTGGAGTCGCTTCAACTTGCACTGGATTATTAAGAATTGAATAGGCTAATTTCTTAATATCTTTAGAAAACGTTGCTGAGAACATCAAATTTTGTCGCTTAGCTGGCATTAATTTCATAACGCGTTCAATATCACGCAAAAACCCCATATCTAACATACGATCGGCTTCATCTAAAACAAATATCTCTACTTTATTTAAAGATAAAACTCCTTGATTTTCTAAATCTATTAAACGTCCTGGAGTCGCCACTAAAACATCGACACCTTGACTTAATTTATTGACTTGCGGTTTCTGGTTGACTCCACCAAAAATAACCGCACTTCTTATATTTAAGAACTCGCTATACTCTTTTACATTCGCAAAAACTTGCGCTGCCAACTCACGTGTTGGAGTTAAGATTAAAGCTCTAATAGGTCTGTGCCTTTGAGCAGTATGATCAGACAACAAGTGAAGCAACGGTAGTGTAAAACCAGCCGTTTTTCCTGTTCCGGTTTGTGCTGAAGCTAAAACATCTCTTCCTTCTAATACAGGAGGAATGGCTTTTGCTTGAATTGGAGAAGGTGTTTCGTATCCTTTTTTCTGGATAGCTTTAAGTAAAGGCTCAGATAGGCCCAAAGATTTAAATGACATATATAAAGTTTATGAAGCAAACTCTATAATTTATTATTCCTTACTTGAAATAGTATTTAGGTCACTCCTTTAATTTGGCGCGAAGTTACAGCTAATTTCTTGGGAGATTACGATATTGGCAACTTATTATGAAACAGGTATGTTCAATATGCTAATTTACACGCGTTTAATTAATAGCGAATAGCATGCCTATGTTTACTAAAGCTGAAGTAAGATCCTAAAATGGCAGAAAACATAAACACATGAGCCTCAAAACTTTTACCTTGTTATAGTTTATTTACCTGTTATCTTTACGGGATATCGGTAATAAAAGTTATTATATAACTAGTTGGCAACAATCTTAAAATGAAGTTCCTAATGAAAAACAGAACAAAGAATTGGATAATTAAACTATTCAAACTAACTGACGAAAAATCCGCAGAAATGTTTGAAATGGAATCTAAAATTCTATTCTGCATTAAACAAATTGAAAAAATGTCTGAACTTAAAGCAAAATCGTTTGACATTAATTATCAATCAATCTACAAAACTAAAAGTGGTTTTGAAAAAGCACTTAAATCAAATAAGGAATTAGTTTATTGCTTTGTCGGTTTTAATTCTGAAACAACCGAAACATATTTTTCTATCAGCAATCAAATGTTGAATCTAAAAGAGAAACCTGAAAAATCAACAATTGACTTTTGTCTACAATTAAGCACAGAATATTGTAATGAAAAATCAATTTTAGAATTTAATAGAATTTTAATTGACGAATTAGGTTTTGATTATGGATATACAACAAAACTTGACTCGAATTTTGATTCAGGAACTGAAAGAAAAATGAAAAAAGGATTGTTTTCAACTTCCGTTAATATTTTAGAAAAAGACCATACTTGGAATTCAAATAAAGTTGAAATTCTAAACGGAATAATAAAAAACTTATATCCAATTAATTATATAAACGAATCACATTTAACGAATTCTGGACAAAAGAAAATTATATCGGAATTTGGAATTTTGAGCAAAACGAATAATCGAATTTACTTATGGAATTTAACCGATTTAAATATTGAATACCTAAAAAAGACAAAACGAACTGAATTAAAATTAGTTGAATAAAAAGCCAAATTGCCAACACCGTATAAACTTTATTGCTCGTTCTAGTCCACCCTTAAAATTCCTTAGGAATTTTGACGTTCGTGTTTTATTTAGTAAATTCACTACTTAAACAAACCATATACAACAACATTGGCCGTAATCTAGAAAATGAGGAAACGAATATCAACAAATACAAGAAATTGGAAATATGTTCCAATTATTATTGGAATTTTAATGGTTGGAATCGCTATTAAAATTTTGACTGAAAATAAGGATGACATTTTAGCAATCGGAATTTTGACTATATTTATTTTCCTACTTACTGGATTATACTTTGTTTTTGATAAAGGTAAATCAATTGAATTTGACAATGAATACTTGTTCATTTCATCAAAAAATTCAGATGAAAAAATATCCTTCAAAAATATTCTGAAAATAAAAAAAACACTTGCTGAAATTAATGATCGTGACATATGGAAAATATATTATCGAGATAGGAATAATATTAAAAAGTCCATTAGAATATGGCCTCGCTGGAATTCAAAATATTTTGAAGAATTTAAGAATATTGCGTTAAAAAATAATAACGACATAGAAATTAAAAGTTGAATATAAAAAACTACAGCCGATATCGTATATAAATTATCAGCTTAATTCAATTTTAACCTATAGCATTACTTCGGACAAGACATATGAAAAGACAGCTACCAATTTTAATGCTAATTCTGATAGTTTCTTGTAAACAAAAGGAAATCCAAAAAGCGGAATCGATTGAAGTAAAACCAACGATGGAATTAAAAGCTGTACCGAAAAAACAGATTGAGGAAATTGTAATACCTGAACAGTATTTTGAAAATGATAGCTTATTAACTGAATTGGAATCTGATTTAGAAAAAATCGCCTTAAATCCAAAGTTTGACTTAAAAGTAGAACCCAATAGTAATACGCACGACGAATCAGTTACTGACACCATTAAGACACTGACTTTTGACAAGACCAAAATTTATTCTTATCGAGCAACAAACTGGGAATCAATTTACTCGGCTAAAATAGAGAATTCAGATTTTGAGTTTTTAGACTCTATTTTTGTGGGAATAAAAAAAGAAAAACTTGAGAATCGCATTAAAACGGAATTTAAAACTGATTTATTAAAAATTGGAAATTTAGAACAAACATCTGTTTTCATTTTTAAATTTGAAAACGGAAAACTAAAATTCATAGAATATCAAGGTTACGTAGATTAAAAAAACGTTTGCTAATATCGCATAAAAAAATAATCCTTAGTTTAGTTCGTCATTAGATGTACGTACATTATTACTATATGCAACCCTTGACAATAATTTTAAAAATATCTGTAACAAATAATAGATTTGAAATACAAATCATTAAAACACAAATGACATGAAAAAAATAACTAAAAGGAAAGCACTAATTTTATTATCAATCGGAATGTTTGTAATTGCTACTTCACAAGTATTTTCTTATTACTTTGAGTTACCTGATTTAGCGAAAGGTTCTTTTGTGGGAATTGGCATTGGATTATTACTTACGTCTTTGATTTTTGGAAATTTCAAAACTGCAAGCAGTTAGTATTGACTAAATAGAATCGAAAAAGCATTCATATGGCAAATTTTACAGTTTTGAAAAAGCATCATACGAATTGCAACTCAAAATCTGTTGCTCATATAAATTATCAGCTTAATTCAATTTTAACCTGTAGCCATATTTCAGGGCAAGACATTTTAGAATGGAGAAAACTTGGCAAGAAAAAAAGAAAACATTTAAAATTGGAACATTCGCGTTCTTGTTTTTAATAGTTATTACATTTATTCAAACACCTGAATATGAAAAAGAAAATCTGACATATAAAACGATTGAGCTTAACGAAGAACCAGAATTTCGAAAAAATTGTAATGGAAGAGGAAGTTGTAGTTATTCATTAGAATTAAATCCTAAGACTACTGATTTTAATATCTCTGGAATTGATTATAAATATTTAAAACATCGTCAATTTAAAAGAAATATTAAAATCGGCGATAAATTAACAATTGGAGTAATTGATGATATTATCCTAACTTTAAGTAAAAACGGCACTGAATATTTACAATTTAACAAGGCTCAATTTCATAAGCAACGAAATAGACTTTTTTCTAGATATTTATTCTCAACTGGATTTATGTTATGTTTAATACCATTGCTTTTCAACAAACAACCGAAAATAAAATCAGATGGCATTGAGAGCGAAATTAATTTTGGTTGGATTTTAGGAGTTGGATTAGCAATTTGTTTGTTGATTTTAATATCAACAATTGGATTGAATTTTATATCTGGTGGAGAATTTGCTGAATAAAAACGACCTACAATACCGGTTATTATTAATTGCCTTGTTCTTTCTACTTGTAAAAGTTTGCTAAATTAGTTGCATAACCGCACAGATCACCTGTATAAATACTTGCCAACAAGCTGACCAAAATACTCTGAATTGAAAATAAAACAGAATTATTTAAAAGGAAAATCCGTTTTCATAGTTTCATTACTCGTAATCGGAATTACAATTCTGACTGTTTATCTGACAGGAATTAACTTCAACCGAAGTCTGACTTCTAACCTCTATTTGTCTCTCGGAATTATAGCTACCACTCTTTTTCTATTTATGACTTACGGGCTGTATAAAGGAATTGGACTGATTGATAATTTTCCTAAATTTCGGAATTTTAAACGAGGCGACATAATGGGAAATATTTCACCTACTTTTGATACGCCTTCAATTGAGGTTGGAGACGGAATTGGAGGACTGATTTTATCAGTTTTACTGTGGATTGGAATGACGATTTTGATAATTTTATTGCTAATTGTTTTGGAGGCTATTTTCTGGTTTTCACTCTTTATAATTTTAGCAATGCTATATTGGATTTTTTTCAGAGCACTAAAATTCGTTTTCAACAAATCAAAGGACACAAAAGGAGATATTGGTGTTTCAGCAGTTTATTCGTTGGCTTATACGCTACTTTATGTTGGTTGGGTTTTCGGAATTGTTTATCTGACTGAAATAATGAAATAAAGCTAGTTGACAACAGTGTACTGAGTAAAAAAATCAATTACAATCTTATTAATTTTTAACTAGCATTTTAGTGTTTTTCAATCCGAATCTACCAAAAATAGATTAGTGACCTATATGCTATAACATTTGAAATACAACACGCTATAATTAAAAAAAAACAATGAATAAACTAAGAGAACAAACGGACGCTAAAATTGCTATGGGACGAAAAAACAATCCTGATTTTATGAAAGGGGTTGATGATATTATTCGTAAAGCAAAGGAGTTTCAACAAGGAAAAAACGCAATTAAAATTGGAGAAAAAGCACCAAATTTTAAGTTGCCTAACCCACAGGAAAAATTAATATCATTATCTACTTTTCTCAACGAAGGTCCTGTTGTTATCACATTTTATCGTGGTAGTTGGTGCCCATATTGCAATTTGCAACTTAGAGCCTTGCAAGCAAAATTAAACGACATAAAGACATTAGGTGCCACATTAATTGCCATTAGCCCTGAACATCCGGATGGGTCATTGACAAAAGATGAAATTAGTAAAATGGATTTTATCGTATTATCTGATCAAGATGCTAAAGTTGCCTCACAATATGGTGTTGCTTGGGAAGTTCCAGAATTTCTGATGGAACATATGCGAGTAGATCGTAATCTCGATTTGAAAAAAATCAATAATGGAAATGATACTATACTACCTATTCCAGCCACTTTTATAATTGGAAGTGATGGAATCGTTAAATGGAGCTATGTTAATGTTGATTATAGAACACGTTCTGAACCTGATGAGATTATTGAAGCTTTGAAAAACTTATCTTAGAAACCTTCAGTAGAACACAAAAAAACACAACAAAACTCATCTTGAATTTTTGGACAAAACCTATAAGTAAAGGTGAGTTTTTATTTAAAACAATTAAACCTCATTGGAACTGTTTGTCTTTATTAAGAAACCAAACACGTAAACTCGTACATTTCAATGCGAAATTATTTTGTTTTAAATTCCTAGGTGACTAAAGCTTATTAAATGGATTTGTATCTCGGTTTTTAAAACCATGTATAGAGCTACTTAACAGTAATAAAGCTGCACTTATAAATGCAACATACATTATAGTTTCATTCATTAATAAATTAGCATTACCTATACCAATCAAAGCCCAAGCACCAACAAGAGCAAACTCTCTCATATTGCGTCTCCATGTTATCATTAAATTTATAACAACTGCAATTACAATTAATATAACAGTCCAAGTGACCTCAGATAATCCAAAACCATCCCAACCTATTTTCACTAAATACGTTGACACATTAGCAATACTCGCTACCGTTACCCAACCAGAATATATCACGAAAGGCCACCAAACAAAAGCAATAATGGGTAATGGTTTATCATCTAACTCCATTCTGTTGTTAAATACCACCTTTAATAATGAAAAAAGAAGAAGGAATATAAAAACACAAGACAGAGCCGTATATTCATAAATCCATGCAAACACCCAAAGCGAATTAAATAAACAAGACAGCATAAACCACCAACCCGTTTTTAAAACAAAATCATCATTTTTAACTTTTATAAACAGACTTCTTCCTTGGTAAATCGCAAACCCTAAAAGCATTACATAAATCAATCCCCAAATCGCAAATGTATAACCTGCCGGTGTAAACAAAGATCTATAACTATTAGATACCTCACCAATTGTTGTATTATTTAAGAGCCCTGTATTAGAAAGATAATTGACAATGATAGTAGAAATCAATGCGATACCATTGCCTATTTGTAGACCTTTTTTCATTCTTAATATTTTTAACTAATTTAAGCACAGTCCTAAAAACGACTTGTCTTATTTGTGATATTATTTAACTTTAATGAGATTAATAAATACTATCTTTTTCGTCCTAATTTGATTATTACATTATCAAATTTGGTTCTATAATTCTACATTTTTGAATTTAAGACGAATTTTTTTTAACTATAAAGATACTGCAATACAGGATTTAAAATATTAACATATAGAACTTATTTAGGTAAATTTCAGTAAGTTTAAAAGCTTAAATTAACTAATAATTTTAAAACTTGTAACATGAAGGCACTATTCTGTTTTTTACTCGTATTTCCATTAACACTCTTAGCTCAAGAACTAACCAATTCAGAAAAATTTTGGAAACAATTAGAAACACATTGTGGTAAAGCTTACGAAGGCGTCATTACAGAAGGTGGAAAAGAAGGAGATGGCTTTACAGGTAAAAAATTAGTGATGCATGTGCGTTCTTGCGAAACTGACGATATTAGAATTCCATTTTTTGTTGGTGAGGACAAATCGCGTACTTGGGTCTTAAAAATGAATGACGAAAAAATAATTAGTCTTAAGCACGATCATCGTCATGAAGATGGAACAGAAGAAGAATTAACACAATATGGTGGTGTAAGTTCTAACCATGGTTTAGCAAATCTCCAAATGTTCCCTGCCGATGCTCATACTTCAGAAATATTACCAGCCACCTCTACTAACATTTGGTGGTTTACAATAGATGAAACAAGCCTGACTTATAATCTACGTCGTCTTGGAACAGATCGTTTATTTACTGTTCGTTTCGACTTAACTAAAACTATTGAAACACCAGATGCTCCTTGGGGAACTGAGGATTAATTCATAATTACTTTAAGCGTTTATAACGCAAACAAACCAGTTAAAATTCCGGTTAAATTACAATAATGGCTAAAAAACAAAAAAAATCATATAACATCTCTTTATTACAGCTTTTTAAAAAATTATTTAGCTACATAAAACCTTATAAGCATTTAGTCGTAGCCACTTTAGTTTTAACCCTTATTGGCGCTTTTCTCGCACAAGTAAATGCACTCATATTACGATATGCTGTAGATGAACTTACCGTCATTAAAGATGAAAATAAAACCTTACAAGATGGCTTTACACTTTTAATAACGATTAGCGTTATTTTATTATCTAAAGAATTGATTTATGCGATAGTTCAATTTGGTCAAAAGTTTTATGGCGAAAAGATGAAAATCTATATTTCTCGCGATTTTGCGCAACAAGTCGTCGATAAAATACTAACCTATAAAATGGCTTTTTATAGCTCATCAGAAAATGAAAGTGGCAAATTACAAACCCGAATAGATCTCGGAGTATCAAGTCTGACGCAATTGGTTAAGAATTTCTTTATCGATATTTTACCTTTATTTACAACAGCTATTATAGCGTTGGTTTTTATGTTTCAAGCTAATTTATATGTCGGATTAGTGAGTCTGGGAATTATCCCTTTATTTTTCTACATCAGTAGTTTACAAGCTAAAAAACTAAAAGGATTTAGACGTACCATGAGAGGTTATAGAGAGTCTAGAAATAATGGTATTATTGATTTAATTAATTCTATAACAGTTATCAAATCGTTTACTAGAGAGCATTTAGAAAGCAAAAAACACGAGGTCATTCAATTAGACATGACAGAAAACCAAATGAAAACTCGACAATTAAGTTTTTTATTCGATGGAGTTAAAACCTTTACTGAGCAATTTGGAGTTGTTATAATCATAGTTTTAACGGCTTACTTTGTATTAAACGGAACCATGAGTATTGGCGCCATTATGTTTCATATTTTATTGTTTAATAATGTATCTGCACCTATTCGTCAATTACACAGAATCTATGACGAAGTCAATGATGCTTTAATTTATTCCGAAGCATTTTTTGACATTATGGAAGCGGATGAAACCGAATTTAGTGGCACCTATATTCCGGAAAAAGTCATTGGAAATTTTGAACTAAAAAATGTTGATTTTGCCTACCCAAATGGCACAAAAGCATTGTTCGATGTATCAATGGTCATAAAGCCAAATACCATTAATGCTATGGTTGGTTTAAGTGGAGCTGGGAAAAGTACCGTAGTTAACCTTTTGGATAAGTTTTACGAACCGTCTTCAGGTACCATTCTTTTAGATGGTGTGGATTTACAAGAGTATGACACCCTATGGTTGCGTGATAATATCGGATTAGTTTTACAGAAAAACCACATATTTAATGGTACTATAGAAGAGAACATCCTATATGGAAAAGAGAATGCTACACACGAAGAAGTTGTTGAAGCAGCCATAAAAGCACATATACACGAGCAAATTATCGAACTCCCTGAAGGTTACAACTCCAAAGCAACTTTACTTTCTGGAGGACAAAAACAACGGGTTTCGATTGCGCGCTTATTTTTAAAAAATCCACCAATTATTTTCCTTGATGAACCTACAGCAAGTTTAGATGCCATTGCAACGCAACAAATTAAAAAGAGTTTAGATTCTATAAAAAAAGGGAGAACTGTAATCATCATATCCCATAGTATTTCTCAAATTATAGATGCTGAAAACGTCATCGTTTTAGAGAAAGGAAAAGTTATGGAAGAAGGTACTCATGAAGAATTATATGATAACGAAGGTGCTTATCACGATATTTTTAATGCCATGGCTAACAGTCTAAATATTGAAAAAATTACAGATACGATGAATGAATAATCTGTTTACAAAAAAAAGATAATCTTCTGATTTAACACATGATTTACAGTTAAAAGCGAATCATGTTAATATAAAAACCAAGTATGAACTACATTCACTCTAAAATCTATTATTTTAGATTTCAATTATTAGTACCTTATAGACAATACTTAAGAAAAGACTAACACCAAAAACACCTCTTTAGTTTCATAAAGAGGTGTTTTATTAAAATACGAATATCTATTTTTCTATTTATAGTTCTTTTTTAAGGTCTTCAATAGTTTTAGCCATTACAACACCTGGTAGTTTTATTGGCGCTGCAACTTCCGCTAAAAATGTTCCTTTAACTTCACCTGTTTTGTAAGTTGTGAAACCAATACGGTATAAACCAGCAGTTAACGCTTTTGTAGGGCTACCCACTTCACTCTTATATCTTAATAAAGAATTGTAGCTACTTCCACTAGGTTGCTTTGGCATTTCGCTATTATCATCATTACTAGCAAGGGTTGTCCAAGTAGCATTTTTAGCAGCTTCTTCAGTAATACCTTCTTTTGTAAAAATAGTAGATCGCTCTAAAGTAATGTAGGTATCAAAATAATCGCTTGAAGATGCATTTTCTGTATACTCCTCAGAAGTAATAGCATCTTTAACCTTCGTTTTAGCTACTGGCGATAACATTCTCACTCCAAGTTCTGGTGCTACAGCAGGAACCCATAAATAAATATAATAGAATTTTTTACCATCTACGATTTCATCTTCGTTTCCTGCAGAGGCATATCCTAAATACGATATCACATCTGTGTAAGGCACTTTAATAGTTTTTGGTCCCACTTTTTTCTCTACTGAACTTCCAAACTTTTTTAATTTTTGAGCTTCTGCGTTAAACACACAACAGAAAGCAAATACTGATAATACTACTAATTTAATTTTCATGATTTTTAAGTTTTTTTGATTATTTAAAGACATTCGTGATTTTATTATTTTAATTCGAAAGAGACGGTTACGGCATGACTTTGTGAGGTCGAAGTCCCGTAACTTTGGATATACTGTGCACTAGAATTTTGATCGACAATAGAAATAATTTCTCCAATAGATTTATTCAATTCTTTAGCTAAAGCGTTTGCTTTTTCTTTGGCATTATCTATTGCTTTTTTTGAAAGATCTACCAACTGTTCGTTGGTTAATTTCTTAGCTTCTACCTCTGTATTAACAACAGACATTCCTGCTGATTTTAACTTTGATAATTTTCGAACATCTTCCTTATTTGATGTTTTGAAGTGGTAATATTCCGATTCTCTATTTTGTGAATACGACATTGCAAACTCATAATATGTATTTCTAGTAAACTGGTTAAAATCGATTCCTGAAGCTTCTACTTTTTTGATGTAATTCTTTTTAACTTCATTCAAAGCGGTTACTTCTACTTCACCTTGTCCTTCATAAACAAGGACTTGTTGCAATGCGATTAGAACTATATAACTATCGTCATCAACTATTGTTTCTGTTTCACCAACTACAGTAATTGTGTTTTTGTGTTCTTGGGCTATTAATGGCACTGTAAATAACAATGCCATTAAAAAGATAATTTTTTTCATGTATTAATCTGATTTGAAATTTTTAGAAGAAAAGGATTGAAGCTAGGATCATCCATCCACCAACAAATACACCTACAATACCAAGCTTTCCTTGTTTTGGGGCTAGTTTCTCTCTAAGAACTACAGCTTTTTCTTTTGCAGCGTCATTTTTAGATAAAACGTATTTATTAATAAGGCTAAATCCTAACATAAATCCTAGAACAGCTTGTACAATACTTCCTGCTAATAATGTTACCCACCAGATAGGAAATGTTGTCAACCAGCCTAAGTTTAAAATGGAAAAAATAATACCCCAAACACCATAAAAACATAAAATAAGTCCGATCCAACCTTGATAAGGTTCTATTTTCTCTAACAACTCTTTTGCGTTAGGTTTTTTTGATAATAATAAAGAAGGTACTGCGATGATACTTAAAAAAATAAGTGTAATTCCGAAAGTCATAATTTTGTTTTTAATGGTTAAAAATTTGTTTGTTTTTGAAATAGAAACACGTTTCGTTTTTTATGATGTTTCTTATTTTCTTATGCAAATTTATACCAATAGCTACCTTGTTTTAACCCCATTTTAAGTGAAAACTAACACCCTGTAAACAGGGTAACAAAACATAAAAACCTGAAAATCAACATATTATTTATATCTTTAATTTAGACCTTCCAAATAAAATCACATTGGATATAAAACCTATTTAAGAATGTATTTATATTAAAATCCTAAAGGGCTAATACTTAGAAAACAAAACATAGTAACCATAAAAAAAAGCTCTATTAAAAAATAGAACCTTTGTATTACATTGATGATAATATATTGATGTTACGACGACACGTAACCTTTTTTAATAGCGTATTTGGTAAGTCCTGCTAGGTTTCTAACATTCAATTTAGTAATCAGGTTTTTCCGGTAGCTTTCAATCGTGTGCTTACTTAGAAACAGCTGATCTGCGATTTCTTGAGTGGTAAACTCTTCAGCAATAAGCGAGATGACTTCAACTTCTCGTTTCGTTAGTTTAACTTCCTTTTCTTTATTCTTTTCAAATTTATTTTGAAGATAGATATCTTTAATTTCCTTGGAGAAGTATTTCTCACCTCCTAAAATGGTTTCTATAGCTTTTAAGAATTCCTCTTTTTGTGCATTTTTTTGAAGATAGCCATCCACATTATTTTCAATAAGGCTATCTATGATTTCTGGTGTGTTGTGCATACTAACCACCAATGTCTTTATATTTCTATCCCTATTCTTTATCCACTTATTTAGAGTAATACCGTCCACTTCAGGCATTGTAACATCAGTAATTACGAGGTCTATTTTTTCTTCCGTATTTATAGAAATATACTTTTGAACATGGCCACCATGCTTTGCCGTAAATAGAATATTGTAATTGCTTTCTGTATTTAGAATACTTAATAAACCATCTAAAAACATTTTGTGATCGTCGGCTATAATGAGGTTATGCTTCATTTAATTATGCTTTTAATGGAATTTCTATATTAATGTTAGTCCCTCTGTTAGGTTTAGAATCGATATGCAATATACCGTTATACATTTCTACCCTATTCTTTATATTCGTTAAGCCTATGCCTAATGTAATCATCGATAAATCAAACCCAATACCATCATCTTCATAAACAAAAAACAAACATTCATTTAAAAAATCTAATTGTATATCTATGGTATTTGCTTTGGCGTACTTAAGCGTATTGGTAGTTAATTCTTGAAAAATTGAGAACAATTCGTTTTGTAATATCTTACTAAGGGGGTTGATTTTTTCCTCATCGTAAAAAGAAAGGTTAATGGTGATTTCACTTGCCTCTTCAACAGTATGAATGTATTCTTTAATTAGAAAAACAAAATCGTTCTCTCTAATTTTTTTAGGCAACAGGTTATGTGATAAATTTCGTACTTGCTCATAAGTATCATCTAACTGACTATAAATTAATTTTAATTTATCTGGCTGATTATAAAGCTGACTGAATTGTAATTTTATAGCGGCTAAATTGCCTCCAACACTATCGTGCATTTCTTGAGCGATTTTTTTTCGCTCTTGATCCTGACCTCTAACGGATGCTTTAATTAATTTTATTTCTTGATCTTTTTTTAATGAAATGACTTGCTGCTCGTTAATTTCTTTCTCTTTTAGATTAAGTAAACTCTGTGCTTGTAATTTTTGATAGTAGATGACTAAAAGTCCAACAATAGGAATTAATAGAATAAAAAAAGCAACGAGAACAGTATATTTAATGGTCTTCTCTCTATCTAGCTCTACAGCTTTTAACGCTTCTTTTTCTTTAAGTAATGCAATTTCGTTTTTACGTTTTTCAACACCATTTTGTAATTGTAAAACCTGATTTTCATTTTGTTTTGCAATTATAGCTTTTTGAAGTTTATACTTTTCTATATCTGCATCCTTGTTCTTAATATTTAAGCTCTTATTAAGATTTTCTATCTGTAAGACTTTTATCGTTTTTTCTTTTTCGAGCGTTTTAAATTTAACTTCTAAATTGTTAATCTCTTGTTGCCTTTGCGAATTCTCAATAGAATCTTTTATCTGGTAATAGTATTTTCCATAGTTATATGCACTGCGATGATCCCCTTTTCGAAGTGAGAGTTTTTCTAACATAAGATAGCTATTCATCTCAATATCTAAATTACCCAAATTGACAGATTTAATTAAGGTATTAGAAAAAATTAAAAGGGCTTCATTATTTCTTTCTTCATTAAATAACACAGTACCTATTTTACCTAAAATGATGAGTTCTAAATTATAAGATCTAGTGTCATTGCTTATATCTTTTGCTTCGTAGAAAGCCAAAAGTGCTTTATCTGTTTCTCCTTTACCTAAATAATTATCACCTATATTAATAATAACATTTACTAAGGCTTGTTTTTTATGAGTATCCTTCTCGCAAATAGCTTTTGCTTTCTGTAAATATGTATTAGATGTTTCGTATTGGGAAAGCGACGAATAAATAGAACCTAAATTGATGTAACTCCCCAAAATAAGTTCTTCATCATTAGAAAACTTAATACATTTTTCAAAAAGCTCTAAGGCCTCTTCCGTTTTACCAAGAGTAACATAAGTACTTGCCAACCCGTGTAAATGTGTATAATATAGGTTTGTTTCATTATGTTTTTCACTGAGTTCAGCTCCTTTGATATGCCACTTTTTACTTTCTTGATATAAGCCTTTGTTTTTATTATTTAAAGCCAATAACTGGTAAGATAATATGGTTAGCCTAACGCCTAAAGAGTCGTTAACATTCTTTTTACTATTTAGTGCTTGATGCGTATAATAAATAGAAGAATCTATAGCAACATATCTATTATGGTAGTAAGCCAATAATAAATTGGTATTGGTTATGGCGTTATTAGATTTAAAAGTGCGCAAAGATTTGTGAGCTTCCCGATATGCTTTGGTTTCAGAACCATTATTAAAATAGTAAAAAAGCTGATCTACTTTTTTGTCTTCACTTTCAACTACAGGAGTTGTTTGCGCCATACAAATTGAAGTATAGCCTACAAACAGAGAAATAAAAATGTATTGAAGCTTAAAAGACATGCGCAAATGTAGGAATAGAAAAGCTTATAATCACCCCCGAAAACAGGGATTTATAATTTTTTCAACTTGGTTTTAGAATGGTAGCATCTAAAGGACTTTACATCAAAATGTCATTGACGACAACCAAATAAATTCCGTGCAACACTTTGAAGGTAAACTAAAGCGAAGCCAACATACCCTCAAGCTTAACAATAATTGCTCCGTATAGTTTTCTTATTGGTTTTGTTAAACGTTTCGACTCAGTAAAGATTAAAATTTAGTAAGAGGTAAACCAAGAATATTCTGAGACTAGCTCTAATTTAATATCAATATATCAAATTATTATGAGTCATTTCTGAATAACCTTCAATAATTACATCAGGTTTAAGCAATTCTATTAAGTCCTTATTAAAAGCCTGATCCCTTAAGTGATACACAGTACGAAAATTCATCGCGTAAAATAATCGCTGCGATAGAACAAATGAGTCACTAAATATTAAAACTGTTTTATCACTTTTTGATTTAGAATTAGTGATTTTCATGGAGTTATATGGTAATCTTTTATCATTTGTCTCTTTCTTAAATTCGTAAGAAAATTTAGGGTAAAGAACAGGTCCCATATCTGTAATATCATAAGGATAATCCGCTAACTTAGCGATAATATCACCAGAAGTAATTAATTCATATATCAAAGTATAATCATCGAGTTTTGTTGGAGCATAAGCTTCTACATTAGTCCTCTCAAATAAACTTTGCATAACATGTTGATATGCAAAAAACCCTCCCAAATTATTCCAATGAGTATCTTTTTTTCTATAGATTGTTTTATAACTCTTTTTTTCTAAAGTTTTCTCAAAATCGATGATGTTAATTCCTTGTTCAAATAATCGCTTAGCTATCTGTTCTTTTCTAGAAATGGTATCTTTTATTGCAGAACGAAGCGCAAAAGGTAATTTATCTGGATAAATATCATATTTGCCGGGATAGTAGACTCTCAAATATTCAATCCCTTTTGATTTAGAATAATTTTGATGATCAATTATGCGGTCCTCAATAGTATCTAATAGGTTTTTTGATAAATATTTTCTTCTGAGATTATACAATGCTAAATCTGAGCCTTCCGAATACTTAAATAAATAGTCATCATCACCGACAGCAACCTGCTTCGTATTATTAGGTCCTAAAAATACTTTATCATTAATAAAACTATTCATATAAACCAACGAAGATTTGAAAGGAAACATTACATCCATGTATGATCTAATATCTTCTATTGAGTTTAATTTTCTATTTTCAGACGTCTCTTCATTATCCCAATGCATAAAAAAGATAACCATTGGTGTAAAGAGAATTAAAATAAAAACCCCATTAACAGATAATGCAGATGACTCATTATTTTTAGTTATTTTATCAAATACTTTAAAATATTTAACCAAAAAGACAATTAAAATACTTAAAACAAGTATTAATAGACCTAATGTTTTATACCTAATGTTTTCTTTTATAATATCTGAGAATGGTAAAAAATCAAGAACGATAACATTACCCTCGTTTTTTTGGAATACATACGCGCCATCTACAATTAAACAAGGAGAAGCTTCTAATAGGTAATCAGGAAGATTTTTTCTTTGAATTTTGAAATCAAAATATGGACTCACCAAATGAATATCAAAAATCTCTGCAGTTCTTTGTTTATCATTTACAAAATGAAGACTTATTCTATCATTTTTAAATTTCTTTGGCAACTCAAAGTTATAGAAATTATCTGTTGAATCATGTAATTGACTAAGTACTGTAACATCCTCTTTTATCTCTTTACGATCAAAAGAATATAAATTAATCCCTCCCTTAGTGTTTCGATCAGTAAAAACCTTAATAGAGGTAATTTGAGAAGAAAAAAGTAATGCAGCACTACTCAATAAGATTTGATAAATCAAAATTGATGCTATTACCCAAAGACAAAATTTAATAAATGAGTTACTTTTCATTAAAATCTAAAATAAATAAAAGGATTAAATGAATTAGACGCCATCTCAATGGTGCACAATATCATTAAAACACCAACATAAAATGGTAAAACAAATGCTTTATAATTTACAAAGAAAGTATTAGTATCCAGCTTTCTAAGAAGTATTCTTTTTATTGGTGTAGAAATAATGATCGCTAAAATTAAAACTAAAATAGATTTAGCATTTACATAATACAACGCATAATAATTTGTATTTTCAGAAGAATACCATATTAAATGTTTAATATATACAAGCGCATAACTTAAGTCTTCTGCTCTAAAAAACACCCAACCTATCATTACTACTAAAAGTAGATAAACCCTACTTAATACAGACTTTAAAGCTACATTCCTAATGGGGAAGTTACTCGATTTTTCAATCAAAATAAAAGCTCCATGCCATAAACCCCAAACAATAAAATTCCAACTTGCACCATGCCAAATACCTGTTAGCAAAAACACGCTTATGAGATTTAAATACGTTCTTCGTTCCCCCAATCTATTTCCCCCTAAAGGAATATATACATAATCTCTAAACCATGAAGAAAGCGATATATGCCACCTTCTCCAGAATTCTTGTATACTTTTTGAAATATAAGGATAATTAAAATTTTCTAAAAAATGAAATCCAAACATTCTACCTAGACCAATCGCCATGTCAGAATATCCTGAAAAATCAAAGTAAATTTGAAGCGTATAACAAATAATACCCAGCCATGCCATACTTAATGGCAACTCCTCCGCTGGCATATAAAAAGCAGTATCTGCTATTGAGGCTAATGTATTAGCTATCAGCAATTTTTTTGCTAACCCAGTAACAAAACGAAGTACTCCCGATTTAAAAAGTTCTGCACTTTCTGTTCGCGATGAAATTTCTTTAGCTATATCAGCATATCTTACTATTGGACCTGCGATAAGTTGTGGGAAAAGTGATATATATAAGCCGAGTTTAAAAGGATTCTTTTGATATAAACTAGGGACGCGATAGACATCAACTAAATAGGAAATACTTTGAAAAGTAAAAAACGAAATTCCGATTGGAAGATGGATATTCTCAATTTTAAATGCAAATTGATCAAAAATGAAATTAGTGTATTTAAAATAAATTAACGTTCCTAAATTTAAACCTATGGCTAAACCCAAGTAGAATTTACCACTTTTAGAGTGTCTATAACGATTAATTAATATACCTGCGATATAATTCACAATGATAGAACCAACCATTACCAACACTAGTTCTTCTTCACCAATAGCATAAAACGTTAAACTGACAATTAACAGAAAATAATTTCTCCAACTGGCTGGTAGCAATTTATTCAGTAATAAAACAAAGGGTAAAAAACAAAAAACAAACAGTAAGGAACTAAAAACCATACATTCTAATAATTGAGTAAAAAAATATCTTTAAAAGAATAAAGATTGTTATCAATATTGCAAAAAGCGAATATATTAAATTAAACTTTCTAATTTTCCATCTAAAAGAAAAAAGACTCAAGTGATTACTGATTTTGCACATACTAACAAAAGCAACCAGTCTAAAAAGTTTAAAAAAGCTAGAGGGAATAATTACTTACTACAGTGTAAAAGCAATATACGAACGAAGATACTCTATATGACAAAATTAGAGTTTCAGTAAATCAGTGTGGTAACTAAAGCGAAGCCAACAGACGCTCAACCTCAACAATAGTGGCTCCATAAAGTTTTCTGTTTGGTTTTGTTAAACGTTTCGACTCAGTAGAAATCTCATTTAGCAACTCCTTACCTTCTGAAGTTCTATTGTTTTCTACATAAAATTTAGCGAGTGCTAAACGTTCTGCATAATTTGAATAGGGTCTATCAATTTGTTTTAATTGCGCTTCTGCCTCTTCAATTTTACCCAATTCGCTTAAAGCTAGACCATAACAAAATTGCTGTTTAGAGCCTTTAAATTCCGGTTTATCTTTAATTTGCTCTGCCTGTTCAATAACGGCAACATAATCTCTCAATTGAAAATAGCACAATATCAAATTTTGCCTTGTATACAAATCATCTTGAACTGTATCTTCTAAAGTTTTCTTGTAATTTACAATAGCATTTGGAATATCTTTATTTTTAAAATACGCATCAGCTAACTCAATTCTGTTAGTGTATGTATCAATAAATTCTAACTTCTTCTCTAAGTCTTTTATCTTTTTAGTTGGATTAAGAACTGTTGTTATTTCTTCCTGAATTTTTCCTACATCACTCTTATTATACACCTGAGTAATAATGTAAATTAAAGAACCAATAGCAGGAATAAAAAATATAAGAAAATACCAATAGTAAGGTTTTCTGTTTTTATAAGCGTGATACAAACAGAACACCTGAACAATTATAAGTAAGTAATACATAATGAAAATTTAAGTGAATATAAACCTATTTTATCTCGTAAAAACTAATTCGTTTTCAGAAGATAATTCTTCACTAAAACCATAATTCTCATAATTGAATCCTTTAATATCATCTAAGGTTTTTGCATCTGTATCAATAATATATCTGCTCATTAATCCTCTTGCTAATTTTGCGAATATGGCGATGATTTTATACTTATCATTTTTAAATTCTTTAAAAGCCACATTTATTACAGGTACTTTTAAGGCTTTTGTATCTATGGCTTTAAAATACTCTTGACTCGCTAAATTCAGGAAAATTTCGTCATCCTCTAACTCGTCATTTAAGGCTTTTGTTACTTTCTTTTGCCAGAATTCATAAAGGTTTTTGTTTTTCCCAACTGGCATTTTAGTTCCCATTTCTAATCGGTAAGGTTGTATTAAATCTAAGGGTTTTAAAACACCATATAAGCCAGAAAGAATCCGAATGGTATCTTGAACTTTATCTAGTTTTTTAGTATCAATAGTATACGCATCCAACCCTCTATACACATCACCACTAAATGCATAAATAGCTGGCCTAGCATTGTCTTTTGTAAATGGTAATTCCCACTCTTGGTTACGCTCGTAATTTAATTGACTTAAATTATCTGAAATATGCATTAGTTCGGATAAGCTCTTGGCTGATTTCTTTTTTAATACTTTATTTAAGCGTTCTGCTTCGTCTAAAAAAACACCTTCTGTGATTTTAGAAGTTGGTAATTTAGTCTCGTAATCTAATGATTTTGCTGGTGATAGTACTAGTTTCATAATATTGCCCACAAACGTGGGTTCCTTTAAAATTAAATCAACATTCACAAAAGCAGATGTCTCATTAAAGGTTAAACAATTTTCTCTTTCAAATGTAAAAATACGATGTAATTAAAAGAGTTTCAAATATTAGTGAGAACTAATCTTGATAGTGATATAATGAATTCCTATTTAAGAATCTGAAATACCGAAAAGAGCACCATACAATTGGTTTCATTGTTGTTCATCTCTACAAAATGACTTCGGGAAAGTACGTTAAGGGAGGGAATGACATCCTTTTTATTTGGTGATTGAACGATGGTTATTGATCGTAATCGAATTCACCAAATAAAAAGATATAATGGACAGCCTGGTCATTTTTTTCTTGCAAGGTTTAGAAAACCTTGTCGATTATAAAAAAATGAAACGCCCAAAAAATTAATATTCACTTGTATGTTTAGCATAATGCCTCCACTTCTCAATACAAAGGGTAATATCCTGTGGTACTTCAGATTCAAACCTCATGAATTCATTTGTTGTTGGATGTACAAATCCTAAGGTTTTAGCATGTAAAGCTTGTCGTGGTAAAATCTTAAAACAATTATCTACAAACTGTTTGTACTTTGTAAATGTGGTCCCTTTTAAGATGCGTTCGCCTCCATAACGTTCGTCATTAAAAAGCGTATGTCCAATATGCTTCATATGCACACGGATTTGGTGTGTACGTCCTGTTTCAAGTTTACAAGACACTAAAGTGACGTAGCCTAAACGCTCTAAAACTTTATAATGTGTTACCGCTGGCTTTCCTTGTTCTTCTTCATCATCTAAAAATACAGTATTCTGTAATCTATTTTTTGGATGACGACCAATGTTACCTTCAATAGTACCTTCCTCTTCTTCCATATTGCCCCAAACAAGAGCAACATATTCTCGCTCACTTGTTTTTTTAGCAAATTGACTAGAAAGGTGCGCCATGGCCTGTTCCGTCTTGGCAACCACTAATAATCCACTGGTATCTTTATCAATTCTATGAACTAAACCTGGTCGCTCACTTGAGTTATTAGGCAGATTTTCGAAATGAAAAATAAGTGCATTTATTAAAGTCCCAGAATAGTTACCATGTCCAGGATGAACGACCATACCTGCAGGTTTATTAACGACCAACAAATCATCGTCTTCGTAAACCACATCGATAGGAATATCTTCAGCAATTAGAAGATTTTCGTGAGGAGGATGTTCAAACTTAACCGTAATATAATCGTTAGGTTTTACTTTATAATTCGATTTTACTGGGACATCATTCACAAAAATACTTCCGTCTTTGGCAGCGGCTTGTATTTTGTTTCGTGTTGCATTTTCAATAAAATTCATTAAGTATTTATCGATACGGAGTGGCTGTTGACCTGCAACAACTCTAAACGCGTGATGCTCGTATAATTCGTTTTCTTCTTGGTCTGAAATATCAGGAATATTTGGCATTATTTTATATTATAGTTTACCGTTACCTAATACCAAGTCTATCTTAGATGTTAAGGGTAATAATGTACCTGGCTTTAACGTCTTACCTTTATGCGACATAGAGATAACACCTTCACCAATAGCATCTTTATAGGTGATTTCACCTATTTCAAATTCTAAAGCCTCTAATTGTGGCTTAGCTTGTCTAAAGGTACGTTTTAAAATGTCTGGCACTTCAACCTTACGGTAATCAGAAGGATTTAGGATTAAATAAATTTTTCGATTTTCTTTTACATGTGATCCTGCAATTGGATTTTGCTCAATCACAGAATACTTAGGATATTTAGGATTATAATTAGCCGAATCTTGTATCTCCATTGCTAAATCATTATCCTTTAATTCGATATTAACAATCTCTAAAGACTTTCCCTTTAAATCTGGCACTACCACAAATTCTCCATGATTAGTAGTTACATTTAACCATTTTAAGGCAATAAAACATATTACAACTAAGGCTACAACGGCTAACGCCAATTGTTTAAAAAACACTTTACTGGTAAGAAACTTAACAAAACTCATATGTAAATAATTGTTGACAAAACTAAGAAATAATAACGACACAAAAATAAAATACGTATGAATTAGAGAATTAGATTATTGAAAATAAATGATACTTTTACACTACGGCTTTTTTAAACTAAAAGATACCCACTTTTATGGGCACTAAAGATGAAGAAAAATATTGCAATTATAATGGGAGGTTATTCTAGTGAATATAAGATTTCCCTTAAGAGTGGCAACGTGGTTTACGACACTCTTGATAAAGAGACATACAATGCTTATCGCATTCATATTTTTGAAGATAAATGGGTTTTTGTTAATGATTTGGATGAAGAATTTCCGATAGATAAAAATAATTTTTCGGTTTTAGTAAATGAAACTAAAATAGAATTTGATTGTGTTTTTAATGCCATTCACGGTTCGCCTGGTGAAGATGGCTACATGCAAGGCTATTTTGACTTACTAAATATGCCACAAACGAGTTGCGATATGTACCAAGCAGCATTGACGTTTAATAAACGTGATTTATTAGCAACGTTGAAACCTTATGGTATTAAAACTGCAGAAAGCTATTACCTAAACCTTGGTGATGCAATTAATGAAGATGCTATAGTTGCCAAAGTTGGCTTACCTTGTTTTGTAAAAGCGAATAAAGCTGGTAGTAGTTTTGGAATCTCTAAAGTGTACAAAAAAGAAGACTTGCAAGCAGCAATTGAAAACTCTTTTAAAGAAGATAATGAAATTATTATTGAACAGTTTTTAGATGGTGTAGAAGTTTCTGTTGGTGTAATCTCTTATAAAGGTGAAACCCTGGTATTACCAATTACAGAAATCGTTTCTGAAAATGATTTCTTTGATTACCAAGCTAAATACGAAGGGAAATCTCAGGAAATTACTCCTGCTCGTATTTCGGAAGATTATGCTAGCAAAGTGAGAACTGAAGCTAAAAGGATTTATGAAATCCTTGGTATGAAAGGGTTCTCTCGAAGTGAATTCATTGCCAAAAATGATGACCCTTATTTATTAGAAGTAAATACAGTTCCAGGATTAACCAAAGAAAGTATTCTACCTCAACAGGCCGCAGAAGCTGGAATTAGTTTGAAAGATTTGTTCGGGAACGCTATTGAAGAAGCTTTGAATAAATAATAATTATATTTGAACTCTTAAAAGTTTCCAATATATCACAGTAACCACAAAACTCAGGTAATGAAACGAGCACTATTCCCTGGATCTTTTGATCCACTCACAAACGGCCACTTCGATATAATACAACGTGGCATTAAATTGTTCGATGAAGTTGTAGTTGCAATTGGTATTAATGCTGAAAAAAAATATATGTTTTCTTTAGAGCAGAGAAAAGCATTTATTGAAGACGCCTTTAAAGACGAACCTAAAGTAAAAGTAGTTACCTATAAAGGTTTAACTATTGATTTCTGTAAAGAAATTAACGCAGAATTTATACTTAGAGGTTTACGAAATCCTGCAGATTTTGAATTTGAAAAAGCCATTGCTCACACCAATAGAAAGTTATCAAAAATTGAAACTGTCTTTTTACTAACATCCTCTCGAACGTCTTTTATTTCATCTTCCATTGTGCGTGATGTTTTAAGAAACAATGGCGATTATACCGTTTTAGTTCCTGATAGTGTTAGAGTAAACCGATAATATAACCATACATTTTAAAACAAAAAAAAACTCATATCTTTTTTAGATTTGAGTTTTTTTTATGGGTTAAATATAAATATTATAGCTCGTAAATAAATTGTATGGTTACAACTTCTTGGTCTACCGTTCCTTGATTGTAAACTGTAGAACCACTTGTAGGATAATCGCTAGCATTGTATGAATAAGCACTTGTCAAATCATCAGAAAAAGCTGCACTACTTGAATTAATATAGCTTAGAACATTATTCGCATAAGTATCACGTCCAAGCAGTTCAAAAACTTCTCTTTGATGGATATTTCTAAATGGATTATTCTGTGTATCATACGTATAGCTATAATCTTCATCACCTTCTACATGCTCTTCAAATACACGGTTACCAACAGTATTATAGGTGTAAATATAGGTGTTCACACCTGATTCATCCATTGTTATTGTGCCATCTGAATTATAGGTAAATTCATTGACTTGCACAGAACCTGAATCATACGAATAAGACTCTTTAATCAATCGATTATTACTATCATATTCTAACTCTGTTTGAGAATCTAAAACATCATCTTCATATTCCTCTATTATCGTTAACAAATCATCTACATAAATAAAGACTTCTCTGTAACCATCAGAATCTGATACCTCTATCAATTTATCATCTAAATAAGTAAAGTTTGTAACTAATTCTTCACCATCATAAGTCTCAGTTGTAGACTTTAAAAAAACAGCATCTGTAGGAGGATTATCGGTAGTATCAACAGTTTCGTTGTCTTCACAAGAATTAAGAATTAAACCAAAAACGCAAAAAATAAAAATTAGTTTCTTCATAGTAAAATTTATATTAGACCACGAAAATAACAATAAACACGGAAACACTATATAAGATTATTACGTCTAGCCTTCTGTACCGCTTCAAGTTTGTTGTGCACTTGAAGTTTTCGGTATATGTTTTCTATATGTTTTCTTATGGTTCCTGTAGAAAGAATGAGATTATCTGCAATCGCATTATAACTTAATCCTTTACTCAATTGTTCTAAAACATCGACTTCGCGATCTGTTAGTTTAATAGTTTCTAGGTCTTGTTTGTCTTCAGCTACAAACGGATTACGTAATAATTTTAATGTTTTTAAGGCAATTGAAGGATTCATAGCGGCTCCACCATTTAAAGTTTCTTCAATACCGGTATGTAAATCTCCTGCATTAATTTCTTTCAATAAATAACCATCTGCTCCTGCTTTAATAGCATTAAAAATATTTTCATCATTATCAAAAACGGTGAGCATGATTATCTTAATGTGTGGATATTTTTGTTTTACTTTTTCTGTGGCTTCAATGCCATTCATAATTGGCATTTCGATATCCATTAGTATTAGATCGAGATTATGATTTCCGTCTAATTTCTCTAATACATCTACACCATTCATCGCAGTAAACTTCACTTCTAAATCTTCAAAAAAAGACAACTTCTCTTCTACCGTTTTTATTAAAAAGGTATTATCATCAACAATGGCAATTTTTATTTTCATCTGTTATTATTATCTAGATTTTGAATCTCTTTGATTATAAAACTCAAGTTATTCTTAATTACAATTTGAGTGTTATAATTGTTCCTTTACCTTCATTAGATTCTACAATTAAATTTCCGTGTATCTCAACTGCTCGTTTTTTCATGTTTTGTATGCCGTTTCCTAATTCTACTGTAGTTTCATCAAATCCTTTTCCATTATCCGAAATGGCTATTTCTAATTTATCATCTTTTTCCTTAACGGTTAAATTAATGTTTTTTGCTTCTGCATATTTAAGAGCGTTATTAATCGCTTCTTGAATTATTCTATAAATATTCATGCCTTCAACGGATGAAAATACAGCCTCCTTATCAACGTTATCGTCAATACGTAAGTAAAAATTTATATTATGTGCTGCCAAATTCGCTGTATCGATAAAATTTGAAATTCGTATCTGAAGATCTTCAAACGTAATCTCATTTTTATTCATGGCCCAAATGGTATCTCTTAATTCATAAATTGTGGTCGTGGTAAATTCACTTATATGGACTAATTTCTGACTTAGTTTTTCTGGAAGTTTAAAACCATATTTCAAATTATCTAAAGATGAAATTATAAAAGTCAGTTGCGCACCTATATTATCATGAAGATCTCTAGAGATTCTTAAACGCTGTTCTTGTAATTTGTTTTGCGTTTCAATTTTTAACAATGCATCTTTTAATTCGTTTTCTTTTATTAACTGTCGATTTTTGAGTTTTTGTTGGTTATAAATTAAATAGCCTAACAGCATTAATACAATGGCTAGCGCGCTTAAACCTAATATGTAATTATTTTTTTTACTTAAATCTAATTCCTTTTCTGCCAAATCTGCACGATGCTCTAATAGTTCTTTCTCCTTTTTTTCGGTTTGGTATTCTATTTCTAATTCGGCAATCTTACTATTAGTTCCAATATTAAGTAAACTGTCTTTTGCTTTTGAATAGGCTTTGTAGTAATCTAATGCTTTACTGTTGTTTTGCGAAGCTTCGTAATATTCCGAATAATTAAGTAGGGAATTTTCAATTTCTGTGGCAACTTTATAGTCTTGGGCGTATTGATAGGCACTATCAATAAACGTTTTGGACTCTGACAGCCTTTTGTTTTCCATTAAAACTTGGGCTATATTGTTGAAACTCGCTGGCAAGCCTGCAAAATTCCCTATTGATTTTTCAATGTTAACCGATTTTTCAAAATAGGTTAAGGCCGAATCTACCTCTTGCATATAATAATAAACAGCACCTACATTATTTGCCGATTCTGCCATACCTTTTTTATCATCGAGATCAACTTCTATGGCCAAAGAATATTTAAAATAATCCAATGCTTTATCTAAATCACCATCATTGGCATAAATTATGGCGATATTATTATAGACTTCCGAGATGCCTTTTTTATTGTTTAAGGCTTCAAAAGCAGTTTTAGCCTTAAGATGATATTCTATAGCCTTATCATTTATACCCAAATAACTATAAACTAAACCTATATTATTGGTTACAGTAGCTTCCTCTTCTTTTTTATTTAAATCATCATAGATATCTAAGGCTTGTAAATAATAGATTAAAGCATCTTCATATAAACCAAGTTGCCGTTTAGAGCGTCCTATATTATTTAAAGCACTAGATGTTAATAACGAGTCTTTAGAAATAGACATAGCATCATTTGCATAGGCAATAGCTTTTTCAAATTCTCCTAAATCTCTATAAATTAAACCCAAACCGTTTTTGGCTCTTGCATATTCTAAAGTTTCATTTTTAGACTTTGCAACAGCTTCAGATTGTTCAAATATTTCAAGTGCTTTTTTAGGGTGATTTTTATAAATACTTAAAGCCGAATCATTAAGTTTTTTAGCAGATTCCGGTGTTTGCCCAACACAAACAAAATTAAAAAGTAATAAAAAAGCGAATAGTCTCATTACAAGGTTGGTTAATTAATAGCGATATGAAGATATCATTTTTTTTAAACTAAATTGTTATTATGATTTCAGTACCAGCATTTTCAATGGAATTAATCTCCAATAATCCGCCAATACTTTGTATTCTTTTTTCCATAGCATTAAGTCCATTTTCTCTTTTTACATTGAATGTATTAAACCCTTTTCCATTGTCAGAAATTGTAAATACTATGTTAGAAACTAGCTTCACAACTTCAACTTTTATTATTGAAGCCTTAGCATGCTTTAAACTATTTTGAATGGCCTCTTGTATAATACTATAGATATTAAAACCTTCAACAGTTGTGAACTTTATAATTGAATCCACATTATGACCAACTTTAAATACGAATTGAATGTTAGAATCATTAAGTTTTACTTGATCTATATAATTTGAAATTCGAGCTTGTAAATCTAGAAACGTAATTTCGCTTTTAGTCATCGCCCAAATAGAGTCTCTAAGTTCGTAAATGGTATGTGATGTGAAACTGCTAATAATGTTGAGTTTCTCTTTTAATTTCTCATCCTCTATATCGAAAGCATATTTTAGATGATCTAAAGACGAAATTATATAAGTAAGCTGTGCCCCAATAGTGTCGTGTAGATCTTTGGATATTTTTAAGCGTTGCTCTTGTTGTTTATTCTGGATTTTTATTTTTGACAATGCTTCTTTTAACTCCTTTTCTTTTTGACTTTGATGGTGTTTTAATTGGTATTGACTGTAAATAAGGTAAGCTATTACACTTAAAATTACAAACAAGCAAAGACCACCATAAACTTGATAATTTTGTTTTTGAACTCTTAATTGCTGCTCTGCCAAGACAACTCTATCTATAAGAATTTGATTCGTATTATCTCGTATTATATGAGCTTCAGAAACGGAAGGATATTTGCTATTTAAGGTCGAATTTATAGCTACTAAATTTGTGCTATTGCTTAAAAACAATAACAAAAAAAACATCAAGTGTTTTCTGTACTTCATACAGAATTTACAATTGATGCCTCTTAAGTAATTAATTAATAGCATTAGGAATATAAGATTGTTAGTGAGTTAATTAGCTGTTTTAAAAGATTAAGCGCAATCATAGACAAATTGCGCTCAATCAATTAGTTACACATCTATTTATTAAGATTATAAGTATAAATGGTATCATCACTTGCTTTATAAAACAAATACCCTCCATATTCATCTACTTTGTACTCAGGCTTTTTGTCTTTGAGAAGAATTTCCTTATCTATTTCACCAGTGTCTTTATTCACTTTTACTAAACCGACGCCACTGTCTAAATTTGTTAAAATAAATTGTGCATTCTCAGTTGCGGATGAGGCTTTAAAACGCTCAGCCATCATTTTAAAAGACGCATCACTAATGGAAGCAAACATATCTGAAGCTCGTTTTGCGTCTTTTCCGTAGTCATTATAATTACGCAGATTGTTTGTACTTATTCCATTATTGTTCGCGCCTGCAGCAGCTGCAGTAGATACCGTTGCAACTAATGAAGCTGCCGCTACCACACCTCCAACGACTTTCATAAAACCACTTTTACCTGGCGATTTCTGATAACTATGATATATTTCCTTTCCGTCGTTATCTAACAACATCATGTTTTGTGACGACCCTATAAAAATATTACCATTTTTTATAGCCATGGTATTTGGTGATTCCTTCTCCTCAAATTTTATATTCGATAATTCAGAAACATTTCCAGAGTCCGCATCAATGGCGAAAATAGTACCATCGGCCACGATTAAATAACGGTTATTGTCACTATCAAATGTTGACGCTACCGAATCCGAAGATTTATATTTTAATGGTTTAGCCCAAACTTCGTCTCCCGTTTCTAAATTTACAATATTGGCATCTTCACTTGTAATGTAAATTAAACCTTGAGGCGAATGTGCCATGGTAATAATATTCTCACCTGTCTTTAATGGCTTTTTAAATAATGGTTTGCCATCAAAAGACACTTTGTTAATACCACCAGAATAGATCCCGAATAATATGCCGTCCTCCATAATATAAAAGTGCTGAACATAACCTTTGGTTTTTGGTGCTTTTTCCCAAAGATCCTCTCCCGAAGATGTACTTAAAAATGCAATTTCCGATTCACTTTTTTGAGAGAATACGCCACCGTCACTACCTTCTCCTTTATTGCTAACAACAGCAAGACCTTGCGGAAGAATTTCAAATTTTGAAACCACTCCTTGTATCTTTCTATCATCTTTCCATAACTCACTACCATCTTTACCTATTTTGTGAATTCTGGTGTTTTTACCATTATTAACAGATTCAAAACCATAGATTTCAGATTCTGTTTGGTCAGCAACCATCCAATTTACACCCTTAATTTTTGTTTGCCACAAATCGTCTCCACTATGAGATTTAGCAATTAGACCTTGAGCGGTAGGAATGATTAAAAAATCCTTTAACAACAAAGGCACTCCTGTAACACTAAAATCTTTGGCCATACCAACTCTACCTGGTTTGTCTAAAAAGAAACTGTAATCAAGTTGAGATGTGGCTAAGTCATAAACGGCAACTTTTGGTGTAATTTTCTCAAACTTATCACCTTCTTTTTGAATCCCACTCACGATTAGTTTATTCTGTGGCAAAACAACATTACACGTGTAAATTTGATTCCAATTGTCATTTTCTGAATTAAAAATGACGCGACCTTGAACATAATCAATTACCGCCCGTTTCGTTTTAGAAATACCAGCAAAAGTAGCACCAACACCTTGCGACACCACCACATAAGGTGAACTTGGTATAAAATCTGTTTCTTCAGGTTTTAACTTTCCAAAATTATTGAATGTAAATACAGGCTGACTATCTGTTGGCTTTATTCCAACTAAACCATCGTTCGTTGCCACAACTAACACTCCTCCGATAGTAAGCGTCATTTCGTTTATTTTACTTCCTAAGTCATAATTTTGATCTGGAGTTTCTGCTTTCTGAGCAAACAATAATGCTGTACTCAATAAGAATACAAACATTATTAATTTCTGTGTATTTATAAATAGCGTCTTCATAACTTATAAAGTTTGTTTACCTAGATTAAAAGAACCATTCGTAATATTTTTAACTGATTGGTCTCCGTTTAAGTTTTTACAATTAAACTCAAACGTCCCAATTAATTTAGTATCCGTCTCTTCTGAAATACTGATTGTACCAACAGCTAAATTCTCGTAAGGTGCTTGCCACAGTTTTGTTTCTGAGTTTAAAGGATTACTTAAATCTACCGTTGTTTCTGAATAAGAAGCGACGTTAACTCCAGTGTTTACAGAGCCATCAAAACTATAAGTACCGACTCCGTCATAACCCAAAATGGTAAACGAAAATGCATTACCATCGCTATTGGTTGCGATAATTATTAGACTTTGCCCTGATGGATTACTGCTTACAGTTGCGGAAGAAGAAATTTCCATAGATTGAAAGCTTGAACCATCTACTTTTGCGGTTAAAGTTCCCGAAGGTGCGTTGCCACCACTACCTCCATCGTCATCTTTAGAACATGATGTGAATGTTACTAATGAAACTGTCATTATAAGTAACATGATTTCGTTTAATTTTCTCATTATAAATTTTGTATTGATTAATAATGAGACAAATTTGAGAAATAAGACAGAGCTAAAACATACGATGAATTGCGTATATTTCAAAAACAAGACAAGAACCAACTGATAAACAATAAGTTAATTACCCCATAAGTAGCAGAAGTTGCTTTCTAAGTTCCGATTTCCCTACTTTACCATCGTAGAGTTTATCTACAATACAACTTAAAGTCTTAGAAAATAATATGAGGAAATTCAGCGCGTAACTTCGCTTTTTTATCTTCTAGTTTTTGAAGAAATTTTTGATGTGCCTCAGATGCTGAATTAAATGGTTTATGTTGAAGTCCTTTCTGAATGGTTTCCACCTCATCCATCGTATTAGAAGTGGTTCCCGAAATCCAAACGTTTTGAAACTTTTCCCAAATGTAATCTATAGCAGTTTGGTTAGGATGAATCATATCTTCAGCATAATAGCGATAATCACGAAGCTCGTCCATTAGAATTTCATAAGAAGGAAAATAATAATTTTGATGTCTAGGTTCAACAACCTTATGAATTGCAGCAATTAAATGCGCTTTACTCTGCATATTTTCTACAAAACCATCTTTAATATGCCGTATAGGTGAAACTGTAAATAGACAACTAACGTTTGGATTCACACTTTTAACTAAAGCGATAATGGCTTGTAGCGACTCTGTAATCGTATCTACCGAAAGTAATTCTTTCAAAAATTGTTTTTGTGGGACTTTATGGCAATTAGCAACAATCGTATCCGTTTCTATTTCCCTATAAACCCAAGCCGTTCCCAATGTAATTATGATATTACTCGCCTCGTTTATTTGCTGATGTGTTAATTTAATTTGATTATTCAAGTCATCTAACAACTCCTCTTTTGAAGCTGAACTTAATTGAGAATGCGCGTCAAAACAATGCCATTGTTCATTTTGAAAAAAAACATCGCCATCGCTATATACTTTTTCATTAATGGCATGAGTAATTAAATTTTCTATAGCCAATGGCTGAAATAAGATACCAAAAGGATTAACCCTAGATTGAAACTTAAAATACTTGAACTTCGCACTTATATTCTCAGAAAAGCATGAGCCAAACAGCATAATCTTAGAATTGTAATCTATTTGATTATGTTGCTGTGGTGGCATTGGTATTTCGGTAAGTAATTTCATTAATCTACGAAATTTTTAAACTGTTTTTCTGATATTTGATATGGATAGGTTTCGTATTGCGAATTAGAATCAAAAATAGTGTGACCTAGTTCAATATTCTCTATTCCAATTTTCAATAAATCTTTAGCTTCATCAATTTTACCAATTCTAGCGAGACATTTAATTTTATAATATTGAGCATCAGAAAATTTTGGAAAATCAACAAGACTTTTGTCTAAATAAACAATAGCTTTATCATAATTCCCTAATTCAAATTCAGAGATACCATAATAAAACCAATCTAAATAATGGATCCAACTCTCGTCATGTTCTTCTAATTCGCTATTAATAGTCGCTCTAAAGTAACGATTTGCTTTTTCAAATTCGTTGAGCTGTAAATAACAAAGACCTAGATAAAAATCATAAGTATGATCCATTATATAAGAACTCCCCAATAATTGCTTTGCTTTTTTAAAATCAACTATTGAAGCTTTATATTGTTTCGTAAAAATACATTTTATGAAAGCGCGGTAATCTATATAGTATTCAGTATCTAATGCTACAGCTTTATCTAAGAAACCCATTCCCACTTCATATTTCTTACTTTTAAAACAAGCCATTGCTTTTTGCTGCCATAAATGTGCATCACTAGGACTAACTTGTAGAGCGGAATCTAAGTATTTTTGAAATTCTTGAGAATATAAATTTTGACGATAAGCACGTCCTTTAAAATAATTAACCCTTAACGAATCTTCTAAACTTAATTGTATTGAACTTTTAGGCTCAATTGTTTCTGTTTTTTTACAAGATAAAATCAAAAAGCAAATACTTAAAATGGGTAATACACATTTTATAACATTTGCTTTTTTAGTTTTCATATTGTTTATTGAATAATTACTTAGCTGATAAAACTTTTTCCAGCCTCCAAAGCAGCTGTTATCCCATCAGGATTTTTACCACCTGCAGTGGCAAAGAATGGTTGGCCACCACCTCCACCTTGTATGTGTTTTCCGAGTTCTCTTACTATTGTTCCTGCATTTAAGTTTTTACTAGCAACTAATTCCTTAGAAATATAGCAAGACAAAATTGCTTTCCCATCGTTTTCTGCTCCAAATAACAAGAATAAATTTTCAAACTGACTACCTAATTCAAAACAGACATCTTTAATTCCTGACGCATCTAAATCTAGTTTTTTAGCTAAGAATTGAATGCCATTGATTTCGGTTAATTCACTTTTAAGTTCCCCTTTTATATTTTTCGCTTTATCTTTTAATAGGCCTTCAATCTGCTTTTTTAAATCGTTATTCTCTTCTTGAAGATGCTCTAATGCTTTTACAGGTTCTTTTGCATTGTTCAACAAGCCTTTCATTTCAAGAAATGCTGCGTTATTTTCAGAATAATAATCTCTTACAGATTTATTTGTTATCGCTTCAATTCGTCTTATGCCTGCAGCAACGGCTCCTTCAGACACAATTTTAAAATGCCAAATATCAGAGGTGTTTTTTACATGAATACCTCCACATAATTCAATAGACTTCCCAAAACGAATCGTTCTTACCGTATCTCCATATTTCTCACCAAATAATGCCATTGCCCCTTCTTCAACCGCTTTTTCCATTGGTATATTCCTCCCTTCTTCCAATGGCAATTTACCTTCAATTCTTGCATTTACAAAATCTTCTATTTCTTGTAATTGCTCTGGTGTTACTTTTGAAAAGTGTGAAAAATCAAATCGTAGTGATTTAGGTTTTACCAAAGACCCTTTCTGCTCAACATGCTCACCTAAAACGGTTCGTAATGCTTGGTGCAATAAATGTGTTGCCGTGTGATTACTTGACGATAAAGCTCTATGCTCACTACTTACAACGGCTTTAAAACTTTCGTTAATATGTTCTGGTAATTCTTTTACTAAATGAATAATAACGTTGTTTTCCTTTTTGGTATCCAAAATATAAACCAAATCTCCATGTGCGTCTTGCAACACTCCTTTGTCTCCAACTTGTCCACCTCCTTCAGGATAAAATGGTGTTAAATTGAAAACTAACTGATACATTTCGCCTTCTTTTTTTGAAGTCACTTTTCTGTATCTCGTAATTTTTACATTGGCTTCCTCAGCATCATAACCAATAAATTCTTCAACATCGTCTTCTTTTAAAACCGTCCAATCTTCCGTAGAAGTTTCACTTGCCGAACGCGATCTATCTTTCTGTTTTTGCAAATGATCTTTAAAACCTTTTTCATCAAGCTTTAAATTCTTTTCTGATAAAATTAAAGCTGTTAAATCAATTGGAAAACCATAGGTATCATACAATTCAAATGCTTTTTCTCCAGAAACGGTGTCGCCTTTTGTTTCTTCAACAATACGATTAAGCAATACCAAACCTTGATCTAATGTTCTTAAAAAAGAGGCTTCCTCTTCTTTAATAACATTTTCTATTAATGTTTTTTGAGCTTTCAATTCCGGAAACGCATCTCCCATTTTTTTGCTCAATACGTCAACTAAACGGTATATAAAAGGTTCCTTTTTATCTAAAAATGTAAAACCATAACGTACAGCTCTTCGTAAAATTCTACGAATAACGTAACCAGCACCAGTGTTACTAGGTAGTTGCCCATCTGCAATGGAAAATGCAACGGCACGTACATGATCTGAAATAACTCTGATAGCTACATCTACCGTTTCATCTTTTCCATAATCTTTATTAGTAACAGCACTAATTTCGCGAATAATGGGAGTAAAAACATCCGTATCGTAATTTGATTGCACTCCTTGCAACACCATACACAAACGCTCAAATCCCATTCCTGTATCGATATGCTTATTTGGCAATGTTTCTAACGAACCATTGGCTTTTCGGTTGAATTCCATAAAAACTAGATTCCATACTTCAACCACATGTGGATGATCCATGTTAATCAATGTCTTTCCATCCACCTTTGCTTTTTCTTCTGCCGAACGAATATCTACATGGATTTCACTACAAGGTCCACAAGGCCCTTGGTCTCCCATTTCCCAGAAATTATCTTTTTTATTGCCTTTTAAGATACGATCTTCAGCAATATATTGTTTCCAAATATCGTATGCTTCCGTATCCATTTCTAGATTATCGCTATCATCACTACCTTCAAAAACAGTCACATATAGGATATCTTTATCAATACCATAGACTTCGGTTAGCAATTCCCAAGCCCAAGCAATGGCTTCCTTTTTAAAATAATCACCAAAACTCCAGTTCCCTAGCATTTCAAATAAAGTGTGGTGGTAGGTATCGTAACCCACTTCTTCCAAATCGTTGTGCTTACCAGAAACACGCAAACATTTTTGCGAATCAGAAATTCTATTTTTCTTTGGTTCTGCATTACCTAAAAAGTACTCTTTAAAAGGCGCCATTCCAGAATTAACAAACATTAATGTTGGATCGTCCTTTAATACCATTGGCGCAGAAGGAACCACGAGATGTTGTTTTCCTTCAAAGAAATTCAAAAATTTAGATCGTATATCTTGAGACTTCATATATTAAAATTAGAGCTTGTGTTATTAAATTAGCGCAAATGCAAAACATTTTTTTATCTTTGAACGTTACGCTAATAAAAGATGCTTGATTTCTACGCTTATTAGCTGCAAAAATAGCATAAATTCAAACATGGCTAAAGTAAAATATTATTATGATTCTGAAACGCTTTCGTATCGCAAAATAAAGCGTAAGAAATCGACAACGGCAAAGTATGCTTTGGTATTTCTAAGTGCTGCAGCACTATTTGGATTCCTATCATTTTTTATTGCCAGTCAATATATTGAATCGCCTAAAGAGCGACAAATGGCTAGAGAATTACAAAATATGGAATTGCAATATGAGTTGCTTAGCAAACGTACTGATGATGCTTTTGCTGCTTTAGAAAATGTTGAAGAGCGAGACAATGCGATCTATAGATTATACTTTGAAGCTAATCCCATACCAACCGAACAGCGCAGAGCTGGATTTGGTGGAATTAATCGCTATAAGAAATACGAAGGTTTCGGCAATTCAGAACTTATTACTGAAAGCTATAAACGTTTAGAAATTTTAGAAAAAGCTATTGTTGTTCAGTCTAAATCTTTAGATGAAATTGCAAAACTAGCCGAAGATAAAGAGAAATTTTTAGAAGCTATACCGGCTATTCAACCTATTAGTAATGAAAACATGACAAGAATGGCATCTGGTTATGGTTATAGAACTGACCCATTTACAAAGGTTAGAAAGTTTCATTACGGAATGGATTTTACAGCGCCTCGTGGCACACCAATTTATGCCTCAGGAGATGGAGTTATAAAACGAGCAGATAGCAGATCTACAGGTTATGGAAATCATATCAGAATAGATCATGGTTACGGCTATGTTTCTTTATATGCACACTTATACAAGTACAATGTAAAAGTAAATCAACGCGTAAAACGTGGCGATTTAATAGGTTTTGTGGGTAGCACAGGGCGTTCTGAAGCTCCGCATTTACATTATGAAGTCTTTAAAGATGGTGAACGTATAAATCCTATTAATTTTTATTACGGTAACTTATCTGCTGAAGAATACGACATATTGCTTAAAAAAGCATCATTAGAAAACCAATCTCTCGATTAAGATGCATATAGATCTACCAGAAAAGCGTTATTACGGTATTGGAGAAGTGGCCAAAGCCTTTAAGGTGAATGCCTCATTAATTCGGTTTTGGGAAAAGGAATTTGATGCATTAAAGCCGAAGAAAAACGCTAAGGGCAACCGAAAATTTACACCTGAAGATATTAAGAATCTTAAGTTTATTTACCACTTGGTAAAAGAAAGAGGATTTACTTTAGAGGGAGCAAAAACACATCTTAAAGAAGAAAAAAAACAAGCTTTAGAGAAATTTGAAATTATCGAAAAACTTGAAGGCATAAAAGCACAACTAAACAAAATCAAAACACAACTTTAAAACTAACTATTATGAAAAAATGGCTAATTCCTGTAATCGTAATTGCAATCATAGGATTCGGTTTTTATTCTTGGGGCAAAAACTTCAATAATACAGCTGTAACACTTAACGAAAACGTAAAAGAAGCTTGGGGAAATGTTCAGACATCTTACCAAAGACGAAATGATTTAATCGGAAATTTAGTAAACACGGTTAAAGGAGCCGCTGATTTTGAAAAAAGCACTTTAGAAGCTGTAATTAAAGCAAGGTCTGAAGCTACAAAAACAACAATCGACCCATCTAATATTACACCAGAACAACTATCTCAGTTCAATCAAGCTCAAGGTGGACTAAGCAGTGCTTTGTCTCGTTTATTAGTAACCGTAGAACGCTATCCTGAATTGAAAGCGAATCAAAATTTCTTAAAATTACAGGATGAATTAACGAGTACGGAAAACACGATTCAAACCGCAAGGACACGTTATAATGAAAAAATTAAACCATATAATGTTCATGTTAATACATTTCCAAATACAATTTTAGCTGGGTTTTTAAATTTTGATGAAAAACCTTATTTTGATGCAGAAGCAGGAGCTGAAAAACCTGTAGATGTAGAATTTGATTTTTAATAAATAGAAACGATGTCTAAACTTGAAGATTTTCTTAGTGCGGAAGACGAACAGGAAATCGTTGAAGCCATTAGGATTGCAGAAAGTCAAACCTCTGGGGAAATTCGCGTACACATTGAACAGGAATGTGATGGAGATGTTTACGAACATGCCCTAGAAGTTTTTCATGATTTAAAAATGGATAATACAGCACAACGGAATGGTGTATTAATCTACATCGCAGTTGAAAATAAATCATTTGTCATTTGTGGTGACCAAGGCATTAACAATATTGTAGGTGCTGATTTTTGGAATTCGACTCGCAACAAAATTGCTACACAATTCAAATCTCAGAATTTCAAACAAGGTATCATCGAAGGCATAAAAGAATCTGGCAAAACATTATCGAAACACTTTCCTTGGCAGCACAATGATATTAACGAATTGGATAATACGATTTCAAAAAGCTAATGCACAGTATTAAACTTATCATATTAACCCTTTTTATAAGCTCAGTAACAAGCTTCAGTTTTACAGCGAATGCCCAATATAACATTCCTGATAAACCGGATTTTATTCCTCCTGTAATTGACAGCACCAAGGTTCTAAAACAATACGAGTTTGATAATCTTTCTCAAAAGTTACAACGCTACAGCGATAGTACATCTACAGAAATTATTGTCGTAATAATCCCAACAACCAAAGGAGAAAACATTGGTTTATTAGCACCAAAATGGGGACAAAAATGGGGAATTGGACAAGCAAAAGAAGATAATGGAGTTTTTATATTACTCGCAAGAATTGATCGTGAAATATGGATTTCACCCGGTTATGGTGTAGAAGACAGACTTACTGCTGGTATTGTTGGTGAGCTTACAAGAAATGTAATTATACCTGAATTTAAAAATGGTGATTATTATAAGGGTTTAGACAAAGGAACCGATGCCATATTTGATGTACTGAGTGGTGCTTATAAAAACAACAGAACAGAATCTTCTGATGGCATGCCTATCGAAGTCATTTTCTTTTTATTTATTGTATTCATCATTTTTATCATAGCCATTTCCAAAACACGTGGTGGAGGCAATGGTGGCAATAGAGGAAACCGATCTGGCACAGGAAGTCTTCTCGAAGCCATTATTTTAAGCAATATGGGACGCGGAAGTTATTCTAGAGGTTCATCTTCTGGTGGATTTGGAGGTGGTTTTGGCGGTAGCTCTGGTGGAGGCTTCGGAGGAGGAGGCTTCGGAGGAGGAGGAGGTTTCTCTGGTGGTGGAGCTGGCGGAAGCTGGTAATTTTTAGCCCAAATCATCCGTCGATTTTATCCTTTTTTAATAAGTATCCATGCGATTAAAACTCATATTTCCGATAATTATTATTGCTTTCTTGCTTTCAAATTGTAAAGGAAAGCAGCCTGAGATCACAACTAATTATTCATATATTCCCTTAAATCCATCACAAAAACGGGTTGTAGATGTATCTCATTTATTTTCAAATAGTCAACAAGATTCTTTAGTGGAAAAAATCCTTCGATATGAAACTGAGTCAACAAACCAAATCGCTATTCTTACCATAGATTCGTTGCCGCCACTCACAACGGCCCAAGGCTTTGGAACTGAAGTTGGAAATTCCAGGGGAATTGGTACTAAAGAAAAGGATAACGGCCTTATTATAACCATTTCAAAATTTGATAAAGCGGTTGCTATTTCAACAGGAATTGGAACAGAACAAACTATTTCTGATTACGAATGCAAGGTTATTATTGATAGCATAATAATTCCCCAATTTAAAATCAACAACTATTATAAAGGTGTTGATAAAGCTATAGATTCTTTAATTTTACTCTGGGATTAATCAAAGAAAATAACACCACCATCATTAGTTTCTCCTTTACTTCCCAAGCTATTAAACTTATAACTTAGACTTAGCATAAAGTATTGTCTTAAAACAGTACTCTGTTTGTCTTCAATATAATCTTGAGTTGCTATACGCGTCGCATTAGTGTTTTGATTTAATAAATCATAAACCTTTAATGTTATAATAGCTTTATCCTTAAACATACTATAGGCTAATGTTGAATTCCAAAACCAAGCACTTTTCTGAAAACCATCTGCGACATTTGGATTGTAGTTAAAACTAACGTCATTTCTCCACTCAAAGTTTTTAGGCAAAAAAGTAGCTGTTCTTACACCTGCATTATGACTTGTAAATTGACGATCATCAAAAGCCTCAATATCATAAGCCGTATTAGTAAAACTAATTTGGTAATAAGGTTTAAACTCTAATACTTTATCCCATATAAAATCTACACCTAGTCTTGGTGAGATTCTATCGGACTTACTAGCATATTTTACATCATTATTAAAATTAATTCGTTCTGACGAATTATAACTTGCTCTAAACTTTAGTTTAATAGTTCTTAAGGTATCCACCTTAAAGTCTTTATTGTAGTTTACCCAAGAACCGATATTATAATTTCCATCAACGTTTACATAAGTCGTCGTTCGCTTCAACGTTTCTTCATCTATAGTCGTTTTTGCCACTACTTGATTATCTGAAACACTAGCATTAACACCGACATAAAAACCTGTACGCTTCTGCCAATCAAACCCATTATAACCTAGATATAAACCATGATTATTTGAAGGTTCTAAATTAGGATTACCAATTACAGTTTGAAGTGGATTTGATACATCTTCATAGGCTTGAAGTTGCCTTAATCCTGGCGGCTGATTTTCTAACCAATAATTTACATAGATTGACGACTTGGGACTAAACGTATAGCTGATATAAGAATTAGCTTCTATATTTTCAAAATTGCGCTCTACATTAAATTCTGGTCTTAATAAATCTTGATTTTTCAAAGTTCTTATGTTGTAACCTAAATCGAAACTTGTAGACAATTTTTCACCTCTATACGATAAGCCTACTGACGGAATACTTCTATAATCAGTATATTGAAAATCAGTACTTAGATCCGTATTAAAATCCGTAAAATCCTGTGTGCCATTACTAAAATCATAAGTGCTCTCTCGGTTATTATCTTTATCTCTGGCGTATTCATATTCAAAATTCAAGAAGAATTTCTTAGTTATTATTGGTAATCTGTAGGATAATTTTGCGGAAACACCATAACTATTATTCTCTCCATCTGTAAATTGATTTCGATCTATAATCTCTGGATTGGTTCCAAAAACTTCAGTATTGGAATTTAAAAAGTCATCACTTTCTTGCTGATTGATACTTGTTTCTAATTCGGTTTTAATAAAAGCACCTCGTTTTCCTAATCGCTTGGTTATAGAGATTTCATTAGAAAACCGTTTCACATAACTCTCTACATTTGAGTTGACGTTAGATTGATTTGTTAGTATTAAATCCTCATCTAAGGTTTCCTCATTACTAGTATATAAAGTTCTCGATTTTGAATACCCAAATGATGGCTCAATATTAATTTGAAAGGTAGAATCGGTTTCAATTTCAAATTCTACATTAAAGGAATGATTATCCGTATCATTATCCGATCTCGAATCTGAATTGGTAAAATAGCGTGAATCAGATAAAATAGTTTCGCGTTCAGATGACGATTCATTTTCAGAATTACTCGATGAGAAAAAATAATCTGCGGAAACATCTGTTTTTTCACCTATAATATCAGCATAGTTAACACCTGCATTTTGCGATGTTGTAATCCCTTCTCCACCTCCAAACGATCGACCACCTATAGTAAAAGAGCCATTACTACTAAAAGAAGATCCACCACCACGTCCAAACATTTTTGAAATCTCACCAAAGCTAAACCCTGGAGTATTGGTATTATTACCACCCGCGAGCACACTTACGCGTCTATCGTTATCAAACAGGTTGACCATGCCTGCAAACTCGTAACGATCGTCAGTTCCGGCACCTGCAGAAACACGCCCAAAAACTCCTTTATTGTTTTCTTCTTTGATGGTAAGATTTATGGTTTTATTTTCTTTATCACCTTCCTCTCCTGTAAAGGCTTCAGATTTGGTTTTTGTATCTACAACCTGAATTTTTTCAATAATATCCTTCGTTAAATTCTTAGTTGTAATGGTTGGGTCATCACCAAAAAAGGGCTTACCATTCACTAAAATTTTATTAACACTTTTTCCATTAACTGTAATATTACCTTCTTCATCAACTTCTACTCCGGGTAATTGTTTTAATAAATCTTCAACATTGGCATCTTTTTTCGTTTTAAACGATTTTACGTTAAACTCTAAAGTGTCTTTTTTAATGGTAATCGGAGCTGTAGATTTCACTAAAACTTCTCCTAATTGATTATCCAAAGGCATTACTATTGTACCTAAATCTATCTTTTCTTTATCTATTGCTATTTTCTTAAAATATGTCCTATAGCCAACATATGACACGTAGAAATTTAGATCTTTATCATAGGTTGAATTTTCTATTTTAAATTTCCCGTCCTTATCTGTAATTGTATAAGTTACTACCGAACTATCCTTTACACGCTCTAAATAAACGGTTGCAGACTCTAATGATAACTCTGTATCTTCAGCTTTAAGTGTTCCTGTAATTTCGAATGATTTCTCTTGGGAAAATGATTGTAATGCAAATAAGATTGCAAAAACTAGTGATAGTTTTTTCATGTTGAGCGGTTGATTGATTGATGAATAGCATTTTAAAAACGCAAGAAAGCTAGAAATCGTATGAAATTTCTTAAAATTTTTATAAAATTAGCGTTTTAGTGTAAAATGACCTTTAAAAGTTCTGCCATCCGTGAATTTTGCGATAAACCAATAATCGTCCGTTGGTAATAATTCTCCATTACTTGTACCATCCCAATTTTGGTTTGTAGCATTTATTATAGCCACTTGTTTACCATAGCGATTAAATATCTCTATAGCCACTGTCTCTGACAATTCTGAAGTAAATCCTTTAATTTGCCAAGTATCATTTACAGTATCTCCATTAGGTGTGAAAAATTTTGGAAACCCTAAAACAAAAATATCACTTGACACGATGCCGCAATCTGCTTTTACATCTTTAACATATACAGAATGAATTCCGGCTGGTACATTTTCAAAAATATTTGAATCTTGATATATACCGTTTTCTTCATCTAAAGCATAAACATACTCTCCATCTCCTGAAACCAATACTGAAATTGAATTATTTTCAGATAAATCAGTGATTTCAATCGTTTCAAACCTTGCCGTATCGGATGGCAACACTGTAATCGTTCTGACATTAGAACAACCAAAAGGTTTTGTTACTTCTACTGTATAAGTGCCTGGCTCATTTATTTCAATAGTCATTGTCGTTTCGCCTGTAGACCAATTATAATAAAAGTTGTTTGGTGTATCATTAATAATACCACCTTCTAAGGTTATAGTCTCCGGAAAACTATTTAAGCAATAATAAATGGTTTCATCTTGAAGCAGATTTGGCAAATATTCAACTTGTAAGTTAACCTCTCCAATACTATAACAACTTCCATTTTGTTCTAATCTTACAAAAATGGTTTGATTATATGCTTCAGTATTAATAAAATCACTATTCAATTCATTCTCTTGAAGTAAGGCATCACTATAAGTCTCATAATAACCTAGAACAATCACATCCGACGCTAAAGAATTTAAAATTTGACTTTCGGCAAGTGTTAAATCAAAATTAACTATACCTGTCTCGTTCAAATTATCGCATGCCGTTAAAAGCGCATAATTCGTAACATTCGTATTTACAGACAATACTACTTCTGCTGTGGAACTACAATTTGTAGTCGTATTTAGCACCTGTGCAAAAACCACCTGATTATTAGAAAGGTTAGTATAATCGTCATCATTGATAGGTATAGGCGAATCCATCGATTCAAAAAAACGAACTTCTAAATCTGCTAAACTCCCATTTACAATAACATCATTATACGAACTGAGGCTGAAATTAGAAAGACCATCCATTACCTCATCTTCACATTGAATTATAGTTATATCATTAACACTAGGAATTTCGTTAATGGTTACTGTCATAGGATATCGCTCTACATTAGAAGCACACCCTTGTACAACTGGTAATAACCAATAGGTTGTAGTGGTATTAATTTGCACATCATAAATAGACCCAACGTGAATTGGAGTCGTTGACGTTGACGTTTCAAACCACCAAACATCTGGAGTTGAAGCTCCAGCATATAAGATAAAAGTACCGGTTCCACATACGGTTATATCATTATTTAAAACTCTTGGCATTACAAGTGTACTACTGGCTGAAAGACTAATATTTGGCTCATTAGGCAAGCCTCCATATTCCACAATATAACCTTGAGGATGGTAAGCGCTACTCACATTGGTGTCTCCGGTATTAGATAAATCATTCCACGCCCCTAAAATACCAATTGATGAATCTGTTATATGGGCATAATCCTCATTACCTGCATTATTAGGTTCGTTATAGTTCCATAAAGAAAACTCATTATTTGGCGCATTTCCATTAACACCACCTTGCCAAAACACAGTCCCGGTTTCTGGTCCTGTAACCCATTTCCACGTGCCTTCAGTTTCGGCATCAGAACCTCCAATCCAACCTGCACCTGCGCTTTGCTCCCCTGCCAATTGCGATTCTTCTACTGATGTCAAGGTTGCTAAATAACCTTGCAAACCAAAATAAGTTTGTGCTGCTGCCGCATCTCTTGCCTGCGTCCATGTAATGCCTGGATTAGACACATAAAAATAATAATGCCCTGTACTTGGTAAGTAATTAGCGTCTCCTAAATTGATTGAAAACTGTCTATCTTGAGTAAATGTCGTTTGTGTAGTTTGAAAAACCACATTCTCAATGGCATTTTCAAAATCAGCAAAAGTAGCTGGTCCAGACAAGGTTAAAAGTCCTTCTGAAGCATTCCAACTTGACGTAATATTGGGATTTAATCCAATTAACTCTAAAGTATCATCTCCATTTTGATAGCCTTCAGCTATTTGCACAAATATTTCTGACAACAATGTATCTTCAGGATCAGGATCTGTAATAGACACAGAAGTAACTATAGGCATTTGTGATTGTGGACAATACACTTGCCCACCCGAAACACTTATTTCGGGAGGAAGATTTTGGGAGAACCCATAACAATGGCATAACCAAAAACAAAAGATAAAAAGGTAGCACTTTATTTTTTTCATAAAAAATTAAAGCTACTACTTTTTTCTCATATAAACACTTATTGGAACACCATTAAAATCGAATTGATCTCTCAGTTTATTTTCTAAAAAACGTTTATAAGGATCCTTTACATACTGCGGTAAATTACAGAAAAATGCAAATTGAGGTTGCGGAGTTGGCAACTGCATAATGTACTTTATTTTCACAAACTTACCTTTGTTTGCAGGAGGTGGCTGATGCTCTATTATTGGTAATAAAGCTTCGTTAAGCACACTTGTTTTAATCTTTTTAGTTCTGTTTTTATAGACCTCAACAGCAGTTTCAATAGCCTTAAAAATACGTTGCTTATTTAATACTGAAATAAACACAATTGGCACATCTGTAAAAGGAGCAATTTCTCTTCTAATATGTTGCTCAAATTCTTTAGCTGTCTTGGTATCTTTTTCAACTAAATCCCATTTATTAACAAGAATCACAATACCTTTTCGGTTGCGTTCAGCTAACCAAAATATATTTTGAACCTGTCCATCAAAGCCACGAGTAGCATCTAACACAACTAAACAAACATCGGAATGCTCTATTGCTCTTACACTTCGCATAACAGAATAAAACTCTAAATCATCTTTTACTTTAGTTTTACGTCGTATACCCGCAGTATCTACCAAATTAAATTCGAACCCAAAACGGTTATATTTTGTATCAATAGAATCGCGAGTTGTACCTGCAATATCAGTAACAATATAACGATCCTCACCAATTAGTGCATTTATAAACGATGATTTTCCAGCATTAGGTCTTCCAACCACAGCAAAACGTGGTAATTGATCTTCCTCTACCTCTTCTTTTTCCGGTAAAGCCTCAACAACAGCATCTAACAAATCTCCTGTTCCACTACCATTGATACTTGCAATTGCGAAATAATCACCTAAACCAAGTGAATAAAACTCAACCGCATCTTCTAAACGCTTATTGTTATCTACTTTATTAACGACTAAAAAGACTGGCTTTTTAATTTTTCGCAATAATTGAGCGACATCTTCATCCATACCAGTGACACCAGATTCAACATCAACCATAAAAATGATAGCATCCGCTTCATCAATAGCTAACTCTACTTGCTTATCTATTTCTGCTTCAAAAACATCATCACTACCAACGACATATCCACCCGTATCAATTAATGAAAATTCTCTACCGTTCCAATCTGTTTTACCATAATGACGATCCCTTGTGACGCCACTAACAGCATCAACAATAGCTTCACGTCTTTTAATTAGACGATTAAAAAATGTCGATTTCCCTACATTAGGGCGACCTACTACAGCTACAATATTGCTCATTTATTTTTATTTAAGGCTACAAAGATACTATATACTTACGTGTTATGGTGAACTATTACTGACTTTTCACGTCATAAGCCAAAAACAAGTCTTGAGTAGAAAAAGCAGGGTCAAATCAGCTCACCTTATTGTTAACATCCTGTTGATAACAAGTAGAAATTTAACGTAGATACCTTTTATTTTTAGTAATTTTATCGCGTGTGATAAATAGGATTTTATTTACATTTTTTTGTAGTAAGTTAATTAGGTTTCTTTTTCAAGAACAGCCCCTTTCTTATAGGCTTATTTTAGTTTACAAAAAACACAAATAAAACACGCATAACATTTAAAGCACAATACTTTACAATTAAATTTCTACAAAGAATGGGGAAATACTTTACGCTTATAATACTTTTATTTTTAGGATCTAAATATAGTTTAGCGCAACAAAACTATATAGACCATACCATTAAAAAAGGCGAAAACGTTTATATGATATCTAGACGATATGGCGTCAGTGTCAATGCTATTTTTGATCTCAACCCAGGATCTAGAGATGTTATTTATACAGGTAACATTTTGCGTGTCCCAAAATATAGTACGGCAACATCCTCTTCTAACAACACAATAATTAACGACACAACAGTGAGTAATTATATCGTTAAACGAGGAGAGACAAAATCTGGTCTTTCGCGTCGTTTTGGGGTAAGTATTGCCATGTTAGAGCAACAAAATCCACATATTATAAGTATGCTTCAAGCAGGACATACGATCAATTTGGATAAAACGATACAAGAAACACAACCTAAAGCAAAAACAGGTGAACATTATGTTGTTAAAGGTGAAACACTTTGGGGAATCTCTAGAATTTACGGTATAAGTTTAGCTCAATTGGAAGCCGCAAATGCTGATCGTTTATCTGAATTTTTACAAATAGGGCAAACTTTAATTATTCCAGATAAGAACTCAGAGACGACAATTGATGGTGAATATTTGGTGCAACGTGGTGATACAAAATTTCAATTAGCGAAGCGTTTTAACATGACGATAGCTGAGCTTGAAGAAAAAAACCCACATATTGTAACCATGCTCATGGCAGGACACAGATTGAATGTGGATAATAATACTGTTGTTAGTCAATCTCAAGAAATCCCTGATACACAAGAAAACCCAGACCTAATAGAAGACACTATTACAGAAGTAGATACAACAACCACCTCAAATAGTTACAAAAATTATGTTATAGAACCCAAAGAAACTCTCTTTGGCTTGTCTAAAAAAGCAGGCATGACGATTGAAGAACTAACAACCTTAAATCCAAATCTTCTAACATCCGTTAATGCTGGCGATATAATTAAAATGCCAATCGGTGTATCTGGCACTTCTACTTATACACCACCAACATCTACAACGAGTACTGTTGACTCTACTGACACCAATATAGCGGATTCAACTACAAAAATCTATACAAATAAAAACGAAGCACTATTTACTAATTTAGTTACAGAAACTTCAACTGGACTTTATTTTTATACTCCTTTTTCGAGCGAAGAATTAAGTTCTCCTGAAGAAAGACAAAAAATGATTAGTGTCAATGCAGATTTTCAAAAGTATATCGATTTTTTCCAAGGAGCTCAAATTGCGATTGATTCAGCTAAAACTCTTAATCTAGATTTTGATGTTACCTTAATTAAAAAGAACATCGCAAAATCGAAAATAACCATTGAAAGTCCACATAGAAAAAATGCTATTCTTGTTCCTTTTTCTGAGACGAGTTCAAATTTTCCAAGTATTGATTCTGAATCTTCAATTTCTATAATTGACATTGAATCTAACATTGTTTCAAATGACAGCATTAACGTTTACAGATCAATTCCTTCAGAGAAAATTCAAATCACTAAAACATTAAATTATTTAGCACAACAAAATGCAAATGTTGTTGTGATCAGTGATCTTGCTGAAGCTAGAAATAAGGATTTAATTTTAAATACACTTCCCGAAGCTCAATTCTTAAAAGCTGATAATGCAGGGTTTTTTAAATCTGATGCTTTAGACAATGCACTAAACAAAAATAAACTTAACTATATCGTTTTTGATAGCGAAAAAACCATTGTTCTTCTCAACACAACCACAGCATTAATGGGGAAATTATCAGACCACAACATTCAATTGGTAATGCTCGAGTCATCCTTACTTCCAAAACAAACCGAGGTTTCAGATATGAGATTCCGAGTTTTAAAGCTCATTTTTCCTGCTGTTACAGATCCACAAAATAAAAATGACATTACGGATTTTGAAAACAAATATGAAGATCTATTTAGTGCTAAACCATCTCAGCATGCTGTTTTAGGTTTCGATGTTACGTTTGATACTTTATTAAGAATTTCTCAAAGCACATCATTTGAAGAATCCATAAACACAACAGTGTCAGAACAACCACATCTAAAATTTGATTATCAAAAAACTAACGATAGAAATTATTTTAACACTGGCGTTTATTTGATGCAATACAATTCAAATGAAGGAATGATAGAACTTAACCATTAGATTGCTATATTGGCTAATTCAAAAAAGATTGTAAATCAATTTCCTTTATCAGGAGTTTAAATAATATAAATTGAGAATTATTTATATATAAGTCTAAATTTTAGATACTAAAACAGAACAACGTTAAACACCTAGATTTAACAAACATTTTGAGCCAATAAAAAAACTATAAAACTGTCTGTTTTAATTTTGTTATGTATAGGCTATTTACATATATTTGTTTTCCCTCTATCTCTCAATATAGCAAGTCAAGAGTAATATTACGAACTTGCTGTTCTTAAATACATGGCATTGATTTCAACAAAAGCAATTATTATAAATTTTTTTAATGAAAGCCAAAAAGTACAGTTTTAAAAGATATCCTATACGATTAGCATTTCTACTTATTTCTATTTTATGTGGGTTAACTTCTGTTAATGCACAATGTCCTACAGTTACTAACAGCACACAATCGCTTTGTGATGTGCAATCTGTTCTCGTTGGCGATTTACAAGCTATTGATAATGGCGGTGGAGTCGTTTGGTATGATTCGCCAACCTCAACTGTTCCGCTTTCAAACTCTGACAGTTTAATTAATGGCCAAGATTATTATGCTGATGACAATTCTGGAACCTGTGGCGCAAGAGCTAGAGTAGATATCATAATTTACGGACCTCCTGTTGGAGATAATTTTCAAGGTATCTGTTTAGATGATCCTTCACTTGCAACAGTTAGTGATTTAGTGGCCATTGGAAATGATGTTCAATGGTATTTATCGCCTTCTGGAGGCACTCCTCTAACTGATACAGATATCTTAATTGATAATACTATTTACTATGCTGACCAAGCAAGTTTAGACGGAAGTTGTAGAACATCAAGACTCTCTGTTTTAGTTCTTGTTGGTGCTACACCTATTCCAACAGGAGATATGATTCAAAATTTTTGTGTCACACCTGAATTTACACCTACCGTAGGTGATTTAGTAGCAAGCGGCAACAACAATTGGTATATTTCACTATTTTCTGCTTTAGAATTACCTCCGTCAACTCCTTTAGTTAATGGACAGACATACTATGCTACAACTTTGGACCCTCCATGTGAAAGTACTGGAAGATTGGCGGTTTTAGCAGTTTTAGATAACGCACCAGACGCTGGAGAAGATAATGCAATAAATCTATGTGATAATACCAATGCTACAATTGATTTATTTTTAGAACTTGGAGGTACCCCAGATTCTGGAGGAACTTGGTCACCTGCTTTGAATAGTGGCACAGGTATTTTTGACTCAAATAGTGATCCTGAAGGCATCTACACCTACACGGTTAATTCCAACAATAGCTGTCCTGACGAATCTGCAACGATTACGATAACTTTTATACCAGAACCTAATGCAGGTATAGATGGCACTTTAGACTTATGTAGTAATAGTGACTCCATCGATTTGTTTTTAAGCTTAGGAGGTACACCCGACTCTGGTGGTGTTTGGTCACCTGCCCTTACTAGTGGCACTGGCGAATTTAATCCTGCCTTAGATACAGATGGCATTTACACCTATACTGTAAGTGGTACGCTTCCTTGTGTAGACGTTTCAGCAACAGTAAATGTTTCAGTTACTCCTTTTATGTATGCCGGTGAAGATGTCAGCATTGACATTTGCAACACAAGCGGAACCATTGATTTATTTGATAACCTAGGTGGTGTACCAGATATTGGAGGTGTTTGGTCACCTGCTTTAAATAGCGGAACTGGAATTTTTGATCCTTCTATTGATAGTTCTGGTGTTTACACTTATGAATTCACAGGAAATACTCCTTGTCCTGATGAATCCGCAACAGTTACAATCACTGTAAACCCCTTGCCAAATGCAGGGTCTGACAGTGTACTTGAAATTTGTAGTAATGATTTAACTACAGTAAACTTATTTGATAGTCTCGGAGGTGCTGCTGAAACTGGAGGTACATGGCTTCCTGAATTAAATAGTGGGACAGGTCTTTTTGATCCTTCTATTGATGCTGCTGGCACTTATACATACACCGTTCCTGGAATTGCACCGTGTCCTGATGCTTCAGCCACTGTAGACGTTATTATTATACAAGAACCAGATGCTGGCTTAGATGCCACAATTGACATATGTAGCAATAATGGTTCTTTTGATTTATTTGATTATCTCGAAGGCTCTCCCGAAATTGGAGGAACTTGGTCACCATCGCTTACTAGTGGAACCGGAATGTATGATCCATTAATTGATACTAATACTTCTTATACATATACCGTAGCAGGCAGCTCACCTTGTGCTGATGCTATGGCTACAGTCACAATAACTGTTACCCCTTTCCTAGATGCAGGACAAGATGGAGCTGTTACTATTTGTACCAATGACGGCACAATAGATCTTTTTGACAGTCTCGGAGGTATACCAGATGCAGGAGGAACTTGGTCTCCACCACTTACTAGTGGAACCGGAATGTTTGATCCTAATATTGATACTGGAGGAACTTACACCTATACAACCACCGGATCAGAACCGTGTTTAGACGATTCGGCAATCGTAGTCGTTACGGTAGAGCAGTCTCCAGACGCTGGTAGTGATGGAACGTTGCTTATATGTAATATCTCAAATACATACGATTTATTTGACAGTTTAAATGGAATTCCGCAGTCAGGTGGAACTTGGTCTCCTACACTTTCAAGTGGAACAGGAGTTTTTAACCCTAACTTAGATGCTGATGGCATTTACACGTATACAATAAATTCTATATGTGGTGACGTTTCTGCTGAGGTATCAGTGACTTCAATTGATGCTAATTATGCTGGAACAAATGGAAGTGTTGAATTTTGTAGTACAGACACAACAACCATAGATTTATTTGATAGTCTTGGAGATTCGCCAGACACTGGAGGAACCTGGTCACCTGCACTCTCAAGTGGAACAGGAATTTTTGATCCAACTTTAGATTCAGCGAACACGTACACGTACACGGTTTTAAATAGTGCAACCCTTTGTCCTGATGACACTGCTACAGTTATTGTTTCAATTTTAGATGAACCGAATGCTGGAAATGATGGCACATTAAACTTATGTAATTCGACGAATACAATCAATTTACTGGAAGGTTTAGCGGGAGCACCTGAAGCTGGAGGTACGTGGTCACCAACATTAAATAGCGGTACGGGAATTTTTGACCCTAATACAGATGCTGAAGGTATTTACACCTATACACTAACCAATTCTTGTGGTACGAGTTCTGCAACCGTTGATGTTTCTTTTTCAGACACCAATGACGCAGGAACTGATGGTGCAATTGATTTGTGTAGTACTGATGCTGAGGTAAATTTATTTGATAGTTTAGGCGGTACTCCTGATGTCGGAGGAACGTGGTCACCCGCTTTAACCAGTGGATCAGGACTATTTAATCCTAGCCTTGATGCTGCGGGTTCATATACATATACAATCTCTAGTGTAACTCCTGCTTGTCCGGATGCTACAGCTACGGTTGAAGTTACCGTTTTACAAGGACCAAATGCAGGAAATGATGGGACACTTAATTTATGTGATTCTAATAATACAGTTAATTTATTAGATGGTTTAGGCGGTAATCCTGAATCAGGAGGAACATGGTCACCTACCCCAAACAGTGGTACAGGAATATTAGACCCTAATACAGATGCTGAAGGCATTTACACCTATACACTAACCAATTCTTGTGGTACGAGTTCTGCAACCGTTGACGTTTCTTTTTCAGACACCAATGACGCAGGAACTGATGGTGCAATTGATTTGTGTAGTACTGATGCTGAGGTAGATTTATTTGATAGCTTAGGTGGTACACCTGATATCGGTGGAACTTGGTCACCAGCTTTAACTAGTGGATCAGGACTATTTAACCCTAGCCTTGATGCTGCCGGCTCATATACATATACGATTACAAGTGTGACTCCTGCTTGTCCGGATGCAATAGCTATAGTAGAAGTTACCGTTTTACAAGGACCAAACGCAGGAAATGATGGTACACTTAATTTATGCGATTCAACGAATACAGTTGACTTATTTGACAGTTTAGCTGGTGCAGCTGATACAGGAGGTACATGGACTCCGGCATTAGATAGCGGAAGTGGAATTTTTGATCCTAATATTGATCCTGAAGGCAGTTATACCTATACAGTAAGTAATTCTTGTGGTACAAGTTCTGCAACCATTGCTGTTTCTTTTTCAGATACAAATGATGCTGGAACCGATGGCACAATTGACCTTTGTAGTTCGGATGCAACTGTAGATTTATTTAATAGTTTAGGAGGTACACCTGATGTCGGAGGAACGTGGTCACCCGCACTTACTAGTGGAACAGGTGAGTTTGATCCTAGCCTTGATGCTGCCGGCACTTATACGTATACGATGTCTAGTGCTAGTGCTGCGTGTCCTGACGCCACCGCGACCGTTGAGGTTTCAATTTTACAAACACCAAATGCAGGCAGTGATGGTACTTTAGATTTATGTACAAATGATTCAAGTTTAGTTAATTTAATAGGTGGCTTAAGTGGATCACCTGATACTGGTGGAACTTGGTCTCCTGCACTCGCAAGTGGAACAGGAATGTTTGATTTTACTATCGATACTGCTGGTATGTACACCTATACTGTAACGAATACATGTGGAACAAGCTCTGCAACCGTAACCGTTACAATTTCAACTGCAAATGATGCAGGAACTGATGGAGCTATTGAGTTCTGTAGTAATGCGACCATTGCAAATTTATTTGACAGCTTAGGAGGTACTCCACAAACTAATGGAACATGGTCGCCGGCATTAACTAGTGGAACAGGAGAATTTGACCCTAGCGTTGATGCTGCTGGTGATTATACTTATACCGTTTCAGATAGTACATCGTCTTGTCCTGAATCAACTGCTACTATTACCGTTACAATTTTACCAGAGCCAAATCCAGGTAGCGACGAAATTCTTAATTTATGTATAGATCAAACAGATTCTGTAGATCTTTTTGACAATCTTGGAGGATTGCCAGATACTGGAGGCACATGGTCACCTGCGCTCACAAGTGGAACTGGCCTTTTTGATCCAACTATAGATGCAGCTGGTATTTACACTTATTCAGTAACTTCAACTGAGTGTGGTATTACTAACTCTGCTACTGTAACCGTTACCATTATTGATCTACCTGATCTTACCGGTTTAACAATGTCTATTGAAAATAATATTATATGTGTCGGTTTAGAGGATGCTTTTATTGATATTACAGGAGCCAATCAATTACCTGATGGAGAATATTCTATAGTATATTCACTTACAGAAGCTAACAATTCAGTTAATACCATAGCGATTACTATAACAGATGGAAATGCTACATTTATAATTCCACAAGAATTATTACCAAATTCTGGCTTAACACTTGTTACGCTTACCCAGTTATTTGTTTTAGGCCAAAATTGTAGCGCTATCACGAACGCTATTGAATCAGTAAAAATATTAGTTGAAGAATTACCTGCTCCAGAGCTTATTGATAATGGTGCTGAATTTTGTTCAGAAGACAACCCTACTATTGCAGATCTATCTAATAATATAATTAATGATGGTATTGTTATTTGGTATGATCAACCTGTTGATGGTATTGCTTATAATGAGTCTGAAGCTTTACAAGAAGGAGTTATTTATTATGGAACCTTGACCTCTGATTATGGCTGTGAAAGTAATGTACGATTAGAAGTTACAATAAGCTTTATTTCTTGTGTAGGAGAACTTTTAATTCCTGATGGATTCTCTCCAAACGGAGATCCTATTAACCCTGTCTTTGATATCATCAATTTAGATATATTATACCCTAATTTTAAGCTAAGTGTATTTAACCGATATGGCAACATACTTTATGAAGGAGATATTAATTCTCCTAAATGGGATGGAACATCCAAAAACAGTAATACTGTACTTCCTGCTGGTGTCTATTTTTATATTATAGAGTTTAATGATGGTCAACGCGAACCACAACAAGGCAGAGTTTATCTGAATAGATAATTATGACATATTAAAATGATAAGTAAATTAACAACATATAGTATTGCGATTATAACTCTATTCTTAGGGTTCTCATCACATGCGCAACAAGATCCTCAATTCACGCAATATATGTATAATATGAGTGTCATAAATCCTGCGTACGCAACGGATGATGAGACTACAATGAATATCGGTTTACTTTATAGATCTCAATGGGCAAGATCTATTGGAGGTCCCACCACAGGCTCTCTATTTGTACACTCTAAAATCACAGATCGTTTAGAAGGAGGTATTTCTTTTGTACATGATGAAATTGGTGATGTTGTAAAACAAACTGGTGCTTTTGCCGATATTGCTTATGTTCTTCCGGTTGGAAAAAATTCAAAATTATCTTTTGGAATTAAAGCTGGAGCCACATTTTACAGTACTAACTTTGACGGCTTTGTATATTCAGATCCATTACCAGATCCTGCTTTTGCAGAAAACATCAATAGAACCTTTCCTAATGTGGGAGCCGGTTTATACTATTTTTCAGAAAATTATTACTTAGGATTATCAGCTCCTAATTTATTACAAACAAAACACCTTCAAGATGATAGTGGAGTGGTTTCCGACGCATCAGAAAACATGCATTTGTTTTTTACAGGTGGCTATGTCTTTAATTTTGGCGATAATTTTAAATTCAAACCAGCATTTATGGCTAAGCATGTTAACAGTGCGCCACTATCGGTAGATGTAACTGCAAATGTGTTAATATATGACAAAGTAGAATTCGGATTAGGGTATCGTTACGACGATTCAGTAACTGGTATGCTTAATTTTACTATGTCACCAGCAGTTCGGATTGGTTATGCTTACGATCATACGCTCTCTAACTTAGGTCGATTTAATTCCGGTTCGCACGAATTACTTTTATTGTTTAACATTGGTAATCTTGGAAAAGGCTACGATAAATCCCCTAGATTTTTCTAATTGAAGACACATGAAAACGTTTAAACTATACATACTATTTACGGCTTTAACAACAGGAATGCTATGTTTCTCTCAATCTGCAAGTAAAGCCAATATTCTTTACGAAAATAGAGCTTATGTTGAAGCTGCAGAGATATTTTCTAGTCTTCCTAAAACAGCTAGTAATTTAGAAAAACTAGGCGATTGCTATTATTATAACTCTGAATTTGATAACGCTTATAAAGCCTATAAACAAGTGTATGATTTAAAAATTAGCACTGACCTAAGCGAAGATTTCTATTTTAAATATTTTCAAGTATTAAAAGGTACCAAAAATTATGAAAAAGCTGATGAAATTTCAACACGCCATCTAAAGGATACTATCAACACACCTGAATTAAAGGAGTTACTAAAACGTATCGTACCTTATAAGTATGAATTAAAAAATCTTACAGAGGATGTTGGTGGTTCTAGTTTTGGCGTTGGTCTTTATGACGATAAAATTGTTTTTGCTTCTACTAAAAATATAGAAAACCCAAATTATAATTGGAATGGTAAGCCCTATTTAGATTTATACGAAGGAGTGGTATCAACAAAAGGTGATGACATTACTTTAGATAGTATTCAACCACTTAACGATGAGATTAACGCTGTAAAACAACATGAAAGTAATGCCGTGTTTACGAAAGATGGTAAAACCATGTATTTTTCTAGAAATCTCAAAAAACGCATTGATTTAGATTCCACAAAAATTGCGGTTGTTAGTATTTTCAAAGCAGAACGTGTTAAAGATGAATGGAAGAATATTGAACCTGTTTCTTTCGCTAGTGAAACCTATTCTACAATGCATCCTTCGCTAAACAGTGATGAAACTCGACTCTATTTTTCGAGTGATATGCCTAATACTTTAGGATCATTTGATATTTTCTATGTAGATGTTTATGCAGATAATTCGTTCGGTACACCTATCAACCTAGGAGAAAACATCAACACTATTCGCAGGGAACAATTTCCTTTTATAGCTAAAGACAGTACACTTTATTTTTCTTCAAATGGTAAACATGGCTTTGGAGGTTTAGACCTCTTTGCAAGTAGTGCAAGTAATAATGAATTCTTGGAAGCGCTCAATTTAGGCGAGACTATAAACAGCGAAAAAGATGATTTCGCATTCGTGGTTGTAGATTCAATAAATACAGGATATATATCATCTAACAGATCTGGTTTAGATAATATTTATACGTTTAAACGTATTGAAAACGACAGAACTTATTTCATTGAAGGTTTAGTTACAGACAAAGTCACAGGTGAAATATTACCGAATACCACAGTGACTTTATTTGATAAAGATGGCAATGTTATTGCCGAACAATTAGTAGGCGAAGATGGACGCTATAAACTACCAACACAGCCAAGTCAAAAATATTCTGTAGAAGGATTTCAACCAAAATACATTCCTCAAGTCGAATTTTTTGACACTAACGATAAAGGTAATATTGAGTTCAATATTGAGTTAGAAATTGAATCTTATAAAGATGCAGAAGAAATTGTTACTGATGATGATGAAGGAAACACATATATCGAACTAGAGAACATATATTTCGATTTTGCTAAATGGGATATAAAACCACAAGCTGCCCGAACTCTAGACGTTTTAGTAGCGTTACTTAAAAAGTATCCAAGGATGGAAATCCAGTTAGGAGCCCATACCGATTCTAGAGCGAGTTATGAATTTAACATGGATCTTTCAGAAAAAAGAGCACGTGCTACTTTAGAATATCTAGTAGAAAATGATATTCCTAGAGCGCGTCTAACCTCTAAAGGTTATGGTGAAACGAAACCTTTAGTTCCTTGTGGTGATAACTGTACAGAAACTGAATACTCAATTAATAGACGTTGTGAGTTCCTAATATTACGTTAGAAACGGATCTCTCTTTTTAAAATATGGAACTGTCTAATGAAATAGTTTTAAGACCGCGCTTCAAGTTTGAAGTCAATGCGACTAACAACAAATTGTTAGAAGATTTTGAACAAACAAAATCTACCCAAACAGAATTTATTATTTCTAGGATTGACGATCATGTTTTTATAAAAATCCCTAAAAAAGATCAGCACTTTTGGTCCCCTCAATTACACTTAGAGATTAATCAAACCGATAAAGATAAAGCTACTGTACATGGCTTATTTGGACCAAACCCAACCGTTTGGACGTTATTTATGTTTTTACACTTTATTGTTGCTGGTTTATTTTTTGGCTTTGGAATTTGGGCTTATACTAATATCACTTTAGGTAATTCTTATGCCATACAATTATGCCTATCATTATTTATGATCATACTTTGGTTTGTATTGTACTTTGCTGGAAGAATTGGACGCTCAAAAGGTATGTCCGAAATGCACAAACTTCATGGCTTTATGAAAGAAACCCTTAAAGTTTATCGCTGATTATATCCAAAACGCTTCAATTGATTTTGATTACTCCTCCAGTTTTTATTCACCTTTACATACAGTTCTAAATGAACTTGCTTACCAAAGAATTTTTCTAAATCCTTACGCGCTTCTACTCCAACACGTTTTAAAGCAGAACCTTTATGACCAATGATAATCCCTTTTTGAGTTTCACGCTCCACCATTATCACAGAACGCATTCTAATGATATTTTCTTCTTCAAAAAACTCTTCAGTATCCACTTCTACGGCATACGGAATTTCTTTTTTGTAATGTATTAAGATTTTTTCTCTAATCGCTTCGTTTACAAAAAACCGTTCTGGCTTATCTGTTAATTGATCTTTTGGATAAAATGCAGGTGACTCTGGTAATAATTCAATAATTCTATCAAATACATTTTGAACATTAAATCCTTCAGTTGCTGAAATTGGGAAAAACTCAGCATTTGGGACTTTACTTTGCCATAATTCTGATTGTTCTTCAAGTTGTTCTTGATTGGATGTATCAATTTTATTCAACAATAATAAAACAGGAATTTTTGAATTGGTAATCTTATTAAAGAAGGCTTCATCTTTAAGCTCTTTTTCTCCTATTTCTACCATGTAAATTAGAACATCGGCATCATCAAAAGCCGACTTTACAAAATCCATCATAGATTCTTGCAGTTCATAAGCTGGTTTTATTATTCCAGGTGTATCACTTAGAATGACCTGAAAATCCTCACCATTTACGATTCCCAAAATTCGATGTCTCGTTGTTTGCGCTTTAGATGTAATTATTGATAATTTTTCACCAATAAACGCATTCATTAACGTGGACTTTCCAACATTAGGATTACCTATAATATTTACAAAACCTGCTTTATGCATCTTTAAGAATTTACTGCAAAGTTACAATCTTTAATGCATTAAGTCCTAAAAGAGTTGAAATACAATTTTACATATGATAAAAATCACCATTTATACGTCATTATTCTTATAAATTTGAGAAGTACAAACCTATTACCTCCTATTATGACAGATCTTCAGATTGCAAAAAAAGTAACACTAAAGCCCATATCGGAAATAGCAGAAAAATTCGGAATTGACCCTGAACTAATTGAAATGTTTGGAAAAAATAAGGCGAAAATTCCACTATCGTTTATAGATAAAGATAAAGCGAAACAAAGTAATCTTATTTTGGTATCGGCAACATCTCCTACTCCAGCTGGAGAAGGAAAAACAACGATATCCATTGGATTGTCTGAAGCTCTAAATAAACTAAATAAAAAAACAACTGTTGTACTCAGAGAACCTTCTTTAGGGCCTGTTTTTGGAATAAAAGGAGGAGCTACAGGAGGTGGGTTTGCACAAGTCTTACCCTTAGAAGATATTAATTTACATTTCACAGGTGATTTTTCAGCAATTGAAAAAGCCAATAATTTATTAGCTGCTATTATTGACAATAATATTCAGAGTAAAACAAACTCTTTAGGTATAGATCCAAGAACAATTACATGGAAACGTGTATTTGATGTTAATGATAGAGCTTTAAGAAACATCGTTGTTGGCTTAGGAGGCACCTCTTCTGGTATTCCACGAGAGACTGGTTTTGATATTACTGCGGCTTCAGAAATTATGGCTATTCTCTGTATTTCCAAAGATTTAAGTGATTTAAAGGAACGTATTGGCAATATTTTTATTGGTTACACATTTTCTAACCAACCCATTTACGCTAAAGACTTAAAAGTTGCAGGTGCAATGGCAGCCTTACTACAACACGCTATAAAACCTAACTTAGTACAAACTATTGAAGGAAATCCCGCCATTATTCATGGAGGTCCATTTGCCAATATTGCCCAGGGTACGAACTCAGTAATTGGAACATTAACGGGAATGACATTTTCGGATTATACCGTTACTGAAGCCGGTTTCGGATGTGATTTAGGAGCTGAAAAATTCTTAGATATCAAATGCCAAAGCGCAAACCTCTCTCCTAAAGCTGTAGTATTAACAACAACAATAAGAGCTTTAAAATACCATGGAGGAGCAGATTTAAAATCATTAAAAATTACGGATTTAGAAGCCTTAGAAAAAGGATTTCCAAATTTAGAAAAACATATTGAAAACATAGAACAATTTGGTTTAACACCTGTGATAGCCATAAATAAATTTGAATCAGATAGTATTGAAGAAATTGAATTAATTAAAAATTTTGCTAAGACTAAAAATATTCGGGTTGCTGTCGCTGATGTTTGGGCTAAAGGAGGAGAAGGTGCTATTGAATTGGCTAAGCAAGTCATTGAAGTTGTTGAAGCCAATACAACCCAATTTAAGCCTTTATATAATTGGGAAAATGATGTAGAATCTAAAATTGAAATCATTGCCCAAAAGATTTATGGAGCTGATCACGTAGAATATACATCTAACGCTAAGCGACAACTAAGACGTATTAAAAAGCTAGGTTTAGATAATTTAGCGATCTGCATCGCAAAAACCGAAAAATCATTGTCTGATAACCCTAAATTATTAGGTCGTCCTAAAGATTTTATTATTACGGTTAGAGAAATTGAAATAGCATCTGGTGCTGGATTTTTAATACCAATTACTGGTGATATGATGAGAATGCCTGGTTTACCTGCGCATCCAGCTTCTGAAGGTATAGATATTAGTGATGACGGTGAGATTACGGGTTTGTTTTAAAAACTTCGTCTCATTTAGTTATTTGGCTTTTAAGAATTCCTTTAATTATAATCTTAAATTTCGTTATAAGAAGAAACAAATCAGTAGCAAAACTATTTCTCAAAACCCCTAAATTTAAACCAATAAAAAAGTCTTTCCTTTCGGAAAGACTTTAATATCTTAGTAGAAACTACAATTAATTAAATTGCAGCAACATGTTTAGTTAACTGAGATTTTAAGTTACCAGCTTTGTTAGCATGAATAACATTCTTCTTTGCTAATTTATCTAACATACTAATAACAGAAGGTAACATAGTTTGTGCCTCTTTAGCATCAGTAATCTCACGTAATTTCTTTATAGCATTACGAGTTGTCTTATGCTGATATTTATTAAGTACACGTCTTTTTTCGTTACTTCTAATTCTTTTTAAAGCTGACTTATGATTTGCCATTATATTATTTTCTTATTAAAAATTGTAGCCCGTAGGGGAATCGAACCCCTCTTACATGGATGAAAACCATGCGTCCTAGCCGATAGACGAACGGGCCATTTTGGTTATTATATTATTTAAATGAACCTACAACGTTTCCATTGCGGTTGCAAATTTACAACTATTTTTAAATTGTGCAACACCTTATTAATTTTTTTTCAAAAAAATTAATAAGCCTTAGCAAAAAGCACACGTTGCATTGATGGTTTTCCGCTGTAAACACAAACCCCCTCTTCCTTCTTTCCCGCTGAAGGAATGCATCTTATCGTTGCTTTTGTGGCTTCTTTAATCTTTTGCTCAGTCTCAATAGTTCCATCCCAATGCGCTGAAATAAATCCTGTTTTATTTTCTAAAACTTTTTTAAATGTTTCAAAATCGTCGACTTCTGTGGTATGTTCGTCTCTAAAATTTAAAGCTTTGGTAAATAATTCATCTTGTATAACCTCTAAAAGATCTTTTATAGTTGACGCTAAACCATTAATTGGTACAATCTCTTTAGTTAAAGTATCACGTCTTGCTAATTCAACGGTATTATTTTCTAAATCTTTTGGCCCAATAGCGATACGTAATGGTACACCTTGTAATTCGTGTTGTGCAAATTTTGCTCCTGGTCTATGCGTAGTTCTTTTATCAAACTTACAACTAACACCTAATGATTTAAGCTCTTTAATTATACTCTCTGCTTTTTCAGAAATTACTTCAAATTGTTCATCTGTCTTAAATATCGGAACAATAACAACTTGAGATGGTGCTAAATTTGGTGGTAACACTAAACCTTTATCATCACTATGCGTCATAATCAAAGCTCCTACCAATCTTGTAGAAACTCCCCAAGAACTTGCCCATACATAATCTAATTTACCTTCATTATTAGTAAACTTAACATCAAAAGCTTTTGCGAAGTTTTGACCTAAAAAATGCGATGTACCAGCCTGAAGCGCCTTTCCATCTTGCATTAAAGCTTCAATACAATACGTTTCAATAGCACCAGCAAAACGTTCGCTTTCAGTTTTCACTCCTTTAATAACAGGAATTGCCATAAAATTTTGAGCAAACTCGGCGTAAACATTATTCATTTGTTCTGTTTCTGCAAGTGCTTCAGCTTTTGTTGCATGCGCAGTATGGCCTTCTTGCCATAAAAATTCAGCAGTACGTAAAAATAAACGTGTTCGCATTTCCCAACGCACAACATTTGCCCACTGATTTATCAAAATTGGCAAATCTCTATAACTTTGAATCCAACCTTTATAAGTATTCCAAATAATAGCTTCACTTGTTGGTCTTACAACTAGCTCCTCTTCAAGTTTAGCCTCAGGATCCACTCTTAATTTCCCTGGATTATCTGGGTCATTTTGTAATCTGTAATGCGTCACAACGGCACATTCTTTGGCAAAACCTTCGGCATTCTTCTCCTCTGCTTCAAATAGGCTTTTAGGAACAAATAATGGAAAATAGGCGTTCTGATGTCCTGTTTCTTTAAACATTCGATCTAATTCTGCTTGCATTTTTTCCCATATAGCATAGCCATAAGGTTTAATAACCATACAACCTCTAACGGCAGAATTTTCCGCTAAATCAGCCTTAACAACCAATTCATTATACCATTTTGAATAATCTTCAGCTCTACTAGTAAGATTTTTGCTCATTTTCCGTGTTTTGGCACAAATATTGTGCTTATGTTAAATGTATTAAATAATACAGCAAAACTAACTATTTTTGCTATGTTCAACAATAAAATAAAAGAGATATGCAATTTAAAACTATTTTAACTCAAAAATTGCCATTTTTTGTTGCACTCGGTTTCATAACCGTGTTAACTTCTTGTGGTTCGTTTCAGTACGCTGGTTATGACAATGACGGTATTTATGCTACTGAAGATTACGAAAATAATACAGAAGAAACAGTTATTACAACTTCAGTAAATGATTCTGACTATTATAAAAATTACTTCTCTGAAAACTCAGCTGAAGTTAATGCCATACAAGAAGAGTCTGAGATTTTTACAGATATTGATTCTTATGAAGGGAATTACACAGAGCAAGTAATAGATACATTAGAACAACAACCTGCTTATGGAGGTTGGGGGCAAAACAGTAATACTGTTACCATTAATTATATAGATAACGGTTGGTATGGCTACAACAGCCCTTGGATCTGGGGTGGTGGATTTGGATATGGTTGGTCAAGACCTTGGGGCTATAATTACGGTTACGGTTGGAACAATCATTGGTCATATGGCGGATATTATGGATATGGTTATGGTCATTATGCTCCTTGGAGATATAACAATGGTTACGGATATTATAATTACGGATGGAACAATGGCTACTACAGAAATAATAGATATGCCTATAATAATACTAGAAGAGGATCTTTATTTAATAATAATAACCTAAATCGCAGAACAAATTCTGCATTATCTAGAAATAATTATTCTACACAAAGATTATCAAATACCTCTAGTTTATCTAGAAATAACCTTACTAGAAGCGTAAGATCTAATAATTCAACGACAAGAACAGTTAGAAATCCTTCTACAACGACAAGATCTACTCGAACTCTGAGAACGACTAGACCTACAACAACTACTAGACGTACTATAACAAGACCTACCAGTAGAACAGTTACACCTACTCGAAGTACAAGATCTACAGGAACGGTTCGATCAAGTTCTAGCACATCAAGATCTTCTAGCAGCAGTACTGTAAGATCATCTAGTAGTAGCTCTAGATCTAGTAGTGGTAGCTCTTCTAGCAGTAGTCGACGAGGCGGTAGAAGATAAACTTTAATAAACATTCTAAAAAATCACATATGAAAAAGTTACTTATGCTGAGCATAGGATTAATAAGCACGTCTTATATTTTAGCTCAAGACATTACAGACGCTCTAAGATATTCTATGGATGGGATCCAAGGAACTGCTCGTTATAGAGCTATGGGTGGTGCTTTTGGAGCCTTAGGAGGCGACATGTCTAGTGTAAATATAAACCCTGCAGGCTCCGCTATATTTAATAATAGCCATGCCTCTGTATCATTAGGTATATTTAATACAAATAACGATACTAATTATTTTAATAGTTATAATTCTGATACTAATACTAATGTAGATTTAAATCAACTAGGTGCTGCATTCGTCTTTAAAAACACAAATACCAACTCGGGTTGGAAAAAATTCTCACTAAGTTTTGCTTATGATCGTACTGCAGATTTTGACAATGATTGGATTGCTAGTGGTGTAAACGCAAATAACACAATAGGATCGTACTTTGTTGAGTATGCTAATGGATTACCAGTTGATGACATTTCGGCCTTACCTGGAGAGTCTATCTCTCAAGCTTATTCCGAAATAGGTTCAATATTTGGATTTCAAAATCAGCAAGCATTCCTAGGATACGAAGGTTACATCATAAATCCTGATGACGATGATACTACTGACAATTATATATCTAACGTAACTGGTGGTGATTATAATCAACGTTATACGTATGCCAGCAGAGGTTACAATGGAAAATTAGCTTTCAATATTGCGACAAGTTATAAGGATAAGCTTTATTTGGGATTAAATCTGAATTCACATTTTATAAACTTTGAACGAACTACATTTCTTAATGAGTCTAATTCGAATGCAAGTTCTGTTGTTAGTCATGTAGATTTTGAAAATAATTTGTTAACGACAGGAAGTGGCTTTTCATTTCAACTTGGTGGTATTGCAAAAATAACTGAAGAATTTAGAGTTGGCTTATCCTATAACTCTCCTACTTGGTATAGTATTTCTGACGAGACATCACAATATTTAGCAACGTCTAGACAAGAAGACGGATCCAATATTAATCAAATTGTTAGCCCTAATGTTGTTAATATCTATGAAGAATATAAATTAAAAACCCCAGGTAAAGTTACTGGTAGTTTAGCTTATATTTTTGGTAGAAAAGGTTTGTTAAGTTTTGATTATGCTGTTAAGGATTATAGTAGTTCAAAATTCAAACCAACTACAGATGCTATTTTTTCTAGTCTAAATACTAGTATCAGTAATGATTTAGATACTGCTGTATCGTATAGATTAGGTGGTGAATACCGTTATAAACAAGTAAGTTTTAGAGGTGGATATCGTTTTGAAGAGAGCCCTTATAAAAATGATAATTTTTATGGAGATCTTAGCGGCTATTCTTTGGGATTAGGATATAATTTTGGTGATATTAATTTAGATTTTGCTTTTAGTCAATCTCAACGCGATTATAATTATCAACTATACTCACAAGGTTTAACAGATGCCACTCAAATTGAATCAAAATTTACTGATTTCATTTTAACATTAGGGTTTAATTTATAAATAGGTTAACTACAATAAAAAAACAGAAAGACCTGAACAATGATTATTGTTCAGGTCTTTCTGTTTTTTTTATCAATAGTAGTAATTGAGATAAACCTTCCTCTTAGGATATACTCTAGAATTAAATAAAACTATTCTATCCCAAATTAAGTCAAACTTTTACGTCTTCACATTCTGAGTGAAATTAGTCTAACAATTGTTTGATTGCATCATAATAACTTGTATTCTATGCTATATAAACTAGCTTAAATTGCTCACAAAAAAAGTAATTACATTTTCAACTTTCGAATCTTTATAAGGCAAAAAAAAGCCTGAACACTAGGAGTGTTCAGGCTTTTTATGGTTATACACATTTTATCGTTTCAAGGTAAAATGAGCTCTAAATTCTTTACGTACTCCATTGCTCGGCTCGTCGTATTCCACTGTAAACCAGTAGTCACTCGTTGGCATTGCTTTACCATTATATGTCCCGTTCCAACCATCTCCATCTGGACTTATTTGCTTTATCAACTTTCCGTACCGGTCGAATATATAAATTTTTGCATTACTTCCAACACCTTCAATGTTCCAAGTTTCATTATTTCCATCTCCGTTGGGCGTAAAATACAGCGGATAATCGATTATAAACTTCGATACCGTGATTAATCCACAGCCATTTTTATCTCTTGCCGTAATCTCATGCTCTCCTGCAGATAGGTTTATAAAGGTCCCTTCATCTTGCCATGGTCCTCCGTCTAAGCTGTATTCATAAACTCCTATTCCGGTCGCTAAGGCTTCTAAAATGTGATTATCTGCAAAGGCTTGTGTCAATAATTCTATGGTTAAACTTGGTGGTTCACTTTCTATAACGTCAGTTGTATCAACATTAGTACAATTAGTCTCTGTAGATGTGCTCATATCGGTTACTAAAACACTATAGCTACCTCCTTGGGTTGGCATTATACTTGGACCTGTAGCTCCTGGAATTACAACGGTATTATAACTCCACTCAAAGCTATAGTCTACGGCTGATAAGCCTGTATCAATAACTAAAGGTTCTAAAACTTCCGTTCCATTGGTGTTTAAACATAGAATATAACTGTCTTCTAAATTAAATTCTGGTAACGGATTCACTTGTAAAGTGATTTCTGCTACAGCATAACAGATGGACGTGTCATTTCCTGTAGTACCGTCTGGTGTATCATTATCTACACGTGCATAAATAACTTGTGGGTTCGTTATGTTTTCATACAATGTTGGTAATGGATTGACATTTAAATCAGCATCGTCTTGCGTTTCATAATAGCTCACAATATAATTCAGTGGATCTTGACCGTCTAAAACTTCTGCGTCTCTTGTCGTTAAATCAAACTGTGCACTGTCATTGGTTGGATCTCCATCGGTTTCCATCTCATCATCACAGGTTTCATAAACTATGGCTTCCATATTTGGGTTGGCCTGTGCGGCTTCTTGCACTTCTATATTGAAACTTTGGGTACTAATCGAACATCCTGTTACATTGTTGGTGATCGTCACAAAGATTTGCTGTGGGTTACTCAAGTTCGTGTATAAACTTACTAGGCCGTTGGTACCTGCTTCGGCATCAGCTAAACTGCTATGGTAACTTACTATAAACTGTGTTGGATCTTGACCGTTTAAAACTTCTTCGTCTTTTGTAGTCAAATCAAAACTATCAACACCATCAGTGAATAATTCGCATTGTATAAAATCTGTTACAGCCACAACTTCTGGTAATGGATGCACTATGATTGTAAAATCAACTAAAGCATAACAGCCTGTAGCATCATTGGTCACACGCACATAAATCTCTTGTTCTGGTGTTTCTGTATTCGTATACTGCGTTGGGTCCACTATAGCATTACTTGCTGAATTGGCATCATCTAGACTTTCATAGTAGCTTGCCGTAACTCCTGCTTCTCCATTTAATATCAGAATTTCATTTTCCGTAAGGTCAAACACTTCGACTCCATCTCCTGTGTTTACATCATCACACAACTCTAAACTTGGTAATTGATCGCTTGGTGTTGGGGTTGGGTTTGGTAAGACACGGATTGTTAAGGTAGTAAAGTCTACACAGCCTGTATTGGTATCGGTAACCACCACATAAAGGGTTTGTGGGTTTGCATTTAAGCCGTTAACTGAAGTATTGGTATACTGTGTTGGATCTGGAATCACATTGGTTTGAGATTGTGCATCCGCATCGGTCTCATAATAATCTACGGAATAACTGCTATTCCCTCCAGTGATTTCATTGTTTTTTACCGTTAAATCAAATGTTGTAAATTCATCTCCTGGTGTTTCTCCTAAATCATCACATTCACTTAATTGTGTTGGTTGTACCACTACTGGTGGTAAATTAACCTCTAACTCAAATTCTCCGGTATCGTCACAGCCTGTTGTTGGATTGTATAAACGTACATAAATAACTTGTGGGTTTACAGTGTTGGTGTAGTTACCTACATTAATAATTGGATTATTGCCTGTTGCGGCATCTAATGCACTAACATGGTAAGTCAGTAGTACCTCTAGTGGGTCTTGTCCGTTTAAAATTTCTTCATCTTTGGTGGTCAAATCAAATTGGGTAATACCATTGTCATTGGTGTCACATATAGTGTAAGACTCTATACTTGTTGGCACTTCTGGCGAAGGCAACACAATAAGCTCCATCGTATTTGTGGTTAAACTAAAGCAGCCTGTTACCGTGTTTTCCGAACGTACAAAAATCATTTGATTGTTGGCCACAATGTTAGTGTACAGTCCGATAATTGGATTATCACCATTCTCTGCATCGGTCTGTGTCTCGTGATAAGTAATCGCTACATTAGGTTCTCCATTAATAACTTCTATAGTACGTTGTGTTAAATCGAATTCTGCAAATCCATCATTGTCATCATCACAGACTTCTATTGCTGTTGGATTCGGTTCTGGTGATGGTATTGGATCTACTCTTAGCGTTACGGTTACCGTATTGTAACAGCCTGTGACATCATTTTCTGCTCTTACAAATATCGTTTGAGCATTGCTAGTGTTTACATATGGACTTGCTATTGGATTTGTTGCATTGTCGGCATCCATTTGTGTTTCATAGTACGTTAGCGTAATACCTGTTTGACCATTTAGGATTTCTTCGTTAGCCTCTTCTAATATAAAGCCTTCTTGCTCATCTCCTGGGTTATTTACATCACAGAGCTCTAAGGGTGCTGGTGTAATTAAAACTGGTAATGGGTTCACTATCAGCTCTAAACTCGTGATTTTATAACAGCCTTCTACCGTGGTACTATCCTCTACACGTATCCAAATAATTTGATTAAAATCGTCGGTGTTGGTATAAGCGAGTGGATTAGCTATAGGGTTGTTGTCCGCTTCTGCATTAGCCTCACTCTCGTAATAGCTAACGATGTACTGTAACGGATCTTGACCGTTTAGTAATTCTGCTGCTTTGCTCGTTAGATCAAACGTCGCAAAACCATCGGCTGAGATATCATCACATGCTTCTAATGGTGTTGGATCTAGCAACTGTGGTGTTGGCTCTACGATTAACCTTAACACTACAACAGTCGCACAGTCTGTCGCTATCGTTGGACTTTCTATTCTTGCATATAAAATTTGTTCACCTTGTACGATGTTGTTATAGTTCACTGTGGTGTCTATAGCATCAACTCCATTAATAGCATTGGTTTCTGTCTCATGATAGGTAACCTCTAGTCCTGAGGCGCCTCCCGTGATCTCATTATCTACATCCGTAAGCGTGAACACCCCAAAGCCGTCATTGTCTGGATCACAGTATCTCAGTGGCTGTGGTGTAAAAGCTATTGGTGCTTGTTGCACAACCAATTCTAATTCTGTGGTATCGTAACATCCGGTAGTAGTATTTTCTACGCGTACAAAAATAATTTGTCCATTACTCGTATTGGTATATAATATTGGTAAAGGATCAGTTTCTGTTTCAGCGTCTGCCAAAGTCTCATAGTAATTGATCGAATAGGCTGGATTGTTGCCTGTGATTTCCATGCTCTTTAGACTTAAATCCATTTCTGTTAAACCGTCTGGTGTACCATCATCACAAACCTCTAAGGCTGTTGGTGCAACCACTACCGGTAATGGATTAACTATTAAGTCAAATTCTAAATCTGAAGTACAACCTGTTAGTGTATTGGTCAGTACAGCTGTTATCGTTTGGGGGTTGCTAATGTTTGTATACGATCCTAATATAGGATTGGTTTCAGTACTTGCATCTGTTGGATTAGCATAGTAACTTACCGTGACATTAACCTGTGTTCCTAAAATCTCTGGAGTCTTTGTTAATAAATCGAAGGCTTCTTCTTCGTCGCCTAGTGTAGTCTCATCACACAACTCATAGTTAGAAACTTCTAGGACTAATGGTTTTGGATTGACAATCAACTGAAGTGCTGTGGTAGCATAACAGCCTGTTGCCCCATTTTCTATACGTGCTATAATCTCTTGGGCTCCCGCTTGCGTATTTGTGTAATTGGTTGATAATGGACTGCCTCCTGCTTCTGCATCGGCTTGGTTCTCATAATAGCGAACGATCATCCCTGCTTGCGTCCCTACAACTTCTGTATCTTTTATACTCAAATCAAAGACCGCTATACCATCGACATTATCATCACAAACTTCTAATGGTGTGGTGCTATTGGCTATTGGATTTTCTAAAACCTCCAAGGTAAGGCTACCAATGTTGTAACAGTTGGTTGTTGTATTTTCTAAACGTACGAATATGATTTGATTGGTCATCGATGTGTTAACATAGCCATCAAATATTTCTGAGTTATCCATTTCTGCTCCTAATAGGTTTTCATGAAATGATACAGCTACTCCACTTTGCCCGTTTAATAACTCAGCTTCTTTATCGCTTAATGGGAAGCCTACAAATCCATCTGTGTCATCATCACAAACTTGCAATGGTGTTACAGCGGTTACTACTGGTAGCGCATTTACTATTAAATTAAAACTTGTGGTACTATAACAGCTCGGATATAATGGGTCTTCGACTCTGACATAGATGGTCTCTAAATTTGCGGTAGTATTAGTGTAACTTGTTGCTAAAGCTCCTACATTATCATCTGCGTCGTCTGGGCTACTATAAAATAATACGTTATAAACGGTTGGGTCTTGTCCGTTCAAAATTACAGCTTCTTGACTGCTTAAATCGAAGGTAGCAAAACCATCGTTACTCACATCGTCACAAACTTCCATGTCATCCGGGGTTGTGGCTAATGCTCTAGGATTAACTACCAAATTGAAAAGTGCCGTCGCTGAGGCATTATAACAACTGGAATCCCCTGAACTTGCTACTCTTACAAATATTGGCTGGTTATTGACCGTATTGGTGTAATCTGAAGGTAAGGCATTATCTCCTGCGTCTGCATCTGCAAAGCTTAAATAGTAAGTTACCGTGAAATCTGTTGCCGATTGTGACCCTAAAATCGCTAAAGTTTGTGAACTTAAATCAAAGGTCTCAAATCCATCGTTACTATCATCATCACATAACTCTAAATCTGAAACTGGGTTGATGGTGGGTTGACCTGATACATTTAAAGTAAAAGGAAATACTTCAAAACAACCAGAATCTAAATATTCAATTCTAACAAATATGGTTTCGCCATCTGTACCTGTATAATTCCCCGAATCTGTTATAGCCGCAAGATCACCTTCTGCATCCTCAGATGAATTGTGATAAGTCACGACTATATCAGAAGCATTTGTAGCACTCGCCAGCACAACTGCTGTATTAGATTCTAAATTAAAAATATATGGTGGAATACCTGTATCACAAACATATAAATTATTAGGATTCACAGTAATAAACTCAGGCAATACATCTATACAAACTACTTCTGTATATTCACATCCAAAATCATCAGTAACTCTATATGTATAACAGAATTCACCTGAAGTAGTAGGTTGAACTGTAATAACATTTCCTGCCGTATTTGTTATGGTAGTATCAGTATCCCAATCAGCTGAAGTAATTACAGGTGAAAACGAAAGCTCAGGAGGTTGTAGGTTTGGATCAAACTCAATACCCCAAGAAAAAACATGACCATTATCAGCCCCAAGGTTGTCAACAACTCTAATAGTCCAATCTCCATTTAAATCTGAACCAATTAAACCATCTAATGGAAATACAGAACTATAATTACCCGGAGGAACAAAAGAATCTGTGTAAGTATTTGGACCATCTCCACTCACAAATGTCCCACCGCTTTGAACACCTCCAACTAAGGTTGGAAACCCTCCATTTGGCACAAAGCAATATTGACTTCCTCTTCCAGGTGTTGTATTAGAACTCTCACCATCAACTCCAGCTGTAGCCCATGGCTCACCTAAATTAGCAGAATTACCACCTTGATCATGCATTCTTACAACTTCGCCTGTAGGTGAAATTATTTCAATATCTAAATCCCCTAAATAGGAGTGTTCCATTGTTACACAAATACTGACTAACTGGCTAAGATCTGTTAATTTCTGATCTGAATCATAACAATCTACTGTTATAGATGTCTCATAAACAGCTCCACTACCATCTGGCAAAAACGTTACACCACTCACTGGAGGTGTACAGTCATTAATATATTCAACAGCTTCAACGACACCTGTTATATCTGTACTTTCACCAAAACAAAGCGTTGTATTGACCGCTTCAGTACCTTCAAAATCGGGTTTTGTAGCCACTTGTATTACTTGGTTTATTAAATTATTATTATCACAACCTAGAGGATCAATTGAGGTATTAGCATCACGTATATTTAAATTCACAATATAAACACCAGGATCTGGATATGAAAATGTTGCAGTTTGACCGGCAAACGTATTACCATCACCTAAATCCCATTCATAAGTAGCGCCAGTCCCATCTATAGAAAAATCACCACTACCTGTCAGTGTAATCTCTTCATTTGGACAAACTCTTATATAACCTTCTGCATTTGGTGTTGGACTCGATGAGTCTAATTGAGAATTGATAGTTTGACAAGGAGTTAAACAAGATATATTTGCTACCCAACCATCAATATTACCAGAATCACTTGAAATAAATTGAATTGTAATACAACCAGACGTATTGTCTTCAGTTGCCTGAACTAATCCAGGACTATTTGTACCTGAGAATTGACCAAATGAATCTGCTGCGACAGAGTCGCCGTTAAAAATCTCCATTACATCTGGAGTCGCACCTAATTGGGTTGTAAATGTTATAAAGTCAATTTTGATTTTCTGACCTGCAGTTTCAGGACAAATCGTCAAAACAAAATCTTCATCATTGTCATAATTACCGAACTCACCACCCGAATCATAAAAAACCCCACCACATTGGCTTACCGTGGCTGTTTGCATATTAACACTTTGAGCCAATAAAAACGATGAAAATAATAGAGGGATTATAGTAAATAAATATTTCATAGGATTAATTTAATAGTTTAAAAGGGACAAATGCTATTCGCACTTAATCATTCATCCCAATAATAATGTTGTACAACACTCGTTTTAAGTGTATACTTTTATTGATATTGAGACTTTATAATTATGTAATAATTTGTATCATCAACTTGATACATGGCTGCAGATCTTGAATAAAAATTTAATCCATATTTTAAAGGATTAAAACTCTTAGGATTAAAATCTTCTTCTTGACTATAATCTAAACCAACTGCCTCAGCCATCTCCGATAATTTAGGACAAGGCTTCTTTTCATTTTCATTTGTAACCAACTTAATTACGACCCTATTTCTAAGAATGTGTTTTATACTTTTAAGACGATTTGGTTTGCTAAAAACGAGTTCTTCTGCAGATTCTCCGTACGCCTCAATGATCTGAGCACGCTCGGTGGCCGTTAATGGTAATTTAACATTGTCGTTGTATTTTGCCAATGGTAAAGGGTTTTTATGGCTTGATTGCTGGCTAAAAACGCTTAAAGGCATGATTATCAATGCCAACATAAAGAGTAGATTTTTCATAGGTAATTCAGAATATTAGAATTTCGAAAATTAAGAAAATTTTAGTAAAACAATTGTTAATTCATCAAGGATATTGGTGTTTTAACGGTTTTACTTATATAACAGCTCTAATTATAAAACTCCTACCTTAATGAAACTATTTTTATTGTTTATCTTTGCATCTCGTTTTTAAAAACCGATAACCTATTATTTTATAATGAAAATTGAAAATGACTTTAATGATATTGATGCTCTTGGTGATGACCACTTCAGCTCATCAAGTGAAACTCCTTTGAGAGCTGATGCTTTCAAATTATCTAGCAGCGAAAAAATAAATATCATTAAAGATGATGTAAAACACATTCTAGAAACTTTAGGTTTAGACCTAAATGATGACAGCCTAAAAGGTACTCCAAACCGTGTAGCAAAAATGTTTGTTAATGAGATTTTTGGCGGTTTAGACCCTGATAAAAAACCAAATGCTTCTACTTTTGACAATAAATACAAGTATGGAGAAATGCTCGTAGAAAAAAATATTACGGTTTATTCTACATGCGAGCACCACTTATTACCTATCGTTGGAAGAGCACATATTGCATATATCTCTAACGGCACTGTAGTTGGACTATCTAAGATGAATAGAATCGTAGACTATTACGCAAAACGACCACAAGTACAAGAGCGATTAACGATTCAGATTGTAAAAGAGCTTCAAGCAGTTTTAAATACTGAAGATGTTGCATGTGTTATTGATGCTAAACATTTGTGTGTAAATTCTCGTGGCATTAGAGATATTGAAAGTAGTACAGTGACTTCAGAATTTGGTGGAAAATTCAAAGACAACGAAACACGAAGAGAACTTTTAGACTACATTAAGTTAGACACACAGTTTTAGTATATCTAATCTCAACGAGCTAATTCAATTTATCTATTCATTTTCAAAAGTCACGTCATGTCATTATACAATAAGAAAGAATTAAAAATATACAATACACTTACAGGTGAAAAAGAAGTTTTTCAACCTATAACCGAAGGCTATGTTGGAATGTACGTTTGTGGACCAACAGTATATAGTAATGTACATTTAGGTAATGTTAGGACTTTTATGTCTTTCGACATGATTTTTCGTTACTTAAAACACTTAGGTTATAAAGTACGATACGTTCGAAATATTACAGATGCTGGTCACTTAGAAAACGATGCCGACGTTGGTGAAGATAAGATTACCAAGAAAGCACGATTAGAAGCTATTGAACCTATGGAAATTGTGCAACGATATACAGTGGATTTCCATAATGTACTCAACACTTTTAATTTTTTGCCTCCAAGTATAGAGCCGACTGCAACAGGTCATATCATTGAGCAAATTGAATTAATTCAATCTATTATAGATAATGGCTTCGGCTATGTTGTAAATGGATCCGTTTATTTTGACGTTCATAAATACAATGAATCTAATGAGTACGGTATTTTAAGCAAACGAAAATTAGAGGATTTAATTCATAATACACGTGCGCTTGACGGACAAAGCGACAAGAAGAATCCTCAAGATTTTGCCCTTTGGAAAAAAGCAGAGCCTTCACATATTATGCGTTGGCCTTCTCCTTGGAGCGATGGTTTCCCAGGCTGGCATTTAGAATGTACTGCGATGAGCACCAAATATTTGGGTGATTATTTTGATATTCATGGAGGTGGTATGGACTTAAAATTCCCACATCACGAATGTGAAATTGCGCAAAATCAAGCCTCTAAAGGTCAGGCTCCTGTAAAATATTGGATGCATGCTAATATGTTAGAACTTAATGGAGCTCGCATGAGTAAATCGACTGGAAACTATATTAATCCGGCTGAATTACTTTCTGGAGATAATGACATTATGTCTAAAGCTTACAACCCTAGTGTAATTCGCTTTTTTATGATGCAAGCGTCTTACAGAAGTGTTTTAGATTTAACAGATGATGGTTTAGCGGCTGCAGAAAAAGGATTCCATAGACTTATGGATGCCATTAGTTTAATAGATAATTTAAAAACAGGAACAACCTCTTCGTTTAATGTTGCCGATTGGAAGCAGAAATGCTATGACGCCATGAATGATGATTTTAATACTCCTATATTAATAGCAACGCTTTTTGAGGCTGTAAAATTCATTAATCAGATTAAAGATGGTAGTGCTAGTGTAACACCTGAAGATTTAACATTATTGAAAGAAACGATTGAATCCTTTGTGTTTGATGTTCTTGGTTTAGTTAATATTTCAAAAGCAAGTACAGGAAGCAATAAATTAACTGGTGCTGTAGACATATTAATTAACCTTAGAAAAGAAGCACGATTAAATAAAGACTTTGCTTTATCTGATAAAATTAGAGATCAATTGGCTGAAGCCGGCATTCAATTAAATGACAGTAAGGAAGGAACGACTTTCACGACTAATTAATCTTGAAAAAGCTATTAGCATATCCGTTTCTCCTACTGATTAAATTCTATCAGTTGTTTATTTCTCCATTAACACCTGCAACTTGCAGATATCAACCAACCTGTTCTCATTATGCTAAGGAAGCTTTAGAAGTTCATGGTTTTTTTAAAGGAGGATGGTTAGCTATAAAACGGATTTTTAGTTGTCATCCTTGGGGAGGTAGTGGATATGATCCTGTTCCAAGAAAGGATGACAACTAAAAATTTTGCCAACACGCTAGCTCGCTCGTTCTCTAAAAATGTACTCCGTACATTTTCTTTACGCTCCGTCGCCTTGGGGAGGTATTGGATTTGATCCTGTTCCTAGAAAGGATGACAACTAAAAATTTTGCCAACACGCCAGCTCGCCCATTCTCTAAAAATGTACTCCGTACATTTTCTTTACGTTCCGTCGCTTTGGGGAAGTAGTGCTTTTGCCCTTGTTCCTAGAAAAGAAGACTAATTTTACGTTAATCTCATTTTCAATCGTTATCAAAATATTATATTTACCACATAAATAAAATACCTATGTTTTTATTACAGATTGATTGGGATCCTATTAAGTTTTTGGACTTAGGATTTTTTAAACTTCATTTTTACAGTATGATGTGGATTGTCGCCTTTATTTTGGGCTTTTACATCACCAAGCGCATTTACAGAAAGGAAGGCTTAACCGATGAAGCATTAGATTCTTTATTCATCTATTCTGTTTTAGGAATTATGTTAGGTGCAAGATTGGGCCATGTAATTTTTTACCAACCGGAATTAATTTCAGAAGATTTTTTCAGCATCTTTTTACCTTTTAAGTTTGCTGGCGGATTTGAATTCACAGGATTTCAAGGCTTGGCGAGTCACGGTGCAGCTATTGCTATGATTATCTCCATGTACATTTATAATAAAAAAGTATTACATAAAACGGTACTTTGGATTTTAGATCGTGTTGTAATTCCTGTAGCTCTTGGAGCTGTATTTGTAAGAATCGGTAATTTTATTAATTCTGAAATAATAGGAAAATACACAGGTAGTGATTTTGGCGTTGTATTCAAACAATTAGGTGAAACCGCACCAAGACATCCTGCACAACTATACGAAGCATTTTGCTATGTATTTGTGTTCTTAATCCTCTTTTATTTCTATTGGAAAACAAAAAAATCCGAACAACAAGGCTTCTTATTCGGACTGTTCCTTGTACTACTTTGGACGGTAAGATTCTTTGTGGAATTTGTAAAGGAAGCTCAAAATATTGAACGTGCCGATTGGGTTTTAAATACTGGGCAATGGTTAAGTATTCCTTTTATAATTATTGGGCTTTACTTTATGTTTATTTATAAACCTAAAACAAAATTAAACTAATGCGAATTCCACTGATTTTAAAATCTGTAGTAATTGTTTTTGGACTTGTATTACTTTCATCTTGTAAAGAAGAAAAGAAAACAGTAACCGAAGATAAAGTTGTAGTTAACTTTAAGAAAGAAGGCACACTTACACTAAAAAAAACAGATTCGGATTCTATTATAAAAATAATAGATATTGAGATTGCTGATGATGAATACACTACCCAAACCGGTTTAATGTATAGAACAAAGCTTGAAACCAATCATGGGATGTTATTTATATTTCCTAATGTGCAAATGCGTAGTTTCTATATGAAAAATACGAAGATTCCTTTAGATATTATTTATATAGACCAAGATTTATCGATTGTTGGCATTCAAAAGAACGCGAAGCCAATGGACGAGACTTCGCTTCCGTCCGAAGCTCCTGCAAAATATGTTTTGGAAATTAATGGTGGGCTTTCCGATACTTGGCAACTTGCTATTGGAGATAAAATCAGTTTTACAACTACTAATGACTAAACCAATAGGTTTAGATATCACAACACCTTTAGGTCATCATTTAGGTCTTTCTGTTTTTAAACCGAAATCCTCAAATTATAAAAGCATTATTATTTCTTCGGCAACAGGAGTATTGCAACATTTCTATTTTAAGTTTGCTACTTATTTTTCAGAATTAGGCTATACGGTTTATACCTTTGATTATTCTGGTATTGGCAAATCAAATCCAAACACTACTCACTTAAAACAAAATACAATTAATCTTAAAGATTGGGGAGAAAATGACCAAACTTCAGTAATTAGTTATGCTAAGGCTAAAAACCCAAATCATAAATTAATCGTTATTACTCATAGTATTGGTGGACAAATTTTAGCCTTCAACAAAAATATGACTAACATAGATGCTATAATTACTGTGGCATCCCAAAGTGGTTATTGGAAACTTTGGAAAGGCTATGAACGTTTTAAAATGTTTGCGTTTTGGTATGCACTGATTCCTTCTCTTACACCCCTATTTGGATATTTTCCTGCTAAAAAGATAAAGCTATTTGAAAATCTTCCGAAAAATATGGTTTATCAATGGAGACATTGGGGAAAGCATAAAGACTACATATTAGGTGAATTTAATTTTGAAGATCTTCAGTTCAAAAATTTTAATAAACATTTATTAGCTTTAAGTTTTCCTAATGATGAATATGCTTCAAAAAGTTCAGTAGATTGGTTAGCGAAACAGTTTATCAATGCTCAAGTGAACAGACAACACATCATTCCTGAAGACTTAAACATTTCTAATGTTGGACATTTTGGATTCTTTAGAAGTCAATTTAAAGAGTCTCTATGGAAAATGACAAATGAATGGATTGAGAATAACACTTAACTATGACGTTTTTATTTTAAAAAATAAAAACACCTCTCAACAAAGAGAGGTATTTCTATTATCTATAAACCTATAACTTCACTATTTTTTTTATAACATTCAACCCAAATTGCTCATTAGATATCTCTAATAAATAGGTCGATTTCCCTAATTCATCTAAATTATTAATTGTGATTTGATTATTGCTAACTGAATACTTATTCTGATAAACCTTACGACCATTTAAGTCATAAATAGTAATATTCAATTGACTTTCTGCTAAAATAGTTGGCACATTTATAACGAATTGATCATTAAATAGATTAGACAACACTTTAATATCTTCTGAGCTAAAATCTTCTAAGCCTAATGTGTCTCCATCAACTCCATCACAGTTTTCATCAATCGCATTGCCTTCAGAATCTTCTGCATCTGGATTAATTAAACCATCAGTATCATTACAATCTAAACCATTTACAACATATCCTAAGCGAGGTGTATCCGAACAATCTTCAATAGTACTATTAGGATCTCCATAACCATCACCATCTAAGTCTTCATAATACGTTGTTGGAGGTGCACCCTCTTCAGCTACATTAATACACACTTCCTTGGTATATTCACATCCAAAAACATCTACTGTTCTAAATGTGTAACAAAACTCACCTGCAGATTCTGGCGCTACTGTAATTGTGTTGCCATTAACCTCAGTAATACTTAAGTCAGAATCCCAAGATTGTGATACAATAGTTGAAACAAAATCAAAATCTTCTAATTGTAAGTTAGGATTAAAATTTAGTTCCCAAGAAAATATATAGCCATTATCCGCAGCTAAATTATCAACAATAGTAATTGTCCAATTCCCATTTAATGGAGAACCTAAAAGCCCGTCTAAAGGATTTACAGAATTATAATTCCCTTCCGGCACAAAATTATCTACATACGTATTTGAACCATCACCTGTAGGAAAAACACCACCTGTTTGCAAACCACCTGCCAGTGTTGGAAATCCACCATTAGGTACAAAACAATAATCAAACCCATTCCCTGGTGTCACATCAATACTATTACCATCCACAGTGCCTGTGGCCCAAGGAATACCTAAATTAGCAGAATTACCTCCTTGATCATGCAACCTTACTACTTGACCATTAGGCGATATAATTTCTATATCTAAATCCCCTAAATACGAATGTTCCATATTTAAACAAATGCTTTCAATCTGACTAATATCAGTTAAAATTTGAGCAGGATCAAAGCATGTGACATTTATAGATGTACTATAAGCTGTACCAGTTCCATCAGGCAAGAAAGTAACTTCACTTTCTGGTGGAGGACAATTATAAACTAAGGTTAATGGATTTACAACGCCTTCTAAAACTGTAGATTCACCAAAGCACAAGGTACTATCTGTCGCTTGCGTATCTAAAAAATCAGGTTCTCCAGATACGCGTATTACTAAATTTATACTATTTGTATTTGGACAACCTTGTACAATGTTATCTATATTAGCATCTCTGATATCTAAGTTTACTAAATACACACCAGGAATATCATAAGACACACTAATAGATTGACCAAAAGCAAAACTTCCATCTCCCAAATCCCATGTATAATTAGCTCCTGCCCCATCTACTTCAAAAGTTCCGCTACCATTTAGGTTAATTGTACTACCAACGCAAACTTCTATTATCCCTTCACTATTGGCGGCAGGTAAAGTTGAATCCAATTGCGCTGTAATATCTTGACAAGGTGCAGTACAAGATATGGCTGCTGTCCAACCTGTAGTATTCCCTGTGTTGTTTGACGTAAATTCTAATGTTAAACAACCTGTTAGATTATCAAAAGATGCTACAATTAGTCCTGGTAAATAAGGTCCAGAATACACATCTATTAACTCAGCAGAGGTATTGTCTCCATCATAAATTTTCAGGATATCCATATCAATTTGAGTTGAGAACTCTTGAAAATCTAATCGCGTTCGCTGGCCTGATTCTTCGGGACATATAGTAACTATATAACTCTCATCACTAGCATAATTTGAAAACTCACCACCAGAATCATAAAAAATTCCGGAACAAGTTGTAAATGTTCCATTCTGCATGAGTACATCTTGCGCAAATCCGTAATATGATAATATTGTAAAAATTAAGAGTAGTACTTTTTTCATGTTGATAGGTTTTTATAGAAGCTGAAGTTACACATTATACTTTAAAGATACATAAACGGTAAAAAGGTTGCGTAAAACACTTAAAAAACAAAAATGCCTTTCAATCAAGAAAGGCATTTTAAATTCTGAATGAATTCAGAATACTATTTGTATTTAAGACTTAAGCTTCTTCTGCATCTTCTTTCACTTTATTCTTTAAAGCTTCCGTTGCGCTACCTTTTTTAGCTGTATCGTACATAATTGGTGTTGCGATAAATACTGAAGAGTATGTACCTACAATGACACCTACGATTAGTGCGAATAGTAAATCTTTAAGTGAATCTGCACCAAATAAGAACATTGCCAATAACACTACTAAAGTAGTTAAAGACGTATTTAAAGTTCTACTAACAGTACTGTTTATAGATTTATTTATTGTCGTATCAAATTTCCAACCTAAGTTTTCATTAAAATACTCTCTAATTCTATCAAATACAACAACCGTATCATTCAGTGAGTAACCGATTACAGTTAAGATTGCCGCAATAAATGTTTGGTCAATCTCCATGCTAAAAGGCATAATTCTCCATGTTAAAGAATAAATCCCTAACACGATTAAAACATCATGAAAAACAGCAGTAACAGCTCCAAGAGAGAATTGCCATTTCTTAAATCTTAATAAGATATATAAGAAAACTACTACTAATGATCCTAAGATTGCCCAAATAGATGATTTTTTAATATCATCTGCAATCGTTGGACTCACCTTACTCGATAGCATTTTACCAATTTTCTTATCTCCAGAACCATCTAAAAACTCAGCATATGTCATTCCTTCTGGAAGGTATTTTTGAAGCGTAGTAAACAACATAGATTGTACTTTTTCATCTGCTTCAGTAGTACTATCTTCTACTAAATACTTCGTAGAAATTTTTAATTGGTTTGGTCCACCAATAGTTTTTACCTCAGCACTTTCAAACACAGCATTAAGATCATTCTTTACTTCTTCAACACTCATATCTTGCTCAAAACGTACTTGGTACGTTCTACCTCCAACAAAATCAATCCCTTGATCTAATCCTGGTCCTATAAATAATGAACCCAAACTCGCTAAAATCATCAGCCCAGAAAAGGCATAAGCAATTTTTCGTTTTCTTAAGAAATCGATATTTAAATTGGTAAATAAGTTCTTAGTTAATCCTGTAGAGAAATCTAATTTCCCTCCTCTGTTTACATACCAGTCTACTAATAAACGTGTAATAAAAATTGCCGTAAATAAAGATGTTAAAATACCAATGATTAATGTTGTTGCAAAACCTTTAATTGGCCCTGTACCAAATACAAATAAGATTAAAGCTGTTAAACCTGTTGTAATGTTGGCATCTAAGATTGAAGACAAAGCGTTAGAGAAACCATCTTTCACAGATTCTTTCTGCGTTTTTCCTTTGGCTAACTCCTCTTTTATCCTCTCAAAGATAAGTACGTTTGCATCGACAGACATACCAATCGTTAACACAATACCAGCAATACCAGGTAAGGTTAATACCGCTCCTAAACTTGCTAATACACCAAAGATTAATAAGATATTTAATAATAAAGCGATATCTGCAAAACCACCAGCTTTTCCGTAATAAAAAATCATCCATAGTAATACAAATCCTAATGCAATAATGAAAGATTTCATTCCACTATCAATAGCTTCTTGTCCTAATGAAGGTCCTACAATATCCGATTGAACTATCTCCGCAGAGGCAGGTAATTTACCAGCTCTTAAAACGTTGGCTAAATCGACAGCTTCAGCTAATGTAAATGATCCTGATATTTGAGAACGACCTCCTGATATTCCACCAGGTTGAGAAACACCTGGAGCAGAATACACAATATTATCTAATACAATGGCAATATTACCTTGAGTTTCAGATGCTTTTTTGGTCATTTCTTCCCAAATCTTCGCTCCTTTAGAGTTCATTTGCATACTTACTGCAGGTCTACTTACTTGGTCATAATCTTGATCTGCACTTGTAATTACATCACCACTTAATTCTGGCTCACCATCTCTGTTACCTTTAATAGCATAAAGCTCTGAAAACTCTGATTCTTCATTTTGTAATCCCCAAACGAATTTAACATAACGCATTTCTGCCGGTAAAGAAGCTCTGTTTTTTGATGAATTTAAATGCTCCATCACTTTTTCTTTATCCTTAGATAAGAACATACCAACTACTGAACCACCATTTCCGTAACCTTGGATTCCTAAAGGATTAATATCAGCAACATTTGTAGAATCTGTTTCTATCTGACCTGTAAGCTCATCAATAGCATTTGAAGTATTTTCTTCTTGATCTTCTACGACATCAGCAACCTCCTCTTTTTCTTTTTTACTTTGATTAGCTTCAACCAAATTTTGATTTACTTCTAATAAATAAGGTACAACCTCTTGAGTTTTATATGTTTCCCAAAATTGTAACTGTGCTGTCTTTGTCACTAAATCCGTAACACGCTCAATATCTTTAGCTCCTGGTAATTCTAAAAGAATACGACCAGAGTTTCCTAAACGTTGAATGTTTGGAGATGTTACACCAAATTTATCAATACGTTTACGTAATACTTCGAATGCAGAAACGATAGACTCATCAATTTTTGTTTCGATAATGCTTTTAACTTCATTATCCTCCATATTGAATTTAATCTCGTCACTTAAAGTACGATTTGCAAAAATATCTGGAGACGCTAATTTTGTATCTCCTTTAATAGCATCAAAAGCTGTAAAGAAAGATTGTAAATAAGAATCTTGTGAATCTTTTTGTAATTCCTCAGCATCATCTAAAGCCTTATTAAATATTGGGTCTTTAGAATTATTTGCTAAACCTTTTAAGATGTCTCTTACTGAAATTTGAAGAATAACATTTATACCTCCTCTAAGATCTAAACCAAGATTCATGGCATTTTCTTCTACTTCAGAGTACGTGTATTGCGCTACACCTAGATTATAAACTTCAATAGACTCAAAGTTTTCACCTACTTTAATTTTTGAGGTTTTTAAAGAGTCTAAATAACGAATAGTTTCTAAATTCCTTTTCGTTTGGTAATCCTCTTCTGTATCAGCAAATTTTTCAATTGCTGCCATTTCTGCGGCATCTTCTATTTGATTAGCTTTGAAAGTAAATGATAACTGATAAATACTTACTAAACCGAATAAAAGCGCAAAAAGCTTAATTAATCCTTTGTTTTGCATTGTGATTTTTGTTTAATGTCGATTTTTTTTGAACGCGCAAATATAGAGTTTACACTATAATCCGACAATGTTTTTTTATAAATTGATTTTTAGCCTTTTGATTGATAAAAGCTATATGATGTGAAGTGGAATTTATTTCAGATTATATAATTCCAAATTATACTGTTGGACCTGCTCTAACTTCAGGTATGATATAAGAAATAGTGTCTATTACTATCGTTGTATTATTGCTAATCATAACAGCAACTGAACTATTAAAATGATTCTCAATATTATGAAAATGATGACCAAAACTAGTCGTCTTTGAATATACAAAGCGATCTGTTTTCTGATTAACCTCTACAACTTGTATCCGTTCAAAATCCCAATTAATAGTATTACTCGTCTTTATTTCCGAGATATTAAGCTCGTAATCCTTACTATTTTTATGCTCTGGAAAACTATCGGATTGATTTTGATTTGAATCGTAGGCTATGTTTAAATCTTCAACATTAAAAAGAGCATTCTGAATATTATCTACATCAGTATTGCTATGATAAATTATTCTAAGTTGACCTTCGTTGCTTTGACCTATTTGAATATGTGTAACACCAATGCTTTGCAGTTTATTTTGAATAGCTTCAATAGCATTTTCTGTATCTTCTGAAGAAATATCAGTATCTGAAAACTGAATCACAATCTGTTGATTGGGTAGCGTATTTTGCTCTAAATACGTTCCTAAAAACGCTAAGAGTATAATTAACAGCCCAAAATGCAGTTTGGTTTTCATGCGCCAAATATAGGCAAAAAATAAAGACTGTATTTCTACAGTCTTATCTTAAATTATAACTTCATAAGGTATTCAATTACATACCTTCCATTTTTGTATAACCTTCTGGTGGAGTTAAGCTTAATTTATCATCTGAAACCGATTCTTGTTTAATCTCAGTTATTTCTGATGTTACTATAATATTTGCTCCCATTTGTTTCAAGGTCATAACAAAATAAAGTGGATAACCTTCAATTTTTCCACCCATTGCTGTTGTATTATGGCTGAAAGCAGAAATCTTATCCGTTGTGAACATTTGCATTTCTACATCTTGTCCGTTTTGCTTCATTTTAATAAAGTATTGTTGACACTCATAACCCATTACAGTTTTTGTTTCATCTCCCTTTTCTACAGTTACACTTTTTAAGTCCTCTTCACTAGGCACAAAAGATTGCAACATAAATTTCTTACCAACTCCTGGTTGATCAAATAACATTAACATTTGTTTTTCTGCACCATCAACAACGATAACCATATCTCCTGACATTGGATTACTTGTTTCGCTTCGCGATTTTTCTCCTTTAAAATAGGTAATAGCTTGTGAGTCTCCCATGGCTTTCAGTTGCGCATTCATCTGCTCATTGTCGCTACTCATGGTTTGATTGGCTATTAAAACTCCTTCTTTTAATTGAACTTGAGCTACAGCAACAATGCTTATCATTAGTGCTAAACTCAATAATACTATTTTTTTCATAACTATATTTTTTAAATTAATTGTTAGTACACAAAAACCTTACCAACAAAATATGTCGGTAAGGTTTTTATAAATTATATGTATCTCTATAGATTATAACTCTAATAATCCATTAGTTTTCTTAACACCTTCAGCACTTGCTTTCATGTGATCCTTTTCTGCATCACTTAATGATACATCAACAATTTTCTCAATACCGTTTCTACCTAAAACAACTGGCACACCTATGCACAAATCACTTAAGCCATATTCACCATCTAATAATGTAGAACAAGGGTATATTTTCTTTTGATCGCAAGCAATAGCCTGAACTAATCCACTTACTGCTGCACCTGGTGCATACCAAGCTGAAGTGCCTAATAATTTAGTTAAGGTTGCTCCACCTACTTTAGTATCTTCTGCAACTTGATTTAAACGTTCTTCTGATAAAAACTCAGATACTTTAATACTGTTTCTTGTTGCATGAGAAATTAATGGCACCATACCTGTATCACTATGTCCACCAATTACCATTCCGTCTACATCACTGATTGGCGCTTCTAAAGCTTCAGCTAATCTATATTTAAAACGTGCAGAATCTAATGCTCCACCCATTCCAATAATTCTATGCTTTGGTAAACCTGTAGTTTTATGCACCAAATAAGTCATAGTATCCATAGGATTACTCACAACAATAATAATTGTATTTGGAGAATGCTCTACTAAGCTAGATGATACTGTTTTTACAATACCTGCATTAATTCCTATTAATTCTTCACGAGTCATTCCTGGCTTACGAGGAATACCTGAAGTAATCACACAAATATCACTATTTGCTGTTTTAGAATAATCGTTTGTACTTCCAGTAATTTTTGTGTCAAATCCATTTAAAGATGCACACTGCATTAAGTCCATTGCTTTTCCTTCTGCATAACCTTCTTTAATATCAAGTATCACGACTTCAGAAGCAAAATTTTTAATTGCAATATACTCTGCACAACTTGCGCCAACTGCACCAGCGCCAACTACGGTAACTTTCATTTGTTTTTTATTTAAATTAATGTGGAATGGAATTCACTTAAAACTATTCTTTTCATCAAAAACAATTCATAAGCGTATTTCATAATTATATATATTTTTTAACGTGTAAATTATGTATTGAATACGAGCGTAAATTTACGAATAAAATTACCGTTAAAGAAGAAAGTAATCAATTTCCTCGTACCGATATCTTCATAATTAGAGCATTAAAAAAAAGCAACTATGTTAATACATAGTTGCTTTTTAAAAATTCATTTATGAAATACAATATTTACGCATCAATATTAGCATAAATCGCATTCTTTTCTATAAACTCTCTACGTGGTGGTACTTCGTCTCCCATTAACATAGAAAAGACACGATCTGCTTCCGCACCATTCTCTATATGGATTTGACGCAATGTTCTAAACTCAGGATTCATCGTCGTATCCCAAAGTTGTTCTGCATTCATCTCTCCAAGACCTTTATAACGTTGAATTTTTGCTCCATCACCATATTGTTCCATTAAAGCTAAACGCTCTTCATCGTTCCAAGCATATTCTTTTTTGGCTCCTTTCTTCACTAAGAATAAAGGTGGTGTTGCTATATAAATATGTCCATTTTCAATTAATTCCTTCATGTAACGGAAGAAGAAGGTTAAGATTAAAGTTTCAATATGCGAACCATCGATATCGGCATCACACATAATAACTATTTTATGGTATCTTAATTTTGAAAGGTTTAAGGCTTTACTATCTTCTTCTGTTCCGATAGTAACACCTAAGGCTGTAAAGATATTTTTGATTTCTTCGTTTTCAAAAACCTTATGTGTCATTGCTTTCTCCACATTAAGAATCTTACCTCTTAATGGCAAAATAGCTTGAAACATTCTATCACGACCTTGTTTTGCCGTTCCACCTGCCGAATCTCCCTCGACTAGATAAACTTCACATTTTGCAGGATCTTGTTCAGAACAATCTGATAGTTTTCCAGGTAAACCACCAATACTCATTACGGTTTTACGCTGAACCATTTCACGTGCCTTTTGAGCGGCATGACGTGCTTGTGCAGCTAGTATTACTTTCTGAACAATCGTTTTAGCATCATCCGGATTTTCTTCTAAATAATCCGTAAGCATTTCAGAAACAGACTGACTTACAGCTGCAGAAACTTCACGGTTTCCTAATTTAGTTTTTGTTTGCCCTTCGAATTGTGGCTCTTGAACTTTTACAGAAATAATAGCGGTTAAACCTTCTCGGAAATCATCACCAGCAATATCAAACTTTAATTTGTCTAACATTCCAGATTCGTCTGCATACTTTTTAAGGGTATGTGTTAAACCTCTACGGAATCCTGATAAGTGTGTTCCACCTTCATGTGTATTAATATTATTTACATACGAGTGTAAATTTTCAGCATAAGAGGTATTATAAATCATGGCAACCTCAACAGGTACTCCATTCTTTTCACCTTCAAAAGCAATAACTTCTTTTATTAAAGGCTCACGGTTACCATCTAAAAACTTGATAAATTCCTTCAGACCTTCTTTAGAATGAAATGTTTCCCCTTCAAACTCACCATCATCTTTTTTATGACGTCTATCTATTAAATGAATCGTAATACCCTTATTAAGGTAAGCTAATTCACGTAAACGACTTGCTAAGGTATCGTAGTTATATTCTAAAGTTTGCGTAAAGATGGTTGCATCTGGTTTAAAAGTAACAATAGTTCCTCTTTTATCCGTTTCACCAACTTTCTTAACAGGATACATGGCTTTACCTTTCTCGTATTCTTGCTCCCAGATTTCTCCTTTTCTATAAACTGTGGCCTTTAAATTGTCAGATAAAGCGTTTACACAACTTACACCAACACCATGTAGTCCACCAGAAACTTTATAAGAATCTTTATCAAACTTACCACCTGCACCAATTTTAGTCATTACAACCTCTAATGCAGAAACTCCTTCTTTTTTATGTAAATCTACTGGAATACCACGACCATCATCCTCAGTAGTAATAGAATTATCTTCATTAATAATTACGGTAATATTATCACAATGACCAGCTAAAGCTTCATCAATTGAGTTATCGACAACCTCATATACTAAATGGTGCAAACCTCTTACGCCTGTATCACCAATGTACATGGAAGGACGCATACGAACATGCTCCATACCTTCTAAGGCCTGAATACTATCTGCTGAGTAATTATCCTTATTAAATTCTTCTCTTTTTTCGCTCATTATTTTGAATACATTTTAGTTCGAATCTTTATTAAAAAAATCTGCCGTTATACAACGGAATCAATTCAGCTATCATAATTTTTAGCAACTGCTTCTTTAAAATTTAGAGCTTTATTGACATAAAAAAAATGACACAGCTGTATCATTTTTGAATACTAACAAATATACGGAATTATAACGCTTTTTAAAAGCTTTTTATGAATTGATGCCGATAATTATCAACATTTGTTGATTACCTAAAAGTGGCTTAGAAAGCTTAAAAAGCACCTTAAATGAGATTTCTTTAATTTGATTGAATCTTGAAATCGCGCTAAAACAAAAAATCGCTCAGAGTCGAGATTTCGAGATTAAAACTTATTTCTAATTTAAAGAAAAAACAGAAAAGCAGCTCAAAAATTGAACTGCCTAATCAAGTGTTTACTAATCCTCTAAATATCCGAATTTTCCGGTATTATAATCTTGAAAGGCTTCAAGGAGTTCCTCTTGTGTATTCATTACAAAAGGACCATGTGCTGCAATAGGTTCATTAATTGGCTCACCACTCAATACTAAAACTACGGCATCATTTAATGCTTCAACTGTAAACGACTCTCCATCGTTGCTAAACATCACAAAATAATCTTGTGGCGCATTTGTACTTCCATTCACTTTAGCATCACCTTCAACCATTAAAAGCGCTGTTGTATAGGTTGCAGGAAATGACAATTGCGTTTTCGCTCCCTTTTTCAATTTCAAATTAAACATATTCAATGGCGAAAATGTAGATGCAGCACCTTTATGTCCCTGATAATCTCCGGCAATAACCTCTACTTCCCCTGCGTTATCTGGTAAAGTAACTTTTGTGATTTCAGAATTTGAAATCGCTTGATATTTTGGTGGACTCATTTTATCCTTTGCCGGCAAATTTACCCAAAGCTGCACCATTTGAAACTCCCCTCCATTTTTACTCCATTCTGTTTCGTGAAACTCTTTGTGCAAAACTCCCGAAGCGGCTGTCATCCATTGCACATCTCCTTCACCGATTATACCTCCTCCTCCTGAACTATCGTTATGTTCTACACGACCTTTATAGGCAATAGTCACGGTTTCAAAACCTCTATGAGGATGCACACCAACTCCTTTTGGTTTATCTGTTGCAGGAAAATTATATTTAGAGTTGTAATCCAACATTATAAACGGATCCATACGCTGCATGGTTGATGTCCCTGGAATAAAATTGTGGACTCTAAACCCATCACCTACAAAATGAGGTGCTGCTGGTCGCGTTACTTTTTCTATACTTCTTTCTTTATTTGTTTTCATAATTTCTATATTCTCTCTATTATTTACTGTAAAATTACAGGAACAACAAAACTTATGCATTGACATTTGATAAGAAGCGAAAATCTAGAAATTAATAGGGTAAAAAACTACTTCGGTTTAAAGTTTTCTTTAGCTAATGCTTTTCGCACTCTACTCAAACTTTCTGGAGTAATTCCTAAATAAGAAGCTATCATCCATTGCGGAACGCGCAACATAATATCTGGATACATACTAACAAATTCCAAATATCTAACCTTTGCCGAAGCTCCTATTAATAAGCTAATGCGTTTGTATAAATGGCGGATATGATTTTGTAATAACTTTTCGTTTTGGGCTCTAAATTTCGAATTAATATTGACGACTTTAGTCACAAATTCTTCATCTAACATGACTGTTAATGTATCTTCAATAGCATCTATATAATAGGTTGAAGGTTCTTGAAAAAAGACACTGCCGCGATCACTAACAATCCAATTCTCAGTAGCAAACTGGAGGATATTTTCTTTTCCTTCTTCATTTAATGCATAAAATCGAAGCACACCTTGTTCAACAAAAAAAGAATGCGAACAGACCTCACCTGATTTTAATAAAAACTCATTATGAGGAATTCTTTTTGTTCTTATAAAAGGTGTTATTTGAACAAATTCCTCTTCAGATAATCCGCCTTTTTCAATAAGAAATTTTTTAAAGTTTGGTAATAACATCGCCTCAATTAAGATTATGAAATTACAACAATACTGAGTATAAAAAAAGACCAATCTTTTGTGATTGGTCTTTTAAATATTTATTTAATTACTTCTTAAGCTTTCACATAAGAATCCGAATGTACATTAGCAATGGCTCTACCAGAAGGATCGTTCATGTTTTTAAATGCTTCATCCCATTCTAAAGCTGTTGCAGTACTACAAGCTACACTTGCTTCTTGAGGCACGCTTAATGCTGCTGCATCACTTGGAAAATGACCTTCAAAAATACTTCTGTAATAATACTCTTCTTTATTTAGAGGCGTGTTAATTGGAAAACGGAATGACGCATTTTGTATTTGCTCATCAGTTACTTCACTTGCTACAAGTTCTTTTAAGGTATCAATCCAACTATAACCTACTCCATCAGAAAATTGTTCTTTTTGTCTCCATGCTACGCTTTCTGGAATCATATCTTCAAATGCTTTACGAACCACCCATTTTTCCATGCGCTCTCCGTTAATCATTTTGTCTTTTGGGTTGATGCGCATGGCAACATCCATAAATTCTTTATCTAAGAATGGTACACGACCTTCAATTCCCCAAGCCGCTAAACTTTTGTTGGCTCTTAAACAATCGTACATATGTAACTTATCTAATTTACGAACGGTTTCTTCATGAAACTCTTGTGCACTTGGCGCTTTATGAAAGTATAAATACCCACCAAATAACTCATCGGCACCTTCACCAGATAATACCATTTTAATTCCCATAGATTTAATAACTCTCGCCATTAAATACATTGGAGTCGATGAACGAATCGTGGTAATATCATAAGTTTCGATGTTATAAATCACATCTTTAATAGCATCTAATCCTTCTTGAATAGTAAATTTAATTTCATGATGAACTGTACCAATATGGTCAGCTACTTTTTTTGCTGCTGCTAAATCTGGTGAACCTTCTAGCCCAACTGAAAACGAATGCAGTTGTGGATACCATGCTTTTTCTTTATCATCAGCTTCGATACGTCTTTCAGAATATTTTTTAGCAATAGCAGAGGTTACTGAAGAATCTAAACCACCTGACAATAATACACCATAAGGCACATCACTCATTAGCTGTCTATGCACAGCATCTTCTAAGGCTTGCTTTACTTCTGCTATACTTGTTTCGTTATCTTTTACAGCATCATACTCTGTCCAATCACGTTTGTACCATTTTACAAATTCGCCATCTTTGCTAGACATATAATGACCTGGAGGAAATAATTCAATTTTAGTACAAATACCTTCTAGTGCTTTTAATTCTGAAGCGACATAGAATGTTCCATTTTTATCCCATCCTATATATAAAGGAATAATTCCCATGTGATCTCTAGCAATGAAATATTCATCCTTTTCAACATCGTAAATAGCAAAGCCGAAAATACCATTCATATCATCTACAAAATCTACACCTTTTTCTTGGTATAAAGCTAGGATTACTTCACAATCACTTTGAGTTTGAAAATCATAGTCAGGATACTCAGCACGTAATTCTCTGTGGTTATAAATCTCACCATTGGCAGCTAATATTAATTTCTTATCTGGACTAAACAAAGGCTGTTTTCCTGAAGCTGGATCTACAATTGCTAAACGCTCATGCGCCATAATCACTTTATCGTCACTATAAATTCCACTCCAATCTGGTCCACGATGACGAATTGTTTTTGCCATCTCTAAAACCTGTGGTCTTAAATCATCTACTTTTTGCTTTATATCGAACGCACATACTATTCCGCACATAACTTTTATCTTTTTTGAATTAGGCTTAAACTATTATCAGCCATATATTATTAATTACAGGACAAATATGAACTTAAACTTTCATATTAAAAACACAAACAACAATAATAGTTTCAATATAAAACTTTAAATTGCAAATAGACATCAATACATAACTGAGACAACATTAAATAAACAGATTATCTATTAATTTGTAAATTTTAATATTTATTTACGACTTAGGCCTTAAATTCATTTTAATTTAATCTAATCAAAACTTAATTGCAGTCATGAAAACATCAAAATTACTTACTACTATTAGCTTATCATTTGTAATGCTTTTGTCATTAAATATTAATGCTCAAGAATTTGCCAAAATGGACAACAGTACAATGGACCGTGCTTACTATCCTTCAAACGCACCAAAAAGAACATTTGAAAAAACTGAGGAAGCTAAGAAATTATCAGAACCTCAAATTAGAGTCACTTACTCTAGACCCGCTAAAAAAGGTAGAGAAGTATTTGGCAAGCTTTTAAAATTCGGAAAAGCATGGCGCGTTGGAGCTAATGAGTCTACAGAAATATTATTTGTAAACGATGTGACGTTTGGTGGAAAAGAAATTAAAGCAGGACGCTATAGTGTGATCATTATTCCTACTGAAAAAGAATGGACTTTAAAATTAAACACTGAACTTGACGGTTGGGGAAATTACGGTTATGATGAAACTAAAGATATCGCAAGTGTATCGGTGCCTATAACTAAAAGTGATAAAACTATTGAAAACTTATCTATTGCGCTTTACAAAGCTTCAGATAACACTGTGAACTTAAAAATAGGATGGGACACAACAATTGCTGAATTTCCAATTACTTTAAAATAAGTCATCAACTTTAACATCTAGTTTCGTTATTTAATATAATATTAAGACGAATGGGTTTTACCTTTAGCGCAATCATATTCACCAAAAATCAAAAACAAATTATGAAAACCACAAGACTATTAACGACCATTTCATTTGCATTTATGATGCTTATTTCTTTTAATGCCGAAGCACAAAAATTTTCAGGCTTAGACAAAAGTCCTTTAGACGTAGCGTCATTTGGAAGAGGTAGCGATCAATTGATAAAAGTATATTATGGTAGACCACAACTTAAAGGCAGAACTGTAAAAGAATTAACTCAAAAAGATAAAGTATGGAGAACAGGTGCTAACGAAGCCACAGAACTAATTCTTTTTAAGGATATGAAACTTGGAGGAAAGACAATTAAAGCTGGTACCTATTCATTATTTACAATTCCTGGAGATAAAGAGTGGACTATTATTGTAAGTTCTGATGTAAACAACTGGGGAACTTCAGGATACAAAGAAGATAACACTGTAGCTAGTATCACTGTTCCTGTAACAGAAGGTAAAGAATCATTAGAAGCACTTTCTATTGCATTTGACAAATCTGATGATGGTGTACATATGTTCATCGGCTGGGGAACAACTAGAGTGGCTGTACCTTTTACTAAATAACTGTTAGCTGACATAAAAAAAGTTCCGAGAAGATTTATACTTCTCGGAACTTTTTTATTTATACACTTTTCCAATTTTGAAAATCCAAAATCTAGAGTCTAAACTAAGGTATATTCAAATATTTATGAGTCTGTAAGGACACTTTCCATTTCGGATTAGCCATGACATAATCTACAATTTTCGGAATCACTTTATCGCGTTTGCTCCATTCTGGTTGTAAATACAAAATGCAATTATCATTTACTTTAGCCGCTTGATCCTCTGCAAATTTAAAATCATCATTATTATAAATGATACATTTAAGTTCGTGAGCTTTTTCTAAAACTTCTTCGGTAGGTAATTTCATTTTCTTAGGTGATAAGCATATCCAATCCCATTCTCCAGTTAACTTATAAGCACCAGAAGTCTCTATATGAGTCTGAACACCTTTAGCTTTCAATTGAGCCGTTAGTGGTCCCATATCCCAAGTTAGAGGCTCACCACCTGTAACAATAATAGTATCGCTATATTTTATTGCGTTTTCTACAATCTTTTCAGTTGCTGTAGGAGGATGTAATTCTGCCAACCAACTTTCTTTCACATCGCACCAATGGCAACCCACGTCACAACCACCAATTCGCACAAAATATGCCGCTGTTCCTTTATGAAAACCTTCACCTTGAATGGTATAAAATTCCTCCATTAAAGGCAGTAGTAACCCTTTATCTATTAATTCTTGTCGTTCTCTTCTTGTCATATGGCTGCAAAGATAGTTATTTAGTTTTCAGTCGCAGTCTCAGTTTGCTTTAAACTATTGGTAAAATTTAATATTTATTTATACAGAAATAAGTCTTGAAGAAAGTGGATTAGATAATTATGAAATTGAAATCTATTTCATACGTGATTAAATTACATTATTTTTATGCAAATTTTCTGATAAATGAAGAATTCTGAAGCTTTCGTGAAAGAAATTAACGAAGGAAACACATGTAAAGGCGACTATATTACACTTGGATCTGCAATGCTTGACGGCAAAACCATGACTAATACTTTTGTAAACGTTCCCTTAAAAACCATGAATAGACATGGACTTATTGCTGGAGCAACTGGTACTGGAAAAACAAAAACGCTACAAGTTTTAGCCGAAAATTTATCAGAAAAAGGTATTCCGGTTTTATTGATGGACATTAAAGGAGATTTAAGTGGGTTAGCAAAACCAAGTCCTGGCCACGCTAAAATTGATGAGCGAATGGAAAAAATAGGATTACCATTTGAACCCAAAGCGTTTCCTGTAGAAGTCATGACTTTATCCGAACAAGATGGAGTCCGTTTAAGAGCAACTATCAGCGAATTTGGGCCTGTTTTAATTTCGAGAATATTAGATGTTACAGAAACGCAAGCTGGTATTATTTCTGTCATTTTTAAATATTGTGATGACAACCATTTACCCTTATTAGACCTTAAAGATTTTAAGAAAATCCTACAATATGCTACCAATGAAGGCAAAGCAGAATTTGAAGAAGCTTATGGTCGTATTTCAACAGCTTCAACAGGCGCCATTTTAAGAAAACTTATTGAGATTGAGCAACAAGGAGGAGATGTTTTCTTTGGTGAAACCTCTTTTGACACTCAAGATTTATTGAGGATTGATGAAAACGGTCGCGGATATATTAATATTATTAGACTGACAGATATTCAAGATAAGCCGAAATTGTTTTCGACATTTATGTTGAGTTTATTAGCGGAGATTTATTCAACATTTCCTGAACAAGGAGATAGTGGACGCCCAGAACTTATTATGTTCATTGACGAAGCACATTTAATATTCAATGAAGCTTCGGACGCCTTATTAAGTCAGATTGAAAGTATCGTAAAACTCATTCGTAGTAAAGGTGTGGGTTTATATTTTGTAACTCAGAACCCAACCGATGTACCTGAAGCAGTTTTAGGCCAATTAGGACTTAAAGTACAGCATGCCTTACGAGCCTTTACCGCGAAAGATAGAAAAGCGATTAAATTAACGGCTCAAAATTATCCAGATACTGAGTATTATGATACGGCAGAAATTTTAACCTCTTTAGGAATAGGTGAAGCTCTAGTCTCTGCTTTAGATGAAAAAGGAAAACCAACACCTTTGGCAGCAACCATGTTGCGTGCTCCCATGAGTAGAATGGATATTTTAACGGAATCGGAATTAGCAAGTCTATTATCGCAATCAAAATTGGCTAGAAAATATAACCAAGAGATTGACCGAGATAGTGCTTACGAAATGTTGAATAAAAAAATTGAGCAAGCCGAAGCAGAAGAAGCTAAACAAAAAGCAAAAGAGGAAAAAGAAGCTTTAAAACGTGCTGAAACTAAAAGAAGCACAAGAAGCTCTACAAGAAGACAATCCACAAGACAAAACCCATTTATAAAAGTATTAACAAGCCCAACAGTAATAAGAAGCGTTCTTGGCATATTAACCAAAATGCTTAAATAATATCAACTACAACCTATTATGAAACACACCCTATTTGCTGCATTAATTTGTGCAGTTTTAATAACAAGTTGCACCAAAGATGCCTCAGTAGACCCTTTTTTGATATCTAAAACGTGTATAGGTTTACTAACGGACTCTACACAAGTAAAAGACTTAGATGCTATTTATAGTAATGACTCTATTGTAAGATACGTTTCTGGTGATGAATTTATTGGCTCAGTAAACACCATTGAAATTTTTGAAAAAGGAGGCAAAAAACTTCTAGACTTATCTCCAAGAGAAGCTTTAGATTCTACTTCTGTTATCTCTAGCATAAACATCATTGATTCACGATACCACACAAATAAAAATATATCGAACATAAGTACTTTTAAAGATCTAAAAGCAGCTTATAAAATCTCAAAAATTGATAATCTTATCAATGTTATAGTAGTCTCAGTCAATGAGGTTAACGCGTCCTTTACTATTGATAAAAAAGAATTACCTGCTAGTATGCGTTTTAATATGGATATGACAATCGACCCGATTCAAATTCCTGAAAAAGCTAAGATTAAATATTTTATGGTTCACTGGTAGAATAGTTGTTAATTGAAAAACATGGATAAAAAACAAAAATATAAAATTCAAGATTCGCCATTTGTAGTTCCTACAGAAGATGGTAAAATTATAAAAGAACATTTTGGTAATGCCACAGATGGCAATTCTGAAATAAGCATCGCGCATATGGTGGCTCCTGCAGGTTGGTCAGAACCTTTTCAAACTCCAGAATTTGATGAATACACTTTTATTATAAAAGGAAAAAAACAATTTATCATAGACGGAGAAACTATTATTTTAGAAGCAGGACAGTCTATAAAAGTTGAGAAAAACACACGCTTACAATACTCTAATCCTTTCACAGAACCTTGTGAGTATTTAGCTATTTGCTTACCCGCATTTTCAATTGAAGCCGTTAATAGAGAAGACCAATAAAGTATGAAGAGTTTTGTTATAAAATCTATTGGTAGCGCACTTAATGCAACTAGTCTAATTTCTTCTAAATATGCAACAAAAAAAGCGATAAACCTTTTTGCCTCACCAAAAAAAGGACGTTACACAGAAGAGCAAAAACAAATAATTGATTCGGCATTTTACGAAGAAATCAGGTATAACAATATGGATATTGCAACCTACCGTTGGGTTGGAAAAGGCAAAACCGTATTACTTGCTCATGGTTGGGAAAGTAATGCATCGCGTTGGGCATATATTTTAAAAGAACTCAAAGCACAAGATTACAATATTATAGCACTAGATGCTCCTGCACACGGAAGATCGGATGGCAAACAATTTAATGCTATTCTGTATTCTGAATTCATAAATGTGGTGGCTAATAAGTTTAATCCAGACGTATTAATTGGTCATTCGGTTGGTGGTATGGCTAGTGTTTTTTATATGCACAAACATCAATTACCCTCAATAAAAAAACTTATTCTCTTAGGAGCTCCTGCTCATTTCACGGGAGTATTTGACCGATACAAATCTATGATGGGTTTTAACACTAAAATTTCAAATGGATTAGACAATATTATTGTTGAGCGCTTTGGACAACCAGTCTCTTACTTTTCGGCAGCAAACTTCACAGAATCTATTGATGCAAAAGGATTAATTATTCATGATAAAAAGGATCGTATTATTCCTTATGAAGATGGTCAATTAATTGCAAATCGCTATAAAAATTCTGAATTCATTTCTACTACTGGTTTTGGTCATGGTTTAAAAGATGTTTCTTTAACACCTAAGATTATTGAATTCATTAATGATTAATCTTTATCGTATTTTTGCACCATGTCAGAAGATTTAAAACGCCTAAACAAATACCTCAGCGAAGCTGGTTATTGCTCTCGTAGAGCCGCAGACCGCTTAATTGAAGCAGGAAGAGTCACTATTAATGATGTCGTACCAGAAATGGGAACTAAAGTAGCATCTGAAGATGTGGTTAAAGTGGATGGCGAAATTATTGGTGAACGTCAACAAGATTTTGTGTATTTAGCTTTTAACAAACCTGTAGGCATTGTTTGCACCACAGATACACGCGTTGAAAAAGACAATATCATTGATTATCTTAATTATCCTAAACGTATTTTCCCTGTCGGTAGATTAGATAAACCAAGTGAAGGTTTAATTCTACTAACTGATGATGGTGATATTGTAAACAAGATTTTAAGAGCTAGTAATAATCACGAAAAAGAATACATCGTTACTGTAGACCAACCGATTTCTCAAACATTTATTGAGCGTATGGCAGGCGGCATCTACTTGGAAGATTTAGACAAACACACCAATAAATGTAAGGTTAAAAAGATTGATAAATTTACATTCAGTATCATTTTAACTCAAGGATTAAATAGACAAATTCGAAGAATGTGTGAGTATTGTAATTATGAAGTACAAGCTTTAAAACGTATTCGGATTATGAATATTAAACTTGATGTGCCTACTGGTCAATATAGAGAATTAACAAAAGAAGAATTTAAAAATTTGAATGATTTAATTGCTGATTCTACTAAAACGTATGAAGCAAATAAGGAAAGTGAAACACGGAGTAATAGACGATAATTATGGCTCTAGCACCTTTTCATTTGGCGATTCCTGTTCATAATTTAGAACTATGTAGAAACTTCTACACTAATATATTACAACTAGAAGAAGGACGAAGTAGTGACCATTGGGTTGACTATAATTTCTTTGGTCATCAATTAGTTATCCATTTTAAAACAAAGCAAACCGAAGAGGAAATCACTAATTTAGTGGATGGAAAAGATGTACCTGTACCACATTTTGGTGTTGTTTTAGAATGGGATCGCTTTCATCAATTCTCAGAACTATTAAAATCGAAAGGCATACACTTTATCATTGAACCTTATATTAGATTTGAAGGATTAGTGGGAGAACAAGCAACAATGTTCTTTAAGGCCCCTTCAGGAAATGCTTTAGAGTTCAAAGCCTTCAAAGATATAAATCAGTTATTTGCTAAGTGAATTCTCAAATTTACTTGAAATGTAAAATGGCAAATACACCAATAGAAACAAAGGAATAAGCACTAATTGACCAACTATTACGTAATATGGCCATTCTCCAAAATAATCCATTAAAGTTGCTGATTTTGGTTTTTCAACTAGGTAAAAATAATTAGCATCTAATACATAATTCAATCCTGTTACAACTATCAAGTAAACTTGAAAGGCTAGTAATGATTTAAAAACGCTGCGTAATGTTGGTTTCATCTTAAAAACAAAAACAACGTAGAATATTATGGTCAATAATCCTAAATGAACCACCCAATATCTAAAGTAATCAAAACTAGGAAACCCTTCTAGGATATCTGGAGTGATTACTCCTTGCAACGTACCACCAATTATCCAAAATACTAATATTTCAAACATCCAATATTTACGATAATGTGTAAATACAGGAATTAATAACGCTATTAAACTACAGAGGAAAAGTGGTAAATCAGTTTTAAAATTATAATTATCGAACAGCATCCGATACGTATGATAACTTATTACAACAATAGATACCAACCACCCTAATGCAAGTAGTATGTACTCTTGATGTGAATTAGATAAATTTCTTTTAGAATATTTTATAAGAATAATCCCAAAACCTAATGCTAATAAAATGGGTAATACATGTTGAATACTACCTATTGTTACTTTTGAAAGAACAATAAATAGCGTCAATAAACCCATTAGAAAATTACCTATTATTTTGCCTGTGCTGCTCTCTTGCCAATAACGTATTTTTCAACAACATAGCAATTGTCATTGGTCCTACTCCACCTGGAACAGGTGTAATAAAACTTGCTTTTTTACTTACGTGTTCAAAATCTACATCACCTGTAATATGGTAGCCTTTATCAGATTCGTCTTCAACACGTGTAATTCCTACGTCAATGATAACCACATCGTCTTTTACCATTTCAGCTTTTAAGAAATTTGGAATTCCTAATGCTGAAATTATAATATCTGCTTGCGAAGTAATCTGTGTAATATTTTTAGTATGACTGTGCGTTAAGGTTACGGTTGAATTTCCCGGAAAACCTTTTCGTCCCATTAAAATACTCATCGGACGACCAACAATATGAGAACGACCAATTATAACCGTATGCTTACCATCTGTCTCAACGTTGTAACGTTCTAACAATTCTAATATCCCAAATGGTGTTGCAGGAATAAAAGTGGACATATCTAATGCCATTTTTCCAAAATTCATTGGATGAAAGCCGTCAACATCTTTATTAGGATCTACAGCCATTAATACTTTTTGCGTATTAATTTGTCGTGGTAATGGTAACTGAATAATAAAACCATCTATATCGTCATTCTGGTTTAATTCTTCAATTTTATCTAACAACTCAATTTCGCTAGTAGTATTAGATAAACGCACCATTGTAGATTGAAAACCAACACGCTCACATGCTCTAACTTTGCTACCTACGTACGTTAAACTCGCACCATCATTACCAACAATAACAGCGGCTAAATGTGGCACTTTTTCATCATTAGCTTTCATCTTATCGACTTCGGCTTTGATTTCGTTTTTAATGTCGTTACTTACTTTTTTTCCGTCTAAAATTGTCATGCTTTTGGTTATTGTTTTCTGGCAAAGACGCTGAGGCGCAAAGCTCTAGTTGATTGAATTATTATTTATAAAAGTCGACTGAAGACCGCGTATTATAACTGACTACTGACGACTGAAGACTGCAAACTTATTTAGGCATATTCTGCATCATCTGCATCATACGTTTTCCGCCTCCACCTTGCATCATCTTCATCATTTTACTCATTTGAGTAAACTGCTTTAAAAGCTGATTTACTTCTTGTACTGAAGTTCCTGAACCTTTTCCAATTCGTTTTTTACGACTTGCATTTATGACTGATGGGTTAGAGCGTTCTTCAGGTGTCATGGAATGAATAATGGCTTCAATACCTTTAAAAGCATCGTCGTCAATATCAATATCTTTCATCATTTTTCCAGCTCCTGGAATCATGCCTACTAAATCTTTCATGTTACCCATTTTCTTGATTTGCTGAATCTGTTTTAAGAAATCATCAAACCCAAACTGATTTTTAGCAATCTTCTTTTGAAGTTTTCTTGCTTCCTCTTCATCAAACTGCTCTTGTGCACGTTCCACTAAAGACACCACATCTCCCATTCCAAGAATACGATCTGCCATACGTGATGGATAGAAGACATCAATGGCTTCCATCTTTTCACCTGTACCAATAAATTTAATCGGTTTATTAACTACAGATTTAATAGAAATTGCGGCACCACCTCGTGTATCACCATCTAATTTGGTAAGGATAACACCATCAAAATTTAAAATATCATTGAAGGCTTTTGCTGTATTCACAGCATCTTGACCTGTCATAGAATCCACAACAAATAAAGTTTCTTGTGGTTGAATAGCTTTATGAATATTAGAGATCTCGGTCATCATCGCTTCATCCACAGCCAAACGACCTGCGGTATCAATAATCACAACATTATGACCATTTGCTTTGGCGTGCGCAATACCAGCTTGTGAAATCGCAACAGGATCTGTATTACCTCTATCACTAAAAACCTCAACACCTATTTGATCTCCTACAACATGTAATTGATCAATTGCCGCAGGACGATACACATCACAAGCCACTAATAAAGGTTTCTTGGTTTTTTTGTTTTTTAAATAATTGGCCAATTTACCAGAAAAGGTTGTTTTCCCAGAACCTTGTAAACCAGACATTAAAATTACACTCGGATTACCAGAAAGATTAAGTCCTTCTGCATCACCACCCATTAATTCAGTTAACTCATCTTTAACGAGTTTAACCATTAATTGACCTGGTTGCAATGTTGTTAATACATTTTGACCAAGTGCTTTTTCTTTTACACGAACGGTAAATTCTTTTGCAATTTTAAAGTTAACATCGGCATCTAAAAGCGCACGTCTTACTTCTTTCAACGTCTCAGCAACATTTACTTCTGTAATGCTACCATGACCTTTTAATACGTGTAACGCTTTATCTAACTTATCACTTAAATTATTGAACATGTTTTTAGTCTTCAGTTTGCAGTCTGCAATTAAGCAGCCTGTATTATTTAATAAGCTGCAAATTTAAGAATTTATGAGGGAATTTCTAATGAGTTTAGAAATTTGTTTTCAGTAGTAGTTTCAGTCGGCAGTTGCTTACTCTAACGACTCTATTTTCATTAAAAAATCTCGAGAAGGCGCAAAGACGCAAAATTGAAGACTTGAAATCTGTATTCGCTATTTCTACTATATCGAATGCCTATAATTACAAAAAAATTACAAAGTAGACACAAAGGCTCACAAAGAGAATCATCTCTCGTTTCTAACACCTAAAATCCATAGAATCCTGAACACAAAAAAAAGAGCCACTCATGGCGAATGACTCTCTCCTTAACAACTTAACTTACTAAAATTACTAACTTCTAGTTTCTTTATTCACAGGTTCTATCTAGAACAATTTCGATACTGCTATCATTGATATTATGTAAGATTAATTGACTTGCCGTACATTCTACAACTAACCAACTTCCATTTATAGCCTGAATATTTGGTCCGGTTACATTTGAAAAATCAATCACAACACCATCACTAGCTTGAGAGGTAGACCACGTTGCATCAATGGTAATTGTATCTGTATATATCACTACAATACCTGAGTTTTGTTCGAAATGAAAATTATAATTACTTAAATTATCGCTTCCATTATAACTAGTAACGTTCCATAAGCATTCTGTTAAAATACCATCAATATCTTCTTCTGTACAACTACCAACATTACATGTAATAACATTTAATTGAATTGTAAAAACCTCTAACTGATTTTGAATTTCAACCCTAACATAAACTATAGAAGTGACATCTGCAGTCGTATATGTTGAAGGCTCTACAATGGCATTTATACCTGTATCAGCATCGGCTTGAGTTAAATGGTAAGTGACTGCATCTGCACTTGGAGTACAATTTGCAAATGCAATAGGTAGGTTAAATTCATACAATCCATCTGTACCTTCATCACAAACTTCTATAACGGCATCAAAGCTTTCAAAACATTCAAAATAATTACAATCTTCAACGATTAAGTCAATCGTAAAAATATGTTCTATAACATTATCATATACATTTAGTACAGCAGCGTAAATTACAGTTGGGTTATACATATTACTGTAACTTTCTGTATTGTAAATAGGATTTAAATTATTTTGTAAATCGCTTTCAGACTCATAATAATAAACTCCATAAATCGCTAAATCAGGTCCACATTCTTGATTGGCTTCGGTTAAATTAAATGTGGCAAAACCATCACTTCCGCATGCTGTAATTTGGGTATTGGCAAAGCAATCAAAACTAGTACAACTTTCTGTATTGAGATATACATTATAGACCTCAAAATCGCTATTACCAGCTTCAATTCTCAAATAAACCTGTGCAACTAATGTCCCGTAAGATTCCGTATTTACAATAGGATTTGTATTATTCTCTGCGTCACTTAAGGTTTCATGAAACGATGCAACAAAGGATTCTGTACAAAGTACAAGTCCAATGGTATTTGCACTTAAATTAAAAACAGGAATGTTATTAGCCTGTGTACATTCCACAATTTCGAAATCACCAAAACAGCTAAAAAGATTATCATTACAGTTTTGCTCTAAGACCAATGTTTGGCCTCCTTTAGTTAATACAATTCTATCTGTATCACATTCCGCAATTAACCAATCTCCTTCGAGAGTGTCTTGAAACGCTGTTAAGTCTGAAAACGTTAATAGGATGCCCTCATCTGAAACTAATAAATCCCAACCTCCACCAATCGCTGAAGCTGCCATGCCTTCCGTAATTTGTAGATCTTCATTGGCATTAAAAATCATTTGATCATTCTCAAAATTACCAGAACCATCACTAAAATCCCAAGGACATTCTTGTAAAATACTGCTTAAATCAGTGAGAGAACAATTTAAATCATCTTCACAAACCTGATTAATAACCATCGTTTGTTCTCCTTTAACAAACTGTAATATATCCTCATCACATTCTACAATTTTCCAGTCGCCTCCCAAATCTTCAAAATCGGTTTCTAAGTATACATAGGTTTCTCCATCTGTTGAAATTACAGACCAACTACCAACAACATTATAGGTGCTACCATCTTGAAAAATAGCAAATGTGTCATCGGTATAAAACACTAAATCAATACCAACAAATTCTGGAAAACTAGAATAAGTCGTTATTTTCCATTGACAGTCTTCTAAATTTAATGCTACAGATTCTTCAGTACAATTAGCATCATTACAACCCTCTCCAGCTAATTCAATAGCATCTGATAATTCTTCATTTGTATTAACCTCTATATTGTCACCATTGGCATATTCTAATGTTACCGGAAAATTCAAACTAACCACAACCGCATTATCTTCATCTTCTAAACCACTTATAAAATTATATAATGCTTCGTCATTTTCAATAAGAACAGTATCAATAAGGTTAAACCCTGAATTAAATACTGAAAACGAAATAGGATAAACAAAATCTACACATTCAATAGCATCATTTTGATCACTAGCGCATTCGCTTATAAAACCTTGAAGCTCATCTTCATTTTCAATCTCAATTTGGCTGTAATCACTGAAAATTATAGAAATAGGAAATACAAAATCTAAAAAATCTTCATTAATAGAAGACTCATTATATAAATTCTCCAATTGTTGTAAATCGGATTGTGTTTCAATAATTATTGTAATATCACTAACCACAATTGTAACAGGCAATTCAACAGAAAAGCAACTTGCACCATCTAAAATATCATCAGCTGCTCCAAAATTTGCCGTTGTTCTGCTCATAAGGTTGGCCAATGTAGAATTTGAAACTAGGGTTTCTTGATCGTTTGGAGTTTCAATTTGGGTAATCTCATCTTGACATGATGTAAAGCAAAAAAGGGCAAAAAGGAAATATAGAAATAGATGTTTAGAAATGATTTTCATGGTATTAATGCTTTTCTATTTATTATAAAACAGTTAGCCTTCTAAATTTCCTACCTTATTATCTAAAATATTATTTATAATTTGTGGGCCTATTAAAAACCATGAGTAAACCCTTACATCATAATATTTGCGAATCGCAATTATTTGAACGCTTGTATAAAAAGCATTCAAAAAACCTCCATGACTTTTTGTATTATAAGTTTGGAGATCACTTAAATCCGGAAGATAAAGTTCAGGAAGCGTTTATAAAACTATGGCAGAATTGCAGTAAGGTTACACCAAACAAAGCGAAAAGTTATTTGTTTACAACGGCTAATAATTTAATGCTTAATGCCTATGCTCATCAAAAAGTGGTATTAAAGTATGGTATTCAACCTCAAAAAACTACCACTAACGAAACGCCACAATTTGTACTAGAAGAAAAAGAATATCATCAAAAATTACAAACAGCATTGAGCAAATTAACCGAAGCTCAACGTGTTGCATTTTTAATGAATAGAGTTGAAGGCAAACGGTTTAAAGAAATTGCAGAGCTATTGGATATCTCTGTAAAGGGAGTAGAAAAGCGTATTTATGGAGCTTTGAAAAAGTTACGAGAAGATATTGATGAACTTTGACAAATCAGCATTCAGTCTTAGTTTTTAGTTAAGCTACTTATGTAGAAATTTTCAATGAAGACCGATGATAGAAGACAGTTAAGCATCCGAATACCAAGTAGCTTTGAAACTTTGAATTAAAAATATTGAATTTAGAATCATAAGAGTAGGAGTTTTTAAACCTAAGCTGTTATATACTTGAAATCATACTATGAAGCGAGAAGAACTAATAAAAAAATGGTTAGATCATAATCTAAGTACTGAAGAGCAGATTGCTTTTGAGCAGTTAGAGGATTATGATGATTTAATTAAAATGAATACTGCTTTAAGAGATTTTAAAGCTCCAGAATACTCTAGTGACCAAGCCTATCAAACACTTAAATCTAAACTTAAATCTAAAAAAGCACATTCTAACCAATGGCTAAAACCATTCCTTAGAATCGCTGCCGTTTTAGCAATAGGGTTTAGTATTTATTATTACACCACAACTTTAGATACTACCGTTGGCACACTCATTGCACAACAAACAACAGTTGCATTACCCGATAACTCTACAGTTGAATTAAATGCCAATTCAACAGTAACATTTAATGAAAGTAAATGGAGTGACACAAGAGCAATAAAGCTTGAAGGAGAAGCCTTTTTTAAAGTTGCAAAAGGTCAAAAATTTGATGTTATTACTTCAGATGGTATTGTTAGCGTTTTAGGAACACAGTTTAATGTAAAACAACGCGAATCTTTCTTTGAAGTGACGTGTTACGAAGGTTTAGTTGCTGTAACGCACAATAACAAAACAACAACGTTAAAACCAGGTCATTCCTTCGTAATCATAGATGGGAAACTACTTGCAAATGAAAAAGAAAACGCTGTACAACCACAATGGTTACATGGCGAAAGCAGTTTTAAAAGTGTTCCTCTTAAATATGTAATTGCAGAGTTTGAAAATCAATACAATCAAACTATAATTACTAAAAACATTGATCTTTCACGTTTATTCACGGGAAGTTTTACACATAATAATTTAGATTTAGCATTGAAATCTGTCACAATACCTTTAAATTTAAGCTACAGCAAATCAGGAAAATCTATTTTATTAAAGCGTGAATAAAAAATTACTTTGTTTCTTTTTTTATATAGTATGTTTCTCCTTTTGTAACCTCACATTTAGTCAGGAACAAGAGGTTGAAAAACCGCTTGTCCAAATTCTTCAAGAATTAGAAAAAAAATACGCCGTTAAATTTTCTTTTGAGACCAAATCAATTGAAGGTATTTCAATTAAATCCCCTTCTCTAAAACTTTCAATACAACAAGTATTAATTCAATTAAATCGTGATACGAATCTTAATTTTGAAATGTTAAGTCATCGGTTTATTGTTATTACACTTAAAGATGCAGAAGAACTTCAAAGCCAAATTCAACAATTAAAAGAAGTTGTAATCATAAATTATCTTACCAAAGGTATTTCTAAAACTAATAACGGAACAATAACAGCCGACACAAAAGCATTTGATATTTTACCAGGATTGATTGAACCAGATGTGCTGCAAATAGTACAAAATTTACCTGGCATTATGAGTGTTGATGAACGCATTTCTAATATCAACGTTAGAGGAGGCACTAATGATCAAAATTTAATTTTATATGAAGGCATTAGAATGTACCAATCCGGACATTTTTTTGGCTTAATCTCTGCTTTTAATCCGTATTTATCAGAAGACATTACCATTTCTAAAAATGGAACTAGTGCCAAATTTGGAAACGCCGTATCAAGTACTATCGCTATAAAAAACGGAGATAAATTAGACAAAAAAATTAACGCAGGTTTTGGCGGAAATATGCTCAGCGTAGATGGTTATGCAAAAATTCCATTATCTAAAAAAACTGAAGTACAATTATCAGCAAGACGTTCTTATACTGACCTACTGGTTTCAAAAACTTACGATGCTTATTTTGATCGTATTTTTAAAGATTCGGAATTAAATGCTTCTTCTCAAATGAATACGCTTTTGGCCCAAGACGAGAACTTTTTGTTTTATGACTTTAGTGCTAAATTTTTATACGATATAGATAATACCTCTAAATTACGACTTAACGTGATGAACATCTCTAATAATTTAGATTTCAATCAAGTTTTTACAACTGTAGATAATAATTTTCAGGAGACTCAAAGCGAATTGAATCAAACGAGTTATGGAGCAAGTGCCATCTACTCTAAATTTGTTTCGAACGACCTCAATTTATCTGCTCAAGTTTATTACTCTAACTATGATTTAGATGCAAAAAATAACAATGTTTCCAATACTCAAGTATTAACGCAAGAAAATAAAGTTGAAGATTTTGGAGTTAGATTAGACCTTTCAAGAACCATTAGTAAAGACATTAAGTTTAATGGAGGTTATCAATTTAATGAGGTTGGAGTTACCAACTTTGAAGATGTCACCAATCCAAATTACACAAGTTTAGTAAAAGAAATCATAAGAACACATGCCCTATTTGGAGAAGTTGAATGGTACTCAACTTCTCGTGATACATATATACGTTTGGGTTCTAGAATCAGTTATTTTGGTAAATTATCGGAATTTTTAATAGAACCTCGATTTACTGTCAATTATAAATTTCTAGATTATTTTAGACTTGAAGCTTTAGGTGAGTTAAAAAGCCAATCCATTACACAAATTATTGATTTACAACAAGATTTTTTTGGTATCGAAAAACGACGATGGCAACTGGCTAATGGTAATGATGTACCGTTAATTACAAGTGAGCAAGCCTCCATTGGCCTTAGTTATAACCAAAATAATTTACTAGTCTCTATTGAAGGCTATTACAAAGGTGTCCATAACATTACAGCACGCAGCCAAGGATTTCAAAACCAGTTCCAGTTTACAAATGATATTGGTCATTATACCGTTAATGGCATAGACTTCCTTATTAATAAACGTTTTAGTGATTTTAGTACGTGGCTGAGTTATACCTATAGTAAAAATGACTACAATTTTAATGAGATTAACCACGGTAATACATTTGCAAACACTATAGATTTAAGACATTTAATTAATACGTCTCTCACTTATAATCGTGATAATTTTAAAATCGGTATTGGATTTAATTGGCACTCAGGTAGACCTTTTACGTCTCCACTAAATCTTCAGGACAGCAGTAACTCTACTATAGAATACAGTGAACCAAACAGCTCTAGATTAGATGGCTATTTTAGAGCTGACATTTCTGCGATATATAAATTTAAACCCTCAAAAGGCATAAATGCAGAAGTTGGAGCTTCTATTTGGAATCTCTTTAACCAAACCAATATCATTAACCGGTATTACACTTTTAATGCTGATGATGCTATTGTAGAAATTAATAATAGATCCTTAAAACTTACACCAAACTTAAGTTTTAGATTAAATTTCTGATATGGGCTCATAAAAAAACCCTAAACTAAATTCAGGGCTTTTAAATTGTTATAAAAAATTATAATTATCCATTAGCGGTTTTCTCCTTGTCTTTCTGCTTTTCTATATTTTTCTTTATTTTATCTATGGCAGATTCTATAGATTTATCTGGTTCTATTAAATTATATTGTCCCCAAAAGTTAGGATCTGAAAATCCAGAAATGGCATCTGTAATAATTACCGAAGGTCTTAATTTATCTTTGTTTTTAATTTTCTTATCTGCACTGTTTACCTCCCAATCTGTCACTGCCATTTCACTAGACAATGTATATACTTTATTAAAGAGTTGACGTTTTTTATTCACCTTAAATGTAAGGCTTAAATTAGAATAGCTGTAATACCATTTATTGCCCTTTTCCTTATAATCTACTTTATAAATAGCTTCTAAAGGATAAACTTCAATATCACTAGGTTTTCTTTTTACCAGAAGATTTTTAGTCTTAGCTATGTTACTCACATCTAGAAAATAATTAGCACTTACCAAGGCAAGCGATTGCACATCTATAAAAAGCTTTCCTCTATAGTTAACTTGAAGCTGATTATTCTTTGGATTAAAATCAACAACAAAAACGGTTCTATTGTTTATAGTTGAAGGATTATTGAAGGTGAAATTATATCCACTAATACTTTCCTCTGTAAAAATATACTCGGGATACTTCATAATATCCAAGTACATCGTTGAAAATGGGCCACCTTGCAACTTTACAGAAACCGTATCTAAACGCGTATAATCAGTGCTTTTACGAGCCTTCCCAAGTTGAATAGCATCGCGTTGCTGAGATGAATTTGGTTGTTTTAAAATATTAACAACAGCTTCTGTTAAGGACACATTTCTGTTTCTACGTTTAATAGTCTCCCTGTAAAAAGCGGTCATAAAAACAGACTCTTCACCTACGTTTGCACTTTTATCATCAAACACTTTTCTTACTAAGCTTTCTGCATCTTTAAAAGCTGCAATGTTTACAGTAGATAATTCGGTTACAGCTTCATATAATTCTATAACATATTTAGTATTGGCTAATTCAGACAATGGTACTACGTAAGTATTATAGCCTAAAAAAGAAACTACCACTTTTGAATCTAAATAGTTATTAGGTACTTTTAATGTGAATTGACCTTCAGAATTTGTAATCGTACTAATATTGGTATTATTAATACTGAGACTAGCAGCTTCTAATGCTTTATTAGTTCTGCCATCGATTACTTTACCTTGATACTCCTTAAAATCAGTTTGAGCATGCAAAGAAAATAGCACAAATACTAGTAATAGAAATGTACTAGTATAGCGTTTTAAAGTGTGAGATTTTTCCATAACAATAAGATTTAATGAACGTTTTAACTCTTACTAAATTACAAAAAAGGATAGAATACACTTCTATCCAATATGTTAAATAACTGATTGTCCTGTATATAATTGAATTTCCAGTTACCTATATGGATCAAATAATTGATAAAACAAATCAATAAATACTGGAAGTAAAAAGGACCTTACATACGTTCAGGAACCTCAATGCCTAAAACCTGAAATGCATTTTTTATAGTCTGACTAACCAATTTAGACAAGGCCACTCTAAAACTCTTTTCTTCATCTGAATCTGCACCAAGAATAGACACATTTTGGTAGAACGAATTAAAATCCTTTACCAAATCATACGTGTAATTTGCAATTAATGCAGGACTGTGTTGTTCTGCTGCATTTTGAATGACTTCTGGAAACAACTCTAATTGTTTGATCAATTGTTTTTCTTTATCGTGAAGTATTATCTCGTCGCTGAGCGAAGTCGAAACGTTATTATTAGAATCAGCCTTTCTTAAAATAGACTGAATTCTAGCATACGTATACTGGATAAATGGTCCTGTATTTCCTTGAAAATCGATGGATTCTTTTGGGTCGAATAAAATTCGCTTTTTCGGATCTACTTTTAAGATGTAATATTTTAAAGCACCCAAACCAATAGTTTTATAAAGGGCTTGTTTTTCATCTTCCGAGTAGTCTTCAAGCTTTCCTAAATCTTTCGAAATCTCTTCAGCCGTATCTGCCATTTCAGAGATTAAATCATCAGCATCTACAACAGTTCCTTCTCTACTCTTCATTTTTCCGCTTGGTAAATCTACCATTCCGTAACTTAAATGGAATAGATTTTTTGCCCACTCGAATCCTAATTTCTTCAAGATTAAGAATAAAACTTTAAAATGATAATCCTGTTCGTTACCAACGGTATAAACCATACCACCAACATCTGGATAATCCTTTATTCGTTGAATTGCAGTTCCGATATCTTGCGTCATATAAACGGCTGTACCATCTGCTCGTAAGACGATTTTTCTATCTAAACCATCTTCCGTTAAATCACACCAAACAGAACCATCTGCATCTTGCTCAAAAACACCTGTTTTTAAACCTTCAGCAACAAATTCCTTACCGAGTAAATAGGTATTACTTTCATAATAATAGGTATCAAAATCGACTCCGATATTTTTATAAGTAACATCAAAACCATCATAAACCCATTGGTTCATTTTTTTCCAAAGCGCTACAACATCATCATCTCCTGCTTCCCATTTAATAAGCATATCTTGTGCTTCTAATAATAAAGGAGCATTCTTTTTTGCATCTTCTTCAGATTGACCTTCAGCTATTAATTCTGCAATTTCAGACTTGTATTCTTGGTCGAATTTCACATAATAATTTCCAACCAACTTATCACCTTTTAAGTCTTCAGTTGGAGTCTCACCTTCACCAAACTTTTGATAAGCCAACATACTTTTACAAATATGAATACCTCTATCGTTAATGATTTGAGTTTTATAAACCTTCTTGCCCGAAGCCTTTAAAATTTCCGCAACACTATAACCTAAAAGCACATTTCGTACATGTCCTAAATGTAATGGCTTGTTGGTGTTTGGCGAAGAATATTCAACCATAATAGCTTTGTCATCTTTTTGTTCAACAAAACCATAATTCGTTTTATCTTTTACAGATTGAAAGAAATTTAAATAATACGAATCATTTATTTCAATATTTAAAAAGCCTTTAACCACGTTAAATCCTTTTACTAAATCTACATTATCTAGTAAATACTGACCAACTTGCTCACCAATTACTGCTGGATTTCCTTTTACAACACGCAACATTGGAAACACAACAACAGTAACATCACCAGCAAACTCTTTACGAGTCGCTTGAAACTCTACTGATTCTAATTCCGATTGAAACAACGCTTTAATCGCTGCTTTCACATGTAATTCTAATGTCTCTTGAAGGGTCATAATTCTGCTTTATTTTGGTATTTTAAAACGTTGGCAAAGATAGATGTTTTATTGTTTTATTAAGATTCTAGACAGAGATTATTACTTAACTTTATAGACTGCAGAAAAAAATGTAAGGTATGAAGATTTAAACCTAATCCGTTTAAAACATTGGTACGCACCTCAAGATTAAAAAGCTTATATGGAATAGCTGTTTACCACAATTAAAACCATTCCATATAAAACAGGTCTCGGATTTTATTATTAAGCTCTAATTTCTGTAGCTTTGATAATTATAAAAAAACGTCGATAAACGGAGCCTCTTGATAGAATCCATGCTGACTTGATTTTTAACTAAAATACCCTATCTGCTTTAAGCACAAGCAAACACAAACCTCTAAATAACAACGCATTAAGCAAAACGTGCATTTCATCGATAAAAGCGTATTACTACCGTTAAATTTACCTTTTATCGATAAGTAAAAATTAAAAAAAACTATATTTGTCACTTCAACTAATATTTTGGTATTAAGTCCTAAATATTAGCATATTTGTTTACATAATAGCACTTTTGAAGGGCTATTAATCAATGTCCCAAACATTAATGAAGCTTAATAATCGAACATTAACCCTGTTGTTTTTGTTTTGTGTTAACTTACTTTTTTTGTCCCTCCCTAAAAGTTTTTCGATCCAAAACAGCGCAATTCGTTTTAACGCTATTTTAAGATGAAACAGTTACTAACATTAGCTGTTTGTCTTATATCGTTTTCTATCTTTTCTCAGACTGAAAAAATAGATGAACTATCAGTAAAAGTAGCTTATAAAAACCCAGACTCTACGAAAGTGGATATGTCGCTTGTGCTTATTAATGAACTTTATGAAAATAAAGATTATGATAAAGCTTTACTTTACATTAATCAAACTTCAAAACTTTCTGATGAACTTAATTACATTAAAGGACAAGCAGAAAGCAGCTACTATAGAGCATTAATTTTTACTGAACGTAACGATTATTTTAATGCGATTGATAGCTACAATAAATCTAGAAATTTATATTTAAAAATAAGTGATACTCTTGGTGTTGCCAAAGTGAGTAATAGCATTGGTCTAATTGAAATTAAAAGGGGTAATTACAAGGTAGGTTTACAAAACTCTTTATCTGCAATAAATATTTTTGAAAAGCAATACTTAAAAGAAGAGTTAAGCTCAGCATATAATAATCTTGCTGAAGCTTATCATAAAACCAATCAAATTGATAAGGCCAAAGAATATAATTTCAAAGCTTTGGAAGTCCGCAAACAGATTAGTGACAAGGAAGGTATTAAAATATCTACTAAAAATATTGCGAGCCTTTATTCAGAATTAAAAGAACATCGCAAGGCTATAGAGTACTATGAAAAAGCCCTAGATATTCTAAACCCTAACACAGATGAAGATCTTAGAGGTGAAATACTTCCTAAATTGGGTAGTGAGTATTTACGCTTTAATGAGTATGAAAAAGCTTCAGAATACTTAGTAGAAGGTTTAAAATACAACAGAGAACAAAAGAATAATGAAGGTATTCTAAGAGCCTTAAATGCTATTGGACATTTAAACCTTCAAAAGAAAAAGGTTAAACTAGCTGAAAAGCAATTAAATGAAGCTTATAAAATTGCACAGAAAATAGATAACAAAACAGAACTTTTAGAAAATTACAAACTTCATATTGCTTTAGATTCTACTCGTGGATATTATCAAAATGCTTTTTTCTGGCAAAATAAATTCTATGATTTAAAAGATTCTCTTTCTAAAATTGACCAACCTGTTTTTCCAACAGATTTAGATCCTTTAGATATCATTGACAATAAAACTATTGATAATGATAGTTCCGCAAACGAAAAAAAGCAAGAAACTACAGTATCAACGTCGTTTGTTAATCCTTATCTTTTATATGGAAGTATAGCTGCTTTTACATTATTATTAGGTCTTCTAATTTATAGTCTTTTAAAAACTAAAGCACATAAAGACGCCTTAGAAAAACAAAAAGATATATTAGCTGAAGAAAAAATAAGAACAGAAGCTATCCTAGAACAAACACACCATTTGGAAGAGGTTAACCAAGTTAAGGACAAACTTTTTTCTATTGTTTCTCACGACTTAAAAGATTCGATTTCTTCTATTAAAGCATTTTTAGATTTATTAAAAGAAGACAGTATTTCTAAGGATGAATTTTACGAATTAATTCCAGAATTAAGTGAAAATGCTAATAATGCGTCATCACTATTATTTAACTTATTGAATTGGTCTAAGTCGCAAATGCAGAATTTAGAACCGAAACCAGAACGTTTCAATATTCAAGATGTCTTCCATTCTAAAATGGCCTTAGTAGAACAAAAGGTTGAAGACAAACGCATTGTTTTAATTGATGAATCTCAAAACGATTTCATTTACGCAGACCGTAGTATGGTGGAGATTGTAATTCAGAATTTAATTACTAATGCTGTGAAGTTTTGTAGAACTGGTGATGTTATTACAATTTCTAATGTCGATGTTAATGGTAAGTCTCTAATTTGCATAGAAGACTCTGGTGTTGGTATTTCTAAGAAAAATATCGATAAGCTTTTTGCTGCACACAAAAACTTTACAACAGCTGGCACTAAAAATGAAAAAGGAACTGGTTTAGGATTATCTATCGCTAAGGATTTAGTAGAATTGAACAACGGTAGAATTTGGGTAGAAAGTATAGAGAACGTTGGTAGTAAGTTCTTTGTTGAGTTACCTAAAACAGCCTCTTAAGTTTAGTTGATTCAATTCAAGATTCAAGATTCAAGATTCAAGATTCAAGATTCAAGATTCAAGATTCAAGATTCAAGATAATAAAGTAAAAAAGTTGATTAAGCGTATTACTTAACAGCAAACAACTTAGCAAAACTTATTTACAACTTACGCTTTCGGCAAAAACACTTCAGCCATCATACAACGTGCACTTCCACCTCCACACGTTTCAATCGTTTCTAAAGAACTCGATAAAATAGGGCAATGTTTTTCAATATTAGCAATCTGAGTTTTAGTTAAACTATTATGTGCAGCTTCACTCATCACTAAATAACGTTGATCGTTTTCACCGCGTAATTGCAACATATTTCCTGCAAACTGATGCATTTGATCTTCTGTAATAGAAATGATTTCTTTACCATCTTGCTTTAAATGCTTTACAACGTTTTTACGCTCTTTTTTATCGTCAATAGTATCTAAACAAATCACAGTAAACGTTTCCGCCAAACACATCATTACGTTAGTGTGGTAAATTGGTAAACGCTTCCCTTCTACGGTTTGATTAGCAATAAAAATAACTGGTGTATATTCAAAATCTTCACAAAACTCAATAAACAATTCCTCATCTGCTCTTGCTGACAACGCACAATATGCAATTCTATTTTCGCGATCTAAAGCCATACTTCCTGTGCCTTCTAGAAAAAAACCTTCGTGCTCAGCAGATGTATAATCAACTATATTTTCGATCACAAAACCTTCTTCTTCTAATCTAATAAACACCTCATCTCTGCGCTCTCGCCTTCTGTTTTCAGCAAACATCGGATATTTTGCGACATCACCATTCGCATGAAAACTCACCCAATTATTCGGAAAAATAGAATCTGGAGTATCATTAAGTTTATCATCCTCTTCCACAACCACATTAATACCAACTGAACGTAGTTTTTCAACAAAAGCATCAAATTCCACCTGTGCTTTAGTATTAATTTCGGCATTTTTATAACCTAAATCTTCTTGAAAATAATTATTGACAGCGGTTTGCTCGTTCATCCTAAAACTTACAGGACGAATCATTAAAATAGTATTTGTAGTTTGTTGCATTTATTTATGAATAGGGTTGTAAAATGAAGCGCGAAGTTATCATATTTTTATATGAAAACGAACATAAAATCAGTCATGATTTTCTATCCACTCTAAGCCCTCTTCCCTACTCTGAAACATCTTAATATTCCAATCACTATCTCGATTCATATTTATTAAAACATCCGTTGCCAATTTAGAAACATAAGCATGTGTTATAACAGCCATAGCTTTTACTCCTTCAATATTTACAATAGATTTTTGAGCTTCAAATGTGTATGTGTAGGAATGCTTTTTATTGATCAATAAAGAAAATGGAGCTTCTAATTTTTCAATCAAAAAAGCATGATATTCCTCTATCATCTTCAAATCCATCACAACACCTTCATTTATAACGACCTCAGCAAGATTAGTCTTAAGTATAGTAATTATACCAAAGCTAAGTTTATATGTTTTCATGTTAATAAATATAAGTAATTTTAACTAAACTTTTAAACTATGAAAAAACTATTGGTATTAACCTTATTGTTAGTTGCTTGTAATAAAAATATTGAAAAACAAAATATAGAAAACAAGAACATCGAAGTCGATTTCACCACAATTTTCGAAAAAAGTGAAGGATTAGAAACCGCAACGTATTATGAAACTATAAAATATTACCAAGATTTAGCCAACAGCTATCCAGAAATATCATTGCAAGAGATTGGTGAAACGGACGCAGGGAAACCACTTCATATGGCAACCTTAAACATGAAAGCGTCTGGTGATAATTTTGAAACGATAAGACAAAACAATAGAATTTTATTAATTAATAATGGTATCCATCCTGGTGAATCTGATGGTATTGATGCGACTATGATGCTCTTTAGAGATATTGCTGACGGCAAAATTAAAGCTCCCCAAAGTACAATTATCGTTACAATTCCTATTTATAATGTTGGAGGAAGCTTGAATCGAAACTCAACAACCCGTACCAACCAAAACGGCCCAAAAACATACGGCTTTAGAGGCAATGCTAGAAACTATGATTTGAATCGCGATTTTATAAAATCCGACACCAAAAATGCAAAAGCCTTTGCTCAAATTTTTCATTTGGTACAACCGGATGTTTTTATAGACAATCACGTCAGCAACGGAGCAGATTATCAATATACCTTAACGCATTTATTTACCCAACATAATAAATTAGGAGGTGAATTAGGAGAATTTATTCATACCGAAATGATGCCAACGCTAGAGCAAAAACTCGAAGAAAAATCGTGGGATATCACACCATATGTTAACGTTTTTAATCGCACACCAGATTCTGGATTTACGCAATTTTTAGATTCACCGCGTTATTCCACAGGTTACACAACGCTCTTTAACACCTTAGGAATGATGGTAGAAACACACATGTTAAAACCTTATAAACAACGTGTAGAAGGCACTTACGAATTAATGAAAAGCATGATTGAAATCACAGAAGAACAAGGTGATAAAATTACGCAACTTAGAAAAGCACAAGCCAAATTATGGGCAGCTGGCGACACCTATCCATTAACTTGGGCTTTAGATACAAGCCGAACCTCAACTCTAAAATTTAAAGGTTACGAAGGAGAAATGATTCCAAGTGAATTTACAGGAGCAAAACGTTTAAAATACGATCGATCTAAACCCTTTACAAAAGACATTACCTATCAAAATTATTTTAAAGCAACAGACTCCATCACTATTCCCGAAGCTTATATTATTCCACAAGGTTGGTATAACGTCATCGATCTATTAAAATTGAATAACGTCGAATTCACCCAATTTAAAAACGATACCACACTCACTGTTGAATCATATAAAATAGGAAGCTTCGAAACTCGAAAATCTGCTTACGAAGGTCATTATGCGCATTTTAATACAATCGTAAACACATCTGAAAATAAGGTAACCTTTAGAAAAGGTGATTATCTAATCTCTACAAATCAAAAAACAATTCGTTATCTTTTAGAAACCTTAGAACCGTCAGCTCCTGATTCCTTTTTTAACTGGAATTTCTTTGATACTATTTTACAACAAAAAGAAGGCTTCTCACCTTATGTATGGGAAGACAGAGCAGAACAACTTTTAAAGGAAAACCCGAAACTTCAAATAGAATACAATATAAAAATCAGCTACGATGAAGATTTTGCCAACAATTGGTATCAACAATTAGACTGGTTGTACAAGCAGAGTAAACACTACGAAGCTGCACATATGCAATATCCTATTTATCGCTTAAAATAGACTTGAATTTATAAAATTTTTAAATTAACTTAGCTTAAAATCTTTCACAAATTATATCACTAAAATCGTAAGTCTTTTAAGTAACTAAACCTGTTGAAAAGACAGGAAGGGTCATAGCATTATGGCTATCAAATACAATTAATCTACCTATTATGAGAACACTAATTTTAATCTTAACCTTTTTAATGGTATTTCCTTTTGTCTCTTGTACATCAAGCAACAACACGAATTATGCAACACGAATGAAAGAAGTTGAAAAAACGTCAATTATACCAGCATTCAGAGGCTTATATGCAGCTTCTAACAAATCCGTAGAAGAATTTAACGAAAAAATTAATGAAGCAAAACGATCCATACTAATCCCAATTGTCTATGGCCATTATGCAGCATCTAACAAGTCTTTAGAAGAGTTTAGCTCAAGAATTAAAGACGCAAAAGAAGCATCTATTGAGCCTATATATAGAGGTGTATATGCGATTTCTGACAAATCAATTGAAGAATTTAACACAAGACTCAAAGAAGCAGAGACAGCTAAAATCCTACCACTGTTTAGAGGTCATTATGCAGGCTCAGAAAAAACAACTCGAGAGTTTTTATTAAGAGCAAAAGATGCCAAAGATGCTGGAGTCCCTGTGAAATATTGTGGCGAGTATGCCGCTTCAAATCATACGCTTCATTAATACATTATTCTCAAACTATTAGTAAGGACACACTATTGTTTTATAAAAACCTAAACTATTAAAACTATAATTTGTTACACGTATGAGCCGTTCTTCGTATAGCAGAATTCTAATTGGCTTGCTCTGCTTTTGAAACACAAAAAGCCTCAATCTCATACACAAAAAAAAATATAAAAATAATTTTATACTGCTGTAAAACCAATCAAAAAATAATATACATTTACTTAAAATTATAATAGCGTAATGCGCTCTAAATGAATAAATACATTGTTGTAAATCAACCTGAAAAATGGAACTTTTCAATTGATAATATTACAGTAATTTCCTCTCAAGATTATCTAACCAACCCTAAGTATTCTTTATTAAAGAAAGCACGAATTTTTAATTTGTGTAAGAATTACTCGTACCAATCTAAAGGCTATTACGTATCACTTTTGGCTGAAGCCAGAGGACATCTACCAATTCCAACTACAAAAAACATTGTGGATTTAAAAGCTTTAAAACTCGTTAGAATTGTTTCGGACGAGTTTGATGATGTCCTTCAGCAAAGTTTAAAAAATATAAAGTCGCAAAATTTTACTTTAAGCATTTACTTTGGACAAAACGTAGCTCATAAATACAAGGCTTTAAGTGCGCTTTTTTACAAGCATTTTCAAGTCCCATTTTTACGTGTGAACTTTAGCCATACAACCAAGTGGAATATCCAAAGTGTTAAGGCTATTTCAGAAGCCGAAATTCCTGCGGAGCATATATTAAGTGTTCAAGAATTTGCGAATCAATATTTCGCAAAAAAACGTTATGATACTGCAAAAATTGCTAATTACGACTTTGACTTAGCCATATTAGTAAATCCAAATGATCCTGCACCTCCAAGCAATCCTAAAGCCTTAAAAAAGTTTATAGAAATCGCAGAGAAGATGAATATCTATGCCGAGATTATTGAACCTAAAGATTTATCACGACTTTCTTCTTTTGATGCACTTTTTTTGAGACAAAGTACAGAAGTGAATAATGAAGCTTACACTTTTGCAAGAAAAGCACAACAAGAAGGCCTTGCTATTATTGATTATCCGGATGCGATCTTAAAATGTTGTAACAAAGTTTACATGGCAGAAGCGATGAACAACGCTAACATTAGCACTCCAAAAACAATTATTGTACACAGCAATAACCGTAATTCTGTTTTAGAACAAACGGGCTTACCCTGTGTACTAAAGGCACCAGATTCTACATTTTCATTCGGAGTGAAGAAAGCAAAAAACAAAGAAGAATTTAATGCATTAGTTACTGAAATGCTAAAGGAATCCGATTTAATCATTGCTCAAGAATTTTGCCCTTCAGACTACGATTGGCGTATTGGTATTATTGACAACAAACCTTTTTATGCTTGCAAATATTACATGGCAAAAGGGCATTGGCAAATTTATAATTGGAATGCAACAGACAAAAATGAACAAGATGGCAATGCAGATTGTTTACCTATTGAAGAGGTGCCAAAAAACGTCATTGATATGGCATTAAAATCTGCAAAACTTATGGGATTAGGTCTTTACGGTATTGATATAAAAGTAATAGATGATAAATTAATGGTTATAGAAATCAACGATAATCCAAATATCGATTTTGGTGTAGAAGATGCCTATTACGGAGATTCGGTTTATACCGAAATTCTCACAGCGTTAAAAAAACGATTAGATTAATTATGAGGAAACCTTTTCACCTATTCGATGTTTACGGCATTGAACTCGAATATATGCTTGTTAAAAATGACAATTTTAAAGTTGCACCACAAGTTGATGAACTCTTAACCCTAAAAGCAGGAGAACTAAAAGCAGATATCGAAAATGGAAATATTGCATGGAGTAACGAATTAGTAGCTCATGTTATTGAACTAAAAACAAACGGCCCCACCAAAAGCACAGATGACTTATCGGAGAAATTCCACAAAAACATTCTAGAAATCGATGCGCTTTTACAACCGTTGAACTTACAACTTTTAGGTTCTGCCTCACATCCATTAATGAATCCAGATACAGATACACAACTCTGGAAACATAGTTACAGTGAAGTTTACGCGCTTTACAATACTATTTTTAATTGCAAAGGCCACGGTTGGAGTAATGTACAAAGCACACATATTAATTTACCATTTTATGACGATAAAGAATTTGAAAAACTACACGCAGCCATTAGAATCATCTTACCATTATTACCAGGGCTTTGTGCAAGTTCGCCAATATTAGAAGGCAACATTACTGGTTTTAAGGATACACGATTAGAATTTTATAAAACAAATCAAAAGGAAATTCCGGAGTTGACAGGTTTAGTAATTCCTGAGCGTGTGTTTTCAAAATTAGATTATCATGCAACGATTTTTGAACCTATAAAAAAAGCGATTAAACCTTATGATAAAAACAATATTCTAGACCAACACTTTTTAAACTCTCGTGGAGCCATTGCGCGTTTTGATAGAAATGCCATTGAAATTCGTTTAATGGATATTCAAGAATGTCCTAAGGCAGATATTGCTATTTGCGCTTTTGTAATCGAAGTTTTAAAAGTTTTGGTTAGTAAAAAACTATGTTCTTTAAAAGCTCAAAAATCGTGGATAAAAGAAGATTTATTTCCCCTTCTAAATGATGCTATAAAATATGCAGAAAACTCTAAAATTGAAAATAAGGAATACTTAAAATTATTCAGAATAAAATCACCTTCAACCGTAAACGACGTTTGGAAACACTTGTATAAAATCGTAAAACCAAAATTACACAAATCACATCATGATGCTATAGAGTTCATTTTAGAAGAAGGCACGTTAGCAACAAGACTATTAAAAGCTATAGGAAATGACACGTCTGAAGGACACATTATTTCAGTATATCGAAATATGCAGAATTGTTTAAAAACTAACGACTTGTTTCAATCATGAAGTTGATTTTAACATGTGAGCATGGTGGAAATGAAATTCCTGAGACTTACAAAAAGCACTTCAACACTAATAAAACAGTTTTAGAATCTCATCGTGGTTATGATTTGGGAGTGTTACATCTATTTCAACATTTAGAACCGTTGTCTGATGCATCATATTTTAGTACGACGAGTCGTTTGTTGGTAGAGTTGAATCGTTCACTATTTAGCAAGCAACTTTTTTCAGAGTTTAGTAACGGCTTAAGTAAACATGAGAAATCGGAAATACTTAAAATCTATTATTTTCCTTATAGAACTGAAATTGAATATAAAATAGCAGAATTCATTAAAATCGAACAGCAAGTACTGCATTTATCCATTCATAGTTTTATTCAAAACCTAAATAATGAAGAACGTAAAGCTGACATTGGATTACTTTATGATTCCCGCAATAAAAAGGAAAAAGAATTTTGCAAACAACTTAAAATAAGACTCCTAGAACAAAACCCAAATTTAAACGTGCGATTTAATTACCCATATCTTGGAAAATCGGATGGATTCACCTCTTTTTTAAGAAAGCAATTTCCAACAAATTATTTAGGTATTGAGATTGAGGTTAATCAAAAATACAGTCACAATAATGTTATGGCTTTAAACCTCAAACAAGACTTGTTGAAAGCAATTGAAAGTATTCTCTTCCACCCTAAGACACTTTAAACCAATATTCTAATATTAGCATAACTATTATCTAAAGCTTTTTGAGACGCTGCTGCATCTAACCATTCTACTTTAGTAATACCTTCATTTTCTTGTGGAAATAATTCACCCTCAAAATCGGTTTTCATTTCAAACCAATACGTAATTTTAATTCTATGTTTGCCGTTCCGCTTAAAAATATGATAAGTTGTTGGTAGTGGTTTGGTTATTTTTAAATATTCAACTCCTGTCTCTTCTTCTACTTCCCGTATAGCAGTTTCTTCTATTGTTTCTTTACGTTCTGCTTTTCCTTTAGGTAAATCCCATTTATCATTTCTGTAAATAAAAAGAATTTCGTTTTTAGAATTATAAGCTTTTCCACCACCTGCAACTACATTAGGTAAAAGCTTTAAAAACTTGCTCAGCAGCTTATCTTCATTCTTATGAATTAAGTGTACAGCTTTTAAATCTGTGTTATTTAAGGTCTTTATAACCTTACCAATATTTACAGACTTCAAAAGAAAAGATTTAAAATCAGTTTCTTTTTTAGTTTCAGTAGTTAAAATGATAGGTTTATCACCTACGTATATTGTGTACATCGTTTAGGTATGTTTTCAACTTTCCTTTTGTAAAAATATTATTTTTTACGAGAAACTATTTGAAATGAAATTTATTTTCGATTAAAATTTTCTAACCTTGAAAAATCATTATTTTTGTAACATGATTTTTAACAAAGATACCGCCAAAAAAACAGCCGAAGTTTTATTGCAAATTAATGCTATAAAATTACAACCCAACGATCCTTTTACTTGGGCTTCTGGCTGGAAATCACCAATTTATTGCGACAACAGAATTGTACTATCGTTTCCACCAATTAGAAACTATATTAGAGCAACCATTGCAAAAAATATAGAAGAGCTTTATGGTAAACCAGATGTAATTGCAGGAGTTGCAACAGGAGCTATTGGTATTGGTGCATTAGTAGCAGAATATTTAAATCTACCATTTGTTTATGTAAGACCAGAAGCGAAAAAACATGGTCGCCAAAACCAAATTGAAGGGTATATTGAAAAAGGACAAACTGTAGTTGTTGTAGAAGATTTAATCAGTACAGGAATGAGCAGTCTTAATGCCGTAAAAGCTTTAAAAGAGGCTGAAGTGCATGTAAAAGGTATGGTTGCCATATTCTCTTACGGATTTGAGATAGCGTCTAAGAATTTTAAAGATGCCGATGTTGAATTACACACGCTTGGCAATTATGAAAACTTGCTAGAACAAGCTGTAGACACCTTTTATATAACTAAAGACCAACAAGACATTTTAGCACAATGGAACGCCAATCCTAGTGAATGGAACGCTAATTGATATAATGATGCGGAGACGTTTAGTTGCATAGACTTAAAGTCGGTATTTAAAAATTTATCGAAACACTACAACTTAACACCTCTACAACAAACAACTTAACGATAAAAACATGAAATTAGAATCACCAAAAGTAACTTTAGATAAATCTGCAGAAGAAACATTCAACTTTCTTTCTGATGTTAAAAATTTTGAAAGCTTAATGCCTGAAAACATTAGTAAATTTGAAGTTTTAGATAACGACAAGTTTCTATTCGCGTTAAAAGGAATGCCGGAAATTGTATTAAAGAAAAAGGAAGCTGTTCCAAATAGCAAGATCGTTTTAGGAGCTGCCGGCGGAAAATTAGACTTTGCATTAGTTGCAGATATTACAGAAGCTGAACCTAACAAAACTGAAGTTAAATTAAATTTTGAAGGCGAATTTAACGCTATGATGGGCATGATGATAAAAGGCCCAATCAGTAAATTTATTGAGACGTTAGTAACCAATATGAAAACAGAGGTTTAGTCATAACAAGAAGAAATCAAGATTAACTTAATATAGTAACTTAATCTCTTTAAGGTCGAAGGTTTTAATAATACCATCTTCTGTCCAAACTTGTAATTGACCGTTTTCAGTAACACCTTGGATAATTCCAGAAAAGCTATCATCTTTAGAAGTTCTAAAAGTTGATGGCTTATTTTTTCTAAAAAGGAGACTTTCGTATTCCGTTTTAATTTCAGAGTGTTTCTTCGATTCTAATAAATTAAAATGAATTTCCAATTGTTTTAATATTTCTGAAAGCACTTCGTCTTTATCATAAATAACTCCAGTTAATAAACTCATAGACGATGCCTGAGGTAAATTCTCGAAAAATTTCTGGTTAACATTCAGTCCAAATCCTATTATGGAACCTTGCAGGTTATTATTTTTTATGACATTTTCAATTAAAATACCACACAACTTGTTGTCTGCTGACAAAATGTCGTTAGGCCATTTAATATGTAATTGAGGTATTTTAAAGGTCCTTAATGCCTTAATAACTGCCAAAGAAACAGCCATACTAATATAAAACTGTTCTGTAACACTAAAAAACGGGAGTCTTTTAAACACACTCGCTGTAAGGTTCTTACCACTTTCCGCGTTCCATTTGGCTCCCATTTGACCTCTACCTTTTGTCTGTAACTCAGCAACTACAACCGTATAATCTTTAGGCAATGATACGGTTGACAAATCTTTGAGATACGTATTTGTAGAGTCAATGGCATTAAGTTTGATTATGTACATTTAATAGGTAATTTTATTTTATGGTTTTCTTATGACATTAAGCGCATACAAGAACTAAAAAAATAATAACTTTGCACAAAATTAATACAAATTAATGACGAAAGATAAAATCCCTACAGACCAACTCATTACATCAATTATTGGAGGTATTGAAGATGTTAAAGGAAAAGAGATAACAATATTAGATTTAAGAGAAATAGAAAATACTGTTTGTGATTATTTTATTATCTGCGAAGGGTCTTCAAACACGCAAGTAAACGCAATCGTCGGTTCCGTACAAAAACAAGTAAGCAAAACACTTAAAGACAAACCTTGGCATGTTGAAGGTACTGAAAATGCCGAATGGGTCTTAATGGATTACGTCAATGTTGTTGTACATGTGTTTCAAAAACACATTAGAGAATACTACGATATTGAAGAGCTTTGGGGAGATGCAAAAATAACCCGAATAGAAACAAGTTACTAAAACGAGAAACGCTACGAATGGCTAAAGACGATAAAAATTTAAACAAAAAACCAAAATTAAACCCGTATTGGATTTACGGAATAATCATTGTTGTATTCTTATCCATCCAGATTTTTTCTGGTGGATTTGGTGATTCTACCGGTACACAAACAACTCCTGCACAATTCTTAGATTATCTAAGTCAAGGAGAAGTTTCAAAAATTGAAATTGTAAATAAAAGAGAAGCTAGAGTTTATTTAACAGCGGAAGCTAAAGAACAATCGAAACATAAAAAAACAGAAACGAATTCTATACTTCCATCTGTTGCTCCTGTTCCGAACTACAAGTTTGAATTTGGTGATCTTCAGAATTTTGAAAAAGAAGTCAATGAAGTTATTAAAACCAATAACCTCGATACCGAACTAGTTTATGAAACTGAACATAATGTTTGGGGAGACTTTTTGTTAACATTATTACCATTTGTCCTAATTATTGGAGTATGGATTTTTATAATGCGTCGTATGTCTGGTGGCGGAGGCGGAGGAGCTGGTGGACAGATTTTCAATATTGGAAAATCTAAAGCAAAACTCTTTGATGAGAAAATAGACACAAAGACATCATTTAAAGATGTTGCAGGTTTAGAAGGAGCAAAAGAAGAAGTCCAAGAGATTGTAGACTTCTTAAAATTCCCTGAAAAATATACGGCCTTAGGTGGTAAAATTCCTAAAGGAGCATTATTAGTAGGACCTCCAGGAACTGGTAAAACGTTGTTGGCAAAAGCTGTTGCTGGTGAAGCACAAGTCCCTTTCTTTTCATTATCAGGATCTGATTTTGTGGAAATGTTTGTTGGTGTTGGTGCTTCTAGAGTGAGAGATTTATTTAAGCAAGCCAAGGAAAAATCACCTTCAATTATCTTTATTGATGAGATTGATGCTATTGGTAGAGCAAGAGGAAAAAATAACATGTCTGGTTCTAACGATGAACGCGAAAACACACTAAACCAACTCTTAACCGAAATGGATGGATTTGGTACTAACACAAACGTTATCGTGTTAGCAGCAACAAACCGTGCAGATGTATTAGATAGTGCATTAATGAGAGCTGGTCGTTTTGACCGTCAAATTTATGTAGATCTTCCGGATGTTAGAGAACGTAAAGAAATTTTTGAAGTGCATTTACGTCCACTTAAAAAAGAAGAAACTTTAGATATTGATTTCTTAGCAAAACAAACACCTGGTTTTTCTGGTGCAGACATCGCAAATGTTTGTAATGAAGCAGCATTAATTGCGGCAAGAAAAGGAAAGAAATCTGTAAACAAACAAGATTTCTTAGATGCGGTTGATAGAATCATTGGAGGTTTAGAAAAGAAAAACAAAATAATAACTCCAGCAGAAAAGAGAGCTGTCGCTTTCCACGAAGCTGGTCATGCTACAGTGAGTTGGATGCTAGAACATGCGGCTCCATTAGTAAAAGTAACTATAGTTCCTAGAGGACGTTCTTTAGGTGCTGCTTGGTATTTACCAGAAGAGCGCTTAATTGTACACCCAGAGCAAATGTTAGACGAAATGTGTGCTGCATTAGGTGGTAGAGCTGCAGAAAAAGTAATTTTCGATAAAATATCTACAGGTGCTTTAAGTGACTTAGAAAAAGTGACTAAACAAGCTAGAGCTATGGTAACCGTTTACGGACTTAGTGATAAAGTAGGTAATTTAACGTATTATGATTCTTCAGGACAGTCAGAATATGGTTTCACTAAGCCATACAGTGAAAAGACAGCAGAACTTATAGATCAAGAGATTTCTGATATTATTGAAGAACAATACCAACGTGCTATCAAATTATTAGAAAAGAATAAAGACAAGCTTACCGAATTGGCAGAAGTCTTATTAGACAAAGAAGTTATTTTCAAAGATAATCTTGAAAAAATATTTGGGAAACGCGCTTTTGAAACTCCTGTAATTATAGCAGAGGATTCAAAAGAAGCGATTGAAGATATTAAGAAAGACGGAGAGTAAAATCATCCACACCATACTATCATATAAAAAACTTAAATTAACCCCATGTTAATTTAAGTTTTTTTATATTTGGGAATCACACCAAAATAAGGATTAATAGCAATTATTGAATGAGCATATTTAGTAAATTCTTCGGAAAAAAGTCCAAAGAGACTGAAGAACACATACCAAATCATGAGCGTGGCAAATACATGCCAGAAGTAAAGCTACCTGTAGATGAACGTTTTACTATCAACTTCAAAGGCAATGGTGGTAAATTTTTGTATTGTGAGAATTTCGAAGAAGTAAAAGAAAGCTTTAATGCTATCCTTGATGAAAACAATTGGCATGATGATAACGTTTTTCTTATCGATCAACGCTTAACTGAATTATTCAAAGATTTTAACCTTAATAGCTCCACAAAACTATCAGAGAGTGCTTATTTTTTATCTACTTGTGAGTATTTAATCTCAGATGATGGCTCATTATTAATTTCTTCCAATCAAATTGCAGAAAAGAAATTAATAGAATTACCAGATCATTTTATAATCTATGCTACAACAAGTCAATTTGTAGAAACCATAGGTGAAGGTCTAAAAGGTATTAAAGCTAAAAGCAAAAAGAAAATACCAACAAACATTACTACTATAAAGCATTTTAAAACAGCTGACGATAAAGATTTTCTATCTTACGGAAGTAGCTCCAAAAATCTATACCTACTTTTACTAGAAGACTTATAATGAAAGAATTAGCAACAAGAGCCATTTCTGGTGCTATCTATGTACTACTTCTAATAGGTTCACTTTACTCAGAAATAGCAACAGTTATTTTAATAGGTGTATTTGGCTTAATTTCCTTAACAGAATTTAGTCGACTTATAAAACTTAAGTCATATATACCATATCTCATTTTTCTTGTTTTATATGGTGGATTTTGGTATTTGAGCGTACAGAACTCCTCAACCTTAATTAGTGATGAAGCCATTCAAATTCTATTGGTAATTACCATATTTGTGAATCTTATTTTAATTAAAGATTTATTCACTTCTAAGCGAATTCCACTTTTTGAATCTAAACGTTTTATTGTAGCAACGTTCTATTTGGCCAGTGGTTTTGTGTTTATGCTACTCATTAGCAATTATCAAAATGAATTTACTCCACTATTATTACTAGGCTCATTTATACTTATTTGGATTAACGATAGTGCGGCCTATATGGTTGGAAAGAATTTTGGAAAACAAAAATTATTCCCAAGTATATCACCAAAGAAAACGGTAGAAGGCTTTCTAGGAGGTTTATTCTTTGCTTGTATATCAAGTTATTTTATAGCATTATATACAGAAACACTTAGCTTTACACCGTGGTTAATCCTAGCCATTATTGTTAGTGTTTTTGGTACTTTAGGAGATTTAATAGAATCAAAATTTAAACGCCAAGCGGCTGTTAAAGATAGTGGATCCATAATGCCAGGACATGGAGGTCTTTTAGATAGACTAGATAGTATTATATTTGCGTCTCCATTTATATATTTATTTTTAAGAATTATTCACTTTTAAGAAAGTTAAACTATGTTTCATAAAGAAGGCCACAAAATTATATTTATAACACTCGTTATTGTTGTAGGTTCATTTTTTTTAATTGATGAATTTGTTATTAATGAATGGTTAAGAAAAGGACTTATGCTTGCTGTTTTAGCATTCTTCATTCTAATCTTACAGTTTTTCAGAAACCCTAAACGAAACACGCATTCTAACGAAAAACAAGCTTTATCTCCTGTAGATGGCAAAGTTGTAGTTATAGAAGAAGTTGAAGAAAATGAAGTTTTTAAAGATAAACGTATTCAAGTTTCAGTATTTATGTCTCCTATCAATGTACATGTGACACGTTACCCAATTTCTGGAAATGTGACTTTTAGCAAGTATCACCCTGGAAAATTCTTAGTCGCGTGGCATCCAAAAGCAAGTGAAGAGAATGAGCGTACTACCGTAGTGGTTGAAAATGAATATTTTGGTAAAGTATTATACAGACAAATTGCTGGTGCATTAGCGAAACGTATTGTTAACTACGCTAAGGTCGATACTAGAATCGAACAAGGAACTGATTCTGGATTTATAAAATTTGGCTCGCGTGTTGATTTATTCTTACCTTTAGATGCAGATATCAAAGTAGAACTGAATCAAAAAGTTCGTGGTGGTGAAAGTATCATCGCAGAAATGAAATAAATGACTTCCAAAGAATTAGACATAGAATTTAAAGATGCTGTAGATCGTGTAAACGACCATACAGAACCGTTTCCTGCGGATTTTTTACTTCGCCTCTACGCTTATTTCAAAAAAGCAACCAATAATTATGATCGGCCAAGCAGTCGTAAACCCATAATTAATGCGTTTAAGGCAAATGCTTTATTTCAAATAAAAGATATCTCTAAAGATGAAGCGAAACAAGAGTATATCAATCTTGTTACCAATTACTTTTTGTATCGGAAGTAGGCTTCTACTATATATAAAACTTCAATATTTAGTTCCAAATAATGACTTTATAAAATTGTGTAAGAAGCATTAATCGCTATGCCTTTCATATTTAATTGGAAATCATCTTTCAAATTTAGATTTAGTCCGTAATAGTTAATATCTAATCCGTACTTCCCTAAAAAAACAAAACCTATTCCCAAAGAACCACCAGAGCTACTAGCCGTCTCTCTATTAACTTTTGCACCGAAACTGTATGGTCTTGAAGACGTTGGAACATCACTTATTTGAGTGCTCTCATCCGAGCTTAAAACTAAATTTTGTATATAGGCAATATTCGCGTATATTTCTAACCTATCGTTTACATAAAAGTAGCGTCTTAATCCTATTGGTATTTGAATAAAAGAATATGATAGATTAGATGTAATCTTAAAATCAGCAATATTTGTTTCTGAAAAACTAGCACTTCCATACGTTTCAGATACATTTTGATAGTTTGGTGCAGCAAATACACTCCATTTGTTTTGAACAAAGGGTAAGCGAACTTCTAATTCAATCCCTAAAGAAAAATTATTGCTTGAATCATATTTTTCAACACCTGTAAAAGACTTAGAAACATCTTGGCTTATAGGATTAGCAGACCATGGTGGAATGGTATATGAAAGAATATAAGAATTTTTATTAGTTTGACTAGAGATTAAGTTTAAGCCCCCTCTAACTTTAAAACTCACTTTAGCCTTTGTTCTTTGATTCTGCAGGTTGACATACTCTCCTCCATAACACTCATTAAATTCAGAAAAAAAGTCTGATAAATTAGTACTATTATATCTTAGATTAGAGTAATCTTTTAATTTAAAATCATCACACTTAAAATTATCATAAAGTTGTTTCTTAAACTTTGAGCTCTCTCTTATTGTATTGTTTTTGTCAACCGTTTTTTTATAGTCCAATAAAACTAACTCAGCTTTCTTTTTATAAAAGAAATAATAATTACTATTAGTATGAAGCTCGTATAAATTAAACTGACCATCAACTAAGACTTTGAGTAAAACAAAGTTAGTGCTAAGTTGCATTTCTTCTATAAACAGCCCAACCAATTCTTTGTTTATAGTATATCTTCTATAAAAATTATCCGTTTCATAGATCCTAAATTCTTTTAACTGACTTGAGGAAAGCGTTTCTTCGGATGCATCTTTAGTTAATCTATAAGTAATTGTTTGTGGATTTCTTTTCCAGTCTAAATTCTTTATAAAACACTCCACTTTAGTATTAGAATTATCAATAAAATAGCCTTCTTGAAAATTAACTTGAGCAAATACAGAAGATGTAATGAATAGAAAAACAATTCGTAGGGATTTCATAAAAAGTAGTTAATGAAGAATAATAATTGTTGAATTTAATACAAATAATCCTGTACGAAAATACATATTTTGTAAATAGTAAATCTCTGTAATTTCTAAATATTTTACTCTTATAATTGTAACAAATAAGTTAATCCCTTATCAAAGGCATTGTAGAACAACGCAGTAAGCCTTCTTGTTTCGCAATCTCTGCATAAGGAACTTCTTCAACGGTAAAGCCATTTTCTCGCAACCAAGTATTTAGTCGGGTAAAGTTTTTTTCAGAAATAATAACATCTTCCGAAATCGAAAACACATTACTATTCATACTATACATTTCCTCTTTTGTAATTTCGAACACATTTTCTTTCCCGAAGAAATTCAATAACCATTCATATTCCCTTTCAATTAAGAATCCATTTTTATGAAGTATCGCTTTATCTTTTCCTATAGGTTGAAAGCAGCAATCTAAATGAAGCGCGTTTTCTTTTGGATCTATGTTAGACTTTCGTAATTCAAAAGCCTTAACTGTTTTATGAGGAAATAATTCCTGTATTGCAATTACAGCATCCATATTTGTTCTTGCTGTAATAAAATCTGAATAATCTGCGCCAGAATAGGTTCCGATAAATATAAAATCATTACAAGGCATTACATCACCTCCTTCTACATGGCATTCCTCTGGAAGTATGATTATATTATCCTCACCTATCTCCTCTATCACATGATGAATGGCTTCGTACTCACGTTCACGATCTGGCAATATATTTGCTTTAATAAATTTGTCATCGATAACAAAAGCGATATCTCTTGAGAATATTTGGTTGTAATCTTTTATTACTTCTGGTCTATAAACCGTTACATCATATTTTTCAAATACTTTAGCAACAGCATCCATTTCCTTTTGCATATCATCTTCTACAGGGTACGTGCCTGCTTTTATATGCTGTATAGATTTAGGATCATAAGCCTCGTCAATTGACGGAATAGAACCCACACTTTCGGCTGTACCTAATACAACAGCTCTAAGTCGGGATGTTTCATTTTGTATGTTTAACTTCATATGCTAAAATTAGTTATTTATTTAACCGTCTCGTAGAACATCCATATTATGATTTTATAATGGCTGCTTTATTAAATTGAGACTAAAAAAAAAGCTTCATAATACGTATGAAGCTTTTATAAATTTATAATAAATATTTATCTATTGTCAATCGCTTTAAAAGGTCTGTATGTTTCACCAATATATAACTGTCTTGGACGACCGATTGGCTCATTATTTCGTCTCATTTCTTTCCATTGTGCTATCCAACCAGGTAATCGACCTAAGGCAAACATTACGGTAAACATTTCTACCGGAATTCCCATAGCTCTATAAATAATACCTGAATAAAAATCAACGTTTGGATATAATTTTCTATCTACAAAATAAGGATCCTCTAAAGCTTCTTTTTCTAATCCTTTTGCAATCTCTAAAATTGGATCATCAATTCCTAAGTCTGCCAATAATTCGTCTGCCGCAACTTTTATAATCTTTGCTCTAGGATCAAAATTCTTATAAACACGATGACCAAAGCCCATTAAACGGAAAGGATCATTTTTATCCTTAGCTTTTGCCATATATTTTTTAGTATCACCACCATCATTTTGTATAGACACCAACATTTCTAAAACAGCTTGGTTAGCACCACCATGCAATGGTCCCCAAAGTGCAGAAATACCTGAAGCCAATGACACAAAAAGTCCTGCATGTGATGATCCTGTAATTCTTACAGTAGATGTAGAACAATTTTGCTCATGATCTGCGTGTAAGATTAAAAGTTTATCTAAAGCATTAACAAGAATTGGATTTTGTTTGTACTCACTATTTGGACTCTTAAACATCATTTTAAGAATATTCTCAACATAGCCCAAATTATCATCTCCATATTCTAATGGTAAACCTTGTTTTTTACGCATAGTCCAAGCTACAATAACAGGGAATTTACCTAAAATCGTTACAATAGAATTATACATCGCTTCTTCTGATGCTACATTTACAGAAGATGGATAAAATGCCGTAAGCGCACTTGTTAATGAAGATAAAACACCCATTGGATGTGCTGACTTAGGAAAAGCATCTAATATCTTTTTTAAATCATCATCTACAACCGAATGCGATTTAATATCTTCGTGAAACTTATCTAATTCCTTTTTATTTGGTAATTCACCAAATATTAGTAAGAAAACGACCTCTAAAAAATCAGCTTTTTCGGCAAGTTCTTCAATGGAGTAACCTCTATATCTTAATATGCCTTTTTCACCATCTAGAAATGTTATAGCACTTTCACAACTTCCTGTATTTTTAAAACCAGGATCTAATGTAATCACACCATTTGTTGCAGTTCTCAAACTTTTAATATCTATCGCAACTTCTTTTTCAGTTCCAATAGTGATAGGTAAATCATATTTTTCACCATTAATTTCTAATGTAGCTTTATCTGACATATTTTCTTTTCGGATTTTAATAAATTATAAGGATTGTAAATTTACGAAATATCAAACGATTTAGAAAGCAGATTTATAATGGTTTTAACAATTTCTATCAATTCAATATAATTCCATTTTTTTTTGTTTGAAAATTGAAAAATTGTTGTTCAAGCAAGTGACCTTTTCTATTTCACAAAACCAAAAAGTAAAAAATGAGTTTAGTATTTTTGCCCTTATTTAAAACTATGAAGCATTCTATTATAATTCTATTTTTATCGCTTATTGGATTTAATAAAATTCACTCACAAATTGTGAACGTAGAATCTTTAAGACGTGTTTCTGATACATCAAAATGGTCTGGATCAGCAAGTTTAGATATTGGACTTATTAAAAACACACAGTCCATTTTTAAAATCACTAACAATTTGAGACTTCAATATAATACAGATAAAAACCTATACCTTTTTATTAATGATTTAAAGCTTGAACAGATTGAAGACAATTCATTTGTAAATAAAGGCATTCAGCATATTAGATATAACAGAAAAATTACCGAACGTTTAAAGCTTGAAATTTTTGCGCAAAGTCAGTATGATGCTATTTCAGATATCAAATTTAGAGGGTTAGTAGGTTCTGGTCCTCGATTTAAACTCTCTAAAAATGATAATTATCGGTTTTATTTAGGCACACTTTTAATGTTTGAGCACGAAGAATCTTCAGTTCAAAATATAGAAATCTTAAGGGATTTTAGAGGTAGTGTCTACTTTTCTTGCAGCTTGTATCCTTTAGAAAATATATCATTAGTAAGTACAACATACTACCAACCTTTACTAAAACAATTTTCAGATTTTAGAATTTCTAATCAAACATCAATCGGTATTAAAGTTTTAAAGAATCTATTATTTAAAACGTCATTCACTTATAATTTTGATACGGATCCTATTATCGGTATTCCTAAGACGCAATATGAGTTGACTAATGGTATTGTTTATACGTTTGATTGAAAAAAGATTTTAGACCGCAGCGCTTTTAGAACCAAAAGTCAAGACTCCATTGCAGCTAACTGTTGAAATAATTGTACCTAGCAGAAAGATATATAAAGAAGCGATAATTATATATAGCTAATAGCTACTAATTTCGGTTTAAAACTTCTCTAAACTGATAAAAGAAACGTTCTATCAATCTCAAATCTTCAGTTATAATTTCGGCAGAACCTCGGATTTATTTTTTTAATTCTGTTTTCTTGTTGTAAAAATGTTTCATCTTCTCTGGAAGATTAAAGGACAACATAGTTATAAAAAAACTGTTGCAATCTTATGACATTTAAAACATAAAAAAACCATCTAAAATTTAATATTTTAGATGGTTTAGTATTTATATTAAGTTTGAAAACTTATGCTTTCACTTTAAAAGCATTTTCTCCAGGGAAATAAGCAACGCTTCCTAATTCTTCTTCAATACGTAATAATTGGTTGTACTTAGCCATACGATCACTACGAGACGCAGAACCTGTTTTAATCTGTCCACAGTTTAATGCTACAGCTAAATCGGCAATAGTATTATCTTCTGTTTCACCAGATCTGTGAGACATTACAGAAGTGTAACCTGCATTGTGTGCCATGTTTACTGCTGCAATTGTTTCAGTTAATGTACCAATTTGGTTTACTTTAATTAAAATAGAATTAGCAATACCTTCTTTAATACCTCTTTCTAAACGCTCTACATTAGTTACAAATAAATCATCACCAACTAATTGCACTTTATCTCCAATTAATTCAGTTAAATATTTAAAACCTTCCCAGTCGTTTTCATCCATACCATCTTCAATAGAAATAATAGGATATTTACCAGCTAATTCAGCTAAATATTCAGCTTGTTCCTTACTTGTTCTGATAACACCAGAATCACCTTCAAATTTCTTATAATCGTACTTACCATCAACAAAAAATTCTGCGGCTGCACAATCTAAAGCGATTTTTACTTCGTCTCCAAATTTATATCCAGCATTTTCTACTGCTTTTGCTATAGTATCTAATGCATCTTCAGTACCTCCTGGTAAGTTAGGTGCAAATCCACCTTCATCACCAACTGCTGTACTTAAATCTCTATCGTGTAATACTTTTTTAAGATTATGGAAAATCTCAGTTCCCATTTGCATCGCATGTGTAAAGTTCTTCGCTTTTACAGGCATAATCATAAATTCTTGAAACGCGATTGGCGCATCACTATGAGAACCACCATTAATAATGTTCATCATTGGTAATGGTAATGTATTTGCTGAAACTCCACCAACATATCTGTATAATGGCATACCTAATTCATTAGCTGCTGCTTTAGCAACTGCTAAAGACACACCTAAAATGGCATTAGCACCTAATTTTGATTTGTTTGGCGTACCATCTAAATCAATCATCATTTGATCAATAGCATTTTGTTCGAAAACAGAAACTCCTAATAATTCTTGAGCAATTGTAGAGTTTACATTTTCAACAGCTTTTAAAACACCTTTACCCATGTAAGTATCTCCTCCATCTCTTAACTCAACAGCTTCATGCTCTCCAGTAGATGCACCAGATGGCACAGCTGCTCTTCCCATTATACCGTTTTCTGTGGTAACATCAACTTCTACTGTTGGATTTCCTCTGGAATCAAAAATTTGTCTTGCGTGTACATTGATAATAATGCTCATTATTTCTTAATTTAAGTTATCTATTATTTTAAAGCTAACAAGGTTAGTAAACCTTTTTAGGTACCCAAATTTACGAAAATCTCTGGCGTAAAACTTGACAAAAATCATATTTATGATTAATGATTACGATAATGATTTCGTAACTAAAAAAACGCAATAAAAATGATGTTTTATTGCGTTTTTGGTATTATTTATTTTTAATATTCTCTATAAATTGATCAAATAGATATAGTGAATCATTTGGTCCAGGACTTGCTTCTGGGTGGTACTGAACTGAAAAACAGTTTTTATCTTTTATCTTTATCCCAGCAACCGTATGATCATTTAAATGAACATGCGTAATTTCTACATTATCATTGGCTTCAGTTTCTTCTCTGTTAATAGCAAATCCATGATTTTGAGATGTGATTTCTCCTTTACCTGTCATTAAATTTTTAACCGGATGATTAATCCCTCTATGACCGTTATGCATTTTGTAAGTTGAAATTCCATTGGCCAAAGCAATCACTTGATGCCCTAAACAGATTCCGAATAATGGTTTGTTTTTCGCTATAATGTCTTTAGCTAAACTGATAGCATCTGATAACGGCTCTGGATCACCAGGTCCATTAGATAAGAAATACCCATCTGGATTGAATGCCTCTAAGTCTTCAAACTTTGCATTGTATGGAAAAACTTTAATGTAAGCATCGCGCTTTGCTAAATTTCTAAGAATGTTTTTCTTGATTCCAATATCTAAAGCTGCAATTTTATAAGTCGCATTTTCATCACCAACAAAATAAGGCTCCTTGGTTGACACTTTAGATGCCAATTCTAAACCTTTCATTGAAGGGAATTCTGCTAATTGTGTTTTAAGCGCTTCAATATTATCAACCTCAGTTGTAATTACGGCATTCATAGCTCCATTATCTCTAATGTAGCTTACCAATGCTCTAGTGTCTACATCTGCAATAGCTAAGGTATTGTTCTTTTCGAAGAATTCTTCTAAAGACGCATCTGCTGCAGGTCTAGAATAATTAAAGCTAAAGTTTTTACATATTAAACCCGCTATTTTAACATCATCAGATTCTACTTCGTCTTCTTTGGTGCCGTAATTACCAATATGTACATTGGTCGTTACCATTAATTGTCCGTAATACGAAGGATCTGTAAAGATTTCTTGATAACCTGTAGTACCAGTATTAAAACAAACTTCACCAAAAGCAGAACCTTCTTTTCCTATAGATTTACCATGAAAAATTGTTCCGTCTGCTAAAAGAATAAGGGCTTTTTTTCTTTGTTTGTATTTCATTGTTGTTGCGTTGAGTCGTTTAGTGCTATTAAATCGATGTTTTTACTCGTTTTATTTTAGGCTAATTACAACCTAAGATTGCGTTAGCGATTACTCATAATTTCATTTTATATATTCGAAATCGTGAATACTTCGTATTAGAACGGTTTGTTTGAGCTCCTCGCAGAGAGCGAGTAGTGAAAGCGCGACCGAATAAGTTTTTTTTTTATAAACTTGTTGGGTAACGCCCAAAGCATTCTATTTTACTTTGCAAAAATCCAAAAAAAAAGGATAAACTGAAACAGTCTATCCTTTATATTTATTAATGCTTATTAACACTCGATAATCGAGATTTGTGTAATGCGAAAGCCAGTGCAAATTTTTTATTCACATTGAATTGAAAATCATCTCGAACTTTCGTTAGCATATTTACTATTCTTCTTCTTCGTTTGAAGCTTTAGTTTCAGTAGCAGCAGGTGCAGTAGCTGCAGCCTTACTTCCTCCTCTTCTACTTCTACGAGTTGTTTTCTTAGGTGCTTTGTCAGCGTTGTAGATTTCGTTGTAATCAACTAATTCTATCATTGCCATATCTGCATTATCACCTAATCTGTTTCCTAATTTAATGATACGTGTATAACCACCTGGACGATCACCAATCTTTGGTGCTACATCTCTAAACAATTCAGCAACTACTTCTGTTTGTCTTAGCTTAGCCATAACAATACGTCTGTTGTGTGTTGTATCTGTTTTAGATTTTGTAATCATAGGCTCTACAAACTGCTTTAAAGCTTTCGCTTTAGCAACGGTAGTGTTAATACGCTTGTGCTCTATTAAAGAACAAGCCATATTTGCTAACATTGACTTTCTGTGTGCTGTTTGTCTACCTAAGTGGTTGAATTTTTTTCCGTGTCTCATGACTCTTGTTTTATCATCTTGCTACCAAACTCTTTTTTGAGGAGCAAAATATGATTAATAATAATTATTTTAAATATGAATGCCATTCCCATAAAAACAGGAATGGCATACTATATTTAGTCTTTATCTAATTTATATTTACTTAAATCCATTCCGAAGTTTAAACCCTTAACATTTACTAGCTCTTCTAGCTCAGTTAAAGACTTCTTACCGAAGTTTCTGAATTTCATTAAATCGTTTTTATTGAATGATACTAAGTCTCCTAAAGTATCTACTTCTGCAGCTTTTAAACAATTAAGCGCACGTACAGAAAGATCCATATCAACTAATTTAGTTTTCAATAGTTGTCTCATGTGAAGTGATTCTTCATCATAAGTTTCAGTCTGTGCAATTTCATCAGCTTCTAAAGTGATACGCTCATCAGAGAATAACATGAAGTGGTGAATTAATATTTTAGCAGCTTCTGTTAAAGCATCTTTAGGATTGATTGATCCATCAGTTCTGATTTCAAAAACTAATTTTTCGTAATCCGTTTTTTGCTCAACACGGAAGTTTTCGATAGCATATTTTACATTCTGAATTGGTGTAAAAATTGAATCTGTAAAGATAGTACCAACTGCTGCTGAAGCTTTTTTATTTTCTTCTGCAGGAACATAACCTCTTCCTTTTTCAATAGTCAATTCCATATTGATGTTTACTTTAGGATCTAAGTTACAGATTACTAAATCCGTATTTAATACTTGGAATCCAGAAATAAACTTCTGAAAATCACCAGCTGTAATTTGATTTTGTCCTGAGATAGAAATTGTAACAGTTTCGTTATCAACTTCATCAATTTGACGCTTAAAGTTAACTTGCTTTAAGTTCAAAATCATTTCAGTAACATCTTCTACAACACCTGCGATAGTAGAAAATTCGTGATCTACACTTTCTATTCTCACTGATGTGATTGCAAAACCTTCTAAAGAAGATAATAAAACTCTTCTTAAAGCATTACCAACTGTTAATCCGTATCCTGGTTCTAAAGGTCTAAATTCAAATTTACCTTCGAAATCAGTAGAATCAATCATGATTACTTTATCTGGTTTCTGAAAATTTAATATTGCCATATGTTCTTCGTTTTAATTGTTATTTAGTTGCGCGGTTTATAAGTATGAAGAAGACTATAAACCCTTTGGCCAAATACCAATATGATTAATTTATTATTTAGAGTAAAGTTCAACGATTAATTGCTCGTTGATTTGTTCTGGAATCTGAATTCTAGCAGGAACAGCAACATAAGTACCTTCCATTGATCCATTATTCCATGTAATCCATTCGTAAACATTACTAGAATTAGATAATGAACTTTGAATAGCTTCTAATGATTTAGATTTTTCTCTAACACCTACAACATCACCAGCTTTTAATTGGTAAGAAGGAATATTTACCTTTTCACCATTTACTGTAATATGTCTGTGAGATACTAATTGTCTAGCTCCACTTCTTGAAGGAGAGATACCCATTCTAAATACAACGTTGTCTAAACGAGACTCACAAAATTGAAGTAATACTTCACCTGTAATTCCTTTAGCAGAAGTTGCTCTTTTAAACATGTTTCTGAATTGCTTTTCTAAAATACCATAAGTATATTTAGCTTTTTGCTTCTCCATTAACTGAATTGAGTATTCAGATTTTTTACCACGACGACGGTTGTTTCCGTGTTGTCCTGGAGGATAATTTCTTTTTTCGAAGGCTTTGTCGTCTCCGAAGATAGCTTGTCCGAATTTACGGGCTATTTTAGTTTTAGGACCAGTATATCTTGCCATTTTAAATTGTTTTTTAAGAGTGATAAATGAATTAAGGTCTTAATCTTATCCTTCAAAAATCGTTGATCTCTTGTTGATACTTGTTAATAATTTTTCAGTTTGCAAATTTATACAAAATAAACTAATATCAGCACAAAATTGTGAGATATTAGTTTATTAAAAAATTCGCGTGAGTTTTTCTAACTAAAATTAGTTAGATATCCGAATAGAATTCAGATACTGAAGCTCGTTCAGCAGAACTTAAACTCTACGTCTTTTTGGTGGACGACAACCGTTATGTGGTAATGGAGTTACATCAATAATTTCTGAAACTTCAATACCTGCATTATGTATAGATCTGATTGCAGATTCTCTACCGTTACCAGGTCCTTTAACGTATACTTTCACTTTCTTTAAACCAGCTTCTTTAGCTACTGCCGAAGCATCTTCTGCAGCTAATTGAGCAGCGTATGGAGTGTTCTTTTTAGAACCTCTAAAGCCCATTTTACCAGCTGATGACCAAGAAATAACGTCACCTTTTTTGTTTGTTAAAGAGATAATAATGTTGTTAAAAGAAGCTGTGATATGTGCTTCTCCTATTGCATCAACTATAACTTTACGTTTTTTTATACTTGCCTTTGCCATTTTATATTTTAGCTTTTAGTATTAGTTTATAGTCGCTAGAATCCTAAACCGTTAAATTTCAAACAGATTCTTTCCAACGTCTAATAGACTAAAGACTATTTATTACTTAGTTACTTTCTTCTTGTTAGCAACTGTTTTACGTCTTCCTTTTCTAGTACGTGAGTTATTCTTAGTACGTTGACCTCTTAATGGAAGTCCAACTCTATGACGAATACCTCTGTAACATCCAATATCCATTAATCGCTTAATGTTCATTTGTGTTTCAGAACGTAATTCACCTTCAATTTTAAAAGTTCCAACAGCTTCACGGATTGCTCCAATTTCGTCGTCAGTCCAATCTTGTACTTTTGTGTTCTCATCAACTTTAGCAGCTGCTAAAATTTCTTGAGATCTACTTCTACCTACTCCGTAGATATAAGTTAAAGAGATAACTCCTCTTTTCTGTTTTGGTATGTCTACACCTGCAATTCTTGCCATAATTACCCTTGTCTTTGTTTGAATCTAGGATTCTTTTTGTTAATGACGTAAAGTCTACCTTTTCTGCGCACCAACTTACAGTCTGCGCTTCTTTTCTTTACTGATGCTCTAACTTTCATCGTATTAGTATCTATATGTTATGCGAGCCTTCGTTAAATCGTAAGGACTCATTTCTAATTTCACTTTATCTCCAGGTAACAACTTAATGTAATGCATACGCATCTTACCAGAGATATGTGCAGTCACTATATGACCATTTTCTAATTCAACACGAAACATAGCATTTGATAATGCTTCTATAATTGTTCCGTCTTGTTCTATTGCTGCTTGTTTTGCCATAATTAAATCTTATTGCGCCACTGCTTTTCTGTTCTTACCTGTTTTCATCAAGCCATCATAATGCTTATTTAATAAATAAGAATTAATCTGTTGCATTGTATCAATAGCAACACCAACCATAATTAATAGTGATGTACCACCAAAGAACAATGCCCAACCAGCTTGCACGCTCATTAAATTCATAACAAATGCTGGAAAAACAGCAACTAACGCTAGAAATATAGAACCTGGTAAGGTTATCTGTGACATAATTTTGTCTAAATATTCAGAGGTTTCTGATCCTGGACGTATACCTGGAATAAATCCACCGCTACGTTTTAAATCATCAGCCATTTTGTTTGTTGGTACTGTAATAGCCGTATAAAAATATGTAAATATTATGATTAATAAAGCAAACATTAAATTGTACCAAAATCCAAACATGTCAGCGAAGTTAGATTGCATCCAAACTCCTGCGTTAGTATCTTTTAACCAAGCAGAACCACCTATTAAACTAGGAACAAACATAATTGCTTGTGCAAAGATAATTGGCATTACACCAGATGCGTTAAGCTTCAATGGTAAAAACTGACGTGAACCGAATACATTCTTTTCGTAACCACCAGATGCAGTTCTTCGTGCATACTGAACGGCAATCTTTCTAACCGCCATTACTAAGAATACAGATGCTAATATAATTAAGAACCATATTACCATTTCTATTAATATCATCATAAATCCACCATTACCTTCTAATCTAGAAGCTGCATTTTGAATAAATGCTTGTGGCAAAGTAGCGATGATACCAACCATAATTAATAATGAAATACCATTACCAATCCCTTTATCTGTAATTTTTTCACCTAACCACATTGCGAATACACAACCTGTTACTAAAATAACTACTGAAGAGAAATAGAATATATTTTCACTAAAACCAGGAACTAACATAGCACTCATAGAAGATGAACCAGATAAACTAGGAATACTAGCCAAATAACCAGGTGCTTGTACCAAACAAATACCGATAGTTAACCAACGTGTAATTTGAGTGATTTTCTTCTGACCACTAGCTCCTTCTTTCTGAAGTTTCTGTAAGTAAGGAATCGCAATACCCATTAATTGAACAACAATGGAAGCAGAAATGTAAGGCATAATACCTAATGCAAATACTGAGGCGTTAGCAAAAGCTCCACCTGTAAATGCATTTAACAATCCTAATATACCACCATCCATACCAGCTTGTAAACCACCTAATGAATCAATATTAATACCAGGCAATACTACCTGAGCACCAAAACGATACACTAATAACAAACCTAAAGTTAAGATAATCCTATCCTTAAGCTCTGTGATTTTCCAAACGTTTTTTAATGTTTCTATTATTTTCATCCTATAATCTTATAAAGTTACAGCTTCACCACCAGCAGCTTCAATAGCAGCTTTTGCCGTAGCAGTAAATTTATGAGCAGTTACTGTTAATTTTGATTTTAACTCGCCTCTACCTAAGATTTTTACAAGCTCGTTTTTACCAGCTAATCCTAAAGATAATAGAGTTTCAAAATCAACACTATCCTTAATTACTTTTTCATCTACTAACTTCTGTAAAGTATCTAAGTTAATACCTTGATATTCTACTCTGTTAATATTTGTAAATCCAAATTTAGGAACACGTCTTTGTAATGGCATTTGACCACCTTCAAATCCTAATTTCTTAGAATAACCTGAACGCGACTTTGCTCCTTTGTGACCACGAGTTGCAGTACCACCTTTACCAGAACCTTGTCCACGTCCAATACGCTTTCCTTGATTTTTTACTGAACCTTCTGCAGGTTTTAAATTACTTAAATCCATTGTTAAGTTATATTATTAAGCTTCTTCTACAGAAACTAAGTGTTCAACTTTCCTAACCATACCAAGAATACTTGATGTAGCTTCGTGCTCTTTTACTTGACCAATCTTATTTAAACCTAAAGCTTCTAATGTTAGCTTTTGTCTTTTAGTACGATTGATTGCACTTTTTACTTTAGTTACTTTAATCTTTGCCATCTTGTCCTTGATTATCCGTTAAATACTTTTTCAAGTGAAATTCCACGCTCTTTAGCTACAGACTTAGCATCTCTTAACTGTAATAAAGCATCAAAAGTTGCCTTAACTACATTATGAGGGTTAGAAGATCCTTGTGACTTAGATAATACATCGTGTACACCTACTGCTTCAAGAACAATTCTTACCGCACCACCTGCAATTACACCTGTACCAGGTGCAGCTGGAATAATGTTAACTCTAGCACCACCATACTTACCTTTTTGTTCGTGTGGAATTGTACCTTTAAGAATAGGAATTCTTACTAAGTTTTTCTTAGCATCTTCTATAGCTTTTGCAATTGCAGTAGCTACATCTTTAGATTTTCCTAAACCTTGTCCTACAACATTTGTTTCGTCACCTACAACAACAATTGCAGAAAAACCAAATGCTCTACCACCTTTTGTTACTTTAGTTACACGCTGAACGCCAACTAAGCGATCTTTTAATTCTAATCCGCTTGGTTTAACAAGCTCTGCGTTTTTATATTTTTGATACATAATGTCTTAAAATTTAAGTCCTGCTTCTCTAGCACCTTCTGCTAATGATTTTACTCTTCCATGATATAAGTAACCACCTCTATCAAAAGAAATAGTTTCAACACCAGCCTTCATAGCTTTTTCACCAACAGACTTACCTACTAATGTAGCAACTTCTGTCTTGTTTCCTTTAGACTTTACAATGTCCTTATCTCTTGAAGATGCAGCAGCTAAAGTTTTACCAGTTACATCATCTACGATCTGAGCATAAATTTCTTTATTACTTCTAAAAACAGCTAATCTTGGTTTCGTTGCCGTACCAGACACTACCTTACGGATTCTGTTTTTTATTCTTATTCTTCTTTCGTTCTTTGTCAATGCCATAACTTAATTATTAAGCTGATTTACCTGCTTTTCTTCTAATTTCTTCACCAACAAACTTAATACCTTTTCCTTTGTAAGGTTCAGGTCTTCTAAAACCACGAATCTTTGCAGCAACTTGGCCTACTAATTGTTTGTCAAAAGACGTTAATTTAACTCTTGGATTTTTACCTTTTTCTGAGATTGTCTCTACTGTTACTTCTGGAGCAATGTCCAAAACGATATTATGAGAAAATCCTACGGCTAAATCTAATTTCTGCCCTTGATTAGATGCTCTATATCCTACACCAACTAACTCTAGTTCTTTGGTCCAACCTTTAGATACACCTTCTATCATATTAGCAATTAATGCTCTATAAAGACCATGTTTTGCTCTTAAATCTTTTTTATCAGAAGTACGCTCTAATGTAATAGTACCATCTTCTAATTTAATTTCAATTTCCGAATATTCTTGAGTTAACTCACCTAATTTACCTTTTGCAGTAATTACGTTATCCTTAATCTCAACTGTTACACCTTCAGGAACTGTTATTGGGTTTTTACCTATTCTTGACATAATTTCCTGTTTTTAGTATACGTAACATAAAACTTCTCCACCAACATTTTCTCTCTGCGCTTGTTTACCTGTCATCACACCGTGAGACGTAGAAACGATTGCAATACCTAATCCATTAAGGATTCTTGGCATCTCGTTAGAAGAAGCATATTTACGTAAACCTGGTTTACTAATTCTTTGAATTTTTTTGATGACAGATTCTTTAGTGTCTTTATTGTACTTCAAAGCAATTTTGATAGTACCTTGTACTGAAGAATCGTCAAATTTATAACTTAAGATAAATCCTTGATCGAATAAAATCTTAGTTATTTCTTTTTTTAAGTTAGATGCAGGAATCTCAACCACTCTGTGATTTGCCTTAACTGCGTTTCTAACTCGCGTTAAATAATCCGCTATTGGATCTGTGTTCATATGTATTAATTTGCGGTAGCGGTTTTCAGCACTATTGCTAAACCTGAAACCAATTTATAATTTTACCAACTTGCTTTTCTGACACCAGGAATTAAACCTTGGTTAGCCATTTCTCTGAACATTACACGAGAAATACCAAATTGTCTCATGTAACCTTTAGGTCTTCCTGTAAGTTTACAACGGTTGTGCTGACGTATTGGAGAAGCATTTTTTGGTAACTTTTGTAATGCTTCATAATCGCCAGCTTCTTTCAAAGCTTTACGTTTTTCTGCATATTTAGCTACCGTTTTAGAACGCTTAACCTCACGGGCTTTCATTGATTCTTTAGCCATAATTTAATTCTTTTTAAAAGGTAATCCTAGTTCTGTTAATAATGACTTTGCTTCCTTATCGGTTTCAGCAGAAGTCACAAATGTAATATCCATTCCTGAAATTTTATTGACTTTGTCAATATCTATTTCTGGGAATATAATTTGTTCTGTAACACCTAAGTTATAATTTCCACGTCCATCAAAACCTGTAGCTTTAATACCGTTAAAATCTCTAACACGTGGTAAAGCTGAAGTCACCAAACGATCTAAGAATTCATACATTTGTTCTCCTCTTAAAGTTACTTTGGCACCAATTGGCATCCCTTTACGTAACTTAAAAGAAGCAACATCCTTCTTAGACATTGTGTGTATAGCTTTCTGTCCAGATATTTTTGTAAGTTCTTCTACTGCGTGATCGATTAATTTCTTATCCGCAACAGCAGCACCAACACCTTTAGATATTACTATCTTAGTAAGTTTAGGTACTTGCATTACATTTTTATATCCAAATTCTTCCGTAAGAGCAGAAACAATTTTGTCCTTATACTCTTGTTTTAATCTTGCAACGTAAGCCATAATTAAATTACTTCATTAGATTTTTTAGAAAATCTCACTTTATTATCTCCATCCATTTTATAACCCACTCTTGTTGTTTCTCCTTTTGAAGTTAACAACGATAAGTTTGAAATATGAATAGATGCTTCTTTCTCTACAATTCCACCTTGAGGACTTTGTGCACTTGGTTTAGTATGTTTCTTAACCATGTTCACTCCTTCTACGATGGCTTTGTTCTTATCTATTAATACTTTAAGCACTTTACCTTCTGATCCTTTGTGATCACCAGCAATAACTTTTACTGTATCTCCTGATTTTATTTTAAGCTTTGTCATTTTATTTATCAATTAAAGCACTTCTGGTGCTAATGATACTATTTTCATGAATTGTTTATCACGAAGTTCTCTTGCTACAGGACCGAAAACACGAGTTCCTCTCATCTCCCCTTGAGGATTTAAAAGTACACATGCATTATCGTCAAATCTAATGTAAGATCCATCTGGACGTCTTACTTCTTTAGCTGTACGTACAACTACTGCTGTAGAAACTGCACCTTTTTTAATGGCACCGTTTGGTGTTGCATCTTTTACAGATACTACAATTTTATCTCCTACAGAAGCATACCTTCTTTTAGTCCCACCTAATACACGGATAGTTAATACTTCCTTTGCACCAGTGTTATCAGCTACTTTTAATCTTGATTCTTGTTGTAACATAATTACTTCGCTCTTTCAATTATTTCTACTAATCTCCAACATTTAGATTTACTTAAAGGTCGTGTTTCCATGATCTTTACTGTATCTCCTTCGTTGCAGTCGTTTGTCTCATCGTGTGCGACATATTTCTTTGTCTTTAACACGAATTTTCCATACATAGGGTGTTTTACCTTCTTAACTTCAGCCACAACAATAGATTTCTCCATTTTGTTACTCGTTACGATCCCTATACGTTCTTTTCTTAAGTTTCTTTTTTCCATCTTTCAGCAGAATACGATTATTGTACGTCTCTTTTAGTTAATTCTGTTGCCACTCTAGCTACTGCGCGACGTGCAACTCGTAACTGAATTGGGTTATCTAATGGAGAAATAGTATGTGCCATTTTTAGGTCACTATAACTCTTTTTAGATTCACTAAGTTTCTCTTGTAACTCAGCTATTGAAAGCTGTTTAATTTCTGATTGCTTCATAATATCTTTATATTAAGCTTCGTAATCTCTAGCTATGATAAACTTAGTTTTTACAGGAAGTTTCTGAGCTGCTAATCGAAGCGCTTCTTGAGCTGTTTCTAATGGCACTCCACTTATTTCAAATAACATACGTCCTGGTTTCACCACTGCTGCCCAATATTCTACGGCACCTTTACCTTTACCCATACGTACTTCAAGAGGTTTCTTTGTAATAGGCTTGTCTGGAAATATCTTAATCCATAACGATCCTTCTCTTTTCATAAAACGAGTAGCGGCAATACGCGCTGCTTCTATTTGACGTGCAGTAATAAACGACGAGTCTAATGATTTAATACCGAAAGTACCATTTGATAACAAATGACCTCTTCCCGCATTTCCTTTCATACGTCCTTTTTGCTGCTTACGAAATTTTGTTCTTTTAGGCTGTAACATTTTGTCTTTTCTTTAAAAAATTACTTTCTACGACGAGATTGGTTCTTGTTTCCACCACGTCCACCTTTACCTTTTTGTTGTTTAGATAAACCGACTAATGGAGAAAGTTCTCTTTTACCATATACTTCGCCTTTCATTATCCAAACTTTGATGCCCAATCTACCATAAGTAGTATGTGCTTCTACTAAAGCATAATCAATATCTGCTCTAAAAGTAGACAAAGGAATACGTCCTTCTTTATAGTGTTCTGATCGTGCCATTTCAGCACCATTTAAACGACCACTAATCTGAATTTTAATTCCCTCAGCATTCATACGGATGGCAGCGGCAATAGCCATTTTTATTGCACGTCTGTATGAAATTCGGCTTTCAATTTGACGAGCAACACTTGCTGCTACTAAAAATGCATCTAGTTCAGGTCTCTTAATTTCAAAGATGTTCAATTGAACTTCTTTGCCAGTAATTTTCTTAAGCTCTTCTTTTAACTTATCTACTTCTTGGCCACCTTTCCCGATAATAATACCAGGTCTAGCAGTAGTTATAGTAACGGTTACAAGTTTAAGCGTACGCTCAATAATTACTCTACTTACACTAGCTTTAGATAGACGAGCATGAATATACTTTCTAATCTTATCGTCTTCGGCAAGTTTATCACCATAATCGTTTCCTCCGTACCAGTTAGATTCCCATCCTCTGATAATTCCTAAGCGATTTCCGATTGGATTTGTCTTTTGTCCCATATCTCTATCTTAGCTTTGTGTTTTGTTGATTGCATCTACTACCACAGTTACGTGGTTAGATCTTTTTCTAATTCTGTGTGCTCTACCTTGAGGTGCTGGACGCAATCTCTTTAACATAGAACCACCATCTACTCTAATTTCTTTGATAAACAATTTAGCCTCTTCAACATCAGCATCTTCGTTTTTAGCTTGCCAGTTTGCAATTGCAGACATTACAAGTTTCTCTAAACGACGAGACGCTTCTTTTTGACTAAATCTAAGAATCTGAAGAGCTTTCTCTGCCTTTTGACCTCTAACCAAATCCGCAACTAAACGCATTTTTCTTGGAGATGTAGGACAGTTATTTAGCTTTGCAAAAGCAACCTGCTTTTTCTCGGCTTTAATAGCTTCCGCCATTTGTTTTTTACGACTTCCCATGATTCTTATTTTTTACCTTTATTCTTAGCACCTGCATGACCTCTAAAAGATCGTGTTGGTGAAAATTCTCCTAATTTATGACCTACCATATTTTCAGTAACAAATACTGGAACAAATTGACGACCATTGTGAACTGCTATAGTTTGCCCAACGAAATCCGGAGAAATCATTGAAGCTCTAGACCAAGTTTTGATCACCGTCTTTTTGTTTGAAGCTACATTTTCTGCAACTTTCTTATCTAATTTATAGTGGATATAAGGTCCTTTTTTTAATGAACGTGCCATACTATCTTAATTATTTCTTTCTACGTTCTACAATATACTTATTACTCGACTTAGTCTTAGAACGTGTTCTAAATCCTTTAGCAGGAACACCGTTTCTATTTCTTGGATGACCACCTGAAGATTTACCTTCACCACCACCCATTGGGTGATCGACTGGGTTCATCACTACTGGTCTTACTCTTGGACGTCTACCTAACCATCTACTTCTACCTGCTTTACCAGATACTAATAATTGATGATCTGAATTCGAAATCGCACCAATAGTTGCCATACAAGTTACTAGAATCATTCTAGTTTCACCAGACGGTAATTTTACTGTAGCAAATTTATCACCTCTTGCCATTAATTGAGCAAATGCACCAGCACTACGAGCCATTACAGCACCTTGACCAGGACGTAACTCAATACAAGAAATAATTGTTCCTAATGGTATTTCACTTAAAGGCATTGCATTTCCAATTTCTGGAGCGATACCTGTTTCACCAGACACTATATTTTGCCCTACTTGTAAACCATTTTGAGCGATAACGTAACGTTTCTCACCATCTTGGTAGTTTAATAGCGCAATAAATGCTGTTCTGTTTGGATCGTATTCAATTGACTTAACTTCACCAGGTACACCAGCTTTGTTACGTTTGAAATCGATAATACGATACCTCTTCTTATGACCTCCACCTACTTGGCGAATTGTCATTTTTCCTCGATTGTTTCTACCACCAGATCTCTTTTTCGGAGCAAGCAAGCTTTTCTCCGGCTTATCAGTAGTAATGGCATCGAATCCATTTACTACTCTAAATCGCTGACCTGATGTGATCGGTTTTAATTTTCTTACTGACATTAATGTCTAAAATTACATGTTAGTGTATAAATCTATTGTTTCACCTTCCGCCAGTTGTACAATTGCTTTTTTAATAGCATTTGTTTTACCATGTTGAACACCAGTTTTTGTAAACTTGGTCTTACGATCTGGACGGACATTTATTGTACGAACTTTTTCAACAGAAACTCCATAAGCAGCTTCCACCGCTTTTTTGATTTCTACCTTGTTCGCCTTAGGATTCACTTCAAATGCAAAAGCATTTAACGACTCACTTTGCATGGTCGCCTTTTCTGTGATTATAGGTTTTTTTAAGATACTCATCTGTTCTATTTACTTAAATTCGATTCAATTCCTTCTAATGCACTTTCAATTAGAATCACTTTATTAGCATTCATAATCTTATAAGTACTTAATTCCGAAGCAGTTATAACTTCAGAACCTTTAAAATTGCGTGAGGACAAATATACATTATTATTTGTACCACCCAACACAATAAGAGATTTTTTGTTTTCAACCTCTAAAGCCTTTAAAACATTCAAGAAATTTTTAGTCTTAGGGGCTTCAAAATTGAAGTCTTCCATTACTAAAATTGACTTATCATTTGCTTTAATACTTAATGCAGATCTACGTGCTAATCGCTTAAGGTTTTTATTTAATTTAAAACCATAATTTCTTGGTCTAGGACCAAACATACGACCACCACCTCTAAATACACCAGACTTAATACTACCTGCTCTTGCAGTACCAGTACCTTTCTGTTTCTTTATCTTACGTGTACTACCAGAGATATCTGCTCTTTCTTTTGCCTTATGCGTCCCTTGTCTTTGATTTGCTAAGTATTGCTTAACATCTAAATAGACAGCGTGATTATTAGGCTCTATAGCGAATACGTCTTTAGAAAGCTCTGCTTGTCTACCCGTATCTTTTCCGTTTATATCTAAAACTGCTATCTTCATTATTTCTCAATGATTACATAAGAATTCTTGTGACCAGGAACACATCCTTTTACCACTAGCAAGTTCTTTTCTGGAACTACTTTGTAAACTCTTAAATTTTGAACTTTAACTGTGTCTCCACCCATTCTTCCGGCCATCTTCATTCCTTTGAATACTCTCGCAGGATAAGAAGCTGCACCAATAGAACCAGGAGCTCTTAAACGGTTATGTTGACCATGCGTTGCTTGACCTACACCACCGAATCCGTGACGCTTTACTACACCTTGAAAACCTTTACCTTTAGAAGTACCTGCAACATCCACAAATTCACCTTCAATAAATTGTTCTACAGTGATAGAATCACCTAATTTGTACTCCGAATCAAAACCTTTGAATTCAACAACTTTGCGTTTTACAGAAGTACCCGCTTTTTTAGCATGACCTAAGTCTGCTTTAGTAGCGCTTTTTTCTGTCGCGTCATCGAAACCTAATTGAAGTGCAGAATAACCATCCACTTCTTCAGTTCTGACTTGGGTAACGATACATGGTCCAGCTTCGATTACTGTACAAGGAATGTTCTTCCCATTTTCATCGAAAATGCTGGTCATACCGATTTTTTTTCCAATTAACCCAGACATAATTATTATTTATTTATTATTAATTAAATTTTGTAATGACAACACAAGTTGTCTTTACCATATATAAAACTCAAGGCCGAAAATACGTTTCAGCCTTGAATTGTATTTTACCGTTTTTCCTTCGCTCGCAGCTTAGGACATGTTACTGTGTAATTACACTTTGATCTCAACTTCTACTCCACTTGGTAATTCAAGTTTCATTAAAGCATCAATTGTTTTAGAAGATGAAGAGTAAATATCTAATAAACGCTTGTAAGAGCTTAATTGAAATTGTTCTCTAGACTTCTTATTTACGTGTGGTGAACGTAATACAGTGAAAATCTTTTTGTGAGTTGGTAATGGAATTGGTCCTGTTACTACTGCACCTGTACTTTTTACTGTTTTTACAATCTTATCAGCAGACTTGTCCACTAAGTTGTGATCGTAAGATTTTAATTTTATTCTGATTTTTTGACTCATTTTATTAAGATTTACGATTCAACGCCTTTAGCTGCTGCAATTACTTCTTCTGAAACATTTTTAGGTGTTTCTGCATAGTGTGAAAATTCCATTGTAGATGTTGCTCTACCTGAAGATAATGTTCTTAATGTAGTTACATAACCAAACATTTCAGATAATGGCACAGTAGCTTTTACAGTTTTTGCACCAGCTCTGTCACCCATACTACTCATTTGACCTCTTCTTCTGTTTAAATCACCAACAATATCACCCATGTTTTCTTCTGGTGTAATCACCTCAAGCTTCATGATTGGCTCCATTATAACCGCCTTAGCTGCTCTTGCAGAATTTTTAAATCCTAATTTTGCTGCTAATTCGAAAGATAGTTGATCTGAATCGACATCATGATAAGATCCATCTCTCAATGTTACTTTCATTGCATCTACTTCAAAACCTGCTAATGGTCCGTTCTGCATTGCCATTTTGAATCCTTTTTCAATTGAAGGTATAAATTCTTTAGGAACGTTACCACCTTTAATTACAGATTCAAACTGTAATCCTACAACACCTTCGTCCGCTGGCTCAATCGTAAACACGATATCAGCAAACTTACCACGACCACCAGATTGTTTCTTATAAACTTCTCTATGATCCGCAGATTGTGTAATAGCTTCTTTATATTCAACTTGTGGCTGACCTTGGTTAACCTCAACTTTAAATTCTCTTCTTAAACGATCTACAATAATATCTAAGTGTAATTCACCCATTCCAGAAATAATTGTCTGTCCTGAAGCTTCGTCACTTCTCACTGTAAATGTAGGATCTTCCTCAGCTAATTTAGCTAAGCCCATACCCAATTTATCAACATCTGCTTTAGTCTTAGGTTCAACCGCAATACCAATTACTGGATCAGGGAAGTCCATAGATTCTAAAACAATAGGATGTTTTTCATCTGTAAGTGTATCTCCTGTTTTAATAGATTTAAATCCAACAGCAGCTCCAATATCTCCCGCTTCTATATAATCAATTGCATTTTGCTTATTAGCATGCATTTGATAAATACGAGAAATACGCTCTTTTTTACCTGAACGGTTATTTAAAACGTAAGAACCTGCATCTAAACGACCAGAATACGCTCTAAAAAAGGCTAAACGACCTACGAAAGGATCAGTTGCAATTTTAAATGCTAAAGCTGCAAATGGTTCTTTTACACTTGGCTTACGAATTTCTTCTTTCTCTGTGTCAGGATTAACACCAACTACACCTTCTTTATCCATTGGTGAAGGCAAGTAACGACAAACAGCATCTAATAAGAATTGAACACCCTTATTTTTAAATGAAGAACCACAAACCATAGGAATGATAGCCATATCCATTACAGCAGCTCTAAGTGCAGCGTGCACCTCGTCTTCTGTAATAGAGTCTTCATCTTCCATGAATTTCTCTAATAAGTTCTCATCATAGCCAGCTACCTCTTCAATTAATAAAGCACGATACTTACGTACTTCATCTTTCATGTCTTCAGGAATTGGCACAACATCGAATGTAGATCCGAAATTATCATCATGCCATACAATAGCTCTGTTTTTAACTAAATCTACAATACCTTTAAAATCATCTTCATCACCAATGTTTAAAACAATTGGCACTGCGTTAGACTTCAACATATCTTTTACTTGCTGACAAACTCCTAAAAAGTCAGATCCTTGACGGTCCATTTTGTTAACGAAACCAATTCTTGGAACTTTATAGTTATCTGCTAGTCTCCAGTTAGTTTCAGATTGTGGCTCAACACCATCAACTGCACTAAATAAGAATACCAAACCATCCAACACACGTAACGAACGGTTTACTTCAACCGTAAAATCTACGTGACCAGGTGTATCAATAATGTTAAAATGGTAATCTTGAGCTTCAGCCGTTGGCTCACCATTTTCTTTAGGAAATGTCCAGTCACAAGTAGTTGCAGCAGAAGTAATTGTAATACCTCTTTCTGCTTCTTGCTCCATCCAGTCCATTGTAGAAGCACCATCATGTACTTCTCCAATTTTGTGCGAAACTCCTGTATAAAAAAGAATACGCTCTGTTGTTGTTGTTTTACCAGCATCAATGTGAGCAGCAATTCCTATATTTCTTGTTAATTTTAAATCTCTTGCCATTTCTTAAAATCTAAAGTGTGAGAATGCTTTATTTGCTTCTGCCATCTTATGAGTATCAGTTCTTTTCTTAACTGCTGCTCCTTCTTCTTTAGCTGCTGCTAAAACTTCTGCCGCTAAACGTTGCGCCATAGATTTTTCGTTTCTTTTACGTGAAAAGCTAATTAACCATTTCATCGCAGTTGAAACCTTACGGTCTGGACGAATCTGCATTGGAATCTGGAATGTAGCACCACCAACACGACGACTACGCACTTCTACGTGAGGCATTACGTTAGATAAAGCTTCTTTCCAAATTTCTAAAGCTGTTTTTTCGTCATCATTTTTTTTCTCTTCAACAATATCAATTGCATCATAGAATACTTTAAAAGCTACAGACTTCTTACCATCCCACATCATCATGTTAACAAAACGTGTCACTAACTGATCATTAAACCTTGGATCTGGTAAAAGCGGTCTCTTTTTTGCTGCTCTTTTTCTCATGTCTTCTTTTTGAGTTTTTTAGTCTTTAGTCTTTTACTATCAGAATTAAATCTTCAAGCTCTCAACCTCTAACTTTAATTTTACTTCTTAGGGCGTTTTGCACCATACTTAGATCTACGTTGTGTTCTTCCTGATACACCTGCTGTATCTAAAGCACCACGAACGATGTGATATCTAACTCCTGGCAAATCTTTTACCCTTCCACCTCTAACCAATACTATCGAGTGCTCTTGTAAATTGTGACCTTCTCCACCAATGTATGCATTTACTTCGTTTCCGTTTGTTAAACGAACCCTTGCTACCTTACGCATTGCTGAGTTAGGTTTTTTAGGTGTCGTTGTATAAACACGAGTACATACACCACGTCTTTGAGGACACGAATCTAAAGCAGCCGATTTACTCTTCTTGGTTATTTTGGCTCTTCCTTTTCGTACTAATTGTGAAATTGTTGGCATATATTTCTATATAAAAATTTATTAATCCTCACTTTTGAGGGGTGCAAATGTAGTAATTTATATCTATAATTCAAATACTTGGGAATTAATTTTTAAAAGAATTATAAACTTTAATTTCATCACTATACATTATCACTTATTTTTACGTTACCATAAGACATCTATTATATAGTTTACATGCCCTTTTACAGCCGAATTATTTTTGTTATTTTTCTACTGATTTTGTCAAATCAAGGCAAGGCACAATCCATTAATTTAAAAATTAGTGGAGAAAATGATACTTCAACTAAAACTATTGACTCTATAGGTTATATAAAAACCTTTACTAATTATAATGGCTTACAAACAGAAATTATTCTTTTAAAAGAAAAACTAACACAACAAGGCTTTATTGATTCCTCTATTGAAAACATTACCAAACAAAATGATACACTTTTTGAAGCTCAACTAATATTAGGAAATAAAATAGATAACATAAGAATCTATTATGATTCAACTTTTAATAGTGCATTATTGTCGTCTATCCATCATAATTCAGAGGACGGTTTCTTCGAGCTTAATATAATAGAGCTAGAAACTTATTTAAAAAACTTAAACTCAAGAATTGCTGAACAAGGTGATCCGTTTTCGACTTTACAACTTATTAATATTTCAAAGTCTTCTTCCGAATTAATTTCAGCAGATTTAGAAGTTGTAACCAATCAAAAAAGACGCATCGACAATATCATAATTAAAGGTTACGAGAAGTTTCCGAAGTCTTATTTAAAGCATTTTATGAAGTTAAAAACTGGAAAATCTTTCAACTTAAATGCTATTAAACAAAAGATTGAATTATTAAACGAACTGCGTTTTGCATCCAAGATAAAAGAACCCGAAGTCTTATTTACTCAAGATTCAACGACACTATATATATATGTAGAAAAAATTAAGACAAACAACTTTGATGGCTTTTTAGGTTTTGGCACGAATGAAAACACCAATAAAATTGAATTTGATGGGTATTTAGATTTGCGACTCATTAACAACCTTAATTACGGTGAAACCTTAAGTCTCTTCTATAAAAGCGACGAAATAGATCAACAAACAATAAATGTCGATGCCGATTTACCATATTTATTTGGTTCACCTATTGGGCTTCAGGTTGGTCTTAATCTTTTTAGAAAGGATTCTACGTTTTTAAATGCTAAACAATATGCTGAAATTAATTACCAGGTTAATGCACAACAAAAAATTGGTATTGGCATTACATCAACTACATCCACCAACCTACTAGAAAATGACACTGACATATTAAACGATTACAAATCCGATTACTATACGCTTCATTATAATTACACAAAACCGCAGTATTATGACCCCTTATTTCCTGTGAATTTTTGGTTCGATTTTTCTTCTGGTTTTGGTAACAGAACTAATGAGGTTGGAAAAGAAAAACAAAATGTTTTTACTTTAGATACTTATAAAATTTTCAACCTTAATAATAAGAATAGTATTTACACAAGACTAAATGGAGCAACGCTTACATCGGATAATTATTTAGACAATGAGCTGTTTCGTTTTGGCGGCATCAACTCCATCCGAGGATTTGAAGAAAATAGTTTAGTGGCAAATTTATACGGTGTACTCAGCACAGAATATCGCTACCGATTAAGCTCTACAATATATGTACATTCCGTTTTAGATGCTGCCTATTTTGAAAATAAACTTACGAATACTAAAGAAAAACTCTATGGTTTTGGTTTTGGATTAGGTTTACTTACTAATGCGGGACTTTTCCGTTTAAATTACTCTAGCGGAAAGACAGAAAACCAACAATTTAAATTATCAGATTCTAAAGTTCACATTAGTTTAACAGCTACTTTTTAATAATAACAATTTTATACGGTAAGTTTACCGTGCTAAGAAAAGAGAAAATTGTTATGTTTAAAAAATTACTTTATGTATTATTAATTACCATCAATATTACTTACTCTCAAAACACCATAGGTACAACAGATATATCTGATGGTGTTTATGAAGGTTTCACATTGTTTACAGCATTCACAGAAACTTATCTTATTAATAATTGTGGAGAAGTCATTAATCAATGGTCTAGTGGTTTTCCTCCTGGTAACGCTGTACATTTATTAGAAAATGGCAGTATTTTAAGAGCAGGAAGAACCGAAAGCAATGACATTACTTTTGGAGGGCAAGGTGGAGTCATAGAGATTTTTGATTGGGATGGTAATCTTACATGGCAATACTACTATGACACTCCAACAAAGCGACAACATCACGATGTGTTTCCTATGCCTAACGGCAACGTTCTTATACTTGCCGCTACAAAATTGTCGACTTCTGAAGCTATACAACTAGGACGAAATCCGGCTCTTATTACTGAAAATGAATTATTCAACGAACAAATTATAGAAGTAACTCCCGTTGGTACTAACAATGCTACCATAGTTTGGGAATGGAATGTTAAGGATCACCTTGTTCAAGATTTTGATGCTTCAAAAGATAATTTTGGTAATGTAAGTTTAAGTCCTGGAAAATTAAATATTAACTTTTTAAATGACGGTTCTGGAAAAGCCAATTGGCTTCACTTTAACTCAATTTTCTTTAACCCAGTTTTAAATCAAATTGTAATAAGCTCTAGAAACTTAAGTGAAATTTATATTATAGACCATTCTACAACAACTGCAGAATCTGCTTCTGACAACGGTGGAACTTATAATAAAGGTGGTGACTTTCTCTACCGATGGGGAAATCCACAATCGTATGATCAAGGCACTGAATCTGACAGAAAACTTTACGGACAGCATTCTCCTTATGTTATTGAACATGGACTTATTGATGAAAATAAAATTATGATATTTAATAATGGTAGAGATAGAGAACCTATGTTTTCTGAAGTTTTTATTATTGATCCAGAAACGGAGAGTCCTGGAGTTTATTCATATCATAATGGTACTGCATATAGCCCAACAAATCCAGATTACACTTATAAATATCCTTTAGAACCTTCACGTTTTTTCTCAGGAATATTAAGTAGCGCTCAGCGTTTGCCAAATGGTAATACATTAATTTGCGAAGGTATTAATGGTCAGTTTTTTGAAATAAACTCTTATGAGGGTATTGTTTGGAGGTATAGCAGTCCCGTAAATTCAGATACCGGAAACATTGCCTCCCAAGGCAGTAGTCCATCATCATATTCTAACGTTAGTTTTAGAGCCAAAAAATACGACATCAACCATCCAGCATTTGCAGGTAGAGACTTAACTCCAGGTGACCCAATTGAATTAAATCCAGATTTAACTATATGTCAGAATTTAAGTGTTATAACTTATGAATTAGCATCAATTAAATTACACCCCAACCCTACTAAAGGACAAATAAAAATAGAATCAAAAACCACAATTAACAAAGTGGAAATATTTAATGTTATGGGTAAAAAAGTGTACACAACTACCCTAGACACATTAGATTTATCAGAACAAGTAAATGGTATCTATTTTTTAAAAATTTATACAGATACTAATATTACAAGTAAAAAGCTGATTAAAAATTAATAAAAAATATCATAATTAATTTGACAAGCCATCCTAAAATGTAGGGTGGTTTTTTTATACCTTTGCAAAATGAAAAACGAAACTACCATTTTTGGAATTAGAGCAATTATTGAAGCTATAAAGTCTAATGAAACTATTGACAAGGTTTTTATGCAAAAAGGGCTGCATGGCGACTTGTTTCAAGAATTGGAGCAAGCCATACGTTCAGGAGGTATTAACTCATCATACGTTCCTGTTGAAAAATTGAATCGTTTAACACGAGGTAACCATCAAGGAGCTGTGGCTCAAATTTCACCAATTGAATTTCATGATATTGACGACTTAGTAATGAGCGTTATCGAATCTGGAAAAACACCTTTATTTCTGTTATTAGATCAATTAAGCGATGTAAGAAATTTTGGCGCTATTGTTAGAACGGCAGAATGTACTGGAGTAAATGGTATAATTATTCAGAAAAAAGGTGGAGCTCCAATTAATGGTGATACGATTAAAACAAGTGCTGGTGCAATTTTTAAAATGCCAATTTGTAAAGTAGATCACATTAAGGATGCCGTTTTTCATATGCAATCTTCTGGAATTAGAGTCATTGCAGCAACAGAAAAAGCAGAGCACTTTTTATACGATGTGTCGTTTAAAGAACCATGTGCCATCATTATGGGATCTGAAGGCAGAGGTATTAACCCTTCGGTTTTAAAGGTGGTAGATGATCAAGCTAAACTTCCTATTTTAGGCGAGATAGAATCCTTGAATGTTTCTGTAGCTTGTGGTGCGTTTTTATATGAAGCGGTTAGGCAACGTTCTTAAGTTTTAAGTCGCAGTCACTACAGTTAGTTTGTAACTTACAAACGTTCATCTTCGTTTTTCTTAAAGATGTAATTGATTCTTTGAGCTTGATTTATTTTAGGTTCAATTTCAAGTTCAGCATCGTTTTCAATTTCAATTTCTGGCTCAAATTCAATAAAGTTTCCGTCTTCGTCAAAATGTTTCATAAACGGGTCGTCATCTTCATTATAATCGGGTTGTTCCCATTTATAACGCTCTGGTTTAGCCACTTGTTTTCGAAATATTAAGGCGAATACTAATCCTGTAAGTAACCCGCTTAAATGGCCTTCCCAAGACATACCACTTTTTATAGGAAATACATACCAAATCATGCTTCCATAAAGAAAAATAACGACTAACGACAATGCTATAAGTCGGTAGTGTTTAGCAAAAATACCTTTAAAAAAAATAAAGCTAACTAAGACATATACCAATCCACTGGCTCCAATATGATTCCCAGAACTAGCGATAAGCCAAGTCATAAATCCTGAAAGCAAAATACCAAAGCCAATAACTTTCCAAGCTATTTTATTATAGAAATAAAATAAGGCGACTGTGAGCACAAAAAGTGGAACTGAATTATTGTAAATATGATTAATATCTCCATGCAAAAACGGACTTGTAACAATTCCTAAAAGTCCTTCTATTTTTTGAGGCCTAATACCAAAAGCTTTAATCCCGCTGTCTATCCTAACCTGATACCAAAACACTAACCAATTCACAAACATTATCACTAATGGATAGATAATAATATTGTTAGAGTATTTAAAGTGTTGTGGTTTGCTCATATATTCAAATTTAAAGAAAGTCTTTCAAATTTGCAGCCAAAATTGAATTGTCTGAAATAATGGCAGAATCCTAAAATTTTATCTCTTGTATTTTTCATATGAATTTCATTGATTTCATTAATCCATCACAAAAGCATTTCGTAATTTTGAAACATGAATACTCCATTAGCAGAACGACTACGACCAAATACACTAGAAGACTACTTAAGTCAGCAACATTTAGTGGGCAAAGATGGTGTGCTCTATCAGCAAATTAAAAACGGTGTGATTCCTTCTCTTATACTTTGGGGACCTCCTGGTATTGGAAAAACAACACTTGCAAATATTATTGCTAACGAATCTGACCGTCCTTTCTTTAAGTTAAGTGCTATCAATTCTGGCGTTAAGGACATTAGAGAGGTTATAGATAAAGCTAAGAAAAGTGGTGGTATGTTCACTACTAAAAACCCGATATTGTTTATTGATGAAATTCATCGCTTTAGCAAATCGCAACAAGATTCACTTTTAGAAGCGGTTGAAAAGGGTTGGGTAACTTTAATAGGTGCCACTACAGAAAACCCAAGTTTTGAGGTTATTTCTGCTTTATTATCGCGATGCCAAGTGTACACTTTAAATGCCTTTAGTAAAGCCGATTTAGAAGCTTTATTAGAGCGCGCACTAAAGGAAGACACAACACTTTCTAAACTAAATATTGAATTAAAAGAGACAGAAGCATTATTGCGTTTATCTGGTGGAGATGCTAGGAAACTACTTAATATTTTTGAATTACTTGTCGCGTCATTTGAAGGGGACCAAATTGTGATCACCAATGATTTAGTAGCAAAACAAGTACAAAATCAAGCGGCTCGTTATGATAAAACGGGTGAGCAACATTACGATATTATTTCGGCTTTTATAAAATCTATTCGTGGAAGCGATCCAAATGCTGCTGTGTATTATTTAGCGCGAATGATTGAAGGTGGAGAGGATGTGAAGTTTATTGCAAGACGATTATTAATTTCGGCGAGTGAAGATATTGGTAATGCCAATCCGACGGCTTTAGTCATTGCGAATAACACATTTCAGGCTGTATCTGTTATTGGAAATCCGGAATCGCGTATTATTCTAAGTCAATGTGCAACTTATTTAGCAAGCTCCCCAAAAAGTAATGCCGCTTACGAAGCTATTGGAAAAGCACAACAGTTAGTGAGAGACACCGGAGATTTATCAGTACCAATTGCTATGAGGAATGCGCCAACTAAACTCATGAAAGAATTAGGTTATGGTGACAACTACAAATATTCGCACAATTACGAAAACAACTTTGCTGCACAAGAATTTCTACCAAAAGAAATAGCGAATACTAAATTGTATGATCCAGGAAACAATGCTCGTGAACAAGCCCAACGCAATCACTTAAAAATGCTTTGGAAGGATAAATATGGGTATTAATTGCTGGTTGCTAAAAAATTAGAATTTAATATTCAATATTTTCTCTACGGTTGAGACTCCATTATTTTCAGAATACATCCACTGCCCTTCTTTCTTAAAAACGATTGCATTTTTATCTTTAACTATATAGATATCTTTTGCCGAAGAATTCAACAATATCATGACCACTTTTGGTTCTGAATTCACCAATTGAAATCCATTTGAAATAGCCTGTGCATAAAAAAGTTCTGATTTTATGTCATCAGATGCTTTTACAGGAAGTGCTGTGACCTTTTCTTTTAGTTCCTCTTTAGATTCTTTAATCACAGCGACCTCTTCAATTTTAACGATTTCCTTTACAGATTGCTTTTCTGTTTGGGGCTGTTCTTCTTTTGGTTGTGCTGCAACAACTTCTTTTCCAACATACTTATAATCCATATTTTGAAAAGTTTCAAACGCGTCTCTTAAGGCTTCATTATAAGCTTTATCAAATTCCTTTATTCGTGATTCTCCTATTTTAGATCTAAAGATCTCTACATCATAACAATCTTTTAAAATGATTTCTAACTTCGTTTTAAACATACCACCTTCATCGTTAGATACATCAGCCGTTAATGCTAAGCACGGATCTTTTTTCAAATCATTTGATAATTCTTTAATAAAGTAAGCTTCGTATCCATACTTATTAAATAAAAACTCAAGCAATGAATTTAATTGATATTGGTCATCACTTTTAGAAAACTCAAAAGCATCTGGTATAATTATGTATTTGTAATCATTAATATTTTTTTGGGAATTTCCATAAAAACTTATGATAACAAATGAAACGGTAAAAAGTATTTTCTTAAACATTATTATATTTTTAAAGGTGATTTATAAGCATTTTTAAATTTGTAATTCGTTTAAAATTATGATTATTCTGAGCATCTTTATAATCAAAATGAATGGTATCCATACCTATGTTATGAGCTCCTTCAATATCAGCTTCAATATTATCTCCAATCATTAAACTCTCGTTAGCTTTTGCTTTAGCTAACTCTAACGCAAAGTTAAATATTTTAGGATTAGGTTTTTTAACACCAACCATTTCTGAATTGGTTACCGTCTGAAAATACTGCTTAATATTAGAAGTCACCATTTTTTTCTCTTGTGCTTCTTCAAATCCATTAGTTATAATATGCAATTGATACTTACCTTTTAGGTAATCAAGAATTTCAAATGTTCCTTCAAACAAATGGTTGAAAGTTGATAACTGATTTATATAAGCTTCAGATAATAAGTGAATGACATCATCTTCAACAGTGACTCCTACTCCATCAAAAGCCTCCTTTAATCGTCCATATCGCAATGCCAATTTTGTAACCTTCTCTTCTCTATAAAGTTTCCAATATTTAAAATTTATAGGTTCATAAACGACTAAAAAGTCGTGTAAATCAACGTCGATTTTATTCTGAATAAAAATCTTTTCAAAGGTTAACCCTGAGTTTTTATCAAAATCCCAAAGCGTATGATCCAAGTCGAAAAAAACATGCTTTATTTGGCTTTTCATTCTGTAGATTCCAATATTAAATTAAATAGCGATCTAAACCCTATCCAACGATCTAAATCACTAAAGCTATAGTTATGAAATATCGGTGTAAAAGTACCATTTACAGCTTTTATTTCTGTAATTAATTTTTGTAAATGTTCTGTTTTGTCTAATAGCGAGTCATATTTTAACAATCCAAAATCTAAACATTGGTAAGGATTAATTTGTAATGGTGTTTGCACTTCGTAATCCAAATCGTAAAACTGAAAAGGGGTACAAGTACCAGCTCTAAAGCCCAAAGTATTAATATAACCCATTGTAAAATCTTGGTTAATTTCTAACTCTACCAAATTACGGTAGGATGTTGGTAAATTTAACTTAGAAAATGAATGACGCACTCCTTTTAATTCGGTGTGTATAATCGATTCCATTTCAAGCTTTTCTTTTTTAAGAATAGAAATATCATTTAAAGAAAAATAGGATGCTTTTAAACCAACATCACAATAATCGGCAACAGACTTAATAAGTGAAACAAAGTCTTTTTTATTCGTGTTTATATTTTTATCATAAGTTGAATAATCCCCAATTAAGAACAGTACTATAAATTTAAAACCGTGCTGTTTTTGTTTTCTAACAATCCAATTGAAGGTGTCATATGGATCGCGTTGAAAACCAAAAAGCACCAAATAACGGTTATACAACTGTTTTAATCGCAGACGTCTCAGGTCATTTAATGTACCTCCAATGGTTCTCAAAAATCCTTTGTTTTTAAAATAATAGGCCATTGGCACATCTATGACAGGCTGTACCTTATAATGCCGTGTTGGAAATTCATAATTTGGAAAGCGCTCACTCAAAACAGCTTTAAGTTTATAAGCCCAAATATCCACAACGGGTTGATGTAGAAATTGGTTTTCAAACGCTAAACTTTCAGACGCTAAAAACCGACCATAATCATCTTTTACATGTGGTAAATATTCTTCATACCGACTTAATAAATAAAAAGAGGCAGCAAAAATATCGAAAGGTAAATCGCTTCGTTCTCCCGTGGCAAAAAATCCTTTGGTAGCTCCCCATTGCTGTACGTTAATATCAATATCAGATAAGCCTGTTTCAAATAATAACGCGTTACTTCGTATAAACAACTCATTACTTAAAGGCTGTTTTGCATAGGACATTTTAAGACTATCGTGTGCAATAAAGTCTTCAACCTTAGAAGTAAAACTTACCTCGATACCCAAAATACGTTTGCATATATGCTTAAACGTGTAGGTAACACGTGGGGTAATTTTATGTGTATAAACTAATAACATAGGGCTTATAAAATTCCAGAAAGTTAAAAATAACAAATTCCAAAGTTGAAATAACTAATTTGGAATTTAGTTTTTGTTTTTCGAAGGTTACCACGCTTAAAGCATGTTCTCATCCGCAAAACTATAATAGGCATTTTCCGTAACAATAAGATGATCTAGAACCGAAATATCTAAGCTCTGAGCAGCCAATTTCATTTTTTTAGTAACATCTTTATCTGCCTGACTTGGTTTTAAAGTTCCTGATGGGTGATTGTGACATAATATTAAAGCTATGGCACCAACTTCTAAAGCATTCTTTAGTACCAAACGTACATCGACCAAAGTACCCGTAATACCACCTTTACTCAATTGGTTTTTATGAATGACTTTATTGGAATTATTCAGATATAAAATCCAAAATTCTTCATGTGGCAAATCTCCAATAATCGGTTGCATTACATTATAAACGGAACGGCTCGATGTGATTTTATCCATCTGCATGGCGTCTTCTAGCCGACGACGACGTCCCAACTCTAATGCTGCAACAATAGAAATAGCTTTAGCTTCACCAATACCCTTAAACTCCATTAATTGTGCAATAGACAATTTTCCTAAAGCATTTAAGTTATTATCAACACTTCCGAAAATACGCTTACACAAGGCCACAGCACTTTCGTCTCTATTTCCTGATCCAATCAAAATAGCAATCAATTCGGCATCACTAAGAACAGTTTTACCTTTGTCTCTTAGCTTTTCTCTAGGCTGATCATCTTGCGACCAATTTTTTATTGAAAATGAAGTTGGTTTATCTGCCATGCTCTAAAGATAAAAAATTGTAAATTTCGAGTGCATTAAATTGACATAAATTATAATCAAATCATTAAAACAGAAAGTATTAACCCGTTTAGGCTAATAAAACATGACTTATCCTCCACAGCAGCATCAAGATAACGACATCAATCATATGATTGAAGTGATAAAAACCTACCCTTTAGCGACTGTAATTTCTGTGCATAATAATCAGCCGTTCATTACGCATTTACCTTTAATTTATGAAGACAAAAAACTTATTGGCCATATTGATATTAATAATCCACAAGCCCAATTATTGAAGGACGGAAATGATGTCACCCTTATTTTTAGCGGTCCAGAATGTTATATCTCACCAAGCATTTATTCTACAACGCAACTCCCAACTTGGAATTACATTAAAGTTCACCTAAAAGGAAAGGTTAACACTAATCCAGATAAAATGGCATTAAAACAATCTTTAATTACCATGACTGAATTCTTGGAAGCACCAGACCATAGGTACATATTAAATGTTAATAATCCACGTTTAGATAAAAATCTTGATTATATTGTAATGTTCGAAATTACGATTACCCAATGGGAAGGTAAATTTAAACTGTCGCAAGACAAAAAACCGACTGATATTATAGCTGCTCGAGAGGAGTTAGTGAGATCAAACCAAGAAAGTATTAAACAATTTTTAAATAAAGTATTTTAAACCCCAAAGACTATGAAGTATCTATTTACATTTTTTATTATCCCATTATTCTTACTAAACACAACAACTCAAAAAGAAAAATTTCTTGGTAAATGGCTAGGAGAAGACAAAAGCGAAATTGGCTATTTAATTTTTGATAATGAAGGCTATGCTGCTTTTGAAATCGAAGGACAAGTTATGGGTGGTAAAGAGTTTTACATGAAAGGCCAAAAAGGCAAAATGACCTACACTATTAATTATCAAACCTCACCGATTGAAGTCGATTTTACTTTGACTAAAATTCAATCTGGGGAGTCTAAAAAAATTCTAGGTATTGCTAAATTCACAGATAAGAACACGTTAAATTTTAATATGAGTTTTGATTCAGTAAGACCTACTGAGTTTGATGATAATTCAATTGTCTTAAAGCGTGTACAATAACTCTTATTATGCCTTTTTAATGTGTTTAAAACCTGAAATTAAATTTTTAATTAAAATACAGTATCATGAAAGACTTAAAAAAAGAAGATATTAAACAAGAAGTTTTTGATTTATACGATGACTATGCGCACAACAAACTTAACAGAAGACAGTTTGTAGAGAAACTTGGAGTCTATGCTGTTGGTGGTATCACATTGTCTTCTTTAATGAGTTTTATGTCACCTGATTACATTACTAATTTAATGGTAAAACCAGATGATCCAACACTAGATTCTGAATTTATCACCTATGAATCTCCAAAAGGAGGTGGCACTATAAAAGGGTTACTATCCCAACCAAAAGACAACAAAACCAAATTGCCAGGTGTTATTGTGGTGCATGAAAACAGAGGACTAAATCCATACATTGAAGATGTAGGAAGACGTACGGCAAAAGAAGGTTTCATTTCATTAGCACCAGATGCCTTAAGTCCATTGGGTGGTTATCCAGGCAATGATGACGACGGTAGAACGATGCAAAAAGAGCGTAACCAACAAGAAATGCTCGAAGATTTTATTGCTGCTTACCATCATCTCAAAAATCACGAGAACTGCGATGGAAATGTTGGTGTAGTTGGTTTTTGCTTTGGAGGTTGGATTTCTAATATGATGGCTGTTCGTTTGCCAGATTTGGGAGCTGCAGTGCCTTATTACGGTAGACAACCAGAAGCTGAAGATGCAGTTAAAATTAAAGCTCCACTCCTACTTCAATATGGGGAATTAGACACTAGAGTGAATGCAGGATGGCCAGCGTTTGAAGAAATTCTGAAAGCGAATAACATTGAATATACGGCTTACATCTATCCTGAAGTAAATCATGGTTTTCACAATAATACGACTCCTAGATATGATAAAGCAGCGGCAACTTTATCTTGGGACCGTACCATTGCTTTTTTTAAGAAACATTTAAAATAAGTATGATATTTAAATACGGTTTATCATTATATTTTATATGGATTTTCGCACTTTCATTTGCACAGCAAAAAGATTATAAACCTGTAAAATTTCCTGAACATTATACCGCTCAAATCGACGTAATTTATAAAGAAATTGATGGTTGGGAAGGTCGAATAGATTTGTATACCAATAACGTTTCAGATAAGCCGACACCAATTGTTTTAAATATTCATGGAGGTGGATGGAATCATGGTGAAAAAGAATCACAAACTGGTTTTGGTTCCTTTTTTAAAAATGGCTATGCCGTTGCTAACGTAGCCTATCGTTTAGTTGATATTGCTCCCGCTCCAGCTGCTATTGAAGATATAAGATGTGCCCTAATCTATCTCTATAATAATGCTAAGAAATTGAATATAGACACTACCAAAATTGTTGTTATTGGTGGTTCTGCAGGAGGTCATTTAGCATTAATGGCTGGCTTGTTAGGCGATAATACAACTTACGATGCAGATTGTACTTACGATGGCAAACTTAAGGTCGCTGCCATAATAAATAAGTATGGATTGACGGATTTGAAACCATTAGTTAAGTCGAAATCGGTAAATCGTTGGTTGGGTAAAAAAATTCATGATATCGATTTTATTTCATCGGTTTCACCTATAAATTATGTAACTAAAAAGAGTCCTCCCATTTTCACTGTTCACGGAGACGCAGACCCAATTGTCCCATATAAGCAATCTGTAAAACTTCATAAAATATTAATAGACAATAAGGTTACCTCCAAATTCTTAACCATTCCTAATGGTAAACACGGAAAATTCACAGAGGAACAGAATAAGCTGTACAGTTCTATGATGTGGGAATTTTTAAAGACTATCATATCTACTTAACAAATCATTTAAATGTGAATTGTTAGTTCAATTTTACTTTATTTAGCAGATTCATTACCAATCCCATTAAAATACTTAACGAAATGCCAATTACGCTGTTATCATCACCATTACAAGGGTTTACTGATTTCCGATTTCGGAATGCGTTTAACCACTATTTTGGAGGTATTGATACGTTTTATGCTCCTTACATTCGGTTTAATAATAAGTTGATTATTAAAAACTCTTATAAACTCGATTTACAGCTCGAAAACAATACAGAACTCGAAGTCATTCCACAAATTATGACCAACAGTGCTGATGAGTTTTTATTCGTGGTCGATTATATTCAAGAATTAGGGTATAAAGAATTGAACTGGAATTTAGGTTGTCCCTATCCAATGGTGACGAATCGTGGGATGGGTTCTGGACTCATTTGCGATCCAGAAAAAATCAATCATATTTTAGAGCGCGTTCATAAAGAAACGGACATTACGGTTTCTATGAAAATGCGCATGGGTTACGAAAATCCTGAAGAAATTTTACATACCTTCCCTATTCTAGACGATTATCCGCTTAAAAATATTGCCATTCACGCACGCATAGGTAAACAATTGTATAAAGGAGGTGTAAATCTTGAGGCTTTTGAAAAATGTATAGAAAGCACCAAACACAAATTGTATTACAACGGTGATATTACTTCTGTTACAAAGTTGAAAGAAATGCAAGCTCGTTTTCCAAGTATCGATCATTTTATGATTGGCAGAGGATTGATTGCTGATCCGTTTTTACCAAGCATGATTAAAAACAACACGACAGACTATCCAGAAAATCGATGGGACATTTTTAGAGAATTCCATGATATCATTTATCAGCAATACGATGAAGCCTTATCTGGACCAACACCTATAAAAATGAAAATGCAAGGCTTTTGGGAATACTTTGCGCAGTCGTTTTCAGATCCACGGAAAACGTTTAAGAAAATTAAAAAGGCGAATAATCCGAGAGCGTATCAGCAAGCTGTTACTGAGATTTTGAGGAACGGGTAGGTTTACTTTAGTGTTATGATGACGTTAGTTCAACTGATTCATTTTATAAACACCCCTAAAGTCCCCTCAAGGGGACAATCCATGCAATCAACTTTTAGTTTCATTATTAACTCTACCTTTGTAAACAATTAATTCAGATTTAATTTCAAATTCATTTTTAACTTCAATTTCAACTTCAACCAGTGAAAGACCTCTTACTCATAACACCTCCATTTACCCAACTCAATACTCCGTATCCTGGAACCGCCTATCTTAAAGGTTTCCTGAATACCAAAGGTATTGGCGCATTTCAAATGGATTTAGGAATTGAAGTGATTTTAGAGTTGTTTAAAAAAGAAACTTTTGAAGAAATATTTCAATTGGCTTTTGAAAACGATCGTATTCAATCTGAAAACTGTGAACGTATTTATGCTTTAAAAGATCATTATCTAAAGTCTTTAGATGATATCATCTTATTTCTACAAGGTAAAAATCAAACTTTTGCCAGACAGATTTGCACCACCAACTTTTTGCCGCAAGCCTCGCGTTTTGCACAGCTAGACGATATGGATTTTGCATTTGGTGCGATGGGAATGCAAGACAAAGCCAAACATTTAGCCACACTTTATATAGAAGATTTATCAGATTTCATTGTCGAATGTATTGATCCCGATTTTGGATTCAGTCGATACGCGGAACGTTTAGGACAAAGTGCGAATTCATTTGACGAACTTTATGCTCAGCTTCAAGATGATGAAACCTACATCGATCAAATCACATTAGAAATATTAGAGACTCAGATTAAAGATACCCAACCCAAACTCATTTGCTTTTCGGTACCGTTTCCTGGAAACTTATACAGTGCTTTTCGTTGTGCTCAATTTATAAAAGCCAATTATTCTGAGATAAAAATTGCTATGGGAGGCGGATTTCCAAATACCGAATTACGGTCTGTTACAGACATTAGAGTTTTTGAATTTTTCGATTTTATCACGTTAGATGATGGCGAATTACCTATTGAATTATTATACAATGCGGTTCTTAAAAACGACACCACATTCAAACGCACCTTTGTTCTCGAAAACGGAACCATCGTTTATAAAAATAACAGCAGCTCTCCAGATTACAAACAAGCCGATGTTGGCACTCCTGATTATTCAGATTTATTATTAGACCAATATATCTCTGTTATAGAAATCGCCAACCCAATGCACAGTTTATGGAGTGATGGCAGATGGAACAAACTCACCATGGCACACGGTTGTTATTGGGGAAAATGTACCTTTTGCGATATATCCTTAGACTATATAAAGATTTATGAACCTGTTGCGGCATCGCTTTTAGTCGACCGAATGGAAACACTCATTGCACAAACTGGCGAAACTGGATTTCATTATGTCGATGAAGCGGCTCCTCCATCTTTGATGAAAGCCTTGGCGCTCGAAATCCTAAAGCGTAACCTCAGCGTCACTTGGTGGACCAACATTAGATTCGAGAAAAACTTTACTCAAGATCTTTGTTTCTTGTTGAAAGCCTCTGGTTGTATTGCCGTTTCTGGCGGATTGGAAGTCGCATCAGATCGGTTGTTAAAACTCATTGACAAAGGTGTAACCGTTGAGCAAGTGGCGCAAGTGACTCGCAATTTTACCGAAGCGAACATTATGGTGCATTCATACTTAATGTATGGTTACCCAACGCAAACAGTTCAAGAAACGGTAGATAGTTTAGAAATGGTACGTCAGTTGTTTGAAGTTGGTGTGTTACAATCGGGATTTTGGCATCAATTTGCTTTAACAGCACATAGTCCTGTGGGATTAAATCCTAGTGATTATGGCATTACACCCAATTATAAAAACATCAGCTTTGCCAATAATGATGTCGATTTTACGGATTCAACTGGTATTGACCATTCACAATTTAGTTACGGATTAAAGAAATCACTTTTCAACTATATGCATGGTATTGGCTTTGATAGTCCTTTACAAGATTGGTTCGACTTTGATATTCCTGACACCGAAATCGATCCTGATTTTATATATAATTCCTTAGCACAAGAACCTGTTTTCAACATTAAACCGACCGCTAAAATTGTTTGGTTAGGCGGCATGCCTTTAGTCGCTGAATTTTCAAAAACAAAAAAAGGAACCACTAAAGATTTCTTAGAATTCACCTTTCACGATACAACAGATAGCTTTCAGATTACACTAGAAAAAGAGAAAGGTCTTTGGCTTTTAGATATTTTAGAAGATATCACACCTCAACACAAACCACAATCGTTTAAGCAGTTAAAAACCAGTTTCGAAACCCAATTTGAAGATTTTGAATTGTTTTGGTATGCTAAGCCTATAAATGTTCTGCGTGATTCTGGCTTATTGGTGTTATAGGATTTTATTTTACAAGAAAGTTGAATCTCTAGATTGTCCCCTTGAGGGGACTTTAGGGGTGTTTTTGAAATTCAAGAACTGTTGATGTTTTGGATTGATGGTTTTCTAAGAGAATAACAATAAATTTCTACCCTACAATTTGCCGCTTAAAAATTTTCTTAGACCTTTGTACCTTCTAATACAGCGCTAGCCTAATTAGCCCAAAAACAAAACCTCTAAAATTTCTTAATGAGAAAACATAAAGCCATTCGATTTTTAATGGTCGCTACTGTTTTATTTACACAGGTTACCTTTTTAACCATGATTGTAAACGCGCATTACGAAACCAACGCTGCCATAATTATAGCGGCACTTGTTATTATACTTACCATCGTTTTTGGCTACCGTTACTTAGATTTACACCACGAAGATTACGCTTACGAAAAAATATCCGTCGTCATTTGGGTGCCAATTGGAGCCGTGTTATGTTACCTCTTAAATGTCCCTGGTGGTTTAGGCAGCATTTTAGCCATGGGCATTGTTGGGACATTAGCGTCATTTTTACCGTCTTTAAATAAAAAATCGAACTACTTAAAACAACTACCAGCAAGCATTTATTGTGGTGCTTTTGTTGGCATGTCTAGTGCAGAAACCAGTCCTTCCCTTGGTTTTGCACTTGCTGCAGGCACACTTGCAGGTTTGTTTTTTATGATGTCTAAAAACTTATTTCTTGGTGTTGGCGGAAAATTAGGCACCATGGCATTTGCAGGTGTCATCACAGCAACTTTAATGTATGCGTTATTAGTATGAATACATTCATCCTCATCATCACCGGAATCTTAGGCGCCACACTCACCCACTTTGTTAGTGAATATTTACGCCTTGGAGCTGTAAAAGCCTCTGCGTTGCTATCGCTCATTGTTGGGCTGTTTTTTTATGCCTCTCCTAACGTACTCAATGGCTATTTAACCGAACACCTCCCTATTGTATTTGTTGGCACCTCGTTTATTGGGATGGTCTCTGCTAAAACCTTGAAAAGCTACACCTTGCTTACCATAGCAGGAGCACTATTCACTGGGATTTACATTACGAAAAGCCACGTCTTTGATGGTTATGGAGGTGCACTTGGCGCACTTGCGTTTATTGCTTTAGTGACCACTATGGGTTTTGCTTTTGTGGTATCGAATTCTGCTAAAATTAGGCGTAAGGTTGTTTTGGTATGGGAAAAGGTTTTTGGATCTGGGGAATAAGGTTTTGATTGTTTTGGTGTTTTAAGTTTGTAAATGTTTTGAGAAATTATGGTTTATTAATTTAGTAGACATACACATTTAAAATACTGTATACTAAAAACTTATCGATTCTGCTATTTGTCTTCTTCAAAAATTTGGTCGAACTTCGTTCAGACTAAAATCAAATTGTAATAATAAAATAATATGGATGAATTAATACAGGCGAGCGTTGCACAACTTGGGAAACTTATATATGATATTTCAAAGTCTTTTAGTGGAGATATTAAAGAATTGATAAATAAAAAAATCAATAACAACAAAAACTACTTTCATGAAATATCTACGAAATATTTAATTAACTTTTTTAATAGATATGGCCATATTCAAGTATTGGGTATGAGTAAACCAATGCATTTGAATAATATTTTTATTGATATTCAAATGTTGGATTGCATTGGAAACGATAAATATGCCTCCGTAAAAAAATTAATGGAGTCATTTAAAGAAAGTATAGATTCAAATAGGAGTTTACAAGTCATTGAAAACAAAAAATCAGATGGAATTAATACAGCAGAAAGAGAAAATCGGTTAATGGTATTAGGAGCACCGGGTGGTGGCAAATCGACTTATTTAAAAAAGATAGGATTTGAAAGTTTGAAAGGGAAAAACCCTATTTTAAAAAAGTATTTACCAATTCTAATAGAATTAAAAAATATTGATATTGGCAAAAACATAAATACATTAATAGTCAAAGAATTAGAAATAGCAAATTTCCCAAACCCTCAAGAATATTTAGAAAAAAGTTTACATAAAGGAAAAATTCTATTACTATTTGATGGATTGGATGAAATCCCTCAAGATTTAGAAACAAAAACACTTAATGATATAAGAGATTTCTGCGATAAATATTCAAACAATAAATTTGTAGTATCATGTAGGTTAGCTGCATACAAAGGCGGATTAAATAATTTTACAAACATCGAAATTGCAAATTTTGATAAAAAACAAATCGAAAATTTCATTAAAAAATGGTTTAAGGAAAAAAGTAAAGAAAACAGAAATTTTAAAGACATATCAGAAGAATGCTGGAAGAAAATTTCAAGCCCTGACATGCAAGCTACTATGGAATTAGCTCAGTCACCATTGATGCTGACATTATTATGCCTCGTATATAATTACCAGCAGGATTTCCCATCAAACAGGTCATTGTTATACAAAGAAGCTATTGATGTTCAACTTAAAGAATGGAATGCCTCTAAAAGAATTCATAATAATCCAATTTATAAGGATATGACTTTACCTTTTGAAGAATTATTACTTTCTCGTATTGCTTATTTATACTTTATTAAGGATGAATATTTCTTTAATAAAACTGATTTAGCAAATCAAATTTCAGAATTTATAAGTAATAATTTAAACGCTCCTAAATTTTTAGATGGAACTGATATTTTGGAGACAATTTCTATTCAACAAGGTATACTTTTAGAAAGAGCAAAGAATATATACTCATTTTCACATCTAACTTTTCAAGAATATTTTGCCGCAAAATATATTGATGATTATGGTTTACTAAATGAAATAATAGATAAACAACTAGATAATTCTAAATGGAGAGAAATTTTTATTTTACTATCTGGTATAATGAAAACTGGTTCAGATAAACTATTAAATGCCATTTCTGTTAAATCTAGAAAATCTATTGAAAAAGAGACCAATTTCAAAAAGTTGATCCAAAGAATAGATAATAGCCAAGAAAGATCACTTCAAAATAAATTTACAGACCTACTACTAATTCTTATATTTTGTTCTAATATAGATAAATATCAATGTGTGGCTATATTAACCAGACTCATTAATAACATCGACAGAGAACTTGGTTATTTAATAGATTTCTCATGGATTGTGGATAAAAAGGTGGACGTTAAGCATCATCTAATATCATATATTGAATTATTGGATTCATTAGAGTTAGAAAGTTCGATTAGTAGAAATGTGAATAAAGTTCTAAAACAATTTCAAATTGATGATTCACTTGATGTAACTAAAGAGATTCTTAAATCGTTAGAAATAGAGTATTTTACTTTTACACCAGAAGGAATGAACAATATTTCTAATTTTTTTCAGAATTTAGGCTTTTTAATTCATTGCAAAAAAGCCTCTATTATTGTTACTAAAGATAACTGGAACAAAATTGAACATGAGATTTTAAATATTAATTAAAAGACAAAACTCAAGTCTAATCTAAGTATAAAAACTCTAATTAATATACCTTTGTAAATCTATTTGAAAATTGAGAATCATGCAAGACCATAAAACCCTAAATTATATAAAAGACGTTCTAAAGGATATGCCAACAGACTGGTTAAACCTAACCACGCATCGTTTAGATATTTACAACGAAAAGTTAGCTAAAACACAGTTTTTAGATGCATTTGAGAACCTATATAAAAACAATAATTCAGAACCTTCAGCATTAAGCGAATTACCAACCGCTTACGATTATATTCGTTTAGGGCATCCGTTATCTTGTATTCTTGAATGGGGAATTGCGAATTTAAACGACATTAAAGCAGACAACGTGATTAGTTTTTCGTCACAAACGGTGCCTGTGTTGTCTATTTTAAGAACAAATTTATTAGAAAACAAAAAGACCCAAATTGTATATACAGGAGACCTTCCAGAATTTTTCGATGCTGAAATCATCAAGGAGGTCTATGGTTATCATTTCGATGTCATAAAAGTAGATAGTGCAGATGCTATTTTAGAGTTTAAAGGCAGTACTGTTTTTATCTCACAGCAGGAGGATATTTCACATCTTGAGGACAATGTAAATATTGATTTTTATATCAATCTTCATGGACACCTTGGGAGTGTACTTATCGTTAATGGCAGTCACAACGATCATTATATTTCAGATATTCAGCATGTGAGACGACGTGAAACTATTGCGATGACACCATCGAATTGTTTAGTCGCTTTAAAAGCATTAACAGCACATACTCCGATTACCAATTTAGACCATCATTTTGAAGCCAATAAAGCAAGCGTTTTAAACTCTATTAAGGAGATTAATGGCACAACGTCTCAGCCTTTAGTGGGTTCTAGCGGATTATCGGTTCAGTATGCTATTATGATGGGCTTAGTGGACTATGCCTTAGAACACCATAATGGCAAAGCGATTAAATTTGTGGTACCTCCAAATTGTTATGGAGGTACCAATGACCAAGCCAGACGTGTGGCGGCTTGTTTAGAGAATGTGGAAGTGGTAGATTTACCTGTAGATGGTGATAATGATATGGTGCAAAGTATCCATACCGTTTTAGATAAAATTGCGCACGAGGACGCGATTCCGTATATTATTGCTGAAATCCCAACCAATCCACGTGTTGAAGTTCCGGATTTACAAAAATTAAAAGAAGCTTTGAGCGAAAAACGCAAAACAGCTTCTGGAGACATCGCGATAGATCCTGTGTTTATATTAGACCAAACCTTTTGTCCTAATGTGCACTTTTTAGGAGAAGGTGAAATATTATCTACCATGCGTACCATTTCTTATGCTAGTGGTTCTAAATTCCCGAGTGGAGGAAAATGTACAGCGGGTTATATTGTAGGAAATGCAAAAGTAGATGCTTTAATGGATAAAATTGCATTACATCTAACGCTTTGCGATAATGAGGCGACTGCGCTTCAATATGAGATTTTGGCCAAGCAATTGCCATCCATGAATCAGCGTATTGCGGAGGCGTATAAAAATACACGTGAGTTTGTGAGTTTTATTCATGATACCTTACCAGAAGCGAAAATCAATTTTGTATCCGAAGAATTGGCAGCACAAGGGTTTACACCTTCGGTGTTTTCATTAGATCTTCCAACAAAAGGAAACACACCTGAAGAAAAAGAAACGTATAAACGTGCTTTAAATCATAGATTAATTAATTTAATGATTACCGAAATCCCTAATGAAAGCAAGTACTGCGTGAGTTACGGCCAATTAAAAGGCTGTTATTGGACGATTCCTGCAACCTCAACGCAAGGCACCACCAAAGAAGGAGATAAAGATTATATTGCACGTGTGTCCTTATCGCCAGATTTAGATTTGGAAAAGCATAAAGCGGTGTTTTTGGAATTTGTTTCTGAGATTTAGGAATCACCAAACCTTCCCTAGCACCTCATTTCGCGTGTTTAGTTATTCAAAGTGCAACGACGAATAAATAAATGTATCGAGAACCATTCATAATCAAAAGGTTCTCGATACGGTTTTTCTAAAAAGAAAAATCACTCGAACTGACGGACGTAATATCGAACTGACGTAATAACAAATAATCAAATTCAATACCTTATAACACAATGGAAATTTTAGAATGGATACAAGATTGGCTTGCAGAGAATGCCGATGGCGAATGGGAAAAAGGTGATGCCATTCAAATTACCACTATCGACAGTCCGTTAGGTTGGGACGTTGAAATTGATATTTCAAAAACATCTATTGCTAATCTCGATATCAAATGGATTCTTAACGAAAACGGAAAACAAGATTGGTATGGTGTGAAAATTCAAAACCAACGGTTTAGAGCTGCTGGTGACGCTGGCAAATTAACGTTTCTCTTAAATCTATTCAGAGAAATGATTGACAAAATTGAGAATGAGTAATACATAAAACGAACGCTACAACACTCTAAATTTAGCTGACATCCAAACTTTACCAATAAGATAATCCTTTAAAATAAGGTTCTCAAGTTCTAATAAAACGTTAAATATTTTCTCATTACTAAACGATTGTTTAGTTTTGTCCTGTAGTTAGAAATAATGGCAAGAAAAAAGCAATATAACGAAGATGACGTCGTAGAAAAAGCTATGAACCTTTTTTGGAAAAATGGTTATGAAGCGACATCAATGCAAATGCTCGAAAAAGAAATGGGCATTAATAAGTTTTCGATATATTCTAGTTTTGGTAATAAGCATGGTTTGTTCCTTGAAAGTTTAAAGCAATACAAATTAAAAGTAAGTGCGACATTATTAAAATTTAAAAACGGCACGAATGGAGTTGAAGACATTAAACAGTTTTTTTACGATTCTATAAGCTCCAACTTTAAATTAGGTAACCAAAAAGGCTGTTTTGTAACAAACACCTATAATGAGTTTTCTGACCATGAAGACCAACTCATTAAAGAACAAATGGACTCTTTTATGGATAATTTGAAATCCATCATTATTGAGAAGCTCAAAATGGATCCTTCAAAAGATAAAGCAACCATAATGAAACAAGCTAATTATTTACTATTAGCAAAGCATGGCCTAGCTGCTGCTGCTCGCGTTAATACAACAGAAGAAATTGAAGATTATATTGAAATGACCTTCAAAAATTTATAACCCTATTTTTTTACACAATATCTAAACGAGCGTTTAGAAATAATTAACATATAAATTAATACACTAAAAAAGAAAAATTATGACAACTTTAAAAGTTCACAATATTGAAAGCGCACCAGAAGGTAGTAAAGCCTTATTAGAAAACTCTCAAAAATCATTTGGTATGATACCTGGATTACATGGAGTTTTAGCTGGAGCACCAAAAATATTAGAGGCGTACCAAACTTTACATCAATTATTTGTTGACTCGTCATTTAACGAAGACGAATTAACAGTGGTATGGCAAACTATCAACGTAGAACACGCGTGTCATTATTGCGTACCTGCACATACAGGCATCGCAAAAATGATGAATGTTGATGATGCAATTACAGAGGCATTACGTAATGAAACACCGTTAGAAAGCTCAAAATTGGAAGCGTTGCGTACTATGACATTAACTATTGTTAGAAATCGTGGTAATGTAACACAAGATGATCTTGATGCATTTTATGCTGCTGGCTATGGTGAAGCGCAAGTCTTAGAAATCATCTTAGGCTTATCTCAAAAAACAATAAGTAACTATGTCAACCATATTGCACATACGCCTGTTGACGCGCCATTCCAAAAGTTTGAATGGTCTAAAGAGAATGTGGTTAAATAATCCCTATAAACCAAACCACAGGTTGATTGATAGCTATAAACCTTCCGTTAATTCGGGAGGTTTATTATCATCAAAATTATTACGATGAAAAAAACTAAAATTTTACAAACAGCAAGCAATATAGTAGCTGCAGCACTTATGGTATTCTTTGCAATACCAAAATTATTAGGTGCAGAAAAAAGCGTACAAGGATTTGAACAATTTAAATCTTTAGTACCATTAGACCCAAATGTATTTAGAGTATTTACAGGTATCGTAGAACTTTTTATTGCAATATTGATCCTCTTATTTATCATAAAGAAAAATATTAACCTTGGAAAAATTGCCTACTTTTTATTATTAGCAACAATGATTGGTGGCTTAATAATGGAATTCTTTGCAAGACCAAAACCTGCTATGATGCTTGTTATAATAGCTCTACTACTTTCTATACTATCAATATTTAAACTTAAAACATTATCTACAAAGCAGCAATCTAACTAGATATTAAAACACAATAAAAAGGCTGTTTTTTTTAATGACTTAACACAAACGATAAAACATGAGCACATTACAAAAGAACAAAGGTGAATTAAAGACAATGTTAGACGCACAACGTCAAGCAGGTATCGCTAAATTCACGAAAGAAAAAAATCAAACTTATGCTGATGGTATTAAAAGCGTCGTCGATTCTGGCATATTAGATAAAGCTTTAAATGTTGGTCACAAAGCTCCAAATTTCACATTAAATAACGCTGTAAACAAGCCAGTTTCGTTATATGATGAATTAGAAAATGGACCTGTTGTCTTAACATGGTATAGAGGTGGTTGGTGTCCTTATTGTAATATCACCTTGCATTATTTGCAAGAGAAATTACCTGAATTTAAAAATTTAGGCGCAACACTCCTTGCCTTAACTCCTGAGTTGCCAGATAATGCTTTGAATACTAAAGAAAAAAATAATTTAGAATTTAGCGTCTTAAGTGATATAGGAAATAGCGTTGCAAAATCATACGGAGTTGTTTTCACCTTAACAAATGAAGTGGCTTCTATCTATAACGCTGGTTTTGGTCTGAACGAAAAAAATGGTGACACTAGCAATGAATTACCATTAGCTGCAACATATGTTATTGATAAAGATGGAATCATTCAATATGCTTTTTTAGATGCTGATTACAGAGAAAGAGCAGAACCGACAGCTATACTAAATACTTTATCTGAGCTAAAATCCAATAATAATAATAATAATAATAATAATTAACAAAAGTAGAATTCTAGGCTAAATGCGTACAATAGGTACTGATACAGAGTTAGTGTGAGGAAACATATTAGAAAACAAAAGATGACTATTTAAACCATCACCAGTACGCTTATTGACGATGCTACGTTTCAATATCCATTTGGTCCTCACACGGCAACTTTTACCGCTGTTGTAAAAAATTAAAGTAGTGAAAAGTTAGAACTTCAAATTAATACAATTTTAATATGAAAGAGAAATTAAAAATAGATATCGTATCAGATGTGGTGTGCCCTTGGTGTACCATTGGTTACAAACGTTTAGAAAAAGCGATTTCCGACTTAGGAATAGAAGATCAAATCGATATAGAATGGCAACCGTTTGAGCTCAACCCAAATATGCCAGCCGAAGGTCAGAATGTGATAGAACACATTACTGAAAAATACGGCTCTACATTAGATCAACAGAGAGCCTCGCAACAACATATGGCTGATGCTGGTAACGAACTGGGTTTTAAATTCGACTATTTTGATGAGATGCGCATGGTGAATACTTTTGATGCACACGTATTATTAGAATATGCTAAAGATTTTGGAAAGCAAACGGAACTAAAAATGGCATTAACAAAAGCCTTTTTTAGTGACCGTAAGGACGTCTCTAAAAAAGCCGTTTTAAAAGAAGCGCTTATAGAAGTGGGCTTAAATGCAGACGACGCTTTAGCTAAATTAGACAATGAAGAAGCACGTTTAGACATCAGAAATAAACAGAATTATTGGAAAGAATTGGGAGTGAATTCTGTGCCAACGATTGTGTTTAATCGCAAAAGTGCTGTCACAGGAGCACAACCTGTAGACACCTTTAAACAAGTGCTTTCTGAATTAATTACTGAACAGCCAGCACTATAATTCCGCAATCAGCAACACACCACTTATTTTATAACCACTCTAAAGCTTAATAATGAAAAACAAAAGAAGGAATTTTATTAAAAATCTAGGTTTAATGGGAACAACAGGAATGTTGATGCCAAATTTAGTATTAGGAAACACACAAGAAAACAACACTATTATGACAAACACAACACGACCTAAAGTATTATTTTTTGATGTTAACGAAACGCTTTTAGACCTCACACAAATGAAAAAGCAAGTTGGTGAGGCTCTAAATGGTAGAGAAGATTTATTATCGCTTTGGTTTACTACAATGTTACAGTATTCATTAGTAACTACAGCAAGTGGACAATACGAACACTTTGGTAATATTGGTGCAGCAGCATTACAAATGGTGGCCGCAAATAATGACATTTCAATTTCTGAAAAAGAAGCTCGAAACGTCATCGTAAATTCTTTAAGAGGATTACCAGCGCATCCAGATGTAAAAGCAGCCTTAACACAACTAAAAGCAGACGGTTATAAATTAGTGTCCTTCACAAATTCATCTAATGCAGGTGTAAAAAAGCAATTTGAAAGTGCCGGTTTAACCGACTATTTTGATGAACGTTTAAGTGTAGAAGATATAGGGAAATTTAAACCATTTACAGATGCCTACACTTGGGCAGCACGTAAAATGGGCATAAAACCTGAAGAATGTATGCTAATCGCAGCACATGGTTGGGATGTTGCCGGAGCCGTTTGGGCTGGTTGGAGAGCTGCGTTTATCAGCAGACCTGGTCAACAGTTATTTCCATTAGCACCAAAAACAGAAATTGTAGAATCGGATTTACAAAAAGTGGCTGATATTTTGGTGACTTATAAATAAAGCATGAATTGAAAAAGAAAATGTTTTACTAAATGACAAAGGAGCTTCAATAAAGCTCCTTTGTTGCTTTAAAATCTTAAGCTTTGTAATTACAAGCACTCATTCAAAACGTTCACTATTCCGTAGTAAGAATAATAACCAACAAATCATTTCAATAACTCATCTAACAGAACTTTGGTTTTATCAAAAGAAGGTCTTGGAGCTTCTAGATTTACAATCTTACCTTCAGGATTAATTAAAATAAAACGTGGAATAGAATTGACAGCATAAGCATTCATAAAATCACTATCAAATGACTTATCTGCAAAAAGCTGAACTCCGCCAAGTTCCTTGTCCACTATCATTTGTTTCCACTTTTCTTTAACATTTTCCTTATCGACAGATATACTTACAAAAACAATGTTTCTATCGTGATAACGCTCTTCTAAATGTTTAAGATAAGGCACCTGTTTAATACAAGGCCCACACCAAGTTGCCCAAATATCAATATAGACATATTTTCCTTTTAAATCACTTAGGCTAATTGTTTTGCCATCCACACTTTCATAACTAAATGTAGGAGAATCATCACCTTCATTAAGACCTTTAGAATTAGTTACTTCTTGGTATTGTTTTTCGGCAGCATCAATGAAAGGTTGATGTGTTGTCAATCGTTTAATAAGATCTAAATAATCTTTTGAGCGCTCTTTATTAGAAGATATTTTAGAATAAAAACCATTTAATAGCGTAATAGCCAAATCTTGAGAAGGTATTTTACGAAAAACTTTGAGCATACCATCTACATCTGAAGCGGCTTCAATACGTTTATTCCAAGCCGAATTTACCAAATAACGAAAATAAGGCTGCGCCTTATAATCACTTACATCAGTTTCGTCTATGACTTCTAAAGGTTTGTAAAAATCATCTGAAGGCGAAATATCATCACCTAAATAAAATTTATAACTCGTCTTAAAATTCTGTATACTCAGAAGACGCTCATACTCTAAGGACTTTGTTTCTGCGCTTGTAAAAAAGGGCTCTACATTATACTTAGATAATAAGGCTAGATGAGTCATTTTAACATCGTCAATATTTTTAAGATAAGTAGCTTCATCTACCTTATAAAAGGCTTCTAAATCCTCAGTGAGCTCAGCATCTACTATTGATTTTTTGACTAGATAATTATTTCGCTCTGAACCTTGCCCTTCAAAAACCATCGAAGTTTCAAAATTTTTAGCATCAAAAACTAAATTGAGTTTATCCTTTGGATAAAGATAAATGTAAGCTGTGTTACGACCGTACTTAAGAAAGTAAAAACCGCTCTCTAATTTAGTGTACATTTCAAATTTCCCATCAGCATCAAGTTCTGCAGAGACCAGTTCTCTATTGTTAAGATGCGTAATCATTATGGTAGTTCCTAAGTGATTTTCTATTTGTCCGATAAGAACAATTTTTCCAGATTTAGCAAAGAGAGATATGCTAATAATTAACGTGAAAAATGTAATGATACTCTTGTTCATATTTAAGTATTATAATAAACCGTATTTGTTTTATCTAAAAAAGTGCTTTCACCTCATCAAAATCCAAACCACCATAATTCCCAGAACTCATTAATAATAACGACTTGTTATCAAACTTCTGAGAGAACAAGAAGTTTTTAAAATCTTCTGGATTGGTATAGATAATTAAATCATCGCGCTCAAAAGCATTAGCAATTTGTGCTTCTGTAACTTCCTCTAACTTCTTAATTTCAACAGCATGTGGAGAATAAAACACAACAGCAACATCTGCAGCATCTAAAGCACCTTTATACTCTTTAAGGAATTCGGCATTTAAGCTACTGTAGGTATGTAATTCTAAACACGCGACTAATGTCCTATCACTATATTGTTCTTTAACCGCTTTTGTCGTCGCTTCTACTTTACTAGGTGAATGTGCAAAATCTTTATAAGCTACACTACTTTTAGATTCAGCAATTTTCTCTAAACGTTTGCTGGCTCCTTTAAAGGTTGAAATGGCTTCGTAGAAATCATCTTCATCAATGCCCATATGTTGGCAAATCCATTTGGCACCAGCTAAATTATTTAAGTTGTGCGCACCAAAGACTTCAATTGGCATTGGCCCTTCTGGAGTTTCTAATAATGTTTCACCATCTTCAACGGTGTATTCTGGAGTTTTATAGGCTATTTTTCGAATTTGATTTTCGGAAGCTTCCACTACACGCTTTACTTCCGGATCTTCTTCGTTATAATTAATACTTCCTCCTCTAACTATAGAATCTACAAAAATGCTAAACTGTTCTACATAATTTTCATAGGTAGGAAACACATTAATATGATCCCAAGCAATGCCACTTAACAAGGCGATATTAGGTTTGTACAAATGAAATTTTGGTCGCAAATCAATTGGTGAACTCAAATATTCATCACCTTCTAACACCATAAAATCATTCTCTTCGGTGAGTTTTACCATCACATCAAAACCTTCTAATTGTGCTCCAACCATATAATCAACATCACGATCGTGATAATGCATCACATGTAAAATCATTGATGTAATCGTCGTTTTACCGTGGCTTCCGCCAATAACCACACGCGTTTTGTTTTTGGCTTGTTCGTATAAGAATTCAGGATAACTGTAGATTTTTAAATCGAGTTCTTGGGCTTTTAGCAATTCTGGATTATCAGCTTTGGCATGCATTCCTAAAACGATAGCGTCTAAATCTGAAGTAATCTTTTCAGGATACCAACCAAAAGCCTCAGGCAACACCCCTTTAGCATCTAGTCTCGATTTAGAAGGTTCAAAAATGGTATCATCACTTCCTGTGACTTTATATCCTTTATTGTGAAGTGCTAAGGCTAAATTGTGCATTGCGGCACCACCAATTGCTATAAAATGTACGTTCATTGTATCCGAAAAATAAGTAACGTAAAAATACTATAAGTTTTTTAAAACGAGAATTTATAAACAAGGTTCTCGATACGATTTTTAAAAGAAAAAACCACTCAAACTGACGCAAATACTAATCAAAAACATTATTTATAAATCAAATCATCTACGTCAGTTCGAGTGTTTGTTTATTTATAGTGCAATGGAAAATGAAGAAATGTATCGAGAACAGAAATTAATCTATAGCGTCGCTTTAAATTCATGAAACACATCAATATCTGGCAATCCTGCAATCGCCTTATCAATCCAAACTAACGCTTCTTTAGAATTATTCCGATGCCTATAAATTTGCGCCAAACGATAATATGCCCATTCTTTGGGAACCCCATCTTGAGCAGAATGATTCTCTATGTAAACTTTCAACATGGCTTCGCCTTTATCTAACTGAATATTATAATCGGCACAAACTTTACCTATCTGATAATGCATCGCATTACGCTGGTGTTTATCCTTAGCTTCTTCAATATTTCCTATCGCTTTTTCGGGCTGTTCTTGTCCTTCGTAAAATTCCGTTAACTTATCGTAGCAGGTTACAGAACCTCCAATTTTTATTGCTAATCGGTAATACTTTTCAGCCAGTTCTGGTTCGTCATCATACTCGTAAACATAGCCTTTTGCTAAATAGCCATCTACTTTAGATAATTCTTCTAATTGCTCGGCATAGTTTAAAGCCTTAGAAAAACTACCACCCACAATACCTGGAAGCGACACATACAATTCTACCAAAGCCCAACGTGCATCAATATGATTGGAATCTAACTGTGCTGCTTTATGAAATGAATCTTTTACATCTCCAATAATGGTAAGTGCTCTAATTTTACTAATACTCAACGCTTTCATTCCTAAAGCACCACCATATTTGTAATGGTAATTAGCGTTTTGTGGTCGTTTTTGTTTTAAAACCTGATATTGCTCTATAGCTTCATCCCATTTTTTCTGATGTCCATAGGCATCACCTAAAAGTTCGATAGCTTTTAAATCATTGGGATTAGACCTTAAAAATGCTGTCATCTCGGATTGTGCTTTCACAAATTCCTTTTTAGCAATAAATGCTTCAGCATTATCTATTGAGGTTTGAGAAAAACAGAATGATGATAGTAACAAAATAAACAAAAATCTATTCATACAATGTGGGTGCTTTAGGCAAAAATACAATTATTAAACGCTCAGGTTCCTCAACAAATTGTTAACTTCACTCATCGAAATGAGTCGTTTACTCATTATGCCATTTTTGGAATACATTTTGAATGTAATTTGGTAAAACTAACAGAATGTGTTTATATCTAAATGAGATAGACAGATTCGTCAAACTATTATCGCTTTTGCGGCAAAAACTATGAAAAACTATATCTCTATACTCATGATTATCTGCTTCGCTTCTTTTTCTAATGCTCAAAATGATTTTGAAGACCAGTGGAAAGAAGTCACCAAACTCGAAAACGAAGGCCTTACAAAAAGTGCTTCGGATGTCGTCGAAACCATTTACAAAAATGCGACTAAAGCTAAAAACACAGAGCAACGCATCAAAGCCTTATTACATATTAGCAAGTATTTACTGATTCTTGAAGAAGAGGCACAACTCACTATTGTAAATCGATTTAAAACTGAAATTAAAACCTCTTCAGACCTAGTAACCAAACACCTTTTAGAGAATATGTTGGCAACGATGTACTGGCAATATTTTCAACAAAGTCGTTATCAATTTTATAACCGAACTAAGACTTCAGAAAAAGTAAGTGACGATTTTAGAACTTGGGATTTAGAGACTATTTTTAATGAAATTCACACCTATTATCAACGTTCTCTTGAAGATGGCTCTTTACTGCAGCAAGAATCATTGAGTAACTATACAATACTTTTAAAAGAACAAGAAAACTCAAAAGACTTTCGTCCTACATTGTATGACTTACTAAGTCATAATGCTTTAGAATTTTATAAGACAGACGAAAACAGCATCACACAACCCTCTTATAAATTTACCATTGAGAATCCTGATTTAATTGCAGATAGTGACATTTTTACCACGATAGACTTAACATCAAAAGACACGTTGTCATTGCAGCGAAATGCTTTAAAGATCTATCAAAATTTATTGAAATTTCATCACACAGACCTAGCTACAAAAGCTTTTGTAGCTATTGATATTGAACGCTTAAATTTTGTAGCACAACATGGCACATATCCAGATAAAGATAATCTTCATATTAATACATTACAGTCAAAATCAAACAAATTAAAAGCTTCTAGTTTATCTACTTTATATGATCATGAAATTGCTAAGATGTATGAAAAACAAGGTAATTCATTCAACAGCAAACTTAACGATAACGAGCTTAACACTATAAATCGCTGGAAATTAAAAGAAGCGACAACCATATGCAATGCTGCAATTTCTAGATTTCCAAATAGCATTGGAGCTCAAAAATGTGACGTTTTAATTAGGCAAATTCACAAGCCCAATTTACAGCTTCAAACTGAAGAATTTATTGGAATTAATTCTCCTTCAAAAATATTAGTCACTTATAAAAATTTAGAAAACTTAAATTTTGAATTTTATAAAGTTTCACAAAAACAATTAGAACATTTTAATGGTATTTATAGAGATGATCATAAAGCCGCATTTTTTAAAAAACTGAATCCGGTTGAAATATTTTCAAGTGAATTAAAAACCGAAGGCGATTACCAGAATCACAGCACTGAAATTGTATTACCAAATTTAGCCAATGGCTTATACATCATTAAAGCGAATACCAATTCTGAACATAACGTTTTTGCCACAGCACACATTCAGGTTACAGATATGGCATTAATTGAAAGTTTTGAAAATGATGTGCAGATGTATCAGGTCATCAACAGACATCATGGTCAACCGATCACAAACGCCAAAGTAGAATTAACCTATTCCAATAACAATAATAAACAGTTTACTAGAACTTATACAAGCGATCGTTTTGGAAAATTCGAGTTTCAAAAAGACAAAACCTATTACAATGACGTTGAAATAAAAATCAGTTCTAAAAACGACATTGGGTATTTTGGGGACTATTACATCTACCAAACTTACAACCAAAATACAGACAAAGACACCCGGTACAAAAACTTTCTATTTACAGATCGGAGCATTTACAGACCAGGACAGACTGTCTATTTTAAAGGCATTGCCACCAAATCTAAAGACGGAAAAACAACCGTTTCTGAGAATGCAGTTGCTAAACTGCGGTTAAAAAATGTTAATGGTGAAGTTATTAGTGAACTATCATTAGTAACTAATGAATTTGGTTCTGTACATGGCGAATTTATCTTACCAAACGATGGTTTAACTGGTAATTTCAACATTGATATGTTTTCTGAAACTTATGGTTATACCAATTTTTCGGTTGAAGAATACAAGCGACCAAAATTTAAATCCGATTTTCAACCCGTTACAGAAACCTATAAAGTGAACGACAGCATAACTGTAAACGGAACGGCAATCGCTTTTGCTAGCAGTAATATTACAGATGCAAAAGTGGTATATCGTGTAAAAAGACATATTAATTTTCCAAGTTGGTTTTATTGGAGACGCCCCTATTTTAATATGGAAGCCCAAGAAATCACCTTTGGAGAGACTAAAACCAATGCTAAAGGAGAATTTGAAATTACGTTTAAAGCGCTTCCAGACGACAGTGTATCAAAGGACAACCTTCCCGTTTTTAATTATGAAATTACAGCAGACGTTACCGATATTAATGGAGAAACACGGTCGACATCGACCAATGTATATATAGGCTATCATGCCCTGACACTTCATATTGATGCTCCTCAGATTATTGATAAAACACAAAAAGAGATAGAATTCAGTTTAGCTTCGTTAAACCTTAATGGGCAATTTGCACCTGCTAAAGGAGAATTAAAAATCTATAAATTAAAGGCACCAGACCGCGTTTTAAGAACCAGACCTTGGCAAGCACCAGATCACCAAATGCTTTCTAAAGATGAATTTAAAAATCTATTTCCACATGAAGCCTATGATAACGAAGGTCAACTAATCAATTGGACAAAAGGTGACGAAGTTTTTAGCACCGAATTTGATACTGAAAAAGAAAAAACAATCATCCTAAAGCGTCTTCACAAATGGGATTCTGGTCAGTACATTATTGTTGCAGAAAGCAAAGATAAGTTTGGACAAACAGTAACCGACCAGATTTTTACATCACTTTTTAGTGATAGCGATAAAACCATTGCTGATAACCAATTATATAAAGCGCAATTAGATAAAGACAGTTATGACATTAATTCCATGGCAAAATTAACTTTAGGTTCTGCTGCAGAAAACATAACGGTGACTGTTGAAATTGAAAAAGATAACAAGATTATAATGACGCAATTAGTTGCGCTTAATAATTCTAAAAAAACAATTACAATTCCCGTTTTAGCAAGTGATTTAGGTGGTTTTGCAATTCATACATCATTTGCCGCTTTCAATGCGTTTACATCTCAAAGTTTTACAGTGAATGTTCCTTATCCTAAGACGGATTTAGAAATTGAAACCACCACCTTCCGAGACAAATTACAGCCAGGACAAGATGAAACTTGGAGTTTTAAAATAAAAGGGCCTAAAGGAGATAAAGTCTCAGCGGAATTATTGGCTAGTATGTATGATGCATCTTTAGATGAGTTTAGAGCGCATAACTGGAATTTTAGTCCGATAAACACCCCGTTTTATTATGGAGATATCAATAAAAACTCTAGACAAAGTTTTGGGACGACTAGTTTTAGATTGATTAATCGTTTTGAAAATGTTTTAGGGTTTTATACTCAAAACTATGATCAATTGAATTGGTTTGGATTTTATTTTGGGCATAATTATAGAGAGAAAAAGTTTAGAAGCACAGCGATGTTTACCACTGCTCCCGAAACAGACATGATGATTTCTGATTCTGCAGAGTTAGAAGAAGTTGTCGTTGTTGGTTATGGGACAGAAACCAAAGAAGCTTATACGGGTTCTGCAATAAAAATTGAAAATGATGAAAAATGGAATACAAGAAATTCTGATTCTGTATATAACAATGCTCAAGGGCGTTTCACAAAAGCTGAAGACTTAAACACAGGTAACATCCAAATAAGAACAAACCTCAACGAAACCGCCTTCTTCTTCCCACAATTACAAACCGATGCGGAAGGCAACGTCAGTTTTAACTTTAATGCACCCGAAGCCTTAACCAAATGGAAATTGCAATTATTAGCGCACACAAAAACTTTAGAAAGTGCCATAAGCCGATTAGAAACTGTGACGCAAAAAGAATTAATGGTTCTACCAAATGCACCACGTTTTTTGAGGGAAGGCGATGACATTACCATTAGCACTAAAATTGCTAATCTTACAGAAAAAGAATTATCTGGAATGGCTCAGTTGATATTAACTGATGCTGTAACCGGTAAGTCCATTGATTCAGAACTTTCAAATTCTAGTAACACCTCTCCTTTTGTAGTTGATGCCAAAGGCAATACACAAGTCTCATGGCAATTAAAAATCCCTCAAGATTTACAAGCTGTACAATATAAAATCATTGCAAAAGCTGGTGACTTTAGCGATGGTGAACAAAACGCTTTACCTGTTTTACGCAATAGAATGCTAGTAACAGAAACGCTTCCGATGTGGATTCGTTCTAACGAAACTAAAACATTCACCTTGGATAAGTTGAAAGATAATACCTCGACAACGCTTACCAATCATAAGTTAACTTTAGAGATGACGTCTAATCCGGCTTGGTATGCGGTACAAGCTTTACCTTATTTAATGGAATATCCTTATGATTGTAACGAGCAAACATTTTCACGTTATTATGCAAATGCTTTGGCACAACATATTGTAAAATCGAATACAAGAATTGAAGCCGTTTTCAATCAATGGAAATCGACTGACGCTTTATTGTCTAACTTAGAGAAAAATCAAGAATTAAAATCCTTACTAATTCAAGAAACACCTTGGTTGCGTGATGCAGAATCTGAAACCGAGCAGAAAAAACGTATTGCCTTATTATTCGACTTGAATAAAATGACCAATGAATTGCAATCGGCTGTCCGTAAACTAAAGACTAATCAGCACGCTTCTGGTGCTTGGCCTTGGTTTAATGGTGGTCGAGATAATCGATTTATTACCCAACATATTATTGCTGGTTTTGGGCATTTAAAACAGCTATCTGTCTCTTCGAGCGCAGTAGAAGACGTAATGATAAAAAAAGCTATCGCTTATTTGGACGCTGAATTTATTCAAGAATACAAAGACATTAGAAAGTACAACAAAGATGCCGATTTAAGTAAAGATCACTTATCACACACGCAATTGCACTATTTATATACCAGAAGTTTTTATCCTGACAATACACCTTCAAAAGAGGTTCAAAACATAATGGATTATTACCAAGGTCAGATTCAGAAATATTGGTTATCGCGTTCCTTATATGCTAAAGGCTTAATGGCATTAACTATGCAGAGAACAGGTGATGCAAAAACAGCTGGTAAAATTGTAAAGTCCTTAAAAGAAAACAGCATCACATCTGAAGAATTAGGTATGTATTGGAAAACCAATACCAACTCGTGGCATTGGTACCAAGCACCAGTTGAAACTCAAGCCTTAATGGTGGAAGTATTTTCTGAAGTTGGTACGAGTATACAAAGCGAAGAAAAGAATCTTAAAGACATAGACAACCTCAAAATCTGGTTACTTAAAAACAAGCAAACCAACCGCTGGAAAACCACTAAAGCGACGACAGAAGCTGTATATGCTTTACTGCTTCAAGGCAGCGATTGGTTGAGCGTTACAGATCAGGTAGAGGTCAAAGTTGGAAACGAAACGATTTCACCTTCAACATTAGACAACGTAAAAGTAGAGGCTGGTACGGGTTATTACAAAACCTCATGGAGTGGTTCGGAAATCTCATCAGAACAAGCCGATGTAACGCTTACAAAGAAAGGAGAAGGCATTGCTTGGGGTGCGTTGTATTGGCAATACTTTGAGGATTTAGATAAAATAACCTCAGCTGAAACTCCTTTAAAACTAAGTAAAAAGCTATTCTTAAAATCGAATACAGACAAAGGGGAAGAAATCACTGAAATCACTTCAAATACAACATTAAAAGTTGGTGATTTAATACGCGTTAGAATTGAATTAAGAACCGATCGAACTATGGAATTTGTGCACCTTAAAGATATGCGTGCCGCTGGTTTGGAACCTATAAACGTTCTGTCTGAATACAAATGGCAAGATGGTTTAGGCTATTATGAAAGCACGAAAGATGCTGCCACCAATTTCTTTATGGACTATTTACCAAAAGGAGTTTATGTGTTTGAATATGATTTACGTGTTAATAATGCTGGTGATATGAGTAATGGCATTAGTACTATTCAATCGATGTATGCACCAGAATTTAGCAGTCATAGTGAAGGTGTACGAATTACAGTGGACTAAAAACTCAATTGATCTTTAAAAATATAGGATTGTCTTCTGGAGATTTCAACTTCTTCTCCAGAATTCATTTCTATTTTTAGCTTTCCGTTAAACCAAGACACCACTTTGTTCACATGATTTATATTTATAATCTGCTGTCTGTTGGCTCTAAAGAACACATCAGAAGGTAACTTTTCTTCAATTTGCGCGAGTGATTTATAGATTAAAGGTTTGTTAGCATCAAAAAAGACTCTTGTATAGTTGCCTACAATTTCAAACAATGAAATATCTTTAATTTTAACCAACCAGCATTTTTCTCCATCTTTTATAAAAATTTGCTTGTCTAAGCTTAGTCCTTCTTGTTTTTCATTTATGACGGGAACAGCATTTTCTTTTTCAAGAACTTTAGATATGGAACTAGAAAAACGTTTTTGACTTATGGGTTTCAATAAATAGTCAAAAGCATTGTATTCAAAAGACTTAATCGCAAACTCATCAAAAGCCGTTGTAAAAATAGTTATAGGTACCTCATCGAGCATTTCTAAGAGCTCAAACCCATCTTTTTCAGGCATATTGATATCTAAAAAAAGTAGGTCAGGTTGTGTTTTAGTAATGAGCTCAAAACCGTCATCTACATTTTCAGCCTCACCGATAAGTTCAATTTCCTTATGTGCTTTTAAGAGTTCTTTTAACTCATTTCGAGCTAAACGGGAATCTTCTACAATTACAGCCTTTAATGTTTTCATACGATAGGTATTTTAATAGTGGCCACCACCTCATTTTCAATTTCTATCAAAGTAAACGTTGCATTTTGACCGTAAAGTAATTCTAATCGTTTCTTAATATTCTTCACCCCTAACTGCGTCGAATTTTTACTTTGTTGTAATGTTCCTGAATTGGCAACTTTAATTTGTAATAGGTTATTAGTAACAAGTGTTGACAAACTTACTTTCCCTCCTCTTTTTAAATTTGAAATACCATGTTTTAATGAGTTTTCAATTAGCATTTGAATAATCATTGGTGGAATTTGTAAATTCAAAGATTTCTGATCAATTTCTGTTTCAAATTGAAGACGGTCCTCAAATTGAATTTTTGAAATTTCTACATAGTTTTCAACCATTTCTAATTCATCTTCTAATGAAATAGAATTCAACTCACTTTTAGTTAGTGAATAACGCAACGTTTCAGATAAATTGGTCAACATATTTCTTGCTACATCAGCATCTTCCAGCATTAAACCACGAATATTGTTTAAACTATTGAACATAAAATGTGGATTGATTTGCCCTTTCAATGTATTGAGCTGCGACTCTTTTAAGTTAGCTTCTAATTGCAATTGTTTTACTTTAATGGTATTAATGTAATACACTAATTTAAGTGTTAATACCACAAACAACCATACTATAAAATAGGCTAAAAAATGAGGCACATTAGTTAACTTTTGCAGTAAGGTTAGGTCAACACTCTTATTCAAAAAATAATTGGCAGGAATATTTAACATTGGCCAAAGTAAACTGTGATAAATTACCTGAGTTACCACCACTACAGCTATTAGTTTATAAACATCACGTTTAGAATAATCACCGATATTAAAATAATTTTCGATAAAATATAGAATAATAAAAGACAGAGTAAAACCTAATATGCCACATAGGACACCTTCAGATAAAAGATAATACATTCTATTAGGCGAGTCACCACCTCCATAGGTAATCTTGTCTATGGTTAGCATAAACAATGCGAATAGAATCCATCCAAAAAAGTTGATGATCCAATATTTATAACTCGGGATAAGCTTCATTTAATTTTTTTTAATAGATACTAATGCATTGCAATATATAGGATAAAACCTGTTTATTACAACTGTAGTTCATATTCCATTGTGCTTTCTAAAAACGCGATTTCTTTTTCTGTTTTTTTGTATGCTAAATAACCAAAAACACCCACAAAAGTTAAATAGGCTAACACTCCTAAAACACCAAAAACATTAGAATCAAAATGTATTGAAACTGTTGGAATTAAGCTTAAGATCCAAAAGGCTATGAAATACATTTCATATTTTTTACGATTAGCCATATAGATTTTAAATTTAGAAATACTAGCAACTAAAGTTGTTTGTGTGTATGACTTTTGTTTAATGTCTTTTAATGACAAAAATTTATCTATAAAGAAAACTATGGCTAATACTCCCATTAATAATAGCATTACATAAAGACTATTTTCTCTAGAGTGAATAACAAGCCCTATTGAGATACCTACTAAAATACATGAAGATAGTTTAGCCATTTTCGCACCAGTCAATAATTTGTTGAAGGTCTTTAGTTGATTTTGAAATGTGTCTTGTTTTTGTGGGTTTGAATTTTCCATAATTTGATTTATTTTAAATGATTGATTGATTGATTGATTGATTGATTGATTGATTAGCCGACATTGATGATTACAACTTCAACTATAAATTCTACTATAATTTTTACTAAACTGATCATAACACTGTTGTTTTTTGATTGATGAATACTGTTCGTTTTCTTAATTGATAGTATAAAGATAGGACAGCAAATGCGTTTTAAAATTGAAATTATGACGAGTGGTTAATAGCATATGGCGAATGGAAATTAGGTTACTTCTTACAATAAAAAAAACCTCTTAAGACACTACTCTTAAAAGGTTTTTTCACTAACAATATTGATTAATTGATTCTACTATTTTAAATGTTGTGCAAAGAAACCGAGCATGGCTTTATACAATTCTACTTTATTTTCTTCATGAGAAAAACCATGTCCTTCATCGTATTTTACCATATAAGGCACTTCTATATTTCTTGCTCTCATACTTTTTACAACTTGGTCAGACTCATCTATATTTACTCTAGGATCATTAGCACCTTGAATTACAAATAATGGTTTTGTAATCTTATCTACATGCAATGCTGGTGACACTGCAGTCATAATTTTTTGATCTGCTTCGTCTTCAGAATTATACCATTGCTCATTAAATTGAGCCATATAAGGTTTCCAGTATTCTGGAAAAGACTCAAAGAATGTAAATAAGTTACTGACACCAACATAATCAATACCACAAGTATATAAATCTGGTGTTTTAACCAAACTGCCTAAAGTGGCTAAACCTCCGTAACTAGCTCCATAAATAGCTACCTTTTCATTATCGATAAAATCTAAAGTTTTAGCATATGCTACAGCATCTTCTAAATCATTAAGCATTTTTCGGCCTATTTGCTTATTTCCTGCCAAAAAGAAATCTTTTCCGTAACCTCCTGAACCTCTATAATTAACTTGTAAAGTTGCATACCCTCTACTTGCAAACAATTGTGTTTCTGGATTAAAACCCCAATAATCTCTCACTCCATAAGGTCCTCCATGTGGATTAACTATTAACGGCACACGTTCTCCTTTTTTAATATTATTCGGGATTGTGATATAACCGTAAACTTTTAACCCATCTCTAGTTGTGAAGTTTATAGATCTCATCTCTGCCATATCCTCTTCATGTAACTGAGGCATTAAATCTAATATCTTAGTAAACTCATCTTTTTTTACATCATACGTATAATACGTTCCATAGAGCTTGTCTGTTTGTAAAATGATTAAGTATTTATCTTCATCATCTGTTTTGTCAACAATAGAATACACTTTATCTCCAAATTCCTTTTTAAACTTTTTGTCTAGCTTTTTATAGTATCTACTCACTGGAACTACGTGTGTCTTCTCACCTGTATAGTAGTAATAATCAACCTCATAATTTCGCTTTTTAGATCTGCTTAAGCCACCAACATCAAAGGTGTCGTTGCTATAAATCTTTTCTATAATTTGCTTTTTTGCTAAATCGTAAAGCACCAACTCGCTAGTATCACTCTCTAAATTAGTTAATACATAAGCATCATGTTTGTATGGTGTATTGTAATTAAATGCTACTAATGAAAATGAATCTTTCCAATTTGTAGTTACTATTTCATTAAATGGTTGCTCTAAACCTGTTCTGTAATACAATACATATTCTACACCATTCTGTTGTTTTGTGTATCCTCTAAGTTCTCCATCTTTATCAAACTCATAACCTGCTATTGGAGAAGAAGCGTCTTTGTTCTCAAACAACTTTTCCATATCTCCTGTTACAATATTTAATTTATAAGGCTCAAATATTTGTTTGTTATCCTTGTTCATCATTATAATAACGTGATCTGGTTGATCTTCTAAAAGATTAGAAAAATTAACTTTTACGTCGTCAAAAGGAGTTAATGCTTTTGGATTACTTCCGTCTATATTGGCTGCAAAAAGCTGATAGTTTTCATTACCACCATTATCTTTTATGTATATCAACCTATTATCGTTTGCCCAGCCGTAACCCCTAATTAATTCTTCACCTTCTTCTATGGCTAGGGTTACCTTTTCTGTTTTAGTATCTTTTACATAAACATGGTTTTTACCATTTTCATCCTTCTCTCTAAATGAAAAATAGTTGCCTTTAGGTGAAAACTGAAATGAACTTTTGGTGGGATCGGCAAAATAATCTTCAGCAGAATATTTATAAGACGCATTATCAAAAGCAGCTAATTTATCTAATGCTTCTTTTGATGAAGGCAACGACACATCACCTGGTTTTGTTTTAACTGTTTTAGTTAGGTTTAATGGTAATTCCATTCCGCCTTGAAAAAACGTACCATTTATGGTTTCTTTTTCTAAAACACCAACATATTGGATGCCTCCTTGGGTAAACGCAATAGTTAATTTATTGGCTTCGAAACTAGTTTTGTCCATAGGGATGCCTGTTGCGCCTTGACTTGGGCTATCCATAGTGGAAGACAAAACACCGTTGTCATTTTTAATATTAAATAGTAACGGTAATTCTTGCCCTTGAACATTTAAAACACCTTTCCAAGATCCTAAAATATCTTGGGCAAAAGTGCTTATTGAAAATACTAAAGCGATGATGCTTAGAACTAAATTTGATTTTGTTTTTTTCATGATGATTATTTAAATAATTAATTGATTTACAGTTAAAATTATATTGATAAGTAACTGATTTTATACAAACGTTACATTTCTTTCTGTAAATATATTATTGGAATAACCTTTGTAATCTAAAAATATGACGAGTGGTTATTTGATAATGTTAAGCGGAAACACCTTCAATTCGAAGTTACATAACTTTCAAGTTATCCAGAATGTCTTCATTAAAATAATCGGTCCTTGGCAAACAACCACTTTATTGATTAACTTTGACCATCAAAAAAAACCAATGTTTAGCAGATGAAAATTTCTAACATCATAAAGTGCGTTTTCTCATTATTTCTTGTCATGACATTACTGTCTTGCATTGGTAAAAAATCTATAATTGCTGAAGAAAAGCAAATAGAAACACAACCAAAACTTCTGTTCTTAAATTATAAAATTGAAAAATTAGAGGAAAAAAAAACCATCTCACTAATTAATCAAATTAAAACAGATGGTAAATTAAAAGAGACGGTCCTAAGTAGAAACAACACAACTATCGCTGATTTAGAATGTATTATTTTAGATGAAGATCTTATTGTATTAGATACATATTCTATAAAAAATCCCTTAAAGAAAACGGTAGAATTCATAAACGATTCCGGAGAATTCGAAAAAAAAATATTAGATTTAGACAACGTTCAATTTTCGTTAAAATTGCAATTACGACCTAAGTCAAAATATGTTGTTATTAATGAAATTACAGACAGCGAAATCATAAAACACATCACCACAAAAATTGAATAAGCATGAAGAAAATTCTACTATTATTATGTTTTGCTCTTAATTTTCAACTTGTTTTTTCACAGACTTTTGATGTCTTAACTATCAAAAATTCTGGTGATGATGAGAAGCGTATTAATCTCGTCATTTTAAGTGAAGGGTATCAAGCTAGTGAAATGGATCAATTTGAAACAGATGCTACTAACTTTATGAATGATATGTTTACGCAAGAGCCATTTTCAAATTACGAAAACTACTTTAATGTATATATTATAAATGTTCCATCAAATGAAAGTGGCGCAACGCACCCAGGAACAGCACCAGATGAACCAACTCCAATAGTGCCTACGATAACTGTTGATAATTATTTTGGAACAGCTTATGACAGTTATAATGTACATAGGTTGTTATACACGGAAAACACAGCTTTAATCTCTACGGTTTTAGCTAATAATTTTCCTCTATATGACCAAGCTCTTATATTAGTTAACTCACCGTACTACGGAGGTAGTGGTGGTATGTTTCCAATCACCTCTACAGGAGAAGATGCTAACGAAATCGCCATTCATGAATTGGGTCATTCTTTTGTGGATTTAAAAGACGAATACTATCCAGGAGATATTTTGGCTGCTGAAGCTATAAATATGACGCAAGAAACAGATCCTACACTAGTAAGATGGAAAAATTGGGTTGGAACAAACAATGTTGGCATTTTCCCATACGCAACTTCGGGAACAGCTTCAACTTGGAACAGACCTCATCAAACCTGTAAAATGCGTTATCTTGGATATGATTTTTGTTCGGTTTGTAAAGAAGGAATTATTGAACGCATTCACGATTTAATTTCACCAATCGATTCTTATTCTCCAACTGAAGTCACTATTACCGAACCTAGTTTCCCCTTGGATTTTCAATTGAATACTATACAAACGCTTCCTGTGAACACCTTAGAAAGCACTTGGACACTGAATAGTACTGCTATTGCCACCAATGAAGATACGGTTACAATTGAGGAAAGTGATTTAACTACAGGTACAAATACTTTAACGGTTGTAGTTAGCGATGCTACGACCTTAATTGATGTTGATAACCACGATACAATTCATGTTTCAACCGTGACTTGGACAATAGATAATACTCTAGGCATACAAGATGTTATCGAAAATAATTTCAGCTTAACGATGTTTCCCAATCCAGCTAATACGAATTTAAATATTGCTTTAGAGAATGTGTTAAATGATGTCATATCGGTAGACATTGTAAGTCTTGATGGAAAACGAGTAAAATCAGCAACGCTTAATAACAACCAAAATATAACACTAGATATTAGCAAATTAAGTAATGGATTATATATTACTAACTTCTATGCTAATGGTGTTTTAATTGCGAGTAAAAAACTGATCAAGAATTAGAATGAAAAGATAACTATTCAGATTTTGGAGGATACGTTGAAAATATCTTTTCTACGACTTTATGAAACCTTTCTTCGCGTTTTTCTGGAGTATCATTTGGATTATAATTGCTTTCGCTAATTGCTTGCCAAAACATCCCTGTTTTACTATCGTCAACGAACTCAATTACTAATTCTCTTGTGTTTTTATTACCACCAATGGGTAAGCCTACAGAAATTCCACCACCAACATTACCTCCACCTCCACCAAGGCCTACTCCAACATTGCTATTGTTTCTACTTTGGATCTCTTGACTTTGGATATCGATATAAAAATCAGGATTATCGGACCGTATCAATCCCATCGTTTCAAGCTTTGCATCCATGGATCTCATTAAGCGTTTAGTGTCTAATTCAGACAAGCCTGTTTCCATTTCATCAAAATAATTATAGCTTTGGTACGCGTTAAAATCAGTTGATTTTTCGTAATCGTAGTGGACTTTGGTTCCGCAAGACGTTAGGATTAACGCAATAAGTAAGAATTTTAAATTTTTCATCTTTTTATTTTAAAGGTATTAAAAATTTAAAACTGTGACTCCTATTTTAACTATTCCTCTTTAACTTCATCCTGAGGCTCTACTGCTTTTGTTAAAGACGAAGAAATAATCCCTGTCGGAATAGCAACCACTCCCAAACCAATTAACAACATAAAAAATGTAAAGATTCGACCACCAACTGTAATTGGATAGACATCACCATAACCAACCGTTGTTAAGGTAACTATAGACCACCAAAGACTAGAAAATATAGACGAAAAATGTTCGGGTTGTGCTTCGTTTTCAAAATAGTAAATACCGACTGCTGTAAAGTAAATGAGCATCAAAGTAATCATCATAAAAAGAATAATCTGCTCTTTTGCTAGCTTCATCGCATTGGCAAAATGACGCATCGCTTTATTGTAACGGACTAATTTGAAGAGTCTAAATAATCGAAACATACGTAATAAACGTAAGGTCCTTAAGTCGATTCCGAATGAGAGATAAAACGGCAGAATGGCTAAAAAATCTACAATTCCGAAAAAACTAAAAATGAATTTAGGTTTACTATCTGCGACGTAAATACGTGCTAAATATTCAAAGGTAAAAACGACAACGCAAAATGCTTCAATGGCTTTTAAAACAACTTTGGTTTGCGGTTTTAAATCTGGTAATGTTTCTATTGAAAACGTAATAACCGAAAAAATAATTAAGAACTGAATAAAATAAGCAAACCATCTACTCTGCTTTGATTCGTTTATTTCAACTAGGTTTTTAAGATACGTTTTCATTATAATGCTAAAACATTAAGCATTCAGCAACTTCCAAAGTTTATCTTTTAATTCTGTTAACCCTTGGTGGGCAACAGAAGAAATAAACATAAAATCAGCTTTCAAATCTTTCTTTAAAATAACAGATATTTCTGATTTTAATTCGTCATCTAGCATGTCTGATTTTGAAACAACAACTAAGCGTTCCTTATCTAACATTTCTGGATTGTAACGTCTTAATTCATCTTCAAGGATTTCGTATTGCTCAACAATATCTTTAGCATCAGCAGGAATTAAAAACAATAGAATTGAATTTCGTTCAATATGCCTTAAAAAGTAATAACCTAAACCTTTTCCTTCAGCTGCTCCTTCTATAATACCAGGAATATCCGCCATTACAAACGACTGAAAATCGCGATATTCCACAATACCTAAATTCGGTTTTAAAGTGGTAAACTCATAATCTGCAATTTTAGGTTTTGCAGAAGTTAACACAGACAATAACGTTGATTTACCAGCATTAGGGAATCCAACCAATCCCACATCAGCTAATACTTTAAGTTCTAAAGTAATATCGAGTTCTTCAAGTGGAATTCCAGGTTGTGCATAACGCGGAGTTTGATTTACTGAATTTTTAAAATGCCAATTTCCACGACCGCCCATACCTCCTTTTACGACTATAATCTCCTCACCGTCCTCAGTGATTTCAAACATAATAGTATCGGTTTCAGAATCACGAACCACAGTTCCTAAAGGCACGTCAACGTAAATATCCTCACCATCGGCACCTGTACTTCTACCAGAACTACCATGAGACCCATGACCTGCTTTAAAGTGTCTTTTAAACTTTAAGTGAATAAGTGTCCAAAGATTAGAGTTCCCACGCAAAATAACATGACCTCCACGACCACCATCTCCTCCATCTGGCCCACCTTTCATTATATATTTTTCGCGATGTAAATGCGCAGAACCTTTTCCTCCGTTACCAGAAGATACGTGCATTTTTACGTAGTCAACAAAATTTCCTTCAGTCATTTAATTGTTTAAAAGTTTAATTGTTTATGCGTTTAATTGATAATTCTTCAGAGCATTAATCTGATTGGAAACTTTCAAAATTTTAGCCCTTAAGATTAAATATTTCTCTTCATTAATAAAACCTAATCTTTGGCATAAAATTATTTGACAAAGCAATTCCATTGTTCAGCTAAATGCTATTGTTGAAAAACGTGCTTTATCTTTATTCGTAATACGTGATGTTCCCTCTGCCAAGTTTGAAGAAATTGAAACCGAACATCTTTTCATTTGACTTACAAGTCCAAACTTCTCATCTTCAGGAAATGTTCCTACTGTATTGTAAATCAATTCTACTAAATCTATAGAATCTTGCCAAACGTTTAATTTTTCAAATGAATGTTGATACATAAATATTTGATTTCAATTAAACAATTCAACAGTTAAACCCTAATACAATTTTACAGTTTATCAATCACAGTACTTAAACGCACTGTAATTTCTTCAACGCTACCAACACCATCAACACCAAAATATTTATTTTGATCTGAATAGTAATCTTTTAGAATCGCTGTTTTTGTATAGTATTGCTTAATTCGGTTTCTAATAATACTTTCGTCAGCATCATCAGTTCTACCACTAGTTTCACCTCTTTTTAGTAAACGTTGTACCAATACCTCATCGTCAACTTCTAAAGCAACCATCGCATCGATTTGCGAATCCTTACCTTCCATTAAGTCATCTAATGCTTTTGCTTGTGCATTAGTTCTTGGAAAACCATCAAAAATAAAACCGTTAGCTCCGGCATTTTTTTCAACCTCTTTATTCAACATATCAATAGTAACCTGATCTGGCACTAATTCTCCTTTGTCCATAAACGACTTTGCTAACATTCCTAAAGCCGTTTCATTTTTGATATTAAATCTAAAAACGTCACCTGTAGAGATGTGTATTAAATCATATTTTTCCTTTAGAAAATTAGCTTGTGTTCCTTTACCTGCACCAGGAGGGCCAAATAGCACTATGTTTGTCATGTGTTGTGTGGTTTTTAATTGATATACATCTGGTAAATCTCTTCCTAATCCGTCGTAATCTAAACCGTAGCCTACAATGAACTTATTAGGAATTTCCATACCTACGTAATGAAGTTTAAAGTCTTTATTATAAGCTTCAGGTTTGTAAAACAGGGTGGCAATAATCAATTGTTTTACATTCTCGTTTTCAAAAATGCGATGCACTTCTTCTAACGTGTTTCCTGAATCTATAATATCTTCTAAAATAACAACGGTTCTACCTGTTAAGTCTTGGGTTAAACCAATTAAACGTTGAATATCTTCAGTAGATTTAACCCCTTCATAAGAGGCTAATTTTATAAAAGTAACTTCACATGGTTTTGGATACTTTTTTACAAAGTCGCTCACTAACATAAACGAGCCATTTAAAATCCCAATAAAAACAGGTACTTCGTCACCTAAATCCGTAGCAATACCATCTACCATCTTTTGGACAGCAGTGTCTATTTCTTTTTCAGAGATAAAAGGTTTGAAGTATAAATCGTGAAGCTTTATCACTTTCTTATTATTTTAGAATTGCAAAGATACGTATTTGATTGCTTTTTGAGGGATTTTTGATTTACGAATTTAGAAGTATCTCTCATTTTTAGCGTATTTTTGCTATTGAAAAGCAGATATTTAATCCTAAAAAGTTTCCCATGCACTTGGGAACAAAGTAAAAATTGATGAACTATTTTTCTTCCAATTTCAAACTCGGTATTCTTGGTGGTGGCCAACTTGGCAAAATGATGTTGTACGATACGCGCAAATTTGACATTTACACTTGCGTCTTGGATCCTAGCGCTGATGCACCATCACGATTGGCTTGCGACGAATTTACAATAGGCGATTTATTAGATTATGAAACGGTTGTTGATTTCGGAAAAAACGTTGATGTATTAACTTTTGAAATCGAAAATGTTAATGTCGATGCTTTAGAGACACTCGAAAAACAAGGTGTAAAAGTTTTCCCATCGTCTAAAACATTGCGAACGATTCAAAATAAAGCGACTCAAAAATTATTTTATCGGGATCATGATATTCCGACGGCAGATTTTTCGAGATTTGCTTATACGTCTGAAATAGATGAAGCTATAGATCATGGAGGTTTAAATTATCCTTTTGTATGGAAAAGTGCACGATTTGGCTATGATGGCACAGGTGTAAAGGTGGTTAGAAATATTTCTGATTTAACGGATTTACCAAATGTGGAATGTATTACGGAACAATTAATTCCGTTTAAAAATGAATTGGCAGTTATTGTTGCTAGAAATGAACACGGAGATATAAAAACTTATCCTGTCGTGGAAATGGAATTTCATCCTGAAGCCAATCAAGTGGAATATGTGATTTGTCCGGCGAGAATCCCTGATGACATTGCAAAAAAAGCAGAATTAGTTGCTTTAAAAGTGGCATCCGAATTTAAACATGTTGGCTTGTTAGCCGTTGAAATGTTTCAGACTGAAAAAGATGATATCATCGTAAACGAAGTGGCACCAAGACCACACAATTCTGGTCACTATAGCATTGAAGCAAGTTACACGTCTCAATTTGAACAGCAGATTAGATGTATCTTAGGTTTGCCTCTTGGTAATACTGAAAGTAAAGTTGCTGGAGTGATGGTCAACCTCGTAGGTGCAGAAAACCATACCGGAAATGTGGTATATAAAAACATTGAAAACATACTTGCAATGGATGGTGTAACACCTCACATTTACGGTAAAAAACAAACCAGACCATTCCGGAAAATGGGACATGTCACTATAGTGAATAAGGATATCGCTGTAGCAAGAGAAATTGCAGAACAAGTAAAACTAACGATTGAAGTAATTAGTGAATAAAAATGAGTAAAGTAGCCATCATAATGGGAAGCAAAAGCGACATGCCAGTAATGCAAGACGCTATAGATATATTAAACGAATTTGATATTGAAATTGAAGTAGATATCGTTTCGGCACATAGAACTCCGGAAAAACTATTCGATTTTAGTAAAAATGCGCACAAAAGAGGTATTAAAGTAATTATTGCGGGCGCAGGAGGTGCAGCTCATTTACCAGGAATGGTAGCCTCAATGTCTCCGCTTCCAATTATTGGAGTGCCTGTAAAAAGCAGTAATTCTATAGATGGTTGGGATTCTGTATTATCTATTTTACAAATGCCAGGAGGTGTTCCTGTTGCCACAGTTGCACTTAATGGTGCAAAGAATGCAGGTATATTAGCAGCTCAAATTTTAGCAAGCGCAGATGAAAGCATTTTAAACAAAATTATAGATTATAAAGAGGGGTTGAAAGCGAAAGTTATAGATTCTGCCAAAGACCTATAAAAAAGCCTCAACTTTCGTTAAGGCTTTCTAGCTATTAATCAATTCTACTTTTACATTATTAATATGAAAAAACAGTAATGCAAAGGTACAAAACACTATATCAAAGATTATCATAATTAAAAGTTAAAATTAAGATAATCAAATACTTAAACCAAAGTCAAAACTAATGAGTATTCTTAATAACACCTTCAATACCAAATATAATACAGCTCCTTTTTCAAGTATAAAAACAGAAGATTTTTTACCTGCTTTTAAATTAGGAATTGAAAATGCAAAAGCAGAAATCGATGCTATAACTAAAAATAATGAATCACCAACTTTTGAAAATACGATTGAAGCCTTAGATTATTCGGGTGAAGAATTAGATCGTATATCTAGTATTTTCTTCAATTTGAATTCGGCGGAAACGAATGATGACATTCAAAAAATTGCGCAAGAAGTTTCACCTTTACTTTCGGAATTCAGTAATGATATCACATTGAATGAAGAGTTATTTAAACGTGTAAAATCGGTTTATGATTCAAAAGCTGATTTAGAATTAACTACAGAACAAGAAACGCTTCTCGATAAAAAATATAAAGGTTTTTCTAGAAATGGTGCGAATCTGGCTGAAGACAAAAAAGATAAACTCAGAGCTATTGACAAAGAATTAAGTCAGCTAAAATTAAAATTCGGCGAACATATTTTAGCAGAAACGAATGCCTATGAAATGCATCTTACTGAAGAATCTGATCTTTCAGGTTTACCAGAAGGTGCTAAAGAAGCCGCTAAGCAATTGGCCGAAAGTAAAGACAAAGACGGCTGGTTAATCACTCTAGATTATCCAAGTTACATTCCGTTTATGACCTATGCAGATAATAGAGCATTACGGGAAGAACTCTCTAAAGCGTTTGGTAGAAAAGGGTTTCAGAATAATGAATTAGACAATCAAGACATTGTGCTAAAAATTGCACAACTGCGTTTTGAGCGTGCCCAACTTTTAGGCTATCAAACACATGCACATTTTGTTTTAGAAGAACGCATGGCAGAAACGCCAGAAAAAGTAACGTCTTTCTTAAATGAACTATTAGAAAAAGCAAAACCAGCCGCTAAGGACGAATTTAAAGAACTGGAAGATTTCGCAAAAGATTTAGATGGTATTGACCAACTCCAGAAATGGGATTCTGGTTATTATTCTGAAAAATTGAAACAAAAATTATTCGATTTAGATGATGAGCAATTAAAGCCTTATTTCAAATTAGAAAATGTCATCAACGGTGCTTTCACGGTTGCTAATAAATTATTCGGTTTACAATTTGAAGAAATTAATACTATTGACAAATATCACGAAGACGTATTAACTTATAAAGTAACAGATAACGATGGTGAATTAGTATCTATCTTCTATGCCGATTTTTTCCCAAGAACAGGTAAACGAAATGGTGCTTGGATGACGTCTTACAAACCACAAATGATTAAGAACGGTGTGAATGAAAGACCTCATGTATCTATTGTGTGCAATTTTACAAAGCCAACAAAAAGCAAACCGTCATTATTAACGTTTAATGAAGTGACAACATTGTTTCATGAGTTTGGTCACGCGCTTCACGGCATGTTAGCCAACACTACGTATCCGAGTTTATCAGGCACTAGTGTATACTGGGATTTTGTTGAATTACCTAGTCAGGTGTTAGAAAATTGGTGTTATGAAAAAGAAGCACTAGAACTATTCGCTACACATTATGAAACAGCAGCTGTTATTCCAATGGCCTTGATTGATAAAATTAAAGCCTCGTCAACATTTCATGAAGGCATGCAAACCTTACGTCAGTTAAGTTTTGGATTATTAGATATGTCTTGGCATGGTGTTGATCCTTCAGAAATTAAAGATGTAAAAGCTCATGAAGTTGACGCATTTGGCGACACAAGTTTATATCCAGATGTTGCAGAAAACTGTATGAGCACATCATTTTCACATATATTTCAAGGTGGCTATTCTTCGGGTTATTACAGTTACAAATGGGCCGAAGTTTTAGATGCGGATGCTTTTGAATACTTTAAAGAAGAAGGTATTTTCAACAAAGCCGTTGCTGATAAATTTAAAACTTTTGTTCTTTCACAAGGAGGAACAGAAAACCCAATGACTTTATATAAAAAGTTTAGAGGACAAGAACCAAAACCTGAAGCGTTGTTAAGACGTGCCGGTTTGTTGAAATAAAACTAGAGTTTTATACGTTCATTGTTTATGGGTTTACTTAAACTTTTTGGACATATAGTATTCATTGCAGTTTTAACAGCAATTACTCAAGTTGGAGGCATCATTTGGTTGCTTGCTGTTATTATTTCACATCAAATAAGAAAGGGAAAACGTATGGTTTTCCCTTTGCTTTATCTACTATTCAACCTCGTTATAATTCCACCAATTGCATCTCATTTTGGCAGAGAAAAACTACCATGGTTTGATACGGAATTACAACCTCGAAATTGGTTTTATCCATTAGCATTTAGAAATTATGTGAATCCAGAATTAAAACTAGAATTAGACGATTCTGCACATGTTTTATATAAATCCGGAATTACAGTCACGTATTTAGATGCCAATTTCCCGTTCTTTAATGGCTTTCCCTTATTACCACACTTAAGTCATAATGACGGAAAAAAGATAGATTTATCATTTATGTATCTAGATGAGGATGGTCAACCTACCAACAAAAAACCATCCACTTCTGGTTATGGTGCTTATGCTAATTCTGATAAAAACTACAGTTCTAAATCTTGTTTAGACAAAGGCTATTGGCAATATGATTTTACTAAGTATCTCACTTTCGGGACTCGGAACGACTTGAAGCTCGATAAAAAAAATACAGCCCACATAATTAATCAACTACTTTCAATTCCAACAGCTCAAAAGTTATTTATTGAACCTCATCTTAAACAATCCTTAGGTTTCAGTTATCAATCAAAAGTTCGATTTACAGGTTGCCAAGCGGTTAGACATGACGATCATATTCATTTTCAAATCAAATAAACTTTCAATAGTTATTGAAAGTTTAAAAATTACTATATATTTGCTATATGGAATATCAAGAAGCAAAAGAAAAGTTTATTAGTACTTGGGGCAGTTTAGGTTCACTTTGGGGAATCAATAAAGCTATGGCTCAGATACAAGCATTGCTTTTTATTTCAACTCAACCCTTATCGATGGAAGATATTATGGAGGATCTTAAAATTTCGCGTGGTAATACGAGTATGAATTTAAGACAATTGATGGATTGGGGCATTGTAACCAAAGTTTTAATATCTGGAGAACGAAAAGAATTTTTCACCACAGAAAAAGACGTTCAAGAATTAGCACGAATTATCGCCAAAGAACGTAGTAGACGAGAAATCAGACCTGTGATTAAAGTTTTAGATGACGTTTCTTCTATTAAAGATGATGGCACCGAAAAAACAAAAGAACTTATAAAACAAACGAAAGCGTTGCAAAGTCTTACGCAAGATTTAGATACCCTAATGAGTAAAATGGTAAATCAAAAACAAAATTGGTTAACAAAGTCGGTTATGAAGCTGATGAAATAGCCGTAACTAAAATTCTCAATGAAAATCAAGATTATTAAACGGATGTTCTATATGACCATTGAAAAGTATTAAACAAAACACAGACCACAGGTCTATATTTTTTTAAATCAAACTTTCAATTTTTTCTGAAAGTTTAAAAATAAAAGAAACATGAAATATTTATACAATATCAATAAATTGTTAATCATAATTACCGCACTACTCTACTTGACTTTTTGGGGAGGCATCATGGCACAGATCGTTTTAGGAGCTGTACAAATCATCATGAGTATTTCAATACTCGTTCATTTCTCGGAACAGTCAACACTCGTAAAACACTTATTCATCGCTTATATAATTACAACGATTTCAATTATTTTACTCTTTAGGATAATAACACATAATGGAAATGGAGGGTTCGAACTTATATTTCTATGGTTATTTATTACAATGGCACTTGCTTTATTCCATTTATATATCACTTATAAAATCAAATTATCATGAAAACACAAATACCAAATTGGCTGATTATCCTTGGAGGATGTGGCCAAATATTTACAGCATTAATTTACCCATATATAAGGCATAAAGTTTTTGATTGGTATAACGATGTTAAACAATTAAAACCACTAAATCAGGAAATAGCTAAAACGTATGGTAGATATATTCAAGGATTAAATTTCTCATTCGGCTTAATTGCAATCACTATTCCAAATGATTTAAAGAATGGTACAAACCTAGCAATAGCTTTAACCGGACTTATTGCCGCATATTGGGTTGGAAAAGTAGCGACTCAAATTGCCTATTATCCAATGTATCAAATTCCACAACAACTAATATTCAAAATAGGAAGTTACTTTATGAATATTCTTTTCACACTATTTGCAGTGGTTTACACTTGGTTACTCTTAATAAATCTCAGTTCAATCCTATAATTTATAATATGAAATCACAAACACTACCATTCGACACCTATTCTGAAAACAACAGAATAGAAATGATAGATTTCTATAACGAAGCGTCAGAAGACTATGAATTTTGGAGTCAAGATTTTAATATGCACTTTGGTTATTTTGTACCATTCAAAACCAATCCATTTAAGCGAGATAGTATGCTTAACCAAATGAATGCTCAGGTTATAAAGCGACTTCAAATTAAAGACACTAAACATAGACTCATAGATTTAGGTTGTGGCATGGGAGGCACTATGCGCTACGCTTTAAAACAACATAAAAATATAATCACTTATGGAGTAACGTTATCAGATTTTCAGGTCAAACAAGGTAATGACTTACTAAAAGGTCAAAATGGTATCATTCTAAAAGAAAACTATAATAACACCTCATTTCAATCCAATTCATTCGATTCAGCTGTTGCCATAGAAAGCTTTTGTCATTCTGGCCACAGTTCAAATTCTTTAAAAGAAGCACATCGTATTTTAAAACCAGGTGGAAAATTAGTGATTGCAGATGCCTTCCTAAAAAAAGACCAATCAGATTTATGTAAAGGAGCAGATTACTCTTATAAGCGTTTATGCAACCACTGGAGTCTAGAAAAATTAGAAACTCATTCTTTTATAAAACAAAAATTGCAAGACTTAGGTTTCAACAACATTAAAATTGAAGACATCTCTTACCGCGTAGCCCCTTCTGTATTACATGTTCCATTTGCAATTACAGGTTTTATACTAAAAAAAATACTGAGCTTTAAATCCATTAAAAGAGAAAGTCTTCATAATTTAAAAGGATCATTTTTTGCTTTAATGACTGGTTTGCATCTCAAGAGTTTTGGGTATTATATTATAAGCGCAACAAAAATGAATGGCTAACATAAATCCAACGTTAATTAGGTTTAATCTTTATAAGCAAATTAAATCTCAACTTTTTAACTTATTTTTGATTCCGTAATGACATCAAAAAATGCCTAAGCATCAAATCAACCCAAATAATTGGGTAAAACTATATTCAGATTACCTCTTCAATTATACGATTACTCGTGTAAACGATAGAGAGATCTCGCAAGATTTAATATCTGAAACGTTTTTAGCAGGTCTTAAATCCATGAAGAATTTTAAGGGTGAAGCAAGCGAACGGACTTGGCTAATTTCAATTTTAAAGCGTAAAATCATAGATCATTATCGTAAAATAAACTCTAACAAAGGTAAAGCTGAAGTTAGAATGAACTATATCAACGATACAGAATCAGAAGGTGATTGGCTTGAGGAACGCGTTGCAGATTCTAATGTTAAAACGGCTGAAGAAGATCTTGTCAATTCAGAATTAGGCGATGCCATCTACGATTGCTTAGCAAAACTACCAGAAAAACAAGCTGAAGTTTTTAAGATGAAAACCATATTAGGTTACGATACCGAAACAATTTGTAAAGAATTAGAGATTACTGCGTCTAACTTATGGGTAATTATCCACAGAGCACGAACTGGATTAGCAGAATGCATGGAAGATAATTGGTATAATTAAAAGTGACACCCCGTTTAAATGGAACAGATTAAAATGAAAAAAAGTTTTTTATTTATTACTTGTGATGAAGCAAAGCACATTTGCGATAAAGCACAATATGGAGAAGCGACTTCTTGGGAGAAAGCCAAATTAATGTTACGGCTATTCTATTGCCATGTTACAAAAACATATTCTAAAAAAAACACGAAGTTATCAGAAACTATTGAAACATCTAAAGTGCAATGCCTTAAAACTGAAGAACGAAATAGGCTTCAATCTGCATTAGATAAAGAGCTAACCAAGCAGCAACAAGATTAACAGCCAAACAATAGGCAAGCTTTCCACCCAAAATGCACTATAATATTTTGATTGGTTTTTGTTTGAAAAGAGCAGAAAGAATAGTGTAATAAACGTCATTAGCAACGTCGCTATTATGGATTTTTCCATTAATTCATCTTTAAAAAATTCCAACACTAAAAAAACAAATAAAAGTACAATACCAATAAGCTTAGTCTTTCTAACTCCTATTTTCTGAGGAATCGTAGCCAATTTTAAACTATCAAAGTTTAGATCTCTAATCTCAAACGGCAACATTAACACAAGCACATAACTAAAGCGTTGCACACTTGTTATCATAACATCTGAATTAATAGCTATATCATGATTCACTATTGGTAAAATCACTGTAGTAACCATCCAAATTAGTGCAATAAGATACACTTTTAAGCCACTTACTTGCCGTAAATTTTTATGATCATCAAACAAGTAATGCTTTGGAACCATGATAGGAATAGCATAGAAGAATGTAATAATTCCAAGTACTACAATCACCATCAACGTTTCAGACTCTAGCTTCAATACATAATAGCACATCGCTAAAAACGCCATAAAAGAAAAAACCTGTATTGCTTTTAACCAGCTCGCTAAACTGCGATGGTGAAACTTTACAACACCAAAATATTTTACAAAATTATAACCCGTGATTGTTGCAAAAAATACAAAACAAAGAAGGTACAAATCGTAACCTAAGTTAAGCTCAATTAGTGTTATCCATGCCAAGGCATACGCTGCAATAGCGACATGAATACTACTATTAAGATAAAAGTTAAAGACGCGTTTTAAAACTTCCATATCGCAAAAGTAAGGATTGTGTTAATAACCTTTAATATCGGTTCAAAACTTTAGTTTTCATTAACTAAAAAATTAGGCTAAATCCTTACTTTTGCAGAACCAAATAAATTATATTTTTTTAATGGACACAACTTCTTTTGCACTCAGACATATTGGCCCAAATTCAGACGAACAACAAGCCATGTTAGACACTATAGGTGTTAAAAACATTGAACAATTAATAACGGAAACTATTCCAGATAATATTCGTTTAGAAAAAGATTTAAATCTAGATGCTGCGTTGAGTGAGCAAGAATACCTTAGTCATATCAACCAATTATCGCAACACAATAAAATTTACAAAACTTATATAGGCTTAGGGTATAATCCTACTAATTTACCAGCTGTTATTCAGCGAAATATATTAGAAAACCCAGGATGGTACACGGCGTACACCCCTTATCAAGCAGAAATTGCACAAGGTCGATTAGAAGCGCTGTTAAATTTCCAAACCATGATCATAGATTTAACAGGTATGGAAATTGCTAACGCATCGCTTTTAGATGAAAGCACTGCAGCTGCTGAGGCTATGGGATTATTATTCGCCATAAGAGATCGTGGTCAAAAGAAAGCAAATGTCAATAAATTCTTTGTTTCAGATTTAGTATTACCACAAACTATTGACTTACTCGAAACCAGAGCGAATCCTATCGGAATTGAATTAATTATAGGAAACGAATCAGAATACAATTTGTCTAATGAATACTTTGGTGCCTTACTACAGTACCCAGGGAAAAACGGACAGATTACAGACATTAAATCATTTATAGAGAAAGCAAATGCAGAGAACATTAAAGTTGCAGTTGCTGCAGATATTTTAAGTTTAGTAAAACTTGAAGCTCCTGGTAAATTTGGAGCTGATGTTGTTGTTGGTACCACACAACGTTTTGGAATACCAATGGGTTATGGTGGTCCTCATGCCGCTTATTTTGCTACAAAAGACGCTTATAAGCGTGATGTTCCTGGTCGTATTATTGGAATTACAAAAGACACCAATGGAAATAGAGCTTTGCGAATGGCATTGCAAACTAGAGAGCAACATATCAAACGCGATAAAGCAACATCAAATATATGTACAGCACAAGTTCTTTTAGCTGTAATGGCAGGAATGTATGCAGTTTATCATGGTCCAAAAGGCTTAACGTTTATTGCAGACCAAGTTAAAAACTCAACTTCAACATTAGCTAAAGCTTTAGAGCGCTTAGGATTAGAACAAGTAAACTCTCACTATTTTGATACGATTCAAATTAAAGCGGATGCGGTTAAAGTAAAATACGAAGCTGAAAAAAATGAAGTTAATTTTCATTATCCAGATACCAATACAATTAATATCGCTTTAAACGAAACTACTACTGTTTCAGACTTAAATGATATTATTTCAATTTTTGAAAAGGTCACAGGACAAACTACAAATAAAATTGAATCTATTTCAGCTAACGAAACGATTCCTTCACATCTAAAACGTCTATCAGACTTTTTAACTTTCGATGTTTTTAACAGCTATCATTCTGAAACAGAATTAATGCGTTACATCAAACGTTTAGAGCGTAAAGATTTAGCATTAAATCACTCTATGATTTCATTAGGATCTTGTACCATGAAATTAAATGCAGCTTCAGAAATGCTACCTTTAAGTTGGCCAAGCTGGGGAAATATGCACCCATTTGTACCAACAGAACAAGCTACAGGTTACAAATTAATGCTTAAAGAATTAGAAAATCAGTTATCTGAAATTACGGGTTTCGCAGCGACATCGCTTCAACCAAATTCTGGTGCTCAAGGTGAATTTGCTGGATTGATGGTTATTAAAGCGTATCATGAATCTCGTGGAGATCATCATAGAAATATTTGCTTAATCCCGTCGTCTGCACACGGTACAAATCCGGCGAGTGCTGTTATGGCTGGTATGAAAGTCGTAGTTACTAAAGCTTCTGACAATGGAAACATCGATGTTGAAGATTTAAGAGAAAAAGCCGAATTACATAAAGACAACCTTTCTGCAATTATGGTAACTTATCCATCTACTCATGGTGTTTATGAAGCTTCTATAAAAGAAATCACAAAGATTATTCACGATAACGGTGGCCAAGTCTATATGGACGGAGCCAATATGAATGCCCAAGTGGGTTTAACCAACCCAGGAAATATTGGAGCCGATGTGTGTCACTTAAATTTACACAAGACCTTTGCTATTCCTCATGGAGGTGGTGGACCAGGAGTTGGACCAATTTGTGTTGCTAAACAATTAGTTCCTTTTTTACCAGGAAATCCAATCATTAAAACAGGAGGTCATCAAGCCATTACTGCTATTTCTGGAGCTCCTTTTGGATCTGCATTAGTATGCCTTATCTCTTATGGATACATAAAAATGTTAGGATATAGAGGTTTGAAAAAAGCAACTCAAGTAGCCATATTAAATGCCAACTATATTAAAGAACGTTTAAGTGGATCATATCCAACTTTATATTCAGGTGAAATGGGAAGAGCTGCTCATGAAATGATTATTGACTGTCGTGATTTTAAAGCCAATGGTATTGAAGTAACTGACATCGCTAAGCGTTTAATGGATTATGGATTTCATGCACCAACGGTGTCTTTCCCTGTTGCAGGAACTATGATGATTGAACCTACTGAAAGTGAAAGTAAAGCTGAAATGGATCGTTTTTGCGATGCTATGATTTCAATTCGAAAAGAAATTGATTCAACCTCTAAAGACGTCCCTAATAACATGCTAAAAAATGCACCGCACACCTTAGATATGTTGACGTCTGATGAATGGATATTACCATACACTAGACAAGCTGCAGCGTATCCATTAGATTTTGTGCGAGACAATAAATTTTGGCCAAGTGTAAGACGTGTAGATGATGCTTACGGAGATCGTAATTTAGTTTGTAGTTGCGAACCAATCGAAGCCTACATGGACGCTTAATTAAAGCATATAAAACATAAAAAAGTATTCATTTTGAATACTTTTTTACGTTTTGTATAGTAACAGACTACTATTATTATGAATTTATCAAAAATTGCATCTTTAAAACTATGCAGTGATGAAAGCTCTTTTATATTGATTAAATTTGTTATTACGAAAATAAATTACGATGGGGATTAAAATCACTGGAACGGGAAGCTATATACCTAGTCATATAGAAAAAAACGAGAACTTTTATAATCATCAATTTTTAAATGCAGACGGATCTACAATTAAAAATTCTAATGAAGTCATTGTAGAAAAATTCAAAGCTATTACAGGTATAAAAGAACGACGGTATGTTACTGAAGAATTACTAAATTCAGACATCGCTTATTATGCTGCAGAAAAAGCAATAGAAGACGCTAACATAGATAGAGAAACTATAGATTATATTATTGTCGCCCATAATTATGGTGATATAAAGTATAATTCTGAGCAAAGTGATACTGTACCAAGTATTGCATCTCGTGTGAAGCATTTATTGCAAATAAAAAACCCTAAATGTGTTGGTTACGATTTATTATTCGGTTGCCCTGGCTGGATACAAGGTGTTATACAAGCCGAATCATTTATTAATTCTGGTATTGCTAAACGCTGTTTAGTTATTGGATCAGAAACGCTGTCTAGAGTTATAGACAAACACGATAGAGATTCTATGATTTATAGCGATGGTGCTGGAGCAGTAATTATTGAAAAAAGTGAAAAAGAAGGAGGTATTCTAGCTCACGAATCAGCAACTTACGCCTTAGATGAAGCTCATTTCATCTATTTTGGAGAAACTAATAATACTGAAATTACCGATAAACGTCGATACATTAAAATGTATGGTCGTAAGATTTATGAATTCGCATTGTCTAACGTTCCAAAAGCTTTGAAATCTTGTCTTGATAAAAGTGGAGTTTCAATAAAGGATGTCAAAAAAATATTGATTCATCAGGCGAATGAAAAAATGGACGAAGCCATTGTAAAACGATTTTATAAATTACACCATATGGAAATGCCACAAGGCATAATGCCTATGACCATTAATATGCTTGGTAATTCTAGTGTTGCCACTGTACCAACTTTATTCGATAGGATTTTAAAAGGTAAAGTTGAAAATCAAGAAATAAATAAAGGTGACGTCATTATGTTTGCAAGTGTTGGTGCTGGTATGAATATTAACGCCATTGTTTATCAGTATTAACTAAGAAGCTTCCGATATCTCGGAAATAAATATGTACGAAAACACATATCCAAATAAGCGCTTTAATCTTACATTGCAATTTTTAAAAAAGCACATCAATACCTCAGAATCAATCTTAGATTTAGGCGTTAAAAATCCATTTTCTGAAATCATGATTTCGGAAGGTTTTTCGGTTGAAAATACAACTGGTGAAGATTTAGACGAGAACCAATCTGCAATTAAGCAATCCTCAGCTAAAGTTATTACAGCTTTCGAAATTTTTGAACATCTGCTTTCTCCTTATGAAGTTTTAAAATCTATTAAAACGGACAAAATTGTGATTAGTGTGCCATTAAAATTATGGTTTTCTTCCGCTTATAGAAGTAAAACCGATATGTTAGACAGACATTACCATGAATTTGAAGATTGGCAACTCGATTGGCTCTTAGAAAAAACAGGATGGGTTATTAAAGACCGACAAAAATGGACCAATCCTGTAAATAAAATAGGTATTAGACCAATTCTAAGGCGTTTTACACCTCGATATTATATAGTTTATGCAGAAAAGCAAATAAATTCTAACTCATAAATTCCAAATTCCAATTCTTCACCATAGAATTTGTAGTATTAAAGTTTAACTTTGAATCTTAATTTTTAGACTTTGAACTTCTACATCATCATCCCAGCGCATAACGAAGAAGACTACATTGGTAAAACTTTAGAGTCTTTAGTTAAGCAAACCTTGTTACCAAACAAGGTCGTTGTGGTGAACGATCATTCTTCTGACAACACTCAAACTATTGTAGAAGACTATGCTTCAAAATACAATTGGATTTCTATAGTAAATTCAAAATCTTCGGATACACATATGCCAGGTTCTAAAATTATAAATGCCTTCAACAAAGGTTTAGCCTCTCTTGATGATGACTATGACATCATTTGTAAATTTGATGCCGATTTAATTTTCTCTGAAAACTATTTAGAAACATTAGCAACCCATTTCACTTACAATAAAAACTTAGGCATGGCTTCTGGCTTCTGTTATATTGAAAAGAATGGTGATTGGGTTCTTGAGAACCTCACCAACAAAGATCACATCAGAGGCGCACTAAAAGCGTATAAAAAAGATTGTTTTAAACAAATAGGAAAACTTAAGCCTTCTATGGGTTGGGATACGGTTGATGAGCTATTAGCAAAATATAAGGGTTGGGACATACTAACAGATGAGACACTTCATGTTAAGCATTTAAAACCAACAGGACAATCCTACAATAAAGCCTCTAAACATTTACAAGGGGAAGCCATGTACAAGATGCGTTATGGGTTTTGGATTACTTTGATTTCGGCTATAAAACTAGCTTCTAAAAAACGAAGTTTCAAACTTTTCAGAGATTACATGACAGGTTATTTTAAAGCGAAATCTCAGAAAGTAGGTTTTCTCGTTTCTAAAAATGAAGGAAAATTTATTAGGGATTTGAGATGGAAAGGCATTAAAAATAAATTCAGCTAGAAACTCCAGCTTTTATAACTGCTTGATGCTTCTAACTTATCTTCAAGAGCATCATCTAACTCCGGAAAAAAATCAATTCCTGTTAAAGCTTCAACCTCATCAACTGAAACGACAAATTTATACAATGGTAAATCTGAATTTTCATGATTCATTATAAAAGCCAGCACTTTTATTTTTCCATTGGTATTATCTAATATCACTTTATAAAACTGATTAGGGACAGCGACATCTTCATCACCAATCGTTTTCAATCCATTTTTAAGAATACCACCAGTGACCACAAAAACACCATCATTCTTTTTAGCCCAATAACGTACTTTCTGCTCCAATCGATTCCAAACTCCAGCATTAAATTGATGTTCTTGTGGACTAATATTACTCGTTAAGAAGGTTTCATCATGTGCTTCTTGCGTAAAACGTCGGTCTCCTGCAGGACATAAATGCCCTTTGTCATATCCAGATTTTTTATAATTACCCCAATGTGCCGCTCCTGTTTTCACAGCATTATCAATTTCAAAATAAGGCCGTTTATGATTTGTAGAACTAATATGGGATGCCTTTAATTCATAAGCCACCCATTCTGCTTGTTCGTGAGGTTCACTATAAGACAAGGAATAATTTTGATGATGTACAATTTGACCTGTAGTACTTGTTGGTAAAAAATATAAGTTAGTATCCTCTTTTACGATTTCACCATCTTTTACTAATTCTGCTTTTACTTCAGAATTTAAAAAATGCTCGTAGCTATAAATGCCAATCACAATAATGACAGCAATAATGGTGTAGATTGGTTTTCTCTTCAAAATAAGGTCTTAATCAATCACAAACCCTAAAGGTTGGCCAGTTGCTCCGTTAGGAAAACTAATACCTAATAATGCTGAAATTGTAGGAGCAATATCCGGAATTACAGTTTTATCAAATGTCTGACCATGCTTAATTCCTTTACCAAAGAATAATAATGGTACATGAGTATCGTAATTTAATCCACTACCATGCGTAGAACCTGTTTTACTATATGAAATAAAAGCTGAATCATTAACTAAAATAACATCGCCCGAACGTTTTTGATTAAAACCATTTTGCAACAACTCCTCTACTCCTTTTGAAAAACTTGTAGTACTCATAGTCGTTGCTGTATAAACTTTAGAAATATTTGTATAACTCAACTCCTCCATGGCAATGGCATCCTGAACTTCACTAAGCTTTAACCCTAAGGCTTTTACTTTAGCTCTATCTAAGAATATTTGATCATTACTAATATTTTCTACAATATCCTCAGTACCATAAGTTGTATTTAAAAAAGTGTTTAATTTAACTTTTCTATCCTTATTATCTACATAACCTGCAGGTACTTTAACCGAATGTAAATAAGAAGGCACATCTACAGCTCCATGATCTGCCGTTAAAAAAACAGTGTATTCACCTTGACCAACAGTTGAGTCTAAATAATTGAATAAGCGTTCTACATCCTTATCTAAACGGATGTAAGTATCCTGAACTTCTTTAGAATTTACACCGAAATTATGCCCTACATAATCCGTAGCTGAATAACTCACTGCAAGCACATCTGTAGTTTTATCTTGTCCTAAATTCTCAGCTTTAATAGCTGCAATTGCGAAATCGGTTGTTAAATCATTTCCATAAGGAGTGGCTTTTAAAATATCAAAACCTCTATTGTCTTTACTTAATGCTTTTAAGTCATACGGAAAGGTCGCTTTTTCTTTTCCTTTAAAACCACCTTCAAATGTATTTTCATCAACTCCACTTTCTGTATATGTTGAAATATCATAAAATGTATCCCATTCCTTTAAGTACGATTCTGCTTTATCTGACGTATTAAAATCCTTAACCCATTGTGGCAAATCATTCATGTAAAATGAGCTAGAAATCCAACGTCCTTCATCTCTTCCATGAAACCAGTACGCTGCATTTGCGGTATGCCCAGCTGGTAAGATTGCTCCTCTATCTTTTAAAGAAATTCCTATTGTTTTACCTTGCATTTGGGTAAACAACCTGTTCTCGTCACCAATAGTTGTCGTTTGCAATCTATGCGGTGACATTTTACCCGCTTTATCATCTGTACCTACTGAAGTTACATTATCATCACCAGCACAATACACAGATTCTTTAATTTCTTTATCGTACCAATTATTTCCTATGATGCCGTGAGTTTTGGGAGTTGTGCCTGTATACACAGATGCATGACCTGGGCCAGTATAAGTTGGCACATAATTGAAATGATTATTTTTACAATTAAAACCTTCATTTATCATGCGGTTAAAACCTCCATCTCCAAATTTAGATTCGAAACGTGTTAAGTAATCATAACGCATTTGATCGACTACAATACCAACAATTAATTTTGGTCTAGCAGTAGTTTCTAAAACTGAAGTTTCCTTTTTTATGTCAGTAGTTGTATTTTGTGCTCCACAAGAGCAAAAAACAAACAAAACAACAATTAGAGAGAAGATGTTTTTCATTTGAATAGGACTTTAATGTGAGCCTCAAAAATACGGTTTTTAAATTATCTTAGTTTAAATTAACATTAATAACTAATCATTTTTTATACTTTAGCATTAATAAATTTGCACATGAAATACCTACATAATATTGGCACCTATTTTATTATGATTAAGGATATTTTTCGCAGACCTACTAAATGGTCGGTGATGAAACCCTTAATCTTAAAAGACATTGATGATCTTATCATTGGCTCACTAGGTATTGTTGCCTTTATTTCGTTTTTTGTTGGAGGAGTAGTAGCGATACAAACCTCGTTGAATATGACGAGTCCTTTAATGCCTAAATATTTGGTAGGCTTTGCAACGCGTCAATCGATAATTTTAGAATTTGCACCAACATTTATCTCCATTATCATGGCAGGTAAAGTGGGTTCTTTTATTACATCGAGTATTGGAACTATGCGAGTTACCGAACAAATTGATGCTTTAGAAGTCATGGGAATTAACGCTATTAATTATTTAGTATTCCCCAAATTTATTGCTTTAACCTTATATCCGTTTGTAATTTCTATCGCCATGTTTTTAGGAATATTAGGTGGACTTATGGCATGTGTTTATGGTGGCTATGGTACTATGGAAGATTATGTAGAAGGAGTACAATTAGATTTTATTCCATTTCATTTTATATACGCTTTTATAAAAACCTTTGTATTTGCATTTTTATTAGCAACCATACCTTCTTATTATGGTTATTTTATGAAAGGTGGTGCCCTAGAAGTTGGTAAAGCAAGTACAACCTCTTTTGTTTGGACGAGTGTGTTAATAATACTTGTCAACTTTTTACTAACCAGTATATTGCTAGGCTAATTATGATAGAAGTAAAAGACTTAAAGAAATCGTTTGGAGATACTCAAATTTTAAAAGGCATAACGACATCTTTTGAAAAAGGAAAAACCAACTTAGTTATTGGCCAGAGTGGCTCTGGTAAAACGGTTTTCTTAAAATGCCTACTTGGACTGTTTGAATATGAAAGTGGTTCTATTTCGTACGAAGGTAAAAATTTTAGCAAATTATCACGAAACGAAAAAACAAACTTACGGTCAGAAATGGGAATGGTTTTTCAAGGTAGCGCCTTGTTTGATTCCATGACCATTGCAGAAAATGTAATGTTTCCTCTACGCATGTTCACAAAACAAAGTAAAAGCGAAATGGAGGATCGTGTTGACGAAGTTTTAAAACGTGTTAACTTAGATGACGCTCACAAAAAAATGCCAAGTGAAGCTTCAGGTGGTATGCAAAAGCGCGTTGCTATTGCTAGAGCTATAGTTAATAGGCCTAAATATCTCTTTTGTGATGAACCAAACTCTGGTCTAGATCCTAAAACAGCTATAGTTATTGATAACTTAATTCAAGAAATAACAGATGAATTCAATATCACTACAGTAGTCAACACACATGATATGAACTCGGTGATGGAAATTGGAGAAAAAATCGTTTTTCTAAAAAATGGGCTATTAGAATGGGAAGGTTCTAGTGAAACGATATTTAGAACCGATAACGAAGCCGTAACCAACTTTGTTTATTCTTCTGAATTATTTAGAAAAGTACGTAAAATGTATCTTGAAGAAAGCGAATAATTTTTAATTTCGCTTTATAAATACCGTATCTACTTTTAATTCATTCTTAAGCCATTTTTGTAAATCGCGTTCTTTTGATAAAACTAGACTATCAGCAAGTTTTACTTTCCACCTTACATTAGCAACGGTTATCGTATCAATATTTATAAAATCTTTTGACTCTAACATTTTAGCGTAACCAAAATACTCTAAATCACTAAATTTAATTTTAGCATCACGAGACAAGGCACTAAATGACACCGCGTTCTTATTGGTATCTTTAGATTCTATAACTTTATTTAAGTTTGAAATATTGGATTGTAAGGCCTCTATCTGACTCTGAAGACCATCAATGATATTATCTTTTCGATCTAAATCAGCATAGGCTCTATCCAACGATTCTGCTAAACGATCGGTACTTCTAGTTTTGTTTGCATTAATAACTAACTTAAACTCTTTTAAATCTACAGATTCATTTTTAGAATTCTGTAAAGCAGACACCATCTCGTCACTAATTTCTCCATTAAAATATAGGTTCATCGTTTTGGCGTCCATATCAAGATCTTCGTCATATAGCCATAAGCTGCGGTTTTCATGAATTTCAGACTTAAGAAAAGCTTGATAATCTCGATTAATTTTACTCTCATTTAGGACTGTTAAAAACGTCCATATAGCAGGAATCATTACTACAATTGCTACTCCCATTGCGACTCTAGACGTACGTTTTCTTTTTGCAGAATTCGCGTATTTAAGCATTGGGAAACGCAATATTTTTAACACCAAAAACGTGGCTAAAGCAATAAATATGGTGTTTATGGTGAATAAATACATAGCTCCACCAAAAAATTGCCAATTACCTATAGCCAAACCATAACCAGCCGTACATAATGGCGGCATTAATGCTGTAGCAATAGCCACACCAAATATAACCGAGGCAATAGTCCCCTTTTTGGTACGTGCTATGATTAAGGCTAAACCACCAAAAAAGGCAATAAGAACATCACGAATATCAGGACGCGTTCGTCCCATTAACTCATTGGTATCTTCACTAAGTGGAAATAAATAAAAGAATAAAAATGCCGTTAACAAACTTAGAACAATCATTGTTGCCAAATTGATAAGCGACTTTTTTAAAGTATCAATATCATTGATCGCAATAGACAAACCTATTCCTAATATGGGTCCCATTAATGGGGAAATTAACATGGCACCAATCACAACAGCTGTAGAATCGGCATTAAGACCCACAGAAGCCACAAAAATAGAGCAGACCAAAATCCAAGCTGTTGCTCCTTTAAAAGGTATATCAGCTTTTATTGCTGTAATGGTGGCATCTCTATCTGTATCCTCTCTAAAATCGAGTAGTTCGCTTAAAAACGTTTTAACACTTGCAAACAAGCCCTGAGCATCTTTTTTTACAGCGTCTTTCTTTTCTTCAACTGCAGCTTCCTTATTCATCTCGTTGGTAATTTGCTGCTGCTCTTCTTCAGAAAAATTAAATTTATTTTCGTCACTCATAGTTCTAGAAAAAAATCCAAATATTAAATTCCAAAATCCAGGATTAAGGAATCAACATTAATTATTTACAATTTTAAATATCTTATGCAAAATGGTTATCCATATTCTTCTCCAAAATTAGCTTTCACATTTTGAAGTACTTTTTTTATATCTTGTTCCTTTGCTTTAGGAAAGATAAGTAAAACTTCATCTTTATCAACAATTATGTAATCTTTTAGTCCGTCTACAACCACTATTTTATCGTGTTTAGACCGAATCATATTCCCATTTGCATCTTCCAATAAAGTCTTTGCATTTACAATCGCATTATTGTTGTCATCTTTATCTAATTTATCATAAAGACTTCCCCAAGTACCTAGGTCATTCCAATCGAAAGTTGCCGGAATAACAAATACATTATCGCTCTTTTCCATCAATGCGTAATCGACAGATATATTTTCAGCTTTTTGGTAATTCTCTTTTATAAATTCATCTTCAAACTCAGTGTTATAAACAGCGTAACCACTTTCAAACAACTCAAATAATTTTGGCTGATTGTTCTTAAAGGCAGAAATAACCGATTTAGCACTCCACATAAAAATCCCAGCATTCCATAAAAAATTTCCTTGACTTATAAACGATTTTGCTGTTTCATAATCTGGTTTTTCTCTAAATTGTCTGACTTGCTTTATTTCTGATGTTGCCGTTTTATCATATTCAATATAACCATAACCCGTATTTGGGAAAGTTGGTGTGATACCCAAAGTCATCAACGCATCATTAGATTCGCAATAATCAAAGGCTGTTTTTACATTATTAGAAAAAGCTTGCTCATCTTCTATCCAATGGTCACTAGGCGCCACAATCATCACAGCATCTTCATTTTCTTTCTGAATTTTTAAAGCTGCATATAATATACAAGGTGCTGTATTTCGCATTGCAGGCTCTAAAACTACTTGTCGTTTTGTGACGTTAGGTAATTGTTCAAAAACAAGATCATTGTAACGTTCATTAGTTAATATAAAAATATTTTCTTCTGGAATTAATTCTGCCAGACGGTTAAATGTTTTTTGTATCAACGTATCTCCTGTTCCTAGCATATCGTGAAACTGTTTAGGAAAATCTTGTGTACTTACTGGCCAAAATCTTGAACCTACTCCACCTGCCATAAGTATGGCGTAATAATTTTTATTTTTCATTCTTCTAATAATTCAACTTCTGCGTTAGGATTAAACAAATATAATTTACCCGAGTTAATTTCTACACATTCATAGCGTTTTCTTCTTTTACTTCCCTTTTTGAACACTCTACCATTGTATAACTTAAAGGTTGTATTCAAAGGTACTTCAAATACATAGGTCTTATCGTTACTTTCGTCAAATTGCTTTAAGGCATAGGCGAGCTGCGTATCTGTATCGCTCGACGCTTTTGGGTTTTTAAAATGTTTCGCTAATAATGGTAATAATTCATTAGGAAAGATTTCAGGACGTAAAAATGGTAACATTAAATGCTGAAAGGTTTGCTTCCACTCTTTTCCATGCGGCTTAATAAACCTTCCGTAGTTTTTATAAGTTTCAAAATGAGCAACTTCATGAATTAATGTGATTAAAAACCGATACGAATTCAGATTAGAATTTACGGTTATTTGATGCTTACCATTTGGTAATTCCCTATAATCTCCATGACGTGTTTTACGTTCATTTTTCACTTTAACCGTCAAATTATCTACAGCCAAAAGCTCTGTAATCATTGGTTGTGCCTCAGCAGGAATAAAATTTAAAAGCTGTATTTGCATTCAAACAAAAATAAGCGTTAAATTATTATTTTTTCACTCTTTTCTTAATCAAAATAAAAACTACAATCCCAATTACAATAAACGGCCAAATATATACTAAACCAACAAAAAACAATTTTAAAATATCCCAACCAGAAGTAAAACCTTCTTTTATTTCCGCAACAAACGTTTTTTTATAATGTTCTGGTTCTTCTTTGTATTCAACGGTTTCGTATAAATCGATTTGAATAGTACTAAAGGCGACTTTATTAGTTAAGTATTTTAATTGTCCTTGACTCGATTCGATTTCTTCTTGAATACGTTGTAATTTTTCTTCAACACCTAATAAATCCTCGACACTTTTGGCTTTGGTTCTAAGAATAGTTTCGTAACGTTCTTTCACTTCAAATTTAGTTTTTAATCTAGCTTCAACATCTATAAATTCTGAAGTAACGTCTTTTGTGGTTATATTTTCATATTCAATAAATTCTGCGACACTACTTATAGAGTCCATAATAATATCAAAATCTTTAGAAGGCACTTTTAAAGTGAATCGATTCTCTTTTTTATAAAGATTATTTTCAAATCGTAAATCTGATATATAAGAATTATAAGCATGTGAAATATGTTTGACGCGTTCCGTTGCAATTTTAACATCTGTAACCTTGTATCTTACATTTGCTGATTTTATGATTTTTAAATTTTTAAATTCCGGAATAGAGTTGTCGTTAGATTCAACGTCGTCAATTTCAACTGCTTCGAAATTGGCTTCAACATCAACACTTTTTAAAGCAAAATTTTCTGACGACTCTGATTGATGACATGCCACTAAAAGTATAGCTACACTCCATAAGATTAATACTGTTTTTAATGATTTACGTTTCATAATGTTTTATTTTTAAGATTTTAATCAAATCTATATGGAAACGCGAATCACCAATTGTAAAGCTGTTGTAAAACAATTGTAAAACGTGTACAATACTAAAAACAAATCCATTAAAGCACTTTAAATATTGAATTCTAACGACTTAAAAATATTTATTTCTCTTAAAGAATTGGTTATAAAAACGTTTCTTAAGAAGCATAATGCATCTAAATCTGTTAAAGATTGGAGCGGAAATGAGATTGTAATGTTTCAAGAAGACTTGTTTGATAGTGTTAAAGCAAGAGTCAGCGAAAAATGGTTTTACACCTATTTTAAAAATGATGTTGAAAAATTACCAAGAATTGACATGCTTAATTTATTGAGTACTTATGTTGGTTTTAAAAGTTGGTCAGATTTTAAAATCACGAACAGTAAACCAACTAGCCAAAAATCTAAAGCTCTAAAATTTTATGTATTACTCTTTCTACTTTTAACCCTTTTAGCAGGTGTTTGGCTTAGCAACAGAAATCATACCTATACCATTTGTTTTATAGATGATATTAAAGGGCAACCTATAAACTCCATAACTTTAGACATAAAAATATTGAATATTGATGACACACCTACATACTTAAAATCTAATACCAACGGTTGTTTTAGTTATACAACCGAGGCAGATTATATAAAATTTGTAGTACAGTCTCCCTATCATAAAACAGACACCATTGTAAAATCCATTAAAAACATAGACAATGGCAACGTAAAATTAGACACAGATGATTATGCGTTGATGCTAGATTACTATTCTAATAAAAACATAATAGATTGGAAAGCACATAGATCAAATCTCGATACTATTTTTTCTAGTGAGGCCTTAATTTATCAAGTTTTCCCAAATGATATAGGCATAGAATTATATACAAAAAATGAATTTATTAATAAACTTACCACACCAACCAAAAGTTTAAAACAGATGAAAATTTTAAGTAAAACCTATGTTGATGGTAAAATTGTGAAACTTAAATTTATTGTAGAATGAAACGCTATTTAACTCTTTTAATTTTAGTACTACTACTTAATTGCAACAATGCATCTAATGAAAAGTCTATTCAATATTCAGAAATGGATGATTCAGAAAATGGTGCTATAAATACTTTTGACCTTGAAAAACCAAATTTTAGTGAATTGAACATTATTGAAGAAAAACTGCAGAATAGTTATGATTTGGTTTACTTATCGGAAAGGAATTCAGATTTTGAAACGACTAAACTATCAAGTTCAATAATTATTCAGAATTTAATTTTGGATGACTCAGATAAGCCTAATTTTCCAACTATATCTAATATACAACAAATAGGAAACTTACAATCCGTAAATGATTCTACCTCTCAGGTAAATTTCAGCTACATCTTAAAACAAGGCAATACCGAGATAACAGACACATTAAAAGCCATCATCAAAAAGCAAAACCTAACTATTGAAGGGCAAACCAAAACAGGGATAAAAATTGATTTTACGAGTTATTAGGATTAATTATTAACCACAATCATCTTAGAATAGGTATTAACTTTCAATAAATATAAACCTGTTTCTGCACCAGTTAACTTTATAGTTGTTGTCTTTGTAGGCCCATCATAACGGCTATCTTGTATTTCAATTTTTCGTCCTCTCATATCAAATACTGTAATAACATCATTAGTATTTGTATTTGAAATATTTAGTTCATTGTTTGTTGTTGGGTTTGGATACACGCCGATATTCAAAACGTCTTCATCAAAATGTAAGGCCTCGCCTTCAAAGTATGGAACGGCAAAACTAAAGGACTCTTCAGCCACAGCTTGACCAATAAATCGACCAGGAATATCATCTGCAGGAGGATGGATTCCTCCCCAAATTCGGCTTAAACTTGTTTGATCTGATGCATCTCTATACGTCGCCCATTGTAGCACAACGTCTTGTGATGGTCCTTCTTCAAAGACTAAAAATTCATTCTTTTTTGCTACAAATTCAGCTAAACCTCCTGGGAAAAATTCATCACCAGTCATCATAGTCATTAATTCTGCAGCAGCTCTAGAATATGTAGAGTGGCCAGATACAAAACCTGCAAAAGGTGGTGTTACAAATGTTGGTCTTTGGTAGGGATACCAATCTTCAGCTAAAATCCAACCGACTCCTGCTTGGTCTGTTTCGGTGTTACTTATATAATCGTGACCCTTCCAAGAATACAGCTTTATTTTTCCAACATCCATATCAAAATACCCAGCTAATGGATCACCTTCTTCAACCACTTCAATATAACCATCAACTAATTCTATTCCTGAAACATTATAATTATCTAGGGACGGATCTGTACTTTGACCTTGTTCTGCCATATATCGAAGTGCTGAAATGGGTCTAATATAATCATACCATCCTTTTATACTCCATCCTGCAATTGCAGCATCATGCATACCACCACCTAATATAAAGTAAGACTTTACATCCCATTCTAGAGGATCTAGAACATCCCCTTCTCCTTTGAAACGTTTTTCAAATTGAGGGTGGTCGTTCACATAATTCAACAAGGTAAACCAATGGCCTGGTGGCGTTTCAGAATCTGGACCATCTGCCCAAAATTCTGCTAAGACTCTAGCATAATCACCACGAGGCACAATATTAGGCTCGTACGCATTACCAGTGACTGGATTTATAGCGTGTCCGTGACTATTAGCTCCCCCTTCAATAAAATCGTAATAATCAGGATAGTCCACATAATTTGTTGGAAATGTACTTATATCCACGTTTCCAATAGAACTTGGGGAAATATCCCACATTACATTATCGGTCGGATCTAAATGCGATTGCCAAACGGATACCATTGAAAAGCCCCATTTATAGGCCTGACTTTCAGGTGTATTCTCTGTAACACTAATATTTGGTGGATTTGAAGGATCGTGATACACATTATATATATCTCCGTCTCTTTCATATGTCGTTTTATCTTCATCTGTTAATGCAAAAGAAGATACATTTCCCCATTCTGGACTTAGAAACGGAGGAACACTACCATCTACAAGATTACCACTCTGGTCTATAAAAGTCTCTAAAGCTAATGGTTGCCAACGATTAGGGTCATTAATTGGCGCATTATAAAACAAATCTAAAGCATACGGTTGGTTAATGGGTTCATAATAAGCATTATCATAACCCGTCGCCTCCCTTGAACCATCTTGCATACCATAATCGATTAAAGTTTGCCCTACAAAATTACCTAAAGCTGCCGCATCTCCATCATCATACAACAATGATGTAAATGATGTATCGTAGCCTAATTTATCCATTAACAACTCAAATCTAGCTTGAGTAACCTCTAGATTTGGAGAGTTTTGAAAACGATGAGACAACAAACGGTACATCGCAAAACTTATGGCTATTTTTTTAGATTCTTCTATGCTTTCTGATGGTACAAAATCGTCTAATGTGCTATGAAATCCATGTACTGTATTTCCTATTAAATAAGGTGTAGCTACATCATCGTAAATTGCCCAAATATCATACATCGCAACACTGGAATGAAACAAATTTCTAGCATGAATGGTTGGCCTTGCATAATCCTTTCTAATAGCTTGCAACAAAGCCTCATTCCATAAACGAGCAATAGAGACATCTTCAGGAAGATTATCGATTCCTAAACTCACTTGAACTGATGTTTGTAAACTATTGCATTGCTCACTAACTTCTATTACAGAGACTGAACCCGATTCTTCTAAATGCCATTTCACTGTAATTGTATCTGTACCTTGACCACTTATTATTTCACCACCAGACACTATCCAATTTGCTATAGATGCACTACCAATGCTACAACTGTAAGTTTCCGTGGCTAAAAATGATGATGATAAATTACCTAAAATAGTATTGGATGCTAAATAAGTACAAGAGTCATCATTAATTGTAGCATTAGGATTGTAAGTACAAGACAAAGCATCTGTACAACCATATATTTTCTGACTTGGAATAACATCCAACACCTCATAACCTTGGCCTTCTGTTGCTTTTATAGTCGTATCTACAGTTAAATTAAGAAAGGTTTCAACAAGACCTGAAGGCCATTTTATTTCCAATGATAAAATGTTAGACGCTTCTCCCAAACCAAAATGAACCGGTTGTAAGCTCTGACTTAATACTCCAATACCAGAATAATTACGTTTTAAAGTTCCATTTGCTGTAGTTATAGTTAAAATTGTACCTATAGCATCGCGATTAGAAGCTGTTCCTTCTAATTTAATTTTAAAAAAATGTATATCTGAATCTGTAGTATCAAAATTTAATGTTTTGTTTTCGTATAAAAATGATTCGCTATTGCTATTCGTTACAAATAAATCAATATCACCATCGTTATCATAATCCCAATCAATAGCCTCGACACTCGTGGTTACTTCGTTTAATTCTAATTGAGATGACACATCCTCAAATTTATCCTCACCTTGAGCAAAACTGCTTCTGTAGTAAAAATTTGGTTCTGCATATCTGTTTCCAAAATCAAAACCATTCACTATATATAAATCTTCATCACCGTCTAAATCAAAATCTGAAAATTTCACTCCCCAGGACCATCCTGTATTGTTAATTTCAAAATCAACGGCCATTTCGGTGAATGTATTATCACCATCATTATTAAGAAAGAAATTTTGATCTATTGCAGTAATAAAAATATCAAAATAACCATCATTATTATAATCAGCCATGGCAATTCCCATATCATCTCCCATGGTATTTGCACCATAAGTAACGGCTTCATCTGTAAATGTGCTACCATTATTATTTATATATAGATAATTAGCTTTACTTAAGTCATTTGACACCAATAAATCCATGAAACCATCTTCATTAAAATCAAATGGCAATGCTGTGTAACTTGGTCTACCTTCATTAGTAAAAAGTTCGGTTAAAACAGTAACATCTGTAAACGTTTCATTTCCATTGTTTCTATAGAGTTGATTACTACCACAGCCATTCCAATCATTAATATAAATATCTAAAAGACCGTCATTATTATAATCAAACCACGTTGCACCAGTATATCTACATAGATTAGTAGGCTGAAAACCTGCATTTAAAGTAATATTTGCAAAAGTTCCGTTTCCTAAATTTTTCCATAATTGTACTTTTAAAGAATTGGTTAAGAATAAATCAGGAAAGCCATCATTATTAAAATCTCCCCAAAACGCACCACTTTTATTTCCGTCTAAACCAAAATATTCACTTCCTCCTTCTCCTTGCACCAATAAATTAATAAAACCAGCACCATCTGTAACATCCGTAAATGTGCCATCATTATTATTTTGAAATAAGCGACTTATTGTTTTTGGACTATTAGGATCGTCGTTTGCTTTAGCTACAACAAAAATATCTAGATCACCATCACCATCATAGTCCGCGACTGCCACACCATTGTTCTCTTCAAGTATTCCCAAACCGACAACCTCTTCCACACGATCAAATATCTGAGCTTCAACATCATGAACTACAAAAGCTATTAAGAAAACAATAAAAAAGGAAAGTTTTTTTTGGCGTAGTTTTATAATCATATTGTAATTTTTTATAAATATAAAAAATTAGCATTAACATCTACTTTTCTTTCACTACAATAAGACGCTAAAGCATGTATAAATAAGCTATTATGATTGATTCCAAACCTCATTTATTACATATATCTTAACAGTGATTTCTATAAATTAGGCTAAAAAATTAGTAACTTAGCTAAGCGCTATTTAATATTCCAAATTATGGCATTTATTGATTATTATAAAATACTTGGTGTAGATAAAACGGCAACCAAAACGGATATAAAAAAAGCCTATCGAAAGTTGGCAAGAAAATATCATCCAGATTTAAACGCCAATGATAAAGACGCTGAATTACAATTTAAAAAAGTAAATGAAGCCAATGAAGTATTGAGTAACGATGAAAATCGAAAAAAATACGATAAATACGGAGAAAATTGGCAACATGGTGACGCTTATGACCAAGCTCAGAAACAACAAGATCAGCAACGTCAGTCTCAACAACACTATCAACGTTCATCTGGCTCTCAAGGCTATAATGATAGTGAATATTCTGATTTTTTTGAATCTATGTTTGGCGGTGGTTTTGAAAACAGAGGTCGAACTACAAAATTTAGAGGACAAGATTTCAATGCCCAATTGCAATTAGACCTTAAAGATGCATATACTACAGAAAAACGTGTTTTAACAGTTAATGGAAAAAACATACGCTTAACCATACCTGCCGGAATTACTAATGGTCAAATCATTAGAATAAAAGGAAAAGGAGGAGAAGGTCGAAATGGTGGACCTCATGGAGATTTACTAATTGAATTCATTATTACAAATAACACTGATTTTAAACGCGATGGTGCAAACTTATATAAAACCGTAAATCTCGATTTATATAAATCCGTTCTCGGAGGGGATGTTACCATTGACACTTTTGATGGTAAGGTAAAATTGAATTTAAAACCGCTCACCCAAAATGGAACTCAAGTAAAATTGAAAGGAAAAGGCTTTCCTATTTATAAAAAAGAAGGAAAGTTTGGTGATTTATACATAACTTACAATATAGAATTACCTAAAAAACTATCGGATAAAGAAAAAGAACTTTTTGAAGAACTGGCAAAATTACAATAGTTATGCAAAACTCACATCTCATACCAATCCCTAGTTTATGTGCGCATTACAAAATAGAAATGTCTTTTATTAATGGACTTAATGACTATGGATTAATTGAATTTGTAACCGTAGAAAAGACTTACTGTATACATCAAGATAAGATTGCAGATTTAGAAAAAATGATTCGGTTACATGAAGACCTCCAACTTAATTTTGAAGGTATTGATACTGTTTTTAACCTATTAGAAAAAATTGACTATTTAAAATCTGAATTAACAACGGCTCAAAATAAACTTAAACGATTTGAAGAACCTTAAGTCTCATTAAGGTGTAGAATTAGAAACTTGCAATACTTTTCCGTTATAAAATTTGTTTCCGGTTAAAGCAAAATCTTGAATATATCTTGCCATTTCTATAGCTGTAGTTGGTGCTATGTAACCAGGAAATGCTTCTTCTAACATTTCGGTTTGTACCGCTCCTAACGCTAATACATTAAATTGTGGTCCTGTTTCTTTATATTCTTCTGCTAATAATTCGGTCATTGTAATTACAGCACCTTTACTAGAACTGTAAGCGGACAAGCCTGGGAATTTCATACTGCCTTGAATACCTCCCATGGAGCTAATGGTCACCACATGACTATCACCTTGCATAAATGGTAAAACCGTTCTCGTTAACTCTGATACACCAAACACATTGGTTTGGTAAATTTTTTGAAAATCTTTAAAAGTAGTTTCCGCAAACGGTTTATTAATAATTGCACCTGCATTATTAATTAAAACATCAACATGTTTCCATTCGTTTTTAATAAAGTCGGTTACTTTTTGATAATCCGCTTCATTACATAAATCGAATGCAAATGATGAGATATTGTCAAAATGCAGATTCGCTATTGGCTTTGCATTTCGAGATAATGCTAAAACGTTATGACCTTGATTGGCTAATAAATGAACCAATTCAAACCCTATTCCACGACTTGTTCCTGTAACTATTATATTTTTACTCATCTGTAAATTCCTCTTCTGTTAATACAACTTCTTTCATTTCTGCGTTCATCATGCCTTCTAAAGCAGGAATCATTTTATTCATAAAATTTGCCATGTGTTCATAATCCATGTTATCGGCTTCATCATCTACATGATGGTAATAATCAAAATTTGTAAAGTCGAATGTTGAAATCGCATGCGCAGGCATATTTAATTCTTTAAAAAACGGAAAGTTATCTGATCTCATAAATAAACTCATCTTTTTTGCTCCTTCAAAAAATCCAACAACCTCTTCTCCTGCATATTTATTTAAGGTCTCACCAAGACTAGAACGCTCGTAACCACTCATATAAGCCATTACCTCAGTTGAATCTCTTGGCACACCAATCATTTCAAAATTAATCATGGTATAGGCATTTATACCTTCACTTTTTAAACGTGCTGCTAAATGCGCTGAACCTTTTAATCCTTTTTCTTCTGCATCATACAAGGTAATTAAAATACTACGCTTATTTGTTTTCGTTTTAGTGAAATAGGCACCAAATTCCATAGCTGCAATCGTACCAGATGCATCGTCATTAGCACCATTAGCAATAGAATCGCCTTCTACAACTTTTCCGTTACCTATATGATCGTAATGACCACCAAGAATTACATATTCATTTTTAAGTTTTGGATCATTTCCTTCAACTACACCAATAACATTATAACCATCTAAATCTTTTAGTTTAAAAGAATCGCGATAGGTTTCAAAATAAGGTTTTATACCATTAGACTTAAAATAATTCTCGATAAATACCGCTGCTTTTTCAAGTCCTTCACTTCCAGTTTCTCGTCCTCCTAATTCGTCCGAAGCCAAATATTCCATACTGTTTTTAATGGCTTCTTGTGTAATTGTAGGCTTAACGTCATCATTAGGTTTGTCATCTGATGCTTTTACACTAAAAGAGCATGAATAAACTAATCCGATTAAGGCTATTGAAAGTATTTTTTTCATCATTAAATTTTATTTGTGTTTAAAGATAAAAAAATCCTGATTTGAAAAATTATCAAATCAGGATTATATTATTTAGGTTCTTCGCTAAGCTCAGAATAACATTTTACTAAACTACCATTGTCACAGGGTTTTCAATATACCCCTTTAATGTTTGAAGGAATTGTGCACCTGTTGCTCCATCTACAGTTCTGTGATCACAAGCTAAACATAATTGCATCGTATTACCAACTACAATTTGTCCGTTTTTAACCACTGGTTTTTCAACAATATTTCCAACAGATAAAATGGCTGAGTTAGGTTGATTGATAATAGATGTAAAACTATCGATACCAAACATTCCTAAATTAGAAACAGTAAATGTACTACCTTCCATTTCATCTAATGCTAATTTTTTATTTCTAGCTTTCCCTGCATATTCTCTAACAGCCGCACCAATTTGTGGTAAACTTTGCTCATTTGCAAATTTAACTACAGGCACTAATAAACCATCTGGTACTGCAACTGCGACACCAATATGTACATGGTTGTTTAATTGCATTCTATCATCAAACCATTGCGAATTTACTTGAGGATGTTGCTTTAATGCCAAAGCACATGCCTTTACAATCATATCATTATATGATATCTTAGTATCTGGAATAGAGTTATATTGCATTCTAAATGCAATGGCATTTTCCATATCAAACTCCACATTTAAATAATAGTGTGGTGCTGTAAATTTAGATTTCGCTAAGTTTTTAGCAATCGCTTTACGCATGTTAGAGTTTGGTACCTCATCAAAATCTTCTTGACCAGTAGCAACAAACTTACCAACTGAAGCTCCTTGAGCCGCAGGTGTGTAATTTTCGATATCCTTCTTTACGATTCTACCGTTTTCTCCTGAGCCTTTAACTTGACTTAAATTAACACCTTTTTCATCAGCCATTTTCTTAGCTAATGGTGAAGCGAAAACTCTTCCTGAAGTTGAAGTTGCATTAGAAACTGAAGTTGAAGCTTTTGGAGCTTCTGTCTTTACTTCTTCCTTTTTAGGTTCAGCTTTTGGAGCTTCTTTTTTAGGTTCTGGTTTTGCTTCTTTTTTAGCTTCACCACTATCGGATTTAAAGTTTTTTGCAATACCAGAAACATCAGTTCCTTTAGGACCAATGATTGCTAATAATGAATCTACTTTCGCCGTTTCTCCTTCTTCTAAACCAATATATAATAAGTTACCTGATTGGAATGATTCAAATTCCATGGTCGCTTTATCCGTTTCTATTTCAGCAAGAATATCTCCTTCTTCAACATCGTCACCAACTTTCTTTAACCATGTTGCTACCGTTCCTTCTTCCATGGTATCACTTAAACGTGGCATGGTAACAACAGTAACTCCTTCAGGTAATTCAGAAGACTCATTTGATTCTTCTTTTGAAGAGGCTTCTACTGCACTCTCGGTAACTTCTTCTTCTTCCTCAGATACTTCAGGTGTACTTCCATTTAGATAGCTAGAAATATCTTCACCTTCTTCACCAATAATGGCTAAAAGCGTATCTACTTTTGCAGTTTCACCTTCCTGAATTCCAATATGCAATAGAGTTCCTTCATTAAAAGATTCGAACTCCATTGTTGCTTTATCAGTTTCAATTTCAGCTAAAATATCGCCTTCTTCAACTTTGTCTCCAACTTTTTTTAACCAAGAGGCAACTGTTCCTTCTTCCATGGTGTCGCTTAAACGCGGCATATTTATTACTTCTGCCATAGCTTACTTAATTTTGTGGTCTATAAATGGGTAATCTTCTTGTTCATATACAACATCGTACATCACATTCTTTTCTGGATATGGAGATTCATCTGCGAATTTCTCACATTCCGAAACGCGCTTCTTAACATCCTTGTCAATCGCTTTTAAGTCTGCTTCGGTAGCATATTCTTTTTCAAGAATAATATCTTTCACTTGTGTAATTGGGTCAATTTTTTTGTACTCAGCAACCTCATCTTTTGTTCTGTAGTGCTGTGCATCAGACATTGAATGACCTCTATAACGGTAAGTTTTAACCTCTAAGAATGATGGTCCACCACCTTTTCTTGCACGTTGAATAGCTTCGTCAAAAGCTTCAGCAACTTTAATAGGGTTCATACCATCTACTGGTCCTGAAGGCATATCATAACCAAGACCTAATTTCCAAATATCTGTATGGTTTGCGGTACGTGCTACTGAAGTACCCATAGCATAACCATTGTTTTCACAAACGAATACTACTGGTAAATTCCAAAGCATTGCTAAATTAAACGTCTCATGTAACGAACCTTGTCTTGCCGCACCATCACCAAAACAGCAAATGGTTACAGCATCCTTATCGTGATATTTATCACCAAATGCGATACCTGCTCCTAATGGAATTTGACCTCCTACAATACCGTGACCTCCATAGAAACGAAATTCTTTAGAGAAAATATGCATAGATCCACCAAGACCCATTGAGGTTCCTGTTGCTTTCCCAAACAATTCTGCCATAACGCGTTTTGGATCTACTCCCATCCCTATAGGCTGAACGTGATTACGATATGCTGTAATCATTTTATCCTTAGTTAAATCCATAGCATGTAAAGCACCTGCTAATACAGCTTCTTGTCCATTGTATAAATGAAGGAATCCTCTAACTTTTTGTTGAATGTAAACTGCGGCAAGTTTGTCTTCAAACTTACGCCAGAACAACATGTCCTCGTACCACTTTAGGTAAACTTCTTTGGTTATTTTTTGCATTTCTTGATGAGTTCTTTAAATCGAATAACAAAAATAACACTTTAGACAATAATGAAGAAGTAGTATATCGTAAAAAAAAAGAATATTACTGATTTTTTTTCAACGAAAAGGTTATAATACTGAACTTTCAAAAAGAAGCGGCAATAAATTAGCTAACGAATTTGATTTTACCACCTTGCCTTGCGCTCCCATGAAGTAAATTTCGATAGGTTGATCTTGTTTTATTTCGTATTCTGCTATAGATTGTCTGCATGCACCACATGGAGGAATTGGTTTATCCGTAACTTGATTTTGAGATGAGGCTGTGATAGCCATTTTTAAAATCTTTGCCTTAGGATATTTTGCTCCGGCATAATAAATAGCTGTGCGTTCTGCACATAAACCTGAAGGATAACATGCATTTTCTTGATTACTTCCAATAACCACAATACTATTATCGAGTAAAATAGCAGCTCCTACATTAAATTTTGAGTAAGGAGCATAAGCATTCTCTCTTGCTTCTATAGCAGTATTCATTAAATTCTGAATCGCTTTAGGAAGCTCGTTAATATCGTCATAGACTTGTAATGTGGTTTCTATTTTGACTTCCTTCATAGTTTACTGTTTATTTTAGACAAAAAAACTATTGCTTTAAATAAACAATAGTCTTTGATATCTCAATGTAGTAATAATTTTTTAATATTCATCGTATTCTCCATCACCAAAATTAAAGGTTAAAGAAAAACGTAAGGTGTTTTCTAAAGGACTCTGAATTTTAGACGCTGAGAATAAGTAAGATAGATCTACATTTATCGTTGTGTACTTAAATCCTGCTCCAAGTGCAAAAAACTTACGTGCACCTTTATCATCTGCTTCATTAAAATAACCTGTTCTAAAAGAAAAGCTATCTTGATATGTATACTCTGCACTCAATGCCCAAGTAAACTCTCTTAGTTCTTCACTAAGACCGCCTGGCGCATCACTAAATGACTGAAAAACACCATTTAAAAAACTAACATCAGGATCTTGACCTTCCATTATAATATCAGTATCACTATTAGGGTTATCATACTCTTCCCCTTCATCATACATTCCATTTCCATTCTCATCATCGTAGTTGTACTCTTTACCATAAATAGGAGGTGTAGGCACCAAATATTTAGTAACTTCACCTGTTACTGACAGTGTATTATATTGATCAAATATAAAATCAAAACCTGCTCCTAATCTCAGATTTGTTGGTTGAAAGACATCGTTACCACCATCATCATACTTAAATTTTGGACCTAAATTTTGAATTGCAAAACCAGCTCTCCAACGGCCATTAAAATCATTATATGCTTCTTCTTCACTTTGGTAATACCCTGTGATATCAGCACCAAAAGTACTTCCAGGTTGCGCATTAGAATCTACTTGTCCAATTCTTAATGCAGATCTCATATAACGCAAGCCTACAGCCATAGAAAACTGATCTCCTAATCGCAAGGTATAAGCACCGTCAATAGCAAATTCATTAGGTTTTACAGCAGTACCAGGATCATTAGCATCTTGAGTTAAAACAATTTCACCTAAAGAAAAATACTTAAGACTTGCAGAAAAAGCACTTACTTCATTTATTCTATTAAAATACGTTATATAACTTAATGAAATGTCGTTTACCAATCGTGTTAAATAAGGAGTATATGTTAAACCAACCCCTTGCTTCGTTTCAGAAAATACATATTTTGCAGGATTGTATTGTTGTGAAAATCCATCTACAGATGTTGCAACTCCCATATCTCCTAATGAAGCCGATCTCGCATCTGGAGCAATTAACATAAAAGGCAAACCTGTGGTGATAACTCTACTATCATTAGAGTTTGGTATTATTACAGTACCATCTTGGGCAAAAGCGTTACTTAGCGTAACAAGAGCCATTAAGGCTATAATCTGTTTCTTCATGTTCTATTTTTGAAATATTAATACCACTTCAATAGTATTAATTCGTTAGCAAATATAATTTATTATTATAGTATGACAAGTTTTTGAATTTTTTCGACTTGTTTATTTAAACGGTTAGATTTCACTTTTAGTTTATAGACATACACTCCTTTTCCTATTTTATCCCCAAAATCGTCTCTTCCATCCCAAACAATATTTCTAGATAATGATGAAGAACCTTTAGAACAACACTCATCGGCACTTGTCTGGCCATTTAAAGTTCTCACCAATTTACCACTGATTGTAAAAATTTGAACAGAAATATCCAAAGGTTCCGAACTATTGTGATTAAACCAAAACTCTGTATAATTCACAAATGGATTTGGATAATTTAAAACATTATCAATAATTAATTCTTCGTCTTCATCAAAAACCATAAACTGAAATTCTGCCGTTGAAGAATTATTATAAACATCCCAGGCCTTCAATGTTAGTGTATGTAAGCCAGGCTCTAAATCTCTAAAGGGATAGGACACTGTTCCATTTGTATAAACATCAACATCAGCTTGATAATAGTTATTTAAAACTATTGGGTTAGTTTCATCACCATCTATAATGGCTGTAATATCATGACCTATACCGCTTGCGGTATTAATACCATTGTCATCTTGAAGCTTTGCTAACAAAATTGGAGACTCGTTAGTTATACCACCTGAAACAAAGTTTTCGTCATTCATATATAAATTAATGACAGGTCCAATATCATCCTCTGGAGCATTTTCATTAATACCACCAATTTGAATATCAAAATTTGATCCTGCCTGATCTGAAGTTGGATTAGCCGTTTGTGCATAAAAGCTCACTTTTCCATTACCAACCGGAATTCCGATATCTTTTGGAACAATAAAATCGAATTCAAACATCCCATTCACAACACTTGCTTGACCTTTAAATATGGTTTCTCCTAAAGTTGTAAAATCCATTATTATAAGCTCACCATCCGTTTCTGTAACTCCATCGTTGGCTAAAGTTTGACGCGCAATTTCTTTATCAAAAACGGTAGCGGTTAGTGTACCATTATAATTAGATAATATATTACCATTTGTATCAACAACTTCACCCGCTAACTTTGTATAACTTAAAGCTTTTAGAACATCGATAGGCTGGGTGATTTCTACATCGTTTACTTTAGTTAATTTAATATCTGGTTGCGCAAAAGCTAGTTTCATTGCCGGATCTCCAATAAAGAATACCAATCGCTTTTGACTAGAACCTGAAATATTACCATCTATTTTTGTTAATCGTAATGCTTCTGCCATTGACACGTAGTCGTTAGAACCAAATGCAAATAAGTAATCATCCAGTACTTTATTAAGCGACTCACCTACAGAAACGATTATTTGTCGCGTTGTAGTAACTAAGGCAACAGCGCCTCCATTTGTGTTCCAAAAGGTATATTCACCCGCTGTTTCTCTGTCTGGATCATCGAACTTAGTGTATTCACAAGTTACCGTAATAAACAAATTATACTTGCAAATATTATTAATTTCTTGAGAATCTATTTTATCAAAAATTCGTTCTTTAGCAATCCCATCTTCTCCGCCGTGACCGAAATAGTTAACTACTAAAGCTCCAACCTCAATAGCATCTTTTATAGCGTCATTAACTTTAGGATATCTATTTCCTGCTGCTGAAGATTCTTGTTCAAAGGCATCCGAATGTATTTTTATAACATTTAAAAATGGTTTTTCTTCATCTAAAGTCGTCCCTAAATCATCTGTAGTCTGCTGAAGTCTTTTTTCCCATGCCTCATCCACATCATCAGAGATAAGCAAAATATTATTCCTCCAACTACCATAGGATTCAGGCTGATAATAGGCTTCCACTTTATCTACCATTTCTTTAGCGCGTTGCACATTTTCCGCTAAAATTCTACCTACAGCAATATCCATCCGGTCCGAAGTAGCCATACCGCCTTCATTATCATCTAACATAGCGTAGAAATCATCTGAAACAAATGAACTTACTAAACTAAAACTGGTATTGGTATACCAAGAAGGCACTAAATTAGTATTACTACTTAGTCGGTTTTTATAATCGTAAGAGCCATCACCAAATAAACAAAGGTATTTTAAACGCTTACTCGGTGTGCTCGCATTGTCGTATACATATTTAATAAAATTACGCAGTGCTGCAATATCTTGACTACCGGTACTAAATTCATTGTATATAGTTTGAAGATCAACCACTTTTACATTCAAATTATATTGATCTCTATTAATTTGTGCTAATCGTTCTGCTTGTGTTAAAAATATAGATGGAGATAAAATGATGTAATCAATATCTTCAAACTGACCCTCCGTATTATTGAAAATTGTTCCTTTTAAATTTTGATTAGCAACTGTAGTTCTAGAATCTGTTTTTGGAACAAATACATTATTGTTAGAAAAAGCTAAATAGATTCTCTCTTCACCAGACTGTGCTTTAAAAGATAACACATTTGCATTGTCTGAATTTTCAACAGTACTCACGTTAAAGCGATCGGTTATATCCCAGATTTCGTTAAGATTAGTTGTATTGGTAACATTGTATTGTGCAATTCCGGGTGTTACAATGACGTCTTTATTTTTAAAAACTAACTGTTCACCTTCATATCTTAAATTTCGGGTAGCCTCAATATTTATATAATCTAGAAACGCATTTGCTGATGGATTTCCATTATTACTATAATCAAAATCAACAGTAATAACATCCGAGGTTATACTCTGCTGTTGATTATAAGTCGCAGCAGTTGCTAAAACTGAGCCTGGACTTATGGCGCTAAGCCCTAAACTAGTAACCTGATTACCATTAATTGTAACACTCATAGATGTTATTACTTCAGAAACAGAACCAACGGCTATTCTAAAATCTACAGGAATACTAGTAACTAAGTTTGGAAATTTAAATTCATAAGACCTTTGATTTTCAATATCAAAATCATCACCAAACCAACGACGTCCCAACTTTGCAAGATTATAGTCATCAACTTCATAAAACTGATAATCTTGAAACGTATCAATTTCAATATTCGCAGCAGCATCAATGGTGGGCATTTCTTGAATTCGCTTACCATTACCAGAACTTACATTTACATAGTAATAAGTCTTGTCTGTGTATAAGTTTAAATTTGTATCACTTTCTTCGCTATAGGTTTTAGGTCCTTCACCATAAAAAAGAATATAATCTGCATTATCAAAACTTCCGTCTTCCTCACCAACAAATTTTACTGCATTTTCTACAACATCGAATGGATAATTTTCATCATTTTCTAATGGTAACATGCGTCCACCATTTCCATAGATTTTAATTGTTCGTGGATCAATAGAATTGGTATTAACACCTAAACCACTAATAAAACTCTTAGATAATTTAAATACACCTGAGTCTTCAATATAAAATCGATACCATTGCCCTGAGCTCAAAACTGAATTTGTAATTTCAGTCACGCCCATTACACTATTCGTCAAACGACTAGAACCTGTAGTATAATTTACAGTAAATGATGTAATTTTCTTAAAAACTCCTCTATCCTTAATAATAGGACTTAATTCAAAATAATGACCATACAATCCTCTAGCGTTGGTATTATATAACTTATACTTAGGAGACGTTGGCACAAGCTCTAGATTTAAATCTTTTAATTCGCTTGAAGAAATTGTCTCATAAGCAACATTTGTAAGTACAACAGAATTTTCATCGATTTGGCTTCCATTGCTTTCCCATTGCGCAAAAAAGGTTAAACCGATATTCTCATCATAATTAAAATGATTTTCATCAAAAGCAGGAACTTCAATCTTATTATAACCAGTTTCTAAAACTATATTGTCATTCCAGTTAATATTGAATTGTTTCTGCTGCCCAAAACAAAGCACCGTAAATAAGAGAAAAGAGATTAAATAGCAATTTTTCATTGATTCATTTTCGTTTTTAGTCTCAAGTAGAACTACAAGATATACCTATATTATATTATCATCTTATATTTCACTATAAAATAACGACGATTATAAGGCGTTATTATGACGACACAATTTTTATTTCAAAAATACAACAATAAATCATTTCTAGGCTCGTTATTAAAGGGCAAAATACATCGGTAAATTGAAAAATATCCGTTGTTGTGCTCAAAAAAAAGGATGAAATGCATGTTTTTTTGCATTTTGACACAAAAAAAAGTTGTCAGTTAACCTTTAATTGTTATATTGCGACTCTAAAATTAAACGAGCTTACTTAAACGTATGGATATGAAACATGTCTCAAACCTAAAATTTTTAATAGCAGTAACGCTTTGCGCCTCAATTGTGAGTTGTAATCGTTCTTCTAATTCTGGCAATGTAGATAGTGCCACAGGCTGGAAAATCAATGATAAAAAAGGTGGTTTTCAGTACAACACCCAATTTAAAGAGCAGGAAACTCCTCCGGGAACTGCATTTGTAGAAGGTGGAACCTTTACAATGGGTAAAGTACAAGATGACCCAATGCACGATTGGAATAATACGCCAAATCAGCAGCATATACAATCATTCTATATGGATGAAACTGAAGTAACTAATGTAAACTATTTGTTTTATTTAGATTATTTAAAAAATGTATATCCACCAGACGATCCTAACTATGCTTTAATATATAAAGGAGCACTTCCTGATACATTAGTATGGAGAAATCGTTTAGGTTATAACGAAATGATGACAGAAAACTATTTACGTCATCCGGGTTATGCAGATTATCCTGTAGTTGGTGTTAGTTGGATTCAAGCAGTTGAATACGCTAATTGGAGAACTGACCGTGTGGCAGAATTATCATTACAAGAAGCTGGATACATAAAAAGAGATGCACAATATACAGACGTAAGTGCTGAAAGTACATTTAGTACTGATACTTATATAAATGCTCCATCACAAACTTATGGTGGTAATACAGAAGTATTAGAAGGTGGACAACGTAGACAACAAGTGGATGCAGACGGAAATCCTATTAATGTTTACGCTGATAGAGAATCTGGATTAATTCCTGTAAAATATAGACTTCCTACCGAAGCTGAATGGGAATATGCTGCATTAGGTATGAGTGAATTACGTCAATACAACGTTTATAGAGGACGTAAAAAATATCCTTGGGATGGACAATATACAAGATCTGGTAAACGTGTAAATCGTGGAGATCAATTAGCTAACTTTAAGCAAGGTAAAGGTGATTACGGTGGAATCGCAGGTTGGTCTGATGATGGAGCTGATATTACTGCAGAAGTTAGAACATACGAGCCAAATGATTATGGTTTATATGATATGGCTGGTAATGTTGCTGAATGGGTAGCTGATGTTTACAGACCTATTGTAGATGATGAATTTAACGATTTTAATTACTATAGAGGTAATGTATATTCTAAAAATGCAATTAATGAAGATGGTACAGTAAAAATTGTAACTGTTGATGAAATTGTATACGATACGCTATCTAATGGTAAAATTATTGCTAGAGATTTACCTGGTGAGATTGCAACAATTCCTGTTGATGAAGAAGAAACGTATTTAAGAACTAACTTTAGTCAAAGTGACAACAGAAACTTTAGAGATGGTGATAAGCGTTCTTCACGTTATTACAGAGAAAGTTTTGACGAATCTGAAGGAGATAAAAGTACAACTAGTAAAATGTACAACTCTCCAAAACATAAAGTAGAATTAGATTCTACAGACGGAAAAATGCTTAGAGAATATGACCAATCTAATAGCAGAACATCTTTGATTAATGATGAAGTTAGAGTTTACAAAGGTGGTTCTTGGAAAGACAGAGCGTACTGGATTGATCCAGCACAACGTCGCTATTTCCCACAAGATATGGCAACTGATTATATTGGCTTTAGATGTGCTGTTTCAAGAGTAGGATCTAAGAGTGAAGCTGGAGGAAAAAGACGTAATTAAAAAACGTTAAATAATATTTTAAAAAGTCCTGATATATTTATCAGGACTTTTTTTTATTTTAGACCTATGTAACGAGCATGCTAAAAGCATAACAAGTCTTATAAAAGAAAAGCATGTAACAGCTCAAAACACACTAAACTCACACACATGAACATAGACGATCTCTATCTAAAATTTAAAAGCTGTACAATCATCTCAACAGACACTAGAAAACTTCAGCAGGACTGCATGTATTTTGCGCTTAAAGGAGATAATTTTGATGGAAATAAATTTATACTAAACGCTTTTGAAGGAGGTGCTAAATTTTGTGTTGTAGATGATGTTGATGCATTGATAAATGATAGATGCCTATTTGTTGATGATGTACTGATTGCGTTACAAGAGTTGGCTACATTCCATAGAAATGTTATTAAAATACCTATTATATCTTTAACAGGTAGTAATGGAAAGACGACTACAAAAGAGCTTATTAATGCCGTATTAGCAACTACATATAAAGTAAAAGCAACCATTGGAAACCTAAACAACCATATTGGTGTGCCGTTAACATTATTAAGTTTTTCTGAAGATCTAGACTTTGGGATTGTTGAAATGGGCGCTAACCACCTAAGTGAAATAGATTTTTTATGTGGTATTGCACAGCCAGATTATGGTTTAATTACAAATTTTGGTAAAGCTCACTTAGAAGGTTTTGGTAGTGTCGAAGGAGTTATTAAAGCAAAGACAGAATTGTATGACTATTTAAAACTTCACGAAAAAACAGTTTTTATAAATGAAGATGACGAGAAGCAAGTTCTTCAAATTGGTAACTATACTAAAACAGTAACTTTTGGCAGTAGCTTAACGAATGATTGCACTATTGCTTTTGAAAGCGCGAATCCTTTTGTCACATTATCACATAATGATAGTAAAATTGAAAGTCAGCTTATAGGTGATTATAACTACGGAAATATAGCAGTTGCAGTGGCTATTGGAAAACATTTCAAAGTCACTACAAATAATATTAAACATGCTATTGAAGGTTATCAGCCAGATAATAACCGATCTGAGATTATTGAAAAAGGGACTACAAAAACAATTCTCGATGCTTACAACGCAAACCCTACGAGTATGCTGGCGGCGCTTAAAAACATAAAACAATTACAAGCAGACAACAAATATTTATTTCTCGGTGATATGTTTGAATTAGGATCCGAAGCAGAAAAAGAACATCAGTTCATTGTCGATTTTATTGAGTCTAATTTCGGAAAACACGTTTATGTTATTGGAAAAAACTTCTATAAAACCACTACAAACAATTCTACGCATAAGTTTTCAAGTTTCGAAGACTTAAAACCTATTTTAAAAGACCTTAATCTTACTAATTCTACGGTTTTAATCAAAGGCTCTCGTGGTATGGCTTTAGAACGAATTATGGATTATATTTAAACCTAGAATGTTTTTTTTTTGCGTTTTATGATTTAACTATTATAATCACCATAGTCTCGCAAATATGAATTGAACAGCAAATTCCCTAGTAATAAAGCCGTATTTTTTTTTTTTTAACACACAATAAATTCAAAAATGTTTTTACGAGTCTATGCAAAATGTAATTAAAATAATAATTGACACGCTTAAACAGCTCATATCTAAAGTGTTTAAAAAGCACAATGATCAATTACCTTACATAATAATTTCTGTTATTGCGATATTGATAGTTATTGGTAGCGCGAATTTATTTATTGAGTTAACAGAAAATTTACATACGACAAGCTTAGCCCAGTTCGATACAACCATTACAGAACAGATACTCGCTTACCGAAACCCAACACTTACCTCATATTTTGTTTTTATTACTGATGTTGGAGATGTTTACGGTTATCTATTAGTGTTTATCCTATGCAATGTGGCATTTCTGCTAATTTTAAAGAAATGGCAATACGGAGTACAACTTAGCGTCGTAATATTATTGGCATTAAGCTCTAATATCATTTTAAAAAAAGTAGTAAATAGATCTCGACCAGAACTAGAGCATTTAGTGTCTGTAGAAACACTGAGTTATCCTAGCGGACATGCCATGACAGCAATGGCTTTTTACGGTTTTTTAATCTATCTCTTTTACCATTTTAAAATCCATCCAATCCTGAAATTCTGTATTATACTACTTTTAATCTTTTTAATCTTTAGCATAGGCATTAGCAGAATATATCTTGGTGTACACTTTCCATCAGACATTGTTGGTGGTTTTATTGCCGGATTTATTTGGGTTATTCTGTGTGCTCTTATATTTAATTTTATTAGAGTTTACAGAAAAGATCCAACTGTTTAAAATGGATTTAAACACACTAAAACCCCTTTTGAAATAAATTTCAAAAGGGGTTTTAACAGGGCTTTTAAAAGAGAATTGTTATTGATTATGATTCACCATCCAACCTATTCCGAATTTATCAGTACAGCGGCCAAAATACCCCCATTCCCTTTCGCGATAATTGTGATGTACCTGCCCACCTTCCGATAAGGCTTCAAATAGACGTTTCCCTTCTTCAGTATTTGAGGCTTCAATACTCATTTGGCATTGATTACCGCTATTGAGAGGTGTGTCTGGTGAGACATCATAAGCCATAAAATAAACATTCTTCCCTTTCAACTCAGCATGCTGAAGTTTATCTCTATAAGAGGACGGGACATCTATTTTTTTGTCTTCATAGGTTTGACGGTTAATAATATCAGCGTCAAATAATTCACTATAAAATTTTAATGCTTCTTGACAATTTCCTTTAAACGATAAATATGCTTGTACTTTCATGATTTTAAATTTTTAAGTTTAACAAATTGTGAATTTCAATTTATTTAAATTCATCATAATCGCTTAGCTGATTTCGTAGTTTTCATTGCTCATTCACTTTCTAAAAAAAAACCACATACACCTACATTACAACATTATAGTGGCAATTATCAGCAAAATTCGTACATCATCCAAATCACTCATACAAATTTGTTTACAAGAAATGAGTATGTTTTTGGGTGTTTTAAGCAAAGCTGTAATATTATATAAACTTATTTTTGTTTAAAATTTTAACCCCTACTAACATCATGACTAAACAATTACAATTCCTAATGCTTTTTGCTTTTATTGGCTTAGGCAGTTTTCAATTAAATGCGCAAACCAATGGAACTTTTAATGGTACTATAGACGCCCTTTGGACTAACACTAATAACTGGACAGGCAACACAATAGCGGATGCAACTGGTGAGGCAACTATAGATGCTCATGTAGCCTTAGATGGTATAACGCCAATTATTGTAGGATCGGTTAATTCTAATAATGGAATTTCAAATACTGCGCGTATATTTTCTAGCGGTATTTTACAACTTAATGGTTCGTCAAGTGATTATATTATAAGACAATGGGTTGGTCAAGGAACTACATTCAACTGTGACGTAACGGTGAATATTAACAATAAGAATTTTCTAACAAGAAATTCCGCAAATTCTAAACTTATTTTCGCTGATACATATACCCTTGCCTTAGGAAGTAACAGGATTAATATAGTAAATGCTGCGCCTAATCCTGTAGAACTTAATGGAACCGTAACAGGGTCTGGTAATATTTTTATGATAAGTGATGGTAGTAATGGCGGAGTAATTTTTGGAGCCTCTTCGGACTTTGTAGGCTATTCAGGTACTTTTGTCACTACTAATAATTCAATTATTTCAAATACTACCTCTGTAGTTAGTAGTAATATAAACCTTAGAGAAGAAGCCTCATTTACGATTAATGTAGCAAATACGTTTGAAGGCAATATTATCAGAAATTTTAGAGGAGTTGATTTAATTAGTACTGTAACTTTCAATGCTAATCAAAATAATATGGGTAGCCTTACAGTAGATAGAGAAGAATTGGCATTAGACTTTGGTGTGAATGTAACAGAAGTAATTTTTTCAGGATATTCTACCTCAAGCACAGAAGGTGAAGTAGATTTAAGAAATTATACCAATGGTGTTCTTAGAATAGGAACTACAGCTACTGAAGTTTCTCAAGTCATATTAGACACATGGCTTATTGATGGTGTGGAGCCTGCGGATGGTACTATTACACAAGATTCATCAGGTTTTATTACAATTCCTGTGAATGGAATAACATCAACAACTGGTCAGGATATTAATTGGGAAGATACTACTTCTTGGGTAGGTGGAGTTGTACCGGGACCTACAGATAATGCCGTTATACTTGGGTCATTAATTATAAATTCAGATGTAACTATAAATAATTTAACCATTATTAACGACAGCCCTGTTGCAGAAAAAGTTACGGTGATGCCAGGACACTCAATTACCGTAAATGGAGATGCTATTACAAGACACAACTTATACGGAGAGTCTACATCGTCTAGTTTTAGTAGTATTATTTTAAATGGAAGTGTTTCTCAAAATGTTAGTTATAACAGATATGTGAATGCCACGCCAGGAAACGATTTAATATCAGCTCCAATTGTTGAAGTTTTTACGGATATAGCAGCCAGCTTTTTAGAAAATCCAGCGAATCCGACACAAAAAGCGTTTGGACCTTTTAATACCGTATCTGGATTATATGAAAACTGGGATAGTTCTATTAATGGAAGTGATGCTTTAGTGCTAGGAAAAGGTTATAGAGCTGCCACTACAGCAGGTAGTAATGTAGAATTTAAAGGAGAACCAGCTTCTCCAATTGCGGATATAACTATCGCTATTACGGATGGAGGTCACACTTCTTATGGAACTTGGAATCTAATTGGAAATCCATTTCCTTCATATTTAGATTTCACCACATTTTTCGATCTTAATAAAACGCAATTTGATACTGGTGTATTTCAAGCCGTATATGGTTATAATGGTGCTGCTAGTGGTAACAAATGGGAAACATACAATAACTTAAACCTTCCACCTGATGACAAGATTGCACCAGGCCAAGGATTCTTTGTTAAAACGCCAGCCTCTACTTCTGGAACAGTAACCTTTACACCTGCTATGAGAACTATAGGAAGTGATGATGATTTTGTAGTAGAAAGATCATCAGAAAATTCAAATATCGCTTTGGCAAAATTATTATTAAGCAATTCATCAGACACCTATTCTACCGACATTTATTTTGTAGACAACCAAACTCGTGGTTTAGATCCAGGTTATGATGCTGGTGCTTATGTTGGTGCTTCTAACGGAATTTACACCAATCTTGTTGAAAACAATACGGGAATTGATATGGCTATTCAAGCTTTACCATATGATGATTTTAACGATGTTGTTGTTCCTCTTAGTACTAATGGAGAAGCAGGTATACAATTAACTATTGGCATAGATATTGAGACGGTTTCTATACCCTCTAATATTAATGTGTATCTTGAAGATAACGTTACCAATACATGGACTTTATTAAATACTGGTGATTATGTATTTACACCATCGAGTGCATTAAATGGCACAGGACGTTTCTACGTGCATTTCTCAAACACCACATTAGCTCTTAATGAAAATGTGTTAAATGGATTAGATATCCATACTGAACAAAGCTCAAAAACAGTTGTAGTTAAAGGACAACTCAACACCGATACAACAGCTGTTATTTACGATGTACAAGGACGATTGGTAGTACAAAACGCATTAAATGCTTCTAACACAACAAATACTATTAATGTGAACGCTTTAAAAGCAGGAATTTATATTGTTGAATTAAAAAGTAACACACAAAATAGAACTCAAAAGATTATCATAAAATAAACGTATAATTGATGTCTTAATTTTTTTGAGTATAGACATTACCGTAAATTGATTAATAGCAGAAAAACCGTGGTATTTTTTTTAAAAATATTGCGGTTTTTTTTAATTATAAAAATTAACAGAAAAACACTTACAATAGTATGATTCAAAATTAGTTTATTTACAAATGAAATATTAATTGATTTATTGAATAACGATTCAATTATTTCGTTAATACCATAAAAACACCATTCTGAATAATTATCTTTAAAACAAAAATTATATGTATCATCAAAATATAGCAAAACAGTTCACTTATTTTTCACTTATTCTATTACTTGTCTCAACAGTTTATAACTGTAAAAACGTCGAAGACAAAAAATCATCAGACCCCAAAGCAGAAACTAAAGCTGAACCAACTTCAAAAGTCGAAACACCTGAAGGTATGATTTGGGTAGAGAAGAAAACCTTTTTACAAGGAGCAAAAGACACCGATAATTATGCCATGCCAAGAGAAAAACCGGCACATTGGGTTACTGTTGATGGCTTCTTTATAGATATTATTGAAGTGACTAATAAGCAATTTAAAGCGTTCGTAGAGGCTACAAATTATATAACCATAGCAGAACGTGAAATTGATTGGGAAGACATAAAAAAAGAATTACCACCCAACACCCCAAAACCACATGATTCTATTCTGCAACCAGGAAGCTTAATATTTAATAAAGATGTCAATGCTGTGGTGAACATGGAAAATTATGGCCAATGGTGGACTTGGAAAATAGGTGCCAATTGGAGGCATCCTGATGGCCCAGAATCAACTATTGAAGGTAAAGATGATTATCCGGTAGTGCATGTAGCATATCAAGATGCTATAGCGTATTGTGAATGGGCGAACAGACGTTTGCCAACTGAAGCGGAATGGGAATCTGCGGCTCAAGGTAAAAATACAAACACCATATTTACTTGGGGTAATGATGCGGCAAAACTAGATGCGAATGCCAATACGTGGCAAGGTGTGTTTCCTACGAATAATGCATCTCAAGATGGTTTTGAATTTATTTCTCCAGTAAAATCGTATCCTCCAAATAGTATTGGGTTATATGATATGGCAGGAAATGTTTGGGAAATGACCAGTGATTTTTTCAATGTAAAATATTACAGTGAGTTAGACACGTCTCAACCTATTGTAAATCCTAAAGGAGCTGATACACATTTCAACCCTAATAATCCCTATCAGATAGAACATGTCATGAAAGGTGGCTCTTTTTTATGCCACGCCTCGTATTGTGCAAGTTTTAGAATTTCGGCAAAAATGGGGGTTTCAGTAGATTCAGGATCCGATCATATGGGCTTTAGAACAGTGGCTACACCACAAATGTTAGCTTCTAATGAATAACTAGTTTATTTCCTATTCATAACTTAAAAAGCAGCAATATTTAATAAATATTGCTGCTTTTTTATATGGAACAATCGACAAATGCCCTTGCTTGAAATTATATTGTAAATGAAAAATTTGGCACTAGTATATGGTCAAAACTCAGGTCTTTTAATTAGTTGTTAGCCAAATTAAATTGAGTTTCCAATGGCACACCGTCAATGGATTCCAAATCTTTAACCTTTTGTTTGTAGAATTCTGTTGGCGGTGGAAAATTGAAGGTGTTCCAAAAAATCGAGTTGTATTCCACTTTAATATCTTCTATGTTTTTTTGGTAAACGTTAGAACTTTTAGTCTTAATTTTCTTTTTATCAGTTTCTATACCTAAAACGACAACTTCATTTCTCACAGATATTTTAAATTTGTCATCTGTTGTTTTTAAAATTGACTGTTGTGCTTTGTTTAGTTCGTGATACTGTCTTGTAAAGTAATTATGATAGCTTAAATACATTTTTCCGTCCTTGTTCTTTTTATATAGATACACAAGTGTAGCAGATTCGTTGGTCGTTTTATATACCTTATAAGTATCCATCCCAATGTATAAAATTGGATCTTGGTAAGGACGTCGTCTATTGCTATCCTTTTGGCCTTGAATGATAATAATATCTTCACCATCGTATGATGTGTCTCCTATTTTAGACCATTTATAATTTTTATAAGGAATACCATTTCTTAGTGGATCCATTTGGGTCATAAGATGAATAGGATACGTGCGTTTTAATTTGACATTAGGAAAATACCTGTAATCTACCGATTTTCTTCCTTCTACAATTTCTATACGATTAACATCACCACTACTTGGACCTTTATCTTTCACTTTTATGTAATGCTCAATAAGAAATTTAGCCTTTTCTTTTTCAACAGTAAAAAAACGATTTAAAACCTTTAATTCGTGCGTTGAGCTTACGGTATTATTTTTTAAGTTTTTAAAGGCCAACTGCACATAATGAGATGGGTTCATTATGTTAACTTCATCAAGCGATACAATATCTTCTTTTAAGGTTATTATTTTTTCATTTAATGCCAAAAAGTCTTCAACTAAAATTTTAGAGGTTATATAACCTATGCTTGAAACCTCTAGAGTATCTAATAAGTTTTTTTTTGAGAGTTCTAATAAAAACTCCCCATCTTCATTACTTGACGTTCCAATCCATTTAGATGGAATACCTATGGCAGCATAGGAAACGCCACGACTAGTTTCATCTAAAACAACACCTTCTATTTTCAATATGTCTTGCGAATAGAGTGTAGTTACAGATAAAGTTATAATGAACAATAAAATAGTTTTTTTTAATAAATACATATAATGTTTTTCTTAATCTATATCAATTTTCAAAAATCAAAAAAGGATAAAATCAAGTATTTTTTCAATCTCTAAGCTTATTAATCTATTAAAGAGAACTCCTTAGATATTCGAGTCACTCTAATATAAAAAGCGCCCCAATCTTCATTTTCATCAGTTGTGAACCAAGCACTCATATCCGTTTTTCCTTTGGTGAAATTACCTTTAAAGCTTATTACTTTTGCGTCCTTTTCTACAGCTTTAGTTTGTTCCCAAGCTCCAATTTTTACACCACCAGATTTAAAGTTCATCGTTCTACCTTCTGCTATTGCTTCTGTAGAAATGGTACCTTCTTTGCCTTCTACAGCCGCATTAATGGCTAAATTAGATTCAAAAGGCCATCTACTCAACTCAATAGTGTAAGTTCCAGATTGTTCAAAGGCTACGGTAAATTCACCTCCAACAGGATTCTTTTGCGCTTCCCTAATATAATTCTGGTTCCATGGAATTTTAGAATCGTGTACGTGTGTATCATGACAGGTTAATTCTATTGGATTTTGTTGATCTGATCCTAAAACAATAATAGGAAACTGATTAAACTCCGTAGAAACAGAACTCCACCATTCGTTATAATAGCCTCGCATTTGTTCTACTTTTTCAGGAAACTGTGCTGCTACGTCATGCTCTTGACCTGGATCTTTAGAAATATCGTATAATTCTTTACCATTAACTAATCGCATTTTGTCTGACATCACAGCACTTTTTCTCCATTTTATAGGACTTTGCACACGCTGAGAATCAGTAATAAGATAATCTCTACCAATGGTTTCTTCTTCACCTAAAATCAATGAAGAAATATCTGAACCATCCATTTCATTTTGTCCTTCTGGTAATTCTAAATTACATAAGGTCGCTAAAGTTGGCAAAATATCTAAATGTGCTGTTAAATCGGTAACATCTCTACCGCCTTCAATCTGCTTTCCAGGGTACGATATAAAAAATGGTACACGGTGTCCACCTTCATATTCACTATTTTTAGTACCTTTCATGCCTGCATTAAAACCGTGTTTTTTACCTCCTACTGTTTTATAGCCTGAAGCCGTTCCGTTATCCGTCATAAAAATAACAATCGTATTCTCTGCAATATTTAAGTCTTCCAGTTTCTTTTGAAGCTTTGCAAAGTTGTCATCTACATTGGTAATCATTCCGTAAAATATCTTTTGAAACTCAGGAATATCTAAATCTTTGTATTTGTTATAATAAGCTTCCGGAACGTTAAATGGAAGGTGTGGTGCGTTTGCAGAAATATAGGCGAAAAATGGTTCGTCCTTTTTATCTTCAATATATTTTATAGCTTCATCAAACCAAACATCGGTGCAATAGCCCTCAAACTTTGTAGGTACTCCATTTTTAAAATAGGTATCATCAAAATAATCATTGTCCCAATAATCTGGTGTTTGTCCTACTCCACCTCCACCATGCGCAATAGTGTATTTAAAACCTTTATCTTGTGGTCTAGAAGGATAGGTATCTCCTAAATGCCATTTACCAAACATCGCTGTTTCGTATCCATTGTCTTGAAACACGTCAGCCATAGTAACTTCATCCTCTCTTAAAATAGACACACCACCGATGGTATGCCAAACCCCAACTCTATTCGCATAGCGTCCGGTCATTAAACCCGATCTTGAAGGTGCACAAGTTGGCCCCACATGAAAATCTGTTAAACGCACCGATTCTTCATGGAATTTATCTAAGGCAGGTGTTTTAACTAAGGTGTTCCCATGGGCACCAAGATCTCCATAACCTTGATCATCGGTTATGATTACAATGACATTAGGTTGCTTTGCTTTATTAGATATTGCTGTTTTTCCAGACTGAGACGTACATGAAAATGTAAGTCCCATAAGTGCCATTAATACAATTATTTTTTTATTCATTTTAATTCTATTTTTTAAAAGTAGATGATGTCTATTTATTTATACAAAACCGTTTTTATCTATTTAGGCAATTCTTTTTTCCAATCCATCCATAAGCTTTTAAGCTCACTTACGAGTTGCTCGTTATTTTCTGCGACATTCGTTTTTTCAAACGGGTCTTTAGAAATATTGTAAAGTTCTTCTTTTTTAATTTTTTCATTAAATAAAAGTTTCCAATCTCCTTTTCTAACGGCTCCTTGTGCCCAGTGATTTGAATTCTCTTTTGTAAAACGCCATTCCCAAAATAATGGTTTTGTTCTTTTAAAGCTATTATTTTCCAAAATAGATCTTATATTTTCACCGTCTATATTATAGTCTTTTTGCAATTCGGTTTCTGCTAGACTTGCAAATGTTGGTAATAAATCTACCGTAGATAGTACACTTGTAGAATCTACTTTGTTTTCTTGGACGTGATTTTTCCATTTTACTATGAAAGGCACTACCACACCACCTTCATAAATATCTACTTTTCTTCCCTTTAAACCTGCTGTAGAACCTGCTTCTAATGACGGTCCGTATGCTGCAGGACCATTATCACTAGAAAAAATAATTAATGTGTTATCATCTAATCCCATTTTTGATATGGATTCTAGTAAACGTCCAACATGAAAATCGGCATCTTTCAAAACCGCATAATAGGTTTCTTTACTTGGTGATAATCCTTTAAAAGATTCACGTTGCGCTTCTGAAGGCCATAAAGGTGTATGCGGATCTTTTAGCCAAAGGTTAACAAACATGGGTTGTTTTCCTTTATTTTTCTTGATAAAATCAATCGTTTCATCAACTGCAATCTTACTCGAACTTTGTACCCATAAGGTATCCGTATCCATAAATCGTGTGGTTGGCCATTTTTGATCACCTTTCCATGTTGGTCCGTTTCCATTCCAGACTCTAGCCTCATCATAACCATAAGTCTTAGGTTCTGGCGCTGAAGGATCTCCATGAGGTTCACCTCCACCTCCTAAATGCCATTTTCCAAAATGTGCTGTTTTATAGCCTGCTTTTTGCATGGTTTTAGGTAAATAAACAGATAAAGAATCATTTAAATAATTAGGCATGTTACGTCTGGCATTCACTTCATTCCCTGCAAAATGACCATGAACACGATGTCTGGCTGGAAAATGTCCTGTGATAACCGAAGATCGACTTGGAGAACACACTCCGCTTGTAACATGAAACTGTGTGTAACGTGTGCCTTCAGCTGCCATTTTATCTATGTTTGGAGTCACTACTTCCGTGTTTCCATACACTCCTAAATCTCCATAACCCCAATCATCTGCAAAAATGAAAATGATGTTTGGCCTTGAATCTTCTTTTTTTGTATCATCCTTCTCCGCTACAACTTCTTTTTTAGTGTTGTTACATGAAAGCATCGTCATAACTACGACACCTAACACAATGTGTTTTAATGGGTTTATGCGCATTATAGAATTAATTTTTAAACGTTTCTGTTTCCTGTTCTTTTAGTAATACTGTTGCCAGCTCCTTGACTTTCTTTGGGAATTGACTTGCTAAATTCGTCGTTTGCCCAATATCGTCTTTAAGATTGAAGAGTTGTACGGTATCCTTAGCGGTTGCAAAACGCTGTCCTTCTTCAAACCATTCTGGTATTCTGGCGTGATAACCATTTTTGTTATTGATATACAGCCAATATCCTTTTCTAACGGCATATTTGGGTGTAAATGTATTATGAATAATATTCGCCCTTACAACCTTATTATTTTCTTTTAACCACAACTTAGAAAAATTATAACTATCATGTTGAAAGCCTTTTGGTAACTCACTATTTGTAATTGATGCTAAGGTATTTAGAATATCAATTTGACTAAATAATTGAGTGCTTTTAGTTCCTGATTTTATTTTATTTGGCCATTTTACAATAAACGGTACATGGTGGCCACCTTCGTAAACATCTCTTTTAACGCCTCTAAAGGGACGCGAACTATCGTGATTGTAATTTTTAATACGATCGTAAGCATAACGCTCCGATCCATTATCTGAAGTAAAAATGACAATGGTATTCTCCTCTGCATCAATAGATTTTAAAGCTTCTAAAACCTGACCTATAGCATCATCTGTTTGATATACAAAATCGCCATAAGGACCTGCTTTACTTTTTCCTCTAAATGCTTCGTTTGGAATTATTGGTGCATGTGGAGACGGAAAAGGCAGATATAAAAAGAACGGTTTTTCCGCTTTTTCTTGTTTTTTAATAAAGCTGACTGCAGACCTTGTAACCGTAGGTAAAACGTTATAAAAGTCCCAACCTTTAATTGCTGGTCCTGGTCTTAGCTCCCAGTTCCCTTCTAAGGCAAAATCTTCCTTTGGGTGTTCTAATGTTATTGTTGGCGCTTCTGTAACCTTATCATTTTCAATCCAAGTATAGGGTGGAAAATTGATAGTACCATCGCCAAAATAAGAATCAAAGCCTATAGATAAGGGGCCATTAGGAATAGGTTGATCCCAATCGTAAGCCTGAGCTGGCCAAATCTCGACGTCCCTCTTTCCGTGTTTCGCTTTTATTTTTTCAGTAATCTCTTTTTTTCTGATGGATTCCCAGTTCCAACCCAAATGCCATTTCCCAATGGCTGCTGTGTGATAACCGTTATTTTTAAGAATTCGAGGTAAAGTCACCTGATTTTCTTTAAACACAGATTCGCCCATGGCATGTACGATATCATTAAAATCTCTCCAATGATAACGACCAGATAATAAGGCGTACCGACTTGGCGTACAAACACCTGAAGAACTATGAGCATCTGTCATGAGTAGACCTTCTCTAGCAAGTTGGTCTAAATTAGGGGTTGGGATTTTAGATTGTGGGTTTTGAATGGCCAAATCTCCATAACCCATATCATCAGCGTAGAATATAATGATATTGGGTTTATTATCCTTAGTCGTTAGTTTTGTTTGTTGCGTTTGTTGTTGACAGGCTGTTAAGCACACCAACATTAAAAAATAAAAGTAGGTGCTAATCTTCATTGTTTTAGCTTTGTTTTTTCCAATCAATGGTCGCTTTCTTGTTTTCTAAATCGACCCAAATACTGGCATGCTCATAATTTCTAGTTAAAATCCAATCATCAACTTGCATCTCGTCTAAAGGCTTTCCTAAAGGCTTATCAAATTCTGGATACCATAAAAGTGACCCCATATTTAAGCGATATCCCCAATTATAGATAATATACGAATGTTTTTGTGCACCAGCTAAAAAAGAAGCCAAGGCAAACGTTAAGTGTTCTTTAGAAATTTCCGCTTTTTCTTTATCAGATTTAGCCATAAACCCTTTATTTACCCATGCATTTTCTGGCCAAGTCTTAAACACTACAATTTTACCACTCTTACCTGCTTTTTCCATCTCTTGAATATCTTGAAGCATACTCTCTTTCGTTTTGCTATTAAAATATCCAAAATGCTCAATCATAATGGCATCTGTAGAATCCGGAAAATCATTACCACTATTTCTAACAGGTGTGGAACGTATACCGTTATAAACGATTAATTTTTCTTCACCAATTTTAGCTCTAGTTTCTTTTATTAAATCTTTTAACCCTTGTTGTATGGCATCATATTTTTCAGTTCCCCATAAGCGTTTATTACCTGGATTTGTTACCTGAACTAAGGCATCAAAGAAAACGCCATCAATGTTTTCATTATTTAAATTGTCTAACGCAATATTAGACCACCAATCTCTAAGTTCGGGATGAGATAAATCATAGCGTTTTAATTTACCATCTTTTAAATCTAGTTCACCTGTTGTTGTTCTAAGCCACCAATCTGATTTTGTTTGATAATCTTCATGCGCTTTATACATATTATAATCTAAAAAAGCATTCCAGTAGAATACGACTTTCATGTCGGGATTTAAATCCTTTAGCACTTTTGCATCAGCTGAAATAGCTTCTTCTGAATGTTTGTATTTTGGAAAACCATGTGCCTTTTCTAATACAGTGAAGTTAGAATGAGACGCTATAAATTTCGCTTCAGATTTAGTTAAAAGGTCACCTTTTTTACCGAAGTGAAACGCTACTGGCACTTTATCCCAACTAAATTTTGGATAATGCTTATCGCTTTGTGAAAAGGCAGCTTGTAATAGAAACAAACTGACTAAAAACAAACTTTTATGTAAAAGGGCTAACTTCATGATACTATAATTACTTTATTGGTAAAATTTTAATAGATTTTAGACTAGATGTTTGCGCATCACCCTCAACCAAAGACGTTTTTATTATATGATTACCAGCCGTTTTAAATTCTAAAATTCCCATTCTGCGATAGGCATACTTATCGGTTGCTGCTTGCTGGTTTTGAACTTTTACACCTTCATCTGTTGTTGTTTTCCAAACCAATCGTCCTTCACCTTTGTATTCTAAATCTAGATAATAATACCCTGGTTCTTTAACATTAACCTCCCAACAAACCATGCCGTCTTCTTCCCAATTACTTACCTGATTGGCGTGTTTCCATTCGCCAAATTTTTCCATCCAACGCACATTTTTTTGTTCTGCGCCTTCAGCTTCACCAAATTCCGTTAATAATCTTGTCGGAATATTTGGATAGATGCCTAAGTTTGTTTCTACAATAGGTTCTGCGTCTTCAAGTTTAACTTGGATTACAGATATTAATTCATCTGGTGCTTTGAAAGGCACATCTATAACTAACCAATCATTCACCTTTTTATAGTCTAATGCACTGCTCTCATTTCCATCTAGAAGTGAAATGCTTTTTACTTTAGACTTTAATCCAGGTAAGTATAATTTACCATCCGTTGGCCATTCACTTACAGATAAATAAAGAGATTCATCGTTTGTAGTGACATCTCCCCAAGGCAATGCAAAACCCCAAGGCGAACTTCCTGCGTCATAAATAACTTGTGGATATTTTTGTATCCAACGACCAGATTCTTGTAAAAACTCAATCCCTATATTTGGAATAGCACCGTTGCTATCCGGACCAACATTAAATAAATAGGTACCTCCTCTAGCGACTGTTTCAATGACGCGACCAAGGATTTTCTTCGGACTTTTAAAATTATTATCATACCAAGCATAAGACCAAGAATCATTATTTGTATCTGCAGTTTCCCAAAGGCCTTCAACATTTCTCGTTGGTACTTCCATATCTCCGATACTGGCATAATCTCCCATACCATAACCCACTCTACTACACATCATAGCGTTTGGCTGTAATTCTCTTACCATATCGGCTAGTTCTACGACGTATTCTTTTGGCATATCTCCAGGAGTATCAAACCATACGAAATCTATATCACCATAATTGGTACAGATTTCTTTAACCTGAGGTTTACACTTGTTATAGAAGTAATCTTTAAAATCCATTTTGTTACCATGCTCATCAACCTTAGGACCTCTAGTACCACCTGGTGCTGTCCAGTCTTGATTATGAGAATAATAAAATCCGAATCCAAGTCCTAATTCCTTACATGCCGCAGATAACTCGTGCATAGGATCTCTACCAAATGGTGTGGCATCTACAATATTAAAGTCGCTCGCCTCTGAATCGAACATCGCGAAACCTTCATGGTGTTTACTGGTAATGATAATGTATTTCATACCAGCATCTTTTGCCAATTGCGCAATCAACTTAGCATCAAATTCGGTAGGATTAAACGTTTTGGCGGTTTCCATATAGTCTTCTGGAGAAATATCGGCCACACGTTTGCTCATTAGCCATTCACCAATACCGTAATAGGTTTTATCTTCCCATACTCCACCTAGATTTGAAAATAAACCCCAGTGAATAAACATGCCGTAGTTGCCTTCATCAAACAACTTTGCTTTTCCACTTTTTAAGGCATCACCAGTAACACTAGTTTCACCCCACATTTCTTCCATTCCTTTTTTATCCTTTTCTTGAGAATGTATGTCCAAAACACTAATTAAGATTAGTAAAACGGTCACTATAAAACATCTATTCTTAAACATATACGTACTATTATTGATTGTAAAACTTTTGTTAGTCTTTCTAGACTTTTAATATTTATGGCATTGATATAGTCTTGAGAGTCATTTGAAGTTATCTAGCTAATGATTCTCAAGAATTATTATTAAAACTTATATCTCATTGTAAATTTCCAAATAGGGTTTCTACTATAGTAAGCTGAAAAATTTCGAGTATCACCCGCTTGAAACCTTCGAATATCCTCACCTGTAAGGTTAGATACTCCTGCACTAAATTGTAATTTTTTATTTAATAAACTCTTTCTAAGGGTAATCCCAAGGGTTGTGCTTCCTTCAGTATAGTGTGGTTCATCTGCACGTGTATTTCCTCCGATAGCGCCTAAATTACTCAGGTAATCACCTCTATAAGCTGCCGTAAACCTTAGTGAAAAACCAGATCGCTCATAATATAAAGTTCCATTAGCATTATGCTTAGCTGTACCAGGAAAACCATCAGCTTGTTCCCCTAAATCTCCATCAAATTCACTCTCTACGTAAGAATAATTGGCTTTTATACCAAAATCTTTTGCAAAACCAGGTAAGAAAGAAAGGTGTTGATTAAGTCCCACTTCAAAACCATAAATTCGGCCATCTGTAATGTTTATTGGCTTGGTTATATCAAATAACAAACCAGTCAAATCATCAGTACCACCTGTGCCATCAGGTAATGGTATCCCTAATAATTCTTCACCTGGATATGTTTGATCTGGTGTTACTGCTTTTACTATATAATTTTTAAGATCTTTATAAAAAGCACTAAAAATAAAAGCACCTCCGTTATTAGTATAAAACTCCAAAGTAGTATCATACATCCACGCTGTATAAGGTTTTAAGTCAGGGTTACCAGAAACAATAGTTCCTCTTAATCCCGAATTAGCTAAGTCTGCTGCATCTGCAGGATCAATATTGGTTAGAAAAGTAATCTCATTGTTTGGAATTAGATCAACAAACTTTGGTCTTGAAACTCCTTTATAAGCACTTAATCTCAACTTCACATTTCTTTTTAATGATAAATTAGCATTAAAGCTAGGTAATACGTCCCATCTTGAAGTTTCTACTTCATAGTAAAAATTCTCTGTTGAAAACTCATCAAGATCATCACCAGTATCTGCATCTTCGAATGTTACTCCACTAAATCCTCTTGATTTATTTTGTGTTCTTACAGCTCTAACTCCAAAATTAAAACTTACAGGTAGCTTAAATAGTGCTGTTTTAATATCCATTTGTGTATAAAAATCAGTACTAGCTTCATTCGCACCATAAGATCTTCTAGCATCAAAACCTAAATTATTTTCTTCTGCCTCTACGTCTTTTAAATCTATATCAAAATCAAAAATACTTCCTCCATCGATATCAGCATACCCTGGTAATAAATCTAGTACAGCTTGCCCAGGGACTCTAACCCATCCGTTTTCCAAACCAGCAACATTGCCTTCATTAAAACCTACGCCTGTAATTTCTCCTAAAAGATCACTATAAGCACCACTTTCATTTAGTTCCGCTACAATACCTCCATACAGACCACTTAATTGATCACTATCTGTATGTGAGGAAGTTGTTTGTCTAGCTTCAAAATCAGTTACCGCATATCTAGTTCCAAAAGTTATTTTTGATTTTTTATCAAACTCATATTCAAAATCAAATTTTGTAGCATAATTATACCCTTTAGTTTTAATCAGTCTGCGTGAAACTCTATTAAGGTCGAAAGAAGTTGGATCAAAAGCCTCTGCGGGTAATCCATAACTAGGAATTTCCCCTCTCAAATCAATATCTAAACTTGTTTGATCATATCCTCCGTTACGTCCTTGAACTCTGTGAGTTATTTGTGTTAAATTTTGAAAAAAATCTAAATCAGAATACGAAATATCTGATATGATTTTTAATTTATTTATTGGTGTAAAAGTTGTATTTAAACCAACTATATTATTGGTTGAGTGATTATCATAAAATTGATTTGCATTCGTAATGGTAGTCCTAGCATTGTCTTCTGAAGAAGGACTTATATACGTTAATATATTTCCATTAAAATCAAGATCTCCTTCATCAAAAATATGGTTTCCTCCTAACAATTGAGTAGCTCCTGTACTACCCAAACCTATCTGAAATTGCTGTCTATCCGAATTAGCTTCTACATTTGTTCGGGTATAGTCTAATACCATATCTATTTCTTCTATTGGTCTCCATTGTATAGCTGCAGATGTTGCAAAACGCACTTCATTTTTTCTTAACAATGAATTATTAATGGTTCTTCCCACAATTACATCAGAATACTCTGTCCCATTTTCATCGGTAAGATTTATACCCTGTGTAATTCCTCTTAAAGAAGTTTCATCTTTTATATTGTCTTCATCGGCATAAATAATTGAAACAGCAATACCCAGTTTATCATTTATTTTTGTTCCATAAACACCTGAAAATCTTTGACCAAAATCAAGTTCATCAATTGGTGTATTAGATGCGCCTCTTACATTTATACTAGCAAAATAATTCTTCTTTCTATATCTTGCGTCTAACGGTCTTATAGTTTGAAAATCTACAGAACCTCCAATATTCGTTGTTACTTCTTTAGCCTGGGCTGTCTTATGAATTCTTGCTCCTGAAATAATTTCGGTAGGGATAACATTTAAATTAAACTTTCTAAAATCAGACTTACCTTCATTACCTGCAGATAAAGGTGTACGACCATTCACTGTTACACCAACAAATTGTGGCCCTATACCTCTAATAGAAACTCTGTCTCCAGACACCCCATCAACATCTCTTTCTATTTGTACTCCTGCAACTCTTTGCAAAGCATCTGCTGCGTTGGTGTCTGAAAAATCCCCAATATCTTCTGGTGTAATAGCTTCTATTACAGTAGCTGCATCTCTTTTAGCTCTTACTTCAGCTAAATGCGAAGCACGTATTCCTATATTAATAACAACTTCATCTAATGACTCGGAATCGGTTACCATCTTAACATTAATAAGATTCTTTCCTGCAGTAGAATATTCTACAGACTTAAAACCTAAATAGTAAAACTCTAATACAGCATCAACATTCTTTAACAGTATAGTATATTCACCCTCCATATTAGTCGTCGCACCATTTTTAGTGCCTTTTTCTATAATACTTGCTCCTGGTAAAGGGATATTATTTTCATCTGTAACTTTACCTGTAATAATTTGTTCTTGAGCAAAACCAATAAAGCATTGGAGCAGAATCAAAAACAATAAGCTTTTAGTTTTATTTTTTTTCATGACATGATGAGTTAGTTTGTGTGATTACAAATATGTATCAAATAAGATAAATCAGCTTGCTCAGTTCGCTTTAAAATTTTCTCATTTCAACCACACCCATTAAGAATCAAGCTATATCAGTGCGTTTGAATTTTTACAGCAAAAAAATGACGGAATAGAGAAGCCTTAATAAATTAGTAAATGGTTACTTTGTATGTATACGATAAATGAACACAGATGTCTATAGAAAAGCTTATAATCATCTTTTTTTTTACATTAAGTACTTGTTTTGTTTTCGGTCAAACTAAGTCGGCTGAAAAAGTAATTGATGCGAATTGGAAATCTATGGCTGAAAACTATCAGGTTCCAGAATGGTTTCAAGATGGTAAAATTGGTGTTTGGATGCATTGGGGAATTCCGTCTTCAATAGACGAAAACAGAGTTGAAGATGGATCACACTACGGAAGACGAATGTATGGTGATGAAGATTATGATGCTAGAAATGAACCAGACAGACTGCGAACCGTAAGATTAACCAAATGGCATACGGAACGTTATGGACCTCCTTCAGAATTTGGTTACGAAAAATTTATAGCAGATTTTAAAGCTGAAAATTTTGATGCAGATAAGATTGTTCAGTTTGTTAAAGCTTCTGGAGCACGTTTTATAATGCCAGTGGCAACACACCATGATAATTTTGACATGTATGATTCTTTCTTTCCTTGGAATTCTGTAAAAATGGGCCCAAAGAAAGATATCCTTAGAGAATGGAAAGATGCGGCATATAAACATGATTTAAAATTTGGAGTATCTACACACTTATATTGGTCACCTCGCTTTTTTAGGACGGCTCGGAAATTTCAGAAAAAAGGCACACCAGAATGGGAATTCTTTAATATGGATTATGATACTAAAGAATTTGCGAGTCAAGATAGCTGGAACGAACATTGGTACAAGCGGTCTTGGGATTTAATAGAGAAATACGATCCTGACATGTTTAATAACGATTCGCCTTATCCAACTATAAAAACCGGAAAAGGATTAGGTGTTAAACTATTTTCAGAGTATTTAAATAGGGATTTAAAAGAGAATAACGGCAAACAAACCACTGTCTTATCCTTTAAAAATGCTAAAGAGAATAAAGCTGCATTTACGTATAACTTAGAACGCGGAATGTTTGGGGAACAACAAGAGCATCCATGGATATGGGCAACCGATTTATCTGGAAGCTGGTTTTACAGAAAAGATGCTTTCACTAAAATGTCTTTAAATGTTTTAATTGGTAATGCTATTGATGCGATTAGTAAAAATGGTATTGTAATGATTAATTTGGCGCTAAAAGGGGATGGAACGATTCCTGAAAATCAAATAAAAATGTTAAGCGACTTTGGTGCCTTTGTAAAAATAAATCAAGACGGTATTTACAATACCAGACCTTGGAAAACTTTTGGGGAAGGGCCTTTAGAAATTGTGACAAAACGCGCTGGTGAGAACTTAAAGGAATTCTCAGAAAAAGACATTCGTTTTACCACAAAAGATGGAAATCTTTACGCTTTTCTATTAGCACCTCCAACAGAAGATATTTTGATTAAGGTGTTAAAGCAAGATGGGCTCTTACAAAAGAATATAAAAGAGATACAGTTGTTAGGTAGCGATGAAACCATTAGCTGGAACCGAAACAAAGATGGTTTGGCTATTACATATGATTTTAAAAATATCCCAAATCAATCGGCTATTTGTTTTAAAATAATCACAGAATAGCTAAAAATACAATTAAATTAACGAGAGGTAACAATGCATTTTAAATCGTCCTTTTTAGTAGTTTTATTAGCCGTTTCTTTATGTACGTGTTCAGTACAAAAACAAGAGACAGCTTTAGTAAAACAAAAATTACCTGAATTTTCTTGGGACAAAATGCCGTTGTATATGCATCTGCGTAAATCTGAAGCATTTACAAAAGAGGAGCTAACCTACCTTTCAAAATTCCCTTTAATAACCTTTGAAAAAACAACGGGAAGTAAAGCGTATGGATCCACGGAAACAGGGACTATTAGAGCAGCTAAAGCGGTAAAAAAAATAAATCCTGATGCTAAAATATTATACTACAAGAATGTTATTGTAAACTGGGGAGGTTATAATGAAGATGAAGAATTCTTATATAAACATCCCGAAGCTTTATTAGTTAACACTAAAGGACAAAAAGCGTTGATGCCAAACGGTAGAACAGGCTTCTTTGATATCTCTGAAGACTATGTTCGTGAATATTGGATAAACCATGTGAAAAAAGTTACCGAAAGCCCATTTATTGATGGGGTGTTTTTAGATGCCAATATTAAAGTTTTAGTGCCTATGTTTTTTAACAATCGTGTTGGAGAAGAAAAACGAGAAGCAATTAAAATTGGTTATTTATCCATGATGGCAGATTTAGACGCTCAAATAGGAAAAGACAACTTATTAATTGCAAATATTCTTCGTGTGCGACCAGAATTTGAAGATTCAGGAAGGGAATACTTAAAATTCTTTGATGGTTCTTACATAGAAGGCTTTGAACATGAAAGTTTTGGCATGACTTATGAAGATTACCTAGCAAAAGGTATTGAGGCTGTTCAAAAATCAGCAAGAGAAGGCAGTGTTATAGCTATGTCTCTTGGTATTGGTAAAGGATTAGAAAATGCTGAAGCAGGTATTGATGATGCTAGAAAAAAAGTAACCATAAATGAAAATTTTACAAAACGCTTAGATTATCTATTGGCTATTTTTCTAGTCTGTGCTGAAAAACACAGTTATGTTTACCCACATGATGGTTATGATATTCAAAAATCTGCGGTTTGGCTTAAAACGTTTCCGCAGTATGAGAAAAACCTAGGAGCACCAAAAGGCTATGCCCTACGTGAAGGCTACATTTACACACGATCTTTTGAATATTTAGACGTAACCTTAGATATACAAAACAAAACAGCCCAATTGGATTGGAAATAAACTAACCCTTAATTTTTTATAAATAAAAAATGAAATCACTTTTAACAGCACTTGCAATTTTATTATTCTTTTCTAATTATGGAATTAGTCAAGAAAAAAAGGATTTAATAAAACCGAATGTCATCATTTTTTATGTTGACGATTTAGGTTGGCAAGATACCGAATTAAACAATTTGGACGAACCAAGTCCATGGGAAACGCCTAACATATCCAAATTAGCAAAAGATGGAATAACCTTTACCAATGCATATTCTCCGGCACCTACTTGCGCACCCTCTAGAGCGGCATTGCTTTCTGGTTTACACCCAACTAAAACAGGAGTTACACATGTAAGCGGAGGCGCCATACCTACACCTGCTGGACGTTCAGATTATATGGCTCCCTTTTTTCCAAAAGGATTAATGCCTGAAAACTTTACCATTGCAGAAGCTTTAAAAATGAACGGTTATAAAACGGGGCATGTTGGAAAATGGCATGTAGGAACTCTTGATATTCAAGAATCAACAAATCAGGGATTCGATTTTGCTTACGAATCTAGAGGTGCACACCAAGGCCCTAAAAAACCAGACAACCGCCTCACTGAATTTGCAACGCATCAAAAAAATGATCCATATCAATTGAGTGATGAAAAATATCCACCTTTTACAAAAGCATCACCTAATGGCATTTCCTATCCGAAAGATATGGTAACGGAAAAAGCATTGGAGTTTATTGAATCTAATAAAGAAGAGCCGTTCTTTCTATATTTAGCACATTGGTTGGTCCATGCTCCTATTCATACCAAAAACAAAGAATTACTACAATATTACAGTGATAAATTAGGAATAGATTTTCCTAAAGTAGATATTCCTATAAAAACAGAAGGGCAAACCAACCCGTTTTATGGCTCTATGGTAACGACTTTGGATTGGAGTTTAGGACGTGTGGTCGATTTATTAAAGAAAACAGACGATCCCAGAAATCCTGGTAAAAAATTATATGAAACGACCTATATTATTTTTTCTTCTGATAACGGAGGTGTAGAAAAAGCCAATGGAGATATCGTTACAGACAACTTTCCTTTAGATGAAGGTAAAAAATATGCTCAAGAAGGTGGCATTAGAGTGCCTATGGTTATTTCTGGTCCAGATATTCCAAAAGCAAATACAAAAGATGTACTGATTAATCAATTGGACTTTTTTCCAACCATTTTAAATCTTACAGAAAGTAAAATACCTGCTAAATACAGTTCAAATTTAGATGGATTAGATATCTCAAATGTGTTGTTAAGTAATGAAAGTGTTGTAAAAAATAACAAAGGAGAAACTAGAGAAGAGTTATGGTGGCACTTCCCACATAATCAAGATCACCAAATGCAATCTGCCATAAGACGTGGAGATTATAAATTATATAAAAACCATATTGAAGGTAATTATGAATTATACCGTTTGTATAACGATGGAAAACGAGCCGATTTAGAAGAAATGCATGATATTGCAGACAAATCGCCAGAAGTCGTAAAAGATTTATCTTCAAGATTAGAAAAATATCTAAAAGATTACAATGCGCAATATCCTTACAAAAGCCCTTCAAAATTTAAAAGTGAAGGAAATAATGGTACTGCAGCATCGATTCCAGTAATTGTTAGCGATGCCTTTGATACGAATTCCCGTAAAGTATCTATAACCTTAGAAAAAGGAAAAACTAGGGTGATTGAACCTTATGCCTTGGTAAAAATAGCAACCAAGCTTAAAAAGAAAAAGAACGGAAAGACAGGCAAATATGGAAAACATGATACGACCTACATAAAAATACCTTTAGAATCAGGTAAAAACAATTTAGAATACACGTTTACTGTTCCTGAAGGCGTCATAGAATATGGGGTTATTTTAATAGATGAAAATCGATTTATGGTACAAGGTGAATTTCATAAAATCAACTAAAAACTCAAGCTTTAAATAAATAATGAAAACTAACAACACATTCATAATCCTAGTATTACTAGCTTTTTTTTCTTCGAACGATGTAACTAGTCAGGAAAAAGACAAATTAATAAAACCTAATGTTATCATATTTTATGCTGATGATTTGGGTTGGCAAGATGTACAATTAAACGATTTAGACGAACCTTGTGCTTGGGATACACCAAACATTACAGCGTTAGCAAAAGATGCCATCAACTTTACCAATGGGTATTCGCCAGCACCAACTTGTGCGCCTTCGCGATCTGCACTCTTAAGTGGATTACATCCTGCTAAAACAGGAATCACTAATGTGAGCGGAGGAGGCATTCCTAAGGCTCAGAGGAATGAAAAATATATGAGTCCTTATTTCCCAGAAGGATTAATGCCTGAAAACTTTACCATCGCAGAAGCTTTAAAAATGAATGGCTACAAAACAGGACATGTTGGAAAATGGCATGCTGGAAGTCTTCAAATTCAAAAATCCACCAATCAAGGTTTTGATTTTGCACATGAGTCTAGAGGAGCGCATCAAGGTCCAAGAAAACCGAATACGCGCTTAACAGCTTTTGCAACTCATGATAAAAATGATGCTTATCGCTTAAGTGAAGAAAAGTATTTCCCTTTCACTAAGGAATCGCCTAAAGGCATTTCATATCCAACTGATCCGGTGACTGAAAATGCCTTAGAATTCATACAAAATAACAAAGAAGAACCCTTCTTTTTATATTTAGCACATTGGATGGTACACTACCCTATTCACACAAAAAATCGTGAATTACTAGACTATTATGTTGATAAATTAGGAGTAGAACTTCCTGAAGTAGATACTGAATGGACTAAAGAAGGTCAGAATAACCCTTATTTTGGGGCTATGGTAACCACCTTAGATTGGAGTTTAGGTCGTGTGATAGATTTATTAAAGAAAACAGACGACCCTAGAAATCCAGGTAAAAAATTATACGAGACCACTTATATCATTTTTTCATCTGATAATGGTGGAGCGGAAACTCGTAAAGCAGAAGTGATGTCGGATAATGCCCCTTTAGACAAGGGAAAAAAATATTCAGAAGAAGGCGGTATTAGAGTACCGATGCTCATTTCTGGACCAAAGATTCCAAAAGGAAAAACACACGATGTTTTAATTAATCAGTTAGATTATTTCCCAACCATTTTAAACCTTACCAATAGTAAAATTCCTGCTGACTATCGTTCAGATTTAGATGGTTTGGATGTTTCAGGTGTCTTATTAAATAATGAAAGTGAGGTTAAAGATAATAATGGAAAACCTCGAGAAGATTTATGGTGGCATTACCCTTACGGCGACGAGACTAAAAATCAATCTGCTATACGATCTGGCGACTATAAATTATATAAAAACTTTATCACCGGTAATTATGTATTGCATCGTTTGTATAAAGATGGGAAGCGTTATGATTTAGAAGAACAGAATGATATTGCCAAAGAAGAGCCAGAAATCACGAAAGCCTTAGCTTCAAAATTAGAAAACTATCTGAAAGACTATGATGCCAAATTGCCTTATAAAGACCCTTCTAAATTTAAAACCGAAGATGGAGTATCAGCCATTCCGGTTATTGTGAATGATGTTTTTGATACAAAATCTCGTCAAGTTGCAATTCAATTAGAAAAAGGAAAATCGAATGTGATTGAAAGCTATGCACTTGTAAAAATCTCAGACAAGGCTAAGGCTAATAAAAAAGGTAAGAAAAGTAAAGTAAAATCTACGTATATCAAAGTACCTGTTGCAGTTGGAAGCAATAATTTAGAATACACCTTTACAGTTCCAAAGGAAGCAAAAGAATACGGTATTATTTTAATCGATGAGAATCGATTTATGGTAAAAGGCGAATTTCATAAAGTTAAGTAATTAAATGTTGAAGATAAAAATAGGAATCATGAAAAATACAGTTACCAACTTTTGTTTGTGTTTCCTATTTTTTTTTCAAATGGGCTATGCCCAAGAAAACGCAAGCACGTTAAAATACAGCAGGCCTAATATCATCTTTGTGATGACAGATGATCAAGGCATGGGCGATTTGTCTTGTATGGGAAATGAGGTTGTAAAGACGCCAAATATTGATGCGTTCTATGAAAAATCAACACGATTTACAGAATACCATGTAAGTCCTACTTGCGCTCCAACACGCGCTGCTATACTAAGTGGGCGTCATGAATTTAGAGTTGGGGTTACCCATACCATTCTAGAGCGCGAACGCATGGCTTTGGATGTGTACACGCTGCCTCAAGCCTTGCAATCTGCAGGCTACAAAACCGGACTTTTTGGGAAATGGCATTTAGGAGATGCTGAAGACTATCTACCACAAAACAGAGGGTTTAACGAAGTTTTAATGCATGGAGGTGGTGGTATTGGCCAAGTAAGTTTAGGAGATTTCCCACCGAATAAAGACAATGTTTATTTTGATAATGTTTTACTTCACAATGAAACTATTGTAAAAACCAAAGGCTTTTGTACGGATGTGTTTTTCGATGCTGCTTTAGCCTGGACAAAAGAACAGATTACAACGGAAACACCATACTTCACCTACCTATCTCTTAACGCACCTCATGCACCATTAGTTGCACCTGAAGCCTACAAAAAACGTTTTTTAGAATTAGGCTATGATGACGGGACAGCGAGTAGATATGGCATGATTGAAAACATCGATGACAACTTCGGAAGATTGATGAGCAAACTTAAAGAATGGGATGCCTTAGACAATACGTTAGTCATTTTTACCACAGATAATGGAGCTACACATTTAAGAGGCACTTTAAATGGAGAAAAGGTAAAACATTTTAATGCCAATCTTAAAGGTGGAAAAAACTCACCGAACGAAGGTGGAGATCACGTCCCACTTTTCTTGTATTGGAAAGGTGTTTTAACCGAAGGAAAAGACATTAACCAACTTACCGCACACTTAGATTTATACCCGACCTTTGCGGAATTAACTGGAGCTAAGCTACCAGAAACAATGCAGCCTTTAGAAGGCTTGTCATTAATCCCTTTATTAGAAAATACAGCGACAAATTGGGAAGACCGTTTGCTATTTGTGCATTGCGGACGCTGGAAAACTGGAATGGTCAACGAAGCCAAATACACTAAAATGGCGGTTAGAAGTCAGCAATGGCGTTTTGTTAATAATGAAGAGTTATACGATATTAGTAATGATCCTGAAGAGCGCGAAAATGTGGCTTCAAAACATCCTGATGTGATGGCCAAATTTCAAGAACCTTATAACCAATGGTGGTCTGCCTCTATTCCACTTATGATAAACGAAAATCGAAAACGCGTAAAACAACAACCATTACATACCAAATATTATGAGCAACTAGAAGCCCAAGGGATTCCTAATTGGAGTCCGAATAATGGGATTGCCGAAAAAAACTAAAAAGCTGAAATGTCATGATTTCTAGCGCATCTAAAATGATCTATTTATTTAAAAGAGATATCTTTTAGGTTGAATTAGATATGAGGTTAATCTAAAAGAAATTGCAAATTAGTAACCTTGAAAATTTTTATCTCGTAGCAAAACGATTTGAGATTCTAATGAATTTATCAGGACACAACTATTCTAAAACTATGATTGATACTATGAAAAAAGACCACGGTTTTTCTAAAGACCTCACCTTTCTAAAAAAACATACCGATATTATTGTTTTGCAAGAAAGACAGAGTGCTGTAGTTATTGCACCTCAATTTCAAGGACGTGTTATGACGAGCACTACAAATGTAGCTGAAGGCGAAGGTTTTGGATGGATTAACAAAAAAGTCATTGAAGCTGGTTTTCTTTCAGAAGAAGAACGTGAGGGACGCTTAGAAAATCAGATTTATGTATTTGGAGGTGAAGAACGTTTTTGGTTAGGTCCTGAAGGAGGTCAGTTTTCGCTCTTTTTTAAACCAGAAGACGATTTTGAATTTTCAAACTGGAAAACTCCAGCTGTTATAGATACAGAAGCTTTTACTTTGGTTTCTCATACAGATCATTCGGCGACGTTTGAACACCATTGTGAACTCATAAATAAAAGTGGAACCATTTTTAAAATGGGTATTGGACGTTCCATTTCTATTTTAAATAAAGCATCCATTGAAAATACCCTGAGAACACAGTTTTCCGAAAACATTGAGTTTGTAGGCTATCAAACCAATAATCAAATTACAAATATTGGTGATCAACCATGGCTACCAGAAACGGGATTACCCTCTATATGGATTTTAGGAATGTATAACCCCTCACCAGAAACGACTATGATTATTCCTTTTAAAGAGGGAAAAGAAACTGTGTTAGGACAAAAGGTAAATGACACCTATTTTGGTAAGGTGCCTAATGACTATTTAGAAGTAAAAGAGGATGTATTGTTTTTTAAGGGAGATGGGACCAAACGGAGTAAAATTGGTATCAACTCAAAACGCTCAAAAGGAATTGCTGGAAGCTATGATGCTTTAGGTAAAGTTTTGACTTTGGTGACTTATAATACACAAGAAGCGTCTCATGGCTATGTGAATTCAGCATGGGAGCACCAAGAAGAACCTTTTGCAGGAGATGTCATAAATGCTTATAATGATGGTTCTCCAGAACCAGGTGTTCCGCCAATGGGACCATTTTATGAGTTAGAAACCTCATCACCAGCGGCAGCCTTAAAACCAAATGAAATCATGGTTCATATCCAAACTACGATGCATTTGAAAGGCGATGAACACGAATTAAATACCATTGCAAAAGCCACTTTAGGTGTAAGCTTAGATGTTATTATAAAATCGTTATAATCATGAAGGGATTAAAAATCAACACAGTACTTATATGTTCGCTCTTTATAGCCTTAATCGTACAATATAGCTGTACAACAAAAGAAAAAGCTAATGTATCTGAAAACAAGCGTTTCAATCAAACTGATAATTGGATCGTATTAGACAAAACAGATGCAACTAAAGAAGGACATACATTTTCTTGGACTTTTGAGGTAAAAACCCCTTCAGATTATGTACTTCAAATGGTTTCAACTGAAGCATCCTTTAAAAATAATGAATCTGTAAAAATAAAAATAGGTGAACAAGAATTTGAAGCATCCTTATTGAAAAACTACGTTATTAATTCGAATGACATAGTTTCAGAATTCAAAAACATATTCTCAATAAAAAACACAGAAAAACAGACACTTTCTATAACGACTGAAGCCGATTTTAAAAGCTTAAGAATAATTCCACATTATAAAAAACCTATTGGTTCTGGTAAGTATCATCAAGAATGGTTAGCCATGCACCAATCCAAGGAAAAACAAGAAGCATTAAAACGGTTTAAAGAAGCCAAACTCGGCATGTTTATTCATTGGGGATTATATTCACAAGCTGGTGGACTATGGAAAGGCACTAAAATTAACAACGCACCGCATCCAGGACCAAAAGTTGCGGAGTGGTTGATGTATGCGTTTCAAATTCCTAGAGAAGACTACAGAGCATTAGCCAAAAACTTTAACCCAGATAAATCCTTTGCTCAAAATGTAGTAAAATTAGCTAAGGATGTTGGTATGAAATACATCGTCATCACTTCAAAACATCATGATGGCTTTGCCTTGTTTAATTCTAAACATTCTGAATTTGATATGGTTGACGCCACGCCTTACAAAGCAGACATCATAAAAGAACTTTATAACGCTTGTTTAGAAGAAGGTATAGATTTCGGAGTCTACTATTCTCATGGTAATGATTGGATGGATGGCACCGATGGGAATTACAAGAACGTCAAAAAAGTAAACGATTCTTTAGGGATTTATACACACCCAAATGGTAAAAATTTATGGGATCCAAGTGAAAACACACATGAATCATATCTGGAAAACAAAGCCTATCCACAAATAAAAGAATTACTAACCATGTTACCTGAACTGCGTTTAATTTGGTTTGATGGCACAGGTTTTACTACAGAAGCACAAGCCTTTCAGTTTTATAAACTCGTTTATGATAACAATCCGAACGTTTTAGTTAACCGAAGAGTGGGTTATGCATTTGGTGATTATTTAGATGCAGGAGATAATAAGATTCCTTCGGCTTCAGAAACCCTAGAAAAGTATTGGGAAACTTGTGGTACTACGAATAATTCTTGGGGTTATAAATCCTATGATGAAGACTGGAAAAGTCCAAAAGAACTACTCTACTACTTTGTCGATATTCTATCTAAAGGTGGAAACTACCTATTAAATATAGGTCCTGATGGAAAAGGACACGTACCAGAAACTAGTGCAGAAAACCTACGTGAGATGGGAAAATGGATTCATAAAAATGCAGATGCTGTTTACGGAACAACCCGTTGGAAAACACCAAACGAAGGCCAAGAAGAAACATTATTAGATGGCACAGGTCATAGAGCTGCCAAAGGTTTCAAAAGAGATTTTACATCTAAAGATTTTTGGTTTACTGCTAAAGGAAACAAGGTTTACGCTATTTCACTCACCAATACAGAAGGAGAGATTCTAATAAAATCATTAAAAGAAAGTGAAGGAGATATTGAACAAGTAAAACTATTAGGAAGCGAAAAAGCTCTTAGTTGGGATCAAAATGAAAACGGCTTACAAACTACAGTAACAGATATACATACAGATGCCTTAGGTTATGTTATTGAAGTAACTTTGAAAAACAATTAGAATAATTATGAAAACTAAAACAACTCAAATACTTATAATTAGTAGCTTATTATTAGCTTCACTTTTTATGCTTACCAGTTTTGATAATAACGATACTACAGAAGAACCAAAACCCCAAAAGCCAAATATCATATACATTTTGGCAGATGATTTGGGTATTGGAGATTTAAGTATTTATAACGAAAACAGTAAAATACAAACACCTCATTTAGATCAAATGGGTAAAGAAGGTATGCAGTTTACAGATGCACATACCTCTTCTTCTGTGTGTACACCAACAAGATACGGCATCTTAACTGGAAGATACAATTGGCGTACGCCTTTAAAAGAATTTGTGACTTGGGGAAATTCACCTAGTTTAATTCAGAAAAACAGATTAACAGTGGCACAGATGCTAAAAAATAAGGGCTATAAAACAGCAAGTATTGGAAAATGGCATTTGGGTTTAAATTGGACGATGAAAAACAACAGCAAAGAGTTTGATCATTTTTCAGATACATCAGATCGCTTGAATTTTAAGGCTATTGATTATAGTCAACCTTTAAAGTTTGGACCTAATGATATGGGCTTCGATTATTCATATATGATTTCAGCATCCCTAAACATGCCACCTTTTGTGTATATAGAAAATAATAAGGCGACCATGGTGCCAACTGGGATTTCGGCTCAAACCAAAAAACAATCACCATTTGCCACTTGGATTAGAGGAGATATTGCGGATGATTTTAAACATGAAGACGTACTACCAAATGTTGTAGATAAATCTATTGCTTTCATTAAGGAAAATGCCAAAAAAGACCAACCTTTTTTTATGTACATTCCTTTGCCTTCTCCACATAATCCCGTGTTACCAATTGCACCATGGAAAGGTCAAAGCGACATTAAAAGTCCTTATGCCGATTTTGTAATCATGATAGATGATTTAATGGGTCGTATTTTTGAAACATTAAAAGCACAAGGCATTGACGAAAACACATTGGTCATCTTTACTAGCGATAACGGTTTTGCTACTACTAACGATTTAAAAACTTTAAAAAAGGAAAAACACAGTCCAAGTTATATATATAGTGGTTATAAAGGAAGTTATTTAGAAGGAGGTCACAGAGTCCCATTTTTAGTAAAATGGCCAGGAAAAATAAAACCAAATTCGGTTTCAGAGGCCACCATATGTACTACAGATTTTATGGCAACATGTGCAGACATTATCGATTATGATTTTAAGGATAATGAGGCCGAAGATAGTTTTAGCATGATGCCTTTATTAACCAATGAAGGAGATTATTTAAGAGATGCCACTATTCATCATGACAAGTATGGTGTTTTTGCGATTAGAAAAGGAGATTGGAAATTAATTGTATCTCCAAACTCAGGTATTATGGCCTCTGGCGAAACAAAAATACATAAAGATGTTAATGCGGAAGAAATTCTGTACAATTTAAAAAAGGACGTCAAAGAGAGAAATAACGTTGCCGATCAATTTCCTGAAAAAGTTAAGGAATTAAAAGACATACTGATCCAACAAATAAAAGAGGGCAGAAGTACGCCTGGGAAAGTTCAAGAAAACGACCCTATTTCAGGAGAATGGCCTCAAGCAAAGTTTGCTTTAAAAAAATAATTTAAACAACAATAATTATATTAAAAGAACGAATGAACATATTACGATTCCTTTTCATCTTAGCTTTTATAACTTCTTGTAAGGCTCAAACCTCTAGCGAAAAACAAGATGTTACGACTAAAAATACAGCGCCAAATATTGTATATATTTTGGCCGATGATATGGGTTATGGAGACCTTTCGGCTTTAAATCCAGAATCCGGAATTCAAACTCCACACATGGATAAAATACTATCAGAAGGAGTTCATTTTACAGATGCACACACAAATTCTTCTGTCTGTACACCTACGCGATATGGTATCATTACAGGACGTTATGCCTGGAGAAGTTCCTTAAAAAAAGGGGTTTTAAACGGTTACAAACCTGCTTTAATAGAAGAAAGCAGGCCAACAGTAGCTTCTTATCTTAAAAATAATGGCTATACAACAGCATGTATTGGAAAATGGCACATAGGCTTAGATATGCAACCAAAAGATGGAGATAAGACTATAAAAGCAAAAGACGGAGTTAGTAATGTCGATTTTAGTAAACCCATAAAAGACCCTAGTTATTTAGGCTTTGACTATTCGTATATCATTCCTGCATCATTAGACATCCCTCCTTATTTATATATCGAAAATGGAAAAGCTGTAGAATTACCTACGGAATATACAAACGTAAAAAGAAAGGGTCGCGGTCTTAGTTGGAGGCCAGGGGAAAAAGCACCTAATTTTGTTTTTGATCAAGTCTTAGACAATTTTACAAAAAAATCGGTTTCTTTTATTGATGATCAAAAAAATACAGACCAACCTTTCTTCCTTTATTTTGCGTTAACAGCACCTCATACACCTTGGTTACCAATAGGTGATGCTGTAGGTAAATCTGAAGCAGGCGATTATGGTGATTATGTTACTATGGTAGATGATGCTGTTGGTGCAGTTGTTACTGCCTTAGAAAAAGCAGGAAAAATAGATAACACCTTAATTATCGTGACTTCTGATAACGGCTCTAATTGGACCGAAAGAGATAAAGAAAAATTTGCGCATCGCGCAAATTATATTTACAAAGGGCAAAAAGCCGATATTTATGAGGGAGGTCATAGAGTCCCTTATATTGCAAAATGGCCAGGTGTCATCCCTGAAGGATTGGAATCGAATCAACTCATGTGCACAACAGATTTGTTTGCTACCTTATCTGGTGTATTAAATCAACCTAACGTAGAAAAAGGAGCTGAAGACAGTTACAATCTTTGGCCTGCTTATACATCTAATATAGAGACACCAATTAGAGAAGCCGTGGTACATCATTCAATTTACGGCATGTTCTCCATAAGAAAAGGCAAGTGGAAATACACTCCCGAATTAGGTTCAGGTGGTTTTACAAAGCCAAAATCTATAGAACCAAAACCTAACGAAGTTCCTGGGACTTTATATGATATGATTAATGATCCTGAAGAAAAGAATAATCTCTATAATGAACATCCTGAAGTTGTAGCAGAATTAGAACAACTTTTAGAAACCTATAAAAGTCAAGGGTATAGTAATAAATAGGAATACAGCAGAGTTATGACAAGATTTAGAAAATTTAATTTTAATGTTTCATTAGTAATTCTAGGTATCACATTTCCTTTTTTACAAGTATTTGCGCAATCAGAGGATCAATCCAACGGAGCGTATCGTGATGTTTACATTAACAAAACTTGGGAAAGATTAGATGTAAACAAAGACGGTCAATTTACAGAGGAGGACAACAAACGCCTATGGAAAAATTTAAATGAATTATTGGACAGTAACGGAGATGCCCTAATTAGCTTTGAAGAATTTTCGGCTAAAAAGCAAGTTCCGTACTTAAAAACAGAAGGAAAAAGAAAGTTAAATGTACTTTTTAAAGTTACCGAAGAAGAGGATTTATACTTAGATATTTATTATCCTAAAACATTAAAGGAAGGAGAGAAATTACCCGTAGTAATATACACACACGGAGGTGGCTGGACACAAGGTAGCAGACACGGCGCAGCTAATGCTTCTTTTAAAACTGTGCACACAGCACTTTTAGAAAAAGGATTTTGTGTGGTATCCGTGAGTTACAGACTTTGGAAAAAAGACGGAAATACGACCATGAGAGACTGTGTAATAGACAGTAAAGATGCTATGCGTTATTTGTCTAAACACAGTGAAACATTAGGCATTGATGCCAATCGGTTTTTCTCTTTTGGAGACTCTGCTGGTGGTCATATTTCCCAAATGCTCTTATTAAGTGCTCCAGAAACTCTAAAAGGCGATCCTGATTTGGCTTCTTACAATTATAACATGGTCGCTGGAGTATCTTGGTACGGTCCTTGCGATTTTGAAGATATCAGTTTATTCAATCATGATGATAGCCCCAATTTTAAAGATCGATTTGGTGCTAGAATAACAAAACCAGATACCAAACCTAAAGATAAATTAGCGCTGTATAAGGAAATGAGTCCAATTAATTATTTAGAAAAAAACAGTGCTCCGTTATTAATGATTCAAGGCGATAAGGACACCACTATCCCTGTAAAACATGCTTATTATATGGCAGAAAAAGCGAATGAGGTTGGTGCACCTGTAACCACATTAATTGTAAAAAACGCAGGTCATAATTGGCGAAGAGTTGGTGCTGACATTAATCCAACACGAGAATCGATAATCAAAACAACAATAGACTATTTTAATTCATATTTAAAATAAACGGAATACAATAAAGATTCCTTTAAAAAAAATTATTTCACAATAATACTAAATTAATATAACCATGAAAAAACAAAAACGTAATAGCCTTAGATTAATTGTTTTGCTATTAAGCATCTTTACTTGGTCTTCTAACGCCCAAAAAAAGGCAAAGAAACCTAATATTGTCCTAATAGTCTGTGATGATTTAGGCTATGGTGATGTACAAAGTTTATCACCAGAAACTAGTAAAATTAAAACCCCTCATATAGATCAATTAAACCAAGAAGGGATGACATTTACGGATGCACATGCTGGAGCATCTGTTTGTACACCTACACGATATGGTATTATGACCGGACGTTATAGCTGGCGTACAAAATTACAAAGTGGCGTCGTATCTGGGTTTGCTCCAGATTTAATTAAAGAAGACCGACCAACAATTGGAAATTTTCTTAAAGACCAAGGGTATCATACAGCTATCATTGGAAAATGGCATTTGAATTTTCAATATATAGATCCTGTTTCGCAAACAACCATTCGCAAAAAAGGCAGAAACTTACCACCTGTAGGTGCAACGATACCAGATGGGCCAATTCATAGAGGATTTGATTATTATCATGGTTTTCACCACGCTGGAAGTATGAAAGCAGTTATAGAAAACGACAAAGTAATTATTCATGACGAAGTAATTAATATGTTACCGCGTTTAACAACAAAATCGGTAGAGTATATTAACCAACAAGCAAAAAACAAAGACGAAAAACCTTTTTTCTTATATGTGCCTTTAGGATCTCCACATACACCAATTGTACCTTCAAAAGAATGGCAAGGAAAAAGTGGTCTTGGTAATTATGCCGATTTTGTAATGCAAACAGACGCCACTGTGGGAGCAATAACTGATGCGCTTAAAGCTAACGGATTGTCAGAAAACACATTGGTAATTTTCACTAGTGACAATGGTGCCTCTAAAGCTGCAAATATCAAAGGGCTTGCAAATAAAGGCCATTTAGTAAGTGCAGGCTATCGTGGTTCAAAATCCGATTTATGGGATGGCGGCCATCGCATACCATTTATTGTAAAATGGCCCAATAACATAGCACCTAACACCACAAACAATGATTTAATTTGCTTAACCGATATTTTCGCTACGTTTTCCGAAATAACAGATGTTGTTATGCCAAGAAAAAGTGGTGAAGATAGTGTGAGTTTTTTACCAGCATTACACGGGGAAGCTATTAATAGTACTAGAGCTGGAGTTATTCATCATTCCATAAGTGGCCATTTTGGGTATAGATTAGGAAAATGGAAATTGTTATTATCAAAGGGATCAGGGGGTTGGAGTTTTCCAAAAGAAGATGATCCGACATTAGATACTATGCCTGTTGCGCAATTATATGATATGGAAAATGATCCCGCCGAAACCACAAACTTATATACAACACATCCTGAAATTGCAGAACAACTTTTAAAGCAATTGGAATTAGATATAAAAACAGGAAGAAGTACCAAAGGGGAGTTTTCTGAAAATGATATGGATGATATTATTTTATGGAAAAAAACAGCTGTTAATGGAAGTAAGAAAGCAAAAAATAAAAAGAAGACGTCTAAAAATTAAAACAAGAGTTTAATAAAAGCGAAACCCATAGTCGATTAAGCTATGGGTTTTTTATTTTTTATTCAATTATTAGAACTTATTCTAATACTTATTTAGTTGCATTATACATACAACAATAAAGGAATGATTTAAGGAATTCTTACTTCAAATATTTTAGTCCCATAATCTCTCACCGCAGTAATCGTTACGGTTTGGCCCGAATATGTTTTAAGGAACTTTTGTAAATGTGCAATATTTGAAATCTTATGCTTATTTAATTTTTGAATCACCCAATCCTTATCGAGTCCAGCATCTAACCACATTTGTCCTTTTTTACCATCCAAAGACTTAATATAACAGCCAAAATTATAGCCTCCAGTCGCATCTATTAAATCTGGATCGTCTGCAATATTAATCAACAAAGCTCCATGTATTTCTTTTTCAAGTGCTTTTCTAGATTTTGTAATTTTATCCAGATTGCTACTATCTGCCTTATATTCACCTGCAATTAAGGTGCTTAACCAACTTGGATATGTAACTGTTTTTACGTTATTAAAGACGGCTTCTGCAGTAAATCCTATGGCAATGCCGTTAGCATTAAAAGTTCTTGCCTTTATTACTGTAGTGTTCTTTATTTTAAATGGTGACGAATATACTGTTGAATTCCTATTGGGTTCTGAGCCATCTGTGGTAAAATAAACCTTAGAGCTCTTTTCCGCTCTAATATCTGCTTCAAAACTAACTTCAAGTTCATTTTCAAAATCTCCTCCAAAAGGCAAAATGCGTGTCATCTGATGACCAAATTCATCCATTGGAAAATTCTTAAAACCTAATTTTAAAGCTGAAGAGTTCTCTTGCACTTGATAATTACCGTTTATTGGATCCACAAAATTAGGATTGGCCACAATAGAACTTAGGTCATACCCTCTCCTATTCCATTCCTCCATATTCATATCTTGTGTCATATTAAAATCTTCAGGATTATTAACATTCCAATACAGGTTGTTATCGTAATTGGTACTCCATTTAACATCGGCTGGTAAAGCAACTTCACGTATAAAGTTATTTGTAGGCGTCGTTTTTCCAGGTAAAGTTCCAGCAATCACAAAAATATTGTTATAAATTTCATCTTCGGAATTTTTTGGCCATACATGCCAACCTAAAGGAACCGCACTTACGGTTATATTGTTAAAAACCTTGCGTCCCATGCCATCTCTTAGTTTAATGGTAGACCCCAAATTTAAATTATTATAGATCTCATAGTAACTAGAGCCATCATCTAAATCAATCGTCCAATTTCCAGCACTAATAGATTTACGGTAATTGGCAATTCGGTTATTTCGAATAACCACATTGTCAATAGCATCTAGTCGTGTCAATTCCTTAATAAAATGCTCATCGGTTCCTCTACCTCCTTTCCATTGTCGCTCACGTCCCCAAGAATTAAAAGGGCCATGCTCGCCTGTCTCTCTTACGGTTTCCCAGATATCATTAAATTCGATTAGGTGTCCGCCCCAAGTACCATCATTAATACATATGCCTGCACGCGGACAGTTATAAATGGTATTATGTGAGGCTGTTATTTTATGACTCATAGAAATATAAACACCTGCAACTTGCTTACCAACATCTCCAAAATCGTGCATGATGCTATTTTCAACCACGCAATTCTTTGGATAATCTGGGGTTTTAGGACCAGCTTCTAAGTCCATATTTTCACGCATCTCATTCCAATTCTTGCCATCCATTAATCTGTCATCCCAAGTTTGATAAAACCGAACAGCTTCCGGCGAACCAACAAAACAAACCGCACTTTCTCCGGTGTGTACAAATCGGCAACCGGTTACTTTATTATTACGATTGTAGGCACTCATAAATACACCATTTCCACCTACATATTCAAAATTACAATCTGTAATCAACAAGTTTTCTGTACCTTCCATAAAAATGGCACCACCTCTATGAATAGCCCAATCACCACGAGCAACCGGCTCATAAGACTCCATAAACGTGTAGTTGGTTTGTGTAAAATTGAATCCTTTAAACTGAATATGTTTTACAGGAGCTTCTTTAGTGCCCTTCAACTGAATCATATCTTTTATGACTGGAACTTCAATTTTAACGTCACTTAATTTTACGCCTTGCATCGGATAATAGTAAAGCGTATGGGTTTCTGTATTTAAAAACCATTCCCCAGGAACATCTAGTTCTTCAAAAATATTTTCAACAAAATAGTAAGACGCATGACTTTTTTTCCCTCCAATACCATGTGTTCTTTGAAGTTGCCAACCACCTTCGTTTAGAAAAATCTTATTTTGTTCTCTATTAATTGATTTAAGTCTGTACTGCATATTTCCCCAGTTATGACTTTGGAAACCATGCACAATTCCTGTTTCTGGATGCTCCCATGTTTTATCTGAAAAAGTTTCAGGATCGTATGAAAACCATTTGTCATATCGTTTGTCTGTACCACCTGTGACTTGAAGGTATCCTTTCCCGTCACGAAGAGGATTCTCATAATCATAATTAGGGAATCGTGCTCTAACTTGGCGTTCTCCATTAACAAATAATTGATCCATAGACAAGCCTTCAGGAACTTGCGTTTGATAAATACCATTTTTATAGGCTTTCCATTCTAGATGCTCTAATCGCTGAGAGCCTTTGATAATTACTTTTGCTCCAGGTATAACTGAAAATACAACGGGATATTTTTCCGTTCCAGAATAATCACTACCTATCTCAATGGTTTTATTAAGATAATAGTCTCCAGAAGTAAACCAGACCGTAACGGCTTCGTTACCTGCATATTTTTTTACCTCTTGTAGGGCTTTTTCAAAACTTAAATAAGGACTGTTTTTTGTTCCGGAATTAGCATCGTCTCCTTTAGATGATACATAAATATCTTTGGCAAAAGCGTTTCCAAACACTAACAGTGCGATAAGAACGGTTAATATATTTTTCATCATCTTATGAAACTTAAATTCGGTTTTAATTTTTTATTTCTTAAACGACACAACTACCTTATCTAAAATTGGTTTTGATTCATTTTCTGTAGTATCCATCATTTTAACCTCAAATTGAAAACCATATCCTTTAGGTAAGTCAGAAAAATTCAACTGTGCTGGTGTTTTTTCAACCTGCTTAGAAAAACCTTTGATATAATCATATTGTTCTTTTACAACTTGCCAATCACTCCACTCATTAACCAATCCATCATTAGTGGTATCTACACCCATTCTTACTTCTACAGTTTCCACCCAAGGACCAGTACTTACATAATCATTTCTGGTTTGCGTAAGCAAGTAATATTTACCTTCTGCAAACATGATATCTGGATCTGGATGTCCTTGACCTATATTTCCACAAAATTCAAATTGTTTATTAATATCATCAGACGTAAACCAAGCAACACTCATGTGTTTACCACCTGTCTTACCTGCTGGATCATAATCAGCAAATAAATAATATTGACCACCAATAGAAATAGAAGCCCAATCTCCAAAAGAATTTTGTTCTGGCTCATGGATTTCGTATTTACCAAAAGAAACGACGTCTCCTTTTTTGATTCTTTGTCTAGGTATATCAACAGGTGACGCTTTTCCAGGATAGTTATCAGGATCTTCCTTAAACCAATGTGGATGTGCATATTCCGCAAATTTACCAGTTGGTTTGGTGCGTTCATCTACAGGAGGATTTAAAATTTTAAAATCATTAAAACCATCTTTACTAACCGCATGCGTTGCTAAGGGCGAATCCCAAGCATGCGTAGAAGCATCAATAGGCGACCAATCTTCAGCTATAATATGAAAATTACCATCTAAATCTCTAATGACTGCACAATCAGAACCATCTGAGGGATCTTTAAAAGCCATGCCCATCTTTTTCCCAACAAGACCATCAGTTAAGTTTTCATCAATAAGTAAATGCGGATCTTGATCGTTAGGAAAATCGTAATAAAAATAAAATTTTCCATCAATATATTCTGCAGAAGTTACCCAACGTGAAGACATGTCTGATATAGGTCCATAATGTACCCAGTTTTTCATATCGATACTATGCCAAGCATGATAGCCCTTTAGCGATTTTTTTAATCCTGATGGCGCATCAAATTGATTTTTAAGATGTGTTGTTTTTAACACCACATCATAACCTTTTAAGATGGTATCCTTACTTTTAAAATCATTCGGTCGTTTATTATTCTTTCGAGTATCATATTTACCAAACATCCAGTAATTTCCATCTCCTAGCTGTAATGCTACAGGCGCATCACCTAAATTTGCTGGTGCTGCAGTAGGGATTTGTTCCCAATTTAACCATTCTGGTGATTGAGAAAACGTAATGGATTTTGCAGCTCTTTTTTTTGTGAACTTTTTCATGGCGCTTTGGAATACGGCTTCCTTTTCAGTAGGAATTACTTTTCCATTGGTGATTTCCAAATTTGATTTTGTAGCTATATTCGCTTGCCAGTCTTCTTGAGACGCAATAGTCCAAGTATTTTGTGCGTGTAGCATTCCGCTTGCTGTAAATAATAAAAATGTAAGTGACAGAAATAAGCCTTTATTTACTTGTGTTCTATGGTTTGTTTTCATGATTTTTTTAGATGAATTATATGATTTATTTTTCAAAAGAAAATGTTTTTGATTCTTGATGTCTCCACACTTTTACGGTATGTTCATGGTTCGCTAATTGCTTCATTTTTTTAATAAAATCTTGTTCATTTGCTATTTTTTCCGAATTTAATTCAAATACGACATCATCCACTTTAAATCCCATTTTAGCCAATTTACTATCCTTAGGAACAGAAACCAATAAAACGCCATAGTTGTCAAACATTCCTGTTGCTGTAAGTTCGGCTTCTGTTTCTAGCGTTTTAAACTTAGCGCCAAATAATCCTTTCATCTTTTTCTCCACATACACATTAGATGCTACCTCTTTTGGTGCATGTATTTGTGGTTTCATCGCTAAACGCTTCAATTTATCTGAAGTAACACCAAAACCAGACATTGGAAAGTTTTTAAATCCAAGTTGTAATGCTGCTGATTGATTTGAAACTGTAAAATCGCCATGTTGAGGCGCTTCAAAAAGAACATTTCCATAGAGACTTTCTGCATCATCTAATGTTTGCTGCTGTACTCCATAAGCAGGAACAACATCTTTAGCATCTGGATTGTGAATGAAATTTTTATTGCGTATGCCTCCCCAAAGCGTTGGGTTACTAGATTTATACACTGTTCCTCCCCATAAAATGTTACTTTCAAAAATATCATGCGTTGGTTTAGGGTATGGTACATTGCAGGTGTATCCTCTACCTAATATTACATTATTAGTAACATTACGATGATAGCCTTCACGTGTTTTAATACCACCTGAAAGACTGATATTATTATAGATTTCATAATTAGTGGAACCATCATCTAAATCGATATCCCAACCATGATCGCATTGCATTCTGTTATTTCTAATTGTAGTTGTTTGATACGCATCCCATAAAGGTATATTTGGATACTTTTCTATATAATTACTAATCATAGGCTTTCCATTTTCATCCATTAAATCTGGTCCCGATGGGCCAGCTCTAAACCAAAAACGATCTCTTCCCCAAGAATTAAAAGCGCCATGATCGTGCGTTTCTAGTACAGTTTCAAAACAATCATTCCATTCTATAATATGACCTCCCCAAGTTCCATCACAAATGTTAATGGCGGCTCTTGGTGTATGACTAATAGTATTGTGAGCAATTGTAATTCTTGATGACATAGAAATATTGATTCCTGAGGCTTGCTTTTCAAAACGACCACAACGCATCATCAGATTATTTTCAACTATACAATCTGCTGGATATTCTTCAGATTTTGGACCAATTGTAGTGTCTATTTCATCTATTGGTGGTGGAAGATGTTGAAAACTAAATGAAGGATCACGAACCGCAGCAAAGGAACCAACCAAGTTCACATCCGTAGAACCATTATTCTGAAAAAAGTTGCTTTTAATTTCTATATGACGATTATAACTATCAATAAATACAGCGTTTCCTCCCAATTCTTCGAAAGAACAATTTTCAACAATAATATGCTCCGTGCCACGAATATGAATAGCACCTCCACGATATACACACCAATCGCTTCTGAGTAAAGGCTCAATGGTTTCTTTTAAGGTTCTTTTTGTTCCCGTAAAGTGAATACCAGAAATCTGAATATGTTTTACCGGCTTAGTCGTTTCGTAGTTTTTAACAACGGTTTCTTTTTGTGCATTACCACTTTTGTGAATAACCATTTCTGCAACAGGTAGTTTATGCTCTCCATAAATCTCAATAAGGTGTTTAATTTGAAGAACCGCTTCAATTTTTGTGTCGTTAAGATTTACATGGGCTTCTGGCATATAATATAACCAACCGTCCTTGGTATTGTGATACCATTCTCCCGGAACATCTAATTCTTCAAAAACGTTTTCAATCATGCGATAGCCTTTGTGAGGTGGAGCAGATCGGTTGTTTTGCCAACCTCCTTCGTAAACCAATTCTCCTTTATCGTTTTTGCCCGTCACAAAATAATGCTGACTTCCCCAAAGCCCTCTGTGCATTCCATTTAAGATGGCGCCTTCTGGATTTTCCCATTCTGCCGCTTTTTTAGCATCCCAAGCGTCTGGTGTCGCTCCTGAAAAAGGAACTGTTCCTGCTTTTTTTCCACGTACAGAATCGTCACCATCCGTAGGTATAAATCCAGCGTTAAAATTTGGATACCTAGCCATATGTTGTCTGGTATGATCTACAAAAAGTTGATCGATAGCATTTAAATCACCAACGTTAGTTCTATAGATGCCATCCTTAAATAATTCCCATTTAGAGGAAATTAATTGCGCTCCAGTAATAACGACCTCTTCATTTTTAGCTGCAGCATACATAACAGGGAATTGCTCACTACCACTATCTTCTGTTGTAATCTTTAGAGGCGTGTTTAATCTATAAGTGCCTTGATGAATGATGATTTGACAGGGTTCTTTTCCTAAACGTCCACTAGCTCTTAATTTTTTCTGAGCAGCTTCAATAGTTAACAAAGGCTTAGATGCCGTTCCTTCATTAGAATCTGAACCATTTGTAGCGACATGGATATCTAGTGCATACATTGGCACAATAGATAAGATTAATAATAAGGTAATTAAGTTTTTCATTTGTTTAGATATTTTTTTATTCCTATTAATCTGTAATTTATTTTGCTTTATCTTCTGCATAAATATTGACGTCTCTATCATTTTTTTGAATTTCCCCAGGTGTACTTCTTCCTTTATCAACATAAGATTGAAGTAGTTGGGTTAATTCTTCTACTTTTTCAGGGTATTTATCCTGCAGATTTGTTGTCTCAGCAATATCGTCTGATAGGTTGAATAACTGCACACTAGGTGATCCTTCTGGAGTTTGCCCTGCTCTTGGCGTACTCCAACCACCAGACCCTGGACAAAGTGCTAGTTTCCAATCTCCTTTTCTGATAGAAAAAGAACCATTAATACTATGGCTAATAATGTCTTCTCTATTTGTTTTCTTTGGATCTTTTAACGTTGGTAAAAAAGAAATGGCATCGACACCAGATGTATCATCTAATTTTATACCTGTAATATCAGAACAAGTAGCAATAAAGTCAGTCATACATGTTAATCTATCTGTTTGTGTTCCTGCTGTTATAACTTCTGGCCAACGAACAATAAAAGGTACGCGATGTCCACCTTCGTAAATATCGGCTTTATTTCCTCTTAGATTTCCACTAGGTGAGTGTCCTTTCTTTTTTAAAGCAGGAATTTTTGCAGCAGGCGAACACCCATTGTCCGTAGAAAATATAACAATGGTGTTTTTGGATAAATTATGTTTATCCAAAGCTTTTAAAACTTCTCCTACAACCCAATCTGTTTCCATTAAAAAATCACCATAAGGTCCTAATTCAGACTTCCCTCTCCATTTTTCACTAGGAACAATAGGCGTATGTGGTGAGGTTAATGGCAAGTATAAAAAGAACGGTTCTTTTTCTTCAGCTCTCTCGTTTATATAATCCACTGATTTTTCTGCAAAAACTTGTAAACATTCACCTGATTTAAAACTTGGAGCAGAAGGCCCTTTTCTAGAACGTATCTTTGGGTCATTCATAACAGAAGGAAGTTCTGTCACTTTTTCGTTTTCAATATATACATAAGGAGGCATATCTAAAGAAGCTGCTATGCCATAAAAGTAATCAAACCCATTACTTGTTGGCGTTATAGCAGGTTTAGTATAATCGATATTCCATCCTCCACCTATTTGCCATTTTTCCTTCTTATAATTAGGTAACAGTTCCCAACCGATACCTAAATGCCATTTACCAATCATTGCGGTATGATAGTCTGCTTGCTTTAACAAGCTTGCTACAGTTGTTTCATCTTTTTTAAGCAGCGGTTTCGCAGTCGGTTTATGGATGACCCCTTTAGATAAACTTGTTCTCCAATTATAACGACCCGTTAAAAGTGAATAGCGAGACGGAGTGCAAACGGAAGATGAGGTATGTGCATCTGTAAAACGAATCCCTTCTTCTGCCAAACGATCTAAGTGTGGTGTCGCCGCTTTTCCTGTAGTATGAGAAACATCACCTATACCCATATCATCGGCAAAAATAAATATGATATTTGGACGACTGGTATCTACTTGTTCTTGTGCTCGTATATGTTGGCTAAAAAAACATAATACAAAAATTGCAATTATAGATTTATACATTTTGATCTGGATTGGATATTGGAATTAATAATGTAAAACTATGCATTAATGCTACAATGTGTTTTCTGTTATCGACCATTTTCTTACTCAATTTAAACTTGAGCAAATCATCGCGCGTCATCATGGACGTTCTTACGGTCAATTCAATTTTTTTCCTATACGGATTAGTAACCAAAAGGGTGCCATATTTCATATTTAAAATTTGGTTTACGCACTATATATTTACCGAATGCTGAAATAAAGAAAGTAATTGCAAGATTAGAGAACAACTTTCTTTAGTTAATAAAATATATTTGTTATTCATTATCTAAACAAATATTAGTCCATGTTTCGATTAAAATTAGAAATACGTATTCTTTATCTTTTTATTCTTGTTTCGAGCACCTTATTTTCTCAGAATAATCAGGTCGATTTCAAAGTGGATTACGAGTCCTTTTTATCCAAACACGACTTGCTTTGGGATCTTGTTCCAGACAAGTGGCAAACCGCGCCCTATTCAGGAAATGGTAATGTTGGCTTTTTATTGTATCAAAGTCCAGAGGAAAACGACAATGTGATTTCTCTGCATATTGGTAGACATGATTATTACGATCATAGAGAAGCTGAAACAAAGGCGGATGAAATGCTTTGGATCAAACGAAGCCGTTTACCATTAGGTCATTTTAAACTGAAATCTAAAGGAAAGATTACTGGTATTGATATGCGTTTAGATTTATGGAACGCAGAATTAACAGGTACTATCACAACGACTAAAGGAAGTTACAACATTAAAGGGTTGACGCATAGCACCACTGATATCATTTATTTTGAAACAGAGACAAAAGATGAAGACGTAGAAATCACATGGCATGCTGAAGATCCTATTCCTCCTGTATACGAAGTTTTAAAAAGTGGTGGAGGACCAAAAGGAGGTACATGGGATAAAATGAGGGCTGTAACTTTAGAAATGGCACCCAAACCGACGTTCAGTGAGAAAAACGGTTACAAATTCTGTTACCAACCGTTATACGACAATAGAGGAGAAACTACTACAGGTTATAAAATAACTGGTAATCCTTCCAGAAAACAACAATTAATAGCGAGTGTACACCATTGTTTTCCTGATCACAATTCACTAGAAATTGTTAATGAAAATTTAGAAACTGCAGAAGTACTTATCCAAAAAGACAACTTTGTATCTACCCATCAAAAATGGTGGCACGACTATTATCCATTAAGTTTTTTAACCATCAATGATGCGGAAAAAGAATCGTTCTATTGGATACAAATGTATAAACTAGGTTCTGCCTCAAGAGGAAATGGACCAATTCTAGATTTAATGGGACCTTGGTATAATAGAACCTTTTGGCCAATGGTTTGGGGCGATTTAAATGTGCAACTCATTTATTGGACACATTTAACAGCTAATAGAATGTCTATAGGAGAATCTCTACCAAATAACATTGATAAATATGCTAAAAACCTAGAAAACAATGTACCTGCAAGTTGGAAAAACAGTGCTGCCGTTGCTGCTTTAATGCCGCAAGACCTCATCGCTTTCAACGGAGCAAAAGTGCCAGATATGTTGGCATGGATGTTAAACGATTATTGGTTGCATTGTCAATTTGCAGGCGATGATATTAGAATGCGAGATAAACTATTTCCTATATTAAAAAAGACGGTGAATAGTTATTTAAATTATATAAAAGACAATCCTGTAGAAACCGAAGACGGCAAAATTCATATTAAATACAGTTGGTCGCCAGAATACAAACCTGGTCGTGGGCAAGATATTAATTTCACGTTAGCCTTAATTCGTTGGAGTACTCAAACACTAATTGATATTGATAATCAGCATCACATAAATGACCCGCTTAAAAAAGAATGGAAACATCTGTTGGATAATTTAGTGGATTTTCAAATCGATGAAAATGGTCTTATGGTTGGAAAAGATAGACCTTTTGCCAATCCGCATAGACACTATTCGCATCTATTAGCCTTTTATCCTTTAATGGTAATCACACCCGAAAACGAAGAAGATAAAAAACTACTGCGCACGTCGTTAGACCATTGGTTGGATGTTACGTTTAATAGTGGTAAAAAGATTAAAGCCATGCCAGTTACAGGATATACCGCAACAGGAGCCTCTTCTATGTATGCCAATTTAGGCGATGCTGAAAAAGCGTATTATTATTTAGATTTTCTAATTAAGCATAAAAATATTTCGTCTACTACGATGTATTCCGAAGGAAAAATTAATCCGGTTATTGAAAGTCCACTGTCTTTTGCCACAAGTTTACACGATATGATGTTGCAAAGTTGGGGCGGAAAAATACGTGTATTTCCTGCGAGTCCGAAAAAATGGAAAGATGTGGCGTTTCATGATTTAAGAACACAAGGTGCCTTTTTGGTCAGTGCTAAAAAAGTAGAAGGAGTTACCGAATTTGTATCTATAAAAAGTTTAAAAGGAAATGCATGTGTCGTTCATGTAGATTTTGAAAATCCTAAATTTTATATCGATGGGAAGTCCGTTTCTATAAATCAATCCGAAGATGGTTCTTACAAAATTGATTTAAAGCAAAATGAATCGGTTATTATTACTTCCAAAGAAATAAACAAAACAGATTTAAGCATAAAAGAGTTACCTAAATCGGAAGCAGAGCAAAATCTATTCGGCTATGGTGAAAAAACAAAACGATTACCAGGTCATAAATATTACAGTTCTTATTAAATATAAACTCATGAAAAAATCTATTCTATACAGCATTTTTATATGCGCTTCGTTTATAGCATGCAAAGCACAAGAACAACAAAAGAAACCGAATGTCATTTTTATTTTTTCAGATGACCAACGGTATAATTCTCTGAGCATGACAGGCGACCCAATAGCGGAAACACCAAATATAGATCAGTTAGCAAAAGAGGGCATCTTTTTTAACAACGCGTATATTACAAGTCCTATTTGCGGTCCAAGTAGAGCCAATATCTTTACAGCACAATGGGAACGAAAAAATAAAATTGGGTTTACCTCTGTTTCTAATAATGTGATTTCAGAAAAGTCATATCAAGACAGTTGGCAGTCGCGATTAAAACAAGCGGGATATTCCACGGCTTTTATTGGAAAACACCATACCAAAATTGGAGATAAAAGAAATACACCGTTAAATAAAGGTACTGACTTTGCTTATTATGGTAATGGTCATTTGGGGTTTTATCCTGCAAAAAGACACAAACAATTTGCTAATCTTAAAAACAAAACACAAATAGAAGGGTTCTTAGAAGCGACCAAAGCTTATTTATCACAAGATGATTCCTATGATTACTTTTACAAAAACGCAGAGCCATCTATTAAAAATCAATTGAAGAAAAGAGATCCGAATAAGCCTTTTTCGGCATGGATTAATTTAAATCTTCCGCATGCCTCTAGTATTGGTGGTATGGGATCGGAAGACACAGATCCAGAGTATTATAAAACAAAATACGATGATGTAAAGCATAAAATGGAATTACCAGATGACTATCCTCAAGATATCAGTTTGCCTAAAGAAGTGTATGCAACATCCGATTTAATGAAATATTATGTCACATCTAATAAAGGCAAGTTATTAAATGAAAAGCTAAAAATGGATCGCGCTAATTATGCTCTCGATTTGATGGTAGGTAATTTACGCGCCTTTTTAAAGGAAATAGGAGAAGCAGACAATACTATTATTGTATTTTGTTCCGACAATGGTTTGTTTTTAGGCGAACACGGATTAGGCGGAAAAACCATTTTGTATGATGAATCGGTGCATGTGCCGATGATTGTGTATTCGCCATTTTTCAAGGATAAAACAAAAGGAAAAGTGATTGAGGAATTGGTTGTTGGTCAAGATATTCCTGCAACTATTTTAGAAATGTGTGGTGTAAAAACACCGGAATCCTATCAAGGTAAAAGTATGCTTCCACTAATTGCCGGTGAAAATACAGATTGGAGAGAAGACATCTTTTTAGAAAACTTATTTACAGATCAAGGTTACCCTAGACAAGAAGGAGTACGCAGTAAACAGTTTAAGTACATTCGTTCGTTTGGTAAGGAAAACGACCGAAATAAATATGTTCCAAATCAATCTATTGAAACGGATGAACAACCGATTTACGAAGAATTATTTGATATAATAAACGACCCAAAAGAACAGAATAACTTGGTTGGGAATAAAGACTATTTAGAGATTTTAAACGTGTACAGACAAAGATGTAAAACCCTTGTATCTGAACTAAATTAGTTTTATAATTAAGTAATAATCATCATGAAAAAAGTATTTCTATTAGGAATGGCTTGTTTAGTTATTTCAAGCAGTTTTGCACAAGAAAGACCAAAAAAGCCAAATGTAGTATTAATTTTAACCGATGATTTAGGTTGGCAAGATGTAAAATGTTACGATATTGACGAGCCTTCTCCATTCGAAACTCCAAACATTGACAGATTAGCTAAAGAAGGAGTTTTATTCTGGCAAGCGTATTCTCCTGCAACGACGTGTTCTCCGTCTAGAGGTGCAATCTTATCTGGCCAACACCCAGTGCGTTTAGAAAGAACTAGCGTAAGAGGAGGTCATCCACCATTGCCTTTTAATCATAGATCCACCTTGATTAGTCCTTGGATGCGCGGTGCTTTAGATGCTTCTAAAGTAACGATTGCCGAATCACTTAAATCAAATGGCTATAAAACAGGACACTCAGGAAAATGGCACGTTGGTATTGCTGTAACAGACTATCCTGAACCTAAAGATCAAGGATTCGATTTTTCAAAACATGGTTTTGGACCTCATAAAAGAATGACCGATCGTACAAAAGGATTTGCAACGACGGATCCTTCAGATCCATTTACACTAGACGAAGATGGTTTTCCTTTTGATGATATCACTCAAGACGGTATTGATTTTATGGACCAAAATAAAAAAGATCCATTTTTTCTTTACTATTGCTCTCGATTAGTACACACGCCTATTCAGACACGAAGTGAAGATTTATTGCGTAAATACTATGAGAAATTAGGTTTAGAGTACCCAAAAAAGAATGATATGTGGGACGAAAAGGGTCAAAAAAATGCCTATTATGCTGCCATGGTAGAAATGATAGATCATTACACTGGTCAACTGATTACATATCTTGAAGAAACAGAAGATCCAAGATGGCCAGGACATATGTTAATCGAAAATACCTATGTTATTTTTACTTCAGATAATGGTGGTATGGAACAACATACAAAAGAAATTATTACAGACAACTATCCTTTAGACAAAGGAAAGATAAATGCAAAAGAAGGTGGTGTAAGAGTACCACTAATCATAACAGGACCAAATATTGCTGCAAATACAGAATCTAATGTTATGGTAAATGGTGTGGATTTCTATCCTACGATATTAAGTTGGACAAACACTCCAAAAGATGCAAATCAAATATTCGATGGTGCTGATTTATCTACATTACTAGATAAAGACCCAACAGATGCTAAATTAGTTTTAGATCCTAAAACCGGAAAACCAAGAAATACGATGATGTGGCACTTTCCAAACAGCGCTATGCAATCTACATTACGAATTGGAGACTTTAAACTTGTACGTGAATATACGGCTACTGAAGAAAAAACAGATTTAGCCTTATATCAATTGTACAAAAATGGTTCTAAACGTGTGGATATTGAAGAATCTCAAAATCTAGCAGAAAAAATGCCAGAGAAAACAAATGAGATGAATCGTCTTTTAACAGAACGATTAGAAAAACTAAATGCAAGATATCCTTATTTAAATCCAACTGGTAAATCTGCGTTACCTAATAAATCTAAAATACCTACTGTTGTTGAGCATGGCATAGATGGTAAAAATGTTTGGTTAAAATATCAAAACAATGGAGCTAAGGTGGTAAAAGCAGAATTAATTTATACAACTAATGGTGGTGTACGTGGTGAAATTTGGTTTCCTGTTTCTATGAATCTTAGAGATGATAATGTTTCTGTAACTTTACCAAAAGGCACAACGCACTATGTTTTTAATTTAATTGACGAAAACAATTACTTAATAGGTTATCCTGATGGTGGCTACCAAAAAACTACTAAAGTATTTGCAACTAAAGCAATTGCCGTTAAATAATTAAAATTATTTCATATTTAAAGAAGCACAATAGGATTTAATTCTATAGTGCTTCTTTTGTTATTTATTCATATTACCTCAACTATATCATTACTAAAACGCAATTCAGAGGCTATTGAAACCACTATGCAAATCTGCTTAATTTAAATAAATGGTCGATTTAAGTCACGCTTTGGTTAAAGAGTTGAATTAAAATATTATATATAAATAATAGCACTATTCCACTGTATAACGTAAAATTGGTAGTATAGAGCAATGATTTAGTGAATGAGAGAAAATTTAGTTAAGTCTCTAATCTTATTTTTACATGGTCTTCAAAAGATGAACATGATGATTCATTTGGAGGCTATTAAATAAATTAAGAAATTACCGTTATGTCAAAGTTTTTATATATTTTTTTATTTTCAATATCATTTGTACAGATTTCTAATGCACAATTTTTGTGGTTAGAAGATGAAACTAATACGCGTAAAATTGAGTTTAAAGCCGAAGAAGATGTACCTACAAATTTAACAGGAAACATTCCAAACCCTAATACTTCAGGAATTAATACACACACTATTGTCTCTAAATTTAATAGAGTTGAAGGTACACAAGATTTTTTGGAATTTAATTTATTCAATTACGTAACAGATTTAACCGATTATACAGTTACGTTTAAAGCCTATATTGATATACCTACTGATGAGCTAACTACAAACAATTCAAAATTAAGAGTGTTTTTTGATAGTTCTGATGAAGGACAACGTGTTTTTGAACAATTGAATTTTACAGTTGGACAAGAATGGGAAACGTTTACGTTTCATTTTGAAAATGTTGTGGTTCCACATGTTGATGGATATGACCTTATGACAATAGGTTTTGCTAATGGCAGTATAGAAGAACCAGCCATGACTTATTATATAGATGAGATATACGGATCAACAGATCAAACCGCTACCGTAGGAAATCATCCAGCTGCTTGGTTACAGGGTTCATGGGGAGTTACATTTCCTGTTTTTGGTGGTGAAAGGTTAGATGCAGAAGTTGCTACAGGCCATGACCCATTAGGAGGTGCACAAGAGGTTGTTGCAGAACTTCCAGCTGTAGGGCACGTTATTACAAACCTTAGTTATTTTGCACACTCTCATTATTTTACAATGAGAGATAATACTAATGTAGATGTAGCTACAGAGATACACGAAAGTTTAGTTCCTACTGCAGAGAATCAACAAATCATGCTGGACGTCTTGCAAACATTTAAAGATGCAGATAAGAAGATTATTTTGTATATATCTTCTAACTATTTAGATAGAGCAAGTGATGAAACGAAAGCGGCTTGGGTAGATTATTATACAGCTAATTTTGAAGGAGATGAATATTTAGCTTACAGAGATTTAGTTCAAGGATTTATTCCTGCGATAGCAGAGTATGCTGATGGATATTGGTTTGATACAACAGGAGTACTTCTTGACGATGGAAATTTAGAAGATTTTGTTCAAATGTTTAAAGATGCCGATCCTGGAGCTGCTATGTCAGTATCTGAGTTTGGTCATAAACATTATATAGATGGCGTATTAGTTGCCGTTGATTCTGATGGAGTTGATGATGAAGATGATAGAGACTATGATGTATCAAACTTTAGAGGAAACAATACTTCTCAAGATTTTACAAGAGGACATGTCTCTGCGTTAGCTGGTGGTGCTCCGCCAAATTCTTGGGGATACGAAGAGTTTACATTACCTGCTATGGTTGGTAACCCTTGGTCAATGTATGAAAAAAAACAAGTATTAAAACATGCATGGTTTCCTATTAGAGATAAATGGCATGTTAGTTCCGCAAATTTAATATTTGGAATAGAAGATGCTTACAGATTTACTAAAATTCTATTAGATGCCAATGCTGGTGTTACCTTTGCAACTACGGTATCTAATGCTAATGCTGATGAAGGCCATATAATGGCTGATGAAATGCTTATTATGAAAGCAATTAACGATAGACTTCTTTCTAGTCCTGTACCCGATTTTGAACCATATGTAAGACCAGATGGGGCTTATCTAGTCGGTGAAACGCTAAGTACAATTTCATATGAATTTACTAATCAATCAGATGTTAAGTTGTATCCCAACCCAGTAGCTGATCGACTCACAATTTCTAGAACAACTACAGATATAAATAACATAACGGTCCTAAACGTACTAGGAACTAAAGTACTGAATAAAACATGGACTAATGGCACGACGACCACACAATTAGATGTGTCTATTTTAAAATCAGGAATTTACCTTATTAAGATTTCGAATGGGAATAATTATAGCATCACTCGAAAAATAATAGTATCCAAGTAAAAATAAGTATTTGTAACTAATGTAATTTTTGATAAAACTTTTTTAAATAAACTAATTTTATGATGAGAAACACAACACTACTTTTATTATTCAGCATTCTTTTTTTACCACAAATAAATGGTCAAGAGATAATTAAACCAAATATTGTTTTTATTTATGCAGATGATCTAGGCTGGCAGGACACTCAGTTAAATGATGTTGGAGATGTTGTTCCTTGGGAAACACCTAATATGTTAGCATTGGCTGAGGATGGAGCTAATTTTTCACAAGCCTATGCTTCAGCACCAACTTGTGCACCGTCAAGAGGAGGTACAATGAGTGGTAGAATGCCTCTTAAAACCAAAATGACTCATGTCGCAGGAGGGCAAATACCTAAAGTTAAACTTTCAAATAAAACTATAGAGTCATATTATCCTGGTAGATTACAACTAGACGAAGTTACCATAGCTGAAGCATTAAATCCTTTAGGATATGTATCTGGTCATGTTGGTAAATGGCATATGGCAGCTAATCACAATATTTATCCAGAAGCTGTAGATCAAGGGTTTGATTATCAGGATACTGATAGAGGAATTACGCGATCCATGGGAGACCGATCAGTGGACTTTGCTACAGATGCTGTAGATGATCCTTATCGATTAGATGCAGATGGAAGACCTTATGATGCTGTAACAGAACTAGCATTGGATTTTATGGATGATAACAAAGAGGAACCCTTTTTTCTATACATGGCTCACTGGTTAGTTCACTCACCAATACAAACAAGAGATTTAGCATTACTAGAATATTATTGTGATAAATTAGGAATTCCTGTGCCTACAACCGATGCAAATATTACGACTTCAGGCCAAACAAATCCCTATTACGGAGCGATGATTGCGAGTTTAGATTGGAGTTTAGGGAGAGTAGTAGATTATTTAAAAGTTACTGATGATCCAAGAAATCCAGGGATGAAATTATTTGATACAACGTATATCATATTTGCTTCAGATAATGGAGGTGCAGAAAATCATGGGTCAGAAATTATTACAGATAACTTTCCTTTAGATTTAGGGAAAACACACACCAAAGAAGGCGGTTTGCGTACGCCATTTGTTATAACTGGACCTGGTATTGTAGAAAATCAAGTATATGATAACATAGTTTCTCATTTAGATTTTTATCCTACAATTATGGAGGTTACTGGCGCAGATGCCGTTCTTGATGCAAATGTTCTGAACAATTTAGATGGTGTAAGTTTATTTCCTTTTTTAAGTGGCACTGAAACAGAAATAAAAAATAGTGATAATACTGAAAGAACAGACCTTTTTTGGCATTACCCACATGGACAAGATGAAAGAGCATCTTCAGCTATTAGAAGTGGAAATTATAAATTGTATAAAATCTATGATAACGGAGATTATTATAAAGCTTACCAATTATATAATGATGATGGATCTGACAGTGATATCGAAGAGATGTTTGATGTTATAGATACGATGCCTGTATCGCTTAAAAATGAAATGATCTTAAAACTAGAGACGCTTTTAGCTGAAAACGATACTAGAATACCACATTTTAATCCAGATTATAATGGTGATCCTTTAGTTAATCAAGATATTGTTCCTTCTATAACTTCAACAGTTTATGATGAGAATACAGGTGTAGCCACAGCAACGCTAACTACTAATCCTGGAGATGCAATTATTGAAACCGCTTATTTGCTTTATAGGATAGAAGAAGTTGACACACCAGAAGAAGAATGGTTTGAACTTCCTGCAACCATAGATGGTAACGTGATTACAGCTGATGTGCCAGAAGTAGCGACAGGAGTTGTGTTTACGTTAATAGATGAAAATAATTTTGTAGTCATATCGGATGCCATATCAATATTTAACCCTCATAAGATAATACTTGCTAACGCTGTTGGAGAACAAGCTTTTAAAGTAGTAGATGAATATGCTGAGTTAATTGGGAATACAACTATAGGTGGTACAGCTTATTTACAAGCAAGGACTGAAGAAGGCGGAGATGGAGCAAAATTTTATGTAAAAGCTCCTGCAGATGTTGAAACTATAATTTGTGATAAAATTACATTAGGAATTATATCTCAATCAGCAGATACTGTAAATGTTGATATTATTATTGATGGAGAAACACAAAGTTTTACGTATACAAGTACAAATAATAATACTCCAGAATTATTTGAATTTGATACTCCAGTGACATTTACACAGTCATCTAAAGAAATACAGGTCATAACAACCTCACTTTCTAATTCAAGTGGGTTAACACCAAGAGTAAGATTTGTAGATCTCTTCTTTAATGTTTTAGGAGCTACACAACCACTTAGTGAAATAACGCTTAATACAACGGAAGAACAACAACAATTTGAACCAGAAAGTACAGATGTATATGCAGAATTGATAGGAAATACCACTACTGGTGGTGCATTTGTACAAATGAGAACAGAAGGCGGAGGCGATGGTTTTAATATCAATGTAAAAGCTACTGAATCTGTGTTATGTGAAAAGATAGTATTTAGAGTGCGGTCACTTGCAGGTGATACGGCAAACTTTGATGTTACCATTGGTGGTGAGACCCAGAGTTTTGAATACACAAGTACGAACAGTACAGCTGATTTATATTATGAATTTGATATGCCAACGACAATTACTGAAACGGCTCAAACAATGGAGTTTTTAGTAACTAACCTTACCAATGCCACCGCAGGTACTACACCAAGATTTAGAGTTTACGCTGTTACATACCATTTAGATTTAAGTACATTAGGAGTTAATGAGGTGATAGAGGCTAGAGAAGCACTTAAGTTATTTCCTAATCCTGTTAAAGGTACTTTTAGTCTTTCAAAATCCGTAGCATCAGGCATATTGTATAGTGTACATGGAGCTAAAGCATACGAATTTAATAATCAGTATCAAGACATCGATATCTCAGAACTCAAAACAGGCTTATACTTTTTGCAAGTCATACATGAAGATGGTAGTAAATCGACTTTAAAATTATTAAAAGAGTAAGGTTCATTTTTTACAATTAAAATCTAACGATTACTTTACTATTAAAGTAATCGTCAGATTTTAAAGTTATTAGACACCTATTTTCTACTCTATATAAATTTATAACCAAATGAAACAACTAGTTTCTAGGTTATTCAATTTGATAGCGTATTAATATGTATTGCAGTTAATAGTTAAAATTATTGCAAATTGAAAGAAGCACAATAGCGTTAAAACCTATTGTGCTTCTTTTATTTATATGAAATGATAGATATGAGAAACGTTTTGATTGAATATAGTAGAATCTAAATCTCTTTAAACTCTATTTTTGGCTAAATTAATTTCATGATGAGAAACACGACGCTACTTTTATTATTCAGCATTCTTTTTTTAACACAAATAAATGGTCAAGAGATAATTAAACCAAATATTGTTTTTATTTATGCAGATGATTTAGGCTGGCAGGACACTCAGTTAAATGATGTTGGAGATGTTGTTCCTTGGGAAACACCTAATATGTTAGCATTGGCTGAGGATGGAGCTAATTTTTCACAAGCCTATGCTTCAGCACCAAGTTGTGCACCGTCAAGAGGAGGTACAATGAGTGGTAGAATGCCTCTTAAAACCAAAATGACTCATGTCGCAGGAGGGCAAATACCTAAAGTGAAACTTTCAAATAAAACTATAGAGTCGTATTATCCTGGTAGATTACAACTCGATGAAGTTACCATAGCTGAAGCATTAAATCCTTTAGGATATGTATCTGGTCATATTGGCAAATGGCATATGGCAGCTAATCACAATATTTATCCAGAAGCTGTAGATCAAGGGTTTGATTACCAAGACACTGATAGAGGAATTACGAGATCCATGGGAGACCGATCAGTTGATTTTGCTACAGATGCTGTAGATGATCCTTATCGATTAGATGCAGATGGAAGACCTTATGATGCTGTAACAGAACTAGCATTGGATTTTATGGATGATAACAAAGAGGAACCCTTTTTTCTATACATGGCTCACTGGTTAGTTCACTCACCAATACAAACAAGAGATTTAGCATTACTAGAATATTATTGTGATAAATTAGGAATTCCTGTACCTACAACCGATGCAAATATTACAACTCCAGGCCAAACAAATCCATATTATGGAGCGATGATTGCGAGTTTAGATTGGAGTTTAGGGAGAGTAGTAGATTATTTAAAAGAGACAGATGATCCAAGAAATCCAGGTATGAAATTATTTGATACAACGTATATCATATTTGCGTCAGATAATGGAGGTGCAGAAAATCATGGGTCAGAAATTATTACAGATAACTTTCCTTTAGATTTAGGTAAAACACACACCAAAGAAGGCGGTTTGCGTACGCCATTTGTTATAACTGGACCAGGTATTGTAGAAAATCAAGTATATGATAACATAGTTTCTCATTTAGATTTTTACCCTACAATAATGGAGGTTACTGGAGCAGATGCCGTTCTTGATGCAAATGTACTGAACAATTTAGATGGTGTAAGTTTATTTCCTTTTTTAAGTGGCACTGAAGCAGAAATAAAAAATAGTGACAATACTGAAAGAACAGATCTTTTTTGGCATTACCCACATGGACAAGATGAAAGGGCATCTTCAGCAATTAGAAGTGGAAATTATAAATTGTATAAAATCTATGATAATGGAGATTATTATAAAGCTTACCAATTATATAATGATGATGGATCTGACAGTGATATCGAAGAGATGGTGGATGTTATAGATACGATGGATACATCTCTTAAAAATGAAATGATCTTAAAACTAGAGACTCTTTTAGCTGAAAACGATACAAGAATACCACATTTTAATCCAGATTATAATGGTGACCCTTTAGTTAATCAAGATATTGTTCCGTCTGTTACTTCAACAGTTTATGATCATGATACAGATGTAGCCATAGCAACTCTTACTACTAATCCTGGAGATGCAATTATTGAAACGGCTTATTTGCTTTATAGAATAGAGGCTGTAGATTCATCAGAAGAAGAATGGTTTGAACTTCCTGCAACCATAGATGGTAACGTGATTACAGCCGATGTGCCAGAAGTAGCTACAGGAGTTGTGTTTACGTTAATAGATGAAAATAATTTTGTGGTTATAACGGATGACATCTCAACAGTTATTGATCCTATAGATGGAACTTATACTAATGCAGTTGATCTTGGAGATGAAACATGGGATACAGCAACTAACTGGACAAATAGCATAATAGCGAATGAAACTGGTATAGCAACTCTTGAAAGAACTATAGACTTAGAAACCAATAGTTATACTGTTGGGCAACTTCAAATGACAGGTAATAGTAATACCAAAACATTTTCTAATGGTACACTAATTCTAAATGGTACTACGTCTTTAAATCCTGATCAAATTATAAGGAATCGGTCTAATAAAGCCATCACCATTACATGTAATGTAACAGTAGATGTTGATGATAAAGAAATTCATATTAGAGAAAATGCTACCACACAACTTATTTTTAATACTGGTACTTTTGCATTAGGTAGCAATACGATTAATGTAGATAATAAAAGTACTGCCACTACTACTATTCCTGTGGAATTTAATGGAGCTGTAACAGGTGATTCAAGTAGTCGTATTAACATCATAAATCAAGATGTGTCTTTAGGAGCTTCATCTGATTTTTCTGGCTTTACTGGGAGTATAACTTTTGGAGGTACTAATGGTTTATTAACTGTAAACGGTGTAAATACTATTGAAGGTTCAATTGGAGTATTAGCTGCGTCAGATGGTAATTCTATTATAGAATTTAATGCTAGCCAAAACGGTTTAGCTAATCTTTCAGTAGATACACAGGCATTAGCAATAGATTTTGATGCTGCAGCAACAGCTGTAGAATTTACGGGATATACGACATCAACTACAGAAGGTGTTGTAGACTTACAAAATTATGTATCTGGTTCTCTTAGAATAGGAACCAATGCTACTACTATTTCTCAAACCATATTAAATACTTGGCTTATTGATGGTGTAGAACCTGCAGATGGTACACTTGTACAAGATGCATCTGGATATATTAATGTACAAACATCTGTACAAAATATTAGAACTTTTTTACAAGCAGCACCTAATGGAGAATGGCAAACTACTACTAACTGGGACACTGGTGTATTACCATTAACAACCGACCAAGCATTAATATTATATGCTGGTGATTTAACTTTAGATCAGGATCGTACAATAGGAAATCTTAAATTTCAAACAAACACAGCTAGGTCTTTTCTTGATGCTGGTTCGACTATATTAACCCTTGATACTCAGTTGGCGTCGAATTCGCGTTTAATTGATAATTCTACCAGTAAAGCAATTACCATTTACCCTAGTATAAACTTTACGACTTCTGGGATTATTTATAATAGAAATAAAACTGGTAATCAACTTACTTTTACAGGTGGTACGATTTATATAAATTCTAATACAATTACTACCGATAGTCGATCTACACATCCAAATAATCAATACATAGTGTTTAATGGACCTGTAGTCGGAGATGGTATAATCAATGTAGATGATTCACAAGCTGCTGGTGCAACACAAGGAATTTCTTTAGGTGCTGATTCAGATTTTTCAACATTTACAGGTACAATTAATGCTAAAAATAATCCAATTGTTTCGTCTACAACGAATGCATTTGGTAGTGCTTTAACTTTAGACGGTATAGCTTCATTTGAAATTAATGTTGCAAGTACTTTTACAGGTTCAATTTCAAGATTAGCTACAACTGCTGGCGCTGCAACTGTAACATTTAATGCAAACCAAAGCATGGGTGCTCTTACAGTAGATACACAGCCATTAGCAATAGATTTTGATGCTGCAGCAACAGCTGTAGAATTTTCGGGATATACGACATCAACTACAGAAGGTGTTGTAGACTTACAAAATTATACAGCAGGTATTCTTAGAATAGGAATAGATAATACTGGAATTTCCCAAACCATTTTAGATACTTGGCTTATTGATGGCTTAGAACCTGCAGATGGTACGCTTGTACAAGATGCATCTGGATTTATTATATTTCCAACGACGTTTACGTCAACCAATGGTCAGAGTCTTAATTGGGAAGATGGATCTTCTTGGGCAGGAGGAATTGCTCCTACAGATCCTACTGAAAATGTAATAATACATGGTTTGATTACCATAAATTCAGACGTCACTGTAAATAATATAACTATTGTAAATGCTGATGGCGCAAGTACTTTAGAAGAAAGAGTAGTTGTAGGACCAGGACATTCTCTTACTGTAGAAGGTAATGCAGTGACAAGAGGTCAAATTTTTGCATCCTCTAATTCTACTAGTTATGGTAGTTTAATTTTTAAGGGAGTTGTAGATGGTCAAATTAGACTGCAAAGATTTGTAAACGGAGTAGCAAATGGCAACGACCTAATAGCGTCACCTGTCACTGAAACTTTTGCTTTTTTCGCTGGTGATAGTCCTAATCTTTTGGAAAACCCTAGCAATACTACAGAAAAGGCATTTGGCCCTTTTGATAATACTACTGGTGCATTTATAAACTGGGATACGGTTATTGATGGAGGAACAAATATCGTTCCTGGTAAGGGGTATAGAGCAGCTTCTAGTAGTGGAAATTTGGTTACATTTAGAGCTGAGCCAGAGTCACCAGCAGTCGATGTACCTGTTTCTATTACAGATGGTGGTGACGCTACTTATGGACTATGGAATTTAATCGGAAACCCTTTTCCATCATATTTAGATTTTGGTGCCTTTTGGACTGAAAATTCAGGCGTACTAAATGGTGGTGGAGGAGTCTACCAAGCGATTTATGGTTATGACGCTGATGATTCTGATGGCAGTAATTATACGATTTGGAATGGATTTAATACGACAGATAAAATAACACCTGGTCAAGGTTTCTTTGTTAGAACTATATCTGGTGGAACCGTAACTTTTAAACCAGAAATGAGAACTGTTGGTTCTTCTGATGATTTTATAGCTGGTAGATCATCTACTAATGGTTTTGTTTTATCTGAGTTGTTTTTATCTAACGGATCATCTACTTATAATACAAAAATATATTTTGCTGAGGATAAAACAAAAGGGCTAGATCCAGGATACGATGCAGCAGATTTTACAGGTGCTACTAATGGTATTTATACCAATCTAGTAGAAGATAATGAAGGTGTAGAATTTGCTATTCAGGCTTTGCCTTATAATGATTTTAATGATGTTGTAGTGCCACTTGGTGTTAATAGTGATGCAGGTATACAATTAACTATTGGTTTAGATGCAACAACTGGCACTATTCCTTCAAATATTAATGTTTATCTTGAAGATAATGTAGCCAATACATGGACATTATTAAATAGTAGTGATTATGTGTTTACACCATCTGCTTCAATAAATGGAACGGGACGTTTCTATGTGCATTACTCATCTACAACATTAACAATAAAGGATGATTTGTTAAACGGATTAAACATTTATACGGAACAATCATCAAAAACAGTAGTTGTTAAAGGAAAATTAACCAATGATACTACAGCTGTAATTTATGATGTACAAGGTAGAAAAGTATTACAACAAGAATTAGATAGTGCTCATACAACAAACACAATTAATGTGAATGCTTTAACTACGGGAATTTATATTGTTCAGCTAGAAAATAATTCACAAGTTAGAACTCAAAAGGTTATCTTAAATTAACTATAGAAATATCAGATTTAAAAAGAGGTTTATACTTTTTAGAAGTGATTAATCTAATGGAAGTAAAGCAACTTTAAAATTGTTAAAGGAATAAGATAGACGTGCTACAACGATTAGATATCTAACTTTTTTGTTTCTGACGGCTACCTAATCTATAGGTGTAACTCAATATGATGTAGCGTCCTAAACTTTCTGATGTGGTTTCTTCAAAATAATTGGTGGTGCTTCGTCTTTCAAAATCTACATTTCTATCTAACAGATCTATTAAAACCAGTTTAAGACTATTATGGCTATTTCCTATATTGTATGAAATAGCCATATTCCATATAGGAAGCTGAAGGTTACTATCAAATTGATTATCTGAAAAAGCGAAATAATCAAATTGCGTATTAAAATTCAGTTTTTCTGTAAAATCATAATCCACGGAAGCATAATAATGTTGCTTTTTATAAGTTCGATTAAGATCTTTTTCTATAGAAAATGTGGTGTTATTAACACTGTAATTGGTTCCAAGCTTTAAATCTATAACATTCTTGTTTGCGTTCTCTATTGACAAACCCATTAGAATATCTTTTGAAACCACATCGTTAAGTTGAAGGTTAATTAATGACGTGGACGAATTATAAAAACTACTGTTCTTTATAGCATAACGAATTCCTAGTCCCTTTATTTTTTTGCTAAAATTAAAATAAGCGGACAATCGTTGTCGCTCTCCACTATTGATATAGCTTCTCGTTTTAACAAAGTCATCGTCTATAGCAATGTTTTGAATAATAGCATCCTTTGAAAACTGGTACTTAATCCTACTTGTAAAGTTTAATGATGATTTGTAGTTGAAGATATTAGCAATTAAAGAAATATCGTCAGTCTTTTCTGTTTTTAACTGAGGATTTCCTTTTCTTATATAGAAAGGATTGAGATCATTGATAACTGTTGAGCTTTCCGAAGTTCGTGGGTTGCGTATTTTTCTATTATAGACCAAACGGTATTTTACACCATTTTGAGGTTTGTATTGCACTATGGAAAACGGATTTACGTAAAATTGATTGCTATTAAAAGGATCTTCTGTAATGACACCAAACGATCTATCGAGCTCTTGAAGCTCAATACCAGAAAATATATTCAATTTTTTAGTGCTATAACTATAGCCAAATCGATTTTGCAAACTACTTTCTCTATGGTTGTATTTATAGCTAAGGAGTTCATCCTCATCGTCATCAGATGCAAAGGTTTTAAATTGATAGATATCTTCATTTTGATTTAAGACTCTTAAAAAGAATTGAAACTTTAGGTAATGATTTCCGACTATGGGCTCTGTAAATTTAAAATTGAAATTATACAAACCATTATTAAACGCTTCATCTCTAAGCGCAAAAATGTCTCTATTTGAAGGATTATCGGTGTTAATATTCCTAGTTATAAAAGTGGCCTGCTCATTGTCCTTACTTTGCTCGTATATTTTGGTTTTAAACCCAATACTAAAACTACGCCCTATTTTAGCTAATTTTTGATAGAAATTGATGTCAAAGTCGAGTGACTTTTTAATGGTGGTATTACTATAATTTTGTTTGTTTGAAGTTACTAAATCACCATCCACTGTAGAATAAAATCCATCTCTCATTGAATACTGTGTCACTGCATCCGAATTTAAACGCCCTTTAATAGTAAGGCTGTTACTCCTACTCGATTTGTTTTTATAATTAAAATTAAAATTGTGATTATTTGACTCTTTATTAAACTTATTATCGGCTTCATAATCATAGTTATTAGTATTGGCAAAAGAAATTCTTTTAGAAAAGGATGTGCCACGATTATCCGAAAGATTATAAAAATAGTCCGCATTTAAAAACTCTTTCTCCTTAAATTCATGACCTATATTAATACCAGCAACACCTGTTTTTAAATACCCACTTAGACTTTTTGATTGAGCAGCAGTACTGTTATCGTCATCAGACTCATTAGCAATACCATCAGCATTTTCTAAGAATCCCTGAATATTAGAGCCTGTAATATTAATGTTATTGTATTTACTAATAACTGCCAACTGTGTTTTTGGCGAAAATTTATTATAGTTAGCATTGCCAAAATAGCGGCTATCTAATCCTATGCCTGCAGATACCTTTCCGAAACCTTGATTCTTTTTCGTCTTTTTCAAGGTAAAATTAATCACAACCTGTTTGTTACCGTCATCGACTCCAGTCAGTTCTGCCTCATCACTTTTTTTATCAATAATTTCAACTTTTGCAATGGCATCTGCCGATAAATTTTTTAATACAAGTGCCGGATCTCCTCCAAAAAATTCTTTACCATCTACAAATATCTTAGTGACTTCATTACCTTGAGCCACTACTTTTCCATTAGGCTCTAATTCTAAACCGGGTAATTTTTTTAAAAGCGTTTCTAGATTATCACTTGGATTAACTTTGAAAGAATTGGCATTAAAAGCAATTGTGTCTTCTTTGATTTGAATAGGAATTACTGCAGATAGCGTTACGGCATCTAATTCATAAGCCTCTTCTTTAAGAATGACATTACCAATATCTATAGGTTGGTTTTTATAATGAATAGTCTCAAAATGCGTTATATACCCTAAATATGAAAATTGTAGCAACAGGGAGTCCTTTGGAGTATCAAAAATTGCAAATTCGCCTTTGACATCTGTAAGCGTGTAATTGATAAATGTAGAATCCTTTTGTTTTAGAAGCGCCACGGAAACCAGGTCTAAAGGTGCTTTATCTTCATCTAAAACAATCCCTTTAATTGGTGGTTCAGACTGAGCAAATAAACTATTAGACAAGACCAGAAAAAGTAGTATTAAAAGTTTTGATGGATCCATGTATTGGTTAAATCACATAAATTTAAAAAAATGGAGCATTATTTTAATGATAAAGGACACAATCTTCTAGTGAGGTTTACATTAGAAATAAGTGCAAGTGACTATTTTTAGACGCTGTAAAAACATAAAAGAGTCCCATAGCTAATGCAACTTAGGAACTCTTTTTTGATTTAATTTTCTATTAATAGAACTCTCTAATTCTTTACAATTCTAATTGTCTTAGAACCAAACTGCGTCTTAATATTCGCAATGTAAATCCCTGTTGCTAAATCACTAATATCATAATTAGCTTCTTCGCGAAATGTTTTTAATAATTGACCCGTAATATTATAGAGTTCTACACGTTCAATACTATTATTAGAATCTATTTGAAAACTGTTAGTTACAGGATTAGGGTAAGCAACAATAGAGGAGTTATTTAATTCAAAGTCATTTACAGGTAATGTGGTTGCAGATGGTCCTTGAAAAGCATCTAAATAATATACATTTCCTGTAGCGAGAAAATCAGCATCTGGTTGATCAAATAATAGGTTTACAGTACTATAAGATACACCATCTGTAAGTGTAACTCCTGTAAAATCAAAGGTGTATTCTTCCCATTGATCATAAACAGTAACATCAATTGTTACGTTCTTTTGTCCTACTGTTTCAATTCCATCTCTCAAAAACAATCTTAACCTTCTACCTGAACTGCCATCTACATTCGTGGACGGTGCATAAGCTCTTATTTTAAAAATAGCAGCTGATTGATTTGCTGAAGTAATCACAGCCGGTAATTGAAACTTTAATTGTGAGTGTACTTCTTCTCCTTTTGTAAATTTAGCAACTAATGGACTGCTGTTTCCTGTAGTTGTTGGTGTCGATACTGCTGATCCTTGTTCTAAAAACTCACCTCCTAGCACCTCATTAAGTGTTACGCTAAATGTATCTGGGCTATAGTTATGATACCACTCATTTCCAGATTCTAAAACGGCTTCTGCATCCAAAGGTGGTTCAGGCACATTCTTATCAGTAACGTTAAATTTATATAATCTTGCTGCAGTAACTCCTCCTGATGTTCCTAAATCTAAATCTGTAATTTCAAATGTAATAGGCGTTGGTGTAGTTGAAAATGTAACAGCTCCAACATAAGTAACAGATAATGCTTGATATGTACCAGTACCACCATCAGTTTCACTATAAGTAAATGTTTGTGGTGTTTCAGTACCAACCGTAATTTTTATAGCCAAAGTATTTCCTTCTTTTTTTCTAAAATCAAATGAAATAGTACCGTCAATAGTACCTGATGACGTTTGAGCAACAAGGTCGAACGTACCAGCAACATCGTTAGAACCAGCTTCATCAGCCACTATTTGAGTACGATTTGGTGTTGCAGGTGCTTCTGAAATAGTAGCAGCCGTACCAGTAGAAACTGAAGTTACCAAAGGTGAAACCATAGTGAAATCTTGATCTGCTGCATCCACCGTTATAATAGCTTGCGCAAATGCGAACGTCGTGGCAAATAAAAAGGACATGATAAAAAGTAATTGTTTTTTCATAATAAGAAGTTTTAATTAGTTAATCAAAGTTAGTTATACAAGGTGGTTTCGCTTTGCTTATTTCAATCAAAAACTTTTCTTTCAAAACTATTATAGTTAAATAATGGGTTTATTGCCTAATGAAGGGCATTCTCAAAATGAGTCTTAAAAGCATAGACATTTCACAGATTAATTAGTGGTTTAAACTGAGACAACAATATTTTGTGACGTTGCGAGAAAACAAAAAAGTTCCTTAGTTAAATTTAACGAAGGAACTTTTTTAAATAAATTTATAACAACAACGTTTGTTGCTTTAAAAACTGGAATACAGAATCTTATTCTTTTACAATCCTCAAGGTTTTAGAGCCAAATTGCGTCTTAATATTTGCAATATAAATTCCTGTTGCTAAATCACTGATATCATAATTAGCTTCTTCGCTATATGTTTTTAATAATTGGCCCGTAATATTATAAAGTTCTACACGCTCAATACTAGTGTTAGACTCTATTTGAAAGCTGTTTTTTGCAGGGTTAGGATAAACTTTAACACTTGTCTCTTGTGTTTCAAAATCATCTACACCTAAAGATACATTAGAAAATCTAAGCCAATAGAATCTAATTCTAGCGCTATTAGAAAGGTCTTGTAAAATATTAATATCCAATGTTATCGTTTTAGGAACAGATGTAATCATTACATTTTGGGAAAATGTTAACGTATCAAATGTCTCAAAACCATTAAGGTTGCTTGCACTAGCGTCAGCAGCTAAAGTAATTGGTGCGTCAGTTGTGCCATCAACAGTCATAGTTACACTCCCAGAATTACCAAATAATTTTCTTACGTGAAAAACAATTGATGTTTCGAAATCTGCTCCAGAAGAAACTACATCAAAACTAATAGATCCATTAAGAACTTCTGGTATAGTTGCATTAAGATGAGCACCATTTCCGTTTGGTGCAAAAGGTCCTCCAGTTTGAGAATAATCTGTACTTGCTATACTGATCTGCTGTGTTTCAGGATCCAATGGATCAAGCACTGTTGCTTGCCCAAATGTAACACCTGTAGCAAAAAGTAAAATTGCTGTAAAAAGTAATTGTTTTTTCATAATTTATATGGTTTTAAAATTAGTTAGTCAAAATTAACTCTATTATTCTATTTTTCTTTGCTAAATTAACCCAAAAGTATGCTCCTTTCTTGCATAAAAACTTAAAAACACTAAAAAACAATGGTTTATAGTTTTATTTTTCAGCTAAAGACAATTGTTGTAAACTTAATAGAAAACTTAATTATTTACTACTTAGAGCATAGCTAGAATACTTCTTTTTCTCCTTTTTAAGAAATTTGATCGTAGGCATTTCAGGATAACTAACTAGGAAATTATTGGCATCAATTACATTAATAATATAATGCGTTGTGCCCTTAGGTAAATTAGCCGTTATGGTGCCATCAGCGTTTATCTTAGCATCTGTTTTAAACCACTCTTCGTAACGGTGGCCTCCATTGGTGGTATAAATTAAATCAGCCTTTATCGCCTCAACTCCATTTTCTTTATATTTAAATGTAACTTGGTTATGGTCTTTTGATGCAGATAACACAGTGGGAATCGTTTCTTTATGCTCCATAGCACTTTTGTTATAGGGATTGTAAGACGGATAGCTCGCTTTCATTTCTGTTAAAACAGAAGTCAATTGCGCGTTCATTTCTTTTGTTTTTTCTGGATAAGACGACGCTAAATTATTTACCTCCTCAATATCCACACGTTCTGCGACTCCATTCTTGGTGGTATATAATTTATATAATTCAAATTCTGGTGTTCTAGGGTTATTTTTATAATCATAATTTCTAATGAATTTATAATCACCCACTCGTAACGTACTTTGGTAAGAAGCATGGGGAAAATGCCACATCATCGTCGTTCTTTCATTGCCGTTTTTATCAAGTACCAATTTAGAATCGGTAGGGTCTTTTAATAACAACGTCGATAAATCAGCACCATCTAAATTTTTATCTTTTGGTTTCTCAATTCCTAATAAGGATAGAATTGTTGGGTAAAAATCCAATCCGTTTACAACAACATCAGACTCTACTCCTTTTTTTATTCCAGGTCCTGAAATCATTAAAGGGACTCTTGTCCCACCTTCTTTAGCGTTTATTTTTCCTTTGTCTAATGGATAATTATCAGTAAAAACTTCTCCTGGATGTCCTTCCATGCCTCCATTATCTGAAGTAAAAATAATATAAGTGTTTTCACTTAATTTATGACCAGGCCAACGTGGATCATCCGTAGTTTCTAAATAATCAAAAACTTGTCCTACATAATAATCTAACATTTCTACCATGGCCGCATAATACGGATTGTTCTGCCCTTCTACCTCCCAATGATCAGGGTCTGTTGGAAAAGGCACGCCTAATTTTTCACAATACTTCTCTAAAAGTGCTTTACTTCTCGTGTGAATTGGCGCATGCACAAGAAACGTCGCATAGTATAAGAAAAATGGATCTTGTTTATTTTCTTTTAAGAAATTTAAGGCATCCTGACTGTTTTGATGGTAAGGAAACCCGTTTTCATCTAATCGGTAAGGATCAGACACTTTAGTTGTTGCAAAATCGGTTAAACGATGTGGTTTTTGTGGACTCGTTGCTCCACGATCTGCAGTAGACACATCAAAGCCTTGATCTGTAGGTTGCGGAAATGCAAAGTGGTTAATAGCCATATGCCATTTCCCTGTATGTCCTGTGGTATAGCCTTTTTCTTGCAATACTCTAGCCAGTGTCATTTCGTTCTCTGGCATACGTCCGCTATACCAAGGATCCATAATACGCTGTGTGTCTTTGTTTCCATAAACCGTGGGTGGTGCACCACCAACCACATGTGTTTTTTGCGCTCTCGCTGGATGATTCCCACTCATTATAGCACATCGGCTAGGCGCGCAAGTAGGCGCTGGAGAATACGCCTGCCAAAACTGGACTCCCTTTTTTGCAAAAGCATCTAAGTTTGGTGTTTCGTATGGAGAAGGCTCGTCAATATCATAAACTTTCACATCTTGCCAACCTAAATCATCTGTAAGTAAAAGTAGAACATTGGGTTTTGGTCTATTTGTGCCCTGAGTATTTTGATGAGTTACTTTTGAATGTTGTGTATTACAGCTAAAACATATTATGCCAGCAATAATACATTTGATATAATCTTTATATGCCATCTCAGTTTTATTAAATTATTTATTTGCTCTTAAGAGCATTATTAGCATTTCATTGACTTCTGCGAAATAACAAAATGATACCGTAATAGTGTTTCTTATATTACTTAAAACCTTGCTTTAATCCACCCATTTATCATATTACTACAATTTGATCTATGGATTGCTAACACCCCTTTCCAAACCGACAAAAACACAAGCAAAACAATAAAGCTATAACATTCTTATTCCCAGATGTTTCTAAAAAAATTATTGTGAAGGATTACAGTAAGAAGCTGACTGATTAGAGAAACCACAATAACGGCCTGTCCATTATCTTTATAAAAAATTAAAAAGCATGATTAACAAAATTAATATAATAATTCTATTTATATTTTTTAGCTTAATTCCAGTTGCAGCACAGCAAGTTTGGTACGAAAATTCAAGTCAAACAAACAACATCCAGTTTTCTAACACGCAACAAGGACTATTTACTACAGATGAAGCAAACCCTGAGACCAATGGTATAAACACCAATGCAACTGTTTCTAAATTTGTAAGAGATGGGCAAGAAAATTCAAGAATTATATTTAATTTATCAGAACCAATAATCGACTTATCTTCTTTAACAATTTCATTAAAAGCATACACATCTATACAAACTTCTGATTTGAACACCACAAACAGTAGAATCCGATTATTTTTTAAAAACTCAAGTATTGGAGGATCGAGCAACCTATACAAACAAGCAAATTTTTCTGTAGGGGAAACCTGGGAAACTTTTACTTACGATTTTGATCAAGAAACAATGCCTTCCGATGTTTTAATTGCTGGAGGTTACGATCAAATTATGATTGTATTTGCTTCTGCAGATACTAGCGGATTAACATCAACTTATTATATTGATACTATTTCTGGGAGTTTTGAGCAACCCTTACGAAATGCATTATTTTTATCTAGTTCTTGGGGTGTGCGGTTTAATCTAGATGGAGGTTATCGGTTAGACAACTCTAGTAATGATGATTGGGTAGCTGGCGCACAAGACATTGTAGATAATTTACCTGCTGTTGGTCATGTCATTACAAATTTCACACATCCAGCACATGGTTATTATTATACCTTAAGAGATAATCCTTATGTAGATATTGCCAATGAAATTCATCCAGATATGGTGCCTACTTTAGAAAATGAACAAATCATTCTTGACGTTATTGATGTTTTTAGAAACTCAGGAAAGAAAGTTATTTTATATCTAAATGGTGCGGGACCAGGACATCTTCAAGGCAATAGTGACAGAGAATTTGAAATTTTAGCAGCATGGGAAAATTATTATAATACTGAATTTGCTGGCGATGAGGCTTTAGCATGGAGAACTTTGGTTAAAGGCTATCTTGAACGTTTTCAAGGCTTGGTAGATGGTTATTGGTTAGATAATTTAGGTAATCTACCCGGAGAATTAAGTGATTTTGTCGCTATGATTAGAGAGGTTGATCCTAATATAGCCATTGCTACAAATAGTAACTCAACATATCTAACGGATGAAAATGGGGATGTTTTATATGTAGATACAGATGCAACTGACGACGAGGACCCAACAGATTATAGAATTAGAAATTTTGCAATCAATAATCCTTATATGGATTTCACTGCTGGTCATCCTACTCCTCTAGGACAAGGAGCGCCTCCAAATTCGTGGGCCTATGAAGAGTTTCTTTTTCCTTTAATTGCTGAAGCACCTTGGGGCTCTTTTGATGGTAGTAAAGACGCTATAAAACATTATTTTTGTCCAATTAGGGAGCGTTGGAGTGTGGCTAATGCTGATTTAGTTTTTGAAGTAGAACAAGCTTATCGTTTTGTAAGAACATTAACAGACGCCGGAGGGACTATTACCTACAGCACCACCATTACAGATGGTTTTATTACTGATGATGAAATGGCAATAATGCAAGACATAAATGATAGAATGGTGCAAATACCAAAACCAGATTACATACCTTATGTAAGGCCAGAAGGCGCTTATTTAGTCGGGGAAGTCTTAAGCGTTGATTCTGAAGATGATTTTTATAAGATTGCTTTATTTCCAAATCCGGTAAAACAACACTTTAGCTTATCAAAAGGAATTTCTTCTGCAATTATTTACAATGCTAATGGACAGGAAATACTAATATTTAAAAGCAATCAAAACTCTTTTGATGTTTCAAAACTCGTTAAAGGCGTTTATTTTGTAAAAGCGTATACAGCAACTAATGAAATTCAGGTTTTTAAATTTATAAAACAATAAAAACCACATTCATAAATATATAACTAAACAACAAACATTAAATCACTCTACTGATATGAAAAACAAATTATTTACTGAAAGAAAAACGTATTATAAATATATCGCTTTTTGCGTGTTGTTACTTATGGCTTCTTTTACCTACGCACAAGTTGGTGTCGGAAATACAAATCCACAAGCCACTTTAGATATTACAGCATCTAATCAAGCAGCACCTTCAAATGTAGATGGCATTTTAATTCCTCGAATTGATACCTTCCCTGCAACAAATCCTACTGCTGCGCAAGATGCAATGCTTGTTTACCTAACCACTACGGTTGGTTTAAATTCTAAAGGTTTTTATTACTGGGATCAAGCAACAACAAGTTGGATTCGGTTTTCAAGTATTGAAAAACTAAACGATCTTTCTGATGCAAAATCTGATGTAGATGGTACTAATGACGGTTCTTCCGTTTTTATTGGGATTGATGCAGGATTAAATGATGATTCTTCTCATAATCAAAATGTTGGCGTTGGTTATAACGCATTAATGACAAATGTAGATGGTGATGCTAATTCTGCTTTTGGATATGAAGCTTTGAAATTAAGTACAGGCATAAACAACTCTGCTTTCGGATTTAAAGCCCTAACAACAAATTCCGCAGGACGAAGAAATTCTGCTTTTGGAAGGGGTGCTTTAGAAGGAAATACGACTGCATTTTTTAATACTGCAATGGGAACACAAGCATTAACTACCAATACAACTGGAGCAAGCAATGTGGCCGTAGGTGAATCCTCATTGTTTTCTAATGACTCTGGAAGTAATAATACGGCAGTTGGTACGAAAGCTTTGTACACTAATACCGGTAACGATAATGTTGCGATAGGTAATTTAGCTTTGTATGATAACGTATCTGGTGATGGCAATACCGCAGTTGGTACAGAAGCTTTAACTAAAGCCACAGTAGATTCTCTGACTGCTGTTGGTTATCATGCTTTATTTAAAAATGTAACTGGAACATCTAATACAGCAGTTGGTTACGAGGCGCTTAATGAAAACGTTAGTGGAAGTAGTAATTCTGCGTTTGGTCATGGTGCGCTTAGATCTAATACATCAGATTCCCTGACTGCCGTTGGTTATCATGCTTTACACACAAATACAAGTGGTGCACAAAACACAGCTGTAGGATACAAGACACTTAATAATGTTGTTACTTCTAATAACAGTTCTGCATTTGGTCATGCAGCACTTAGTGCTAATACATCTGGTAATAATTCTGCCTTCGGTTCATTTGCAGGAGATGAGTCTTCTGGAAACTCTAATGTACTATTTGGTAATAGAGCTGGTAGTAATTTAGCAGGAGATTCGAATGTACTTGTTGGTCAACATTCTGGTCGTGAATTAGAAGGAGATAGCAACGTGTTTATTGGAAAAAGTACTGGTCGCAGAACAACTGGAAATAATAACGTTTTTATTGGCCATAATGCTGGTTTTACTGGTACTCAGACTGCGGTTGACAATACGTTACTAATTGAAAATTCAAGTAGTGCAACACCATTAATCTATGGAGAGTTTGATAACGACATTTTAAGAGTAAACGGAGAGTTACAAGTTGCTGAACCAGGTGTAACCAATGGTTACGCTTTCCCAATTGCAGATGGTACTGCAGATCAAATTTTGGTTACCGATGGTGCTGGTCAGTTAACTTTTGAGGATCAACAAACCATACCTGTTGTACCAGATGTGTCTACGTTTTCACTAATTACAACTACATTCGACGATGCAAATCCACCCCAAACAATAACTATGGCAACAGCAATGGATCCATGGGATAGAATAGATTTTGATACTGTTACTCTAAACGCTACAGGATCTGCAGAACTTAGTTCTGGCAACCAATTTGTTGCAGCAACGGCAGGATACTATAGAGTTAATGCTAGCTATCATACTGTAGGCAGTCAAGACAATACAGAGTATTTTGGAATAGCAGTTTTAAAAAATACAGCTGTTGTACAAGAATTTTCAACAAATCATTATAACAATAGCAACGTTGCACCAGACGTTGATAGTCAAGTAGCTAGACAGATATCAAGTGTAGTATATTTAGCTGTTGGAGATACTGTCGAAATCCATGCTCAAAGTTCTGCGGCAGGAGTAGTGATTGATAAATTTTCTGGCAAAACATATTTTACAATTGAGCGTATTAGATAAAACGTGTTAAAAATTCTTTTTAAAATAGCTTCTTGGTCTTCAAGAAGCTATTTTTTTTTTGTAGATATATACAGAGAATTACTTTTCTAATTACAGACTGAATTTATTGATTAATATAGAATGTAAATCCATATTTACAACTAATAATATTGAGTTTTATGTGTTTTAACTGTACCGCAAAAGCAATAAATCTATAGGTAACGGTATAAGTTCATTTTAATTATTACATGAAAGTAAATGGCTTAAAATAAGCCATAAAAGATATGATTGATTATTAACACTTTTTTAATCTTTATGGTATAAAAAACTCATGCCCTTTAAAAGTAATTCGTTAATGGAATACTTTTAAAGGGCATGAAATCTAATGTCTAATTGAATAGGAATTTCCTATTAAACAGAATTTACTTTTTCTTCTTATTCTTTCTGGATGCCAACTTTATTTCTTTAGCTCTGTCTTTTCCAAAGGCTTTATTAAGAGACTTAGAAAACTCTTTATTACTTTCTTTTCTTTTTTCTTTTATCTCTTCAGAACCTTTTTCATACTTCTCATTAATTTCAAAAGTAGCCTTCACCTGTGCTTCTTTTAATGTTATTAATGTTTCCTTTTCTTCGCTCGTTAGTGTTAACTTGCTTTCTACAGCTTCTACATATGCACTAACTTTTTGGTCTATTTTTTTATCTGCATTATTTTGAGCAAATACAGAACTACACATTGCGATACTAAATACGAGTAGTAAAATTGTTTTTTTCATAATTTTAAAAATTGTTTAAGATTAATTATTTATTTGAATAACAAACTTAATTAATAATAACATTAATGGCGTTCTATCATTCATCATTTCGTTGCTGAAAACTATCATCTTATCGTTTTGAATACTCAGATGGGGACATACCATGTAGCTTTTTGAATGAGGTAGAAAAGTAAGAATTAGATTCTATACCTATTTGATACATCACTTCCGCAACGTTAAAACCACTATTACTATCTAATAATTCCGCTGCCCTTTGTAACCTAAAATTACGTAAGTAAGCATTTGGAACTTGCCCTGTAAGTTGTTTCAATTTTCTATAAAAATGAGAGGAACTTAAGCCTGCTTCTGTAGATAATTCTTCTACTCCAAAATTTGAATTAGATAAGTTCTTCTCGATGATTTCGGTGATGTTCTCTAAGAATTCGAGATCCCTTTTAGAGAATCCTAATTCCTTTTTGTCTTTTGGGGGTAAACTATTCTTTGAAAAATAGTCCTTTATCTTAACATTATTCTCTATTAATTTTTTCAGTCTAAGCTCAAGATGCTTTAAAGAAAATGGTTTACTAATATATTCATCAGCTCCAAACTCTAAACCTTTAATTAAATCCACATTATCCCCTAAAGCAGTTAATAATAAAACAGGGAGTTGGCAAGTTTCAGGATTTGCTTTGATGCGTTTACATAATTCAAAACCATCCATCTCTGGCATCATAACATCACTTATAATAGTACTAAACTCTGTTTTTTTAATTGCTTCTAATGCTTCAACACCATTATTTGCTATTGTGATATTGTATTTGTCCGACAATGCATTATCAAGAAAATCTTGGATATCCAATTCATTTTCGACAACTAAAATACTATGCTGTTTTTCACTTTTCTTAGCATCATTAGGCTGATCAATAGTATTAACTTGTAAAGGCACCCAATTCTTTATGAATGATTTTTTTATACCGGTGTCTTCAATATTAACCTCTTCAATAGTTGAAGATGGAATAATAATTGTGAAACGGGTTTCTTTATTCATTTTACTTTTAACGGAAATACGACCGTTAAATAATTCGACTAAAGATTTACAAAAGGATAGACCAATTCCACCTCCACTAACATTTCCATCTTGGTTTCCTAATTGATAAAACCGTTCAAAAATATTATTTAAACTTTCTTTAGGGATACCTTTTCCTGTGTCAACAACATCTATTTTAATATTCTTAATATCATCTTCAAATACAATGGAAGCTTCTATACTAATAGTCCCTTGAACCGGTGTATTTTTAAAAGCATTAGACAATAAATTAAAAAGTATTCTTTCTAGTTTTTCTACATCAATAACAATCTCTTCATTAGGAGAACTTATTTTGTAATAAAAATTAATGTTCTTTTCTAAGGCATAATTCTCAAAAGCTTCTGTTGTTGGATATAAAAAGTCGCCTAAAGTAGATTTTGTAAAGTTTAAGTTTAAATACCCTTGTTCAGCTTGTCTAAACGTTATTAACTGATCTATTAAACTTAAAAGTCGATGCGTATTTCTCTTAATAATGGCTAAGAATTTTTCACTTTCAGGATTTGTATTATTGTCAATAACTCTATCTAAGGGACCAGAAATTAAAGTTAGAGGTGTTCTAAACTCATGAGATAAGTTGGTGAAATATTTAAATTTACCTTGGTTAACAACTTCCATTCTGTCCTTATCTAATTGCTCATAGATTAGTTTTTGTTTTAATTTTTCATGTTGAACAAAATAGAAAACAATCCCAACACCAACACCTAAAAATACAAGGACCAATAACGTGTAGCTCCACCAAGTTTGATACCAAAGGGGTAAAACAACCAATGTTAATGTCTTCGCTGAATCACTCCAAACACCGTCTCCATTAGCGGACTTTACCTTTAACGTGTAGGTTCCATCTGACAAATTAGTATAGGTGACACTCGATTTTCCTTCATCTGTTTCTACCCAATCCTTATTAAAGCCATCTAATTTATAAGCTATTTTATTTTTCGCAGGAGCAGTTGTATGCTCAGCAACCAAATTAAAGGAAATGATACGCTGACTTTTAGAAACCGTTACGGTATCTGTTTCCGAAATGGCTTTTTTTAGAATCGTAATATTATTTAATTTTTCACCAATCTTTATAGGTTTGTTATTTATTAGTAACGACGTAATTAAAACCTTTGGAGGTTGCCTGTTTAAGGCTATTTTTTGTGGATCGAAAATAGTTAAGCCATTTAAGCCTCCAAAATACATATAGCCAGATGCGCCTAAAGTATATGCAGACTGTCTAAAATTATTTTGGATTAGACCATCACTAACATCAAAGACATTTACTTTGGTTGTATCTGTATTAAACCGAACTAATCCCATATCGGTACTCACCCATAAATTAGCACTGCTCTTTTGTGGTAAAATTCCATAAATAACATCATCTGGTAAGATATTATTTTTTCTAAAATACTCTATTCTCAATGGATTACTGTCAGTATCTAATTCCAATTTATTTAAGCCCCCACCAAACGTACCAATCCAAATATTCTTTTTATCATCTTCATGAAGGGTGAAAACACTGTTGTAACTTAGTTTACTACTCCCTGTTTTATTGTTGTCATATTCTCTAATAACTTCAATTTTTCCACTTTCATATTTACATTGCAGCAAACCATTATCTGTACCAAACCAAAATTGACCATTACTATCATGCAAAAAGCTTTGTACTTTACTAGCTGTTATATTTAAGGTTGATTTAATGTTGATTTTTGGTTCCCTAGATTCATCAATTGCTTTCCAAGGATTTTCTATAACTATAATTCTATTTCCTGCTAAAACAATTTCTGTATCATTTATTTGCGCAATTTTTCGGGTTAAAAAGAGAGGTCTCTTATCTGCTTTTGATAAGAATTCAATCGTTATAAAATCTTTACGTATTGGGCTATAAACAATGACTTTCTTGTCTGTACCAAACCAAATATAATTTCTTTGATCTTGATAAATATATCGTATAACATCAGTAATGCCAATAGGTAATTTACTTTCTAAATCTTCAAATTGAATTTTATCTATATTGCTTTCATTAATGGCTTCTATACTTCTAAACAATTTTTTATTATATCCTGAAACCCAAACCTTACCGTTGTTATCTTCTAAAATTGAAGTGATTAAATTATCTCCAATAGAAAACTTATCATAAGGGTTGTTAGTATAAGAATAAAATGGTTTTTGATAAAGATCTAATTTATTAATTCCACCTTGTGCAGTACCCAACCAAAGTACATCAAAACTATCTTGATAAACCGCGTTGATTTGATGACTACTGATGCTGTTTTTATTCTTTGGATCAAAATTAAAATGCTTATAGGAATTTAGAATGGGGTTAAATTTATAAAGTCCATCACCACTAGTGCCTATCCATATGGCATTATCAATATCCTTAAAAAGGCTATTAACGTAAAACTTAGAATCTTCGTTTGGAACTTCTATTTTCTTGACTAAATAATCTGAGTTGGCATCTAAATTAGAACTGTACAAACCTTCTGCTGTTCCAATCCAAAAGATATTATCTACTTTTATGATTTCAGTAATCTCTTTATCTTTAAAAAAGTCAAAATCATTAAAATCTGGAAGTACCGTTTTTAAAATTGAACCGTCTGATTGGTACATTACTTTTGTTAACCCATCATTTGTACCTAATATAAGCGATGACTTAAGTCCAAATGTAAACGTGTTAATCTCTAGAGGTTTTCCTTTTAAATCAAGAAGATTCTCCGATACTTCAAAAACACCATTGCTAACATCTTTTAATTGGCATCGTATTAAATCCTTTGAAGACGTTATCCAAACATAGCCGTCATCCTGAGAGGCAATCTTATTAACATCGATGTTATAACTAAGTGGCACTTTGAAAAACCGTTCTAACCAAGGGACGTATATATTAAGCCCAACATTGGTACCTATCCAAAGTATACCATCTTTATCGTTAAATAAATACGTAACATTATTACTAGAAATGGCTTGCTCACCTTTAGATTGGGTACTGAATGTTTTAAACTCATAGCCATCATAACGAATTAAGCCATTTGGGGTGGCGTACCATAAAAATCCATATTTATCTTGTTCTATGGAATTAACAGTATTCTGATTAAATCCTTCTTTATTAGAAATTCTTTCAAAATTTTGAGAATAAGCTTGTTTAGTAGAGAGTGTAATTACAACACAAAGAAAGCATATAATTCTAAGCATGTTATATATTTAGTTTGACACAAGAATATACGTATTTTAATCTATTGACGAATAAATTCAAGTAATTTTTTTATCATAGAAGGACTTCCACAATAAAATGGAGCGCGCTCATGGATATGAGTAGGAATAATATCTAATATACTTTGCTCACCATCAGTAGCAATACCATCTGCTTGCTCTGTTAAAAATGCCATAGGATTACATTCGTAAAGTAATCTGAGTTTTCCGTCGGTATTAACGGTACTGTTAGGATATAAATAAATACCTCCTTTTATCATGTTTCTATGAAAATCAGAAACTAATGACCCAATATAACGCTGTGAGTAAGGTCTATCTTCGTCGACCTCCTGACAGTATTTTATATATTTTTTTACAGCTTCTGGAAAATGACTATAATTTCCTTGATTAACAGAATAAATAGAACCATTTTCAGGAAATTTCATATCAGGGTGTGACAAATAAAAAGATCCAATAGCTGGGTTAAGTGTAAAGCCATTAACTCCATCGCCAGTGGTGTAAACAATCATAGTAGATGTACCATACACAATATAGCCAGCACCAACTTGGTTTCTACCGGGTTGTAAAAAATCTTTTTCTTCTACAGGAGTTCCAGGAGGAGTTAATCGTCTATAAATTGAAAAAATGGTTCCGACCGACACATTTACATCAATATTTGATGAGCCATCTAAAGGGTCCATAAGTACAACATACTTACCATTCGATTCTTTATCGCGTCCTTCGACGGTTATAAATTCATCATTTTCTTCAGATACAATACCACAAACAATATTTCTGTTTTTTAAAGATTGAATAAATGTTTTATTGGCAAAAACATCTAATTTTTGCTGATGCTCACCTTGTACATTAACATCACCAGAATCGCCAAAAAGATCTACTAAACCCGCTTTATTTACCTCATGATTAACCACCTTTGCTGCTAAACGCAAGGCATTTAAAAGACTGGATAGTTCTCCACTAGAAAAGGGAAAAGAAGCCTGGTTTTTAATAATAAATTCTCCTAAAGTCGTTTTTTGATGACTCATAATAATCTTTTATTTTTTTTAGATATATGATTTCATCATCAATGCAGCACCTAAAGCACTTTCATTTTTACAATCAGAAATTTTTATTTCAATATCATTCTTTAATAGCTTTAAGAAGGCAATAAATATGAGGTTTTTATTAAATCCTCCCGAAATGTAAACCTCTTTAATAGCTGAATCTTTATCAGAAATTAAATTAATACCTTGAATAACTTTTTTACTAATTTCAAAAACCAATTGGTAATAGGCAGCTTCGTAATTACTGTAATTAGTTAATAAATAAGGATGTGCTTCAAAGTCACTATCAATGCCTTCCGCTAAAAATACGCGTGTATTTGTATTCATAAGCTCACTACACAACGTTTCATTTAACTCTAACTGTAAATGTGTATCGATATCCACTTTAAAATATGTGCTTAAAGCAGCAATATACACTTCATGAATTTTTCCAAGAAACTGCATAGACGATTTTACTTGCTGTTTCTGAGGAGTCATAAAACACAAGCAATTATTTTTTAACTGGTGTTGTGTTAAGGTTTCCTTACTGAAAGGATTCATGGCTATAATCCAAGTTCCTGTAGATAGTAATATAAATTCGTTATCCTTTTCTGTTTCCAACAATGGAATAATAGACGCAGAACTATCATGCAGTCCTGTACCTATTGCTATTTCTTCCCCATTGAAAGTGGTGACTATAGCTTTTTTACCATTTTGTGGTGTAGGCAAATTTAATTTATAATCAGACACCCATTTATGATACTGCATCGTATCAAAATCCCAAGTTGCTGTGTGTGCTCCTACAGACGTAAAGTCTGCGGTAATTTGTTTGGTAAAAAGATAACTTAAATATTGAGGGTAATGTAAAATCGTCTCTACCTTATTCCAAAATTCTGGTTTTTCTTTTTGTAATTTTAATATTTGAAGTCCTGTGTTTAGCATACCATAAGCCGGAGATGCTGTTTTTCTAGAAAACTCTTCCTGTCCTCCATTAGCATCATAAAAATCATGATAGGTATCTAAGCTTAATGGCTTTAAATAATTATATAAAGGTGTAATTCTTTGACCTTGCGCATCCAAGTAAATAAGACTCGCACCATGCGTAGAGAAGTTAATCGCTTTTATACCATACTCGCCTTCAGCTTGTATTCTTTTTATCTCATTTTGAATCCAATTTTCAATAGATTCTATATCATCACAAGGGTAACCGTCTTCATCAGAAACTTCATCAAATCGCGTTGCATTTCTGTATACGACGTCAAACTCTTCATTAAACAAGAGTATTTTTTTATTCGTTTTCCCTATATCTATTACAGCAATTACATTCACCATCACAGTTCAAAAATTAAAAAAAGGGTGTTTAGTTGTTAAGCCAAGCACCCTTTTGAGTTATTCTAATTAGTTTTTAAATCCGTATAACGGACCATAGTTTTCACAAGCTCTATAATCAGCTCCTTCTAAGCCTTCTCCAAAAGCAGACCATGCACTTGGTCTAAAAACGTCATCTTCATTAACATTATGCATGTTAACAGGAATACGTAACATAGCCGCTAAAGAAATTAAATCGGCACCAATATGACCATGTGAAATCGCTCCGTGGTTGGCTCCCCATTTAGCCATTACAGTATAGACATCTTTAAAGAAACCTGTACCTGTTGTTCTCGGCACAAACCAAGTTGTCGGCCAAGTTGGATTCGTTCGCTCATTCAAAATTTCGTGAACATCCTCCGGTAACTCAACACTCCATCCTTCTACAATTTGTAAAACTGGCCCAATGCCTTTTACCAAGTTTAATCTACACATTGTCATTGGTAATTCACCTCTAGTTTTAAATTGTGATGAAAAACCACCACCTCTAAAATATTCTGCAATTGCAGCAGGCCACTTTGTATTATCTAAACATCTTTGAACTTCCTCTTCTGTAATATCCCAAAATGGTTTCATTGTAGGATTTCCTTCAGCATCTTCTTGCTGTGCAGTAGCATCTAATGTTGTAGAACCAGAATTGATTAAGTGAATAATGCCATCCTTAGCAATACCCGTTAATTTTTTACCAGTTACACGCTCTACAGACTCAGGACTCCAGTACGTACGTACATCAGAGAATAACTGAGCTTTGTTAGTCAACAAGTGTCCAAATAACATTGAAATAGCATTTAAACAATCGTTTTCTGTTGCAAATGTGTACGCTTGACGAATTCCATTCCAGTCAAATGAAGAATTTAAAATAGATTCTGTGTAATCTGCATTGGGTTGGTAATCTGTCCACTGACGTTGCCCTTGGAATCCTCCCATAATAGCATTTCTACCTTTAGATTCTTCACCGAATCCCATGTCTTTCAACTTAGGATTTCCGTTCATTAAATCTTTACAGATTAAAGTCATTTTCACAACTTTTTCCCATTCAGCATCTTTTACTTCTGCTGATTTTTGTGTTTCTGGCGTATTATAATCTTTACCTTCGATACAGTTTTCTTTTGTCCAAGCTAATGCTTTTTCGAATTCGTCATGATCGTAAATACCTTCATCAATACGTCTTAAAAGCTCTACAGATTCTACAAACTCGGCTCTTACACCTAAGTAATCTTGCAAAAAGTTAACATCTACCATAGATCCTGCAATCCCCATAGAACTGTATCCTATAGATAAATAAGATTTACCTTTCATTTGGGCAACGGCTAAACCTCCTTTTACAAAACGCAATATTTTTTCAGAAACATCTTGAGGAATGGTTTGGTCACCACCATCTTGAACTTCTTTACCATAAATTCCAAAAGCTGGTAACCCTTTTTGAGAATAACCTGCCAATGCTGCTGCTAAATACACAGCTCCTGGTCGTTCAGTTCCATTAAATCCCCAAACGGCTTTAGGTGTTAAAGGATCGGTATCCATAACTTCTGTTCCATAACACCAACATGGTGTTACTGTTAATGATACTTCAACGCCTTCTCTTTTAAATTTATCTGCACAAGCTGCTGCATCTGCAACACCTCCAATAGTTGTGTCTGCAATTACAACTTCTACTTTTTCTCCACTAGGAAAACGTAACGTGTCTTGTATTAATTTAGCTGCTGCTTTAGCCATGTCCATGGTTTGAACTTCTAAAGACTCTCTTACACCTAATTCACGTCCATCAATCACCGGACGAATTCCTACTTTGGGTAGTCTACCTATTAATCTACTCATGATTATATTTTTTATTATGTGAATTGCTCTAATTCTGTTAATTGATCATTTGAAAGTCCTGCTGGTTGAAAACCTGCTGCCCAACACATCATTAACATTTTAGCTCCTTTATTGGCAACATCTAAAAAGTCCCACGCTTTCATAACATCTGGTGCTGTTGCTGTAGCTCCATGCTTTTCCCATAAGGATACGTTTCTTGTTTTAAACGCTTCCATAGTTACTTCTGCTAGAGCTGCGGTGCTAGATAAAGCATAAGGTGTACAGTGAATTCCTTTAGGAACAAATACTTTTACCTCAGGACACATCATCCAGATTTGTCTGTTTAATTCTTCTTCATTATCAAATAACTCATGATGACTCATACAGATTAATTCTAATGGATGTGTATGCACAACCGCTAAGTTTTCTGGATGATGAATAGAGTTAAATAAATGGATACTCGCATGAGAAATTAACTCGCACGTTGGTCCAAAGTTTTCACGCTTACCTCCCCAAATAACTGAATACGCTGTCGCATCTTCATTGATATATAAGATACAAGACGCTTCTTCAAGCTTATCTACTAAATCTCTTAAATAACAACCTGTACCAGTAATGTAGATTACAAATCCTGCAGCTCCTTTTGGGAATTCAAATGGGATTTCAGTTCCAATGCCTTGTACTTCTTCTTTTGTAAAGTAAGATGTTAAGTTCATTGAAATATTTCCTGCATTTCGCTCTGCCCATTCACGTTGCCATAAATAACCTGCGACTTCAGATACTTTTTTTAATTCTGCTTCTACCTGTACTGGGAGTTTTATCGTTTTCATATCGTTTTAAATAAAATTATTGTAACAAAAATAGAGACCAAATACACCTTATTAAATATTCAAAATCTGTATTTTTGTATCTAATTCAAACATTAGTGTTCAATGAAGTTTGTAAAAGAAATTGAATTAGGCGATCCATCTGCAAATCATCAAAATTTTATTGACCTGAAATTAAAGATGTTATGCTGCCGATACTGGTTGTTAAATTTATGGGATTGTCATGAAATGGTATTTCCGTTTTGGAGACTATATTGGAATAAAAACACAGGTGGCCAATTAATTCATCAGGATACTGTTTTTGAAATGGATCCGAATTATATCTACATTATTCCTCCGTTTACTTCGTTTTCGTCACTATACACTAAAAATCACATTCACTCAGAAGGTATTCATGTTTCAGGAAAACAGTTGAATATTAATCATAACGAAGCGGAATTAGAAAACATGTTCTTAATTCATTTCTTCGCTCACTTTAATTTAGGAGTGCCATTTGATAGTGTTTATCCTGGTATTTTAAAAATAGAATTAACAGATTACTTAAAGGACAGATTAAATTATTTAACCAATCGTTTAAAAGTTGAAAACAAAGATTTCAAACTCACTTTTAATTTAAAGTTACAAGCCTTCATAAAAGAAGCACTTACCAACATTGGTCCCGAATTATGGAAAACCATTAATATAGATGAACGTGTTTTAAAAGTGATCCGCTATATTGAAGTCAATATTGATAAAAAGTTAAGCAACACTAAAATGTCATCGCTGGTTAATATGGCACCAAATTCATTTTCACGATTATTTAAAGAAGAAATGAATGTCACGTTGCATCAGTTTGTTCAAAACAGAAAAATCGCGAAATCTTGTGAGTTATTTGAACACACTAATAAATCTATTGAAGATGTTGCTTTTAATTTAGGTTTTTCAGATCGCTACCATTTTTCACGGGTGTTTAAATCGGTTACAGGATTAACTCCGGCATCCTACAAATCTGGTAAATACACCTAAACTTTCTGTTCTATATAATTGAGTCTTCAGTCTTATTATGTGTGTTTTTAGGCTTATGAGGATTCTGAGCAAGTAATTGACGGATTTGAGAAACGCACTCTACCCTATTCTTTCATTCTTTGTAAAGTCCAATACCAGTAGGTTGTAGGAAAGCAAATTCAAATGGGAACAAACAGAGTTTTCTACACCAAAAATTGTTAAAAATTTAAGCACAGAAATTCTTCTATGTTTAAATTATACATATTATTGATTAATATGGATAAATACTAAATTTACATTATTACATAAGTTTGTTAATCACATTAGCAACTAAGAATTCGAACTATTGTTTATTTATAATAAAAACCTCGAATTTATTAAACATATTACAACATAAACTAAACGTAAACACTCATGAAACAATTTAATCAATTTATAAACGGAAAGTTTGTAAAATCTACTTCTTCAGAAGTAACAAAAGTACTTAACCCTTGTACAGAAGAAGTATTGTCAGAGATATCTCATGGTTCTGTTGAAGATGCAAATAAAGCATTAGAAGCTGCAAAAGAATCACAACACGCTTGGAAATCTCTAACTGCAATTGAACGCGCTGGCTATTTAAATAAAATGGCAAACGTAATCCGTGAAAATCGTGTGTTTCTAGCAGAAACTTTAGCCGCAGAACAAGCTAAAGTAATGGGATTAGCGCAAGTAGAAATTGATGTTACAGCCGATTATTTTGATTATTACGCAGGTTTTGCGAGACGAATAGAAGGTGAAATTATACAAAGTGATCGTAAAAAAGAACACATCTTTTTACATAAAGCACCAATTGGAGTTGCAGTAGGTATTTTACCTTGGAACTTCCCATTTTTTGTAATGGCAAGAAAAGTTGCAGCCTCATTAATTACAGGAAATACTTGTGTAATTAAGCCAAGTTGTATTGCACCAAATACGATAATGGAATGGGTAGATTTAATTCAAAAAATTGAATTACCTGCTGGTGTCTTAAATTTTGTCTGTGGTTCTGGCCCAATAGTAGGGAACGCTTTGTCTAAAAGTCCAGTTACAGGTATTATCAGTTTAACTGGTAGTGTATTTGCTGGTCAGAAAGTTATGGAAGCAGCCTCTGAAAATATTACAAAAGTTTCTTTAGAGTTAGGAGGTAAAGCTCCTGCAATTGTTTGTGCAGATGCAGATCTAGAATTGGCTGTAAATGCTGTTGTTGGTTCTAGAATTATTTATAGCGGACAAGTATGTAATTGTGCAGAACGTGTTTATGTAGAAGAATCTATTCACGATCAGTTTTTAGAAATGGTTACTGCTAAAATGAAGGCTTTAAAAGTAGAAGATGCTTTTTCTGATAACAATCCTGACATGAGTGCATTGGTTTCTAAAGCACAATTAGATAAAGTAGCCGAAATGGTTGAGTTTGCTAAAAAAGAAGGTGCAGAAGTTTTAGTTGGAGGACAAAAATCTAGTCAGTTTGATAAAGGTTATTTTTATCAACCGACATTGTTAACCAATGTAAGACAGGATATGCAAATTATACAAGATGAAGTTTTTGGCCCTGTATTGCCTGTAATGAAATTTAGCACTTTAGATGAGGCAATTGCATTGGCTAATGATTCTGAATATGGTTTAACGTCTTCTATTTTCTCTGAAAACTTTAATAAAGTAATGCACGCAGCAGAAGAATTACAATATGGAGAAACCTATATAAATAGAGAACATTTTGAAGCGATTCAAGGGTTCCATGCAGGATGGAAAAAATCTGGACTTGGTGGTGCTGATGGAAAGCATGGTATGGAAGAATACCTTCAAACCAAAGTGATTTACGCACAGTACAGATAAAAATTAAGATTAGATTATCAAAGCACTATTCATTTTTAGATATTAATTTGAATGGTGTTTTTTTTTCATTGTAACTAAAATACTAAGACTAAATGACGAATTCAACAAAAATACCAGTAGTATCTAAAGAGGTCATCGTGCCATTTGTACTCATCACATCTTTGTTTGCACTTTGGGGTTTTGCTAACGATATTACAAATCCTATGGTAGCAGCATTTGGAACCGTAATGGAAATATCAACGGCAAAAGCCGCTTTGGTACAATTAGCTTTTTATGGTGGTTATGCTACTATGGCTATTCCTGCAGCACTTTTTGTTAGAAAATACAGTTATAAAAAAGGAATTCTTTTAGGTTTAACGCTTTATGCTATTGGAGCTTTGTTATTTTTTCCAGCAGCAAAATTTGAAGTTTTCGGATTCTTTTTAGGATCATTATATATCTTAACCTTCGGATTGGCTTTTTTAGAAACTACAGCAAATCCTTTTATATTATCAATGGGAGATGAACGTACTGCAACCCAACGTTTAAACTTAGCACAAGCTTTTAATCCTATAGGGTCATTGTTTGGAATGTTTGTGGCATCTAAATTTATACTTACCGCTTTAGATTCTGACAAACGTAATGAAGCTGGTGAACTTATTTTCAATACCTTAAACGAAGCTCAAAAAGCAGTTATTAGAACACACGATTTAGAAATTATTAGAAACCCTTATGTTATTCTTGGTTTTGTTGTTATAGCCATGTTAGTGGTTATTTCTATCACTAAAATGCCAAAAAGAAAGGTTAGCGATAATCCAACCAGTGCGGCATCTTCATTTAAAAGATTATTCAAAAACGGAAAATATAAAGAAGGTGTTTTAGCCCAATTATTCTATGTTGCCGCTCAAATTATGTGTTGGACATTTATTATTCAATACGCAGGCAACTTAGGTATACCTAAAGCAGAGGCACAAAACTATAACATTATTGCAATGGCCATATTTTTATGTAGCCGATTTATTAGTACCTTTTTAATGAAGTACGTTAACTCTCGAAAACTACTAATGATTTTTGCATTGTGCGCTATGGTAACTATGTCTGGCGTTATATTAATCGAGGGAATTACAGGACTCTATTTATTAGTAGCCACTTCTGCATTTATGTCATTAATGTTCCCTACCATTTACGGAATTGCTTTAGATGGTTTAAGAGCAGACGATACAGCAATTGGCGCAGCCGGTTTAGTTATGGCTATTGTTGGTGGTGCTTTAATGCCAATATTACAAGGGCTCATGATAGATACTGAAAAGATAGGACCATTTTCTGGTGTTAACTTTTCTTTCATTCTACCATTTATTTGTTTCTGTTTTATTGCGCTATACGGATATAGAACATTAAAAGTTTATAAGGACCAGTAATGAAACGATATTGGTTTTACTTAGATCGCATTAATAATTCCAAATTCTTTTCAGTAAATAAAAAATAAAATGAAAGTATTTGGTCTAAAATTACTAATGGTATTCAAGCTTCAGGTGTTTAGAATTTAGAAAAACCAAAAGTACAAGAGTGCGAAAATTTAATGTGGAAGTATCAGCAAAAACAATCTTTGGCCAAGGCCAATGAAAAATGGATACTGATGGAAAAAATATATGAATTATAAAAGGACATTATGAAAGTAGGATTATTTATTCCTTGTTACATCAATCAATTATATCCACAAGTTGGAATAGCAACATTAGAACTGTTAGAGAAACTAAACGTAAACGTTGCGTATCCTTCTGGACAGACGTGTTGTGGACAACCCATGGCTAATTCAGGTTACGAATATGAATCTGTAGGAGCTTGTAATAATTTTGTGGACAATTTTAAGGATTTTGATTATGTCGTTACACCTTCAGGAAGCTGTGCTTATCATGTTAAGAAACATTATGATATTATACCGCAAACAGAAGATGTTATTAACGTTCGCAACAACGTATACGAACTATGCGACTTTATTGTTAACATTCTCAAAGTCAAAAACGTAAACGCAAAATTCCCTTATAAAATAGGTATACATAAAAGCTGTCATGGTCTACGTGGATTGCGATTAGGATCTTGTTCAGAACTTGTAGGGCCGTCTTTTTCATCAATAGAAGATCTTTTAAACGAAGTTGAAGGAGCTCAATTGATATCATTAGCAAGAAAGGACGAGTGCTGTGGCTTCGGAGGTACTTTTGCCGTTACAGAAGAAGCTATTTCCGTAAAGATGGGCAAAGATAAAATCAAGGACCATTTAGATAGTGGTGCAGAAGTAATCACAGCAACAGATACATCTTGCTTGATGCATTTAGAAGGTTTGATCAATAGAAACAAGCAACCATTAAAAGTATTACACATCGCCGAAATTTTGAATAGTAGTATTTAAATTTAAAGTAAAATGAATCATTCAAAAGCAGCATCTATATTTAACAAAGACGAGAAAAAGGTCGATTGGCACGATAAAGCCTTATGGTTTGTAAGACACAAACGAGATAAAGCAGTACACGCTGTTGAAGGTTGGGAATCGTTGCGAAATTACGGCCATGGCATTAAAGCGCATACACTTTCAAATTTAGATAACTATTTAATTCAGTTTGAAGAAAACGCTTTAAAAAATGGTGTGCAAGTTCATTGGGCAGCCAATGGAGACGAACATAACAAAATTGTACATGGAATTCTCAAAGAGCACAATGCAAAAAAAGTTGTAAAAAGCAAATCTATGCTTACTGAAGAATGTCATCTAAACCCTTTTTTGGAAGCAGATGGTATTGAGGTTATTGACACCGATTTAGGAGAACGCATAGTGCAGTTAGCTAAAGAGTCACCAAGTCATATTGTGTTGCCCGCTATCCATAAAACAAAAGAAGAGGTTGATGAACTTTTTCAAGAACATTTAGGTACAAAACCTTCTGGTGGTGATCCTCAGTATTTAACAGGAGAAGCAAGAAAGCATCTTAGAAAAAAGTTTATAAGTGCAGATGCTGCCATTACAGGTGTTAATTTTGCTATCGCAGAGACAGGTGGTTTTGTAGTGTGTACCAATGAAGGGAATGCCGATATGGGAGCGCATTTAGCTCCTGTTCATATTGCGTGTATGGGAATTGAAAAACTGATTCCAAAACAAGAACATTTAGGCGTCTTTTTAAGGTTGCTCGCAAGAAGTGCTACTGGACAACCTATTACAACTTATTCATCTCATTTTAAAAAGCCTGTTAATGGTAATAAAATGCACATTGTAATTGTAGACAATGGCAGAACCGAGCAGTTAAGTAGACCAGATTTTAGAGCGTCGTTACATTGTATTCGTTGTGGAGCTTGTATGAATACTTGTCCTATTTACAGACGAAGTGGTGGGCATAGCTACGATGCCACTATTCCAGGACCTATAGGTTCTATTTTATCGCCTGGTAAAGATCTAACAAAACATAGCAGTTTGCCATTTGCTTCTACCTTGTGTGGCTCATGTTCGGATGTGTGTCCTGTAAAAATTGATATCCACAGTCAGTTGTACAAATGGAGGCAGATTATAACTAAGGAAACTCCTCAGCCATTTGTTAAGAAAACATCTATGAAAATGATGGGTAAAGTATTTGCAAAACCTATGCAGTTTGAACGTATTGGAAAGGTGGCACGATGGTCTTTAAGAAATTTACCAAAAGGAGTGATTAACTCAAAACCAAATGTTTGGGGAAAAGAAAGAGATTTACCATCAGGACCAACCGAAAGTTTTGATGATTGGTATAAAAAAAGAAAAGATAATGAGCAGTAGAGAACATATTTTATCAAGAGCAAAAGCAAATAAGCCTGACTTATTAGAATTACCAAACCTAGACTTAAACGTGTTTGTCGATGGAAGAGATTTAATTAAAGAATTCAAAACTAAAATTGAAGTGGTTGGTGGCAATGTGGTTGATGTTGTAGTAAAGGAAAACGTTATTTCACAAGTGTCATCTCTTTTTCCGGATACAAAGGCTAATTTTTCGACACTTGAAGGAACGCAAGATTTTAATACTATTTCATTAGAGGCTCTAAACAAACCTCATGAACTTGAAGATTTAGATATACTAATATTAGAAAGTGATATAGGTGTCGCTGAAAACGGAGCGCTTTGGTTGTCAGATAATCAAATTCCCATACGCGTATTGCCATTTATTACAAAGCATTTAGTTTTGGTACTGAATAAAGAAAATATAGTTCCTTTTTTACATCAAGCCTATCAAAAAATAGCTTCTAGTGAAACGGATTTTGGGGTTTTTATTTCTGGACCATCAAAAACTGCAGATATAGAACAATCGTTAGTTATTGGTGCACAGGGAGCCCTAAGTTTGACTGTTTTTATTTATTAAGAATTGGCAATAACAAAGGCAAATAATGCTACTGCCTTCGAGTTAGACGCTACAATAAAGATCTTTACAAAAGGGCAGGAAACTGCTCTTTTCCGTTTTAAACATGTAACAAAAATAAAAAGCCTCTCAATTTCTTGAAAGGCTTTTTTTTGAGTGGGTCATACTGGATTCGAACCAGTGACTTCCACGTTGTCGACGTGACACTCTGAACCAACTGAGTTAATGACCCATATTTTTGTTTTCAAAAACCATTTGAGCCTTTTGTAAATTAAAATAGGATTCCATATCCCTATACAAAACCACTTCTTCAAATATAATCCCGAATCGCTTGAGCAATTCTAGAAATTTTAACTCAAAAAAAGCAATTCAAACCGTTGCCTTGGTACTTTTTAGGAGCTAAAATCCCGATTTACAAAAGTAAATCGGGATTCTCTTTGATGTGGGCGACAAGGGATTCGAACCCCTGACCCCTTGGGTGTAAACCAAGTGCTCTGAACCAACTGAGCTAGTCGCCCTAATAAATGAAGTAACGTATAAAAAAAGTTCACATTTCTGTGAACTTTGTGGGCGACAAGGGATTCGAACCCCTGACCCCTTGGGTGTAAACCAAGTGCTCTGAACCAACTGAGCTAGTCGCCCTATTTATTAGGACTGCAAATATACTCTAGTTTTTAATATCTCAAAACATTTTTTTTAAAAAAAATCAAATAATTTCTGCAACCACAAAAGTACTACCCCCAACATAAATCAAATCTGTTACTTTAGCCTTTGATTTTGCGATACTTAAAGCAAATTCAACACTATTATAAACCTCCCCTTTTAAACCATTATCCCCGAATTTTTTTCTCAAAACTTTAGCATCTAGTCCTCTTTGCACATTTGGTTTGCAAAAATAATAGGTAGCCTGCTTAGGTAATAAAGGAATTATAGAATCTAAATCTTTATCATTAACCACCCCAAAGACAATATGAAGATGATTAAATGACTCTTCATGTAATTGTTTCATCACAGAAGTTAAGCCTTCTTTATTATGAGCTGTATCACAAATAATCTTCGGTTCAGTCCCTAAAATTTGCCAACGACCTTGCAAACCCGTATTTGCAGTGACGTTTAAAAGTGCCTTTTTTAAGTGTTCTTCAGAAATATTAAATCCAGATTCTCTTAAAACATGTACGGATTGTAAAACCGTTTTAATATTGTGAATTTGATAAGCCCCTTTTAAATCACTTTCTAAAACAGTATTAATAATTTGATCTGTGAAATAAATGGGTGATTCTGTTTCCTTTGCTTTATTCTGAAATACAGCTTTAGTATCAACATGTGTTTCTCCGATAACAACAGGAATATTATTCTTTATGATTCCTGCTTTTTCGCCAGCAATCTCTTGAAGTGTATGACCTAAAAATTGAGTGTGATCAAATCCTATATTTGTAATTACAGATAATTTTGGTGTAATGATATTGGTAGAATCTAAGCGACCTCCTAATCCTACTTCAATAATAGCGATATCAACCTTCTGCTTTGCAAAATAATCGAAAGCCATACCAACAGTCATTTCAAAGAAAGACAATTGATTTGCTTCTAGAAAAGCCTTATTTCGTTTTATAAACCCAATAACAAATTGTTTACTAATTACCTTGCCGTTAATACGAATACGCTCTCTAAAATCTTTTAAATGTGGAGATGTATATAAACCTACTTTATATCCTGATTCTTGAAAAATTGAAGCGAGCATATGGCTTGTAGACCCTTTACCATTAGTGCCACCAACATGAATAGATTTAAAGCGATCTTCAGGATGGTTTAAATGCTTCGCTAAATTAATGGTGTTCGTTAAATCCTTTTTAAAGGCTGAGTTGCCTTTATTTTGATACATTGGAAGTTGTTGAAACATCCAATTCACCGTATCTTGATAATTCATTCTATTGACCTACATCAAAGTTAATACTCACAAAACCAACTTGCTCGACAGGAGCTTCAGAATTTGCCGGCCATCTAAATGTTAATGCTGTTTGTTTTGCTGCTTCAAATAAACAACTTGTTCCTGTCGTTCCTTTCTTTCCAGGATATGCATTGATAACTTTACCTTGTCTATTAACTCTTACTTCAACAACCACTAAACCTGTTTCTTGGCAATCTGGAAGTACAATACTATTACTCGGTTTACCTCTACCTCCTAATCCATAACCAACGCCTCCTTTTCCCGGACCTGAACCTCCAAAATAACTTGGTGCATAAGGATCTCCATCTAATTGCCCTTTATTGCCTCCTTGATTATCTGGTCCTTCACCTCCATCGGTATTACCTGAAGCGTTTTTAACTCCACCAATAAGATTGTCGAGTTGTTTCTTTTTCTCAGCTTCTTCAGCGCGTTTCTTTTCTTCAGCTTCCCGTTTCTCACGTTCCACTTTTTCTGCTGCAGCTTTAGCCTCTGCCTTAGCTTTTGCTTCTGCCGCTTTCGCCTTTGCCTCTGCTTCTTTTTGCTTTTTAATAGCAATCGCTTCAGCATTGTCTTGTGTCATTACCTCTTCAGCTTTTGCTGCAGCTTCTGCAGCTGCCACTTGTGTTTCTTCGGGTACGACTTCTTCAACAGCACTTTCTTCGACAATTTTATCTTCAACCGCTTTTTTTGGTTCACTTAGAGGTTTGTTCCCACTGCCAAAATCTGTAGTTCCAAAATTTACTGCTACACCATATTCTTCAGGTGGATCCATATATTGAGGCCCAACAACAAATAATAACAAAAGTAATATCAAAGCAATAAGTGCTGTGATCTTTGCTGAATTACGTTCGTGTTTGGTCTCTAAATATTTCATTTGTTTTATATAATCCTATTCAATAGAATAAACAGTTTTCAAAAATGATGCCGATTAATTAGGCTGTACAGCCAAAATCACTTTAAATTTATTTCGGTTTGCGATATCCATCACCTTAACTACATTCTCTACAGGGACAGATTTCTCTGCTCGCAATACGATGGTAGGAGATTCTTGTGACTCCATTAAAGAAATTAATTGTGTTTCTAAGACACTTTCGCCCACACGATTCTGATCAATATAATAGGTCAAATCTTTTTTGATACTTACAGCTATTGATTTTTTATTCTCTGTCTTACCACTTGCTTTGGGTAAAAGAATATCAATAGCGTTAGTAGTTACTAAAGTTGACGCAATCATAAAAAATATTAATAACAAGAATACAATATCCGTCATAGACGCCATATTGAATTCTGGAGTTACTTTATTTCTTCCTCTAATGTCCATATTAGATAGGTTCGTTTAAGTGATCTAAAAACTCAACAGAGTTCGCTTCCATTTGGTAAACAACTTTATTGGTTTTAACCACGATATGGTTATAAGTTACATAAGCAATAATACCTACTATTAATCCTGCCACGGTGGTTGTCATAGCCGTATATAATCCACTTGCTAAAACATCCATTTGAATAGTTCCACCTGCATTTGCCAATTCGAAAATTGAAATAATCATACCAACTACTGTTCCTAAGAAACCAATCATTGGTGCAACTCCAGAGATAGTTGCTAGAACACTAACATTCTTTTCCAAATTATAGACTTCCAATCGTCCTGCATTCTCAATAGCTGTATTAATATCTTCCAAAGGTTTTCCTATTCTAGTAATTCCTTTTGCAATTAATCTCGAAACTGGTGAGTTTTGCTGAGCACATAACATTTGAGCAGAATCAATTTTACCATTACTGACATGATCTTTAATTTGATTCATGAAGTTTGAATCGACTTTAGATGCTGCTTTAATGGCGAAAATACGCTCGAAATAAATAAAGGTGGCTACAATTAAAAGTAAGAACAATATGAGGATAATCACCATCCCTGATGTTCCTCCACTTGTAATTAATTCTATTATGGATAAAGTTTTTTCTACTGATTCTTCATCAGCTAAAACGCTTACTTCATCTTGAATAGTACTTAATGCTATCATATTCTAAAAATTGAAATTATTTTAACTATTTGTATAACGTCTGTTTTTTGACAAAAGTATGTTTACTAAAATATAGTTCTGGTAAACATAAAAACTATAGCTCCTGCTAAAAATCCTATTAATGCTAACCATGATATTTTTTTAAGATACCAAAAGAAATCTATTTTTTCCATTCCCATAGCAACTACACCTGCAGCAGAACCAATGATTAGCATACTTCCTCCTGTACCAGCAGAATAAGCTATAAAATGCCATAACTCATTATCTATTGGTTCTGTAAACATCCCTAAACTTGCCGCAACAAGTGGTACATTATCAATGACAGCAGAACCTGCGCCTAATAACAAAACAACTAAATCTGAAACACCTTCGTGATGTAATTCAGTTCCTAACATTGGCATATTATCTTGTAAGGTACCCGCAAAACCAAATAAAATACCTAAAGATTCTAGAGCAGCTACTGCCATTAAAATTCCTAAGAAGAATAATATACTTGGTAATTCTATTTTAGATAACGAATAATGCACCGGACTATGATGTGAATGTGCATCGCTTTCTTCTGAATCGTGGTGCGACATACTAAACCTAGTGTTACTATATATTTCTGCAAAAATAGCCACAATACCCAATGCTAACATCATACCTACATAAGGCGGTAAATGTGTTACGGTTTTAAAAATAGGAACTGACACTATACCTCCAAGTCCTAAATATAACATTGTAGCACTGTATTTACTTTTAGGTTTATCGTTTTCATCATCTTCAGATTCAATCTTTCCTTTAAAAGCAGGCAATAACGAAGCAATAAATGTTGGTACCAACATACATATTAATGAAGGTAAAAACAAATACACAAACAAATGACCTGAGGTGACTTTCTTACCAATCCAAAGCATTGTCGTTGTTACATCACCAATTGGAGACCAAGCACCTCCTGCATTTGCCGCAATAATAATTAAACCTGCATACCAAATACGAACATCTCTATCGTTTATCAATTTTTGTAAAATTGATATTAATACTATAGTAGCTGTAAGGTTATCTATTATAGCTGAAAGAAAGAATGCCAAGAAACCAAAAACCCAAAGAATCTTCCTTTTACTTTTTGTCTTTATAAAACCTTTAATCGTTGAAAACCCATCAAAATAATCTATAATTTCTACAATCGTCATGGCTCCTAGTAAGAATACTAGTATTTCGGATGTTTTACCTAAATGATGGAGTAAGGTCTCTTCCATCATATGCATTTTTTCTTCATGCTGAAGTAATCCAAAATTATCCATTAAATGATGCTTCGCCGAATCAAACCATTGGGTAAAGTCGTCAATACCGAGTGAGATTAAAGCCCAACTAACGGCCATCATCACTAAAGCAGGAATTAATTTATCTATTTTAATATTGTGTTCTAATGTAATGGCCAAATAACCAACGACGAATACAAGTATTATTATTGTTTCCATATTTAAAATCTAATAATCGTCTTTTTAGACTAATTGTCTCAGTGCAATTTCGAAAGCAGTTTCGCTAATGCCTGTTTTTGTTGGGTTATTATTATCTACCTCTTGTAAAGCTTTTCTAATCACGTTAGAAGTGTCTGCAAAAATGGCTTCATCAGTCATTTGTACTTTACGTTCCATGAAATAAGCAAATACTCTTGCCATACCACAGTTTGAAATAAAATCTGGAATTAAACTGATTTTTTGATCTGTATACTCCATTATTGATCCAAAGAAAATTTCCTTATCGGCAAAAGGCACATTTGCACCACAAGTTATTACTTCTAATCCTGTACTTATCATTTGATCTATTTGACCTTGAGTCACTAATCTAGAAGCCGCACAAGGTGCAAAAACTTCAGCTTGCAAAGACCAAATTTGTTGATTAATCTCTTCAAAGGGGATGACATTTTCAGCAATAAGTGTATTACCATTTTTCGCTAGATATAAATCATTAATGTCTTTAAATGAAAAACCTTCTTTATTAATTAGTCCTCCATCTCTATCAATAATTCCAACAATTTTAGCTCCCATTTGAGCAAAATAAAATGCAGCAGCAGCCCCAACATTTCCAAAACCTTGAACAATAACGCGTTTTCCGTTTATTGAATCGCCTTTAATATCGTAAAAATGCTTGGCAGCCATAGCTACACCATATCCAGTAATCATATCTGCTACTGTATATTTTCTATTGACACTAGGAGAATAATTAGGGTTTTCAATCACCTTTATTACTCCATGTCTTAACTGACCTATTCTATTAATTTTATCAGCGATTGTTGGTTTAAAGTGACCTTCAAAAACACCTTCTTGCGGATGCCAAACACCGCTTTGTTCTGTAATTGGAATTACTTCATGAATTTCATCTACATTTAAATCACCACCTGTTCCGTAATAACTTTTTAATAATGGAGACACAGCAGCGTACCAACGTTGTAAAACACCTTTTTTTCTTGGATCTTGAGGGTCGAAGTTAATTCCAGATTTTGCTCCTCCAATTGCTGGACCAGAAACAGTAAATTTCACTTCCATGGTTTTAGCAAGTGAAAGCACTTCATTTTTATCTAATCCTTTACGCATGCGTGTTCCACCACCTGCTGCACCACCTCTTAATGAGTTAATAACAGTCCAACCTTCGGCTTCTGTTTCTGCATCGTTCCAATGAAATACGATTTCTGGTTCTTTATTTTCGTATTTGTGAAGTAATTCTTTTATCAATTTTTATTGCTTTTTTTTCTCGTAACAAATATAAAAAACAATCTAAGCGAAAAGCTTAATTAAATTTAATTTTTCGGAATTAATAATTTACCGGATGAATGATTTCGTTTTGCTCCAGTCACGCTTTTTAAACAATTAATTTCGTTCCTTTCTTTAAGCACACCTAGTAATCCAAAAATTAAAGCTTCTTTAAATTCAATAATTTCGTTTTGAAGAATTACAATTTCAACTTGTGAAAAATGCCTTAATCTATCTATTAGAAAACTATTGTAGACGCCTCCTCCTGTAATTAATACTTGCGAACTTGTTTCGACCAAAACTGCGGAGATTTGTATCGCAGCATGCTCAACAAACGTTCTTAATATATCTTCGGTTTTAAGTTGATAAGATTCAATTATTGGAAACATATTAATATCAACCCATTCTAAGCCTAAAGATTTAGGTGGTTCTTCCATATAATAAGGTAAACCATTAAGTTGTAATAATAAATCCTCATCAACGTTTCCTCTTGAGGCTAATTGGCCTTTATCATCAAATTCTAAGTTTAATTTAGAAACATAATGATTCAGTACAATATTGACAGGACAAATATCATATGCGATTCTTTCAGTTTTAAACTCAAAGGAAATATTGGCAAAACCCCCTAAGTTTAAGCAGTACATATAGTCATTAAACAATAACCTATCACCAATTGGTACTAATGGCGCACCTTGACCTCCTAATTCTACATCCTGAACTCTAAAATCACAAATGACTTTTTCCTTTAAAATATCTGCTAATATCTGCTGATTCCCTATTTGATAGGTAATTCCGTCATCTGGTTGATGTAAAGCGGTATGTCCATGAGACGCAATAAAATCTATAGTTTCAATTTTATGTTTATTTATAAATGCTGAAATCACAGTTGCTAAATACTCAGAATATTTTAAATCTATAGCTTGTAGTTGCCCCATAGATTGATTTACTAAGCTACTCAATACTGTTTTCCATTGCTTTGAATACTTAATAGTTTCAGCAAAATGAATTTTAAAATTCCAACTATTATCCAAATGATAAGTCGCATAAATTAGATCGATTCCATCTAACGACGTTCCAGACATTACTCCAATAATATTATAGGTGATTTTTGACATAAGAGTAAAAATAATATTCCTTATTGAAAATACCGCAATAAAAAATTATCTTTGCATCAAATTTTTAAGAAATCAATAAAATAATAATTTATGGACTTTAGCTTAACAGAAGAACATTTAATGATTCGTGATGCTGCACGAGATTTTGCACAAACAGAATTACTTCCTGGTGTTATAGAACGCGATAATGCACAAACTTTCCCTGAAAGCTTAGTTCGTAAGATGGGAGAATTAGGGTTTTTAGGCATTATGGTAGATCCTAAATATGGAGGGAGTGGTATGGATGCTATTTCTTATGTGCTTATTATGGAAGAATTATCTAAAGTTGATGCTTCTGCTTCTGTTATGGTTTCTGTAAATAATTCTTTGGTCTGTTATGGATTAGAATCTTATGGAAACGAAGCTCAAAAAGAAAAATATCTAACAAAATTAGCAACTGGCGAATGCATTGGTGCATTTTGTTTAAGTGAACCCGAAGCTGGTAGTGATGCTACATCTCAGAAAACAACAGCCATTGATAAAGGAGATCATTATATATTAAACGGTACAAAAAACTGGATTACTAATGGAGGGCGTGCAGAAGTTTATTTAGTAATTGCACAAACCGATAAGCATAAAGGATCTCATGGTATTAACGCTTTTATTCTTGAAAAAGGAATGCCTGGTTTTGATATTGGACCAAAAGAAGATAAATTAGGAATTAGAGGAAGTGATACACATACACTACAATTTAATGACGTGAAAGTGCCTAAAGAAAATAGAATTGGCGACGACGGATTTGGATTTAGATTTGCAATGAAAACACTTTCTGGGGGTCGAATTGGTATTGCAGCGCAAGCATTAGGAATTGCTGCAGGTGCCTATGAATTAGCTTTAAAATATTCTAAAGAACGCAAAGCTTTTGGAACAGAAATTTGTAACCACCAAGCCATAGCGTTTAAATTAGCAGATATGCATACTGAAATTGAAGCAGCTAGAATGTTAGTAATGAGAGCTGCTTGGGATAAAGACCAAGGAAACAATTACGACATGAGCAGTGCAATGGCTAAATTATATGCAAGTAAAGTAGCGATGGAACATACTGTTGAAGCTGTGCAAATACACGGTGGAAATGGATTTGTTAAAGAATACCATGTAGAACGTTTAATGCGTGATGCTAAAATCACTCAGATTTATGAAGGGACTTCGGAGATTCAGAAAATTGTAATTTCTAGAAACATTATTAAAGATTAGTAAACAAAACATAATTTTTAATCCTAAACATCTGATAAAAATTATCAGAGGATTCAATTTATAACTTAAAGAGACTGATAAAAAAACAGTCTCTTTTTTTTTGCAATTAATTAAAGGCTAATTTATCTTATTTTCTAATTCTTGTAATACTAATCTTATTTCACCAAATGTAAATTTATCATCAATCTGATGTTTCAAATCTGAAAGCGTTTCAAAAGTTTTAGTTGGGATAACTTTCTTTAATTCTAAATAATTAGCCTTAGACATTAAATCTGTAACTTTTATTTCACCTGATGACGTAAAACTAGCTAAATGCCCAAAGATGGTATTCGAATTTAATTCGCGTTCTAAAGCAATTTGATCAATAGATTTTCCTGCTTTAAATAAATCTAATGATATTTTTTTAGTATCTCCTTTCTTCTTTTTAGGCTCTAATTCTTCAAAAACAGAAACATCATCAGAAAATGCAATGTCGTTTTCATCGCAATAGGCTTTTATAACTCCTAATATTTGATCTCCATATTTTTCAATTCTAGTTTTACCCATACCATGTATTTCCAATAGCTCGGTTTTACTAATAGGTAAAATTTCACACATCGCATAAAGTGACTTTTGATTAAAAATTTGATAATGAATTAAATCCTCTCTATTAGCGATGTCATTTCTGAGTTCTCGTAATAATTCAAATAATTCCACATTGGTTGTACCATCTACAACAGATTTACGTGTCTTTTTGGGTTTATTCTTGGCTAAGAAGACTGACTTTGCTCGTAAGGATAAAAATTCTTGGGAATTGAACCCATCCTTTAATCCTTCAAAATAGGAAAGCTTAGCTTCAAGTAATTCTTCTAATGTATCTAATTGCTTATCAATATCTTTTTTAACAGCTTTGTTATCCGTTGTAAAATTAAATTCTTTAAGTGGAATTTCTATCGTAGATTTAGTTTGCTCAGTAAAATAATCTAAGGCCTTTTTAAACCGTTCTTGAAGAATAGCACTAGATTCAGGTATTTCATTAAGACTAACTAAGCTTTTTATTTGGGATTTAAATCCATTACTTATTTTAAGCAAATGAGTAACACTGTCTTTAATCGTAATTACAGGAGCTTCAACAATACCTTCAACACTTCCTCTATTTTTATAATAAATATCTAATATGCGATTGGCAGGATACATAAATTTGTAAAAATCGAAGATATCTGAAATCAAGTATAATTGAAAATTACGTTTTGATTCTAATAAAATAGATTCATTTGGCTGATTCGCCTCTGCGTTCTTATTAAACTCAATAACATTATAATCACTAATTATTTGATTGGACTCTATTTTACTTTTTAGAACCAATCCTTCTAAGGATTTACAACGACTTAATGCTACATAAGTTTGCCCATGAGCAAAAGCTCCTTGTGCATCAATAATCGCCTTTTCAAAAGTTAATCCTTGACTCTTATGTATAGTAATTGACCATGCTAAACGTAATGGAATTTGAGAATAGCTTCCTATCTTATCTTCAGAAATTGCTTTTGTATCCGCATCAACATTATATTTTATATTTTCCCATGTTTCTAACTTAGCATTGATATTAAAATCATCATCAGGACAATTAACTACAACTTCATCCTTATCCAATAAGATAACCTTTCCAATTTTACCATTAAAATAGCGTTTCTCGGGAGAGCTATCATTTTTAATAAACATGACTTGAGCACCAACCTTTAAGTCTAATGTTTCTTTATTAGGAAAAGAATGCTCAGGAAAATTACCTTGAACTTTAGCTTTGTAAGAAGTGACCTTTCCTTTTAATTTATCTAATTCTAACAAATTAGTTTGCCTCGCTTTATTGTTATGTGTGGTTAGCGATATGTATCCCTCATCTTCTTTAGGTTCAAAATTTGGCAAGTATCTTTTATTTAATTCATGTGCAGAAGAAAGACTTAGGTTGTTATTTCTAATTTCATTGAGAATATTAATAAACAAAGGATTTTCTTGTCTATAGATGTGCTTCAATTCAATGGTAATTGCATTACAATTTTGGTAAGCAAGACTACTAAAGAAGAAGGCATTCTTATAAAATGGCTGTAATAGTCTCCATTCATGATCTTTTATAACAGGAGATAGTTGTTGTAAATCACCAATCATTAATAATTGTACACCTCCAAATACTTCGTTCCTATTCTTGTAACGTCTAAGAGTTTTATCAATACCATCCAATAAATCAGCCCTAACCATACTAATTTCATCAATGACCACTAAATCTAGAGATTTAATGATATCAATCTTAGTTTTACTGAATTTCCTCTTAAATCCAGAAGAAGCCAAATCATCATTGGGTAAAATAGGTCCAAATGGCATTTGAAAAAAAGAATGAATAGTAACTCCTTTTGCATTAATAGCGGCTACACCAGTTGGTGCAACTATTATCATTCGTTTATTAGATTGAAGTTTTAATTTATGCAAGAATGTTGTTTTACCAGTACCAGCTTTTCCCGTTAGAAAAATATTTCTATTGGTTTTAGTGACAAAATTCCAAGCTAATTCTAATTCTATATTTTCTTTCATAATAAAACACAAGTAAAGATTGAAGATAATAAAAAACTAGCTTTGAAGTAGATTAAAAAAGTGATAAAACGAAAAAACCCTTACTAGAATATCTAGTAAGGGTTCTTAAAAAAGGCGGCGACCTACTCTTCCACAGTAAAGCAGTACCATCGGCGCAAACGGGCTTAACTACTCTGTTCGGAATGGTTAGAGGTGAGCCCCGTCGCTATAACCACCTTAAATTTTTATTCTGACTTTGATCAGAACTTGGGTTGTTATAAATAATCAACACTAATATTGTTGACATATTGAAAAAAAGACATGATATGTATCGTAACGTATACTTTATAAAAAAACTGACTCGCTCGTTAACCATTACTGGTTGTCGAGCGAAGTCGAAGTGACAATAAGCCTATGGGTTATTAGTACTACTCGGCTATGACATTACTGCCTTTACACCTATAGCCTATCAACGTGGTAATCTTCCACGACCCTTTAAAGAAATCTCATCTTGTGGTGGGTTTCGCGCTTATATGCTTTCAGCGCTTATCCCTTCCGAACGTAGCTACCCTGCAATGCTCCTGGCGGAACAACAGGTACACCAGAGGTTCGTCCAACTCGGTCCTCTCGTACTAGAGTCAGATCCACTCAAATTTCTAACGCCCACTGTAGATAGAGACCGAACTGTCTCACGACGTTCTGAACCCAGCTCGCGTGCCACTTTAATGGGCGAACAGCCCAACCCTTGGGACCTTCTCCAGCCCCAGGATGTGACGAGCCGACATCGAGGTGCCAAACCCCCCCGTCGATATGAGCTCTTGGGGGAGATCAGCCTGTTATCCCCGGCGTACCTTTTATCCTTTGAGCGATGGCCCTTCCATACGGAACCACCGGATCACTATGCTCTACTTTCGTACCTGATCGACCTGTATGTCTCTCAGTCAAGCTCCCTTATGCCATTGCACTCTACGCACGGTTACCAAGCGTGCTGAGGGAACCTTTAGAAGCCTCCGTTACTCTTTTGGAGGCGACCACCCCAGTCAAACTACCCACCAAGCACTGTCCTTTCTTTGAAAGTTAGACTCTAGATAAGCAAAGGGTGGTATTTCAACAATGACTAACGTACGCCTAGCGACGCACGATCGAAGTCTCCCACCTATCCTACACATTACTTATCCAAAACCAATACTAAGCTATAGTAAAGGTGCACGGGGTCTTTTCGTCCCACAGCGGGTAATCGGCATCTTCACCGATACTACAATTTCACCGAGCTCATGGCTGAGACAGTGTCCAGATCGTTACACCATTCGTGCAGGTCGGAACTTACCCGACAAGGAATTTCGCTACCTTAGGACCGTTATAGTTACGGCCGCCGTTTACTGGGGCTTCATTTGAGATCTTCGAAGTAAACTTCTAAACCCTCCACTTAACCTTCCAGCACCGGGCAGGTGTCAGGCCCTATACATCATCTTTCGATTTAGCAGAGCCCTGTGTTTTTGATAAACAGTCGCCTGGACTTTTTCACTGCGGCCTTCCCGAAGGAAGGCGACGCTTCTCCCGAAGTTACGCGTCGATTTTGCCTAGTTCCTTAGCCATGAATCTCTCGAGCACCTTAGAATTCTCATCCCAACTACCTGTGTCGGTTTAGGGTACGGGCTGCTTCACTCGCTTTTCTTGGAAGTCGATTTGCTAGATTATCACCTTGACCGTAGTCTCAGTGTACTATCGCGGTATTACTACTCGCTTCAACGTACTATTCCGTCAGTACGCACTAACTTTTCGCCTCCGTCACTTTTAGTGTGAGCAGGTACAGGAATATTAACCTGTTGTCCATCCACTACCCCTTTCGGGTTCGCGTTAGGTCCCGACTAACCCTCAGCTGATTAGCATAGCTGAGGAAACCTTAGTCTTTCGGTGTGCGGGTTTCTCGCCCGCATTATCGTTACTTATGCCTACATTTTCTTTTGTAGCTTCTCCAGCATGCCTCACAGCACACCTTCGACGACACTACAATGCTCCCCTACCACTTTTACAAGTCCATAGCTTCGGTAATATGTTTATGCCCGATTATTATCCATGCCGAACCGCTCGACTAGTGAGCTGTTACGCACTCTTTAAATGAATGGCTGCTTCCAAGCCAACATCCTAGCTGTCTAAGCAGTTCAACCTCGTTTATTCAACTTAACATATATTTGGGGACCTTAGCTGATGGTCTGGGTTCTTTCCCTCTCGGACATGGACCTTAGCACCCATGCCCTCACTGCTGATTAACATTTTATAGCATTCGGAGTTTGTCAGGAATTGGTAGGCGGTGAAGCCCCCGCATCCAATC